>NZ_JAANTG010000001.1:0-1580573 GCF_011627385.1 Haloarcula sp. R1-2
GCACGTGCCGGGTAGCCACGCCACACGGGGTAAGAGCTGAACGCATCTAAGCTCGAAACCCACTTGGAAAAGAGACACCGCCGAGGTCCCGCGTACAAGACGCGGTCAATAGACTCGGGGTGTGCGCGTCGAGGTAACGAGACGTTAAGCCCACGAGCACTAACAGACCAAAGCCATCATTCATACGCACTGTGACTCATTCACCGACGATTTAACTCGTCGCTGAACGAGTCCAGGCGCAAACTGGATCGCACGTAATCACACGGTGGAAAAGTTGATCGAGACTGGTACTATCGCGGTTCGATTCCGTGACTCGACGTTAGGCGGCCACAGCGGTGGGGTTGCCTCCCGTACCCATCCCGAACACGGAAGATAAGCCCACCAGCGTTCCGGGGAGTACTGGAGTGCGCGAGCCTCTGGGAAACGCGGTTCGCCGCCACCATTCATACCTATCAAGCCCACTCAGGAGAGACATCTCTCCCGAGTGGGCTTTCTGTATTTAAACAGTCACATCAAGTCGACAAGCCAGTCGCCGTAGCTTGAGAGACGAAGCGGCAGCGCTATCCGAAGGAATGCCAGTCTGTGCGGAGAGATATGAACTATTAATACTCTAACGGCGCTCAGTTAATATATGGGCGTTGTAAGTATCTCGATGCCGGACGAGCTGGAGGAGCGAATCGACACGTTCGCCGATGAACATGGGTACACGGGTCGCAGCGAAGTTGTTCGAGAAGCAGTCCGGAATCTGATGGGAGAGTTTGAGGACAAGCGGCTGGAAGACCGCGAACTGATGGCGGTCGTCACTGTGTTGTTCGACTACGAGACGACAACCGTCGAGGAGAAAATGATGCATCTCCGCCACGACCACGAGTCCATCGTCGCGTCGAACTTCCACAGCCACGTCGGCGACCGGTACTGTATGGAACTATTTGTGCTGGAGGGCCAGTTAGAGGACATCTCTGCGTTCGTCGGTAAAGTCCGAGCCACGAAAGACACGCTGTCAGTCGATTACTCGGTGCTGCCGGTCGACGACATAAATATGTTCACGTGAGACGGTGTCGACGCCGGAAAGGACTGCCGCGTCTCGGAAGTCCACGAACCGTTTGAGACCTTCAGTAGGCGTTTAAGTCGGGGCCGCGTAGCCGGCGGCGATGAAAGACTCTATTCTCGATACAATCGGGTCCCCACTGGTCTCGGTTCGCGCACCGGAGGGGGCAACCGTTGCAGCGAAGATCGAGTCGTTCAATCCCGGTGGGTCCGCGAAGGACCGGCCGGCGAAGTACATGATTGACGACGCCGAACGAAACGGCTCGCTCCAACCGGATGATACGCTTGTCGAGCCGACGAGTGGGAACACTGGCATTGGGATGGCGATGGTCGGGGCAACGAAGGGGTACGACGTGGTGCTAGTGATGCCGTCCTCGAAGTCGCCGGAGCGCCGGCAGATAATGAAGGCGTACGGCGCGGAGATCGAACTTGTCGAGGGTGATATCTCCGACGCGAAGGAGCGCGCAAACGAGCTATGCGAGCGCGATGACTACGTCCAACTCCGGCAGTTCGAGAACCCGGCGAACCCGACAGCGCACTACGAGACGACGGGCGAGGAAATACTTGAACAGGTGGGCGACCGGACTGTCGACGCGCTGGTGGCCGGTGTCGGCACCGGCGGGACACTCACCGGCACCGGCCGTCGACTGCGGGACGCGTTTCCTGGGATAGACATCGTCGCGGTCGAGCCGGCGGACAACGCTGTGCTTTCGGGGATGGAACCGGGCACTGGCGAGGATAGCTTTCAGGGAATGGGGCCGGGATTCGTCAGCGACAACTTAGACACCGATCTGCTGGACGACGTGATGACGGTCGAACTCCCGGACGCGGAAGACGAGTGCCGCCGCCTCGCCCACGAGGAGGGAATCCTCGTCGGCCAGTCCTCGGGTGCGTCGAACCTCGCGGCAAGAGAGTTTGCTGAGCAACTCATCAGGGACGGTGTTGACGACCCGCTCGTCGTCACAGTCTACTGGGACAGTGGTGAGCGATACATGTCGACCGGAATGTTCGACTGAAAACGGTCTGTCTTGCGCGCAGCGTGACCCGACTCAGGCCCCGAACTCCGACTCGGTCACTCTAACGATGAGCGTTTCGTCCACATCTTGGAGGTCGTAGTCGGGAATCGTGTCGCCAGTCCGTGTCAGGAGCATCGGCTCGACCAGTTCCGGTGGGCCGTCGGCTTCCATCGCCTGCGTGTCGGGCGTTGACTCTCCTTCCGTCGGGCCTTCATCGTCAGCGTCGCTGGTCCTGTCCGGGTCGACGATGCCGTACACCTTGAGAAAGCGCCCGGTCTCTTCGGGCGCGATGTCGTCGTCTCGTATCGCTGCGGCGAGGTTTCGAGAGAGCCATTCCGTCTCACTAATTGACGGATCACGAACGAACGCGGCGTCAGCGAAGCGAACGAGATACCAGTTCAGGTCGTTGAGCAGCGCCACCGCCGCCCCGAGGCTCACGGTGTCGACGGCGACGGTATTCGCAAACGGTTCCTGCAGGTCGTAGGTGGCGAGTGCGTTCCGTGCGGTCTCGCGAGAGAGGAGTTCGTATCGAAGATTCACGTCGTCGCTCCCGACGAGACAGACCTGCGTCATGGCTCAACCCTGGCCCGCCCCGGAAATTTAGCTTTCGATGGGGACGACAGTACGGTCCTGGGCGCAGGCTTCGGCGCGCTCGAACAGGTCGTCGGGTTCGGCTACCCGAACCGCCTCTAGCGAGGCATTGGTTTCCGGATGTGATGGCGCGACGCGGTTGCAACCGGTGTCGATTGTCGAATCCTCAAAGGTCTCGATGGTTCGCGCATGATCGGTTATCTCGGACTTGTCGACGGTGAGGTTCGGTCGGTACACGGGGAGTGTGGTTGCGGCATCGGTGACTGCGATGTTCGCGCTCGTCTGGCTGGATTTCTGCCCAATAGCTTCGCCGGTGACGATGCCGACAGCGTCGCAGTCGTGCGCGATAGCCTCAGCGACTGCGAGCATGAACCGGCGGAGAACGAGCATTCGGAGCGACCCGAGATTTTGAGAGAGGTCGGTGACGACGTCACCGGCCTCAACGACGTTGACGGACAGGTCGTGCCCGGGTGCGTACGAGGCGAGTGTTTTGACGGTCGAAACGGCTCGTGCCCGGTGGTCGGGGCCGCCGTAGTCACCGAGGTCGACGTAGACTGGAATCACGGGTGCGCCGCGTTTCATGAGCTTCCAGGCGGCGACCGGCGAGTCGATACCACCGCTGATGAGGGCAACGACGGGCCGCTGGGTCCCGAGTGGGAGTCCGCCCGGGCCCGAACGTTTCTCACAGAAGACGTACGCCTCGTCGGCGCGACACTCGACGAACAGTTCGAAATCGGGGTCGTTGAGGTCGACGGCGGGCTCGCCGCCCAGTTCTTCAATTGCCTCCCAGACGGCGGTCCCACCATCGGATTCGATGTCCGTACTCGAAAAGGGGTGTGCGTCTGCTGGCCCTGCCCGGCGAGCGTTGACAGCGAAAGTGCCGCCGTCGTGCTGTTCTCGTGCGGTCGCGGCCAGTGCCGTTTTGATTGCAGACAACGTCGGATCGACGGTCGTGACCGCCGAGGCGGAGGTGACGCCGAACGTGTCGGCCGCGGCTGCGGCCACACTCTCTGGCTGGTCAGTATGGATGAACAGCCGGTTCCGTCGCTGTTCGATGCCTCCTGACAGGTCGCGCGCGTCGAGCATCGCGCGGAGATTGTCCGCCAGTTGCTGCTCCATCTTTCGACGGACTTGGTTGCTCTTGACGCCGAGTTCGCCGTGGCGGACGAGCACGCTGTCGGCGTCTGGCGGATGCATGCCAGCGAGTTGACTAGCAGTGAGTAAAGGGGTGTCGCCTCGCCGTCTCAGAACGTGGAGAGGTCGCCCTCAATGACCTGCCGCGTGATGTCGGTCACATCGGCCAGTTCGTCGTCGATTGTGGCCTGAATGTCTGCTTCGACATCGCCGACCGCAACGCCGTCTTCGGTGACGACCGTCGCGTCAGCAACGTGGGGCTCGTCAATCGGCGACCCGATCTGTGAGAGCAGGCGCATCTGGACCTGTCGGATGCCATCGACTTCATTTGCGACGGACTGTGCGATTTCTGTCGAAAGGAGATTGTAGATCTTCCCGATGTGGTTGACTGGGTTCTTGCCAGATGTCGCTTCCATGCTCATCGGGCGGTTCGGCGTGATGAGGCCGTTCGCGCGGTTCCCGCGCCCGACAGAGCCGTCATCGCCTTGCTCGGCGCTTGTCCCGGTGGTGGTGAGATAGATGGACTCGGCGTCGTAATCGTCGGCCGTGTTGACGTGGACCGTTACGTCTCGGTCGGTGTACTCTTCGGCGAGGTCAGTAACGAACGCTCGCACGTCCGAAACGGCAGTTTTGTACGCATCGAGGTCCAGGACGTGTTCGTCGACCATCGCAACGGCCACAGTCACGTCGATGTGGTCGCCCTCGCGCTTGCCCATCACCTTCACGTCTTGGCCAACGACTGGGTTGGACTCGGCGTACTCGCCGGTCAATTTCTGCTCGGTGTTGCGGACGATCTGTTCGGTTTCCGTTAGCGGGGCGTGGCCGACACCGTAGCTGGTATCGTTTGCCATCGGAATTGCTGCTTCCTCACCGAACACGGTCTGGAGGTCGCCTGACCCTTCGCCGAACTGAACGTCAACGATGACGTCGGAGCCGAGATCGAGGTGGGGGAACTGCTCGTCGAGGTAGTCGCGTGCGGCCCGGAGGGCGATGCTTTCAGCCGGGATACGCTCGCCGTCGAACTTCTTCGTCGCTCGACCGACGACCAGAATGTAGATCGGCTCAAGCACTTCGCCGCCGCCGTACGCAGGGGCGGCAGTGCCGGCGACGAGCTGTGTCTCGTCTGTGTTATAGTGCAAGACTGTGCCGAACCGGTCGATGTACGTCTGTGCCAGTGCACGTGAAACCGTCTCTGCGATGCCGTCACAGATGGAGTCCGGATGGCCGATACCCTTGCGCTCTACGACTTCGATGTCCTGATCTTCGACTGCGAGTCCGCTTGCAGGTTGGACGTGGATGTTCCGCTCAGTCATTGACTCGACTTCGTCTGGCCGGGTTCTATAACTTACGGGAACAGATAACAGCGGAATGATTACTCGTTCGCATCGCTAAGTAGCATCCCGAGATAGGAGGTCCGTTGCTGGTCGTTGGGGTTCAGACTGAGGTCCCGAAGCACCTCGTAGGCTCCTTCTCGAACGGGTTCGATATCGCCGTCGGTTTCGCGCTCGACTTCGACGAACTCGCCGACATCGTCGACAGCGTCGAGGGTGACATCGTACTCTCGGACCTCGTAGACTCGGCGGTTCTTCCGGACCGTCGCCGCGGGCTCGAAGCCGAGGTGCTGGACGATAGCGTCGATGTGGTCGCCGTTCTCGACGCCCGTTTCGAACTCTTCTCGGCTCTTCGACTCCGCTTCGAGGAGTGGCCCCTTGTAGGTGACTTTCGTGTTCGTTACCCCTTTTCTTGTTTCACGGCGGACCCGGAACGCCTCGTCTGTCTCGGCGAAATCCCGGTGGGGCGCATCGTAGTACGTGTCCGTCTGTATCACCGTATCGACCTGTTCGGCTCCGAGCTCGTCGAGTCGCTCCGCGACAGCCTCGATATCCGCCGGCACTTTCACCTCGACTTCGTACATACTGTGTGGCTGGGCCGGGCCGCTGAAAAACACTCCCGTCGACCGCGCCCTTTACTGTCTCCGCTCTCCCGGGTAGTAGTATGGCCGGTCGCTACGAACCGATCGACTCCCCGGACGAGACGACCCTCTTTCCGTACCACGACCTGACGCCGCCGACAGTTGCAACGGTCGCGCGCGCCCGGCAACGCATCCGACAGCACCTCCCGGAGACGCCCCTGGTCCGAAGCGAAGCCCTCTCCGAAGCCCTCGACGCGGATGTCTTGCTCAAGCGAGAAGATACGCTCCCGACCGGCGCGTTCAAAGTCCGCGGCGGGGTGAACCTCGTCGCGTCCCTCGACGAGGAGTTCCACGACGCCGGACTGCTCGCCGCGAGCACGGGAAACCACGGCCAGTCTATCGCCTGGGCCGGGCGTGAGTTCGACGTACCCGTTACTATCGGCGTCCCCGAAGAAGCCAACGCCGGAAAGGTCGGCGCGCTGGAGCAACTCGGCGCAGAAGTCATCCAGTACGGCGAGGACTACGATGAGGCCCGCGAACACATCGAGGACTTGGCGACCCAGCGCGAGGCGCGCTACGTCCACTCGGGCAACGAACCGAAGCTGCTCGCCGGCGTCGGCACGGCGGGGCTCGAAATCCTTGACGAGCGCCCCGACGTCGACCGTGTGTTCTGCCCCGTCGGCGGCGGCACCGCCGCGGCCGGGTACTGCACTACGCTCGGGGCGATGACCGACGCCGATGTCGTCGGCGTGCAGGCTGCGGGCGCGCCCGCGGTGTACCGCGCTTGGCAGGACGAGACGCTGGACGCCCTCGACAGCGTCGACACTATCGCCGAGGGTGTCGCAACCCGGGTTCCGTTCGCGCTCCCGACCGAAATCCTGCAGGCGGGACTCGCCGATTTCCGACTCGTGTCCGAAGACGCCATTACCGATGCCGTGGCGCGCCTGTTCGAAACAGACCGCATCGTCATGGAAGGGGCCTGTGCGACGGCTGTCGCCGCAGCGATTCAGGCTGGTGACGAACTACGGGGCGAGACGGTCGTCCTTCCCATTTCGGGACGGAACATCGACCGAGAGAAGTTTGACCGACTGCTGGCCGAAAGCGAGTACTAGCCGACCACTTCCGAAGTTCTTCGACCGCTACTGACCGGGAAACGTTGTCCTTAAGAGTGCCACGACTGACGAACAGGGTATGAGCAACGAGTCTGAGACCGACGTAGACGAGGAGACCGCAGACGAAGAAGAACAGGCCGAGGGACTCCAGAAGGGCGATGTCGTCAAGCTCGCCTACACTGCCCGCACCGTTGACGGCGGTCAGCTTGTCGATACGACCGACGAGGAAGTCGCCGAGGACGACGGTATTGATACCGAACAGCAGGAGTTCGGTCCGCGAACCATCGTGCTGGGTGAGAACCACATCTTCCCGGATGTCGAGCAGGACATCTACGGGAAGGAGGTCGGCGACGAGGGTGACGTGACCGTTGCGGCTGCCGACGCCTTCGGCGAGTACGACGAGGAAGAGGTCCGGACGGTTTCGAAGGACAAGATCCCCGAGGACGACCGCTACCCCGGCGCGCACGTCGACCTCGAGGGCGAACACGGCCACGTCGAGACCATCATCGGCGGCCGCGCGCGAGTGGACTTCAACCACCCGCTGGCCGGTGAAGACGTCGAGTACGACTACGAGGTCCTCGAAGAGGTCACGGACCGCGAGGAGAAGGCACAGGGCATCATCCAGATGATGCTCGACATGGAACTCGACGTGTGGTTCGAGACTGACACCGTCGAGGAAGAACAGCTCGTCGAGAGCGAGGACGAGGATGAAGACGAAGAGTCCGAGCCCGAGTACGAAACCGTCGAAGTCGAGAAAGAGACGCTCTACATCGAGGCGACGCCGCAGCTGACGATGAACCAGCAGTGGATGATGGGCAAACAGCAGATCGCCCAGCAGCTCACGCAGCTACTCGATATTGACCGCATCATCGTGCAGGAAGAGATCGGTGGCGGCGGCATGGGCATGCCCGGCATGATGGGCGGCATGGGCGGTGCCGGCGGTGCTGACATCGAAGACGCGCTGGAAGACGCCGACGTTGACGCCGAGGAGATCGTCGAAGAGATCGAAGGCGCCGAAGAGTAACTTCGTCGCGAGCACGCCGAGCGGTTCTACGGTGCTGAGCGATAGCGAACGGGGTTGCGGTATCGAGCGGTAGCGGGCGGTTTTACCGTTCTAGGCGCTAGCAACTGCCACTTTCTGACGGCCAATACGGGAGAACCGTTATACGCACGACACGTCATCACTACGCATGCGAGTGTCGCTGGTGTACCCGTCACTGCTCGCGCTCCCGCCGGGAATCGCGTTTGGCGTCGGCACGGTCGTGCTGACTGGAAGCACCGGCGCAGGATTGGCAGCAGGCGTTGGCGTTGGTCTCGGACTATTCTTGTTGATACTCGTCGGCACTGAGTTCGGCTCGACGGACAGAGAGCCACGGCCCGGCGGCGAATAGAATCAGGCGATGTCGCGGCTCGTATCGATGCTGACCTCTTCGACGAGATTGAGCTTGATGATATCAGTGGGAGCGCGCCCGCCGCGGAACTTCGGAATCGCGAGCCGGTTTTCGACCTCGTCACCGTTCGTTGTGGTGTTAAGCTGGAACACCACGTCAGCGAAGTGCTCGGTCGTATCTCGAAGCGGTGGCACGTCACGGCCGTCGAGACAGTGGACGATAGCGAGGCTCCCGGTGTTGACGATATGGTTCTGCAGGTCGTTCATGAACGCGCGAAAGCGCGAGTGTGGCTCTTGGGCTTCCAGCACGTCGAGCGGGTCGACGATGAGGTTTGAGGTCTCCGGCAGTGCCGAGACGAGCTTGCCGGCGTTGTCAAGCGGCGCTTCGCCGGAGATGTGCCGCACTGTCGGGTCGCCGGTATTGGCCGGCGTCTGTTCGATGCTCGCGATGACTGATTCGGCGGTCCGGTCGAGCGACAGCCACAGCGTCCCGCGCGTGGCGGTAAGTTCGTAGAGGAACAGCTCCGCTTGGCTAGCCGGCTGGGCAGAGAGCACGACGATACTCCCCGCAGGGATGCCACCATCGAGCTTTCTGTCGAGGACATCGATGCCCGTTCGCAACCGGTTGGCCATACCACTGAGAGCTTATTTACCCACGAGATTAAGTATTCCGCTTGGCGAGAACGTTCGCCATCTCGACGTATTTTGCCACCGCCCGGTCCGATTCCAACGGCCTCGACACCGATGGAACGTGAACCGTTCCCGAGCAGGACAGCAGGTCCGATGGGTCCACGGACCCGTCACCGCCGACGAGGACTGTGAGGGCGGGCGGCGCGTCAAGCGCACGGGCAATCGCCGCGGTTTTGGCTGTGTCGGTGAGGCTCTGTCGGGTTGGTGCACTCACAAGCACTGTCCTGTCGGCCGCCCGTAGCGGCTGGGCGGCATCCGGGCCAGCGCCGGCTGGACAGTCGAGTACTACAGGGCCATCACACCGAGACAGACTGTCAATAGCATTGTCGATAGCGGCTCCGGGTGCGGTCTGACAGGGAAGTACGTCGACGTTCTCGACGGTCGTGGCGGGCTGGGCAACTGCGGTCGGCTCAGCCGAGGCTGTGATATCAGCGATTCCGGGTGTCGGAGCGACGCCAGCGCGACGGTGGAGGTTCGGCATGTCGCGGTCGGTGTCCACGACTAGCGACCGCCGGGTGGGCGTTCCCAGTGCCTGACCGAGCCCGAGGGCGATGATCGTTTTGCCACAGCCACCCTTGCCGCCAGCGATTGCGAGCATAGTGAGGGTGGACTGCCTATCGGTTTTGAATCCTCGTACTATGAATCACAAACAGTGACCGCAAAACTGGGCCGGAAGGTCTGACTTACGTCGGTTGGCTGTTGCCTACCCTTACGCGCTGGGTTCCATTGTCGGGCGCAGTTTCAGGTTGTGGCCGCTGTCGGCCGGTGTTAGCCCGGCTATAACAATACCGATGTACCCGAAGGGCTGGGACATGAACCTACATCACGAGCGCATCGAAGCCTCGCCGCCGGCGAGTACGATGAGCTTCTGTCTCACAACCGACCTCACGGGGAACGGCCGACCGGACGTCATCGTCGGGGCGCTCGGCGACACGCACGAGGTCCAGTTCCCACTCGTCGACAAGTCAGTCGACTTGCTGTCCGTATTCGGTATGGGGCCGCTGGCTCGCTGGCTCCAGACGAACGTGTTCTGGTACGAAAACCCCGGCTGGGAGCGCCACGACGTTGCCAGCGCACCGGAACTATCCGTCGGTGGCTCGCTTGGTGACATCACGGGGAACGGCCGACCGGATATGGTCGCCGGCCAGAACATCCACCAGCACAAACTGTGGTGGTTCGAGATACCGGACAACCCACGGAAGCAGTGGACGCGCCGGCTCATCACCGACGATTTCGAGAAATATCACGACACCGCTGTGGCGGACGTGGACGGCGATGGACAGAACGAGGTCGTTGGGCTGTCCCAGGAGTCAAAGACAGTGTTCTACTACGATATTCCTGCGGACCCGACGCGAGAACCGTGGCCGGTGGCCAACCGACACGTCGTCGCCGAGGACCTCGATGTTGAGGGCGTCGCTGTCGAGGACATTGACGGGGACGGTGCGGTCGAAATCGTCGCCGGCCCCAACGTCTTCCACCGGACGGCCGACGGATGGGACCGGGAGCCAATCGCCGAGGACTGGCAGTGTACTCGCGTCGCTATCAAGGACGTTGACGGCGACGGCGACCTAGAGATAATCCTCGTCGAGGGTGACGAACCGTATCTCGACGACCGCCCGGCCAGGCTGGGCGTGTTCGACCCACCCGAGTGGGACCTGACCCTGCTGCACGACGACCTTTCGAACCCGCACAGCCTCGACGTGGCGGACTTCGACGGTAACGGTAATCCCGATATCTTCGTCGCAGAAATGGGTCTAGAGGACGGACACGAACCGCGACAGCTCGTGTTCCACAACGACGGCGCGGGGAATTTTGAGCAGAAGGAACTGAACACCGGCATCCCCACCCACGAGGCGAAGGTCGTCGACCTCGACGGTGACGGCGTCCCGGACATCGTCGGCAAGGCGTACACCGAGCCCCGCGTCGATGTCTGGCAGAGCAACCCCTGACGAGTCGCCTCGTCGTGTTATTTTGGCCGCTACGCTCCCTCTGGCCTTGCTTTCGAACCCAGCGACGATGTTCCTGAAGCCGAACCTGACGATGTAAGTGACCGTTCAATTCCCGTGTCGGGGGATTCAAGAGCGTCCGGAGCGCGGTATCGAGTGAAATGCGGCACGACCACATCATCAGCGCGAAACAACTCTCGCGGGGCGACATCGAGACGGTGCTCGACCACGCGGCTGACATCGCGGCTGACCCGGGAGCGTTCGCGGACCGGCACAGCGACACGCTGCTTGGCCTCCTCTTTTTCGAGCCGAGCACCCGGACGAAGATGAGCTTCACAACGGCGATGAAACGCCTCGGCGGCGACATCGTCGACATGGGCTCTGTCGAGTCCTCAAGCGTGAAAAAAGGCGAGTCACTGGCTGACACTGTCCGCGTCGTCGAGGGGTACACCGACGCGCTCGTGCTCCGGCACCCGATGGAGGGTTCCGCGAAGATGGCGAGCGAGTTCGTCGACGTGCCGCTCGTCAACGCCGGCGACGGGGCCGGTCAGCACCCGACACAGACGCTGCTCGACCTCTACACGATCCGTGAAAACGCCGGCTTCGACGACTTGACTATCGGCATCATGGGCGACCTGAAGTACGGACGAACCGTCCACTCGCTGGCCCACGCACTCACGACCGTCGACGCCAGCCAGCACTTCATTAGCCCGGAGTCGCTCCAGCTTCCGCGGTCGGTTCGCTACGACCTCCACGAGGCCGGCGCAGGCATCCGCGAACACACCGAACTTGACGACATACTCCCGGAACTGGACGTGCTCTACGTGACCCGCATCCAGGCCGAGCGGTTCCCCGACGAGAGCGAGTACCGCGAAGTCGCCGGCCAGTACCAGATCGACGGCGACACGCTTGCGGCGGCCAAAGACGACCTGACCGTGATGCATCCGCTCCCACGCGTCGACGAGATCGCTCACGACGTCGACGAGACCACCCACGCACAGTACTTCCAGCAGGCCCACAACGGTGTTCCCGTACGGATGGCGCTGCTTGACCTGATGCTCGGAGGCGACCAATGAGCGACAACGACCAGCAACTCCGCGTTTCGAAGATCCAGAACGGCACCGTCATCGACCACATCGCGGGCGGACAGGCGCTAAACGTCCTGGCGATTCTCGGCATTGACGGCACCAGTGGCGACTCCGTCTCCGTCGCGATGAATATGCCCTCGGACCGCCTGGGTCACAAGGATGTGGTCAAGGTTGAGGGCCGCGAACTCTCACAGAACGAGGTCGACGTGCTCTCGCTCATTGCCCCTGCGGCGACGATCAACATCATTCGCGACTACGAGGTTGTCGAAAAAGGCCGCGTCGAGCGCCCGTCGGTCGTCGAGGGCGTCCTCGAATGCCCGAACCACAACTGCATCACGACCGAGAACGAACCCGTCGACTCGCGCTTTGCCGTCGGCGACGACGGTGTCCGCTGTGAGTACTGCGATACGATCATCCGCGATGACCTGCCGGCACACATCCTCGCAGAGTAAGCCGACCTTGCTGCCGCTTTGCTACTGTAGCCAGATGCTCGCAAACGAGTCGAAGTAGTCTTCGCCGGTATTGATCAGTACGTGGTCTGCACCGAGTGCCGTAACGCGGTTTGACACCGAATCGATGTGGGCGTCGAGCCGCGACTGGTACGTCTCCGCCAGCGAGCCGCTGAAATACGATCGGCGTGTCTCGTCGCTCTCGGGGTCGGCAAACAGCACGTCACCGACGACGCCAGGGTCCCGTTCCGCTGGCGCGACCACGCGGACCAGCAACACGTCGGCGTCGTTGCGTGCGAGCGCGGCGATACCGGATTCGAGTGCCTCCGGGTCGGCCAGACAGTCGCTGAAGACGACGACGAGCGAGCGCGACCGAATGCGTTCGGCGTACGCTTCCAGCGCGGATTCGAAATCGGCCGTCCCGCCGGGCGTCATCTCGTTCAACTGGTCGATGAGCGAGAGGAGTTCGCCGCGGTTCGACTGGCCGGTATCGATCCGGTTCACACGGTCGCGGAACGTGCAGAACTGGAAGTCGTTGTTTTCCTCCGCGGTAAGGTAGGCGAAGCCGAGCCCGAGCTTGGCGGCGTACTCGAACTTGTGACTCGTCGCGTCGCCGTAGTCCATCGACGCGCTCGTGTCGACGAGCAGGTGGACGGTCAGGCTCCGCTCTTCCTCGTACTGTTTGATGAAGTATTCCTCCGTCCGGGCAAACAGCTTCCAGTCGATCCGTCGCGTGTCGTCCCCCGGCGAGTACCGCCGGTAATCGCTGAACGTGAGCCCCTCGCCGACCCGCGGGGACTGCTGGTCGCCCTGCCGAATCGAGGTCGTCTGGCGGTTCAGCGCGGCGGTGAACCGGCCGAGTTCGTCGAGAAAGTCCGGTTCGATAGTCACGACTGTCCCTCCCATTCTTGCTGTGCCGCCCGCTGAACCGCGGTCACTGAGTCGCTCATTCCAGCAGGGCTGCGATGAGGTCGTCCGCCGTTCGACCCTCCCGCTCGGCCCGGAAGTCAACGATAATCCGGTGGCGGAGCACGGGGGCTGCCAGCGCCTCAATGTCCTCGCCGGTGACGTGCGAACGGCCGTGGAGGAACGCCCGGGCCTTCGCCGTCTGGACGAGTGCCATGCTCGCCCGCGGGCTGGCACCGAACTCGATGTCGTCGGCCTCGCGCGTCCGGCGGACGAGCTGGACTGCCCGGTCGCGCAGGTCGTCTGCGATAGGCATCTCACGGACCAGTTGCTGTATCGCCTGAATTTCTGAGCGGGTCAGCGACCGCTCAACGGGGACCTGTTCTGCCCCAGCGGTGTACATGTCGACGATAGTCCGTTCCTCGTCGTAGTCCGGATAATCGACCAGCAGCTTCAGCATGAAGCGGTCGGTCTGGGCCTCCGGAAGCGCGTAGGTCCCCGACTGGTCAATCGGGTTCTGGGTGGCCAGAATGAAAAAGGGACGCGGCAGTTCGTAGGTCTCGCCCGCGGCGGTCACCTGTTTCTCCTGCATCGCTTCCAGCAGGGCGGCCTGTGTCTTCGGCGTTGCCCGGTTGATCTCGTCGGCCAGTACGACGTTGGCGAACACCGGCCCTTTCTCGAAGACGAACTCGCGGCCGCTGTCGGTCTCGCGGATAATCTCGGTCCCAGTGATATCGGACGGCATCAGGTCCGGGGTGTTCTGAATCCGGGAGAATTGGAGGTCGGTCACCTCCGCGACGGTCCGGACCATCGTCGTCTTCCCAAGCCCTGGGTTCGATTCGAGCAGGGCGTTGCCGTCGGCCAGGATACAGATGAGCAGTTGCTCCAGTACCGCCTCCTGACCGACGATCCGCGTGCTGATCTGTTCACGTGCGTTCGCGATCTTCTGCTGTAGTTCGTCGATGTCTTGCTCTGGGCTCATGGGTCGGTGTCCTCGTCGTCTGTGTCCTGATCTCGAATCCTGAGATTGTACTCGCGGATGAGGTCCGCATCCTCGACGTCTTCCTGACCGGCGAACCCGGCCTGCTGGCTGTCGACTGTCCCACTGCCGCTCCCCGGCCCCTCGGTGTCCGACGACGGGAACGACTGACTCCGGTCGATTTCTTCGTCGCCGCCCGTCGAGTCAATCTCGGCGGTGAGGTTCTCGTCGCCCGCCTGTACGTCCTCGCTGTCGCCGAGTATCGCGTCGCCGTCTTCGAGCCCCTCGTACTGGCTTGGCCGGTCGTTTGGTGACTCCGTCTCGACCGGGTCGCGGTCGAGCAGGCCGATGTCCACGACGGCTACCTGCACTGTCGCCAGACTCAGCAGGATAACGACAACAAGCGTCCCGAGCAGTCGCCGGCTGTCGACGAGCGCGACGCTTGAACTCTGTTTCAGCCCATCGAGGACATCCTCGTAGAGCCGGGCCGCCATCCGTGTCTCGGCCTCGTCTTCCACCGCATCCCGCGCCGTTCGGAGCGCGTCGGTGACGTTCGCGTTCGCCGCCTCGAACTGCTCGACGAGCGGTTGACGGACTCGGTACAGATACTCGCCGATGAGCCAGCACACTCCGATGGCGATGCCAACGACTGCGCCTGTCGGGAACGACAGCGCAGGTACCGAGCGGCCGACAGCCGCCTCAACCGGGTCCGTCACCGCCGCCGGAACCGACACCTGTGTCGGGAGTTCGGCCGGCGAGAGGACTGTCAGGAGGATGTTCACCAGAAGAAAGAGCAACACCGCGTCAACGATGGCGTAGACGAACGCCGCCTTCTTTCCCTCGCGTCTCACCTCGGCGATGGCGGCGGCCATCCGTTCGCGTGCTTGTGCCTGTTCGCTTTCAGGCGGCTCCTCACTGCCGTTCTCTCCGATGTTTGTATCTGGTTTGTCCATCAGTAGCCCTCGCAGGTAGCTTTCTCCTGGTTCTCCGGCTGGCTACAGAGCGTCTCGATATCGTCTCGCAGCTCTTGGTTCTGGTTTTCAAGCTCCTCAATATCGTCTTCGAGCGTACTTATCCGTGATTCCAGACTGTCGATGTCGTCCTGCAGGTCTGACACCTGGTCCTCCAGTTCGGCACGCTCGTCCTCTAGATCCTCGTTTTCGCTCTCCAGATCATCGATCGTCGACTCAAGGTCGTCAACCTCGTTTTGGAGCGTGTCGCGCTCATCCTGCAGGTCATCGACTGTCCCCTCCAGTTCTTCGACGCGGTCCTCGCTATCGCGGAGCGACTGCCGAGTCTCTGCTAACTGGCTCTCTGTGGCGTTCAACTGTTCTTCTGTCTGGTTCAGATTGGTCGCGACCTGATCGACGTCCTCCGACCGCGTCTCCAGTTGGTCTTCGAGTTCGTCAACGCGGGTCTGGGTAGATTCCAAGTCATTTCTGGTGTCGTCTAGATTCTCCCGGAGTTCGGCGTTTTGCTGGCGAAGCTCCTGATTCTGCGAGCGCAGGTCGCTGGCTGAGTCCTGGTACAGCACCGTCGTTCCGCCGGTGCCAACCATCGAGAGGGCGACGAACACCACGAGTCCGAGGTTGATCCGGCGACCGATTGCGCTCACGGGAGACCACTCTCCAGAGAGGTGCGACCGCGGTACACTTGAACACGCCGGGCGACCACCTCGCCGGTGAACAGCAGGAGCGCGCCGAGCAGGGCGACCCAGTCCCAGGTGTCCTGAACGGTGCGGACCCGGGTGGACTTCTGGCGTGCCTCACTGGCTATCTGTTCGCCCTGGTCTGGGGTGAAAGTCTGTCCGCCGGTCGTTTCGACGAGCGCATCGAGGCTGTCACTTGGGCCGAAGGAAGCGTACTCGACGGGGTAGTTCGCCGCATATTCAGTGTCGAGCGCCGCCTGATACCCCGCTTCTCTGGGCGTAAACTCGCCGCGATACCGGCCGTCGCCGACCTGACGGAAGGAGATGTTTGCCGCGTCCGGGCGGCTATCGCCCTGGTAGGTCAGCGTCGTTGGCCGTCCCACGCGGGCATCGCCGACCGCTGTGACGCCGGTTTGTGTGCGCATGGGGTCACCCACCGCGTAGTTGACCGATTTCGTGACGACTAGCGAGTCCGGTCGGTCAAGCAGGCCGCCCATCGTGTTATCCGAATCGTAGGCGGTAATAGAGACCACGCGGCCCAGCCCAAACCGCCAGGAGGCGATGGCCGGCTTCCCGTCCGCGGTGGCGACCTGATAGTCCGCTCCGGGCTTGACTTGGACGTTGTTCGCCTGGCCGGGATTGGCCGTCAGTTCCACGCCGGCGGTGATGAACGTGTCTTCCGTGACGATGGTGAGGTTTTCGCCCTGGTAGCGCCGCGAGGAGCCGCCAAAGAGGAGCCGCAGGCGCTCGGTCTCGTCGGCCGCAAAGTACGAGCCGCCGGACTCGCTGGCGATTTGACGCATCGTCGCGACGCCGACGCGCTTGCCGACGCCGACCGAGACGACGCGGGTCCCTTCGCGGCCCAGTTGGTTGGCAACGGCCGCCGGCGGGCCGAGCCGGTCCTGCCCGTCACTGAGGAGGATGATCGTCCCCTCGCGGTCGTCCAGCAGTTCGTCAGCGCCCTGAAGTCCGACGGCGATGTCCGTCGCGCCGCCGCTTTCAAGCCGCCGTATCTTATCGGCAGTCTCCGCCCGGTTCTGACCGAGCGCTTGCATCTCCGAGACGCGGTACGCGTTCTGGTTGAACGCAACGACACCCACCTGATTCTCGTCGCCGAGCTGGTCGAGCACGTCAAGCGAGACAGCTTTCTGTACCGAGAGGCCGCTCTCAGCGCTGCCGGACACGTCGACGAGGATGACAATGTTCGACTCGCCGCCGGTCGCGTTCCCGACCCGGACCGGGAGCATCGAGGCCACCGGCGACGTTTCGTAGCCACCGTTCTCGTAGGCGTTGTCGCCGCCCGCGACGACCAGCCCGCCGCCGTTGATGACGAAGTCTTGCAGGGCGGTGGTGTTCCCCATATTGCCCGACGGCGTGTCTTGCATGACGACGGCGGCGTAGTCATCGAGGTCCGCCGGGACTGACGAGGCCGTCGAGACGTTGTACAGCGAGTCGAGGTAGTTCCGCAGCGGGTACTCTCCCTGTGAGACGTACAGCACGTCGGGCTGTTCGACGACGCGGACGCTCTTGTAGAACACGTCGTTTCGCGCGTACTCGTCGTCGCCGGACAGTGTCGCGGTCACCCGGTGTGACCCGAGCGCCTCGAACGTGTGGTCGACGGTGAGCGTCCCGTCCGGCCGGAGTTCACCCTCGGTGACCGTCTCGCCGTCGATGGTCACCTCGACGGGCACTGGTTCGAGGACGCTCACGCCCTCCATCGAGACGGTGTACTGCGACCGGACGCCGCGACTCACCGTCGACGGCCCGGCTATCGTCACGGCTCGCTCTGTTCGTGGCGACTGGGGAGTGACGCTGTGGACGGTCGCGTTGAGCCCGGCGGCGTCCTCGGCAGCCGTTGCAAGGCTTCGTCCCTCCGTGACACGGCCGTCGGAGACGACGACAACCGTCCCGTTTTCCTGAAGGTTTGCCGCTACGCCGTCGCCGAGCCGCGAGTTCGACCCGCTACCGATCGTCGCCCGCGTCACCGGGACGCCCTCGTCCTCGATATCCCGTACCAGCGCGTCGGTCGTGTTCGGATAGATGCCCATGCTCGCGGAGTCGTCTGTCAGCAGTGTCACGCCCGGCTCGCCCGGTGTCTCCCGGGTCTGGACGGTGTACGGCTCCATCGCACCGAGCACGAGCAGGCAGACGATGAGCACGCGGCTGGCAAGCAGGAGTCGGCGGCTCCGGTTCGAGGCCGACCGCGTCCCGCCCTCGCCACGCCGGATGAGATATGCGAGGAGACCGATGGCGACTGGCAGGGCCAGCAGCGGCCACAGCTGCTCGACACCAACGGTGAGTCCTTCTGTGAGGGTGTAGGAGACCGCCATCAGAGGTCACCCCGCCGGCGGAGATAGCCGACCTCGGCCAGTGCGAGTACCAGCCCGCCTAGCGCGACGTACTCGGTCAACGGCTGTGGCACCGACCGCCGTTCGGTCCGGGTGAGGTTCCCGGCCGTCCCGGAGCGCTGGTCGAGTGCTTCGACATTGGTGTTTGACTCGCTTTCGTCCAGCAGCGACGCACTCACCTGCCGGCTCTGGCTCCGGTAGAGGCCGGCACGCTGGAGCGGGACCGAATTCCCGGAGACAGGGCCAGCCGGCCCCTCGACAGTGGTGTTTCCGAACCGGACGGTCTCGCCGGTCTCGTGGTTCAGCGCCGGGAGCGGTTCCCTGTCCGCGAGGTAGTACACTGCCCGCTTCCAGAACACGGGGTACTGGTAATTGAACTTGAAGCTGGACCGGTCCTCGATGTAGCCGTAGTACATGAGGCGGCCACCGTTCCGGTCCTCGGTCGCAATGAGCGGCGTCCCGTCGCTCAGTTGTACCTGGGCCGACCCGGAGCGCAGCGAGCCCGAAACGTACTCGTCGGGAGGCTGGAAGTCGATGCCGCGGGTGAGCTGTGTCTGTGCTGTCTGGCCCACCGTCGCGCCCGCCTTGGTCTCGCCGGGTTCGATGAGGAGGAGGTCCCGGTACCGCTGCGGGAGGTTGTCCTGTGCCAGCACCGCCACGCCGCCACCGTCTTCGACCAGTTCGCGCCCGGTTTCGACGTTCCCGGGGAGCAACGAACTCCTGTCGACGTTGCTGTACAGGATGATGTCGTAGTCGCCCTGAATCGTTGTCGGCGGCTGCCTGACTGTCACGTTCACCCGGTCAACGACCGACAGCGCGGTGGTCAGGTACCGATTCCGGTCGTTTGTCAGCACCAGCACGTCGACGGCCGCGTCCGCCGGTGCGGCGACGTAAACGCTGTCATCCGTTGGGAAACTGTCGCCTGGGCTAAGCCGGGCCTCACTCCCACCGGCCGGGACCGGGAGCGTCACCGAACCCACGTCGTCAGGCCCGAGCTGGAGCTCTTGCTGGGCGTTCCCGAGCCGGACGGTCCGGGTCACGGTCGAGTCGCCGTAGTTTTTCACCGACAGCGTCACCGCCGAGCCGGAGAACCGCCGGTCGATGAAGCCGACGTTCCCGTCGCCCCCACCGTCGAACTGCTGGAGGTCGACGGAGAGCCCGCGCCCGCGAGCCGTCGTGACCGCGGTCGTCCACTCCTCGCCCGCGAAATCGCTCAGGACGACGACTCTGGCGTTCTCGCCGGCGAGCGAGGCTGCCTGCGAGATAGCGCCGCTGAGCGCTCCCGGCGCATCCGTCGGACTGAGTCCGTCCAGCGTTCCTTGGGCCGCTGTCGGCGTGCCACGCTGGAGTACCACCTCGCCACCGTTGGTCGTCGTGACGACAGAGGTTGTCCCAGTCACCTCATCTCGGGCGGCCGCGACGGCCTGCTGGAAGCGCGTCTGGCCGTCAGCGTCGGTCTGCATTGACGCGCTCGTGTCGACGACGATGACCGTCTCCGCTACTGTCGCCCGCTCGGAGACGGTGACGTACGGTGTCGCCAGTCCGACCGCGAGCACCAGCACGACCAGCACCTGCAACAGCAGCAGCAGGCTCCGTGAGATCCGTTCGAGAAACGGCGTCGCTGACTGCTGGCGTTCTCCGGCGACGAGAAACTGGAACGTCGGCAGCGTGAGTTCCTGCGGGTCCGGTCGAATGAGATACAGCACGACGATCGGCACCGTAAGGAGGAGGGCGGCCAGTCCCAGGGGGGCAAGCAAAACGTCCGAGAGGACCATTGTCGATGTATCAGGCGGAGGCGGCATTTATCTTGTGTCTCTGGTGACACCAACCTGTGAACATGGCCCCGACGCCGTCTATCTGAGACACGACGTGGCACAGTTCATATTCGGAACCGTCGTGACATCAGGAAGCTATTCTCTATGAACGTTCTGGACAAACCTGCCGATGTCTGTCGGTTACGATGAGAATCGACAAAACGTATTTAACTGAACGTCGGAGATGAACAGACAGAATGGACCAATCCGAAAGCGGGCTCACAGGGACAACAACGGGCACCGCTTCCGAACGGACCATTGAGGTTCTGTTCGAAATTGAACTGCCCGATGACTGTTCGTGTCCACTTTCGGATCCGGATGCAGACATCGAGAACGTTCATAACCAGATCGACGACGGAGTCTGTCACGCGGAAATGACCGTCTCTGATGAAACTGGTACCCCGCGGGTCCTGCATTCGACAAATCAGGTCGGGGACGCCTGTCTCTGTCTGGCGTTTAGCGAGGTCGGGTGTGTACCACGAACCCGGCGCGTAGACGGTGACTCACTTTTTATCGAGACGTACGTCTCAGACCGGAGCGTCATCAGCGAGCTGGTCGAGCAGTTGCAACCAGCGGCTGAACGAGTGCGCCTGCGACGGCTGACATCCCGGCAGGACAACAAGACAGAGTCGGACCCTGCGACTGTCGACCTCGCCTGTCTCACGACAAAACAACGGGAAGCAGCGATAATCGCGGTCGACGGAGGCTACTACCAGCAGCCCAGACAGACGACTCTCGACGACCTCGCATCGACACTCGGTATCTCGAAATCTGCGCTCTCTCAGCGCCTGAACGCCGTTGAATCGAAACTCGCGACGGCTGCCTTCGACCCGTAACCTCATTTTCTCGGTCAAGACGTACTGGCGGTAGCATCGACGCCGGCGTTGTAGCGACCGAGACAAACGCGAACAGGCCGTTCCATGGGTGAAACCGCGTTTCGGTCGGCAGTCTAGCTTCTCGACACGCCATCGGCCTATCGGCTACACCGTGGGTTCAAGCTGAGTGGCGCGGTTCTCACCTGTATTTAAATCCCTTCATAATACAGCGCGTTTCCTACCGAGTTCCGAGAGAAATCGACAACTAGAGCCATGAATAACCCACAGCAACCGAGATTGACGCCGATTGAGGAGTGGGAAGATGAAGCAACAGCGATGCTCGACGGCGTCGAGTACGATACTGATCTGGGGCTACGGATGGCTCGTGACGCGATCCGCGTCTCAAATGGGGAGCTGAGCGACGCCGAATTCCACGAAAAGTACCACGAGGCGGTGCTGGCGGAGTTCGGTGCAGACGAGCGACCGACCAAACCTGAGGGATTCGACGATGACTGACAACGATGGGCTGTATCGGCGTGATGTACTGAAAGCCGGGGGAGCGGCTGCTGCCCTTGGTCTCGGCGGCGGTGAGTTCCTTCAGGGACTGGCCGAACGCGGGGACCAAACGGCGGCGTCAAAGCACAACACGGGTATCGAGAACTACGTCGGGCAAAATGACGTCATCCAGACCGTCTGTTCGCCGAACTGTCGCGGGAAGTGTCCCATCGATGTCCACGTCCGTGACGGACAGGTGAGAAAGGTCGAGCCACACCCGCCGGAAGATGAGCAGTACAAGCGGGCCTGTGTGCTCGGGCTCTCACACACCCAGCGCGTGTACGACCCGACGAGACTGAAATACCCGATGAAGCGTACCGACTGGTCGCCCGACGAGCCCAATCCCGACGGACGCGGTCCGGATGCCGAGTTCGAGCGCGTCTCGTGGGACGAGGCGCTCGACCTCGTCGCCGACAAGATGCAGTCGTTGAAAACAGACCACGGCGCAGAGAGCGTCCTCTTCCATGAGGGGTCGGGGAACTACGGCCAGACCGGCAAGGCGTTCAGCCGCCTGGCCTCTCTATTCGGCTCAACCCAGTCTGCATGGGGAATCGACGCCAACGTCGGTCGCGGATTCAACCGGGTCACTGGGACCGGCTTCTTCCTGCCACCGACGAACGAGGCCGAGGACTGGGAGAACGCGAACACCATCATCGTCTGGGGGTCGGACATCTTCTCCAGTCAGTTCCAGATGGACGCCTCAAAGGTTCTCGATGCCGTCGAGAGCGGCGCGAAGCTTGTCGTGGTGGACCCGGTATATACGACGACAGCGTCGAAAGCCGACCTGTGGCTCCCGGTCAAGCCCGGGAAAGACGTGCATCTCGCCCTTGCGATGATGCACACCGTCTTCGAAGACGAGACGTACGACGAACAGTTCCTTCGGAAGCGGACGACCGGTCCGGCGCTGGTCCGGAAAGACACTGGTGACCTGCTCAAATCGAGCACCGTCTTCGACGACGGCAGCGATGACCAGGTTGTCGCCGTCGAGCAGGGGAGCAACACGCCGGTCGAACTCGAACCTGAGACCGACGGCCCGTATGCCCTCTTTGGGGAGTTCACTGTCGACGGCATCGAATGTGAGACAGCGCTGACCAGACTCCGGGACCACGTCGCTGACTACGCCCCATCGAAAGTCGCGGAGAAGACCGGCGTCGACGCGGAGAACATCCGCACTGCAGTCCGATGGCTGGCGACTCGTGGCCCCGGTGGCATCGCCCCGAGTTACGCGATCGGGCGGTACAAACACGGGCACGTCTTCGGCCAGACCTATGCGATGCTGATGGGGCTGACCGGTGACTACGGTCGGCACGGAAACATCCACGCGCACCATGCCGGCGGTGCGTCGCTCAGTACCGGTGGCTGGGGCACTCCGGAGGACGCCGACCCCGGACCGTCGCTGTTCTTCCCCGAATACCCGGACGCGATGATCGACGGTGACCCGCACAAGGTCAGGGCTGTCTACTCTATCGAGTCGAACATGATGGGGAACCAGTTCCCGGACCGCCAGCGGTTCAGAAAGGCCATCAGGAGCCTTGAAATGTACGTGGTCGCGGATATGCACCACACGGATACGGTCCAGCACGCGGACATCATCCTCCCGGCCCCACACTGGTTCGAACAGGAGGACATCACTTCCGGCTGGGGGTCCCATCCACACCTCGGGTACCGACACAAGGTGCAAGAACCGATGTGGGAGGCCAGAGACGACTACTACGCGGTTCGCGGGCTCGCGGAACGACTCGGCTTCGGCGACTACTTCCCGGAGACGAAACGCGAGATGCTTCGGGAACTCGCCAGCCGGGACGACGCCATCGACTTCGAGACGCTGTTCGAGCAGGGGACTCAAAAGAAGCAGGACGTTCCCATCGTCAAGTACACCGACGAGTTCCCCACCGACACGGGGCGCATCAAAATGTACGACGATGACGCCCCGAGCGAGGAGGGCGTGACGTTCGACGTCCCACGGCCGCTCGAAGACCGGACAGCCGACGACTACGAAAAGGCCGACGAGTACCCGCTGATGTTCATGCAGAAGCACAGTCGGTTCCGCATCCACTCACAGTACGAGATGGTGAACTGGGTGCGCGAGGTCAACCCCGAGCCGCAGCTGGACATCCATCCATCGGATGCGAAAGCTCGTGGTATCGAGGACGGCGAGTACGTCCGCGTGTACAACGACCGCGGCGAGATGATTGTGAAGGCAAAATACAACGAGGCATTCCAGCCGGGGCTGGTAAACACTGACCAGGGATGGTGGTCGCGTGACTACCTCAAGGGTCACCACAACGACCTCACGCACAACGAGGTCAGCGAAGTCGGCCAGACAATGTCGTTCTACGATGTCCGTGTCGCCGTCGAGCCGGCTCCTGACGACCTTGACACGGAGAAGTACGAAACGGACAACCCGCGTGGAACTGGCGCTGAAACATCACGTGTGGGAGGTGACTAACGATGACGAACTATGGCCTCGTAATCGACCAGGAGCGGTGTATCGGCTGTCAGGCATGCGCAGTGTCATGTAAACAGGAGAACAACGTCCCGATGGGACAGTTCTGGAACCGCGTCCTCACGGAGGGCGGCGACAAGATGGACACCCCGTCAGGTGGCTACCCCGAAGACGGCGGCAGCGGGGCGCTAGATATGCAGTACCAGCCGACGGCGTGCCAGCACTGCGAAAACGCGCCCTGCGTGAAGGTCTGTCCGGTCAACGCAACGTACACCCGGGACGACGGAATCGTCGAAATCGACTACGACAAATGCATCGGCTGTCGCTACTGTATGGCCGCCTGCCCGTACAACGCGCGGGTGTTCAACTGGGACGAACCCGAGCATATGCCCGAGGCGGGGACGGGTGACGTTGCCGCCCGGCCACAGGGCGTCGTCGAGAAGTGTACGTTCTGTAGCCATCGCGTCGACGAGGGACTCGACCCGGCCTGTGTCGTCAACTGTCCGGCCGACGCACGCATCTTCGGCGACCTCGACGACGAGGGAAGCACCGTCTCGAAATACATCAACGAATACGAGACAGACCAGCTCCTCGAAGACCGCGGGACGAACCCGAAGACACACTACATCAGCGGCGAGATGAGCCCCGGTCGGCCACAGACGTCGGATAAAATGGAGAGCGAACTCGACGATGTCTCTCCGTGGTCCGATGGGTCAGAGGACGTGCCAGCTGAGGCCAGTGAAAGCGACAGCAGTGGCTCGGGTGGAAGCCACCACTCCATCGAGAGTGATGCAGCTCCACACGTCCCAGCAGTGGGGTCCGGAGGTGATGATTGATGGCCGCTGACTCATCCCGAATCGCGATTCCGGCCTTCGGAACGAAAGGAAAGCTGTGGCTCGGCCTGCTCGCGAGCCTCATGGTCGCTGGACTGGCAGCCTGGGGCTACCAACTCACCACGGGCCTTGTGGCCACGGGGATGCGCAACGTCTTCTCGTGGGGCCTGTATATCATGATGTTCGTCCTGTTCGTCGGGCTGTCCGCCGGCGGGCTCATCATTTCGAGCGCACCGAAGTTCTTCCACTCACACCGCTACGAAGGGTTCGCGCGGCTTGGCGTGCTGGTCAGTCTCGCGTGTATCACGGTCGCGGGCCTGCTCATCCTGCCGGACATCGGGCGGCCCGAGCGGCTCTACCAGTTTTTCACCTCGCCGGACTTCCGCTCGCCGATGGTGTGGGACTTCGGGATTGTCATTCTCTACGGCGTGCTAAACCTCTGGTATCTGTGGCTCCTGACTCGGCGTGACCTTGCTGCGCGGGGGTCGCCACTTGCACTGGGTGTCGATGACACCGACGCCGGACGCGAGCGTGACCGCACGCTCATGTTCTGGACCGCGGCACTCGCACTCCCGACTGCAGTCGCCCTTCACTCGGTGACCGGGTGGATTTTCGCGACGCAGATCGGACGTGGCGACTGGTTCAGCCCCCTTGTCGCACCGGTGTTCATCGCCAAGGCACTCGTCTCCGGACTCGGATTGTTGCTGGTCGTGTCGGTACTCGCAGACCGGCTCACAAACTACGAAGTCGACCGCGAGGAACTCACGAGCCTCGGCAAGCTACTCGGTATCTTCCTCGCGCTTCACGTGGTGTACCTCCTTGCGGCCGAACGACTGCCCCACGCCTGGGCGAACCACTTCGAGTTCTGGGCCATCACAGAGAGCTTCCTCATCGGCGAGTCCGTTTATTTCTGGCTCTGGACCGTCGTCGGCGGGGCAGTCCCGCTTGTCATGCTGATGATTCCATCGCTGCGAAAGCGCGTGTCGGTCATCTTCACCGCGAGCCTTCTCGCGGTCTTTGGCACAATGTTCGAAGGCATCCGTCTGGTGTTCACGGGATACGAGGTCGCTAACATCAACCTCCCACCGGGCATCTCGCTCGGTGGCGAGTATGCCGGCATCACGACCGGCATCTGGGC
Organism: Haloarcula sp. R1-2; assembly: GCF_011627385.1. Classification (NCBI taxonomy): domain Archaea; kingdom Methanobacteriati; phylum Methanobacteriota; class Halobacteria; order Halobacteriales; family Haloarculaceae; genus Haloarcula; species Haloarcula sp. R1-2. The sequence continues at coordinate 25,858 of NZ_JAANTG010000001.1, forward strand.
GACTGCCGGAGCCTACACCCCGACGCTGGTCGAGGTGGTTGTCACCCTCGGTATTGTCGCCTTCGGCGCGCTCATCGTCACGCTCGGCCTCAAGTACGTCCCGATTCAGCGAGTCGACGGACAGTATGCAACTGATGGCGGCACACAGGAACGACAATGACTGGACAGACTGACACCTCCACCACACGTGAGCGATCTCCTGAGCACGACATCGGGAGCGATGGGTTTCGGTCGGACGCCGCGGCGACCTACGCTGTCCTCGCCGAATGTTGGCGAGAACCGACCGAGCAACTGACCGAAGCCATTGAAGCCGGTGAGTTGGCTCCGGTGGTTGGCGACATCGGCTCGGCTGACCGACATCGTCTCCGGACCGAGTACACCCGACTGTTCATCGGTCCAGCGGGACCACCGTGTCCACCCTACGAGAGCGTCTATCGTGACGGTGAGGACCCGGATGCACTCGGCCCGGTCAAGGGACCAGCCACGATGGCTGTCGTGCGCTGGTACAGAGAGTTCGGCGTCCAGCCCGCGGCTGCCTATTCGGACCTCCCGGACCATATCGCCACGGAACTGGAGTTCGCTGCCTATCTGGCAGAAGCGGGCTTCGACGACCAGCTTGACCAGTTCTTCGAGGAGCACCTCGCTGCTTGGACTGACGAGTTCCTCAAGCAAGTCGAGTCAGAAACACGGGAACCGTTCTACGCGTCGCTGGCAACGACGACCCGAGAGGTCATACATCAGTAGTGACGCTCCGGGGCGCTCCCCGGATTTGTAGCGGCGACTAGACGTGTTCTCTACGGGTGGTCACTCCACAGAACTGCTATTCTCACTTGGGGTCGTGACAGACCGGTTCTGGGGTGACAAACCGCACCTATCGGCGGTTGGACCGACGCCCGCCTCGCCGGCGGCGTCGGGGAGCGTCCGCTACGGCGGCGTCTATTTGCTTCTCGGCGTCGAATTCCGCGTATGCGTTTCAGTCGCGCCCGTACGGAGGAGGTTCTGCGCGCTCTCGTTCACGAAATCAGGGCGGAACGGCTCACGTTCATGGCTGGCTCGATAGCCTACCACGCGTTCCTGTCGATTCTTCCGCTGTTATTGCTGGTGTTGACCTTCGTCCAGCGAACGGAGAACGTCACGCTACGGGCCTCCATCGTCGGCATCATGGAGGCTGTTCTGACCACGCAGGCAAGCGGCATCATCCAGCAGGGACTGACCGAGGCCGACGCGTCCGTGTCGGCGCTGGGCGTGGGCTTTCTTCTCTGGGGCTCGCTGCGAATCTTCCGGGGGCTTGACACGGCCTTCTCCGACATCTACGAGACGGGCGCGTCGAACACCTTCCTCGACCAGCTCGGCGACGGGCTGGTACTGCTCGTGACCGTCGCAGTGGCGATACTCAGCGCCAGCGCGCTCGGCAGTGTCCTGCCCGAGACCGGAAGTGGCCCGCTGTGGGCAGTCGCCAGTGGGCTGGTCCGGGCCGCCGGATTGTTCGTTGTCTTCTATCCAATGTACTACATTTTCCCGGACACGGACGTTTCACCGCTTGAAGTTGTTCCCGGCGTCGCGTTTGCCGCAATCGGACTTACCGTCGCGCAGGTTCTCTTCACGGCGTTCAAATCCGGTTCGACGGGCGGGAACATCATCGCCAGCATCCTCGTCCTGTTGAGCTGGCTGTACATCATCGGGCTGGTGATACTGCTCGGGGCGGCCATCAACGCCGTCCTCTCGAACCGCTCTGCGGACGTGGATATCGACCCTGTCGTTGGCGAACATTCCCAGCAAAACACCATCCGGACAACGACGATGTCCCGCGAGGCGCTGCTGGCCGAACTTGAGACACTTGCCGACCGTTTTCAGCAAGGACAGGGGACAATCACCGTCGAAATCGCCGACGAGCGTACCGACATCGACTGCCCGGAAACCGCGACTGTCGACCGTTCGTCGGACGTGTTCAGTCTGGACCAGTCGGTCGCGCTCACGCTCAGATGGTGGCCGAACGAGAAATAACGCCGTCCTACTGCGCGTCGCGTCGCTCCCACGCCTGTACCGTCGGCAGCGACCACCCGCGGCCGATGCCCAGTCCTCGGGCCAGCAGCACTGCGAGTGCGCACCCGGCCGATGCTACGCTGACGCTCACGCCAATCTGTGCCAGCGCCCAGAAGGCGAGGCCGCCGATAACAGCACAGGACGCATAGAAATCCTCACGGAGGATAAAGGGCGTTCGGCCCAACAGCAGGTCCGATATCGCGCCGCCGCCGGCCGCGTTGACCGTCGCCAGCGCGACGACGGCAAACACCGGGAGGCCGGCCTGCTGACCAAGCAACGCTCCGGTGGTAGTGAACGCCGCCAGCCCGATGGCGTCGGCCGTCAGGACGACCGGATGCTGGTGCCCGTCATCGAGGAAATGCACGAACAGCACAGCGGCGGTGACACCAAGCAGCGACAGGGCGACTTCGCCGGGTGACTGCAGGGAGTTCGGAACCCTGTTCAACAGCAGGTCCCGCGTCGTCCCGCCACCCAGTGCCGTCATCACGCCGACGACCGTGACGCCGAACACGTCGTAGCGCTCTTCGATGGCTTTCGCCGCGCCGACGAATGCGAACCCGACCAGTCCGATAGCGTTCATCACCGCAAACGCGTCGGTCACGTTTCCCCTCCGGCCCACCGGGACCTGACACGTATGCGACCGCGAGCGAGTCGGCCCGCCGCCACGAGTATAGCGGTCATTACCGTATTACTATGGGTGCGGACAATTATGCCTTTAGACCTGCGCTGGCGGCGTGATACTATTTGTCACTGCTTACTGCCAGCGACTATACCTACGGCTTGGCTGTCTCCAGCACCCAAGCCTCGGGTGTTTCCCGACGGACTTCGAACGGGTCGAAGGCCTCACGTGGCGCCTCCGCAAGCCGGCCCAGGAACTGCCCGACGGGGGTCGGGTCGCGGTCGCTGACGAGGACGAACGGCTCGCCGCTGTCCAGCGCGGTGAACCGTTCGCGAACCCGGTCTTTGCGCTCTTGTGGTTGCAAACCCCGGATATCGGCGGTCGGGTCGACGCCTACTTCGCCGGCGGTGTCGAGGGCGGACTCGACGGCGTCCCCCAAACTGCCGACAGCGTCGGGCACGCTGCCGGGTGCTGGCGTCCCCTGCAGGTCGTGCGAGAACGGGAGTTCGGCCAGCACCGCCGCATCGAGGTCTCCCAGCGCGTCGCCGGTAAACAGGTCGTTCGGTTCGCCACAGCAGTCACAGACGTATTCGGCCATGTTGACGACGGTTCCCAGCACCGGCACGTCGTTGTCGCGGAACAGCTCGACCGTCCGGCTGGTGTCGCTGACGCTCGCGTGAAACGGCGTCGTGACGACGACCACACCATCGACGGGGACCTCCTGCAGCGTCGTCAACACCACATCACCGGTCCCTGGCGGCAGGTCGAGCACCAGTACCTCGTCGTTTCGCCAGGCGGTGTTCTCGAACAGGTCCTCGAGCGCGTCGTGGGCCATTGCGCCGCGCCAGGCCAGCGGCGCGCCGCTTTCCATCAGGCCGACGCTCATCACGTCTATGTCGCCCGCTCGGACGGGGAGCGGGTCGCCCGCCTCGCTCGAGTGGACCGGACCGCTCACCTCCAGCAGTTCGGGCACGTTCGGCCCGTGGATGTCGGCGTCGAACAGTGCCACATCGTTGTCGGCGGCCAGCGCACAGGCTAGGTGCGTGGCGACCGTCGACTTGCCGACGCCGCCTTTCGCGCTGGCGACGGCGACGACGCGGTCGAAGGACTCGACGCCGCTTTGCCCCTCACTCGTCGGTGTCGTCCGTTCGACGTGGACGCTCTCGACGCCGTCCACGTCGTCGACCGCGTGGAGCATCGCTTGGACGACCTGCGTGCTCGTCTGCCCGTCCAGCGCGGTCAGGTCGGCTTCGATTGTCACCTCGCCGTCGGCTGCGTCGATGTTCTCGACGAACCCTGCGTCGAACACGGAGAGGTCGGCGTTCGGGTCGCGCACGTCTCGCAGTGCGGCTTCGATGCGGTCGGTCAGTGTAGTGGGCGTTCCGTCAGTCATCGTCAGAGGTCGGGCATCCGATTGAGTCTGTCTTCGCCGGGCAGTAGTCGCGCGTCGTTCTCCAGCGCGCCGCCGAACTGCCGGCGGAACCGTCCGGGGTCCACGTCGAGCGACCGTTCGGCGGTCTGGCGAACCACGGTGGCCGGGTCGTCAGTTAGTTCGCGCAGTCGCTCGCGGGCGCGGTCCTCGTCGACGCCGCCGAGCATGTGGGCGGCCCACTCGCGGACCCGCTCGCTGTCGTCGTGGCTCTGTTCCAACAGCAGGTCGGCCATCGCCTCGCCGCGGAGTTTGAACAGCGAGATAGCCGCGTTGCGCCGGACCGCGTGGTGGTCGTCGTCGATTGCGGCCGCGATATCGTCCTCGTGGGCCTCGCGGTCGACGTTATCGAGCGTGACGACGGCTTCCGCTCGGACCCACGGGTTGGGGTCGCCCAACAGTTCCACCGCCACTGCCGCGGCCCGCTCGCCGCCGTGGGCGGTCAGCGCCTCGACGGCGAACTGGCGCACGTCGCTGTCGTCATCGGTCGTCGCAGCGCGGGCCAGGGCCGCCACGATTTCGTCGGTGGACGCGCGGTCTTTGAGTTCGAGGGCGGCGCGCCGGCGGTCGGTCTTCTCGCCGTGTTCGATATCGGACAGCAGCGACGCCACCGCGTCGCCCTCGACGGGTTCGGTGTCGCTGGCGGCCAGTTCCTCGGGTGTGGCCTCGCCGATGGTCACGTCTTCACGGCTCACCTCGATGTCCTCCAGCGCTTCGATGTCGGTGTGCAGGCCCGGACTGCGCTCGGGGTCCAGTTGCGGGTCCGGGTCCTCTTCGAGGTGCTTCTCGAACTCGTCGTCGTCGTGACAACCAGTCATCGTCTCCCCTCCTGTGCGGTGAGCGCGGCGATGCCGAGCGCGAACGGGAGCGCGCGCGGGAGCGACGCCGGGACGCCGGCGAACGCGACCAGTGCAACGCCGGCGAGTAGCGGCCACCGCCGCGTTCGACTCGCGGCGCTGGCCGTCGTCACCGCACCGGCAGCGGCCAGTGCGATGACCGGCAGACTCGTTCCGACGACGCCGGTGCCCGTGAGCGTGACCGCGCCCGTAACGAACGGGACGGCCCGACCGACGCTCAGAACGACGGCGAAGGCGGCGAGGCCGCCGATTACTGCGCCCCAGTCCGCCGTCGACAGCGAGCGCCAATCGGTCGCGGCGAACGCCGGTGTCGACGCGATGCCGAGCAGCGCCACGGTTGAGGCTACTGGTCGGAGGCCTGTCCAGCCGCCGACGCCGCTCGCCAGGCCGACGCTCAGCGCCGCGACGAGCAGGGCGACCGCGGCGGCCGAAACGAGGTCCAGCCGCCGGCCCGCGACGGCGGCGACGGTCGCCGTCCCGAGGACGATTGCGGCGGCCGCCGGGAGCGCGGCTGCGCTACTGAGCAGCGACAGCAGGCCGAACACGCCGACGAACAGCAGCCCGATGCCGGTGAGCGGGTCGGCGTCGGTGACGGCCACGGCAACAGCAGCCGCGGCGACGACAGCTGTGGACACGACCGTTGCCAGGCCGGGCGAAATCGGGACGCCGCCGTACCCTGGTGCGTTGACGAACAGCACAGCGAAGTAACGGGCGGCGACTGCGACGGCCGCAGCGCCGACTGCGAGGTCCGCGACCGAATGGCTTCCACCGTGGAGCAGCGGTCTGAGTCGCTGCTGTAGCGCCGCCGTCATCGCCGGTCCTCCACCCGTGCCGCGAGGTCGTTGCGGTCGGCTCGGACGAACGCCTCCAGCAGTTCGCCGAAGCCGCCGTAGATTTCCGTTCCCGGTTCGTCAGCCAGTCTGTCTGCGACGCCTGCGGCCGCGTGGCCAAGATGGCGGTCGTGGAAGTCCAGCCGAGCGAGGGCGGCGTCCTCGCCGACGGCGGCTTCACGGCGGGCCAGATAGCCCGCGAACTCCAGTTCGTATGTCACGGCGTCGTGGTTGTCTCGCTCGTCCTGGTCGATTTCCAGGCCGTAGTGGCTGTAGGCCCGCGAGAGGTCGAGGTTCACGTCGTTCCAGGAGTGGTCCGGCCGGTACTTGGACTCGTACAGCGGGACCGGCGGCCCCTCCGCCTCCAGCGAGCCGTCGGTCCGGTCCGTGTACTCGCTGTAGCCGAGTTCGAAGATGTCGTTGTAGCGGGCCGCGAGCGTCTCGTAGTCGTCGTCGGTGGCGAGCGACGGGATGGCCACGTCGAGGCCCGTCCGGCCGAGACACGCTCTCAAATCAGCTTCCAGCGTCCCGTCGGCCGCCGCGCTGTGGAACGACTCCTCGGGGTACTCGAACGCCTTGGCGAGCGTCGCGTACACCGCGCCACGGGCGGCCGCGTCCTCGTCGATGTCGTCCATCGGGTCAGTTGGTGTCGTTGCCATTACTCGACCCCCCGTGTGCGGTAGATGCCGAAGCTGGTGACGCCGACGACAGCGACGATGGCGACCCCGGCGAGGCTCCACAGCAACGTCTCGTAGGGTGGTCCCTGCGGGCCGCCGCTGAACGGGTAGTAGTGCCACTCGCTGACGGCCTTCTGGCCGGACCGCTCGCCGTTCGAGCCGTTCCAGACGGCGAAGGCCACGTCGAGGTCGCCGTCGGTCCGCAGGTCGGTCCGGTTCTCACTCGGCGCGTCAAGCTGGCGCGAGTAGACTACCGTCCAGGTGGCGTTGCCGCCGGTGCCGCTGTGACTCGCGTTCGCCTGCACGGTTGGGTTCTGGAACGCCGTCGTCGAGCCAGCGCCGCCGGCCAGCAGTTCCTGTGTTCCGGTCGACCCGCTCCAGTACCAGACGTTGACCTGGTTGTCCGGCCCGCCCATCGCTATCGGCGGCCGGGAGCTCGTGTTCGCCGGGAACTGGACCGCGACCGCGTCGGCGAACTCCCGCGTGGCGTTGGCGTTCATGTCCCGAGTCGCGTCGTGCCACTCCAGCCGGACGTACAGTCGCTCGTCAGTGCGAGCCGCCTGCACGTCGACTGTCTCGACGGATGTCTCGTCGGCGTTCGGGACGCTACTCGGGGCGCTCGCAAGCGGTACGTCCGAGGCCGGGACTTCTTCCCAGCCATCGGCGTTCGGTTCGGCGAGGTCGGCCGTCGATACCTCGGAAACCGGGATTTCGTGTGCTGGCCGGGCGCTCACCATCGGCGCGGCCACCGTCGAGACGACGATGAGCGCCGAAAGCACCGCCGTGAGTATGAGCGTGCGTCGGTGGTCAGTCATCCTCAAAGACCTCCAGTCGGTACTGTTTGGCCGGGTTTTTGTCCTGCAGCAGTTCCATCAGTTCGCTGTCTTCCCCCTGTCGGGCCCGCTGGCGCTCGCGCTCGATGGTGTCGAGGGCCTGGTCGACGCCGTCGCCGAACAGGTTCCGGAGGTACTGCCGGGGAATCCGGTCGATGTCGACCGTCTCGCCGTCCTCCGTGTGCTGGCCGGGGGCGAAGGGCGGGATGTAGTAGACGTTGGGCTGTGTGCGGAACTCCGGATGGAGCGGCAGGGCCACCTCGTACTCGTTGACGAGCTTGTGAATCGGTCCCTCCTCGTCGTCGAGGAAGCCGACCAAGCGGAGCTGTGGCGGGCACTCCTCGGCACAGGCCGGGGCGAACGTCTCTCCGTCGGGGCCTTCCCCTTCGATGCGGGGGTAACAGAAGATGCACTTCTCGGATTTCTTCGAGACAGTGTTGTAGTACACCTTCTTGTACGGACACCCCTCGACGCAGTAGCGGTAGCCCCGACAGCGGTCCTGGTCGACGAGGACGATGCCATCCTCCTGACGCTTGTACAGCGCCGAGCGCGGGCAGGCCTCGACGCAGGAGGGGTGTGTGCAGTGGTTGCAGATGCGCGGGAGGTAGAAGTAGTAGCTGTTGGGGTACTCGCCGGCCCCCTGGTCTTCGTCCCAGTTTGGACCCCACTCCGCGCCGTCGCGGGGCCGCAGCGGCTCGTCGCTGCCCTCGTACATAATCTCCTCGTGGTTGAACTCCCAGGCGCGGCCGTAGTCCTCCTCGTCGGGGATCTCGCCGGGCGAGCGGTCCGAGTGCTCGCTCGACTCCCAGCCGCCCCCGGAGTCCTCCCAGCCCCGCGGGTAGCCCTCGCCGGGCTTGGTCTCGACGTTGTTCCAGTACATATACTCGCTGCCGCCGTCCTCCGTCCAGAGGTTCTTGCAGGCGATGGTACACGTCTGGCAGCCGATGCACTTGTTCAGGTCCATCACCATCGCGACCTGGTGGTCGACGCCGTCAGCGACGTTGACCAGCGTGTCCTCTTCGCCTTGGTCGTCCTGTTGGTCGGTACTCATTCGGTGTCACCTCCGCTCGGTCGGACGTCGACACGCACGTCGCTGTTGACCCCGGTCGGCCCCCAGTAGTTCGGGAAGAAGTACAGGTGTTCACCGGTGTCTTCCGGGTACTGGACCAACTGCGTCGGCTTCATGTACATCGGGACGAGCGTGTTGAAGTTGTCCCGGTCGGGGTACTGGAACTTCTCCCAGGAGAAGAAGTGCCGGACGGTCCCCGGTTCGCTGGAGGGGTAGATCTTCGCCTGCACCTCGACGCTCCCGAGGTCATTGTACACCTCCACGGTGTCGCCGTCCTCGATGCCCCGCTCCGCGGCGTCCTCGGGGTTCAGATACACCACTGGCTCACCGCGCTGGAGCCTGAGCATCTTGGTGTCGTCGCGCCACGTCGAGTGGATCGACCAGCGACCGTGGGGGGTGTTGTACGACAGCGGGTAGTCCCCGCCGGTGTTCTCCGGCCCCTCCTTGTGGGTCGGCAGCTCCTCGCCGAGTTCGAGATACCAGTCGTGGTCGATGTAGTACTGCTGGCGGCCGGTGAAGGTCGGCCACGGGTTCTTGTCGTGGACGTAGTCCTGCCACGGGACGTACGCCTCGTCGTCTTTGATGTCCGAACTCCAGTGGTCGCCAGCTTCGAGGAACCGCTGTGGTTGCTCGTCGATGTCGTCGAAGGTTATCTGCTCGTCGCTGCCCTCGGGGTTGGTCTCCTCAGAGTGTTCGAGGATGAACTCCGCCGCGGCTTTGTCTTCGACGAGCCCTTGTTCTTCGCCGGTCTCCCAGTCACGGACGTAGTCGTCGTGTATCGTCGTCAGGTCGATGGTCCGGTCGAACTTGCGGTCCTCGATCGGCTCGACATCGCGTTCCTGGGCCCGCTCCTGTATCTTCTCGGCGAGCAGGCGGAATATCTCCCAGTCGGTCTTGGCCTCGCCGAGCGGTTCGACGGCCGGCGTGAACGGGTGCACGTAGGTGTGCATGTCCGTCTCCGAGAGGTCGTACTTCTCGTAGTGGCTGGCCGCCGGCAGGACGATGTCGGAGTACATCGCCGTCGAGTCCATCCGGAAGTTGATGTCGACGACGAGATCGAGTTTGGGCCAGAGCTGTTCTTCGAGGGCGACGTTGCCCTTGGCCTGGTTGAAGTAGTTCCCGCGCCAGACGAACATCGTGGACGGGTCCGGTCGGCTCCCGTCGTCCCGTTCCTCGGGATAGACCGGCATCCATCCCTTGTCGATGGACTCGCGTATCTTCTCGGCGGTGTCCGGATCCGTGTTGTCGAGGATACCTGCGTGGAAGTAGGTCCACAGCGTCGTCGGGACGCCGCGGACGTTCCCGGTCGGGAACGAGAGCACCTTCCAGCCGTGGAACGACCAGATCTTCTCCTGTCCCACGTAGTGGTCCAGCCCGGTACCAGGGTCGCCGAGATTGCCCGTCAGCGTCACGAGCAGCTGGATGGCGCGGTTGCCCAGGTCGTTGTGGTACCAGTCGTTGACGCCCTTGCCGTGGATGATTTTGGCGGCGTCGGCCTCGGCGAACTCACGTGCGACTCGCTGGTAGGTGTTCTCGCCGACGCCGGTTTCCTCGTGGACGACCTCGGGCGTGTACTGGCTGAGCTCGTCGGTGAGGTTCTCCCAGACCGACCGGACCGCGACGCTGCCCTCGTCGGTGTCGACGCTCCGCTCGACCGACAACTGCGGGTCGAAGTCGAGTTCGATGCTCGCGGAGTAATCCTTCTGGCCGTCCCGCTCGCCGAGCGAACCGGGCGCACGGCGGAGGTTCCCGTCGGCGTCGACCATGACGAACACCTTGTCCGGGTCGTCGGCGTCCTCGGCGAGGCCGACCTCGCTCGCCCGGAGGAACTTCCCGGTGTCCTCCCGGACGAGCAGCGGCATGTCGGTCTGCTCTTTGAGGTGTGCCTCGTCGTACAGCCCCTCGTCGACGATGGTCTGGGCCATGCCAAGCGCGAGCGCGGTGTCGCTGCCGCCGTGGGGCGAGAGCCACTCGTCGGTGTGGATGGCCGTCTGGGAGTAGTCGGTGAAGATACCGACCCGCTTTGCGCCCTCGTAGCCGGCGTCGAGGAAGTACTTCGCGTCGGGGATGCGCGTGACGTTGATGTTCGACCCCCAGGCGATGATGTAGTCAGAGTTGTGCCAGTCGGCGGATTCGGCGTTGTCCGTCTGGGTGCCCCACGTAATCGGCTGGCCCGGCGGCAGGTCCGAGTACCAGTCGTAGAAGCTATGGGAGACACCGCCGAGCAGATTGACCAGCCGGGAGCCGGAGGCGAAGCTTACTGGGGACATGGCCGGAATGGGGGTAAAGCCCGAAATCGCGTCGTACCGGCCCGCCTGCACCTCGTCGATGACGTGGTCGGCGATTTCGGTCAGCGCCTCGTCCCAGCTAATCCGCTCCCACTGGCCGTCGCCGCGCTCGCCGGTGCGACGGAGCGGGTGGAGCACGCGCTGGTCGGCGTTGACGTAGTCGGTGTAACAGGCCCCCTTCTGGCAGCCCCGCGGGTTCGGGTCGGGGAGGCTCTCGTCGAACGTCGGGTAGTCGCCGGCCTGTTCCTCGCGCCAGACCTGGCCGTCCTTGACGTAGACGTTCCAGGAACAGGAGCCGGTGCAGTTGACGCTGTGGGTCGAGCGGGCGACGGAGTCCCAGTCCCACTCGTCGCGGTACAGGTCCTCCCAGTCCCGATACGGATACGACCCGATGGGGTCGTCGACCGCTTCGAGGCCGTCCATGCCGTCGTCGGCGAAGGACAGCCCCGTCGCGCCAAGCAGCGATGCGGCTCCGAGGCCGCGAACGAAGTCGCGGCGACTGATTCCCGCACTGTCCCTTTCGTCGTCGGTCAGGTCGTTTCTACTCATTGGTGATGAACACTGTCGCAGTCGCGCAGGCAGTGCCGGCCACGGCTAAGGCGATGCCGGCGAGCGTACTGCCGCCGACTTCGAGGCCGGCGGCGACCAGCACGAGGCCGACCAGCTTGCTCGTCGTATCCAGCAGGCGATACTGTCGCTCAGTCAGTTCGACGTTCGCAGTCATTCGTCTCCCTCCGGTTCGGTGTTATCTGGTTCATCCCCGACAGAGCCGCCGTCCGCGGCCACGTCGCTCTCCTGTGACGGCGTGGGCTCGCCGTCGCGCAACAGCAGGTACGTGATGCCGCCGAAGATGGGTGGGACGACCAGCAGCGCGGCCGTCAGGATGGGGTTGACCACGTTCGTCGTCGTTCCGAGCACCTGGTCCGCGAGGATGTTGTTCATCCCCGCAATCGAGGCGATCATGATGAACGCAACGGCGGCCACGCCCACCCCGGTCTGCCAGGCCCGGTCCAGCGGGTCCGCGGTGAAGTGGGTCGGCTCCGTCCGGTCGATGAACGGCCAGACGGCGACCGCGGCAAACACCAGCCCCGGGAGGACGATGCCGCCGATGAACTCCCCGTTGATGTGGGCCGGGCCGATGTTGAAGCTGATCTGTGGCAGGAGCTTCAGGAAGCCGTACACCCACATCAGAAACCAGTCCGGCATGATGAGCTCCGGCGTGGACGCGGGATTGTTCGGGCCGTACTCGGCGACGTTGTGGACCGGCAGCAGGCCCGCAAGTGCCGACAGCGTCGCCGCGGTGACGAAAAACACCACCGCGGAGACGGCGGCCTGATTCGGGAACGCGGGCAGGCCGATGATGATGTCGTCGTCGTCCTCGTCGACAGTCTGGCGACCGGCCGTCACGTTGCCGTCCCGCGGGGCCTCGGTGTGTTTCTGTCTGATGAGGATGGCCATGTGGACGGCCAGGCCCACGGCGATGGCCGCCGGTATCACGAGGACGTGCAGGAAGTACAGCCGCGGGATGGTGGCACTGGAGGGGAACTCACCCCCGAACACCACCTGGCCGAGGAAATCACCTAACAGGGGGATTGATATCGTGAGGTTGTAGCCGATGCTCGTGGCTGTGGCAGCGAACTCGTCGAACGGTAAGGCGTACCCGGTGTACGCCGCGCCCATCGAGAGGGCCGCCAGGCCGGTGCCGACGACCCAGTTTGGCTCCCGCGGGTTGCGGTACGCACCGGTGAAGAACACCCGTAACATGTGCAACCCGATGGAGGCGACAAAGAGGTGGGCCGCCCAGTGGTGGAGCCGGCGGATGAACATCCCGAAGGGCACGTCATAGGTGATGTGCAACACCGAGACGAACGCTTCGGGCATCTCCTCGCCCTGGAACTTCTGGACGCTGCCGTCGTACTCCACGTCGGAGGTCGAGGGCTCGAAAAAGAACCCGAGGAAGACCCCCGACAGGATCAGGAGGAGGAAACAGAACAGCGCCACCTCGCCCAGCAGGAACGAGTCCTCGGCCGGGAACGCCTTGCCGAGGAACGTCTGGCCGTTCTCCAGGTCGAGGCGCGTGTCGAACCAGTCGTAGACGGCTTTGGCGCGGGACATTATCCACCTCCGGGGCCGACTGGCCCCTCAAAGTCACCGGTGGCGACGAGGAATCCGTCGCTGGTCATCGTAATCGGGAGCTGTGGGAGCGGTCGTCCCGGCGGGCCGCCGCTGACCGCCGCCCCTTCCAAGACGTTGAATTTCCCGAAGTGGCAGGGACAGACGACCAGGTCCTCCTCCCGGTCCGACACCATACAGCCGGCGTGGGTACACACCTTCGAGAAGGCGGCGTAGCCGTTGACTGTGAACCCCTCCGAGATGTCGCTGCCGTAGTCGGACTCGGCGTAGCGCACCAGCAGTGTGGGCGCGTCCTCGATGCCGGGTCGTGGCTCCGGGAACACAGTCATGTGTTCGCCCTCGGAGAGTCGGCCCTCGGTGATGCGCTCGCCTTCGCCGTCGACGAGGTGGATGCCGTCGGAGTACACCGGTCCCTTGTACCCCCGCTCGAACACTTGCGTGGTGCTGGCGAGGGGCGCGGTGAGGCTGGCGACGGCAGTCAGGCCGCCGACGGTCGCGAGGAACTTCGCGAAGTCACGCCGGCGGAGTTCCGCACGGGCGTCCCCGTACAGCGTTGGAGATGTACCGGTGGCCCCGTCACACGAGCAGTCGTCGCCCTGTTCCTCGTCGTCGTCATCGGGTTTCGGATACTCTATCATTCGTGCCCCCTGATTTCGGCGACTTCGACGTGTGGCATGAACCAGGCGTAGTACGCGACCGTCGAGAGCGCGAGCGAGAGGAACAGCCCGGTCGCGTACAGCCCGAAGTACTGGGTGCGGGCGAGCGTGAGGTACTCGCCGGTGAACAGCGCCGCGAAGACGATAGACAGGACCGTCAGCCCGCTCATGGCGACGAGTCCCTCTATGGCGTCCGAGGCGTCGTGGTACTCGACGACCCAGCGGTGCTCCGTGTTGAGCCACGGTAACGAGACGGTCCCGCCGTCGGTGACCGGCTCGGCGTCGTCAGGCGGCCGGACCGCCCTGTTCATAAACTGGTGGGCGGCCGTCAGCACGCCCACGAGACCGAACAGGGCGACCCAGACGACGACACCGACCTGGCTCGGTGACAGCTTGTTCGGCGTCTCTACTGGGCTCTCGAGCGGCCGGATGTCGCTGACGCTCTCGTCGATAGCGATTTCCTCCGACGGTGGTTCGCCGTGCAAGGCGACGTACCACATCGGCAGCAACACCGCTGTTATCAACAGACCGATGAGTATCGTGTTGCGTCTCATAATCTTGTGTTATCTCGGTTCGCCAGCGATTCGAACGGCTATCTGTGTCGCTGTATTCGGGGTTTATGCCAGCACCCCGATGAACTGCCAGCCCGACATCTTAGGCCCATTATATGGCGGTTTTTTATACGAACATGTTCGCGTGACCTTTCTTATGTGAGCCGAGTCATCTATCGGACATGTCGGGCCGAATACTCGCCGAGGTCGAAGTGTTCGGTCCTCGGTCCTGTCACGTACAGCCCCACGCTGATGAGGAGTGGTCAGTGTCGTCGGTCTCCCGAAGCGTAACGAGTGCCGCTGCTGACCCCGTCATCGAAGAGTTTACCCTCAAAGGTGGTGACGGGCCGCCGTCAGTGCTACAGACCGATGGTCTGAACGTTGACCACGTGTTCGCCTACGAGCAGCGACACGTTTTCCAACTGTCCAGAGCGGCCGGGCAGGGCTGCGTGTGTGAACGTATCGAAGCAGCCGGCTGCGTCGTTCATGAGTTCACGGCGGACACCGAATCCCTCGTCGTCACCTTCCTCGTTGACGATGTTCCGACCCTGCGAGAGATTGTCGCTGACCTCCAGTCGGAAGGCGAGGCCGTCAAACTCCGGCGGCTACTGGAAGACACCCCCACCGAGGCGGACCGGCCGGTCGTGCTTGACCGCGCGAAACTGACTAGCCGCCAGCGCGAGGTGCTGGCTCGGGCCCACGAGATGGGCTATTTCGAACATCCGCGCGATGCGACCGCCGGTGACGTGGCCGACGCGCTGGATATCTCCACTTCGACGTTTACCGAGCACCTCGCTGCGGCCCAGCGAAAACTCCTTGATGACCTGCTTGACTCCTGCTGAGTGGCTCCACTCTGTGTCATGTCAGTGAGGCTGGCACATTCCATAGCAATTATTCCAGCCGGCACGCGAGGTGCCACTGCCGCTAATGACACAGGAACTGGGTCCCCTCGCTCGAACACTGTCGATGCCGTACTACGACGACGCCCTCCCAGCGCACGACCAGTTTCACGCCAAGCGAGTTCGAGACATCGCGCTTCGGCTCGCGGGCGACTGCAATGGATCGGTCGACCGGGATGTCCTTGCCGCATCAGCGTGGCTCCACGATATCGGTCGGCCCCGGGAGCGGGCCGGTGAAATTGATGACCACGACGACTGGGCCACGGCGGAAGCCGCACAGCTACTCGCGGCCGAAGGCGTGAAACCCGACCGAATCGGCCGTATCAAACACTGCATTCAAGCACACAGTATCCGCACGAGTTCGCCGGAGCCAAGAACGCTGGAGGCGAAACTCCTCTTCGATGCGGACAAGCTGGACGCTGCCGGGGCACGCGGACTCGTCCGACTGGTCTGTATTGTCGGCGAGCGGTCTGGGCGGACGGGTGAGAAATACGCGGTCATCGATGACACGTCAGCTACCGACCTCGGAACGTCGAATTCTCCGGATATCGAACTGCTTCGAGATTGGGCGCAGGAACGATTAGATACGCTGTACACCCAACCTGGCCGGCGTCTCGGTCAGACACGCCGGGAATTCATGGACGAGTTTTTCACGCACTTTGCCGGTGAAATCGGGGTTTCGGGGGAGTGGTAAACGACGTCCACGGAGTCACAGAACCTTTTCCCCTCGCCCCGGCGACACTGCATCTATGACCGAGTTCGACGCCGAGAAGTTCGACGAGAAATACGTCCACTACTTCGAAGAGCTCGAAACGGCGTACTCGAACGCGTATCAGGAACTGCACGGGCAGTACGACTCCGAGGTCCTTCGTGGGATCGACCGGCAGATTCTCAGCGAGAGCGAGCCGGTGTACGAGGGCAACGGGACGTTTAGCATCCGGCTCCCCGACGACACTGCAGCGCGTGCGCAGTCGTTGCCGGGCGACGAAGCGACGTTCGACACAGTGCTATCGGCGTTCACTGACGCTATCGAGCGCGAACTCCGTCGGCTGTTCGAATTCGAGTAATCGCCCCACGCTGCTCGACGGCTCGCTCGATAGCAGGCGTGCACAGCCTGTTTGCCACTCCTTCTAGCAGCGTTCGGCCCGGCGGATCGAAAACACCAGAATCAATGCAGTTCCGGTGCTAGTCCAACCAATTATACTAATGGCGACCGATTCAGATCTTCACTGTCTCTTTACCGCACCCGTTGAGGAGCAGCACGACTCGTACGTGATCGAGATTCCAAAACAGGAGGTCGAGCTGGGAACGCTGGCCCCCGAGACGCTGTACCGGATCGCACTGTTCCAGTCGGCGGCTGAGGCACCCGCGTCCCAGTCAGAGTCCCACTCCAAGCAAGAGCCGCAGTCTGGTTCCGACTCCAGGCAGGAGCCGCAATCCAGTTCTCAATCCGGACTGCAGTCCGATTCACAGTCCGACGAGCGGAGCAGGGAACCGGAGTTTGGACCGTCGTCCCCGCCCGTTGCCGAGGGTGAGACGCGTGTGGTCGAAATCGAGAACATCGGGGACAAAGGCGACGGCGTCGCGCGCATTGACGGCGGGTACGTCGTCATCGTCTCCAATGCGGATGTCGGGGAGCGCCTCCGCGTCGAGATGGATCAGGTCCGCGAGAACGTGGCCTTCGCGGAGATCGTCGAACGGCTCCCCTACTACGAGTAAGCCACCGGCTCTCTCGGCTGGTTCCTACTTTTGCACTCTGTCAGAGTTGGCCCGACCACTGGCCACGCAGCCGAGGGTATATTTTGCCGCCGCCTATCATCTCCGGTATGGGGCACGACCACGACGAAGCGACCGGCCACGACGAGGCAGGTCACAGCCACAGCGAGGATGAACACGGAGAGCATAGCCACGACCACGGAGAGCACGAACACGACAGTGACCACGACCATAGCCACGAGGAACACACCCATGACGACCATCACGCCCACGACGCCGAAGGGGTTGAAATAGGGGTCCTCACAGTTTCCACCTCCAGAACACTCGATGATGACCCGGCGGGGGACATCATCGCCACGGCCTGCGAAGACGCGGGCCACAAAATCGCCGAGCGCCGCCTCGTCGCGGACGAGATGGACGCTATCGAGGACGCTGTCGCTTCCCTGCTAGATGACGGCGTCGACGTGGTTCTGACGACCGGCGGGACTGGGCTCACGCCCGACGACGTGACTGTCGACGCCATCGAACCGCTGTTCGACCGGCCGGTTCCCGGCTTCGGTGAACTGTTCCGCTGGCTCTCCTACGAGGAAGTCGGGCCGATGGCGATGGCCTCGCGCGCGACCGCCGGCGTCGTCGACGACCGCCTGGTGTTTTGCCTCCCTGGCAGTGAGAACGCCGCCCGGACGGGCGCGGAGAAACTCGTCGCGCCAGCCGTGGGCCACCTGCTTGGGCTCGTCCGCCGGTAACGCGGACCCGCACGGTTTTGGGCCGGCGTCGGCTACGGATAGCTATGTCCGAGGAGTTCACGCACGTCGATGAGGAGGGGGACGCACAGATGGTCGATGTGGGCGACAAGGCCGAGAGCCAGCGCCGCGCAGTCGCACGCGGACAGATTCGACTCACCGAGTCCACGCTGGCGGCCATCGACGCCGACGAGGTGGAGAAAGGCGATGTGCTGGCGACAGCCCGTATCGGCGCGATTCAGGCGGTAAAACACACCTGGGAGACGGTGCCAATGTGCCACCAGATCCCCATCACGAACGTCGAAGTCGAGTTCACCGTCGGCGACGAGGCCGTCGAAATCACCGTTGCCGTCGAGACGGTCGGCAAGACCGGCTGCGAGATGGAGGCGCTGGAGGGCGTGACAACCGGCCTCAACGTCGTCTGGGATATGGTGAAAGCAAACGAGAAAGACGATGACGGCGAGTATCCCACGACAGCTATCGAAGATATCCGTGTGGTCGAGAAAACTGTCGACCGCTGAGGAAGGGCTACTGACGACAGCCGCGACGCCGCTATGAAAAAGGTCTATCTACGTCGCCCTGCTACTGGCGCGTATGCAAGTCCTCGGTATCGTCGGCCACTCCGACTCGGGGAAGACCACGCTGGTCGAGCGGTTGACACAGCGGCTCTCCGGGACCGGCCGTGTCGCGACGGTGAAACACTGCACCCACGCGCCGGATGTAGACACGGACGGAAAAGACACGGTTCGCCACCGCGACGCTGGAGCGGCCGAGACCGTCGCGCTCACCGACGACGGCGAGTGGTACGCGACGGGGCAGTCGCGGACGCTCGACGAGACGCTGGGCGACCTTTCGCCCGACTACGACTACGTACTCGTAGAGGGGTATTCGGACGCGAACATCCCGAAAGTTGTCCTCGGCGACCGCGAGGCCGCCGACCCCGTCATCCATCGCACGCCCCACGGTGCAGACGCTGACCTTGACGACATCCTCACCGCGGTGGAGGAGCGAGACCCCTACATCACGCTGGAAACACTTGTCGCGGACGTAAAGCGGGACCCGGACGAGGTGTACTCGGGTGCAATAGCGACGTTTACCGGGCGCGTTCGTGCACAGGAGGGGCCGGAGGACCCGCCAACGGAGCTGCTGGAGTTCGAACGCTACGACGAGGTCGCCGCGGAAAAGATGGCCGCACTTCGGCGGGATCTTGAAGCACGCGACGGCGTCTACGCGGTTCGACTACACCACAAAACCGGCGTGGTCGACGCTGGCGAAGACATCGTTTTCGTCGTCATTCTGGCCGGCCACCGAACTGAGGCGTTCCGCGCCGTCGAAGACGGTATCAACCGGCTGAAAGAGGAGGTGCCGCTGTTCAAGAAGGAAGTCACCGTCGACGAGGAGTTCTGGGCACACGAGCGATAAGCTGGTGGTGCGACTTTTCCTGCAGTAACCGCTACCGCCACGGCGTCGCCCGCAGTGCATGGACCACCAGCAGCGTCCCGAGCGCGACGCCGAGCAGCACTACTGCCACGGGCAGCGCCGCATCCAGTCCGTCAGAGATGAACGAGGCCCAGATCTGGACAGGGAGCGTCCGCGGATAGTACGCCAGCATCATCGTCGCGCCGAACTCGCCCATCGCGCGGGCGAAGGTCAGTACGAGTCCGGCGAGCAGCCCGGGCTTTGCGAGCGGGACCGTCACCGAACGCATCGTCCCGACCCAGTCGCGTCCGAGCGACCGTGAGGCTTCTTCGAGCCGGTCGTCAATGCCATCGAAGGCGGCCTTGGCAGTGACGACAAAAAACGGCGACGCGACGAACGTCTGGGCGGCGATGACGCCAAGCAGCGACCGTGTCAGCGTCAGGTCGGTAAGACCGCCGAGTCCGTTCGGGCCGACGACGGTCAACAACAACATCCCGCTGACAACCGGTGGGAGGACGAGCGGGAGGACGACGGCACCCATCGCTGCGGTCGCCAGCACGCTGGTGTTTCGCGAGAGCCAGTAGGCAAGCGGGAGGCCAAATACGACAGCGATGGTCGTACTGCCGAGTGCGGCAACGAGAGATGTGACTGCGGCGTTGATGACGTACGTCTCTGTCAGACTCGTCAGCAGCGCCGCCGGGGAGTACGTGATAACGAGCACCAGCACCGGAACGACGAAATACAGGAGTAGCACCGCTCCCAGCGCGGGAACGAGCTCGCGCACGCCGACCGTGTGGCCGGCACTGGTCTCACCGCGTGACAGTGTTCGGGACATCTCCCACTAGTCGAGGATAGGCCTGACGGAGGGTAAATCCGTGTGATGCGAGCCAGTCTCCGGACAGGACTGCCTCGAAGGCTGTACGTGTCGCTTCCTGGGTATTGCGGCGGATAGCCCCGTACTCGATAGGGCTGCCAGTGATTGTCGAGCCGTTCGGCAGCTCGTAGCTGGTGGTCTGATACTGCTCGGCGTATGCGGGGTCGCCAAGATGTATCTCCGGCGGGAACTCCCGGAAGGGGTAGTCCCGTTCGACCGCCATACTCCGGTAGACGAAGGCGGCGTCGACGGCTCCCGTCTCGAACTGCGCGAGCAGTTGTGTCTCGGGGTACGTCTGGTCCGGCGAGAGGATAGCATCTGGTAGGCCGGGTTCGTCGTAGTAGTCCGCCGCGAGGGCCAGCACGAACAGCGTTCGATAGCCAAGCGGGTCAAGCGCCGGGTCAGTACGGCCGAGCGAGACGCTGTCACGTCTGAGCGGCACGTACCACGGCTCTGCGTCCGTGATACGGGTCCCGGCGCTTGTCTCTGGGTTGTACGCAAGTACCATCTCGTTGCTGGCGATCACGGCGTGCCAGGCGGTGTCCATGACCCGGTTGAACAGGGTCGGGTCCGCCAGCGCGACAATAGCCGGGTCGCGCTTCCCGTCAGCGACCAGGCGGGCGGCCTGCACTGAACCGCGGGCTTCGACGGCGATTTCGACGTCTGTCTGGGTCTGGAGCGTCTCGCTGGCTGCCTTCTGTAAACTCCCTGCCACCAGCACGTCTACCCGTTCCTGCCCGAATGCCCCACAGCCAGCGGTTGCGGCGATACCACTCCCCAGTGCCGCAAGTACTGCACGCCGGGTTTGTCGGGCCATTATTCGCTCATTTCTCGTTCGGGTACATCGGTGTTGGGGTTGTTCCCAGTATTGACGGGGTGTCTTTCACGCGTTCGACCATAGTGTTTTATAACTTGGTAGTATAACCTAGTGATTATGACGCAGATGGCAGCAGCGCGGAACGGAACCGTCACCGAGGAGATGGAGCGAGTCGCAGAGCGCGAAGGTGTCGACCCGGCGTTCGTTCGACAGCAAGTCGCTGACGGACAGGCGGTGATTCCCGCAAACGTCGGTCACGACTCACTGGATCCGATGATTATCGGCCGGGAGTTTGCGACGAAGGTCAACGCAAACATCGGCAACAGCGAGGAGACGAGCGATATCGAGGGCGAACTGGAGAAGCTTCACACCGCTGTCCACTACGGCGCGGACACGGTGATGGACCTCTCGACGGGGCGCGACCTCGACGCGATTCGGTCGGCCAACGTCGAGCACTCTCCGGTGCCCGTCGGCACGGTCCCCATCTACGAGGCGGTCAAACGCGCCGGCGACCCGAGCGACATCACGCACGAACTACTGCTGGATACCATCGAGAAACAGGCGAAACAAGGTGTCGACTACATGACTATCCACGCCGGCGTCCAGATGGAACACCTGCCGCTGACTGACGGCCGCAAAACGGGGATTGTCTCTCGCGGCGGGTCCATCCTCGCCAAGTGGATCGAGGAGAACGGCATGGAGAACCCGCTGTACACGAAATTCGAAGCCATCTGCGAGATATTCCGTGAGTACGACGTGACTTTCAGCCTCGGCGATGGCCTCCGGCCGGGCTGTCTCGCCGATGCCGGCGATGACGCACAGTTCGCCGAACTGGACACGCTCGGGGAACTCACGCGGACCGCCTGGGAGCACGACGTGCAGGTGATGGTCGAGGGACCGGGCCACGTCCCGATGGATCAGGTCGCTGAGCAAGTCGAACGTCAGCAGGAGGTCTGTGACGGCGCACCGTTCTACGTTCTCGGCCCGCTCGTGACCGACGTTGCGCCGGGCTACGACCACATCACGAGCGCCATCGGTGCGACGGAGGCAGGCCGTGCCGGTGCGGCGATGCTCTGTTACGTCACTCCAAAGGAACACTTGGGCCTCCCGGAAAAATCCGATGTGCGGGACGGACTCGCGGCCTATCGCATCGCGGCTCACGCCGCCGACGTGGCAAACGGCCGCGAGGGGGCACGGGACTGGGACGACGCCCTCTCGGAAGCCCGGTACGCCTTCGACTGGCGCGAGCAGTTCGACCTGGCGCTTGACCCCGACCGCGCCCGCGAGTACCACGACCAGACGCTCCCCGGTGACAACTACAAGGAGGCACGTTTTTGTTCGATGTGTGGCGTGGAGTTCTGTTCGATGCGCATCGATCAGGATGCACGGTCTGACGGCGACATGGAATCGATCGAGGCTGACGCTGACGACCGGACTCCCCTCGAAGACTCGTCAGCGGCAGCGGTAAACCGACCGCCGGTCGGTACCCACGACGGGGCCGATATCCCCGGCCCTGACGCCGATATGCCCGCTGATACAGAGGGGAGTGCTGACGATTAGCACGGCGGTAGTTCTTTATAATCGGTATTCGTTTATTGAAACGATGTCAAAGAAAATCATCGCCCTCGTCGCGGTCATGGCACTTGCCCTCGTGTACGTCGTCAAGCGGTAACGCTGCGCGAATCGGCTGTATCGCCCTCTGAACCTACTGCCGGCCGCCCTGCCTACTGGTCCTCAACGGCGTTGTATTGGGTCGGGTACTATGACGGCCGGCAGTATTCTCTCGGCTTCTGCGCTGTCAGCGGCAGCGCCGTCGCTTTCCGAACCCTTACCCGGCGAACCGCCGTACCAGCGTGTATGTACGGCGTCGTCACCCGTAACGAGGAGGAGACGGAGTGGTCCGAGTTCGACCGGGCGTTCTACGAGGTCAAGGACGTGACCGGCCGCGCTGTCGAACCGATTGCGGGCGCGGTAAACATGGTGTCCTGTTTCGGCGACAACGCGGTCGAGAGCGAGGAGGACCTGCTCGCGTTCGACGACGAGGGAACGCCGGCAACGCGGAACCAGCCGTACTTCGACTGGACGTACGTCTGCCCGACCCACGACCGCTACCGCGAGGGCCTGCTCGACATCATCGAGGAGGCCGCCGCCGTCAACGAGGACGTCCGCCTCGATGACGTGGGCTTTCCACGGGACGAGTACTGCCACTGTGACCGCTGCGAGCAGCGCTTCGCCGACAGCGAGTTCGAGGACTGGTCGGCCTGGCGCAGCAACGTCATCACGGAGTTTGTCGCCGAGGCTCGCGAGCGCGTGCCCGGGAAGATGTACCTCACGCTGTATCCAGACCCCTACCCCGGCCACCTCGAGGCCCGCTCGGGTGTCGCGGTTGACGACATCGCCGAGTACGTCGACGAGTTCGTCGTCCCGATCTACGACATGGCGTACTCGACAACCTACTGGCTGGAGATTCTCGCAAAAGGCTGGCAGGACCGACTCTCGACACCCTTTAGCATCGAACTGTATGCCGTCGACGTGGACGTTGACGATCTCTCAAAGGCCGTCGAGGTGGCCGATGAGTACGCCGAAACCGTGCTGTTCGGCTACGACGCGAGTAACGCCCGCGCGACCATCCGCCGGATGAACGCCGACGCCCGCGACGGGCAGTCGTTCGGGCCGGAGTAATCGACCCGACTTCGGCGGCTCACGCTCTGCCGCTGAACCGCTGTCCGCGCCACTGCAGGATCTCTTCGCGGTCGCGCGTATCGGCCGGTAGTTTGTCAAACCACTGGGCCTCGCTGATTTCGTGGTCCGGGTCGTCGACGGCGATGTCGGTCGTCTCTGCTTGCGCCTCGTACACTGGCAGCACGCCCCAGGCCATATTACCGTCGCAGTAAAACTCGACCCGTCCGAGCATCCCCAGTCCCTCGATGGTTGCTTCGATGCCGCTCTCCTCGCCTAATTCCCGCAGTGCGGCCTCTTGGAAGGACTCGCCTCTGTCGAGCTCGCCGCCGGGTAGAACCCACATATCGACGCCTTCGTGGCGGACGAGCAGGAGTTCACCGCTGGGTCGGTAGGCGAGCGTGTGCGCGCCGTAGGGTGCGCCGTGATCCCGGGCGCCGGTCGCCACATCTTGGAACCGACTCCGCGGGACGTTGCGGTGGCGCGTGAACTCGACGAAATCCGTGTAGCGCTTCCGGAGGTCGTGATACGTCTGTTCGGCCGTCTGACAGGCCTTATCAGAGAGGAACCACAGGTCGTCGACGCTCGTCATCTGTGTCCTATCTGTGTCTGACACCTCGACGAAACAGCCGTCTCGATGGGGGAAAGCGGTGGATTGATCATGTCGATGGTTAGTTTAGAGAGTCCCATAACAGTTGTTGTGACAGATCGGCTGTCGTGGCGAATCTCGGGCGGCTTCGCTATCGAACCCATTGCGTTGCTGACACTGGTGGGGAAGTGTGGATGGGGATACACGCTGGGCTGGCTCATTCGAAACGAAACACGGGAAGGTGTCCGAACAAGGAAAGCCACGCTCCCGTGTAGCAGGAACTCTTTGGTTTTGTGACGACCTGACGGTTCGTTCTACCCACTCGATCTATACGCCTTTGCGTTCCGTGGTTGACAGAACGCACGTGACTGTGGAGCTCCCCGGCACTTAATTCTATTTGTCTAAGCAAATGTTTAGACAGGTCTAATTAGTGTTGGACCTTCCACAACCGAAGTGATAGAGAACATGGGAACGGTCATTGCTGGCCGGCGCACCGCTCGGTCTACGCTAATCGGGGTTTATCGCTGTCCCGATTGGTCAATACAGGACGTGTCACCGCTCCATTTACTGACCACGTCCACGGTTAGGCCGAGCAAACCCGAATCAGTCCCTTTTTGACGAGCCACCGAGTATCGCCGGGTATGGCATTCGAAGAGGACGACAGCGTTATTCTCCACGACGAGCACAGCGACTACGACGGCGAAGAAGGCACCATCACGCAGGTCGTTGAGACGATGTTTGGCGACGCCAACTACACGGTTTCTTTCGAGGACGGCCAAGAACAGGGCGTCCCCGAGGACAACCTCGAAGCCGCTGAGGACGAGTAGGGCCGCAATGTCGTCGGTTCCGTTCCACTACGTTGACCTCCGGACTTTCTGCTACGCAACAGAGGACGACAAGCGCGTTGAGGACGCGCTCCGGACGTTCCTCCCTGAAGACTACCCTGTCGAGCGCGCACAGAGCGAGGGGCACTACGGCGACCGGATCATCGTCCTTTCGGCTCGCGTCGAGAACGCCGACGACATCCGGCACGTGCTCATGCAAGTAGCGTCAGCGCCGGAGATCGACGCGGTGCGTGCGGAACTTGACGACCGGGTTGACGACAACTGCTCGTTTTTCCTCACGTTCGGCAAACAGGCCGCGTTCGGCGGGAACGTGGAACGCGGCAACGGCATCACGCTTCGGGCGAAAGTCGAGGCCTACCCTGCAAAGCGGGAGAAGGCCGTCGAGAACGCCCGCGAACTCCTAGAGGAGTTGTGATGTACGAGGCCGTCTACGCTCATCCTGACGGCGACAGCACCGTTGCCCGACACGCGCTGACGGCCGCTGATTCAGAGTACGACGGTATCGTCGTCAGGAACCACGGTGACGAACAGGCGGACTACGACGCCGATGCCATCAGCGACGCCTATGGGGTTGATGTCGCGGCCGGCATCGAGGTCCGAGCGGACGACCCCTCACGGGCGAGTGGCTTCGTCGGGAACTACCGAAGTGACCGGACGGTCGTCGTCGTCCACGGCGGCGACCGCCGCATCAATCGGTTCGCGGTCGAGCAACCGACTGTCGACGTGCTCGCCCATCCGATGCGTGATGACGGTGATTTCAACCACGTGCTGGCGAACGCGGCGGCTGACAACGGCGTCCGCGTCGAGTTCGACTTCGGCTCGGTGCTCCGGGCCTCCGGCGGCAGTCGCGTCCGGGCCATCAAGGAACTCCGGAAGCTCCGGGAACTGGTCGAGAACGCCGGCGCGCCCTTCGTCGTCTCGGCGTCGCCGAACACTCATCTCCAGATTCGGGCACCGCGAGATATCATCGCGGTCGGGGAGACCATCGGCTTCGACGCTGACACCGTCCGCGAGGGCCTGACGGAGTGGGGTCAGATCGTGGAACGCAACCGCGAGCGCCAGAGCGGTGCCGTCATCGAACCCGGCGTCCGGCTGGAAGACGACGCAGACGATGCCGAGTAACTAGCGCTGATACCACTCTCACTGGACGGTATCGGTTCTGTGCAGGATGTAGTGCGTTGCAGCCCGATTCCGCTTTTTTCTACGGCACGTCAGCCGACTGACTTGACCCGAATGCGTTTGCATTCGACCGGAGTACACGAGACGTATGAAAGAACGACAGAAACACAAACTCGCGGACACGGCTCAACAGATCGTCGGCGGATTCCTGTTGTCCGGACCGTTCGTCGTGACCCAAGAGGTGTGGGCGCTCGCGCTGAACATGACCGTCTTCCACAACGTATTCCTCGTCTGTATTGTCGCAGCCATCGGATACGGCGGGCTGTACGGCGCTGACAACAACCGCGACCCCAGACGCGAAGCCGCGGTCGCCGGTGTCCCAGTCAGGTTCATTTCTGTCCTGCTTGTCGCGTTCGGCTCCGTCGGAACGCTCGCAATCGCGGTCACCGCTCCTGACCAGTTCCTGAGTGAGCTTCCCTTGGCTGACCAGATGATCGTCACTTTCCGCGCCATCAGCGTCGGGGCTGTGTTCAGTGTCGTCGGCGCGGTGACGACCGACAGCCTGTTCTGACCCGACGCCGGACCGCTCTACTTCTCGGGGCACTGTGCTGTGTGACTGAGACAGACTACCGCCGACTCCCACACCACACCGCTCATTGTCCTCCGTTCCAACGCTTGTGTATGAAACACCTCCCGAAGCATCTCCGGCCCCGGTGGCGTTATCTTGCCGTCGGCATCGAGACGTGGCCAAACGCCTCCTTTGGCCGCCGGGCGTTCCAGCGCGAGGTGTGGTACGCCGCCCAGAACCTGCTTGGCGACACCGGCAGCGCCGAGACGGACATGACGGTCCTCCAGTTCCACGACTACGACGGCACGGCTGAGGCTATCGTCCGGACCAGACGCGGCCAGACGAACCCGGCACGGGCCGCACTGACCTGTCTGGACAGCGTCGATGACGATGACGTTCGGGTCCGTGTCCGGGGGATTAGCGGCACCGTGCGTGCCTGTGAAGAAAAGTATATACGCGGGCCGCCGGAATCCACTGAACAGAGACACGTCGTGTTCGAGAACGCAGACCGGAGCGCTACTGTTCGGCCTCCGCGCTACGATGTCGAAACGGCCTCCGACGGTGCGTTCGTCGGCGCGACAGCACTCGATTTCCGATAACTATGCAGGGACAAAACCAACAGCAGGCCTACGACCGCGGGATCACTATCTTCTCGCCGGACGGACGCCTCTACCAGGTCGAGTACGCCCGCGAAGCGGTCAAACGCGGCACAGCAAGCATCGGCGTCAGAACGAGCGACGGCGTCGTTCTCGCCGTGGACAAGCGCATCCGGTCGCCGCTGATGGAGCGCTCCTCGGTCGAGAAGATCCACAAGGCCGACGACCACATCGGTATCGCCTCGGCCGGCCACGTCGCTGACGCCCGACAGCTCATCGACTTCGCCCGCCGACAGGCGCAGGTGAACCAGCTCCGCTACGGCGAGCCGGTCGGCGTCGAGACCCTCACCAAGGAAATCACCGACTACATTCAGCAGTACACGCAGGTCGGTGGCGCGCGCCCATTCGGCGTTGCCCTCATCATCGGCGGCATCGTGAACGGCGAGCCGCGCCTGTTCGAGACCGACCCCTCCGGGACGCCCTACGAGTGGAAGGCCCTCGCTGTCGGGGCCGACCGCGGCGACATCCGAGACTACCTCGAAGAGCACTACGACGAGGGGATGGACCTTGACGAGGGTGTCGACCTCGCGCTGGCCGCTCTCGCGTCAGTCAACGACGACGAACTTTCGCCGGAAGGCATCGGCGTCGCTACGGTCGACGTCGAAACGGAGACCTTCGGCCAGCTGACCGACGAGGAAAAAGAGGCCCACCTCGCGGAGGCCGACCTGCTTGACACCGGTGAAGACGCGGACGACGAAGCCGAAGACGAAGACGCCACCGAAGAGTAACCCTTCCGACAGCCCTCGCGGGCGACTGGACTTTTTCTGTTCGACCACGCAGTAAGGCCTTTAACTGGCCCACTGCTACCGACGGGTATGATATCGCTTGACGAGGCGGTGACGGCGCGCCTCGAATCCCACGGCCAGCGGTTCGAGGTACTGGTGGATCCGGACGCTGCGCTGGCGATAAAACGTGATGACTTCGACGACGACCTCGAGGACGTTATCGCAGCGGAGGACGTGTTCGAGGACGCCTCGCGGGGGGACCGGCCGCCCGAGAATATGCTCGAAGAGGTGTTTGACACGACTGAGCCGATGGCTATCATCCCCGAAGTCATCAAACGGGGTGAGATCCAGATCACGGCCGACCAGCGCCGCGAGATGCAGGAACAAAAGCACAAACAGCTCATCCAGCGGATCACGCGCAACGCGGTCAACCCGCAGATGGATGATGCGCCACACCCGCCGGAGCGAATCGAATCTGCCCTCGAAGAAACGGATTTCAGAGTTGACCCGATGGAGCCCGTTGAGGCGCAGGTCGACGACGCCCTCGATGCGCTCCGGCCAGTCATCCCAATCCGGTTTGATGAGGTCACTGTTGCCGTGCAGGTCCCTGCGGACTACGCCGGGAGCGCCCAGGCACAGATCCGGCAGTTCGGAGACCTCGAACGCGAGGAATGGCAGTCTGATGGCTCGTGGGTCGGCGTCATGACGTTCCCAGCCGGTCTGCAGAACGACTTCTATGACGTGGTGAACGAACACACAAGCGGCGAGGCGGAAACCCAGATAATCAAAGACGAAGACGACATCAGTACACGCGGCTGACGCCGCGGCGTCGCGTTATCCCTTCTTGAATCCGACGAGGAAGCCGGCCGTGAAACCAGCGCTGACCGGCAGGGCCGAAAGCAGCGACGTGACCCAGGACGGCGGTTGCGTCGCCGCCGCGTTCCCGGCGGTGCCAGTCGCGTTTTGTGCGGCCCCGCCTATCGCGTTCCAGTTCACCTCGAGAATCCCGCGCGTCTCAAGGAACTTGAACAGCGCCAGCTCGATGCCGACGATGACGGCGATGAGCTTTGCGACCTTCTTTGCGGCGAACCCGATGATACCGCCGATAAGGCCGCCGCCACCGAATTCGAGGCCCATCTGCTGGAGGCCCAACCCATCTAGTTGGAGTACGAACTCACCCATACCGCGTACCTGACCGCCTGTTTTTAAATCCTTTGTGCTCCCCCTAGGGCGCTCCTTTTATACACAGCTTCTGCTACAGAGGTCTGACATCGCTGCTCCCCGGACGTCCCACAGAATTCAGGGAGAATGTTTTTCACACGATGCTATTTCTTTACTCATATCCAAAGATTTGTATGCTGCCGACGAATCTTACTTACTGTTAAGATGGCAGAAACACCGAACTCTGATATGAGCGGCGCCACAGGCGGACGGTCGAAGCGACCAAAATCTAACCAGGACTGGTGGCCAAGTAAGCTGAACCTCGAGATTCTCGACCAGAACGCTCGGGATGTCGGCCCGGTGGAGGCTGACTTTGATTATGCGGAGGAGTTCCAGAAACTCGACCTCGAAGCGGTGAAGTCGGACCTTGAAGAGCTGATGACGTCCTCGCAGGACTGGTGGCCGGCCGACTACGGCCACTACGGCCCGCTGTTCATCCGGATGGCCTGGCACAGCGCCGGGACGTACCGAACCGCCGACGGCCGCGGCGGCGCGGCGGGCGGTCGACAGCGTTTTGCACCGATCAACAGCTGGCCTGATAACGCGAACCTCGACAAGGCGCGACGGCTGCTCCTGCCGATCAAGCAGAAGTACGGCCGCAAGATCTCCTGGGCCGACCTGATGATTCTCGCAGGGAACGTCGCCATCGAGTCGATGGGATTCAAAACGTTCGGCTACGCCGGCGGCCGCGAGGACGCCTTCGAGGAAGATAAGGCTGTCAACTGGGGGCCGGAAGACGAGTTCGAGACACAGGAGCGGTTCGACGAGCCGGGCGAGATACAGGAGGGCCTCGGTGCCTCCGTGATGGGCCTCATCTACGTGAATCCGGAAGGGCCGGACGGCAACCCGGACCCGGAAGCATCGGCGAAGAACATCCGGCAGACGTTCGACCGCATGGCGATGAACGACAAGGAGACGGCCGCACTCATCGCCGGCGGACACACGTTCGGGAAAGTCCACGGCGCTGACGACCCCGAAGAGAACCTCGGTCCCGAGCCGGAAGCGGCCCCAATCGAGCAGCAGGGTCTCGGGTGGCAGAACAAGAACGGGAACAGCAAGGGCGGCGAGATGATCACAAGCGGTATCGAAGGGCCGTGGACCCAGTCGCCGACCGAGTGGGACATGGGATATATCAACAACCTGCTCGACTACGAGTGGGAACCGGAGAAGGGTCCCGGCGGCGCGTGGCAGTGGGCACCCAAGAGCGAAGAGCTGAAAAACAGCGTGCCGGACGCACACGACCCGGACGAAAAGCAGACGCCGATGATGCTCACGACGGACATCGCCCTGAAGCGAGATCCGGACTACCGAGAGGTCATGGAGACCTTCCAGGAGAACCCGATGGAGTTCGGGATGAACTTCGCAAAGGCCTGGTACAAGCTGACCCACCGCGACATGGGGCCGCCCGAGCGGTTCCTTGGTCCGGAGGTTCCTGACGAGGAGATGATCTGGCAGGACCCGCTCCCGGACGCTGACTACAGCCTCATCGGGGACGCCGAAATCGCCGAGCTCAAGGAAGAAATCCTCGACTCGGACCTCTCTATCACCCAGCTCGTCAAGACTGCGTGGGCGTCGGCATCGACCTACCGCGACAGCGACAAGCGCGGCGGCGCTAATGGCGCTCGTCTCCGACTCGAACCCCAGAAAAACTGGGAAGTCAACGAGCCGGAGCAACTGGAGACGGTTCTGGGGACGCTCGAAAACATCCAGACGGAGTTCAACGACTCGCGCTCCGACGGGACGCAGGTCTCGCTTGCTGACCTGATCGTGCTGGGCGGCAACGCGGCCGTCGAGCAGGCGGCAGCGAACGCCGGCTACGACGTCGAGATCCCGTTCGAACCCGGCCGCGTCGATGCGGGACCGGAACACACCGACGCCCCTTCCTTCGACGCTCTCAAGCCGAAGGTCGACGGGGTCCGGAACTACATTCAGGACGACATCACGCGACCGGCGGAGGAAGTGCTGGTCGACAACGCGGACCTGCTGAACCTGACGGCCTCGGAACTGACGGCCCTGATCGGTGGGATGCGCTCGATCGGTGCGAACTATCAGGACACCGACCTCGGCGTCTTCACCGACGAGCCGGAGACGCTGACCAACGACTTCTTCGTGAACCTGCTCGACATGGGCACGGAGTGGGAGCCGGCAGCGGACTCAGAACACCGGTATAAGGGTCTCGACCGCGACACCGGCGAGGTCAAGTGGGAAGCCACACGCATCGACCTCATCTTCGGCTCGAACGACCGGCTCCGGGCCATCTCGGAAGTCTACGGCTCTGCCGACGCGGAAGAGAAGCTCGTCCACGACTTCGTGGATACGTGGAGCAAGGTCATGAAGCTCGACCGCTTCGACCTCGAATAAGCCGGAGCGAACGCCACTGCCGTGGTGGCTGTCTCAGACATCGCGAGACAGAACGGGCAACGGTTAGCAATCGACCGCCGCTACCCGCGGCATCTGCCATTTTACCGCCTTTCTGCCAGCGCACTGGGCGACGCTGTGAGCCGCCCGGGGGGTTAAATAATCGGACGCCGTATTTCCATAACGAGTGACGGCGACACACACCACGAAACGAGCGGTTATCGCGAAGCGCGTCGACAGTGGCACCGCCGACACGACGGAAATCCGGGACCTTGCCCGGGCGGCCGGGTACGACGTTGTCGGCGAAGTGACACAGACCAGAACGGAGGACCCGGCGTACCACCTCGGCGAGGGGAAGGTAACGCGACTGAGCAACGCGGTCGCCCGCGAAGGGGCCGCTGTCGTCATCTTCGACAATCAGCTCGGCCCGTACCAGACGTACAACATCGGGAACGAACTCCCAGAGCGGGTGCGCGTCATCGACCGCTTCCGGCTCATCCTCGAAATCTTCGGCCAGCGAGCCCGGACGCGGAAAGCCCAGCTTCAGGTCGAACTCGCGGAGCTTCGCTACGAACTCCCGCGTGCCGAAGCCAAGGCCAGCCTGGCCAAACGCGACGAGCGGCCGGGGTTCATGGGGCTCGGCGAGTACGACGAGTCCCGCGAAGAGGACATCAAAAAGCAGATCTCCAACATCCGGGACGAACTGGAATCCATCGAGGAGACCGAGCGCCATCGGCGGGAACAGCGCCGGGAGTCCGGCTTCGACCTCGTTGCACTTGCCGGCTACACTAACGCCGGAAAGTCGACGCTCCTGCGCCGCCTCGCCGACGACCTCGACGTCGACGAGAACGACGACCTCCACCCCGACCTCGACACGACGGCCGAGAGCGAGGACCGTCTGTTCACAACGCTCGGGACAACCACTCGCCGCGCCGAGGTCGGCAAACGCGAGGTACTGGTCACCGATACGGTAGGGTTCATTCAAGACCTCCCACACTGGCTCGTCGAATCGTTCAAGTCGACGCTGGGGTCGGTGTACCACGCCGACCTCGTCTTGCTCGTCGTCGATGTCTCCGAGTCGGTCGAGGAAATCCGGGAGAAACTGGTGACGAGCCACGACACGCTGTACGAGCGCAACGAAGCCCCCATCGTCACGGTCCTCAACAAGACCGACATGGTCGACGACGAGGAGGTCCGTCGCAAGCGAGACGCGCTCTCGTCGCTAGCCCCGAACCCTGTCGCCGTCAGCGCCGAGCAGGGGCTCAACATCGACGACCTGGCTGAGCGAATCGACCACGAACTGCCGGACTACGAACGAGAGCGGCTCGTGCTCCCGATGACCGACGACACGATGAGTCTCGTCTCGTGGATTCACGACCACGCCAGCGTCGAGACGGTCGATTATGGCGACCAAGTTGTCATCGAGTTCGAAGCGCGGCCGGCCATCATCGAGCAGTCCCGGGCGAAAGCGGGGGACTTGGTCGGTGCGTCGGCCTGACTACGGCTACGGCTCTGCGTCTCGCTGCCACAGAACGCTCGGTATCTCGTCTAGCAGGTCCGTCGCGACCAGCCCGTAGCCGCGGTCGTCGACGACGCGGTCGCCGACGCTGCCGACAGTATAGGCGGCAATAGCGGCCGCGTCAAGTGGGTCCTGCACGGAGGCGAGTGCGCCCGTCACGCCCGCGAGCACGTCACCGGTTCCGCCGACTGTCATCCCCGGATTGCCCGTCCGACCGACGCGGGTCCGCTCACCGTTGGAGACGATGTCGTACGGGCCTTTGACAAGCAGTGTCTGGCCGACCTCCGCTGCGAAGGACTCCACGAGGTCCGCTCGTTCTCGCCAGTCTTCGGCTGTCTCCCCACCCATACCGAGCAGTTCGCCTTGGTGGGGCGTGCAGACGAGGTCCGCGTCCGTTTCGGTGTCCGGGACCACTGACAGGGCGTCAGCGTCGACGACGGCCGTCCCCGCAAATCCGGACAGCAGGTCCGCGACAGCATCCAGCGTCGCGTCGGCGTTCCCGAGCCCCGGCCCGACAATCAAGGTATCGTGGTCCGCCGCCAGCTCGGCGAGGCGGTCGACGTGGTGCGGCGCGAGGTGGTCCCCGTCGAACGGCCGCATGATGAGGTTCTCGCTGTAGGACTGGATTTCGCGCGCGACGACGGCCGGGCAGGCGACCCGGACGAGGTCGGCCCCGCTTCTGAGGGCGGCCTGGGCCGTGAGCGCCGGCGCACCGGTGTACGGGCCGCCACCGACGACTAGCACCTCGCCGTTGTCGCCCTTGTGGCTCGCTGGGTCCCGTTCGAGGCGGGTGAGGTCGCCCCGCTCGATGAACAACTCCGCAGCGTCGGGGATGCCGATGTCGGCGACGGTGACCGGGACGTCGAGGTCCGGAAGGCCGGGCTTGGTGTCGTGAAACGTGACGACGTGGTCGGCGTCGACGGCGTTGTCGGCCAGCCGCCCCGTTTCGGCGTCAAGGCCGGACGGGACGTCTACAGAGAGGACGGTCGCATCGCTCTCGTTCATCGCTGTGGCAGCCGTCGCCGCTGGTTCCCGGAGGTCGCCAGCGATACCCGTGCCCAGCATCGCGTCGATGACGACATCAGGGGTCCCGAGGTCCAGTGCCGAGGAATCCCTGACCGTCTCTATCGGATACTCGGCGTGCTGGAGGGCATCCCAGTTCTCTCTAGCAATCGTCGTTGAGATGGCACCCGGGCGGCCCAGCAGCAGGACGCGAAGGTCGTACTCGTCGAGGAACCGGGCAGCGACGAGCGCGTCTCCGCCGTTGTTCCCTCGACCAGCGACGATGGTGACCTGTTCGCCGGGGTCAGCGATGGGACGGACTGCCCGTGCGACGGCGTGGCCGGACGACTCCATCAACTGCTTGCGCGGGACACCGAGCGCGGCAGCGTTCTCATCGACGACACCCATTTCGGAGCCGGTGAGCATATCCGCGGGTTCGCCCGCCAGTGAAGTAACTCTACGGGACGGCGCCTTACCAGCGGACCTCGAAGCCGTCGACACTCTCCGGGTCCTCGTACTCGACTTCGACGTCGGTCACGTTCGCGCGTTCGCTCCCCTCGTGACAGAACTCGACCATCGCTTCTACGTCGGCGTCGGGGCCTTCGAACACCGCTTCGACGCGGCCATCGTCGAGGTTACGGACCCATCCGTTGACTCCCTGATCCTGTGCGCGCTCCCGCGTGGTCGCTCTGTAATAGACGCCCTGAACACGACCGGAGACGAACACGTGTGCTCGCGTGTGTGCCATATCCGAGGATTTGCCGGCGGCCTTCGTTATACTGTCGCCTTCCGCCACGCGTGTCAGTCCTCGTTGCTGCCCGTTCGGAGGTAATGAAACAGATACGTTTGCGTGTAGCCGGCGTACTCACCACCCAGTGCGCCCCGGATGGCCCGCGACGTGTCGGCGTAGTTCCCCCGCTCACATTCTGGATAATACTCCTCGATTGTCGTCCGGATCCAGGTGTCTAGCGGGACCGCTTCGAGGTAGTCAAGCGAGAACAGCAACACGCAATCTGCGACCTTATCGCCGACGCCGACAAAGCGGGTGAGCGATTCTCTGGCGTCCTCGTAGTCGAGGCCGACGGCTTCTTCGGGGTCGGCCTCGCTGCCTGCGACCATCTCCGCAGTGCGCTGGACGTACGGCGCACGATAGCCCAGCCCGAGGTCCCGGAGTCGTTCTTCTGTCGTTTCGGCCAGCGCCGATGGCGTCGGATAGGCGCTGTACGTTCGCCCGCCGAACTCGACCTCCTCGCCGAATGCGTCACGGAGTGCCTGCTGCATACTGTGGATTCTGGCGACACGCATCTGTGCCGAACAGATGAACGAGATGAGGGACCCAAACGGAGGGTCCTGAACCAGTCGCATCCCCCAGAACGTCTCATAGGCCGACTGGACCACGTCGTCGTCCGGTGCTGTCGAGCGAATTGCAGCGAGGTCGTCGTCAAGCCGAAGGAGTCGCCTGAGGTCCGCTTCGGCGTCGACTGTCGATTCCCATTCGAGCATTCCATCTTGCTGTCGGACGCGGATGACCTCCGGTGACCCATCGCGGCGGACTGTTGTCCAGTACCATGCGTCCCCACCAGTTGCCCCATCGCGCTGATACATTTTGCCGTCATCGCGGTCCCAGAGGTAGGACTGCCCGCTCTCGACAGTTGCCTGCAAATCGATACCGCCTGCCAGCGACCCGACATCGATGACGCCTTGTTCCATTGTCTACGTGTACGGACCCGGAGGTAATGGCGTTACGAGTTCCACTCGCACTGGCGTTGCACGTGTACCAGCAGTTCAGGAACTGCAGTTGTCTTACCTGTCACTGGTTTTGTCGTCGTGACGTTTTGGCGTGCTCGTGTGTGTCCCGCTCGATTGGGCGCTCCGTCTCTCTGACACCCGATATCCGTCGCGTGTGGTACACTCTGGTTCAGGGCTAACCTTCATTATATTGGGAAACAAACATACTGGCATGAATTGCCGAGTTGTTGTCGAGGCCGCAGTCCCAGTGTACGACGTGGCATCTGCGGACGAGGCAGTTCGTATCGCCATCTCGAAAACGGGGGAGATGCTGAACCCTGACCTCAACTACGTCGAGATCAACATGGGGGATCGGCACTGTCCACACTGCGGTGAGACACTGGAACCCGCGTTTCTCGCAGCTGATGAGAGTCTCGTCGCACTCGAACTGGAGATGACCGTGTTCAACGTCGAACGAGACGAACATGCCGCCCGAATTGCACGCAAGGAGATCGGGCAACGGCTCGAGAATATCCCGCTCGACGTGCTCGAAATCGAGGAGATTCCGGAGGAGTCCGACGAGACGACAGAAGACGAGTCCTCGTCCGCAGAGTCGGAAGCTGACGCCGATGACCCGCCGTCGGACCAATCCGCGGACGAATCGGACGACGTGTTACCCGAGTTCGAGGAATTAATCGACGAGTAGCCAGGCTACCGAGCAGCAAGGGCATATCTAACTATACGCTCGACGTATAGATATTCTAATATAAGTCTGAGAGCTGTTATACGGTCACTAATGGCATTGCTTGGCGGGAGAACTGCGTAGAAACTACTGAGAACCGTTAGTCCGCGGCGGCAGAAACAGGCTCTTTAGTCTCGTCGGCCATCTCGGAGGCAATACCGTCAGCAATCGCAAAGACAGCGGCTTTGTGGTCTGTTTTCGACTTGTGAATCGATGTCGGCTTGACGCCCAGTTCCTCGTATTCGTCGTGGTCCACTTCTGTCCCGGATTCGGCTTCGTAGTGGTTCTGTACCTGTGCAAGCAGGCCGTGAAGGTGGATGAGCTCCTGCTTTTTCATAGTCAACCCAAGGTAACAACTCGAAGGTTATAGTACTACTCTGATGAAGGTTAACACACGTCTCTGCTAGTACTACGTAATAGTTTATGAATAATTCTCGCCACGAAGTATATTTTGAGTGTTTTACACTAAATTTTACCATTTCTCCAAAGTTGTAGGCGTGTGCTAGCAAAGCACGCTTTTCAGCGATGGACCACAACGAGCCGAACACTGCCGTTGCAAACTCACCGCGGGTGTCTGCGACTGGCACTCAGGGTTATGGGCTGTCTACGCCTACTATCGGTATGGATTAGGCGGCGCTTCCATCGGACACCGAGATTGGCCGGGTAGGCCTAACTGTTGCTGACTTACCATCGCCCGTCGATTTTGAACTCCGCCTGCGAACCCGTACACGGGACATTTCGACCGATTGACTGATGTGCCAAGTCAAGTGTCTTCGCGCGCTATCTGGGATATGCACACGATACGATGGCTGGCTTCGGCAGGTGGACGAACGGAAGCAGAAACTGACTGTGTGGGCGTGACAGGACCCAGCCGACGACCGGGAGGAGAGCAATGAGCGACCCGCATCAGAGCCAGCAGCTCGTGACTGCGGGAACCGCGCTGTCGGAGGCGAGCGCGGCAGCGGTGCTGGTCCACGGTCGGGGCGCGACGGCTCGGAGCATCGTCCAGATGGGGGCGGAATTCCAGCAGGACGGGCTGGCTCTTCTTGCACCTCAGGCCGCGCGAAACACCTGGTATCCCAACTCGTTCCTCTCGCCGGTCGAGCAGAATGAACCCGGACGGTCATCGGGGCTGCAGGCTATCGAAGACGCCGTCACGAAGGCAGCAGAAGCCGGGATTCCGACTGATCACGTGCTCATCTTGGGCTTTTCACAGGGAGCCTGTCTTGCGAGCGAGTTCGTAGCTCGCAACCCACAGCGCTACGGCGGTCTCGTGGCCCTCAGCGGCGGTCTCATCGGTGAGTCTATCGACGAAAGCGAGTACGAGGGCGACATCGAGGAGACGCCGGTGTTTCTGGGCTGTAGCAATGTCGACCCACACATTCCCGAAGAACGCGTACACGTCACAGCCTCGGTCTTCGAGCGTCTGAACGGGGACGTGGAGGAACGCATCTACGAGGGGATGGGCCACGGCGTGAACGAAGATGAACTGGCGTACGTCTCGTCGCTGACCGCTGGCCTCGTCAATTAGGCGGTCCGGTCACCGGGATCCGCTCGATGAGCGGCCGAACAGGAAGTTACCGGCACCTCACCGCGAGGTTTAGTGGTTGGAAAACTCACACATAACATGAGGATTTCCCGCCGACGATTTCTTGCGACAGTTGGGGCCGGTGTGACGCTCGGCGGCGCAGGCTGTGTTGGGGATGAGGGTGCTACCGCTGGAGGTGGTTCGGAACCCGACTCCAGCACTGGAACCAGCACGGCGTCGATGGCAACTGATCGGAACGACGGCTCAGAACCACCCACAACTGATAGCCGCCTGCATCTGGACTACGAGATCGGGACACTCGAAGAGAATATCGTCAGCGGCGGTGTTCCCAAAGACGGGATTCCAGCCATCGACGACCCGACGTTTGCGGATACGCCCCCGGACGGATTAGCCCCGGACGACCCGGTGTTCGGCGTGGTCCGCAACGGGGAGGCGAAAGCCTACCCGCAGTACATTCTCGTTCACCACGAGATCGTGAACGACACCATCGCCGGCGACCCCGTCGCCGTGACGTACTGTCCGCTGACGGGCACCGCACAGGGGTTCGAGCGTGGTCCAGTGGAGTTCGGCGTCTCAGGGCGGCTTGTGAACTCGAATTTGACGATGTACGACCGGGGCACCGATAGCTGGTGGCCACAGATGCTGGCGACAGCGATTACGGGCCCATTAACTGGCGAGTCGCTGCGGGAGTTCCGGGTCATCTGGACGACATGGAGCCGCTGGTCCAGCGCGTACCCGGAGACACGCATCCTCACCGAAGACACCGGCTTCTCGCGGCGCTACGGTGTCGACCCGTACGGCCAGTACAACGAGAAGCGCGGCTATTATTCGAGCACCCGGACACTGTTTGAACCCCTGCACAGCGACAGTCGCGCTCACCCGAAGGCTGTCGTCATCGGGACCCGGACTGAAACCGGGGGACTCGCGTTCGACAAGGAAACACTGCTGCGTCAGCGCGTGCTGACCGGCCGTATCGACGACACACCGTACGTCGCGGTCGCCGATACCGACCTCGCCAGCGGGTACGTGTACGCGAACCCAGAATCGATGTCAGTTGCAGCGTCGGACGACGGCTACATGATCGACGGGACGGCATATGATGCCGATTCGCTCCCGCTGGACCGCACGCTGTCTTTCGACGCGATGTGGTTCGCCTGGGCCGGCTTCTATCCGGAGAGTGGGTATGTCAACTGACAGCCCGACCGACGGGGCAGGTGCAGCTGCCAGCGTCCAACGCTTGTTTCGGAACACTGTCGTTGCGGTCAGCGGGGCGCTCAGCCGCCGTGACGGACGGGTGTCTCTGAGTGTGTCCGGACTGGCGTACTTCCTGCTGTATCTCGCTGGCCTCAGACATCTCGGCTTCGGCCCATCCGGATACGAGGTGTCTGTCGTCAGTAACCCGCTTGTCCGTGCGTTCCG
This sequence comes from Haloarcula sp. R1-2, assembly GCF_011627385.1. Lineage (NCBI taxonomy): Archaea > Methanobacteriati > Methanobacteriota > Halobacteria > Halobacteriales > Haloarculaceae > Haloarcula > Haloarcula sp. R1-2. The sequence goes on from NZ_JAANTG010000001.1 coordinate 65,030, forward strand.
GCAGGTTGGCCCGTTCCAGTGGGAACCGATCGCACTGGTGGTCGTCGGCCCGGTCGAACTGCTCGTCGCGCCGCTGAATATGCTTCTCGGGGCAGTTCTGGCAGCGCTGGTCGGACTCAACCTCGCCGTCTCCATCGTCGCGTGGCGCGGCCCATCGGCCTGCCGTCTCGGCCCGGGTGCAGGGGCTATGTCGGGACTACCAGGACTGCTTTCCGGGTTTGCCTGCTGTGGCCCCACTATCCTGCTCGTTGTCGGTATTCAGGCAAGCGCTGGGCTTCTCTCGCTGTTCCAGTGGCTCCTCCCCCTCACTGTCGTGGCACTACTCGGAACCCTTCTCTGGGTCGGGAGTCGAGTCGAGACGGCGCAACAGGTAGCGTAGATAGTACCTACTACTGGGGGACAAATAGTAGCAACAGGCTACCGGCTCAGATAGTGGGTGGACCTTTTTTCCCTCGATTTGAGGGAAACATATAACTACTCCGTACGACCCATCTACCAGTATGACCGCTACTGTCGTGAGCGAGGTCAACCGACCCTACGTGCCGACGGGCGGGGCGAAACTGACTGCTGAAATCGAAGTCGAGCCCGGACGGCTGGAGGAACCACCCACGCGACAGATTGCCCTCTGTATCGACGCCAGTGGGTCGATGGCCGGTAACGACATCGAGCAGGCACGCGCCGGCGCTGAGTGGGTGTTCGGACTCCTCGACGAGGACGACTACGTCTCGATCATCGCCTTCGACAACGAGGTTACGACAGTACTTGCGCCGACGCGGTGGGGCACTATTTCGCGCGAAACGGCAGTAGACGCGGTCGCTGACATCTCTGCTGGCGGGGGCACTGATATGTACAGCGGCCTGCTGGAAGCGAAGGCGTCCCTGCAGGATTTACCGACCGACGACAACACGGCCCGGCGGGTCCTGCTCCTCTCTGACGGGAAAGACAACTCCCACGACCCGGAAGCGTTCGGGACGCTAGCTCGCGAAATCGACACTGAGGGTATCAGAATCAAGGCGGCCGGCATCGGGAGCGACTACCGCGAGGAGACGATCCGGACGCTCGGGACCGTTGCCCGCGGCGAATGGACACATCTGGATGCTGCCGGTGACATCGAGTCGTTCTTCGGCGACGCAGTCGAGGAGGCCGGGACCGTTGTCGCTCCCGACGCTCGTCTCGAACTCGACGTGGCTGACGGCGTTGAGGTGAGCGAGGTGTACCGCTCGCTCCCACAGACGCAGTCCGTGAACCCCGACTGGGAGGACAACACGGCCGTCGTGCCGCTGCCCGACCTGCTTGACCGGGAGACCCAGCGGGTCGTGCTAAAGATACACGCTCCGGCTAACGACCCGCAAGACGCTGTGTCCCTGGCGGATGTCACACTGCACGCCGGCGGCGAGACGACGCGGGAATCAATCACCGTCGACTACACCGACGACGAGTCGAAACTGGCCGAACACAACGAACAGGTCGATGTGGACCACCGGCAGACCGTTATCAAGACGGAACTCGGCAAGGGCAACGTCGCCGAAGCCCAGACACAACTGGAGCGGATGACGCGCATCCACGGCGAGGACACCGAGGCCGTCCAGACAGCAGAGCGAGAGACGCGTATCGTGATGGAAGGCGGGCGCAAGGAGCAAAACAGGGCGACGAAAATTGTCACTGACGAGGGCATCCAGAAGTGACTGTCCCAATCTGCGGTGTCGGCAGGGCCGCTACTGGCCGGAGAAACGGGTAATTCATGACCTGGGAACCTGAGAGCGGTGATGTCATCGCCGGCCAGTACAAACTCGAGGAGTTCCTCGGCAAAGGGGGGTTCGCAAAGGCGTTCCGTGCTACGGACATCGACAGCGGCGAATCGGTCGCCGTCAAATACCCCAACTACACCGAATCCCAGAACGACCCCGACATCATCGAGGAGTATTTTAAAAAGGAGGTCGGCTCGCTGGAACGTATCCGCCGGGCCGGCGGCCACGAGAACGTGATGGACTACTACGACCAGGTCACAGAGCGTGACGTTCCATTTCTGGTCGTCCAGCTAATTGTCGACGGGATCGAACTCGACGAAGTCATCGACCAGCACGGTCCAATCGACGACAGCGAACAGGTCCGACAGATCGGCATCGACCTCTGTGACGCGATGGGCTTTCTTCACGAAAACGAGATCGTCTATCGGGACCTGAAACCCGAGAACGTGATGCTCACGCCCGATATCACGCCCACGCTGATCGACTTCAATACGGCGACGGGGTTCGATGCGACGGAGGACCCGTCCTCCGGGAACACCGGGACAACGATTCTGGGGCCGTTCAAGCCCCGGGAAGTCGCTGAAGCCAGCCGAACCGACGTTCGGCAGGGCCCCTGGTCGGACGTGTACTCGATCGGAAAAATCCTCCTGTTCCTGCTCAAAGGGAGCGTTCCGAAAAAGGACGGCGTGAACCCGCAGGCGTTTGGGGCCGACTGCGACGATTATCTGGCTGAAATTGTCGAGAGGGCCACGCAGTCACACTACCGCGACCGATACCGGAACGCGACCGTCCTCAAAGAGGTCCTCGAACGACGAGATCCAACGCCGCCCGCGACGGCGTCGGTGACGTACATTCAGGCGAACAGGCAGTTCACCGTCGAACCGGGCGACACTATCGGGCGACAGGGCGCAAGCGGCCCCCCGGCATCGATAACAATCGAAGACCCACAGGGAGAGTACATCTCCTCGGTGCAGGTACAGTTCGATATCGAGGACGGCGAGTGGTCTCTCCACGACCGGAGTCTCAACGGGACGTTCGTCCAGAAAGGGGCTGGTTGGCAGCGGGTCCTCTCTGAACCCGGACGTAACCGCCTGCGCTCTGAGGGCGAGGACCCGACCGACAGACACGGTGACGTGCCCCCCGAGTCAGTGACACTGACTGACGGCGATCTGGTGTCGCTGGTTCATCCGACCTACGGGGTCACGTTCGAGTTCCATCCGGAGGAGTCATGAGATACAGCACGAACTACGACATCGGCGACAGGAAGCGAGGACAGGGCATCAACGAGGACAGCGTCTCGCTGACGGTGTTCGAGGAGGGCCATCGGGACGGCTACCGCGGGCAAGACAGACCCCAGTCACAGGACCCAGCCACAGCAGACGACAGCGAGACGGCGGATGCGACAGACGAGACAACCGGTACTGAGACGGCGGCGTATACGGCTGCCGACACGGACGGTGCTGACATTGACGACGCGGATACGTCCGAAACCGATGGCAGCGGACAACCGATGAACCGCTCGGCCGGCGTGTTCGTGGTCGCTGACGGGGCCGGCGGGCACGACGCCGGCGACATCGCGTCGTACATCACGACGACTATCGTGGCCGAACACCTTGCTCCTGTGGCGATCCGAACGGCCCGGAGCTATCCCGGTGACTTCGATGTCGATGTGGCCCGTGATGTCCTGCCGGACCCGCCCGGTGAACGGGAACTCGAAACTGCCGTGGCGGAGGCGATTACGGCGGCCCATCGCGAGATTATCAGGTACGCAAACGAGACCGGGACACAGTCCTACACGACAGTTGTCGCGGGGATCTACGCCGACGGCAAACTCCATTACGGCTGGGTCGGTGATAGCCGAGCCTACGTCGTCAACAGTGCCCGTGAGACGATTTCGCCGTTGACCAGAGACCACGCCGTAGTTCAGGAATGGGTTGACAGCGACGAAATCGACCCTGTGGAGGCGCACGTCCACCCCAACGGGAACGAAATCACACGCGCGCTGGGCGGGTCCGGCTACGAGGACCCTGACGAGGCGACTGTCGGGGTGGACACGCGAACGGTCCGGCTGTACGAAGAAGACACAGTGCTGGCGACCAGCGACGGACTCATCGATGCACAGACCGATGCGCCGGAACTGTACGAAGAGTACGTCGATTCGGACCACGCCGAGTCGGTGGCCGAGCGTATCCGCGACGAGGTCGTCACCGACGAGGAAATCCGTGACGTGGTCCTTGGTGCATCGTCCCTCGATGCGGCGAGTCGAGAGTTCGTATCACTGGCAAACGACCGCGGCGGGAAAGACAACATCTCCGTGCTCCTGTTTGCTGACAGTGCGCTCCCGAAAACACCGGAAAGCGGTGGGATGCCAGTTCGAGATATCGATCCGGACCTCGATATTTCCGAACGTGACACAGTGATTATGACAGACGAATAGAGAGAAAGTTTCGTGGGACAAGTATTTTATTTCTCGACTTTGTAGGACCTAACGAAATCCATGCCTGAATCCGACCGCACGGTAAAATGCCCCATATGCGACGAGGACTTTGATCCGACAGTCGCGGGCGGATGGTGCACAAACCCGGACTGTGGTGAGTGGAAACACACCGACGAAAGCGCTGCTGATTTTGAGACTGACGATGGGGTGCCGGACGACGCTGATCTGATACCGGAAGGCACGGACGAGGCGGACCCGATGGATGGCCGGTCGGTGGCGGCTAGCGACGAAACCGACACCCCGGGTGGGAACACTGTCGACGATGATAGCGACGACGAAGCATCGGCGGATGCGGCCTCGGACACTGGGGCACCCGAGGCCGAAGACGAGACGGTGGGGACGACGGAGACGGCGACAGAACACGAAATGGAAGCCGACACTGAGGCCGAGCCGACCACCGAGAGAGAACACAACGAGGCCGACGACACGCCGGATCAGCCAAGCAGTGACTCCGATGGGGACGACGAGATATTCGACGAAACTCAGGAGGCAGATGACGATTCGGCAACGATTACCTGTCCGGACTGTGACCGCGAACTCGACGCCGACGCGAATTTCTGTGTCGCTTGCGGTGCCGACGTACAGGATATTACACCGGGGGATGACGGGTCGCTTGACGCGTGCCCGTCCTGTGACACCGCTGTCGACGACGACGCCAGTTTCTGTGTCAACTGTGGGGAGGATTTAGACGCACATCGTGGCGGGCGTGACACGTCGACGGCTGATTCGACAGCAGGGTCGGCAACTACCGCTGAGACAGAGAGTGAGTCAGCAGCTACGGGTAACGCCGTCGACACACTCGCGTCACAGTCCACCGATGACGCAACCGTACCGGACAAACTCGTCCTCTCGGTCGAGGGTCGAGACATCACTGTTGAGGACGGGGACCGCATCGGCCGGGAGATCCGGGCGGCGCTACTGGACGCCGGGCGACCGGAAGACGAAGCGGTTCGAATCCACCGCGAACACGTCCGGTTCGACCGCCAGTCGGAAGGATACTATCTGGTCGACCTCGGGGACAACCCGACGCGGCTGAACGAGACCCAGTTGCAGAAAGGCGACCGGGAACCGATCCAACCGGGCGATGAACTCGAACTGTCAGGTGTTGTGACGATGACGATTCGGGCGGCGTGACCACCCACAATTAAGCGGTCGGTCGGAAAATATCAGGCTGATGGAGCGTGGTCGACTGGGGTTGGAACTCCGCGAGTCCGCTGCACTACTGCGAACTGAAACCTGGCTGTTTGTGGGTGTCGGTCTGGCATGGCTCGTCTACGGTGGCTGGGTGCTTGCGACGGGGCTGCTGTTGGCGCAGTTCTCGGGACTCGAACAAACTGTTCTTGTGACACTTGCTGGCCGAACTGTTTCGCTACGCACTGTGCTTGCCGGCGGTCTCTGGCTCGTCGGTCCGTCACTGGCGACCGTCGTCCTCATTAACCGACGGCTCCGGAACAGGCACGGCAACCTTGCCGACGCGTATCGGCTGGACCACCCGAGTGTGTTGCTCGCTATCCCCGGCAGTGTGCTCCTTGGCTGCCTGCTGGTAAGTCTCATTCTCGGTCAGCGACGCCCGCTCACGGTGATTGCACTGTTCGGAACAGTGCATCTGGTCGTCCGGACCGTCGCGTACGGCCACCGTGTGTACACACTTTCGGTCCCCACATTCCTGTCGCTGCTGGTGTTTGTAAGCGCAGTCTCGCTTAGTACTGGGTGGCTGGTCCAGACGGTCACCGCACCAGGCGTATTGTCGGCGCTGTCCCCGTGGCTGACCCAGACTGGCATCAGTCCCGTGGTTGAAACAGCGCTCCAACTGACCGGTGTCCAGCCAGCACAGGCCACACCCCTGTTAGTTGCCGTCCCGGGTGTGCTGGCGAGTGCGTACCTCTTCTTCCAGCTGCTCGCCGGGACCGTCGTCAGAATTCGCGCGCCGCTTTCGAACCCGCAGCGCCGTCCGGACCAGCGATTCCCGATTATGCCACCGGTCAGGACGGCGGAAAGCGGCACCGAGCGTCCAACTGCCGAGCGGACTGTCAACGCTGAATCAGACTCTCGGGAACAGACTGGGGACAGGGCTGACACCGCAGATACTGGTAGCGACGAAGAGTCACTGGGACACACCGGGACCCGAGTGTTTTCGCCCGACGAGGTCCCGGCGGCGGAACCGCCCGCTCACGAATCGGCACCGGACAACGCGCAGTCATCGGATAGCGGGGAAGAACCGGAAACGGCGGGTGACGACAGCGGGACAGACACTGATTCGGAGACAGCGGGGCCCGACGATACGAATAAGGCTGCTTCAGCAACCGACGAAGCGTGGATGGATGATACGTCCGTCTTCACGCCGGGCGGCCGGGACGCCGGGCAGTCGTACTGTAGCGAGTGCGGCGAGTCGCTGCCGCCCGACGCGGACACCTGTCCGTCCTGTGGCGACCCTGTCGACGGGTGAGGCGGTCAGCGGTTCGAAACGGGGATGTCGCCGAGCGCGACGGTGTACTGTGTCGACTGTACTGATTCCCCGTCCGGGTACACGAACACCGTTACAGCGACGGTGCCCGGGCGCTCACCGGGCGGGAGGAGCCACGACTTGGTCACGTCGTCAGTGTCCCCCACTGGTAGCTGTCCAGTGCTCGCGGTGTCCGCAACTGTCTCTCCGCTGCGGGTGGTAACGCTGTCGAGACGAACCGCTGTGGGGTCTGACCCGGTGTTTGTCACGTTCACTGTGAGCGTGAACCGCCACCCCTCGTCAGCGGTGACGACAGACGCCGCATCGATGCGGGCTGAGACGTTGGCGGATTCCAGAATCGGGTCACCAACGCTGGCACCGGATTCGGCCGCTGTCGGCGTTTCAGGGACCGCCTCACCCCCAGTGTCTCCCATCAGGTGATGCCCCATCATACTCCCGAAGGTAACGACCTCAATGAGGATCGGCAAGCCGATTCCGACGATGATGAGGAGTCGTAACAGCGTCTTCTGCTCCGGACCGTCGACGTCTTCGAACATGATGAGAGAGTAATGAAGTGGTGTTAGACTGGGATTGGCGGGCTACCGGGTGCGAATAGTCCGTCAGCAACCATGCTGGCGAGTGGCGGCCCGTAGGCAATCACGATGAGCAGCAGGGCAATCGCCGTCCAGAGCTTGTAGTTGTCCAGAATGCGTGGGCTGTGGTCCGCGCCGGACAGCGGTTCTGGAATGTGGCCGTTGACCGATAGCGTCCCGCCACGGCGAGCGAGCAGGGTGTCGGCCATGACGATGAGGAACATCGCTGCGCCGACGAACAGGAGGAAGCCGCCGATGGCGATCTGAAGGCGCATTTCGCCGACCGTTCCGGCGACGCCCTCGAACGCGAACTCGTCGTACGTTGGTTCGGCAGTCCGTCGCGGGATGCCCGCGAGGCCAGCGCGGTGCATCGCGTTCGACATCACTGCCATGCCCACGAACCAGACGTACGGCTGAAGCGAAGCGAGGCCCCGCAGCTGGAGTTTCTTCCCCGTAATCTGTGGGACCAGCCAGTAGCTGATAGCCATTGCCGTCAGCGCGAACGCCGTCCCGACGGTGAGGTGGAAGTGGCCGGGCACCCAGATGGTGTTGTGGATGAGGTAGTTGATGTTCATCCCGGCGTTGATCATACCGGAGAAGCCGCCTGCTGCGAACATCAGGCCGGCGAGCATACAGCCGGCAAAGGCAGGCTTGCCCCACGGCAGATTCCGAAGCCAGGAGAGGTAGCCCTTTGCACCCCGCTGGCGAGCCCCGTGTTCAACAGAGGCGACCACGGTAAACGCGGTCAACAGCGAGGGCAACAGCAGGAACATCGTATTTGTCATCGCGATGAACTTGTACCCCGATGGAATCCCGGGGTCGGTGTACTGGTGGTGGAAGCCGACCGGGGTCGAGAGCAGCAGGAAGGCGACGAAGACCACGCGGGCCAGCGGGTCACTGAACAGTCGCCCGCCAGCCAGCTTCGGCAGAATCGTGTACCAGACGAGGTACGCCGGCATGAGCCAGAAGTACACGACCGGGTGGCCGAAGTACCAGAACAGCGTCCGCGTCAGCAGTGGGTCGATGTTCTGGATCAGTCCGAGCGACCACGGAATGAGGAAAGCAACGACCTCGACGGCGACGCCGATGGTGGAGACGTACCACATCAGCATCGTCGTTACGACCATGAACGTCTGCAGCGGGATTCGCTCACCCGGGTTCTCAGACCGCCACTCCCACAGCGCCTTGAAGTACGCGAGGCCGGCGACCCACGAGCCGACGATAATGAGCGCGGCACCGATGTAGAACGCCGGGTGCGCCTTCATCGGGGCGTAGAAGGTAAACAGCACATCCGCTTTGAGGTCGTGACCCAGAATCGACGGCGCACCGACGAGACCGCCGATGATGGACACGGCCGCAAGCACTGTTCCCGTGAGCATTATCCAGAAGGCCGACCAGGCGATGCGGTGTGGCAACTCGCGTTCGAGGCTGTTAGCGACAGCCCACGTGAACAGCCCCGCGATGAAGAACGTGGTGAACACGAGCGCCAGCAAGACGCCGTGGCCCGTCAGGATCGTGTAGTAGTCCGCCGAACTGATGAACCCGCGGAACACGCCAGTGCGGTGAAGCGACTGGATGATGCCAAACAGCGCACCGATTCCAAGGGCGGCGAATGCCACAATGAACTCGCTACGGACGAGCTTCGACGTTTTCGGATAGGAGTCGACGAACACCATTACTGATCCGCCTCCTCCTGAGCCTGTGCATCATCCGCAGACTGGTCAATGTTCTCTTGTTGCATATCGTATTCCTCTGGCGGGACCACTTCGACGGAGCCACCCATCGTGTGATGGGCCGCCCCGCAGTATTCGTGGCAGATAAGCCCGTAGGTACCGGGTTCGTTGAACCGGGCCGAGACCTCAGAGACCTGTCCCGGGATGACCATCGTGTTGATGTTGGTTTCGACCACGGAGAAGCCGTGCACCACGTCTGCACTGGTCACCCTGAACGTTACGTTGGCACCTGCTGGCACCTGAACCGGATTGTCACCGCTTCCTGGAACGAACTGGAACTGCCGGGCGACGACGTACACGGTGTACTTATCTTCGCCCGTCTGAACGACACCGGGGTCGTCGAACTGAGTCCCAGTGTTACCGTTCTGTACCGCTTCCGCACTTATTTGTCCGCCCGAATCGTCGACCATTCCGACACCAACGCCGACCGAGCCGTACGCGATGGTTGCAATGAAACCGACGATGAGCAGTAGCGCTGCACCGAGCCAGACTTTTTCGAATCTATGGACCTGCATGATATCACCCGATTATTGAGACACGGCCAAGGAACTCGACAAAGTACATGAACACCCACAGCAGGCCGATCAACACGAAGTAGAAGGCGACCAGCGCCGCTGTTCCCTTCGGGTCGTACTCGTCGTGGCCCAGCTCAACGGCCGGTTCAGTCTCTGCAGCCTCTTCAACCGGCTCCGGGCCGGTCGCCCGACGCAGCTCGCCACTGTCTCCCGTCTGTGGCGGCCGCCCGTTCTGGCGGCGTCGCATCGCAACGGCAAACAGCAGCGGCGAGAAGAACGCCAGCAGGACCGAGCCTGAGAGAAGCCACTGCGGGCCGGAGAGTTCGATACCGCCACCCTCCTGTCCGCTTTCGCCCCCACTGCCGGCACCGCTACCATCGAGCGGGCCACCGACAACGACAGCGCCCTTCATCCCGAGCGATTCGTGGGGTGTACAGACGTACTTGTACACGCCCATCTCTTCGAAGGTATGGCTGTATGTGGTCCCGGATTCGCTGACCGGGTCACCGGACTCAAGCGGGCCGTCACCGTCTGAGACGACGTTGTGACCGCCGCCTTCACCGGTCCAGGTCCACGTCACTTCGGTGCCGGGTGTCACCCGAACCGCTGGCGGGTCGAAGGCGAACGCGCCGTTGTTGCCCTGTGCGCCGACCGATATTTCGACGCTATCGGCGTCGGTCCTGTCGACAGTCGTTCCGTTGTAGTTCGAAACATCGTCGAACCAGCCGCCGTAATCCGGGTTCTCGGGTGGGCCTTGCTGCTGTTGTCCGCCGGAGCTGCCGTCACCGGTGCCACCGGACCGGACGACGACAGCGCCCTTCATCCCAAGCGTTTCGTGGGGGACACAGACGTATTTGAACATTCCCTCCGACTCGAAGGTGTGGCTGTAGGTCGTTCCGGCCTCGCTGACCGGGCTTCCGGAATTGAGCGGCCCGTCGCCGTCAGAGACGACGTTGTGGCCGCCACCTTCTCCATTCCATTCCCAGACGACCTCTGTGCCCGGGCTGACCATCACGGCGGGCGGGTCGAAGGCGAACGCGCCGTTGTTACCCTGCGCGCCGACGGTGATCGTGACGGTGTCTTGGCCTCGTTTGTCGACGGTCCCGTCGTAGTTCGAAACGTCGTCGAACCAGCCGCCGTAGTCCGGTTCCTCCTGTGCTGTCGCCGTGCCGGTCGCGGCCAGCGCCGCTGTCCCGGCTGCGGCACCGACGAACTGTCGCCGACTCAGCGCCATTGTCGCACCCCCACCGCGTCGTGCGAATCTGGCAGCTGGCTGCTTCTAGCTTCGTGCCGTACCATATCTGGGAGAATAGCAGATTACCTAAAAAAACCCCAGATGGTGTTTTCAGTCGTCAGGAACGACCCATTTCTTTTTATATTCCCTCTAACGTACGGCCAGATATGTCTGCGTCAAGCCCTCGGCTCGTAACGTTGCTGGCGCTGCTCGGACTCGCGCCGGTCGCGTACTATATGCAGGGAACCGGCCGCACCATCGTCGCGCTTTCGCTGATCAGCGTCGTCATCATTGCCGGTAGTCTGTTCCTGATGACAAAACCGACAGAGCCGAGTCCCGCCTGATATGCAGTTCGGGACGGCGGGGCTGAGTTCCGGTGAGACAGCCGGCCTCGCGGCGTTCGTCGGGCTTGGGCTCGTCGGGAGCGTCCATTGTCTCGGGATGTGCGGACCGTTAGTCACCACCTACGCCGATAGACTTGACGACGGCGGGCCAGTATCAAGCCACGAAATACGTCAGCACGCGCTGTTCAACGCCGGACGGACGCTGAGCTACGCGCTCGTCGGGACAGTGCTTGGCGCTGCCGGCAGTGTGCTGTACGACGTCGCCGGCCTTGCGCGCCTCGGGACCGCTGTCCGGGGGGCCGTCGGGGTGTTCGTCGGCCTCGCTATCATCACCGTGGGGCTGGGGTATCTCTCCCGTGGCCGCGCCGTCGACGTGGCCCGGTCGCTACCGCTGGTCGGGGACCTGTTCCAGCGACTCTCCGCGTCGCTTGTCGCCAGAGTCGACCGGTGGGTCGACGGCCCGGGGATGGTCGCACTGGGCGCGATGCACGGCTTGCTCCCCTGTCCGCTGCTCTACCCGGCGTTCCTCTACGCGTTTGCGACCGGCTCTGCGTTCACCGGCGGGCTCTCGCTGGCCGCGCTTGGCCTCGGGACGTTTCCGCTGGTGTTCGCCTACGGGACCGCCTTTGGCACGCTGTCGCCGGGCCACCGCGCGACGTTGCACCGGGCACTTGGTATCGTTTTCATCGCGCTCGCGCTCGTCCCGCTGTCGAACGGACTGGCGGCGTTTGGTATTGCTATCCCGAAACCACCCCTGCCGATGCCTTGGACATGACTCACTGCACGCTCTGTGACCTGCCGGTCGATGCGCCAGTCACCGACGACGCGGTCGAGGGGACGTTCTGCTGTCGCGGCTGTCTGGAAGTCGCACGGACGCTCGACGACCCGGCGACGGAGACCCGCGACGCCGCCGACACTGGCCCCGACCCGGACGACGCCGACGGCGAGACGACTTTCGTTTCTGTCGACGGGATGCACTGTGCGACCTGCGAGACGTTCCTCGAAGCGCGGGCCACAGACCACGACGGGGTTGCCGCCGCGGCCGCCAGCTACCCGACGGGGACGATGAAACTCACCTACGACGCTGATGCGCTCTCGGAGTCGGACCTCACCGAGGTAGTGGCCGGCACCGGCTACGACGCCAGCCTGCAGGCCACGGAAACCGACGACGAGTACGAACTGGAGGGGCGTCTCATCGTCGGCGGCTTCTTCGGGATGATGACGATGCTGTGGTACATCCTCTTTCTCTACCCGGCCTATCTCGGCGTCGATTCGTCCCTGTTGCTGTTCGACCCCTCAGGGCAGGCGGGGGACTACCTGCTGTGGAACATGGCCGTGATGACCGGTGTTGTGGTCGGGTACACCGGGTGGCCGTTGCTTCGCGGGGCCTACGTCAGCCTCCGGGCCGGCCGGCCGAACATGGATCTGCTGGTGGCGATGGCTGCCGTGACCGCTTTCCTGTACAGCGTCGTCGCCGTCATTTTGGGACATACAGAGGTGTACTTCGACGTGGCGACGGTCATCGTGATGGCCGTCTCGGTCGGCGACTACTATCAGGACCGGGTCCGGCGACGCGCGCTGGACCGGCTCACGGAGTTCACCACACAGCGGGCCGATAGCGCGCGACGGCGCACCGATGGGGGCCACGAGGAGGTCGACGTGGGGTCGCTGTCGGCCGGTGACGAAGTCGTCGTCCGCTCCGGCGAGCGAATTCCCGTTGACGGGTCTGTACTTGAGGGGACTGCTGCTGTCGACGAGTCACTCGTCACCGGCGAGTCGCTGGCTGTCCGGAAGACGGACGGCGACGAGGTCATCGGCGGGTCGCTGGTCACGCAGGGCGGCGTCGTCGTGCGGGTCGGGCCAGACGCCGAGAGCACCGTCGACCGGCTGACGAACCTCCTGTGGGAGGTCCAGAGCACGCGCGGCGGCGTTCAGCGGCTGGTCGACCGCATCGCCGCCGTCTTCGTCCCGCTGGTGGTCGTTCTGGCTGTGCTCGCCACCGGCGGGCACCTCGTCACCGGCGCAACGCTGACGGACGCGATGCTGACCGGGCTGGCGGTGCTCGTGGTCTCCTGTCCCTGTGCGCTGGGGCTGGCGACGCCGCTTGCGACCGCGGCCGGTATCCGTCGGGCGCTCGACGGCGGGACTGTCGTCACCGGCGACGCGGTGTTCGAGACCGCGACCGACGCGGACGTGGTCGCCTTCGACAAGACGGGCACACTGACGACCGGCGAGATGGAACTGCTGGAGCGGGCCGACGAGGGGGCGATGGCTCGGGCGGCTGCAGTCGAGCAGTTCGCGGAGCATCCCGTCGCCGAGGCTGTGACGGACGCCGTGCCGGTCCCGGACGCGGATATCTCCGGGTTCGAACAACACCCGGGGCAGGGTGTCAGTGCGACGGTTGACGGGGACCACGTTGTCGTTGGGACGCAAGCACTGTTCGACGACCTCGGGTTCGACGTGCCCGCCAACCTCCGGAGCCGGTGTGAACGCGCGACCGAGAACGGGCGTGTCCCGGCGCTCGTCGGCTGGGACGGCGAAGCGCGAGACGTACTTGTTGCGGGCGACAGGCTCCGCTCGCACTGGGAGTCAGTTGTCTCGGCGCTTGCTCGCGACCGCGACGTGGTTGTCATTACTGGCGACCGGCCCGAAGCCGCCACTCCGTTCGAGCGCCACGACGGCGTCGACGAGGTGTTCGCTGGGGTGCCGCCCGAGGCGAAAGCCGAAGTCGTCGAGCGACTACAGTCCCGCGGAACCGTCGCGATGGTCGGCGACGGGAGCAACGACGCCCCGGCGCTGGCTGCCGCCGACGTTGGTATCGCTATGGCGTCGGGCACGTCACTGGCCGCCGATGCGGCAGACGCGGTCGTAACGACGGACGACCTGCGAGCCGTCCCTGACGTGTTCTCGGTGACAGCTGCAACCCGGACGCGGGTCCGCCAGAACCTCGCGTGGGCGTTCTGTTACAACGCCGTGGCGCTCCCGCTCGCGCTGCTTGGCGTCCTGAACCCGCTGTTTGCGGCCCTGGCGATGACGGCCAGCAGTCTGCTCGTCGTGGGGAACTCCACGCGGACGCTGGCAGGCACGGCCTCACACGGCGATACGAGTGCCGATGGACCGGCTCCGCCACAGCAACCAGCAGCGGCCGACTGACACCGGCTGTCGATTGCTGTCTTGCCAGCGACCGCCGAATGGTTGTTATTTGGTATCATGTCTGAAACAGATTTAATATATCACCAGTTCTGGTCACATATACGTCGCTTTCACCGACGTGGTGACCCATGACCTACGCAATTCCCGTTCCCGCGCCAACGTCGTTCGCTCGCTGGCTGTACAGCGGGCGGTCGGCCATCGAACGTAGCCTCGACGCTACGGTCGAGTATGCATCCCTTATCGGGGAACGGGTCGCCGCGGACACCCGCTCGGTGAAGATTCCGCCCGTGGCACCATAGACTGGTTCGCCGCCGTGGGACCGGCGTCCCACTCACGGACGCCGCACTGCGGTGGGGATTCGATTTGGCTCACTGTCGAGCGGCGAGGCTCTACCCCCCGCTTGGCCGCTCCGTCTGAGAGGCCTGCACCGCCCAGTGTGGTCTGTCAGCGTGTCGCCACTCGGCCCTGAGCCTGCACTGTATCGTGTCGCTCTCTCGCTGTCCAGCCCTCGGGTTCCCCATCGTCCCGGTGTGGGAATCCCCTACCGGCCGCTCCGCGCCGGACGTACGCGCCCGCCACCCGCGCAGTCCCCGACCGACGCGACTCGATTGGTGAGTGCCCTTTCGGCCCGGTTCGACTCCGGCCGTCGGCGTTATGTCGCTGCAGGCGACTCCCCCGACCGAGGTATCGGCCGACGTATCACTGCGCGTTCCGCGTGGCGGGTCCGAGACCCTCGAAGCCGGTGTCGCCGGCGTCCTTGCGGCCGTCGACGGCGTCGAAGACGTGGCCGTTGACCGTGTGACAAGCGTGCGTCCCACTTGGACCGACATCCGGGTCGACGCCGATGTGTCGCTGACACTGCGGGTCGACGACGAACGGAACACTGCCGACGGCCGCACCGAACTCCTGCAGGCGGGGTTCGGCGTGATGGCAGTCAACTGCGTCGACGTGACCGGTGACGCGTAAGCGCAGCCCTCCACTCTCTCCCGTCTTCCCGAATATCCCAACCGGACCCGGGCTCTCGCCCGGCGCAGGTTCGAGTCCTGCCGGGAATTCCACACGTATGCACAACCTCTACCTCGCCACTGTCATCGACAGGCGGCGACGCGACTCGAAGAGCAGAGCACAGTCACGCCGCACCCGGCGGCTGTAGCCCCGGGACCCGGTCGCAGTCGTCCGTATCCGGACTAGTCTGCTGGCCTGTGTGGCCGAGCCTGTAAGATACTGGAGCGCGAACTCCCACATATGACGGTCCACACCACCGACGACCGCTGGCTCGATGCGCCAGTCGAGACGGTCTTTACGTTCATGGACGAACCGTCGAATCAGGCGGCCGTCACGCCAAGTTTGTCCCGCGCCGAGCGCATCGAGCGGCTGCCGAACAGCGGGAACCGCGCCGCCTACGAGTACAGGATGTTCGGACTCACGTTTAACGGCGAGGTCCGAGCATCGATGTACGAGCCGCCCGAACGAATCGTCTACGACATGGACGGCGACCTGACGGGGCGGATCGACTGGCGGTTCGAACCGGAGCGCGGTGGCACGCGACTCATGTATACGGCCGACTACGATGTTCCGGGGCCGCTCCCGGAGTTCCTCCTCGCGCCGCTCATCCGCTGGTACAACCGTCGAGAAGTTCGGCAGTTGCTTGACAACGTCGCCGAGGCAGTCGAAGCGGAGGAGCGGGCTGTCGCCAGTTCGCTGTCGTAACCGCGCTACTCGTCGGTCCAGAGCGCGTCCGAAAGCGTCCGCTGGACCGCTTCCTCACCGACGGCTGTGGCAAGCGTCTCGAACCCGCTGCGCTCGACCGGGTCGCTCGCGTTCGCGACCAGTCGGGAGACGATGAACTCCGGCGTGGATTTCCCGACGGTCCCAAAGCGAGGTTGATAATCGACCTGCAGGTCGAGGTCCTGATTCAGCCCTTCTGCGAAGATGCCGTCGACACGGGCCTCGATGGGCAGCGGTTCGAGGTCGTCCGCGAGGTGGGTGACGAACACGCCCAAGGCGTCGCGGTCGACAGTCAGCGTCACGAGTCCGTGGAGGAGGTCGGCGGCGGAGCCGGGTTCGGTGATGGCCTCGAACTCGTCGACGAGCATCAGCGTCCGGTCGCTCTCGGTCAGCGGCGGCACAACCGAGCGCAGCGTCGATTCGAGAACGCCGGCGTTGAACGACGCGTGCCGACGGTGGAACACGACCGTGTCGACGATGCCGACCTCGGCGGCCTCAGCGGGAACCGGAAGCCCCATCTGGGCCAGCAGTTGCACTTGACACAGCGTCTCCAGCAGGGTCGTCTTCCCGCCGGAGTTCGCGCCGGTCAGGACAGCCACCCGGTCGCCGCTGGGCGGCTGGTTCGCCCGGTCCAACTCTAGCGTGTGGTCGCCGATAGCGTAGGTGACCGGCTGGACACTCTCTACGTCCGCGATGGTGAGGTTCCGTGCTCGCTTCACCGCGATAGTTTTGCGGTCCTCGACAAAGCTGGGCCTTGTCAGGTCGAACGCGATGGCAAAGCGGGCGAGCGAGACAGAAAAGGCGATGTCGTCCACCGCCTTGACTGCGGCGTCGATGTCTTCACGGGCGTCCGCGAGGTCGTCTTCCAGCCGGTCGGCAACGGCTTCCTCTCGCTTCTGTACGTCGCTTCGTAGCGTGTTCCGGAGGTCTCGGAGCGCCACGTCGACGAAGTCCCGCGCGTCGGTCGCCTCACGGGGCATCGCATCCCGGACGCGGGCGGCGTCGATGCCCGTCTCGCTCGTGACATGACGGACGAGCGCGTCTTGGAACTCGTCGGGTCGCCGTGCGCCTTCTTGCACGGCTTCGACGACTTCCATCGATGCCGCTGCAAGGTCCTCTATCTGTCCGAGCTGGTCGCGCAGGCGGTCGAGTTCTTCATCGGCCCCTTCGCCGACGGACTCGCCGTCGCCCGCGAGCCCGGCGAGCGCCGCCCGTCCGGCCGTCAGCGACTCGCCGTCGAGGGCCGCTAGCGGTTCGAACACGCCGTTTTCAATGCCGGTGTCCCGGAGGGCGAGCGCCACGTCGACCGCGGCCAGTTCACCCCCACCGGCGTCGTACGCGCTGAACGCGCTGAGGACGGCCCGCTGGTCCGACTCGGAGAGGTCAGCCCAGGTGTCCCGCGCTTCGAGCACGTCGTCCAGCCGCTCGGCCATCGCCTCGCGGGTCGGCAGCGGCGTCAGCACCCGGATGCTGTCCGCCGCATCCGCCGTGACCGCGTACTCCTCGGCGAGGTCGAGCAGTTCCTTGTACACGTCGCGGGTATCTCTGGTGGCGAGCAGGTCCATCGACTCGGCCCCGGTCGCCCGCCGGAGGATGCGCGTCGCTCGCCCCCGGGAGAGGCCAGCCGTAGTTAGCGCTCGTGTATCCGCCGACTCGATGGCCTCGATGGCCCGCTCGACGCCTAGCTCCTCGGTGAGCAGTTCGGACGTCTTCGGGCCGATGCCCCAGTACTCCTCCAGTCGCATGCACGGGTGGAGAACGGCGGCCCGCTTAGGCGTTTTCAGTTGTCGGGCTCGTCGTCGTCGATACCGAAGCGCTCGTGCAGTGGCCCCGGTTCCCCGCGGGCCTGCCGGTCAGCCCGCCGAGCGGCACGGCGTGCGATGAGCGCCCCCAGTGCTGCCGGAATCGCCAGACCGAGCGATACAAGCGCGGTCTGTTCCGAGACCACCGACGGCCCATCTGACAGGAGGACTTCGTAGCCGACCACAAGCACAACCACGGCCACGCCGGCGACGACGAGGTATAGCCCGCGGGCAAGCACCTCACTGGGATTGCGAAGCCGCGAGAGATACGCCGCCGGGCCGAGCCAGCCCGCTAACAGGACGCCGACGGCCACGGGAAGCGAGAGGTCGCCGACGAGGATGACGACGGCGTACAGCACGAGCGGCGCAATGGCGATACCGAGGGAGAGGCCAGTGAGCGCGACCGCCCACGTTGGCGTCCCGGAATCCATCGACTCCAGCGTCTCGGTCAGGCGCTCGTCAAGCATTTCGGCCTGTTCGTCAGTGAGTAGCGACGCGTTACAGTGTGGACAGGCCATTGCCGTGGGCTCCAGCGGCTCGCCACATTCCGGGCAGGCGGGGTCCGACGCGTCACGCCACTCGGTCATATTCTCCTTTACACATCGAGCGGTTTGAGTGACCCGGATAGTGTCATATTAGCAGAATACAGATGTGGGGAGCGCTAATACTCTATCACAGTGTAGCACGACCCATGCAGTCAAATCGCTGTCTCTGCCGTGGGTTTCCGGCTGAAGATTGTATTCTAAGTGATAGAAAGAAATAATCCAGTACAAGCCCACCGTGACATATGGGGGGCGTTGATATTCTACACGTTGACGACGACAAGGGGCTTGCTAGCCTGACTGCCGACCTACTTGAACGCAAGGACAGTCGGTTCAACGTGGTGACTGCCGCAAGCGCGACAGAAGGGCTACAGCTGCTCAGCGACCTCTCCCCTGACTGCATTGTCTCTGACTTTGAGATGCCCGGGATAGACGGACTTGAGTTTTTAGAGGCCGTCCGGGCGGAACACGCTAAGCTCCCATTCATCCTGTTTACTGGCCGAGGAAGCGAAGAAATCGCAAGCGATGCGATCTCTGCCGGTGCAACTGACTACTTACAGAAACAATCCGGGACTGAGCAGTACGAGCTACTGGCCAACCGCATTAACAACGCTGTCACCCGCAATCGCTCAGAACAACAGCTACGCGAGACCAAAGAGGAGTATGCTGCCGTTTTCGAGAACGCGCGGAACGGGCTCTTGCTTGTTGATGTCGAACAAGACGGGTTTCGCTTCCGGCGGTGTAATTCACGGGTGCTTGAGTTTACCGGACTTGCAGAGTCGGAACTTATCGGGAAGACCCCACAGGAGGCACTCGGCTACGAGAATTCCAGAGCGGTCGCCGGCGCGTATCGGAAATGTGTCGCCATGCGTGAGACAATTACATATACGGTGACACTTACTCATCCAGTCGGCGACGTTGTTCATGAAGTCAATACCACGCCGATCATCAGAGACGGCGAGGTTGAGCAGCTTGTCGTCGCGTTTACCGATATCACCGAACGCTACACCCGTGAGCAGAAGTTACGCGAAGAACGGGCCGTCATGCAACAGGCGCTTGATGCGCTCGATGAGCCGCTGTTCGTCACCGATATAGATGGCCGCCTCAAGCATTGTAACCATCGTGCACTCAAGCTTACCGGGAACACCGAAGAGACAGCCGTCGGAACGCCGATAACTGCCCTGTTTCCCGACGAAGAGCGGGAGACGATTGCTGACGCGGTTGACGATGCGCTCCGCACTGGCCGAACGACTATCACGGCCAGCCTCTGCCTCGACAGCGGTCAGCAACAGCGGTATGAGTTCCGCGCTCACTCCTTGACTGATCTGGACAACAACACTGCAGGGCTTGTCATACTTGGTCAGGATGTTTCTGATACCTGATCGAGTGTCTCTCTGTTGCAGATGCCGGTCACTGTGGCCGGCCCTGTGTGCTGACCGGCCGCCATACGCAGACGTGTCTGTATCCGCCGACAGACTATTTATTCGCCCTGCAACTCCCTGAGCCTTATACCATATGACGGCTGAATTGAACAATGCCAATGAAAGACGTGCTCTCCAGAATCGGCATCGGGTCTGCTACGGTAGACACGGTTTTGCCCACAGATTCCGTCAGAGCCGGTGAATCCGTCCGGGCCGAAGTCCATGTTGAGGGCGGATCGACAGACCAGAACATCGATGCGGTCTACTTCGCGCTGGAAACTGAATACAAGTCCGACGAGGGGTACAAGGACGCCATCATCGACCAGTGGCAGCTCACGGAGCCGTTCACTATCGAAGCGGGCGAGAAACGACGTTTCGAGACTACTATCGATATTCCCCGGGAGACGCCGGTGACCACGCGCTCGACGGCCGTTGAAATCGAAACCGGCCTCGACATCTCGATGGCGGTCGACCCCGGCGACGAGGATTACATCGAAGTCGAACCGACACACCGCACGCAGGCGGTGTTCGACGCGCTCGATTCGCTCGGTTTCTCGCTCCATGCCTCGGCCTGTGAGGCGACAGCCGGGAGCCTGTTCACTACTTCGGCGAACTTCGCGCAGGAGTTCGAGTTCCGGCCCCAGCGCGGCGAGTTCGCCGACCAGGTCGATGAGGTCGAAATCGTCCCGGTGTTCGACGATGACCGGCTCACGGTGTACCTAGAAGTCGACCGCAATGCCGGGCTGCTCTCGGAGATGACCGATGCCGACGAGCGACACACGAAACTCACGATAGAAGCCCCTGACCCTGACGCTATCGAGCCACGACTTGCGGAAGCGATTCGGGAACTGAGTTAGCCTGCTGGCGTACTGTGCCGCCCTCAACCCCAGAACGACTGCGTCCGTGCGTACTCCCGCTCTTGTCGGAGGATGTCCCGGTAGAACTCGTCTTCGTCCTCTCGCAGGCGGTTGATAATGCGGGCGGCGTTGTGGGGCCCGACCCCGCGGGCGGCCAGCGCGACCACCGCCCGTTTCCCGTGGCTCTGGACCAGCGAGGCCGAGCGGTAGGCTCGTTCGGTCATCTTCTCCTGCTCCTCGTCCTTGTCGTCGGTCCGGACGGCCGAGACGACTTCCTCGGCCCACGGATTCAGCGCGGCGATGCGGGTCGAGCCACACTGCGGACACGACGGCTGATCCCGCACGCGCTTGACCTGCTGTTTGCGGTCCCACTTCTTGCAGTGCAGACATGCGAGGATGACGCGGTCACTCTGGATGCGCTCCTTGACGGTTTTGATGACGCTCGCGTCGGCGTTCTCCGGTGAGAGGAGTTCCCGTCCGGATGAGTTCCCGCCGGTCCCGATTGGCGTGTGTTCGCCCACCGTTTCCAGCGCCACGTCGCCGCGCTGGATATCTCGGAGGAGGTCGGCTGTCGCTTCGATAGCGAGGTCCTCGTGGCGAACCTCGCGCAGGGCTTCGTCATACATCGGCGTGTCCTCAAGCGCTGCCAGCAGGCGGTCACGGCCGAAGTCAGTCGACCCCCGGCCCCGCCAGCGCTTGAGCGAGCCGAACTTCGTCGCCACCTGCGCGAGCTTGAACTTCAGCGCGTCGGCGTTTTTCAGGCTGAGTTCGATGAGCGCTGGGAGGTGGTCAGGATCGGTGTCCTCGATGACTTCGATGACATCGCCGGCGGTGATCCGGCGCGGGACCTCCAGCGTAATCCGGTACGGGTCGACGTCCATTGCGACCGATGACCCTGCCCGTTGACCGAGCAGCGCCGAGAGGACCCGGCCCAGCGTTTCGTTGATTTTGTGCCCGTAGCAAGCGTTGACGATGACCTCCCGGCCATGGAACTCCACCAGAATAGTCGTGTCGTCCGGAATCGGCCCTTCGTGTTCTTTCACCTGTGAGAGCCCGTCGACGACGGTTTCGGGGCCGGCGGCATAGCGAGTCGCCACGTCTCTGGCGACGGCCTCGGTGTCCGCGCCGTTCTGGAGTTGCCGACCAGCCACGCGACGGAGTTCGCCGACTTCCGCGGCGACGGCTCTCGGAACTGGAATCTCCTGCCCCACCCACGACGGGACCTCACCGGCGGGGTCTTCGATGGGTGAGACGGTCACGACTTCCTCTTCCTCGTCGATATTCGTGATGCGCCACATCTCCCCGCGCTGGACGAACACCTCGCCGGGCGTGGCGAAGTTGACGACGAACTTCTCATCGAGGGTCCCGACCTGCTGGCCTGAGGCCACGTCCTCCACGTCGTAGGTAGCCTCGTCGGGAATCATCGAGAGGTTCTGGTAGAAGTACTGCCAGGTGCCGCGGCGCTTCTCTAAGGTGTCCCGGTCCTCGTCCAGCCAGATGACGTTGTTCGCCGCGAGTTCCTCGACGACCTGCTTGAACTGGGCCTCGTCGAGGTCCCGGAACGGGTACGCACGGGTAAGTATATCAAAGGCCCGCATCGCCCGAATTTCGCCGGTATCCATCACCAGTCCGGCGATCTGGTTGGCAACTGTGTCGAGGCTCCCGTCGTGGATTTCGGCGGGCTCGACATCGCCGGCTTCGGCCTGTCTCGCAATCGCCAGCGCCTCCAGCGTGTCGTCGGTGTCAGTCGTAACGACCGTGCCCGAGGAAACGAGGTCCCGGCGGTGGCCGGCGCGGCCGACCCGCTGGACGAGGCGGGACACCTGCCGGGGGCTGCCGTACTGGACGACGTGGTCGACGTGGCCCACGTCGATGCCCAACTCCATCGAGGACGTACACAGCAGGGCATCGAGGTCGCCGGCTTTGAAGCGGTCCTCCACGTCGATCCGGGCCTCTTTCGACAGCGAGCCGTGGTGAACGCCGAGGTCGGTTCCCAGCTCTTTGAACCGCGAGCCCAGTGCCTCCGCTGTCTGTCGGGTGTTGACAAACAGCAGGACAGATTCGTTTTCGTCGATGAGGTCCGCGATGAACCGGACGTGGCTAGCCGTTCCCGCGTCGGTGACGAGGGAGCTCGACAGTTCCTCGTCCCGGTCAGTAATCTGGGGCCGAACCACTTCGATATCTAGCCGGCTGCCGATGTCCACTTCCACGATGGCGCAGGTTCGGCCGCCAGTGAGAAACCGGCCGACTTCGTGTGGGTCGCCGACGGTCGCCGAGAGGCCGATTCGCTGGAACCGCCCGGACAGTTCCCGGAGTCGCTCCAGACCGACCGTCAACTGTGCGCCGCGCTTGGCCGCGGCGAGTTCGTGGACCTCGTCGATAACGATATGCTCGACATCCTCTAGCGCTGTCCGGAGCTTCGACCCGGTGAGCATCGCCTGTAGCGTTTCCGGCGTAGTCACCAGCACGTCCGGCGGGTCGTTGGCCTGCTTCTGGCGCTGGTAGTCAGTCGTGTCGCCGTGGCGAACGTCCACTTCGAGGCCGAGCGTTTCGCCCCACCAGTCGAGGCGCTGGCGCATGTCGCGGTTCAGCGCCCGGAGCGGCGTGATGTACAGCGCGCCGATGCCAAAGCGGTCCTCGGATTCGGCCAGCGCGTCGAAGACCGGCAACATCGCCGTTTCAGTTTTTCCGGTTCCGGTCGGGGCGACGACTAGCGCGTCTCGCCCGTCAGCCAGAGTTGGAATCGCCTTTCGCTGTGGGTCGGTCGGCGTCGTGAAACCGCGCTCGGAGAGCGCACTGCGGACGGCCGGCCCGAGCGCAGTGAAGGCGTCATCGCCGCGAGCGACCCCGTCAGTCATCGCCCCTCTCTAGCGACTACACCGGTTTAAACACGTTGTGTCACATTCTCTCGTCCCCCATCGGTAACCAGAGCACTGCGGGCGTTGCGGGGGAGAACGGGTACAGCCTTATGTCGTTGCCCTGGGATATGTGGAACCATGACTGACGCCTGTGCAACTGCGGCCGGTGATGGCCTGTGAACACGCTTGATGAGATCGAACGGGCGGTAAAGGACACGGCCCACTACGTTAGCGGGAACCTGGCGAACTACGCCAACAGAGCCGCTGGCGAGAACCCGAGTGGGGAGCAACAGGTCGGTGGCGACGTGTGGGCCGATGACCTGTTTTTCGACGCACTCGCGTACATCGACGGCATCGGCGCGTACGCGAGCGAGGAACGTAGCGACGTGGTCGACTGTGGCGAGGGCTACAGCATCGCCATCGACCCGCTCGATGGCTCCTCGAACCTCGCCTCGAACAACTCCGTGGGGACGATAATCGGGGTCTACGACGCTGAACTGCCCGCGGCGGGCCGGGAAATGGTCGCATCGCTGATGGTGCTGTACGGCCCATACACGACGCTGACAATCGCCCGGTCCGACCGCGATGTCGTTCAGGAGCACCTCCTCCGGGATGGGCACAGCGAGCGCTGGGGCCAGTTCGAACTGCCTGCAGAGGCGACTGTTGTCGGGTTAGCGGGCAAGACTGGCGAGCGAAGCGACGCGTTCAACGACATCGCCCAGTCCTTCGAGCGGGACCTGAAGCTCCGCTACGGCGGCGCGACCGTCGCCGACCTAGCACAGGTGCTCGAATACGGCGGGCTGTTCGGGTATCCGGTGACGTCGGGGTATCCAAACGGCAAGCTCCGGGTCCACTTCGAATCAGCGCCGCTCGCGTACCTCGTCGAGGCTGCCGGTGGGGCCTCTAGCGACGGCTCGCAGTCGTTGCTCGACGTTGAACCGGACGGTATCCACGACCGGACGCCGACGTTCCTCGGGAACACAGAACTGGTCGACGAACTCGAAGCGGCGCTTTCGGAAATATAGGCGGGTACAGAACGCTGGCTCAGACCTGTCGGTAGGCCCCTAACCGCGTGCCATCAAGCAGGAACGCCTCGGTATCCGCCATGCCCTCGGGCAGGAACGGGGCGAGGAACTCCTGGCCGTCGACGTTGACCCACGTCCCGCCGGAGCGGTCGTTAAACGCCGGAAAGACGACGATGTCCGGCGCGTTCTCGACTGGTTGGTCGAACTGTTCGGCAAAGGGCTCAGTCACCAGCGAGCCGCGGAGCCAGGCCCGCTCCTTCTGGGCCCCACCGACGCTGTCTTCGAGTCGGACGACGGGATGTTCGTGGCCGACACAGACGACGTCGGCTTCGAGCACGTCCGGCGCAGGCCAGGTGTGGCCATGGGCGAACCCGACCGAACCGAGACGGGTTCCGTGTCCCGGTGTTACCTCAACATCGGCGTCGAGGTCAGACAAGACTGGCTCCAGACCGCCGTCGTGATTCCCTTTCACCAGTGTCACGGGCACGTCAAGGGCGTCGAACAGCGTTTCGAGCTCCGCTCGCTCGTCTGCGAACGGGTCGCCGATGGCGTGGCCCAGGTCGCCGATGACGACCAGCCGGTCGGCCCGGGCGCGTCTCAGGCATGTCAGCAACCGCTCCCGGCGGGCCTCGGCGGCCGACTGGAGTTCGACCCCCTCGTATCTGAGTCCTGCTTCGATGCCGGCGTGATAATCGGCCACCGCCAGCAGTCGCTCCCCGTCAGTATCGACGGTGGCCGCCGGGACGTCGGGAAGCGGTTCGACACGCATCTGCGCTCGGTTGGGTCGCAGGGGAGAAAAGGACCGCGGCTCGGTGCGTCAGATGGGTGTGAGCTTGCCGTCCTCGGGCTCGTAGCAGCGTCCGCCCATCAACGCGTCTTGGATGGCGTCCTCGACGGCATCGGCGTCCGCGCCGTGGCGGCTCACGACCGTCGAGCGGAGTTCCTCGCGGTCGGCCCCACTGCCGTCGTCGAGGTCATCCATGACCGCCATGACGGCGTCTTCGAGGTCCACGTCCTCGGTAGGCGCGTCCTCGCTCGCCGACTCGTCTGGTGTGGTCTCGTCGGCTGCGGCGTCGGTCGCTGTTTCGGGCGTCTCGGCGGGTGCGTCGCTTGTGGCCGCGTCAGCGGTCGGCTCAGGGGACTCATCGCCGGCCGGTGCACCGGGCGAACCGGGTGCGGGCTCGGCGTCGGCGGCGTCTGCGGGCGCGCCCTCCTGGGCCGCGTCGGCCAGTTCTTCGTGGTCCGGCGTCTCGATGTCGGCCTCGCCGGGCTCATCCACTTCTGTCCCGCTCTGGAAGTCAGTGCCGTACTCCTGTTCGATTTCCTCGCGTTCGTCCTCGTCCAGTTCGAACTCGGTGTCGAAGTCGCCGAGGTCACCGCCGTCGTCGGGTTCGGACGACGACTCCGGTTCGTCCTGTCCCATCGCGTCGGCGTCGGTCACCGGATCACTCGACACCGGTGGTCCGTCCACGGGCTCGCTCTGTTCAGGCGTCGAGGACACGTCCTCACCCACGGACTCACCCGGCGTGGTTTCGTCGGCTGCGGCGTCGGTCGCTGTCTCGGGCGTCTCGACGGGTGCGTCACTCGTGGCCGCGCCGGCGTCTGGCTCTGTCGACTCGTCGCCGGCCGGTGCGCCGGGCGAACCGGGCGCGGGTTCGGCGTCGGCAGCGTCTGCGGGCGCACCTTTTTCCGCCGCGTCGGCCACCTCTTCGTCTGTCGTCGGCTCAGTAGCGCCGGAGTCGGTTGCCGTCGCGTCTCCCTCTGCGTCCTCAGTCGCCGTCTCCGGGGTGGAAACGTCAGTATCGAGGTCGAGAGAGGCAAGGAGCGGAATCGGGTCGTCGGTCCCGTCGTCTGGTGACAACGACAGCCCTTGCGCCTCGTCCGTGTCGCCGGCGACGACGCGAGCGGCGTCGAGCGCCGTCGTCCGGAGCGCGTCGAGGTAGTCGCCGGTCGTGCCGTAGTGGTCCAGCGCGAGCGTGATGCCGGCCGCGGCGCTCTCGTCGATGCCCCGGTCGAGTAACGCAAGGCGGAGTTCGTCGCCGGCTAAACCGGCCTGTTTCGCGCTGGCCATCTGTCCGACGCGCGAGACGGTCTGCTCGGCGGCCTGAACGACCCAACGGTCCCGCGTATCCGCGTCAACCTCGCTGATGCTCTCGGGTCGCACCGAAGTGAACACCCGGTCGCTGTCGTCGGGCTGGAAGGTGCGAGCCTTGCCCGTGACGGCGACGAACATCGGCGGGTCAGCGGCTTCGAGGAAGGCCAGTTCGTCGGGCTGATACTGACCAGCGTAGATGACGAACGGGCCGGTCGGGTCCACGACGCGAGCGCGCAACACGTCGTCGTTGACCTGTTCGAGTTCGGTGAGAACGCCAACGAGGAACAGCCGGTTGACCCGCGCGCCGGTCGGCGTGACGACGTAGTTCGGGGCCCGTTCCTCGTCGGATTCGGAGTACGAGAAGTCGGCGTCATCGAACTCCGCGGCGAACAGTCGATGGGCGACCTCCCGGCGGCCGGGGCCGCTATCTCCGGATTCGCTCATGTGTCTGCCTCCTGCAGCAAGGCCTGCGCACGCGTCGCCGGGTCGTCGTCGGCCTCGGCGAAGGTCGAGGCAGTGAGGTTCGCGCCGTACTCGTCGACCGACAGCGACCCGCGGACGACGTACTCGCGGCCGACGATGCGGTCGCTGATGCGCTCGGCGACGACCTCTTTATCCATCGCATCGCGGGCGTGCTCGCGGGCGTCGTCGAGGTCGCCACCGTACACGCGGGCGGTGAGTTCGTCATCGAGCACCGCGGTGACGGTGTCGGTTCCGTCGTCGAGGATGGCCTTCGTCCGCAGGTCGTCCTCGCCTTCGACCGCACCGTGGGAGCGACACTGGCCGTTCTGGATGACGCGGCCACACTCCGGACAGCGCTCGATGAGGCCGGAGCCGTCCCGCACCTCGATGACATTGCCGGCCAGTTCCACGTCGAACAGGCCGCCGCTCTCGACGGCCTCACGGACTGACAACCGCGGTGCGTCTTCAGTGACGCCGACCGTGCGGTCCAGCGCGGTCACCGCGGAGAACTCCGAGACGTTCACCGATGGCGCACCACGGAACTCACGGACGAACGTCTCGTCGAGGCGCACGGACGCCCCTTCCTCGATTTCGTCGTGGGGCTCCCAGTCGGTGAACGGGAGCCGGCCGCTCTCGTCGCCGAGGACGCCGCTGAGAATCGTCGTCTCGCCGTCGCGGCCGTCGATGACCTTCTGTTCGCATTCCAGCACCTGCACCTCGACAGTGATGCCGCGGTCACCCGGTGCGAGGTCCTGTAGCGCGGCGCGGCCGCCGACCTCGTAGTCGATGTCGAGCGTCTCGTCGACGACTTCCGGGTCGGTGCTGTCGCCCAGATTAAGCTCCGGCTGGCCGTCCCATTCACGGACGCCGGCGTTGCCGAGCTGGACGGTCTGGCCGGGCTGGAGGTCGCCCGAGAAGCCGTCCCACGCCGTGTAGGATATCTTCCCCGTTTCGTCGGCGAGTTCACCCTCGCGGATGACGTGCTGTTCCCCGTTGTACTGGATGGACCGGCGACCCGACGTGAGCACCACGGCGGTGACTGTCACGTTCGAGTCGTCGGTCGAAACCTCGTTGATGGCCTTGCTCGACGGCGTGCTATCGCCGCCCGAGCTGCCATCGCCGTACTTCCGTCTGAGGCTTTGCTTGGCCTCGTCCATCGGGACGGAGTAGTTCACGAGGTTTTCCAGGTCGCGTGTGACCTCCTCTTTGTCAACACCGAGGTCGGAGGCGAGCTCCTCGGCATGGTCTTCAAGAGACATCGACTGACGGTTCGACGGGAGCACTCAAAAGCGTTTTCGGCCAGCCGTGCAGGGTACAGCCGTCGATACCTGTTTGAAATCGCCCAAAATTCTTATTTATGATACTGTAATCTCTCAGCATATGCTCCCTGACCGAGTTAGTGCATTTCAAACGGCCGAAAATTCCGCTACTGGCCACGTCAAGCTAACCGGACAGAAAGTTATCGCCACTGATAGCGAGTGTGGGCATAGGGGAGCCTGACCATGGGGAGCGTGTTCGGGTCGAAGCCGTCAGAGGCCCACGTCATCTGGCGGAGTGGCCGGAACAACGACGGCAAAAAGAAGTTCGATTTCGAGTATCTGGAACTGTGGGCCGCCCATTTCGGCGTCGACTTCGAGCAGTGGACCCGCGTTGACCATGACCGTGCGGACGAACCCCGCGAGCAGTTCGCCTGCGTGTTCCGCTGGTCGAAAAGCGGGGGACAGGAACTCTCCGTCGGCGACGAGGAGTGGACGATGGGCTCACAGCGCAAGCCCCGTACGTTCGTTGAAATCGACGAGGAAGGGGTGGTTCGACTCCGTGGCTGGAACAGTGAGACGACGCTTGACGTCGATGAACTGGTGCTGAAAAAGACGGTGCTAAAGCTGAAAACCGCCGATGGTACGGTAAAGAAACTCGACGTCCGGAAGCTCTCGAAGCGTCCCGAGACAACATCTTCCTGACTGTAACCCAAAAGCCGTTTGACGTGTCGCCGGCACGAACGAGTATGCACGTCGTCGTCAACGCCGCCATGAGTGTGGACGGGAAACTCTCTTCTCGCCGCCGCGAACAGATAGCTATCTCCGGCCCGGACGACTTCGACCGCGTCGACCAGCTCAGAGCCGACAGCGACGCGGTGATGGTCGGCGTCGGCACAATTCTCGCCGATGACCCTTCGCTGACCGTCGACGACGCCGACCGCCGCGCCGCTCGGGCCGAGCGTGGCGACCCCGAAAACCCCGCGCGCGTCATCGCTGACTCCCGTATCCGCACGCCGCCGGACGCCACAGTGCTTGACGGCCGCGCACAGACCTACCTCCTCGTTAGCGAAGCCGCGCCACCGGACTTCATCGAGGAGATGGAAGACGCCGGCGCGTACGTCATCGCTGCCGGTCAGGACCGGGTCGACCTCACGACGACGCTTGCAAAGCTGGAAGGCGATGGTATCGACCAGCTCATGGTCGAAGGTGGCGGCGAACTCATCTTCGGCCTGCTGGAGGAGGCGCTGGTCGACGAACTGTTCGTCTACGTTGGTCCGAAGGTTATCGGCGGCCGGGACGCGCCAACGCTGGCCGACGGCGACGGCTTCATCGAGGACTTCCCGGAGCCGGAGCTAGCCGACGTCGAACGGGTCGACGACGGCGTGGTGCTACACTGGCAGTTCTAAGAACTGGCCGACAGAATTAGTGGTCGTGGCCGGTCAGCTCGGCGAAGGACTGGCCGAAGCGCTCTTCGAACAGTTCGCCGGTTTCCTCTTCGAGCGCGACGATCTGCTCGTCTGGCTCGCCCTGCGCGTGGTGGACAGCGCTGTGAATCCGCTGGGTCATGCCGAACATCGCGATGTCGCCGACGACCTGCGGGTCCGTCTCGTCCGGTGACTCGCGGAGGATGTCCACGAGTTCGCTCGGAACTGTGAGTTCGTCGGTCTCTTCGCCGTCGTCAATAGTCAGCGTGACAGTGTCTGTTGCCATGCGGTTTACTCCGGGGGCTATCCTAAAGGGTCTGTGGATGTGAGAACGGAGAAACAGGCGCGCTAGTCGTCGGCTTCTGCGGCGGCTTCGGACTCTGCCTCTGCGGTAGCTTCGGCCTGTGCTTCGAGGTACTCGTCAGCGTCGATGGCGGCTTTACAGCCCATCCCGGCAGCGGTGACGGCCTGCTGGTAGTGGTAGTCGACCACGTCGCCGGCACCGAAGATACCGTCCACGTCGGTGGCGGTCTGGTCGCCGCCGGTGCCGCCGTGGGTCTGGATGTACCCGGTGTCGTCCAGCTTGACGCCGGTGTCTCCGAGGTAGTCGGTGTTAGGCGTGTGACCGATTGCAATAAAGACGGCACCAACGTCGAAGTCGAAGGTTTCGGTCCCGTCGGCGTCGAGCTTCTCGCTGGGATGGCCCTCGTCGTTCTGTGCGAGGGTGACGTGGTCGACGCCGTCCTCGGGGGAGCCGTGCATTTCCAGCAGCTCGGTGTTGCGCATGATCTCGATTTCGCCCTCGTCGACCTTCTGCTGGACGCGGTCGATCCAGTAGTCCTCGGCGCGGAACTCTTCGCGGCGGTGCGCGATGTAGACGGTGTCAGCGAACTTCGTGAGGAAGTGGGCCTCCTCCATGGCTGCGTCGCCGCCGCCGACGACGAGCATGTCTTCGCCACGGAAAAACGCGCCGTCGCAGGTCGCACACGTCGAGACGCCGTAGCCCATGAGTTCGTCCTCGCCGGGGACGCCCAGCGTGCGGGCGCTGGCTCCGGAGGCGGCGATGAAGGCGTCGCAGGTGTACACGTCGCCGTTTGACAGCTCTACGCGGAACGGCCGCTCGCTGTCGTCGATGTCGGCGACGATACCGTGTTCCAGCTCAGCGCCGAAGCGCTCAGCCTGCTCTTTCATATTGTTGATGAGGTCCGGCCCGGAGAGGCCCTCCGGGAAGCCGGGGAAGTTCTCGACCTCACTAGTCAGCGTGAGCTGCCCACCGGGTTCGTCGCCTTCGAGAACGAGTGGGTCGTTGTTGCTCCTGGCGGCGTAGATGGCCGCTGTCAGTCCCGCTGCGCCTGTGCCAGCGACGATGAGTCGTCGGTGTTCGACCGATTCTGTCATTAGCCAAGTTAGACTACCGGGCCGTATTTAGCTTGTGTTGTCGTGCGCCGAACGCGGGCTGGGACGACACGCTTAGGCCGCTGCCACCGTTCGCTGAGGGTATGGCTGCCGATATCGAAGAGAAGACTGACCGCTACGAAGGACTACTCGCGGAGGCACTTGATGCGGCATCAGTCGCACCCCCTGAAGGGACACCGATGCACAATGCCGCCTTGGAGTGCGAGGAGATGGCGTCAGCGTATCTTGAAGATGGGCGTCACTTCAGGGACGACGACGACCTCGTGAACGCCTTAGCGTCGTTCTCGTACGGGCACGCGTGGCTGGACGCGGGCGCACGTATCGGGCTCTTTGATGTCCCGACCGAGGGACATCTGTTCACTGTCTGAAACCGCGGCCAGATGGATCTGTGGTTGGCGCTCACAGAGAGCTGTCTGTCCGTCTAATACTATCTGTTCGAACCGCAGGTCGCTGCCCTACTGCGAAACGGCCCCTCGCTCCAGTCGCACGATGACGTTCGTTGCGGCACTTGAGTTCGGTGGCCTTGTGGTCTGGGTCGCCCCCGATTAATCGGTCGTGGGCCGCTCCAGTGACAGGGCGTCATCATCACCGTATGTATCTATCTGGTATACAACCGTAGCTAAGCTGTGTTACTCGGTAACATCGCTTTTTACATCATATCACTCCCCCACGATGTGCGGAACCACACTGTGACTCCCGCTGACCTGGTAATTTCGGGACCCACTCGCCGTTCTCGACTGAACTGGAATGACTGGAGCAAGGTGTGGGCTGGTCGTTCAGCGCTGCACCGACGGAGTCACACGGCGTTGCAGTCCCCCGATTATGCGTTATGTCCGGACGTTGGCGGCCACCGTCAACTTTATACATCCCTATATCGAGACATGCTATACCCTACCACGACGCTGTACTGCGGTTTATGCCAGAAGTCGGCGAAAGATTTATATACTTTACGGACTAACTATAGGGTAAGACAAATCCCCAACCAGTCTTAAAATTTCTGCACCCGGCAGAACAGGACTTCCAATCATGAGTGAATCAACAACGCGGACAAGCACACGAGAACGAGACGAGAAAATCACCGAGTCGACGGAACAGGAGGCTGTAGAGACCTGTCCCGAATGTAGTGGCAACGTCGTTACGGATACCGAGCACGGCGAAACAGTCTGTGAAGACTGTGGACTGGTCGTTGAGGAAGACGAGATCGACCGCGGGCCGGAATGGCGTGCGTTCAATTCCGCCGAGAAGGACCGCAAGTCCCGCGTCGGCGCGCCGACGACGAACATGATGCACGACAAGGGTCTCTCGACGAACATCGGCTGGCAGAACAAGGACGCCTACGGGCGCTCCCTCTCCAGCGAACAGCGCCAGAAGATGCAGCGGCTCCGGACCTGGAACGAACGGTTCCGGACCCGTGACTCCAAGGAGCGCAATCTCAAGCAGGCACTGGGCGAAATCGACCGTATGGCCTCTGCGCTGGGGCTCCCCCAGAACGTCCGTGAGACATCCAGCGTCATCTACCGCCGCGCACTCGGTGACGACCTCCTTCCGGGTCGCTCTATCGAGGGCGTTGCGACCGCTGCGCTGTACGCGGCCGCTCGCATGGCCGGGAACCCCCGGTCGCTGGACGAGATGGCCCGTGTCTCCCGCGTCGAAAAGATGGAGCTCACACGGACCTACCGCTACATTGTCCGGGAACTCAGTCTCGAAGTTCAGCCGGCGGACCCGGAACACTACCTCCCACGGTTCATCTCCGACCTGGACCTCAGTGAGGAGACCCAGCGACAGGCACGGGACCTCGTCGAAGGTGCTCGTCAGTCGGGGATGCTCTCCGGCAAATCGCCGGTCGGCATCGCCGCTGCGGCTGTCTACGCCGCCGCGTTGCTGACCAACGAGAAGGTCACACAGAGCCAGGTCAGCGACGTCGCTGACATCTCTGAAGTGACCATCCGAAACCGATACAAGGAACTCCTCGAAGCCGAGGACCTTCCGGCCTGACGCTCGGATGAAGGCAGACTAATGGGGAGACGACAAGGCTTTTTATCATTGGCTATGTGTGTGAGTAACATACATGGAGGAAGCGTACGTGCGATTGCTCTGTCCTGAGTGTAAGAAAGACTGGGAGTCGACGCCGACAGACTTGCCGCGACACGACACGACGTTCCACTGCCCGAACTGTCACGCGAGCCATCGGCTCGCTGTTTTCACCCGTACAGAAAACGACTTGCAGACGCTGAAAGGACTGCAGTAACTACTCGCTCGTCGCCGAGCGTGCGCCACACGCCTCACAGCGGAGCAACAGCGCACCCTGTTCCCGCTCCAGTTGCGTGTCCGGCAGTCCACACTCCGAGCAGAGCACGAACTCGTCGACGTACTCGTCGATGGACGCCTCGATACGGGTGGCATCGAATTCACCGGTCAGGCGCGCTCGACCGCTCTCGTCGATGTGGCCGCTCGTTCCGAGGTCGTTCTGGAGGAACTTCATCACGTGGTCGTCCTCGCGTCCAAGCCGGGAACACGTCGACTGGAAATTCTCGTAGACGGTGACGTTCCCCTCCTGTCGGATATCCGGGTCCGGGACCTCGAACCGCTCGCTTGTGCCATCAATCTCGGGCGTCTCTTCCATCGCCCGGTCAAGCATGTCGTCGTATTCCATACTCCTACGTCACAGAGCAGCCAACAAAAACTTTTCAGCCGGTGGTCGTCCGTTATCGCCAGGCTGTAAGTGTACAGGTCTCGTCCGCTACCATCGAAATCCAGGTGTCATCGTGGGCAATATCGGCGATGACGAACCGCTGCTGGCCGTCGACATCGTCGACAGTACACATCACATCAGACGCAGTTCCCGACCGACGGGTGGGACGTTCAACCTCGTAAGACACAATTGTTCATCTAGGATGTGCGGTAATGAATGTGTCGTACTCGTTTCGTCTTTTGATACTCTGAAACCCGGCCGTTTATGCAACAAAACGACTTGTGTCTTGCTATTGCCGTTGTGAGTATCAAGGTCGATTCAACAATTGTCGATGGTCGTAGCCGGAGACAGTCGCTCTGAACCGCCGAGAGAAGTGCCGGACCTGTCAGGGGGCGAGCCGGTTCTTGCGCCCCTTCATCTCCTGTTCGTAGTACTCGAAGGTCTTGGGACACCAGTCGGCCGCCAACTCGAGCATCTCCTCGGTCATCTCTCGGATCTCCCACTGTGCGTCCGCCGCGGCTCGCATATCCGCGACGTGCATCAGCATTCGGGCGTTCATCGACATCACGATGTTCACCTTGGTGCCGATTGGCAGTACGAACCGGGCGTCTTCCGGCGGCATTCCCAGCTCAAGCAGCTCCTGATACGATTCGACCGCCTGCTCGATGGTGTCTTTGAATATCTCCGCGCGTTCTTCGAACTCTTCGTCGGAGACGCTTGCCTTCTGCTGGTTCCGGCCGATCCAGTCCGGATCCGTCGCAGACGGCGGCGTCACGACCAGTTCACCCTCGCGGACGGCTTCGGGGTCCACGTCGTCGAAGGAGACGTACCGCATCGACTGCACATCGAATGAGACGTGTCGGTGACGGGTGATCTGGGCCATACAGGAGCGGGAAACGCCTTCGACGGCGAAAGTCGCCTGCGCGTGTTCGAAGGGGCCGAAGTGGCCGTGGTCGAGGAGATGCCCGATGAGCGTCTCCTTTTTTTCCTCAAGGGAGTCTCCGTCGACCTCAGCCATCGTCGCTTCGAACGACTGGCTGCCGACGGAGGTGTCGCTGTAGTCGTTGCGTGCTGCCTTGCAGATAAGATCCTCGGGGTCGTCTGTCGCTTCGAGCAGCTTGACGTCCATATCGGGTGGGTGTCCCGGAGCGGCAAAATACTTCCTTCCCGGACCGACACGGCGTTTCGGACTGCCCGTGGATGGCTCCGTACTCAGATGTCCTGCCAGTCGGTCGGCTCGCCGGACAGCCCGAGTACGCGGGCCTCGCGGCCGCCGCCCTCGGCGTCGCGCACGTCGATCATCCCGTCGAACGCCTGCTTGATGACCTGCAGGGTCTGGTCGTCGTGGGCTCCCGAGTCGATGGTAAACACGCCGATGTAGCCAGCAGAGTCCAGCCGTGAGGACAGCACGTGACAGAACTTGAACACGGTCTTCTTGTCCGTGTAGGTCAGCATTGTCGACAGCGAGACGAGGGCGAGACGGCCCTGTTCGTTGCCGGCGTTGTGCAGCCCCTCAAGCGCCTTTGTGATACCGATACCGATGCCGGTGAGATCACCGGGCGAAGAGACGTGATGCGCGTGAGCGTTACCGATTACCTCCTCGTCCGTGCCACTCTCCCCCCGGCAGTCGATGACACCGAGTTGTGAGTCGTCGAGGTCGGGAACGAGCGAACGGAACTCTTCGACGACGCTACCCGCGCCGTCACCGGTCGTCACGACCACCGCGCCGTCACCTCTGTCCAACCCGTCGGCGAGAATATCGTATGCGAGTCGTTCCTTCCCGCTCATTGCTGGGCCGGATATCAGGATGCTTGACCCTGGCCGGACCTCACTGAGCGCATCGAACTCTAGTACTGAGGTGAGATCATACATTGTTTGTCGCTCAGTTGTCTTCATCGTCGCTCAGTCCGCGAAGCGTTGCGATGAAATCGGAGTCGTCTTCGATGCCACCAAGTGTATCTGAGAGGTCGTCTCGCATCTCCGCGATTCGCTGGCTCAGCTCGTCGTACTGACTGCTTTCTGCCAGTTCCGCGCTCGACTTTGTCGCTTCGAGCGTCGCCTGCTTCTCGACGAGTGCGTAATACTCCTGCAGCAGCGAGTCGTATTCGGAGCGGTCGAGCAGATTGTCGACCGTCTCATGTAGCTGTTCGCTCCGGATCGGCTTCGAGAGGTATGCGTCAAAGCCCATCTCAAGAATATCGAAGTCCGGTTCGACAGCGGTGACCATTGCCACCCGACAGCCAAGATCACGCTCGCGAATGCGCTCAAGCACTTCGTCTCCAGAAAGTCCGGGCATCATCCGGTCGAGCAGCACCACATCGACATCCGCGTCCAGTTGCTCCAGGCCCTCGTCGCCGTTCTGTGCCATGCGGACCTCGTACTCCTGTTGCAGCCACAGTTTGTACGTCTCGGCAACATCTGGTTCATCTTCGACGATAAGCACCACAGGTAGGTCCGAATCTGACATAATGTTCTACTATCCCTCGTTTGCATATCCACGTACATAGCCCTGTGGGTGCGGGCGTGCAGCGCGTCTCGACCGGTAACAGAACGATACCCACATCCGGGACGACGGCAAATAGGCGGGTAATGATTCGAAATCTCGCCCGTGGGCAACAGGCCTTCACGAGCAACGTGTTCCTCGTCACTGGGGACCGAACTGTGCTGGTGGACGTCGGCAACGAATTCGACGTGGTGTCGACTGTCGAAGAGCACGTCGACGATATCGACGCTGTCGCCGTCACCCACACCCACTACGACCACGTCGAGAACCTCGACAGCGTCGTCGACGCCTTCGACGTACCGGTGTACGGCTACGATACGGATCAGGATGGCGTCGAGTACGCTATCGCCGACGATGAGACGATACAGCTAGGTGACCACGACTACCGGGCGCTGCACACGCCCGGCCACAAGAACGACCATCTCTGCTTCTACTCGGACGACGCCGGCGTCCTGTTCGCCGGCGACCTCGTGTTCGCCAACGGGAGCTTCGGCCGGACCGACCTCGACGAAGGCAACCGGGACCTGCTCGTCGACAGCATCGAGCGGGTGCTGTCGGTCACCGACGAGGACTTACAGGAGATGCACACCGGTCACGGACCCAGCATCACCGACGCGCCGTACCAGGACATCGAACTGGCGCTGCAGGCCGCGAAGTTCTGAGATCGCGGGACAGCGCACAGCTTTTAGTCGAACGCACAGGCCAGCAAGGCGTCGTAGGCGTGGTCGTACGCATCGGCGACAGCCGCCGGGTCACTGCGCTGCTCGCTGTCGAGCGCGGGGAGCCGTACTGCCGCGACCTGTTCGATGAGGTCGACGACGTTCGGCACTCGTTCCTCCAGTTGCCCGTCGCCGGGACCACCGGTGGCGATCTGACAGGCCTTGCTGTATCGGTCGCCGTCGTAGATGCGGGCTCGGCCGGGTTCGACGACGGCCACGGCATCTGGTTCGATACCTGACAGCGGCCGAGCCACATCGCCGTAGGATTCGATGACTGCCCGGTCCGTCGCTTCGATATCCGCGGCGACCGACTCCAGCGCCTCGACGTGCATCACCCGCATCAGGTCGTTGAAATCGGCGATCGAGGTTACTCGTGGCGCATCGGCAAGCGGGAGTCGCTCGGCAACGGACTCCGGAATGTCGACAGTCCCGTTGACGACATACTCGACGCCCGTTTCCGTACTCGGGCGGCCGACCCGGTCCACGACGAACTGCTGGTTTTCTTTCCCGAGCAGGCCCGTCTCGGCTCCCGGTGAGGGGTGCCAGAGGCGGTGAATCGGATTGATCTCTTCCGGTGCGACATCGCTCGGTGACGCGGCCGCGAGGCGCTTGGCGTCCTTGCCGTACAGCCGCCCCTCGTTTGTCGCTCGCTGATAGTCGTCGTGGTCGAACCAGTAGTTGTTGCCCGCTCTGGGCTTGAACCCCTGAGCGCTGGTCCGTTCGAGCAGGCCGACGCTGAACGTGGTCTTGCCCGCGTCGACCCGGTCACTGCCGGCAACGAGGAGCTTCATGACTCAGCGAGGCCGTACAGCCCGACAACATCATCGTCCTGCGGGTCGGCGATCACGAGGTCGTCCTGATTGAAGATCATCCACGGGATCGCCCAGTCGATGAACACGGACTCGTTGGCCTCATTAAGTTGGGCATCTGCCGGGAGGCCCTGCAGCAGGCGGGCGATTTCCGGGATGGTGTACAGTTTGTCGGGGTCGAGAATGTCCGCGGGCTCGTGGAGCTCGAACGACAGTATCTCGTCGAACTCCTGCTTGTCGACAGGCATACCCGCCGGTATGCCGAGCGAGTGTGTAAACCCCTCGAACTGGGCGGAACCCATTTACTTGCTGGGCCGGATTATACGGTAATGGCCACGCTGCTCGTTGCGTACGCCTTTCTCCTGCTGGCTGTGGCCGTTGTCCTCGGGACGCTGTCGGTGTACGCATGGGGGCGGCGCGACTACAGCGGCGGGACCGCACTCGCGGTTCTGCTCGCCGGCCTCTCGATATGGGACCTCTGTGCTGCGGCCGGTGTTCTGACACGCGGAACCGAGTTGGCGCTGCTTTTCGCGTACGGCGTGTTCGTCGGTGTGATGCCCGCGATGGCCGGCCTGTTCGCATTTGCGCTGGCCTACACCGACCGCGACCGCTATCTCAGCCGGCGGACCGTCGCGCTACTGACTGTCGAACCCATCGTGTTCTTTGCTGCACTGTTTGTCGGCCCCGACGGCGCGATATACAGTATCTCTGGCCCGACAGACGCTGCTATGTACGGCTGGGAAATCACCGGCGGGCCTGTTTTCTGGGGTCATCTGGTGTACTCCTACGCACTTATCGCCGTGTCAAGTGCGCTCATCATCCACTACGCACTCGTTTCCGGCGGTCTGTACCGGAAGCAGGTGTACGCCGTCCTGCTGGCCATCGGCCTCCCGTGGTTCGGGAGCGTCCTCAGCATCTTCGGCGACACCAGCATCGAACTCACACCGCTGTTGCTGGCGGGCACTGGGCTCACCCTCTCGTGGGCGTTCTTCAGGGGGCGATTGCTGGACATCTCACCGGTCGCCTATCGAGAGGTCGTCGAGTCGCTCAACAGCGCCGTGTTCGTCGTCGACACGAACAGCAAGATAATCGAGGCCAATGACGCCGGCCGCCAGCTACTTCGAGAGGAGACTATCGTCGGCCAATCCGTCGAGGACGCGCTCGAAACGTCGCCCGAGCTACTGGAAAAGTACCGCGGTCTGAACGACGACGCCAAGGAAACACAGGCCGTTATCGAGCAGCGCGACCGGTTTTTCGATGTCCAGCTCACCCCGCTGTATGACTCCCGCGACACACTGGTCGGGCGCGTGTTTCTCGTCCACGAAATCACCGAACAAAAGCAGCGGGAGCGAGAACTCGAACGCCGGAACCAGCAGCTCGACCAGTTCGCCGCCGTCCTCTCACACGACCTTCGGAACCCACTGAGCGTGGCTTCGGGGCGACTGGCACTGGCCCGAGAACGCAATGACCCCGAGGAGTTCGACCGCGTCGAGGAAGCCCACGAACGGATGAGCAGCCTCATCGACGAGGTGCTTGCCTTCGCTCGCGACGAGAAGACGACCGACCGAGTCGAGCTACGGCTCTCGGCGCTGGCAAAGGCGGCCTGGGCCCACGTCGACACCGGCGAGGCAACGCTGCAAATCGACGGTGACAGAGAAATTACCGGCGACCGTGACCAACTTCTACAGCTGTTCGAAAACGTGGTTCGGAACGCCGTGGAGCATGGCTCCACAGGCGGTCGACCAGGGGGCGACGACAGTACCGAGCACGGGCACAGTCGGCCGGAATCCGACAACAGCGTAGAACCGGCGGGCACAGGAGTAACGATACGTGTTGACGCCACCTCGGACGGGTTCACAATCGGCGACGACGGCCCCGGTGTCCCACCCGAGGAACGGGAGGAGATATTCACACACGGCGTTACCAGCTCCGAGTCGGGAACCGGCCTCGGACTGGCAATCGTCCAGCACGTCGTCAAATCTCACGGGTGGGCCGTCGAGATGACCGAAAGCCGGTCCGGTGGCGCGAAACTCGTTGTTTCGGGGCTCGAAACGCAGTCGGTCCAATCGCCCGAGACGCCGTCCTGACCAGTCGACACTCTAAGGCCTGCCCGGCCGTGAACTCCGGTATGGCCGATGACGACCACATTGAAGCGGTACTTGCCCGGCTGTCCCGTCCACAGAAACTCGCTCTCGTTCGCGGTGCAACCGACCCGGAGGGCACAGCGACGGGGTACCTTTCGGGTGTCGAGGAAGCCGGGATTCCGCCGTTTCGCCTCGTCGACGGGCCGCTGGGAATCCGCGCCGAGGGACAGCGTGCGACTGCCTTTCCGGCGTCAATTGCGACAGCAGCAACGTTTGACCCCGATCTGGCCCGACAACAGGGGGCGGCGATGGGCCGCGAAGCAGCGGCGCTCGGACAGGACGCGCTGCTTGCGCCCGGCGTGAACATCATCCGGGTCCCGCACTGCGGCCGCAACTTCGAGTATCTCTCCGAGGACCCAGTCCACGCCGGCGCTGTCGGGGCCGGCCTTATCGACGGCATCCAGTCCGCTGATGTCGTCGCCACAGTGAAACACTTCGTCGCCAACAACCAGGAGACACATCGCACGACCGTCAGCACCGAAGTGGATGAACGGACGCTCCGAGAGCTGTATCTTCCACCGTTCCATTCGGCTGTTGACGCTGGCGTCGGGTCGGTGATGACGGCGTACAACCGAGTGAACGGCACACACATGAGTGACCACGGGCGCCTCGTCGGCGACGTACTCAAAGGCGAGTGGGGGTTCGACGGTTACGTCGTCTCGGACTGGTACGGGCTGGAGAGCACTGTCGGCGCGGCGAACGCAGGCATGGACGTAGAGATGCCCGGGGTGGCGGCCCCCGGGGCAGCGGAAGCCGCCAACAGCGACACTGCGGATGATGCCGAGGAGTTCGAGTGGCCCGACGGCATCCCGGACGCGACCCGCGCAGGCCTGTTCGGCGACCCGCTCGTCGAAGCCATCGACAGCGGCGAGGTTCCGGCCGAACGCCTTGATGACATGGTCCGG
Organism: Haloarcula sp. R1-2; assembly: GCF_011627385.1. Lineage (NCBI taxonomy): Archaea > Methanobacteriati > Methanobacteriota > Halobacteria > Halobacteriales > Haloarculaceae > Haloarcula > Haloarcula sp. R1-2. Next base: position 105,951 of record NZ_JAANTG010000001.1, read on the forward strand.
CGGGTTCTCGGTCAGATGGACCGATTCGGGCGACTGGACGGCAGCCGTACCGCCGCCGAAGACGGTGCAAGCGACGACCAAGCGGGCGAACTCGACAGCCAGCGACACAGAGATATCGCTGCGGACGTGGCGGCCCGCGGAACGGTGTTGCTCGATAACGACGGGGTCCTGCCGCTGGCTGACGGAGCGGACGTGGCTGTCATCGGACCAAACATCGACGAGCCGAAACTGGGCGGGGGCGGCTCTTCCGAAACGACGCCGGTCCACTCGGTTACACCAGTCGCGGGAATCGAATCCCGCGCCGAGGGCGCAGTCACGACAGCGTTCGGCGTCCCGCAGATAGAGTCCGTTTCGCTGTTCGACCTCCTGCCGTTTGTCGGTGAGGACGACGATACCGACGGTACGGCAGCGGACATCGCCCAACAGGACCCGTCACTCGACGACGCTGTCGACGCGGCCGCGGCAGCCGATGTCGCCGTGGTGTTTGTCCGCGATGCGACGACGGAGGCGCGGGACCGCGATTCACTGGCGCTCCCGGGCCAGCAAGACGACCTCCTCTCGGCCGTCGCGGCCGCCAACGAGAACACTGTGGTCGTCGTCAGGTCCGGCGGCCCCGTGGAACTCCCGTGGCGCGAGGACGTGGCCGCGGTCCTCGAACAGTGGTACCCCGGGCAGGCGGACGGGGACGCAGCGGCCGCCGTCCTCTATGGTGACCGTGACCCGAGCGGTCGGCTCCCGGTCACGTTCGCCCCAGAAGGCGAGTATCCGACCGCTGGGGCCGAACGCCGCTACCCCGGTGTCGACGACGAAGTCCACTACGATGAGGGCGTCTTTATCGGCTACCGACACTTCGACGACGAAGACGCCGACCCGACCTATCCGTTCGGTCACGGCCACTCGTATGCGACGTTCGAATACGGCGATGCCGAAACCACAGGCGAGCGGACGGTCGCAGTTCCAGTCGAGAACGCCGCCGACCGGCCGGGCCGAGAAGTAATTCAGGCTTACGTCCGACCGCCGTCCGTGGACGGCGTCGACCGCCCGCGGCGCGAACTCGCCGGGTTCGAGGCTGTACAGTTAGATGCTGATGAACAGAAGACGGTAGCACTGACGCTGGACGACCTGGCGTTCTCCCGGTACGACCCGAATTCCGGCTGGACGGTCGACACCGGAACGTACACCGTCGAAATCGGCCGGTCGTCGCGAGACATTCGGACGACTGTTCCAGTCGACCGCTAGCGCGTCCAGCCCTATCCCAACTGAAATCCCGATGTATTAGCTGAAGCTCGTCTGACTCGCGGAATTCGTGGCCGGGGATTTCAAGCCCCCTGACTACATACAGCCGGTTATGAGTCAGACGCTCGAAACCATGGAGCCGAATCCGGTGTGGGTCGAAGACGCCTACGCTGACACCGTCGACGTTCTCACACGCTACGCTGACGAGTTCGAGTACAAGATCTGGGGCGGCGACTGGTGTAAGGACTGCCGGGCGCAGCTTCCCGACTTCGGGGCGGCGCTGAAAGCCGCGGGTGTCCCAGAGGGGCAGGTCCACCACTACCCCGTCGAGAAGGAAGACGACGGCTCGAAGACCGGCCCGGAGGTCGAGGCGTACGACATCGAACTCATTCCGACGGTCGTCGTCGAACACGACGGCGAGGAGATCGCCCGATTCGTCGAGGAAGAGCCGGTCCCTATTGCGGTGTATCTCGCTGACAAAATCGAAAACGCGATGGCGTAACTTTACTCCGAATCGTCGGCCGTTTCGCCCCAGTCTAACGCTGTCACGAGGTCGTGTTTCGGCGGTGAACAGGCGAAGTTCCGGCAGGCGTACACCGTCGGTCGGTCGTCGACCTGCGTGCGGCCGGCCCAGATCGGCGGCGACTCGTCCACCTCCAGTGTGTCGAGCCACTGCTCGAAACGACTTTTCTCGGCTGGCCGGTGAGCCAGCAAGCGCCGCGGGATGTACTGCTTGGCGAGGGTCTCCGTCCACTCAGTCGGGTAGTCTGACTGGTCGCCGACCAGCGTGAGCTCCAGCGCGCCCTGCTCGTAGGTGTCCGTCGCCAGCGTGAGCGAGGCGTGCTGGAGCGGGTTCGAGGAGACGCGGTCGGCGTGGGTTCGGATGACCCGCTCGGCCACGCTTTCGAAGCGGTCGTCCTCGCTGAAATGGGACAGCGACAGCAGGAGGTCGACGGCGACGCCCGTGCTCGACGGCGTCGACTGGTCGGTCAGTTCCTGGGGCCGTGCGACCAGCGATTCGCCGCCGGTCGGGGTAAAGAAGAGCGTGCCCTGCTCGTCGTCCCAGAACGCCTCCGTGATTGCCTGGCCGAGGTCCATCGCAAAGGCGAGGTGCTCGACGTCGCCGGTCGCCTCGAACAGCGTCAGCGCGCCGCGGCCGAGGAACGCGTAGTCCTCCAGATAGCCGTCAATAGCCACGTCGTCGTCCTTGTACCGGCGATTGAGTCGTCCCGCGTCGGCGTCCCACAGGTGCTTCCGAACGAACGAGAGGGCGTCGGCGGCCACGTCTGCATACTGGTCGTCGAGGACAATCGCGCCCTCAGCGAGCGTCCGAATCATCAGGCCGTTCCAGCCGGCCAGCACCTTCTCGTCGCGGGCCGGTCGCGGTCGGCTCTTTCTGGCCTCGAACGTCTCGTTTAGCGCGCGCTGGAGACTCGCCGTGATGTCATCCTCGCTCCGGTCGTACTCCTCGGCCAGCACAGCTACCGGTTTTCGGACAGCCAGCACCGTCGCGCCCTCGAAGTTGCCCCGCTCCGTGACGCCGAAGTAGTCACAGAAAACCTCGGCGTCCGTCTCGTCGTCGACAGCCTCGTGGACTTCCTCGGGCGTCCAGACGTAGAACAGCCCCTCTTCGCTGTCACCATCCGGGTCATCAGGAGGTGCGCTCTCGGCGTCTAGCGTGCTGAAAAAGCCCCCGTCGGGGTGTTGCAGCTCGCGCTGGACGAACTCGAATGTCTCCCGGACGACCGACGCGTAGCGCTCCGAGCCGATGGCCTGATAGCCGGCGAGGAAGGCCCGCGGAATCTCGGCGTTGTCGTACAGCATCTTCTCGAAGTGCGGCACGGCCCACTGCTGGTCTGTCGCGTAGCGGTGGAAGCCCCCACCAACGTGGTCGTACAGCCCCCGGTCGGCCATCACGTCCAGCGTCTCCTCGACGACGTTCAGGTAGTCTTCTTGCCCACCGTCAGCATATGCCCGCAGCAATGCGTGTAGTCGCCCGTTCTGGGGGAACTTTGGGCCGCCGGAGCCCCAGCCGCCGTCCTGCCGGTCGGCCCCGCGATGGGCGATGGTGCCGGCGGTCTGAATGATGTCCTCTGCGGGGTCCTCAGGGTCTGCCGGCGTCGCTTCGAGGTCGCTCTCGATGGCCTCGGTCCACTGCTGGGCGCGGTTCTCCATCTCCTCGCGCTGCTCGGGGTCCGACCACGAGCCTGAAAGGCGCTGGAGCAGGTCGCCAAAGCCTGGCTGCCCGCGCTTCTCCTCCGGCGGGAAGTATGTCCCGACGTAGAACGGCTCCCCCTCCGGCGTGAGCCAGGCCGATAGCGGCCAGCCACCGCCACCGGTCACCTGCTGACAGATACTCATGTACACCGAATCGAGGTCCGGCCGCTCCTCGCGGTCGACCTTTATCGGGACGAAGTTCTCGTTGAGTTGTTCGGCAATGGCCTCGTCCTCGAAGCTCTCCTCCTCCATGACGTGACACCAGTGACACGCTGCGTAACCAATCGAGAGGAAAATGGGAACGTCCCGCTCTCTGGCGGCTTCCAGGGCTGTCTCGTCCCAGGGCTGCCAGTTGACCGGATTGTCAGCGTGCTGGCGGAGATACGGGCTCTCCGCCTCGTCGAGTCGGTTTCGGGCCGTCGGGTCCGTGGCGTCGCTCATACCCGTGGCTGGGAGCGCCGCGGTGAAAAGGAACGCGACGCCGGCAGCGACGCCTCACTCGCCAGCCAGCCGGATTCCACGGGCAATGACGTACATCAGGACGACACCGGCTCCGATGGCGAGGATGAAATTACCGAGCAGGGCCAGTACTACACCCAGTACGGAGTTCTCCGCACCGAAGAACGCGATTGCATAGAGAGGGAGGCTCCCGGCAACGAACACGCCGATGAGCTTCGCGAGTGGCATGGCCTCTGAGAGTATCTGGGCCCTGTCTATCTCTCCTGTCGCGGGGTCGATGAAGGGGCGGGGAGGGGACATATCTCTGTGTGTCAGACAGTCGGGCAAAGTAGCTCCCGGTCTCCGTCCAGCGGACCTGCACACGAGCGCGCTCGACACAGAAACGACTGCCACAGTCAGCGCAAACCGGCGAAAAGACAATACTTACGTGAGAGCCCATCCGGCCTTCGGGTATGTCAGAGACAGTGCTGCTCGTGGGTGGCGGCGGCCGGGAACACGCGATTGCGCGCTCGCTCGGGAACTCGCCGGGAGAGCTGTACGCCTGTGCCGGCAACCGGAATCCGGGCATCGTCGCCCTCGCCGACGGCTTCGAGGCACTCGATACGACCAACCCGACAGCCGTGACGACCTACGCTCGCGAGGTCGACGCCACGCTGGCGGTCATCGGACCCGAGGCGGCCCTCGCCGCAGGTGTCGCCGACGCGCTGGACGACGCCGGTATCTACACATTCGGGCCACAGGAGCAGGAGGCCCGCATCGAGACGGACAAGGCGTTCCAGCGGCGGTTCATGCGGGAACACGATATCCCCGGCTGTCCGGATTTCGAGACGTTCGAGGACATGGACGCCGCCTGCGAGTACATCGACGAGTACGACGGCGACCTCGCGGTCAAGCCCGCCGGGCTGACCGGCGGTAAGGGCGTCCGCGTCATCGGCGACCAGTGCACTGCCGAGGAGGCCAAGGAGTACCTCCGGAGTTCCGACTACGACCGCGTCGTCCTCGAAGAGCGCCTCGTCGGCGAGGAGTTCACCGTGCAGGCCTTTGTCGCAAACGGGCAACTGCGCGTCACGCCAGCAGTGCAGGACCACAAGCGTGCCTACGAGGGCGACGAGGGACCAAACACCGGCGGGATGGGGAGCTACTCCGACGCCAGCCTCCACCTGCCGTTCATGGACGAGGACGACTACATGGACGCCGTCGACGTGCTCCGGGCGACCGTCGACGCGCTCGACGGCTACAAGGGCGTCCTCTACGGGCAGTTCATGCTCACCGAGACTGGGCCACGCGTCGTGGAGTTCAACGCTCGCTTTGGCGACCCCGAGGCGATGAACACGCTGCCGGTGCTCAACACGGACTTCCTCGACGTACTGACCGCCGCACGCGACGACGACCCCCTGCCACAGCTCTCCTTCCGCCCGCTGGCGACCGTCTGCAAGTACGCCGTCCCGGACGGCTACCCGACCGACCCCGACGCCGGGGCGAAGGTAACAATCGACGACGACGTCATCGCGGAGGTCGTCAACGACCACCGCAAGCAGTCCGGTGACGACCCGGAGACGGCCCCGGAGGCGCTGCTGTGCTACGCCAGCGTCGACGACCGTGAGGACGGTATCTACACGACTACCTCTCGCTCCTACGCCGTTGTCGGCCTCGCAGAAACGATTGGCGACGCGGAGGCCATCGCCGAAGAAGCGCTTCAGCGGGCCGGCACAGAGGGGCTTCGGGTCCGCCACGACATCGGTAAAGCCGATCTGGTTCAGCAGCGTATCGACCACATGAACGACATCTGCGGCGGCGCGGACTGAGCGCGTGGTGGCAGCGTCAGCGGTCACGCGCCGGAAAATCGCCGGGCGGTGAACGCCCTTGGCACTGACCACTGTCGACGTGCGGTCGTCGCTGAACGTTCTCGGTGCGATTTTGCAGTGGTTGGCCGTTCCGCTGGTGATTCCCGCACTGGTGGCTGTGTTGTACGGTGAGTCGCCGCTACCGTATCTCGTCACGATAGCGATTACGCTGGGCGTCGGCACAACGCTCGCTCGCCTCCAGCGCGAGCGCATCGACGACCGCGAGGCGTTCCTGACGGTGTCGTTGGCCTGGCTGTCCATCGCCGTGGTCGGCGCGATACCGCTGTTCCTTGAGGGGACGGGCGTGTTCGCCAGCCCGGTCAACGCCCTGTTCGAGGGAATGAGCGGCATCACGACCACGGGCGCGACGGTCATCCGGGACTTCGACGCCCACTCGCAGGCACTGTTGATGTGGCGGCAGGTCCTCCAGTGGCTCGGCGGCCTCGGCGTCCTGTTGCTCGCGACGGCCGTGCTCTCGCGGCTCTCGGTCGCCGGCGCACAGCTCATGGAGACCGAGTCCCGGACCGAGAATGTGACAAAGCTTACGCCCGGCATCGAGGATACGGCGCGCATCCTGGGATTGCTGTATCTCGGTCTGACAGCTGCTGCGGCGGCTATTCTGTTCGTGCTGGGAGTGAGCGGCTTCGCCCCGAAGATGACCCTCTTCGACGCGATTGCCCACGCGTTCACCGCCATCGCAACGGCGGGTTTTTCGCCGCGAGCCGAGAGCATCGGCGCGTTCTCCCCGGCCGTCCAGTGGGCGGTGACGCTGTTCATGATCGTCGGCGCAACGAACTTCGTCCTGCTGTACGCGCTCGTTCGGGGCGACACTGACCGACTCCGGCAGAGCGAGGAGTTCCACTTCTACGTGGGGATTCTCGGGGTCGGCACCCTGCTCATCGGCGGCCTGCTCGTGCTTGATCAGGGATTCACCGGTGGTGTCGGGGCGACGGTTCGCCACGCCGTCTTCCAGACCGCCGCCATCGTCACGACGACGGGCTACGCCTCAACGGATTTCAACACCTGGTCGGCCGGCGCAAAGAACGTCCTCTTCGTGATGATGTTCATCGGCGGGATGGCCGGGAGCACCACCTGCTCTATCAAGACGCTGCGCTGGCTCATCGTCACCAAGTCCTTCTGGCGGGACCTGAACGTTTCGGCCCACCGTTGGAGTGTCCGCCCGGTCCGACTGGGACGGGAAATCGTCGACGAGGACACCGTCCGCGACGTGTATGCGTACACGCTGGTCGCGCTGGTGTTTTTCATACTCGGTACTGTCCTGCTCGTGGCCGACGGCGAGCGGGCGGGCGCACCGATAACCGAGTTCGAGGCCCTCAGCGCCGCCGCGTCGATGTTCTTCAACATCGGTCCGGCGTTCGGGCAGGCCGGCCCCTACGGGACCTACGAGGGATTCGCTCAGTCGAGCAAGGTGCTGATGATACTGCTGATGTGGGTCGGCCGAATCGAAATCGTCCCCGTGCTGGTGATGCTGACGCCGACGTTCTGGACGCGGTGACCGCCGGCGAGCCGACGGGTTTGATTATCGCGGCCCCGTATACGACAGACGTGAGTGGTCCACGACACGACCGGCTGCGCCAGCACCCGACGCCCGGCCCGCACAATTCCCTGTTCCCGTGGCCGGACGCCAAACACCCGCTCCGGGTGATGGTCAACTACGTCGTCATCCTCGTCTGTCGCATCTCGCCGAGCCTCCGGCTGAAGAACTGGCTGCTCTCGCGACTCGGTGTCACTGTCGGCGACGGCGTCGCGTGGGGCTTGGAGTCAACGCCGGACGTGTTCTGGCCGGAACTCATCACCGTCGAGGACCACGCTATCATCGGCTACGACGCGACGCTGCTGTGTCATGAGTTCCTGCAGGATGAGTACCGCACTGGCGAAGTCGTTGTCGGCGAACGGGCCATGATTGGTGCGGGCGCGATTGTGCTTCCCGGCGTCGAAATCGGCCCGGGCGCACAGGTCGCCGCGAACTCGCTCGTGACTACCGATGTGCCGCCAGAGACGACCGTTGCTGGCGTCCCGGCCGAACCGCTGGGCGCGGACGACGAGACAACCGAAGAAGCGTAACCTCACTTAGCCGCGAATACGGACGATACCCGTGTTGAACACGCGCTTGTTCGGGATGATGTACTCCTCGCCGTCGCTCTCGATACGCGTGACGAGGATGTCGACTTCTTGCACGATGCCGCTCTGGTCACCGATGACAATTTCGTCCCCGATGCTGTATGGCTCTGTCAACAGGAGGTAAAGACCGGCTGCACCGGCCTGCAGGATGTCCTTCAGTGCCAGTCCACAGACGAACACCAGCCCGAACGCGTACGCCCCGAGGAGAATGAGCAGCGCAAGGGTTTCGACGCCCAGTTGCCCGAGTGCGATGAGTACTGCCAGATAGAAGATACTGTACTTGACGAGTTCGGGCAGGACCGTCGCCTCGGGCATCTTGACGCTGCGCAGTCGCTCGGAGACGATGAGCTTGGCCTTGTCGCCCGCGATGAGGCCGATGATGACGGCAAACAGGGCGATAAACAGGTCAGGTAGGAACGACGTGAAGCGGGCCCAGTACAGTTCCGGGTCTGTCAGTTGCGCGATGTTGAGGACGGCGGTGACCGTCGTAATGTAGATAAACAGCGCCGCCAGGTTCGAGACGATGCCGACAGTTGATGTGCCGAGTCCTCGCGCCGTCCGCTCGAACGGTGTCCCCTCAACTGCCTCTGGCACACCGAGTTCGCGCATGAACCGCCGGGACGAGCGCCAGACGAGATAGCCGAGCACGATGCCAAACGCCAGTACCACGAGCGAAAAGACGAACGTTCCCTGTGGCGAGAACACCTGCCGGATGATGGTTGCCCAGTCGAAACCAAACTGCATCCTCAGTACTCCTCGGGATCGATCTCGAGGACTAACTCCCCGCCTTTGAACGCCCGTACGAGCCCGTCACTCTCGGAGAGAACGATAGCCGTCGCCATGGTGTCACGGGTGACCGCGCCGGCCGCCATGTGCCGGGCCCCGAGGCCCTTGGGGATGTCGACCCCCTCCGCGGAGGGTTCGAGATACCGGTATGCGGAGACAATCTTGCCGGCGTCGGAGATGACGAACGCGCCGTCGAGCCGCGAGAACTCCTTGAGCATCACGTTGACAATGGGGTCGCCGACGTGGACGTGGGACTTCTCGAAAGGGTTGTACGACAGCGGCCGGGACTTGTTCATCACCTTGCCGGCGTCGCCGACGACGAACAGAGCGCCGACAGGCTTGCCCTTCTGGCCTTTCTTCCCCAGTTCGATGGCGACCTCGAAGACATCACGGACGACACTTGCGTCCGCCCGCGAGTTGACGAACATGTCGTACACGCCGGAGGGTGAGAAATCGTTGGTCTGGACCCGCACGAGCGTGTTCTCGGCCCCGTCCAGCACCTCGGTCACACAGAGCACTTCGTCGCCCTCGTCGACGATGCCCTGCTCCAGTGCGCCCTCGATACCGAAGCGGAGGCGGCCTTCAACGTCGGTGAAATCGATCGGTAGCTCGACAAACGGTTCCGCATCGAGAGTGTTCTCCGGGCCGACAACGACGATTTCTTCGTCGACGTCGTCGAACTCCTCGAAAAACGACGCGTTCGGGGAAAACAGGAACACGGCGTCGACGTCTGCGACCAGGTCTCCGAGTAGGTCGCGCAACTCGTTCATTATCAGAACGACGCTGTCTGTCGAAAAAAAGGTTGCGGGCAGTCAGCCACGCGTCCGACGGCGGGCCGTACGTCAGATATCCTTCGAAGGCACTGCAAGCAGACGGTCGAACGCGCCACTTTCGCCGTGGCAATGACAGTACGTCCCGATGGTGCTGTATTCTGTGAGGCCGTCGTGTTCGCCGTCGATACCGTCGCCCCGAACCATGTCGAAAGCGAACGACGCATCGCTGCTGAGGGTCGCTGCAGAGTAGTGGAACTCGTGTCCGCGGCGGTGCGCCCCCGACGTGGCCGCAACGGTGTCCGCCCGTGCCTCTAGCTCCACGTGGTCGAGCGCCTGATACCGGTCCTGCATCTCGATGTCTGCGGGGAGAACACCGGCCATCTCGTAGGTGTCGCCGTCGGTCGTCGTCAGCGACTCCGACAGCGCCATCAGCCCGCCACACTCGCCGTAGACGGGGACGCCGTCGGCGGCACGACGGGCTATCTCGTCGAGTGTCCCGCCGGTTTCGAGCGACTCGCCGTGGAGTTCTGGATAGCCGCCGGGCAGATATATCGCATCGGCATCAGGCACTGAGTCACCGGCGACCGGCGAGAACGGCTCGACGGACGCCTCAGACCGGAGTCGTTCGAGTACTGAGGGGTAGATGAAACAGAACGCGCTGTCCTGTGCAACGGCGACCCGGCGGTCAGTCGGCGAGTCGCCAGTATTTCGCTCCGTAGTCGCGACTTCCGGTGGTGCCCGTGCTGTTTCGACCAGCCGCTCGATATCGATGGTCTCTGCCGCTGTCGAGAGTGCGTCACGGTCGAGCCCGGCCTCTGAGCCCATATGTAGCCCCAGATGGCGGTCGGGAATCTCAAGGTCTGACATCGGCGGAATTCGACCGAAGTACGTAAGATCCTCGGGAAGCGCGTCCCTGATACCGTCGGCGTGCCGGCCGCCGTGGGCGCGCTGTGCGAGGATGCCGGCCACCTCGATGTCGACACCGATGCGGTCGGCGTACTGTGCGAACCCGAGCGCTGTCGCGGCGACGCTCTCCATGCCAGCCTTCGCGTCTACGACCAGAACAACTGGGAGGTCCAGCCCCTCGGCGACCGCTGCCGTCGATGTCTTCGTCCCGTCGTAGAGCCCCATCACGCCCTCCACGACGCAGATATCGCCCGCACCGCGCCAGTAGGTCCGGCGCATCCCGTCCTCGCCCGCAAGCCAGGGGTCGAGCGTCCGCGACGGCGTGTCGACGAGTGCTTCGTGATGACTCGGGTCGATGAAGTCCGGGCCAGCCTTGGCCGGCTGGGGCTGATACCCGGCGTCTTCGAGCGCTGTCAAGGTCGCCAGCGTGGCAACGGTCTTGCCGACGCCGGAGCTTGTGCCGGCGAGAACGAACCCCTCCATCTTCATGTCCTCTCCTCGGCCGTTGCTGTGGGCGCATCGCCAATCAGGTCGTCGTAGATGGCCGCAAAGCGGTCCCGAACCTCTGCCATCGGAATGCCGGCGCGGTCGGCCAGCGCCAGCGCGCCGCCCATCCCGACCCCCTCCTTGGCCTCGCCGGCGACGAACCGTTCCATCGCGACGTGGTCGCTCCGGTCGAAGCCGGGGTCCGTTACCGTCAGGTCGAGGTCGAGTCTGTCAACCGACGCCCGCACGTCGGCGCTCTCGTCGTCAGCCACGTAGCTTGTCGTCGCCAGTCCGAGCGGTCCCTCGTAGCCGCCGTGGCGGACCAGCGCAGCGACGGCGACGCACTGGCTGCCGCCGGCCAGCGTCACTGCGGTATCGCTCTCGACGGCCCCTGCGGTCAGCCCGGCGAGCGTTGCCAGAACGGGGTCACCCATCCGGCGGACCGCCCGTTTCGGTTCGTTTGCGGCGTCGCCCGGCTCCAGCGAACTTGCTTGCAGTCCCTCGGCGACCACCTCCGATTTCTGCGCTGTGGGGTTTTCGGGGAGCGACGAGGAGACCATCCCGTCCTCGCCCAGCGAACGGAGGACGCCGAGTGCCGTCGTCGTACCGCCGGGAATGGTTTCGCCCAGATACAGCTCGTCGGCCGGGAGCGACTGGCCGAACTGTCTGGCGGCCGCGAACGCCCCGTGGGCCGTCGACACCGGGTCCTGCTCTGCGATGTCTTTTCCCGGGCGTGCGCCAACTGAGACTGTTGGCGCCCCCGTTTTCTCGGCCAGTCCGCCATCGACAACTGTGACATCAAATCCAAGGACTTCTCGGGCGGCCCGTGTCACAAGTGCCGGCGTCGGACAGCCGCTCGGACTGACTGGTGTCACGTCCGTCCGAACTGGTGTGCCGTATGTCACTAATTCAGCGTCTGCGGCGGGCGTTACCGACATTAGTTCGGGATCGGCTCCGGCGGCGCTGATCCCCGCCCGACCTGCGGTTTCCGTGGTTCCTGCGACGAGTGCAAAGCGCGTGCCGCCACCGAGTGAACTCATTGTGGTTGTATTACCACAAGTCAACTTTAATACCTTGGTGCTGGGGCGGCGTATGATTTATGCCGTACGCCCGCGGTAGCCCGAACATGGACGATTTTGACGAACTCCGCTCGTCGCTAACGCCGCGCGAGGATAACGAGGCGATCGCTTCCTACCAGAACACGACGGCCGTGGCCTGTCCGTCCTGTGAAGAACCGTTCGACGATATGGTCGTCTGCAAGCAGGAGTTCACGTCCCTCAATCTTGATTTCGAGATGGATCTCTGTACAACGATCAACGACGGGAGCGTTGTATTGTTCACCCATAAGTAGCTAACTGAAACCGGGATACGGCGCCGCTATTTCTCCGAATATTCTCTGCACCAATGGCGTGGAATCCGGTACTGGCGAGCTATCGAAAAATCAGATATGATAACCATAGCGGTGACTTTTTATACAGCTCCCCGCATTGTTTCTAACAGGCACCATACCGGTGCCGCACCACCCCCACCCCCCACCCCCACATTCCTTACCTTTCCACTTCCTGTGAGGCGTCGGCTCCCACATCGACGCCTTGCACTACCTCACCGCCGACAGTCAATTCCAACTTTCAGCGGTACCGTAGTTCTTGGTTAGCGACCCATCAGATACGGCCGACTGAGGTGCTGCTGAGAAAACAGACTGCAGTCGCTATCAGCGAGACACAAAAATGGAAGGGGCGGGAGTCGAACCACGCGGAGCCCTTTGCGGGGTAACCACCAACCGATTCTGGCATGTTGGTTGGTAGCGCTCTACCACTGAGCCACCCTTCCAAGCTATCTATAATACGTTCCTGACAACCAAGTAAGTGATGATTCCGGGTGTTTCCGCACCCAAAACTCCTGATACTCTGCTGCGATTTAACCGGACGCTGGTCTGTGCCTTCCAGCGGCAACGCACAGGGTGTGAGTGGTATCGCCCCTGCGCTCTTTCTTTTCGGATTCACAACAACTTACTTTGTGCTGGCCAGCGACAGCAGTGGATGTGAGCTACACGAAAGTCAACTACACCGACGTGGAACCGGTCGCAGATGCGATGCACTTCCTCCGAGACCCGCTGGACTGTGAGCAGGTCGGCGTCACTGTACTGGACTGTGAGGCCGGCTGGACTGGCAAGCCACACGATCACGCCGACGAAGGCCATGAGGAGGTGTACATCCTCGTCGAGGGGACAGCCACCGTCGAGGTTGACGGCGAAAGCGTGTCTCTGGAAGCGGGCGACGCAATCAAGCTCCCGCCGGAGGCGGAACGGACAATCCACAACGGCGACACCGAGAGCACGTTCGTTCTCGTCGGCGCGCCCTGAAATTCGCAGAAACAGATATTGCAGCCGACGGTCAGGTCGTCAGTACGACCGGACCTTCGGTTCGTAGGTCTCTTCGTCGCCTTCGAGGATGACGGGCTTGTAGTACAGCTCTGGCTGTCCTTCGTTCCAGGCAAGCATCGTGTGCTTGATCCACTCCTCGTCCTTGCGTTCCTGGTGCTCAGCACGCCAGTGTGCGCCGCGGAACTCTTCGCGGGCAAGCGCGCCGAGCGTGATGGCCTCGGCCACGTCGAGGATGTTGCGAGTCTCGATGGTGTGGATAAGGTCCGTGTTGTAGGTCCGGGACGGGTCTTCGACGGCGACGTTCTCGTACTCCTTGCGCGCCGACCGGAGGTCCCGAAGGGCCTTCTCAAGGCCTTCTTCAGTCCGGAACACGTTGACGTTGTCAGTCATCGTCTCCTGTACGTCTGCGCGGACTTCGGCGTGGTTGATGCCGTCGGATTCGATGAGGTCCTCGATGCGCTGGCGTTCCTGCTCAACAGTGCTTTCGAGCACCGCTTTCGGTTCGATGGCGGCTCCGTCGGCGGCGACGTCGCCGCTGCTGGCGTCGATTGCGCCGGGGTCGACCGGCGGCTCCACGTCGCCGGGTTCGCTCTTGGCGGACGGGCCAGTCTGGATTTCGGCGGTCTTCATGTCCTTGCCGGCGGCGTGGTGGCCGGCCCGGGCACCGAACACGAGCAGTTCCGGCAGGGCGTTGCCCCCGAGCCGGTTCGCGCCGTGCAGCGAAACACACGCAGTTTCGCCGGCCGCGTAGAGGCCGTCGATGCACGTCTCGCCGTTCTCGTCGGTTTCGACGCCGCCCATGGCGTAGTGTTGGCCGGGCTTGACCGGCATCGGCTCGTCGAGGCCGTCGACGCCCTCGAAGTCCTCCGCGAGGTGGAGGATGTTCTCAAGGCGGTCGAGAATGCGCTCCTCGCCGAGGTGGCGCATGTCGAGGTCGACGTACTCGTCCTCGACGCCACGGCCCTCGTTGACCTCCGTCAGTTCAGCACGGGCGACCACGTCGCGGGAGGCCAGTTCCCCCTCGTTGTTGGCGTAGCCGTGCTCGAACATGAACCGCTCCTCGTTGTCGTTGTAGAGGATACCACCCTCACCGCGAACCCCCTCAGAAATGAGGACGCCCGTGGACGGCAGCGTCGTCGGGTGGAACTGGATCATCTCCATGTCCTCCATCGGGACGCCGGCGCGGTAGGCCATCGCACAGCCGTCGCCGGTGTTGGCGACGGCGTTCGTGGTGTGGTCGAAGGCCTGTCCCAGCCCACCGGTTGCGAGAATCACGCCGTTGTTGGCGCGGAAGCCCTGAATTTCGCCGGACTTGATGTCGTAGGCGACACAGCCGTGACAGACACGGTCCTCGGGGTCGTCGTGGTCGGTGACCGCGAGCTGGGTCACGTACCACTCGTCGTACACCTCGATGCCGCGCTTGACCGCCTGTTCGTACATCGTGTGCAGCAGGTGGTGACCGGTTTCGGCACCCGCGTACGTCGTCCGCGGATAGGAGAGGCCACCGAACGGTCGCTGAGAGACGCGGCCGTCGTCCTCACGCGAGAAGGGCATCCCCCAGTGTTCGAGCTGGATGACCTCTTCCGGAGCGTCCTTGGCGAAGGTGTCGATGGCAGGGGCGTCGCCGAGGTAGTCGGACCCCTTCATCGTGTCGTACGCGTGGAGGTCCCAGGAGTCCCCTTCCTGAAGGGCGGCGTTGATTCCACCCTCCGCGGCACCTGTGTGGCTCCGAACCGGATGGAGCTTGGTCACGAGGGCAACATCTGCACCCTCTTCGTTCGCTGCAATAGCCGCCCTGAGGCCAGCGCCACCCGCGCCGACCACGATGACATCGTGTTCGTACATTGTGAGAGTGTCTCTTGGCGTGGTTTCGGCTTAGGATTAGCCAAACTTAAGCCTCCCTGTTGCGTTACCGAGAGCTTCGTCACCGATGGGCCGCATTCCGCTTCTGCTATCGGGACGAACTATTAGACGAACTGAGTTTTGTTCCCTCCGATGGAATTATATCACGTGCTGTGAATACTTAGGAACCAACTACTGATATCGGACCCCACAGACAGTCCTACCACGGGCGTTGACCCGCTTCAAACCTGATGCCAGACCAGTACCTCACGTCAACTGACGATTTCGAAGCGGTGTTAGCTGAGGCACCCACGGTGCTGGCAGTTACTGACGAGGAATTGACAATACGGTTTGTAAGTCCAGCAATCGAACGCGTACTGGGGTACGATATGGAGTCGCTTGTCGGCACGAACTGGCTGGATCTCGTCCACCCAGCGGATACAGATCGTGTCCTCGCCACACTTACCGGCGAGCGTGAAGACGACGGGACTGAGTACCGGTTCCGGAACGCCGACGGTGACTGGGTCTGGCTCGAAACAACCGTCTCAGGGGACACCGAGACGGACCGCGATTGCCGGGTGTTCACCTCCCGCGATGTCAGCGACCGACCGCGCTTCGAAGCCCAGTTTCGCCAGTTCGTCACGCATACCTCCGACGTGCTCACTGTGTTCGACGAGCAGGGCAACGTTGAGTACATCAGTCCGTCCGTGGAACGCGTCCTCGGCTACAAGCAAGACGAGATGCAGGATTCGGACCTCTTTGGATACGTCCATCCGGACGACCTCCCGAACGCGCTCACCGAGTTCGGCCGGATGATAGACGAACCGGGGTACGTCGCCGTCATCGAGCACCGGTACCGCCACGCAGATGGCGACTGGATCTGGGCGGAGTCCCGCGGCCAGCAAGTCACGAACGGCCCGCTGGAAGACCACGTCGTCGTGACGACCCGCGATATCTCCGCACGGAAACAGCGCGAACAGGAACTCGAACGACAGAACCAGCGTCTTGAGCGATTCTCGGACGCGATTAGTCACGACCTACGGAACCCGCTGGACGTCCTTGACGGCTCGCTCGAACTCGCACGTGAGACAGGCGAAGAAGCACATTTCGAGCGTGCCGAGCGGAGCATCGACCGGATGTACACGCTCATCGATGACTTGCTCGTGCTCGCCAAACAGGGCGTTAATCCCGCGGAAATCGAGACAATCGACCTCAACGCCCTTTCACAGCGGGCCTGGTCGATGGTCGACACGCAGGATGCGACGCTTGAAACCGAGGCCGACGACAGCATCAAAGCCGACGAAGGTGCGATGCTGGAATTACTGGAGAACCTCTTTCGGAACGCTGTCGAACACGGTGGCGACGACGTAACCGTCACTGTCGGGACAGAATCGTGGGGATTCTACGTCACGGACGACGGGGCGGGCTTCCCCGACGGGACTGCAGACCTGTTCAAACCCGGCTATTCAACGGCCGATGACGGAACCGGGTTCGGGCTCTGTATCGTCGAACAGATCGTCGACGCACACAACTGGGAGGTCATCGCGACTGACAGCGAGAGCGGCGGTGCGCGATTCGAGTTCATTTGTCGGAACTCCTGACCGCTGTGGGGGCGCCTGCGCTTTGCCGCGACAGACTGCCCGCAGTCCCTTTGCTCCGGTCCGCTGTAAGCCTACAGAGTCTGAAACTCTGTGTCTTCGGCGTCGGCGGTATTGGCGGTCATCTAGGCGCTCGGCTGGCACACGCAGGCCACAAGGTCCACCTCATTGCGAGAGGCGACCACCTAGCTGCACTCCAAACTGATGGGCTGTAGGTCGAGAGTATCCACGGCGATATGGCGGTCGTCCTCCCGGCGACCGATGACCCGGCCGAGGCCGGGGTGATGCGCCGATGAACAAGGCCGTGACAGCGATTCTCGCGCCGGCGACGGCCAGACGGGAGTAACAGGCGAGCCCGACCACGACAGTACAGAGTGGAGAACGGACGCACCACGCCATCATCGTTGTCGGACTGTGCAACTTTACATTATATCCGCCGACTGGAACCGAATGTAGCCGAACCCGAGTGATAGAACGAGCCAGCCCCCAAGAATGGCGAATCCGGCCCACTTCGGAGGGTAGAATGAAGCCGATACTGGGTAGGACATTATTTCGTCGAACGTGGGGATTATCGCCCGTGCCGCGTAGCCGACTGCCGCAGTCGGGTTGAGAGCGTGGACGACAATCAGCCACGGAGGTGCACCGGAATCTGGGGGCGTGTAGCCGACAGTGATGACCTGCAGAATAGCTGTTACAACGTCCCACCCGAGCTGAAAGAGGATGTACAGTCCCCCCGCACCAATAACCGCCGTGTACTGAGACTTCAGTATCGACGAGAAGCCGATACCAATTGCGACATAGACCGCACCGTAGAAGACCGTCAAGATGGTGTAGAGCACGAATTTGACGGCCGCAAATGACTCGTAGGTGAACAGTGCGAAGACAGCGACGACAAAATAGCCGCCGAGGATAGCGATAGTCAAAACGGCACACCGGCCGATGAACTTCCCGAGAATAACGTCACGGCGCGAGTTCGGCAGGCCGAGCAGGAGCTTGATGCTCCCGCTGTCGCGCTCACCGGCGATAGCGGCATAGGAGATGCCTAACCCCAGCAGTGGGACAAAGAAACTCATCGGCTGACCCATACTGTTGAGCAGCGCCAGCGTGCTAGTCGGGACATCGCTCGCCGAAGCCGTCAGCGGGACGTGCTGAATCGCCGCCCAGAATCCGGCGACGAGGACGAACAACAGGGTGGTCGCGAGGAACGTTCCTGAGCGGATTGCGTCGTTGAAATCTTTCCTGATGACCGCAGGGAGGGACATTTGTTGAATAGTTGTCCAGAGTTGCCAATAAATCTTGATAGCTCCTGAACGCACTGTGGGCCTATGTCCCTATAGTGACTGTCTCAGGCTACTCTGGGTCACAGCGGGAGCAGCGCGGAAGCCCACGACTTTAGTCGTGGAGGAAGCGCGTACGCTTTTGAAACAACTGACCAATGACAGGTGGCGACAGACACAGCGTACCTGACAACTAGCGGCTTTCTGCAGAAGGAATGCTACCCTGAATTCACCAGAACTTCAGGTTGTTCTTGACCGCTTCCCGCTTGAGTTCTTGGATGTGCTCGGTCAGCGGGATATCCTTTGGACACACTTCGGTACAGGAGAACTGGGTCTGGCAGCGCCAGACGCCGTGTTCCTGCTCGATGATACGGAGGCGTTCCTGCTTGCGGTTCTCGCCCTCGCGCTCGTCCATCGCGAAGCGGTACGCCTTGTTGATAGCGGCGGGGCCGAGGTACTCGTTGTCGCCGGCGGCGATGTTACACGAGGACATACACGCGCCACACCAGATACACCGCGTGGACATCTTGACCTTCTCGCGGTTCTCCCGGGTCTGGCGCTGCTCTTCGAGCTTGTCGTCCGGGGTCTCGTCGGCATCGAAGTACGGTTCGACGGCCTCCATCTGGTCGTAGAAGTGCTCCATATCGACGACGAGGTCCTTCACGACCTCCTGATGGGGCAGCGGCTCGATGCGGACCGGGTCCTCAAGCTCGGAGATCTGCGTCTTGCAGCCGAGGCGCTGTCGTCCGTTGACGAACAGGGCGTCTGACCCACAGACGGCCTGTCGACAGGAGTGTCGGAAGGTCAGCGAGGAGTCGTAGTGGTCCCGTGCGTAGATGAGGGCATCGAGGATGGTCATGCCCTTGTGGAACGGAACGCGGAAGTCGTCGAAGCGTGGTTCCTGCTTCCCCTCGACTTCGGGGTCGTAGCGGAACACTTTCAGCGTGATCGTGTCGTCGTCGTCGAGCGTCTCCTCTTCGACTTCCCGCTGGGCCTGCTCCTGTGCCTGTCGTTCGTCTCGCTGTGCGCGCCGACGGTCGCCCGGTGATTCGACTTCGGGCTCTGTTTCCTCGTCGGCCTCCGTCTCGGTTTCCTGTTGTTCGATTTGCGTACTCATAGTTCAGACGAGGGTCGTCATGGCCAGCGACACGCGGGTCCCCTGCACGACGAGCAGGAGACCAGCGATGCCGAGCATGTATTTGACTGCGTTTTTCTGGGAACCGGTGAGTCCCTGATTGACCAGCGCGTTGTACACGCCGTTGACGCCGTGGAACGTCGCGGTCACGAGGAACAGCCACATCGTCGCAAAGTAGCTGACCTGGCTCATCCGAGCCTGCGTGCCAAGGAACGTGATATCCGAAGCGTGGTTCACGAAGTGCAACAGCATGAAGTGGAACGCGAGCACGCCGATGAGGAACACCGCCGTCAGGCGCTGGAACAGCCAGCGACGCCCGCCGCGGTCAAAGGAGGAGTAGTGCTGTGCCATCAGGCTAGTTTCCCCCCGAGGAACGTCGGCACGCTTGCGATGACGATTGCGCCGGTCAGCAGGAGCGACGCGTAGAAGCTCTTGTCCTGCGATTCCAGCCCCACGCCGAGATCAACCATCAGCAGTCGAATCCCGTTGAGGATGTGGAAGACGGCGACGGCCAGCAGGCCGACTTCAAGGAACCGGACGATCAGCAGCGATTCGAGGCCGCTGAGCGTGCTGGTGTAGAGGTCACTGCCTGCCTGCGCGCTCGCCGGATCGACGCCGACCGAAGTGCTCAGCACCGCGATGTGGGTGAACAGGTAGCCCACGAGAACCCAGCCGGTGAACTTGTGGAAGATCCAGGCCCACATCCCGGCCGTGAACTCCCGCCACCGTCCGAAGTCCTCGACGGTGCCGCGATTGTAAGACTGACTCATACACTGGGGGGTTAGTCCGGGGACAGATAGTAGTTTCTACAATGGACGCGTATCGCCGGAATCTCGTCCGAAGACGTTCGTCAATTGACTACTCTGCAGTTACCAATCGTCGTCGTCAGCCCGGCGGTTCCACTCGATAGCTCGCTGTGTCCGGTCATCAAGTCGGACCAGATGACAGAGAGGGTTGCCGGGATACACCAGTGGGTTCTCAAGGATGCCGACCAGCAGGCCGGTAAACGGCGCACGCATCAGTGTATTCTCCGTTTTGAACGGATTGGCGATCGTACAGATCACGTCGTCTTCGTACACCAGGTCACCGCGGTCGTAGTGCATATCCACCAGTCCGCCCGAGTCCGCACGGATCCAGGTTTTCTCGCCGCTGTCGTCGATGACTGTCCGCCAGCCCGGCCACCGGACGGTGTCGGAGTCCCGGAGACCAAACTCCGCAAGCACCGACCGCACACTCTCCAGCGCTGAGTCGATGAGCGGTCGCTGGAACCGATGGGCTTCGCCCATCTCTATCGTGATCGTCGGGACGCCCGAATCGCTCAGCTCCCGCCGGAGCGACCCCGACGGGCCGTCCGAGGAGATGATGACGTTCGACGAGAAGGCGTTTGCGACCCGCGCAACCTTCGGGTCGTCCATGTCCGCCCGGACGTGGAGCATATTCGTCCGCCCGCGCGTTGACGTGTGGAAGTCGAGGCCCACGTCACAGGGAGCCAGAAAGTTCCGGAAAATCTCGTGGGCCATCCGTTTCGCGCTCGTCGACTCGGGGTCGCCGGGGAACGAGCGGTTCAGGTCGCGGTCGTAGATCGGCAGGTACCGCTCCTGTGCCAGAAATGCAGGGACGTTCAGCACCGGCAGACAGATCAGCGTCCCCGCCAGCCCGTCGTGGTTCCATTCGTGGGCGACCTCTCGAACGACCTCGATGCCGTTGAGTTCGTCGCCGTGTGCCGCTGCAGTGAGAAACACGGTCGGACCGGGCCGCTTCCCGTTGACGATGGTAACCGGCATCCGGACGGCATCCCCCAGATACGTCTCGCTGACCGTGTAGCGAATGTTGCGGGTTTCGCCCGGCGCAACGATTCCCCCGTCGTAGGTGAACGGCTCGGCCTCGTCCATGCCATCACAACGAGAGGCGGCGGCTAAAACCCCTCCGGCAAGGCGGTCCCCCGGTAGAGTCGTCCCGTATTACATATCCGTACATCTATACTGCGGCCGGCAGAAGGCGACAGCATGAGCGACCAGGATATTACTGTCGGCGTTCTCAGCCTCCACTCCAGCAAGGAGTCGAAGGCCATCCTGAACGCAGTCGATGAGATGGGCTACGACACGGAGTGGCTTCGCGCCGAAAACACCGCGATAAGCGTTACCGACGGCGAAATGACGCTCGAGCCCGCCGTTGATGTGGTCGCAAATCGGCTGCTGCTCTCCAGCGACGAACACCCCGCGGAAGGGATCGGCCTCGGGATGACTATCAGCCGGCTCGCACCGACGTTGAACGAGCCGATGGCGGCGACGACGGCCCTCCACAAGTTCGCAAGCGCTGCCGCGCTGGCCGATGCCGGCGTTCCGGTCCCGGACGCCCTGCTCGCGCTATCGAGTGACCTGCTGAACGAGGAACGGGACCGCTTCGGTGATCGTGCGGTGTACAAGACGGCCATCGGCACCCACGGCGGCGGGACGTGGATGGTCGATCTGGAAAACCAGGTCAACGCACAGGTCGGTGGCCGCTACGCGTTCTTACAGGAGTACATGGAACACGACGAGCAGCGCCACCACGACCTTCGCGTGTACGTCGTCGGCGACCAGATCGTCGGGGCGATGAACCGCTATGCGCCCGAGGGCGAGTGGCGGACGAACGTCGCGCTCGGCGGCGAGGTCGAGGACATGACGGGTGAACTCCCCGAGCGAGTCAGGGAAATCGCGCTCGACTCGGTCGAGGCTATCGGGCTGGATTACGCCGGCGTCGACATCGTCCAGAGCGATGACGGCTACTACGTGCTCGAAGTGAACCCCACTGCCGGGTTCCGTGGCCTGTTCAAGGCCAGCGGCGTCAGCCCTGCCCCGTACATCGCTCAGCTCGCCATCGAGCGGGCCGGCGGGAGTGTCGATCATGAAACCGTCGAGCGACTCTCCGACCGGCTTGACGACTCCAAGCCTGCGTGTACGCCGAAGAAGCCACAGCCGAAAGCACAGGAGAACGTCGTCGTCGGCTATATCGAGGAGGTTGTCGTCACCGGAACGCAGGGGACCAAGTCCGTCCTCGCGAAGTCAGACACCGGCGCGACCCGGACCAGTATCGACGCCAAGCTCGCCGCGGAAATCGGAACGGGGCCGATTCTCGACATCGTGAAGATCAAATCAGGGAGCCTCAAGTCCGGTCGTTCGCGCCCGGTCGTCGACCTCGTCGTCGGCGTCGGCGGGACCCAGCACACCGTCACCGCCAGCGTCGAAGACCGCGGGCACATGGACTATCCGCTGTTGCTGGGTCGGGACATCCTCAAGCACTATCAGGTCGACGTGACCCGCCGTGCGGACGACGAGTCAGACGTGGAAACAGAGGAAGAAGAGCAGAGCGAAGAGTAGCGACGCGTTCGTACCAGCTTTCGAGCCGTCTCAGTCCTCGCGCACTTCTGCGACGCTTTCGGCGATATCCTCGCTGGCCCGCCACAGATACAGGCTCGCGTAGCTCCGATACGGCGACCACCGCTCGGCGTACTCGCGCATCTCCGCGCGGCTGTACCCGTCACCGACGACGGCCTCGAACCCCTTGCGGATGCCGAGGTCGCCGACTGGGAACACATCTTTTCGGCCGAACGCGAACAGGAGTTGCATATTTGCGGTCCAGTCGCCGACACCCGTAATGGCGGTCAGTTCCTCGTGGATCTCCTCGTCGGCGGCGTCCTCGAACGTTTCCAGCGAGTAGCCGTGTTCCAGAAACGCATCGGCGACCTCGTTGACGTAGCGGGTTTTCTGCCGCGAGAGCCCGGCGTCCCGGAGGAGGTCGTTGTCAGCGTCTTTGATGCCCGCCGGTGTCACGGTGACGGCGTCGAACAGTCGCTCCCGTGTCGCGGCGGCCGACGCCATCGACACTTGCTGGCGGAGAATCGAGACGACGAGCCGCTCGAAAAGGTCCGACGCCGGGTCGAGCGTGAGTTCGCCGTGTGTCTCGACCAGCGGCCCGATATCGGGGTCTGCGCGTAACACCTCATGTGGCGAGTCACTCATGGCTCTGTGATACTGACTCGACGGAAAAGAACGTATCTGTCGCCGTTAGCCGTCAGCGATGATAGGGTCCGGATTTGGTGAGGCGACACCGGCAGCGCCGACAGGCTCCGCCGGGTTGCCCACGACTGTCGTTTCCGGGGTCACGTCATCGACGACGACTGCGCCAGCGCCGACGGACGCGTTCTCTCCAACGGTGATCGGCCCCATTATCGAGGCATCAGCGCCGATGGTCGCGCCGTCCCTGACCGTCGGGTGGCGCTTTTCGCGGCGCATGGACGTGCCGCCGAGGGTGACACCGTGGTACAGGAGCACGTCGTCGCCGATTTCGGCCGTCTCCCCGATGACGATGCCCATCCCGTGGTCGATGAACACGCGCTCGCCGATCTCCGCGGCGGGGTGGATCTCGACGCCGGTCAGGAACCGCGCGACGTGGGAGATGAGTCTGGCGAGCAACGCTCGGTCGTTCGCCCAGAGCCAGTGGGCGACACGATAGGCCCAGATCGCGTGCAGGCCGGGGTACGTGAGCGCGACCTCCATCGCGCTGGTCGCCGCCGGGTCCTTTGTGAGTGCTGTACGAATATCCGCTTTCAGTCGGTCAAACATGGTGTGTAGTGTGGGTGGTGTCGTCTGTAGACGGGACGGCTGGCCGGGCCGAAGCACTGGACATTAGAATCGACAACAGCGACGGGAGAAGCGGTGACTGCCTGTGGTTCGAAGCGGGCGAGCAACGTGGCGTGAAGTTCGGTCGCCCATGATTACCACAACTACGACGCTCGATAGCTTAAAAAGCAGTGGTTCGACCAGCAATTAAAGAAAGCAGCGGGAGGTCCACAGGCCACTAAGCGGTGACCGAGGCAAAAATCATGCAGTTTCGAGGCGGAGCCTCCGGCCTCAAGGAGTGAGCGAAGCGAACGAGTAGGCCGGAGAGGAAGCCGACAACCCGGACACAGACCACGGACTGTTGCCGTCTGTTCTCCCCAACGCTGATAAAACACCGAGCACACGTCTGAGCCATGGAAGTGCGGCGCACTGTTTCAGTCAAACTCGACGTGGACAGCAACGACGCCGCACTTCTCCGCGAAACCGTCGATGAATTTCTGTGGGCCGCCAACTACGTCGTAGACCACGCATGGCAGGGCGAATACAAAACGACGAGCAAGGCCCAGTTGCAGGCAGAAACCTACGACGACGTGCGTGAGCAAACACGATTGCACGCGAATCTCGTCCAGAACGCTCGCAACAAGGCCGCCGACGCCGTACAGAGCGCCGTCGCCCGCTGGAAGCAGGGCGAGTACGCGGGAAAACCGCACTTCACGAGTCCGACCGTGGTGTACGACAAACGGTGCGCGACATTCCACGACGAGTACGTGTCGCTGGCGACCGTTGAGGGCCGTATCGAAGTCGAGTACCTCCTTCCCGCCGCCGACCGCGACACACCACACAGTCGGTATCTCGACAGCGACGACTACCAAGTGACGGGCGCAGAACTGCACCACAGAGACGGCCAGTGGTTCCTTCATCTCCGTACAAAGGCGGAGGTGGAGTCTGACACGCCGAAACAGGCGACGACCGGGCACAGGACAGTCCTCGGCGTTGACCTCGGCGTGAACCAACTCGCTGTTACTTCGACAGGGACGTTCTGGAGCGGCCACGAGTTCGACCACTGGAGGCGCGAGTACGAGGAGCGGCGTGGCTCGCTCCAGCAGTGTGGCACGCGGGCCGCTCACGAGAATATCCAGTCGGTCGGAGGGAAGGAAACGGGCCGGTTCAAACTGATGCTCCACCGGATTGCCAACGGTATCATCGAAGAAGCCGCCGAGAACGGGTGTACGATCATCGCCTTCGAGGAGTTGAGCGGCATCCGTGACCGACTCCCCGAAGCGTCGTGGGGCCACAAGTGGGCGTTCGAGCGGTTGTACGAGTACGTGAAATACAAATCCGAGTTGCACGGCATTGATGTGGCAGTGGTAGACCCGGAAAACACGTCACGTCGTTGCTCACACTGCGGGTTCACCCACCCGGACAACCGCGACAGCGAGGCGTTCGTGTGCCTGAAATGCGGCTACGAGAACCACGCCGACTACAATGCGGCAAAAAACATCGGTTTGCGGTATCTCCGTCGTAACCAAACTGGGGACGGTGGAGGCGCACCCGTAGGCGTGCGCTTGAATCGCGGGACGTTGAACGCGAACGGAGAGTATGAGACTCCTGCCGGAGATTCCGGCCAGAGCGGGAGTCCACGCGAAAGCCCCACCCTCAACGAAGCGAGGTCGTCAGACCGAGCGAAGTAGGGTGGGGTAGTTTACGTCATGCCCTTCCCGAGCAGTTCTCGGGCGATGATGTTCTTCTGGATCTCGGTCGTCCCCTCGTAGATCTGGGTGATCTTGGCGTCGCGGTAGAACCGCTCGACGTCGAAGTCGTTGACGTAGCCAGCGCCGCCGTGGATCTGGACGGCCTCGTCGGCTGTTTCGACGGCGACGCGGGAGGCCTTTTCTTTGGCCATTGAGGCCAGCTGGGTGAGCTTGTCGGCGTCGTTGTCGACGCTCCAGGCGGACTTGTGAGTTAGCTGGCGTGCCGCCTCGATTTCGGTGAACATCTCGGCGAGTTTGTGCTGGGTGGCCTGGAACTCTGAGATGGACTGGCCGAACTGCTCGCGGTCTTGGGCGTACTCCAGCGCGCGCTCGGCGGCCCCGCGAGCGATACCGACGCCCTGTGCGGCCACGCCGGTCCGGGTCTCGTCGAAGAACTGCATTATCTGGAGGAAGCCGGCCCCGCGCGTTCCCACAAGGTTGTCTTCGGGGACGCGCACATCGTTGAGAATGAGTTCTGCGGTATCCGACGCACGGATACCCAGTTTCCCCGTAATCTTCTCGGCT
This sequence comes from Haloarcula sp. R1-2, assembly GCF_011627385.1. Lineage (NCBI taxonomy): Archaea > Methanobacteriati > Methanobacteriota > Halobacteria > Halobacteriales > Haloarculaceae > Haloarcula > Haloarcula sp. R1-2. Next base: position 131,912 of record NZ_JAANTG010000001.1, read on the forward strand.
TCGAACCCGTCGCGGTCGGACTCAATGAGAATCTGCGAGAAGCCGTTGTACCGCCCCTCCGCGTCCGGGTCAGTCTCACAGAGCACGACGAAGTAGTCGCCGACCGAGCCGTTAGTGATCCACATCTTGTTGCCGTTGATGACCCACTCGTCGCCGTCCTTTCGCGCCTGCGTCGACACCGACGACACGTCCGAGCCGGTGTCGGGTTCGGAGATGGCCGCGCCCATGATGGCGTCGCCCGTGGCAACGGGCTCCAAGTACTCCTCCTTCTGGGCCTCTGAGCCAAACCCGATGAGGGCGTCAGCACCGAACGCGGCCGACTGGATGCTCAGACCGATACCGGGATCGGCCGCGAACAGTTCCTCGGCGATGATGGCGTTCGTCAGCGTATCGTAGCCTGCGCCACCATACTCCATCGGGATGTTCGCCCCGGTTAGCCCCATCTCAGCGGCCTTTTCGACGATTTCTCGTGGGAACTTCTCTTCAGTGTCGTACTCGGTCGCGACGGGTTTGATTTCGTTTTCCGCGAACCGGGCTATCTCGTCCTGTATCTGTCGCTGCTCTTCTGTCAGTCCGAAGTCCATATGTGGTGTGTTGACGTGATATGCATTAATGGTTTGTAATCCGAAATAAACTGGAGAGTGGTTTTCTAATGAGAGAAACGTTGAAGCCTCGGCCGGCAGTGGAACGATATGTCATGGATTTCGAGGATATTGACACTATCGCCGTGCTCGGTGCCGGGAATATGGGCCATGGAATCACCGAAGTGGCCGCGCTCGCAGGCTACGACGTGCGGATGCGAGACATCAAAGACGAGTTCGTCGAGGACGGCTACGACAACATCGAGTGGTCGCTGAACAAGCTGGCCGAGAGAGACCAGCTCACCCAGGAGGAAGCCGATGCGGCGCTTGACCGCGTCACGCCGCTGGTCGATGTCGAGGAAGCAGTCAGCGACGTCGACGTGGTCATCGAAGCCGTGCCGGAGAAAATGGAGATCAAGAAGGACGTGTACACAGAGGTCGAAGAACACGCGCCCGAAGACGCCATCTTCGCCACCAATACATCCAGCCTCTCCATCACGGAGTTGTCGGAAGTGACCGAGCGGCCCGAGCAGTTCTGTGGGATGCACTTCTTCAATCCGCCGGTGCGGATGCAACTGGTCGAGGTCATCTCCGGCGCACACTCGGGCGACGACACGCTGGAAGCCATCGAGGCGCTTGCCGAAGACTTCGGCAAAACACCGGTCCGCGTCCGCAAGGACTCGCCGGGATTCATCGTCAACCGCATCCTCGTCCCGCTGATGAACGAGGCCGCGTGGCTCGTCCACGACGACGCGGCGACCATCGCCGAGGTCGACTCGACGACGAAGTTCGACATGGGCCTACCGATGGGGTCGTTCGAACTCTCGGACCAGGTCGGCAACGACGTGGGGCTGCACGTGCTTGAGTACATGCACGAGGTCCTCGGCGAGCCGTACGCCCCGTGTCCGCTGCTCGAAGAGAAGGTCGAGAACGAGGAACTCGGGAAGAAGACCGGGAAGGGCTTCTACGACTATGAGAACGGCGGCGTCGATATTCCGACGGATGCCGGCCGCGAAGATGTCGAGCACCGCCTCGTCGCCGTGATGGCAAACGAGGTCGGGAAACTCGTCGAGAACGACGTGGCTCCCGTTGCAGACATTGACCAGGCTGTCCAGCTTGGCGGCGGCTTCCCGGACGGTCCCGCAAAAATCGCCGACAAGACCGGTCTGGAGACGCTTATCGACACACTCGAGGAAACCCACGAGGAGACCGGCGCGGAGCGCTATGCCGTCGCTGACGGCCTCCGAGAGGCCGCCGAGGCAGGCGGTTTCTACGGCAGCGACGACGATGCGCCGGCGGAGTTCGACAACGTCACCGTCGAATATCCCGGTGACATGGTCGGTCACATCGAACTCGACCGTCCACACCGGATGAACACCGTCAGCCCGGACCTGATGGACGACCTTGCCGACGCCGTCGACCTGCTCGAAGATGACGACGAGGTGCGTGCCATCCTGCTGACCGGAGCCGGCGACAAGGCGTTCTCTGCCGGGGCCGACGTGCAGGCGATGGCCTCGAACGCGACGCCGCTGGACGCTATTGAACTCTCCCGCAAGGGCCAGCAAACCTTCGGCAAGCTTGAGGAATGCTCGATGCCAGTCGTCGCCGGAATCGACGGCTACGCGCTGGGCGGCGGGATGGAACTGGCGACCTGTGCCGACCTCCGCGTGGCCTCGGAACGCTCCGAACTGGGCCAGCCAGAACACAACCTCGGCCTACTGCCGGGCTGGGGCGGCACGCAACGCCTCGCTCGCATCGTCGGCGAAGGCCGCGCCAAGGAGATTATCTTCACCGGTGACCGTTACGACGCCGACGAGATGGCCGAGTACGGCTTCATCAACGAGGTCGTCGACAACGACGCTCTGCACGAGCGGGCGCTGGAGATGGCCAAAGACATGGCCGCCGGCCCGCCGGTCGCACAGAAACTCACCAAGCGCGCCATGCTCGCCGGCCGCGACGACATCGACGCTGGCCTCGAAGTCGAATCACAGGCCTTCGGCCACCTCATCGGGACCGACGACGTGATGGAGGGCATCAACGCGTTCATGGGCGACGGAGAGCCGGACTTCGAAGGGAAGTAATACCAGACAGACGTCCGCCGAGCAAATACGTCCCATCTTTTTGCTGGAGACGTCTCGGGGATGGTCTGCTTACGCTAGCCACACGCCTGTGGTACGCATCCTCAGGTAGCGTCTATTTCGATGGGGTTAAATTGGTCCACCCGGAACGGTTGAGTACGCTCGGTTGGTGTAGTCCGGCCAATCATCTTGGCCTTTCGAGCCGAGGACCAGGGTTCAAATCCCTGACCGAGCACATTACTGTCGCAAACAAGTTCGCAAGCAACTGCTGCATCAGCCGTTCGGTGCAGCACCCCGCTGAACAGGTGTGGTGCGCACTCGCGCTTTCAGCCTCCGAGCTGCACGGTGTACCTGGTCTGTGTCCCGAGATACGTCCTAGAATCTGTGACCGTTAGGGGGGTCGTTGTTCCCCGACTGATGCCGCTCCATATCGGGTCGCCGCCGAAAGAAAGCGCGTGCACACCGGTCGCGTCATCGCTCCGGGTCCAGCAGACAACTGTGTCAGCTGTCGTCTGAATCTCCCGTAGCGACCGTTCGAACGAGTAGCTCTAGACACGCTCTCCGGCAATTCGGTCAACGGCATGGACCGTCGTCTCGCCACCAGAAACGCACACTATCCCATCCCGCACGATCGGCCGATTCGTCCCGCAATGACTCCACTGCCCCGCCAGTGGGCCGTTCGTCTGGTATATCCACCGAACTGCGTCACTTTCCGGCGGGCCGGGACGCTTGTCACTTGCCGCTGGTCCGTCGCTGTCTCAGGACGTTGGTCGGACCCCCTTGTCGTGCCCGTCGGAGACGCTGACGGTAGGCAAACCAGTGGTATCCGCTATCCTGACAGTCGATTGACTCAAATAAATCTACAAGATTTTATTTTGGATGATAAGCTGTTATACATTCATATTTGACAAATAAATAACTAAAAGAAAACATATTTGTATATGTATATAATCCCAGTAGTACATGGACCGACGAACATACATCGGTACGATTGGAAGCAGCATGGCTGCACTCAGCCTTGCCGGATGCAGTGGTAGCGACGGGGGAGACGGAAACGAGTCAACATCAACGCCCGAACCCACGTATGAAGTAGACCAGGAAGCACCGGCGCGACTGAAATTGCTCTCAGTGAGTGGGCCAAAAGAGGTCGCGTTCGGTGACACCATCAAGGGTGACGTGACTGCTGTCAACGTCGGTGGCGAGCCGATCTCCGGGGATGCGACCATCGAGTTCGTCCATTCAGAATCGGGTGCCACTGAGCCACAGACAGTTACCGTCAACGCTGATGGCCTGAAATCCGGCGAAGAAGTCTCGCATAGCTATCGTGTTGACGCCAACTACGCCGGTGCATGGGCGTTTGAAACGTCTTCGGACTTCTACGCTGTCGACGATACAGTCACGTCAACCGTGTCGGTCCTCCCGAAGCAGGGGAGCACTGGGGAAACCATTGAGCTTGCGAGTGGGGTTCAGGCCACAGTGTCCGATATGACCTATGAACAGATGATAGCCTACGAGTTGTCTCCTGGCGAACGGACCATAGGCGACAACACTGCACATGCTATCCGCGAAACGGTCTCAGATAATATCCTGCTGATTCTGAGCGTTACGTTCGAGAATGGAACGGGTGAGGCAAAGACAGTGTCAAAAGACGACTTTGTTGTTCCCGAATCGAGCTTCGTGAGCGAGTCGGCCGCAGGTCGTGACGGAACGAATGCAGCCGGGGAGAACATCAACCCGGGACAGACCTACAGCGGCCACCTGATTTACGCTGTCCCGAAGGCTCAGATTGACGACCTCACATTCGGCATAAACCTCGCTGAGGGGAGTGCGGTCGCTGATATCGAAATCCCGCTACAGTCTCCCGGTGGCTTCCCCGAGTTCGAACTGGCGAATATCGATGTGCCACCGGAGGATGTTACAGGCGATGAAGCAACAGTTGCGATGGAGGTCGAAAATGTGGGTGACAGCGCCGGAATGTTCAAATCTATCTTCGAGTTCAAAACACCCGAAGAGTCAGGCTTATTTGCCAGCTATTCCGCCGATACGTGGTACATTGACGCCGATGGCCCCTTCACACAGCGGATTCCCGCTGGAGAAACTAGAACCATCGAACTGGTGACGGAGCCGGATTCGGACAGACGGTGGGACTACCGGACGACACCTTTCGGAGCGGAGTGGACGTTCGAGGCCGTAGAATAGGTGTAGGGCCCCTCATGAGTACACTACTGTGACTTCTATGTCTCCCGCTTCTCGAACGAGTCAACAGCGGTAGGTATTTTTCGGGGCCGGGCGACGGGCAGACCATGCAAGCTGTCGTACTCGCGGCGGGGCAGGGGACGCGTATGCGGCCGTTGACGGACCACACACCGAAGCCGATGCTTCCGGTCGCTGACCGGCCGCTGGTGGCACACACCGCAGACACCGCGATTCAGGCGGGGGCCGACGAACTCATCTTCGTCGTTGGCTATGAGGCCGAGGCAGTCCGCTCGTACTTCGGCGATGAGTACGGCGGCGTCCCGGTCAGCTTTGCCGTCCAGGAGGAACAACTGGGGACCGCCGATGCGGTGGCCGCCGCAAAGGAACATCTTGAGGGTCCCTTCGCAGTCCTCAACGGCGACAATCTCTACGACGCCGAGAGTCTCAGCGGCCTCTTTGACGCCGCGCCGTCGGTCGCCGCCTACCGCGTTGACGACCCGACAAGCTACGGCGTCTTATCAACTGAGGGCGACACCATCACCGGCATCGTCGAGAAACCGGACGACCCGCCAACGGACCTGGCGAACGCAGGCGCGTACGTCTTCCCGGCCGAGGCACGGGACTGGCTGGACGTGCCCCTCAGCGACCGCGGGGAGCGCGAAATCACGGATGTCCTTGCGAAAGTCATCGAGGAGTCGACAGTCACCGCCGTTGCGGTCGACCGCTGGCTGGATGTGGGCCGTCCCTGGGAGCTACTGGAGGCCAACGAGTGGAAACTGGGACAACTGGACCGGCGACTCGACGGGGAGGTGCGGGGCGATGCGGACCTGCGCGGCGAAGTCGTCGTCGAGGCGGGTGCAGTCATCGAACCCGGTGTCGTCATCGAGGGGCCAGCGCTGGTCCGCTCTGGCGCTCATATCGGGCCGAACGCCTACATTCGTGGGGCGACCCTTCTGGGTGAAGATACCCACGTCGGCCACGGGGTCGAACTCAAGAACACGGTTTTGATGGCTGATTCGAACGTTCCCCACGTCTCCTACGTGGGTGACAGCGTCATCGGTCGCGAGGTCAACTTCGGCGCTGGAACGCAGGTGGCGAACCTTCGCCACGACGGCGACCCGGTGCGGATGACGGTGAAAGGCGACCGCGTCTCGACAGGCCGGCGGAAGTTCGGTGTCGTCGCGGGCGACGGCGCAAAGACGGCCATCAACACCAGTCTGAACGCCGGCGTTGTCCTCTCATCGGGCGCGACGACGACACCCGGCGAATCCGTCACTCGGGACCGATAGCGAGGACCTCGCAGCGAGCATCTGTGTACGATGACTCCACGCAGGTGTCCTTTTGTTTCTGATTCGTCATTCGTATATGTTCGTGACGTTCAGTGCAAGTATGTGGGATTAAGTGTCGTGAAAGACATTCCCAACTAAGATGGTCGACCCGACATCGGATCACCACGAAGATATCGACGAGGACGAGGCACCGGAGTGTGCTACATGCGGTGACGCTATCGCTAACGAAGTGACCCACCGCGTCATTACATGGATCGAGGACAGCACCGTCGAAACAGCCCACTTTTGCAACGAGGACTGCCGGCTAGAGTGGCAGTAACGCGTCTGTATTCCCTCCCGGTTCAGGCCCGGGTACCTGTTCCAGTTTGCGTCCCTCGGTGCGTCTTTGACAGACCACAGATGTGTGTCAATGATTCATACGTGCCTACACAGTTCCGGTATCGATGTGATGCACTGCATCGGGGGAGAGTAGTCTCCCTGTAGGGAGTTTGACCTATCCGTTTGCAAGAATACGGACCTCACCTTCGTGGAGGACTGTCTCTTGTTCTTTATCAGTATAGACAATCGCGTTCTGATACTCCTGTACGAAGTCGTCCATCGCGTTTCCCCAGACCGGCTCAGATGAAATTACCATGTAAAGAACACGGGACGCTCTGATAAAAATGGTACTGTAATGACGGTTCCGCAGGATTCTCAGAGCAGATAATCTGGCCACAATGCGTATAAAACAGATTATATTGTTGAGACGTGATGGATCGAATCACAAGACGAACTGTTCTCTCAAGTGCTGGCAGTACCATTCTTACACTCGGTGCAACTGCTGTGAGTGGAAATCCAGGCCGCGGCTCCGGCCGTAATAATACGACTGTGCAGATGAGAGAGACCGAAGATATCGGCTCTGCGGAGCAGTGCCGGCTTCCACAGTCGATGATGGACGCTCTCGGTGTTCAGGCGGACCAGCAGGTTCGACTCGTGTACGACGGCGAGGCCGCAGTATTCACTGTTGCTCTCTCGGACGATACGTTCGGATACATCAACAACAATGGGAGAGAGCGTCTGCGAGCGAAAAGCGGGTCGTTTCGCGTTGCTGTTAGCGCAGACGTTATTGATTCGAATCTGGACGAAGAGCAAGCCAAAGCAGAAGGTGGGTTTATAGAACGGACAACTGAGTCGGAGCAGTCTGAACTGGCAGTCCTTGCGCCACACGGTGGATACATTGAGTGGGGAACTGACACGCAGGCGGAACGCATGACAGCCCAACTGGACGCAACCAAATGGTGTAGTTCGGGATGGTCGCCCGGCGGCGGCGCGTTCCGTCGGTGGCACATTACCTCGACAGCTATCCACCCGGACTCGTTCCCGGCCTTACAAGATATCTCTGATCGGGAGTTCGACCACGCCGTCGCCTTCCATGGCTGGTCAGAGTCTCACGTGGGTATTGGCGGCGCTGCACCCACCTGGCTCCGTAGAGACGTTTGCGACGCCATCTCCGAGGTTGTCGACTGTGACGTTCGCCTTGCTACTGATGGCTCACGGGCCGGCGATTCGCCGGAGAACATCGTCAACTGGATCACCGCATCCGGGAGCGACGGCGTCCAGATTGAGCAACCGTGGGCGGTCAGAGACGAACGAAGAAACACCGTTGCTGACGCAGTTGCCGATGTATTTGAAGTGTTGTAGGAGACAGCGCGGGCCCAGCCAACCGCTTAGCTCCCGTCTCCAGAAACTATGGCGGAGCGATTGGATCCGAGCGCGGTTTCGTCTTCAGCCGTCGAACAACGCCGATCCGACAGCAGCAGCGATCAAGTCACTGTACTTTCGCCTGTCAGCGATGGGCTGTCCGATCCAGATCCCGTTCGATTGGCTCTCAGTAACCCGATTGACTAACGTCTGTGGGCTGTCTGCTGCGTAGTGACTCTCACCCAGTTTGACCGGCGACCCGTCGTGTGGCAGCGCACTGTCAATCGAATCGGCAACCGACTGTCGGATGTCTTCGGGTGCAGCGCCACCGACATAGATCGTTTTCTCGTTGATACCGTTGAAACTGACTGCGTAGTCGTATGTTTGCTCGGACAATTCGGCGAGACGCGGATAGCAGATAGTCGAGAGCTCTGCCGATGGGACGTACCACCGGTAGAAACTCGTGTCCGACCCGTATCCCTGAAGCTTCCAGGACGTGACACTGGCATCGGAGAATTCCGAACGGAGACGTGTGACCTGCCCGCCGGTGAACGGCTGTATCTGTCCGCCGTGCGGTGCCAGGACGGCGTACCCACTCCCACCCATATTGAGCGTTTCGATGAGTTCACCGCGTTCCTTTGCTTCACTGGGGCTCAGGTCTGCAGCAGGGACTCGCGGATCAATCTCGACGTCAAACGCTTCGCCGGCGAGGCTACAGTTATCATCCCCGCGCAGGGAACCCCATCGCCGTTCGTCAGAGAAGCTCCCGTCCTCGTAGAAGGAAACGCGGCATTTGCCCTCTGCTGAGGTCCGAACGGTACTTGCGTCTCCACTGATACTTTCACTGATTGTATAGACTGCGGCGTCGTTTCCGCGAGTAACACGCACTTGATCGCCACGGTCGCGGTCGAGCATATTGCGGACCGGCTCCGCAATGTGAAGTTGTCTGTAGCGGTTCGTTGGGAGATTCTGTGCCGCCTGTTTGTCGACCGTGACGGTCGCACTGTCCATCTGACCAGCCGTCGCAGTGCCGCTTCTTGCCTGCTCTAACGGACTGGCAGCCCCGACACCGATGAGACTCGGCATACTCGGGATGCCGAATGAATCTACGGCAGCAAAGCCGGCCCCGAACAGAGCGGGAGAGCCGAGCGTCCCAGCGATTACCGCCCGTCGGCGGATGCCACTGGTTTTCGCGCTTACGTCTGCCGCGGTGTTCTCAGCTGTTGTTTCTGCCTCGGTGGCCGACTGGCTACTGTCGTCGCCAGTGGTAGCAGGGGTGTTTGTTGACTGTGCGCCGTCGTTATTGGTCGTCTCATCTGTCATTGGTAATCGTTATTGTGGACGTTCGATTGCTCGTTTCTCGTTCGCTGACGTGGATTCCTCCGGCATTCCCTGGCTACTGTCTGCCTGCCGTGCCTCGATTTCGGCTTCGAGGTCGCGCATGAAATCGGCGACAGTGTTCCCCATGATGAAAACCGGCCAGCCCGGTGACAGTGCTGCGTCTAACACAGCACTTGCAGATTTCGACGCATCGTGCGTCGCAACCGGGAACGACGCCTGATTGTCAAACAGTTCCGCGTGCGGGCCAACAGCGTGCGTTACCTCGAACACATCATCCGAATACAACCCGTCCAGATAGGACAGAAACGACGCTGTTCTGGCACGGCGGTCTGGACGCAAGTATATCAGCGGCTGGATAGTGTCAACATCATTATCATCGAGTGCCCGGCGGACGATTTCGGTACTATCGATGTCGTTGACTGACGCAGCATTATAGACGCGGCCGTCGGCCAGTGTTGTCCATCTGACCTGCATTTCATCGATATAGGCCTCTATTTGCCGGTCAGAGAGCGGCTGTTCGCCAAGTGCTTCAAGCACGTCATTCAGACCGAGTATCGTTTCTGCGCCCGGCACATTCTGTAGTGCCTTCGGAACCAGCACCCAGCGGATCTGAACATCAGTCTCCTCCAGTTCTCGCTTCAGCACTGCGCGAAGAGTCGGACGCTGTTCGCCGACGACGAGCGTCACACCATCGGGAATCGTTCTGGCGAACGACCGGGCTATCTGTGTGGGAGTGTCCCCGAGCCAGTCGAGGTGATCGCTCCTGATGTTGGTGAGAAAGATGACATCGGGATCCGTGAACCGCTGATGGACCGTTCGCGTGGTGTACTCCCCAATCGCCTGATTCTCGAAGATAGCTGTTTCGACCGGTGCGTACTGTCGCAGCTGGGCCTCGTTTTCGTACAGCGTGACTCGCCGCCCTCGCTCAATCGGGTGGGATTCCCCGTCATGCAGAACGAGCGGCCGATTCCCGGTAATCTTCGCGAACGCGTCTCGTCCGCGACCGTACAGAATCTCGTAGAGCCAGCGCGTTGCGCCGGATTTCCCGCGGGTGCCGGTTACGACGATCTTCTCGTCTATGTTCCCTAATCGGGCTTTGTGCGACGGTCCTCGGTTCGCAACGTTGCGCAGCCGCTGGATACATTTTTTGAGATTCATACCGAGTCTCTCCTGACTGGTCGCCATCGCTTATCGAGTCGTCGTTGCTGTTCAAGCCGGGCAGCCGTCAGCCCGCCGGGGACGAGCGCTACAACCGTCACCAGCGCAATCGATCCCATTCCACCGGGCACTGATGGGGGAGCCGTCAGTGCTGACACCAGCAGCACAAATACGGCAAAAATGGCTGCTGAAAGCCGGGTCGACTGGCGGAGTTCGGTCACGGAGAGGCGGTGGACGTTGTATGCACCGATTCCGCCGATCAGCGCGGTGAACAACAGGTAATTGCCCGGAAGAGCGGTGAGCATCTCGGCAGGGACGGACAGCAACACAGCAGTGACGGCTGCCATTGAAAGGAGGACCCGCCCATACACCAATGTCCGTCGATGGATGAACTGAATGATCGCATACGTCGCCAGCAGGAAGGCGGCATAGAGCAAAAACACGGAAGGCTTGGCGACAACAAAGAGTGCCAGTAGCGGGAGGGCGATAATCCCGTATAGCCGGACGTTCCAGACCGTCTCCACGAACAACGATACCAGTAGTCCCAGGAACAGAACGCTCAGGCCGACTGCCGGACCGTGCATCATCCCGAAATTACCGCCTGCAACAGCGACATTCCGGAACTGTGCGACATCAGATGCTGGCGAAAACAGGAGCGTTGCGTCCGTACCGAGCAGTGCCAGTGTGGTCTCTGAGACCAGTGCAGAACCGAGTATGAGCAGGCCAATGTACGCAGCGCCGGTCGCGACGAGATCATCAACCAGTCGCTCAAACTCAAGTCGGTGGAGGTTATACGCTGCGACTCCCGGGAGAATGCTTCCGATCGCATACACCTCAATCGAGCTGGTGTAGTAGCCGAACGATGCTAGTACGGCGACGGCAATACACGGAATGACCGCGCCAAACAAGATTGCGGTATATAATAGCCTTCGACCGTACAACAGTGTCCGTTCGGAAACGACCGTAAGGCACCAGTACGCAGCCGCGACACTGACGACCAGCACTGGCAGGGATGAGACGTCATATAGTGTGTACAGTGCAAACAGGGGAACGACAATAACCCCTGACAGCCTGAGATCCCACAACTGCGTGGCTGTCACCCCAAGTACCAGGCCAGTGATAACAATTGCTCCGGAGAGTATCATTCCTGGCTATGTCGAAGTCCCAGTGTACGTGCGACGGCTATTTCTGCAGGCAGCTGTTCCTCGATGGTCGGATCTACATGAGCCGACAGAGAGTACCGTATATCATTTAGGTGCATCTCTTGTATCTATAAACACTAATATGAATTTGTTATACACCTGCAAAATGTAAGATTGATATATAAAATGCCGAAACTCAACTCATAGTATGACTCTTATTTCTGTTGTGTGACAGCTAAAGAAAGCCTATACGCATGGTATGGGGAAAAACGACACCTTACTGCTTTATTTATCACATTGTCAATTAGTAACACCATCTGTCTCGTCGTCTGGGCGATATATATCGAGTAGTTGTCGTAATCTGGATCGGTTGCTAGCTGCTGTCTGGGTACCCGACGACACCGCGGTGAAACAACTCTAACAAACCCGAAAAGTGTTATCATCCTGCATATATTTGGGCTCCCATGGTGAACACCGACCCATGACATGACTGCGGGCAAGCACTCTGGTTGGCGTCAGGCCGAGGAAGAGTACACTGACGAAGTCATCGGCGACGACACGCTGGGCGAGATGTTCGCCGCAAGCGCGGCACGGAACGCCGACACAACAGCTCAGCTGTACAAGGGTGGCGTCTACGACCGGTCACTGACTGACGACGTGATACCGGCGGCTCCTGACGGCGACTACGCCGCTCTCAGCTACGAACGGATGCATCAGCTCGTCAAATACTTGGCCGCAGGATTCCGTGACCTCGGCGTCGGCTCGGACGCTCGCGTCGGTATCCTGTCCAACACCCGGATGGAGTGGGCGCTGAGTGACTTTGCCATTCTGTCTGCGGGTGGGGTGGTGACGACCGTGTATACGGATTCCTCGTCGAAACAGGTGCAGTATCTGTTGTCGGACCCAGAGGCGAGCGCCGTCGTCGTGGAGAACGCTGCGATGCTGGACCGTGTGCTGGCTATCGAGGACGACCTGTCGCTCTCGTTCATCGTTGTCATGGACGACACCGATGTGGACCGCGAAGACGTACACACGCTCAAAACGGTGTACAGGCGCGGCGAGGAAACGTTCAGCGAGACGGCATACCAGTCCTGGCTGGACGAACGCGACCCCGACGACTTGGCGAGCCTCATCTACACCTCCGGGACGACGGGCCAACCGAAAGGGGTCCGGCTCACCCACCGCAACTTCCGGGCGAATGTCAATCAGACGCGCAAGCGAATCGGGCCACGACCGGACAAGCCGTCGGACCTCCCGACCATTACCGCAGACACGCGTTCGATAGCGTTCCTCCCGCTGGCGCACGTGTTCGAACGCCTTGCAGGCCATTTCTTCATGTACGCCTCTGGCGCAGCTGTGAGCTACGCCGAGAGTCCGGATACACTGGCTGATGACCTTCAGACTGTGAAACCGATGACCGGGCTGAGCGTCCCCAGAGTGTACGAGCGCATTTTCGACAATATGCGAACGCAGGCCAGCGAGTCCCCGCTGAAAAAGCGCATTTTCGACTGGTCGATGGACGTAGCCCGCGAGTACGCCCGCACTGAGAATCCGGGACCGATACTCACAGCGAAACACTCGCTTGCGGACCGCCTCGTCTACAGCACCGTCAAAGAACGGCTCGGCGGGAACATCGAGTTCATGGTCAGTGGAGGCGGCAGCCTCTCGAAAACGCTCTGTGAGACGTTCCTCGGGATGGGACTGACGATACTCGAAGGATATGGACTCACGGAAACGTCGCCGGTTCTGAGTGTGAACCCGCCGGAAGACATCAGGCCCGGCACCCTGGGAGCCCCGTTGCCTGCTGTCGACGTTCACATCGACACCGGTGTCGTCGACGCCAGCGAGTTCGACGGCGTGACCGGCGACGTGGGCGAACTGCTCGTCGACGGCCCGAACGTCACGCAGGGGTACTGGAACGCGCCCGATGCGACGGCGCGGGCCTTCACGGAAATTGACGGCACCCAGTGGTTCCGCACCGGCGATATCGTCGAACGCACCGACGACGATTTCCTTATTTATCACGACCGCCTCAAAGAACTGCTCGTCCTTTCGACGGGAAAAAACGTCGCGCCACAGCCCATCGAAGACCAGTTCGCGACGAACGACCGGGTCGATCAGGTCATGGTCGTCGGCGACGACCAGAAGTTCGTCGGCGCGATAATCGTCCCGAACTTCGAGGAACTCCACCGGTGGGCCGACAGCGAGGGTATCGACCTTCCCGATGACCCCGAGGCACTGGTCGATGACGAACGCGTCCACGCGTGGGTCCAGACTGCCGTCGACGCGGTCAACGAGGAACTCGAACGTGTCGAGCGGATCAAGTCGTTCGCGCTCGTCTCCCGGGAGTGGACCGCCGAGAACGACTTGCTCACGCCGTCGATGAAAAAGAAGCGACGCAACATCCGCAGCGCGTACCGCGAGAAACTCGCCGAGATATACGGCGAGCAGCAGGTCGAGGCAGCCTGACTTGGTGGTCGCCAGTAATGCCGTCGCCGTCTCAGTCGGTGACGACTACGTCAACCGCTCGTTCGCGCGGCCCGTCACAGTCAACGAACAGCACGGACTGCCACGTCCCCATATCGAGGTCCCCGTCGCGGACGGGAATCGTCTCGCTTGGCCCGACGAACATCGCCCGGACGTGTGAATCCGCGTTGCCGTCCAGTTCGTCGTGGTCCCACCCGCTGTCCGGAATAAGGTCCCCGAGGGCGTCGCTGAGGTCACCCAGCAATCGCGGCTCGGCCTCGTTGACAGTGATGCCAGCCGTGGTGTGACGGACGAAAACGGTGCAGGTCCCTTCGGCGTTTTCAGGAATCACGTCCCGAACCCGGTCGGTGATATCAATCACGTCTGTGTGCGTGTCGCTTTCGACGGTGAACCGAGTTGCGCTCATATCGAATGCCACTCCCCGGACCTATGTGAAGATAGGCCATTTTCACCCCATGACCACGCTACTCAAGGGCTGATATCTCGGCTTCCATCGGTCCCGACGGGCGCAGTGTCACACTCGGCTGTAAATCAAGTTCATCCGCAGTCACCTGTACGTCGTAGTGCTGCAGCACGTGCGCAAGGGCGAACTGTGCCTCGGTCAAGGCGACCTGACGACCGATACACACCCGTGGCCCGCTGCCGAAGGGGTAGTACGCGCTATCGCCACGGGAGGCTGAACCGGCCCACCGGTCCGGGTCGAACGTCAGGGGGTCCGACCACACGCGACTGTCCCGGTGATGAGCGTATATGGGGAGCATGACAAACTCGCCTGCGTCTAGGTCGGTTCCTGCAAGCGTGACCGGCTCCCGGGCCTCGCGAGACACGCTCCAGACTGCTGGTGTCAGCCGCAGCGTCTCCCTGACAACACGCTCCGTGTAGGTAAGGTCGGACAGGTCGGCCCATCCCGGCTGTCCCCCGTCCAGCACATCCTGTGCCTCCGCTCTGACACGCTCCTTTGCAGCCGGGTTCTGAGACAACCAGTAGAACGCATAGGCAATCGTCAGTGCTGTCGTCTCTTGGCCACCAGTCATGAACAGCACGGTCTGGTCGATGAGCTCGTTCTCGGAGAGCTCGATGTCCGGGTCTGCCTTTGCGTCGATAAGCGCAGTAATCACATCCCGGGGCGGGTCCTCGTGGTTGAGATGCCAGTCCACGAACTCCGTTGCCACAGAGTCAAGTACTGCATCGGCTTCCTCGAACTCCGCGGAGACGCCGGACTGTAACTGCTCGGGCAGGACCAAATCGAACACGGAGGCGTCGAACTCATCATTAAGCGCGGCCAGCGCTTCATGGACGGTTTCCCCGCGTTCGCGGTCGGTGTCCTGGCTGAACAGCGACCGTGTGATGACGCGCATCGTCAGTATCGACAGCTCTTCGAACAGGTCTACGCGCCCCGACTCAGGCCACGCTGTCAGCGTCTCCTCTAGAGTGTCGCCGGCGATCTCGGCGTAGTCCGCCAGCCGACCGCCGACGAACTCCGGGTCCAGCACTGACCGCTGTTGCTCCCAGAGCGCGCCGTCACTCGATACCAGCCCCTGTCGCCGTTGCTCCTGAGCCCCGACGTTTGGGCGGCGGAACCGGTCACGGTCCGCGAGGACCTCATGGGCGATGTCGGGGTCGAGCACAACTGTGACTGACTGTCCAACCTGTGGGTCGACCCGAACGAGCGGGTACTGGTTTGCGTAGGCGTCCTGCATCCCGGTCAGGAACCGCAACGGGTCCCGCGCTAACCGCGGGAGGCTCCCCACAACCGGTAGTCCCGGTGGCGTGTGTACCGTTGGCTCCATGGCCGCGGGTTAGCCCAGACAATGAAAAATCTTTGGCAGAGACTGTCACGCAACCGTCTCCGGTGCGACGGCGGTTCTCCTCCAACCGTCTCATTCAGTCGTCAGCGAGATAGACGGTGAGGTCCGTGGCCGAGAGGATACCCGTCACCCGGTTCTCGTCGTCGACGACCGGCACGTGACTGATATTGTTGTCCCACATTGTGCTTGCGACCGCCGAAAGCGCCGTCTCGGGCGACGTGGTGACGATATCGGTCGTCATGTGCTCCCCCACAGTCGCTTCAGTGGGGTCGACGCCGTCGGCGGTCATCCGGACGTAGTCTGTCGAGGTGAGAATGCCCGCCGGCTGACACGCCTCGTCGACGATGACGACTGACTTTATCGACTGGCCATCCATCGCCGCTGCAACGTCGAGCGCCGGTTCGCCGGCAGTCACTGTCAACACTGGTTCGGTCATGCAGTCGGCGACGGTCGCGCCACTCATGTTCCGGGGTTAGGACCGATTTCACATACGATTTGGGTCGGTACTGCGAGAAATACCCGACGGCGTGGCGGAGTTGGTTTCCGCTCGAATCGGGGGTGCCACACAGCGCTCAGGCCAGCCATTCGTCCGGCTTGGTGTTGTAATCGATATCGGTCGCGGTGAGGTGTTCGACCTCGGCCCAGTCCACGTCAGTGACGGTCACCTCGTCGCCGTCGTAGCGGATTCGCTTGCCGATTTCTTCGGGCTCGGGTTCGCGGTCGCGGCGCTTGGCGACCTCCACGTCGTGGTCGTCGAACTCCTTGACGATGGTCAGGAGGTTCACCGGGCGGCCCCAGAGTTCGAAGGTGCGCTTGAGCACTTCCTTGGCCTGCCCGATGTCGAGCATCACGCCGTTGTACTGATGAGCGAGCAGCAGTTCGTTGCGGTTCTGGTAGTTGCCGTCCTCGACGACGACGGTTGGCTTCCCGAAGTTGGTGAACTGCAACATCAGTTTCTTCTTGACATCCTCGTGGTCTGTCGAGGTCACCCGGTAGTCGCCCGAGGCGTGGGTGTACTCGTAGGTGAAGTAGTCGTTGTCGTCGACGAACTCCTGGGTGAGGAACTCATCGAGGAAGGTCACGTCGTTGTGGCTCTCCCGGATTTCCCGCATCCGCTCCCAGCCGCGGGTGTAGTCCACGTCCGAGAGTGCCTCCGCAACGCTGTCGTAGCGCGAATCGTCAAACATGTAGCGGGCGGTCCGTTCCAGTTCCTCTTGCCCGACCCGGGAGACGAAGCCGCGGTACTGGGGTTTGACCAGCGAGTAGTGCCGCTGGGCCAGCCCCTCGTAGGTCAGGACTTTCCAGGGGTACTGGTCCACGTCGAACTCGCCGTCGCGGGCCGCCGCCAGTCCGTCGGCGTCGACACGGGCGTCCTCGGGGTCGAGGTCGTCGAGGTGGCCCGGAATGTCGGTGAGCCACGCTGGGGGTTCGAGACGGTCCTGTACCATCTCGTAATCGACGCTGTCGTCGAAGTTCCGCCAGGTGATGCCCTTGACCCGGAGCAGACGCTCGATGACCTCGCGGCGGTTCTCCGTGTTCTCGACGTACTCCCAGATTTCCAGCCCGAGGCTGTAGGGGTTCAGCCCACCCGACCCCAGTACCTTCGACATGTGGTCGGAGTAGAGGATGAACTCGTCGTCGCCGGCGAACTGTTCGCCGGTCATCATCAGGGATTCCCAGTAGGAGGCCCAACCCTCGTTCATCACCTTCGTCATCTTCTGTGGGGCGAAGTAGTAGGCCTCCCGGCGGAGCAGTTCCAGCAGTTCTTTCTGCCAATCTTCCATCTCTGTAGCGCGCTCGGCGTCCGCGTCGTACTGCATCCCGTGTTTGCGGAGGAACCCGAGAACATCCTTGTCAGGTTCGGCGGGGAACGTGACGTTCTCGTCGTCGTCACGCTGGGCGTCCAGCCACTCCTCGTCGAACACCTGCCGTTTGACCTCCTCGGAGAGTTCAAGATCATCCAGCTGCTCGGTCACGTCCGCCCCTTCAATGTCCTCGAACTCCTCGGGGACCGTCTCGACCGGGCTGTAGGGAATATGCTGGTCGATGTTGTCCTCCAGACAGAGGACGTGGTCGATGAACCGCTCGACCTCGGCCCGCTCAATGTCGGGGTCTTGCATGTACTCCTGGATGGTGTCGCCGTGGCGGGCGAGCATCCCGGCGGCGTCAGGGCCGCGGCGGCGGTCCTCGCCGGACGCATCGGTCGTCGTCCGGGAGGTGCCGTCGGTGAACATCCGGAACCACTCGTTGTTGGCGAAGAAGTCCGCGTGGGCTTCGACGTGGGTGATGACGGCCTTCTGGTCAGCCAGCGTGTTCGATTCCTGAAGGAATGCGTGGGCTGGGTCGTCGTTGTTGACGATCTCGAAGGCCTTCCCGCCGAGGAACTGGCCCTGTTTCTGCTGGCGGTCGTACTGCATTCCCCAGCGCCAGTGCGGGTATCGCTGCTGAAACCCACCGTAGGCGATGAGTTCGTTCATCTCGTCGTAGTCGACGATCCAGTAGTTCACCGGGTACGGCTTCAGACCGAGCTTTCTGGCGAGATTGCCAGCCTCCTCGACGGGTTCGTCGAGGTCATCGGCTACGCGCTGTTTCGCGAATCTATCGTTGTTCATTGGTCCTCCGTGCTGAGTATGTCGTAGATGGCGTCCACCACGTCCTCCGGCGAGGAGACGTACGCGACCGCGACGTTGTCGGCGTCCCGGAAGTTGCGTTCGACCTCCTCGGCGTGGGTGGCGTTGATGGCGTTCCCGCTCGGCTGGGTCTCCACGTAGGCGTGGAGGTTCGCCGGAATCTGTTCCATCAGCGGGATGACCTTCTCCTCGGTGTCATTCGAGGAGTTTTCGCTGTCGCCCGCCGCGAACACGTAGCGGTTCCACTCGCTCCAGGGGTACTCCTCTTCGAGCACTTCGGCGGCGAGTTCGTACGCGCTGGAGATACGGGTGCCCCCGCCCGAGCGGATGCCGAAGAACTCGTTGCGGTCGACTTCCCAGGCGTCGGCGTCGTGGGCAATGTAGACGAACTCGGCGTTGTCGTACTTGCCTGTGAGATACCAGTCAAGCGGCGTAAAGGTCCGTTCGACCAGTTCCCGCTTCTTCTGGCGCATCGACCCGGAAACGTCCCGGATGTTCACGACCACGACGTTCTTCTCGCGTTCCTCGACGATTTCGGGGTAGCGGTAGCGTTCGTCCTCGCGGCGGAACGGGATCTGGTTGACTCCTTCCCGGCGGATACGCTGGGAGGTCTCGACCTCCTCGACGTTGTCTTCCATCTCTTCGATGGAGTCCCAGACGGCTGTCTCCTCGCTTGGCAGTTCCTCATACGCGTCGTCGATCCACGCCTTCGAGACGGGCATGTTCTGCTCGCGGGTCCACTCGTAGACCGTGGCCGGCCCCCAGCCGTCGACTTTGAGCGCCTCGCGGACGTAGTCCTCGTCGAAGTCCATCGCGAGCTTCCGCTTGAGCCCTTTCTTGAACAGGCGCTCGAAGTCAAGCGTCGAGGAGGGGCCGGATCTGGTGATGTCCGTGAAGTCACCCTCTTTCTCCTCGATGACCTTCTTGCCCTTCGGTTCGAGGTCGAGCCCCAGTTGTTCGTCAAGTTCCTCGGCGAACTCCTCGGGGTCCATCTCGTAGTACTCGTGTTCGCCGCCCTCCTCGCCGGGTTCGCCGTCCTCGTCACCGTCGTCGCCGGGCTGGGGCTGTGGCTGGCCGACCGGGTCACCCTCTTCGGCGCCTTCCCCCTGACCGACGCCGCCCTGATCGCGCTGGTCGTACTCGAACTCAGGGAGGTCGACGATCTTGATCGGGATGCGTACCGAGTCGCCCCGAGACTGGCCCAGATCGCCGTACTGGATAAACTCGGAGAGGTCCTGTCGGCGCTCCTCGCCCACGTCGCGGTACCGTTCGAGGTCGTCTTTTAGTCCCATCTATAACTCACCTGACTCATGACGTGTCGGCTCGTCAACTCGGCCGACGCCGCCGTGTAGTCGAACATCTCGACCATGTTGTCCAGCGTCTTCGCCTTGAGCCGAGCCGTCTCGGTCCCGGACGGCGGGTTATCCCACTGCCCGGGCTCGAAGTCCTCGTAGGTCCGCTGGATGTCGTCCCAGTCGTAGCTCCCGAGGACGGTGTTGATGACCGGAATCTCCTTGGGGTTCACGTCGCCGACACGGAACTCCTCGTCGCGGCGCTGCCACGCGTGGCGGTTCAGTGCCGTAATGATCTTGTCGGTGCGGAACTGCTCGACGGCGTGGTCGGGCTCGTTGCCGTCGTAGTTCTTCTCGTCGAACCGGCCCAGATGCTCGATCTCGAACACCTTCATCTTCAGCGGGTCCGGGTCGACGCGTTCGCCCCGCTCGTTTTCGATCTGGTCGTCCGATTCCCAGGCGTAGACGTGCTCGATGTACTCCTCGACGGTCGCCTCGTCGACGCGCTTGTCCCGCATCATCGCGTCGAGCACGTCCTGTTCCTGCTGGCCGAAGATGTAGTTCTTGACAGTCACGACGCGTTCCTCGTACTCCGTGGCCTCACCGGTCGAGAATACAGGCGCGTCCGAAAGCCCTTCAGCGACAGCATTGAGCACGTCTCGGGGCATCAGCACGTGTTCGACCGGGAGGTCGGGGTGGTGCCGGTCCTGTGGCTCGTGCAGCAGGTCGGCGATGATGTCGCGGACGTAGGTGACCGGGATACCGTGGTCGCCGTCTTCGGCGGTGGTCTCCAGGTCGTAGTCGTCGATGTCGACGCGCTCGTCACCCTCCATCAGGTAGCCCCGGTCGAACAACAGGGCCTTGTCCACAAGGTCCAGCCCGGTCGGGATTTCGGCGCTATCGAGCCGCGAGACGACAGCGTACAGCGCCGCGGACTCGACGGTGTGTGGGGCCAGCTCCTTCTCGGTGGCCGTCTCGACCTGATCCCGGACCGAGATACTCAGTGGCTCCTGAATCCACGTCTCCAGTTCGTCCCACGTCTCGGGGTCCCAGACCTGCGTCTCGTTTGTCAGCTCGCGGCGCAGGAGCTGGGCCTCCAGTGAGAGATTCGTCAGATACGTGAACTCGTGTTTGTCAAGCCGGCGTTTCAGCGCCTTCAGCGGGTCCTGCCCCTCGCGGTCGGCGTGCTTGTTCAGCTGGGCTTCAAGATCCGGGTTCGAGATGATGACGAGCTGGGTGTCCACGTCCATCCCGATGCCCTTGTCGAGCTTGACGTGGGACTCGTCGGGGACGTTCAGCAGCTTCTGGAGCAGGTCGGCGTGCTGGGCGGCGTCCTCGACGACAGTCAGCAGGCCGTTGCCCTGCGAGAGGACGCCATCGTAGCTGAACGCCTGTGGGTTCTTCCGGCCCCGCGAATCGAGTTCGCGGAGCATCCCGTGCATCCACGAGCCGACGAGGCGCTCTTTGGGCGTTCCTTCGTCTTCGGAATGGAGGATGCCGATGCCGCGGCCCACGTCCACGACGAAATTCTTCACCCGGAGATGCGATGGCTGGGTGACCGCCGAGAACAGGTCCGTCTCGCCCTGCCGGCGGTACTGCTCTTCGAGGAAGTCGTAGGCCTCCCGCGAGAACGGGTCCAGCTGGCCGTCGACGCGGATGGGGATGTGGTCGTCGAGGCGCTCGTTGACCTCGGCGAGCAGGCCTGTCCGTACGTCCTCGGGGAACACCGTCAGCGGGTGGGCCTGAACGGGACTCTCATACCAGTCGTCCTCGTCCTCGATGGCCGCATTCCCGTAGGTCATGCTGGTGGCGTCGTTGCCGGCCCCGGCGACGTTCCATTCGACGGTGTAGCGCCGGCCCTCGGGTGTTTTCGAGTACTCCCGCAGGCCGTTGATGAGACAGCGCTTCAGCTCGGATTTCCCCGTGGCTGTCGGGCCTTCCAGCCAGATGATCTTCTCGTCTTTCCCGCGGCCCGCCGCAATCGAGCGGAGGTCGTCGACGAAGGCGTTCAGCACCTCGGTGTTGCCGAGGATGGCGTGTTCACCGTCGTTGTACGGGTCGTCGAAGAAGCGGTAGCGCTCCTTCTCTTCGCCCTCCTCGATGACCATCCGCGTCCCTGCGTCCTCGATGGCGTCGAGGAGGTACTTCGAGGCGTGGGCCGCGACCTGTGGCGTTTCAAGGACGGTGTCGACGTACTCCGCGAGGCTCATCGGGGCCTCGTAGGCGGCGTCGAGTGACTCGTCCGCGCGGTCGATGTACTCCTGGCCTGTCATTACTCTTCCATCTCGCTTTTGGCGACCTCCGCACCAGCGAACTCGAGCACTTCCTTGGCGCCCTCCTCGGAGTAACCCTGCTCGATGAGAGCGTCAACCCACTGGTTGCGCTCCTCGTCGTCCATTTCCGAACTGGAGACCAGCGCGGAGAAGTTGATGTTGTGTTTCTTGTCTTCCCAGAGCTTGCGTTCGAGGGCGCGGCGCAGGCGGTCGTTGTCCTGTGGGTTGAACGTGTCACCCTCGCGTGCGCGACGGGACACCCAGTTCGACACTTCCTGCCGGAAGTCGTCCTTGCGGTCCTCGGGGAGGTTCAGCTTCTCCTCGACGGAGCGCAGGAACTGCTCGTCGGGCTCTTGCTCGCGGCCGGTGAGTTCGTCCTCGACGGTCGCGTCGTCGATGTAGGCCATGACGTGGTCCATGTACTTCTCGCCCTGGCGCTGGATCTCGTCCATGTCGTAGGCCAGCGCATGACGCACGTCCTCGATGGCCCGCTCCTTGTACTCCTCGCGGACGAGTTCGAGGAAGCGGTAGTACTTGCTGAACGACTCCTCGTCGATAGAGCCGTGGTTCTCGAGGTTGCCTTCGAGGTGATTGAACGTCGTCAGCGGCGAGAGGAAGTCCCGGCTGCGGTGCATCGAGTCCATGATGGCCTCGGCGATCTCGTCGCCGATGAACCGCGGAGAGACGCCGTCCATCCCCTCGCCGATGTCGGCCATCTTCTCGGCCTCCTCGCGGAGTTTCTTCACGTCAACGTCGTCGGCCTCGTCGATTTCGCCGTTGTAGGCTTTCGCCTTCTGCACGAGGTCGATGGACTCGTTGTCGGGCTCCTCGATGCGGGTGAGGACACCGAACAGGCCCGCCATCTCCAGCGTGTGGGGCTCGACCTGAATATCCGGTAGGTCAGCGTTGCGCAGCATCTTCTGGTAGATGTTGGCCTCGGCCTGGTACTGGAGGACGTACGGGAAGTCGATGCGCTTGGTCCGGTCGTTGAACGCCTCCATCTTCTCGTCGCCCTTTTTGTCCCGGTACTCGGGCATGTTCGTCCGGCCGACGATGACCTGGTCGATGTCGATACGGGGGTTGTTCTTTGGCTTGATTGTCTGTTCTTGACTGGCATGGAGGAAGTCATAGAGGAACTCCCGCTGGAGCTTCAGCAGCTCCTCGCCCGAGAAGATGCCGCGGTTGGCGTTACAGAACGCCCCGGAGTAGTCAAAGGCTCGCGGGTCGCTCTCGCCGTAGATGGCGATCTTCGAGTAGTTGACATCGCCGGTGAGCTCCGTCTCGTCCTGATTCTTCTTGTCCTTGGGCTCGAAGGTCTCGATTCCGCGGCGCTGGTTCTCGTCGGCGACGAAGCGGACGATCTCGACGTGGTTTTCGAGGACGGCCTGGAGGTCGTCGTCGTATTCGGCCAGCAGGCGGTCCATGTAGAACTCCGAGGCGGGGTCCAGCGACTGCTCGTTTCGGATAGTGTAGGGGGCATCGAGTTCCGCGTTGATGTCTTCGATGACCTTGTCCCGCTGTGCCTGTGGGAGAAGCACGAGCGGGTCCTGATTCATCGGCGACCGGACCACGTCGTCGGCGGGGTCCTGGTCGTGGATGACATCACAGAGGTTCGTCCAGCGGAACGTGTACATCCGGCCCTCGTCCCGGCTGGTGTAGTCCTCGAAGTAGCGCCGGACCTGCCGGTCGAAGTCGGACTTGCCCGACCCGACCGGCCCCAGCAGAAGCTTGATACGCTTCTCGGGGCCGAGCCCGCGAGCGCCGGATTTGACCTTGTTGACGAACTCGTGCATCGCCTCGTGGATGACCCGTCCGTAGAAGGTGTTCTCACCGTCGTGGAGCGGGTCCTCACTCGCCAGTTCGTATTCGACCACGCCGGCCTCCTCGTCATAGCTTTTGCCGTAGTAGTCGAACATATCCGCCACGCGCTGGTGGGCGTTGCGGGCGATCTCCGGCTCGTCGTACAACTGTTGCAGATACCAGTCGAACGTGTTCGTCTTCCGGAGGTCCGCCGGTATCGTGTCACGGTACTCCTTGCTCAGCGCTTCGAGTGTCTCGTTGTTCTTGCTCATGCTATCTCAGTAGTTCGTCGTGGCTGCAGGCGACCACCGACTGTCGCGGGCTGGTCTCGGGGCTGTGTCGCTCCTCGGTGTCGGTGCTGTCCGCTGCAGATGTGACCGCAAACAGCCGCTGGTTCACCCTTCACTGCGGGGTGACGCGTGTGCCCTTCCATGGCTGACCTGCCGGACGGAACACGGGGACTGTTCCGACCTGGTGTGGTAACGGGAAGCAGTGTCGAACTGTTTCCGATACTATTTACCGTACGAGTTCTGTTCATATAAGAACTTTGCCCTCTCATGTGCATACCGCCGATAAATTCCGGTCCGATAGTCGTCCGAATGCGGGGATGGCGGGGCACACCCATGTTACCATGTCTCATTATTTTGGCATTGGTTTATATACTGTGTCGGTTGTCAACTGTTCTCTCTGGTGGGTCGGCCAGTGTTTAGCGCTGGATTGATGTGAATCTGTTGCCGGATTGATTGACGAACGAGAACGGGACACACGGCAGCGCAACTCAGCGCATCGCTGTTGCCGTCGTGCAACCGAGTGCCGGTATCTGGGCCTGGGACGGACCAGCGGATTCTTGCCCGTCCACACCGATTCGGCTGTATGGACCTGTCGGGCCTCCCCGATGACTGGACGGTGTGGAACGAGACCGACGAGAAGCTCATCCTCGCGTACCGCCCGGACGTATTCGACTCGGAGCAGTTCCCGGCACCGTGCCTGCCGACTATTTACCTCACGCGCGGGAAACGGACCCGCCGCCCCGGCGCTGACCGGACCGGAGAAAGCTGGTACGTCACCTTTTATCTTGAGCCCGAAGTCGAGCGCGACGCCGATTCCTACGAGGGCCGCGACGCTGCCGTTGAGGGCGCTGTCGCACTCGCTACTCGGTTCGCCGACGGCGAACTGGACTACCGCTCGCTGTATCAGGTGCCCCGCGAGGCGTATCTGGATAAACTGGACGACCTGACCGGGCGGACATGATGCTTTACCGTGGCGGCGTTCTATAGCCCGGTATGACCACTGTCACGCTCGTCGGGACGCGCCTCGCCGAGGTCGGCGCGGAGTTCGTCTACCGCGGCGAAGCCAGCGGCTGTGAGGGCTGTCCCTACCGCGACCAATGCCTCAATCTGACGACCGGGAACCGCTACCGGATCACCAACGTCCGCCAGAGCGGGCAAACGCTAGACTGTGCCGTGCATCAAGACGGCGTTCGGGCCGTCGAGGTTGAGCCCGCACCGATTCAGGCCAATGTCCCCTCGAAGGGTGCGTACGCTGGGAGTAAGGCGTCGCTGCCGGGCCCCTGTCCGCACACCGAATGTCCCAGCCACCCCTACTGTGAGCCTGCTGGGGCTGAGTTTGATGAGGAATATCGGATATCCGAGATTGTTGGTGACCCGCCGCATGACTACTGTATGCTAGATCGTGATTTGACGCTAGTGGAGCTGGAAGCGCCCGGAGAATAGAGCAACTACCCCATCTTATGGCCCTTACTGCGTTTGGACGGCATCGCCGAGGCCGCGATCCTCTAATATATCAAGCGGGGAGAGCATATCGAATTGGACGACACCGGGGAGCCGACCGATCTGGACGCCGCTGGTAAAGGTACAGCGCGCCCGGACCTCGCCCTCGCTTAGGTCCAGCAGCGTCGTCGCCCGGTCGAAGGCGTTCTGCGTGGCGTCGTTGACTGTCGCACCTGAGCCGACCACCTGGATCGGTGCCATGTTTTCCTGCACGTCGACGGCGTGCTCTGCACCGGGGTTGCGGCCGGCCTCTAGCTCTTCGTCGCTGTAGGGCTGGCTGATGAACGGAAGATCTTCCTCGTTGGGCAGCAGGATGGGACCATCGAGTTTGAGTCCCTCGATGACCTCGACATCCATCGTGACGGTCCCGCTCACGTCGGTCGTGTGCAACGAGAGCTCCCCGTCACCTTGGTTCGCGTGGAGATCGCCGACGTAAACGCCGCCGCCGTCTATGGCGACGGGACAGATCAGTGTCGCGCCCTCACGGACCTCCGGAATGTCCATATGCCCATCAGTCCGCTGTTCTAGGTCGGCCTCGGTTTCGACGCCGTAGTCGTGGTCGGCACCGATGAGGCTCTGTCCAAAGTCCCCCGCGTTGTGTGAATCCGGCATCGTGACCGGCGGCGTCGTCCCGATGTTGCCGATGAACGGCCGCAGTCGGCCGAGCGTCCCGGGCATCCCGTCGGGTTCGTACAGCAAGATCGGATGTTGCCGTGCGTTCTCGGGGATGTCCATCACCTCCTCGGCGTCTGTCGCTAACTCGTGTGCGCCGTCCTTGTCAAGTGTTAGCCCAACGGCGTTCTCGTGGTCGAAGGCGACGGTGTAGCCGTACTCGAAGCCAAACGAGGAGGCGTTTGCACCGCACTCGGCACACCGGATGACGTCCTCACCAGTCTCCTCGACGACGGAATCTGGCTACGTCGCGCTCGGCCATCGACCCCGTGCTCGTCGCCATACTCGTCACCTCAATGTCGCGGATGTGGATCGTATAGCAGCGACAAGCCACCAATCTTCATCATCGCCGACCGTGGCACCGGACAGCGGTACGTGATTCCAGCGAAAGCCGCAGACGAATCGACGATTCGACTCCTGCTGGCCGACCGCCAGCAGGAGTCACTCACTGTCTATACCGACGGCTTTCGAGCGTACGAACCGCTCGAAGACGACGACGCATTCGACCGCGAATACGTCGTCCACGGCGACGGCGAATACGCTGACGACGAGGTGCACGTCAACACCTGCGAGAGCCACGCGTCGCGGGTGCGACGGTGGCTCTCGCCCCACCGAGGTATCTCCAAGGACAAGCTAACACAGTATCTCAGAGCGTTTCAACTACGCCAAGAGCTGTTTCGGAAACCCGGCCGAGACGCT
This sequence comes from Haloarcula sp. R1-2, assembly GCF_011627385.1. NCBI lineage: Archaea > Methanobacteriati > Methanobacteriota > Halobacteria > Halobacteriales > Haloarculaceae > Haloarcula > Haloarcula sp. R1-2. Next base: position 158,828 of record NZ_JAANTG010000001.1, read on the forward strand.
CTCAAACACGCTGTTCGAGCAACGTTGTGAAATCAACAATGTGCTACGGATGAGCGTACAACCAATCATTTCGAAACAGAGTAATAAGTGTATATCTTATTTTGATTCAATGTGTACAAATTTGGCCTTGGTGTCATTTGGAAGATGGTCTTCAATATGGGAAAAAAGAATAAAGTATTTTTCGAGCAATGTTGAAAAGCTCACCCTATATCGTGCTACAGATGAAAAAATAGAATTTAATATACCTGAGAATGTGACAATAGTGAATTTGGGAACTAACCGCCGGACATATTTAATACCATTCTACATGATTTCTTGTGTCCTTCTAATTATATATCATTATTTTGCCAGAGGTGAAAAATTTGATATTATCCATTCTATCGACTATTATGGGGGCCCACTTTGTGCTGTGTTAATCTCAAACATAATGGATGTGAATTCCATAGTATCGATGAGGGGGCTACCAAAACAAATAACTCCTGAATATTTAGAGAATTCACAAAACACCTTCAAATATAAACTGCATGTAATCCAAGCCACAATTATTATTTACTATAGATATATATTGCCTTATGCAAATATAGTTCATTTCAAGTCTGACTCTGGTATAAATTATCTGGAGAAAAATTGTGGTATTAATCTCCCAGAAACTGAAGTTATACCGACCGGTGTAGATATGGAGTTATTCAACAATCCCACTTCTAATCTGTCCTTCTTAAAGGAGTACTTGAGTGCTGGAGACATAAGGAAAATATATAATGAAAAAACTCTACTCTATGCGGGAAGAATATCCGAAGGCAAAGGTATACATAATCTTATAACTCATCAGAAAGAGTCTGATATTGAATTCAGCTTAGTTATTGTAGGGGAACCGAATAGCCCAGCTGGACAAGACATACACAGAGAAATTAAAGAGGTAGAGAGAAATGAAAGCAATATATTGTATATTGACGAATTCCTACCACATGAGCAAATTCCACCGATAATAAAAGCATGTGATTATGTTAGTCTTCTTTCAACATACAGTGATGAAGGAGCACCAAGAATCATTCAAGAAGCTCTGATTTTGAATACAAGATGCATTGTTTCTAATAGACCTGGCATTCGGGAACCATTTAGTGACTTGTCTGGATGTGCCGTGATTGAGCCTTCGAATACCGACGGCTTTGAGGATGCCCTTCTAAAATTAGAAGATCAAGTCGTTGAAAGTCAGGAGGCCAAAAGTCGGTTCAATATGAAAAACAATTATGAATCACTAACCAGCCTTTATGAAGATCGATAATACCTCCTCAACCAATAGAAATTAATATATCTCTGGTTATGATAATAGTATGGCTCAACCATCTGTATTATTAATCGGTGATCCATATAGCAGCAAAAGTTCTAAAGAATTCTTAAAGAAATTTGTTAAATTAATTTCTTCTGTTTCAGATAATCTTATCGTAATCAGTGGCGATCAACCTCCTAATAAGGAGAATGTAGAATGGATACGTTATAGTTTAGATATTAAAAATTCTTTCTGGAATAAGGCCTCTCAATATTTAGAATACCAAACATTCGCGTCAAAAGTATTAATGAATAATAGAAAGTCGATAGATTCAGTTGTTCTTAGATCACCATCTTATTTGCCTCCAGTGATATTGGGGAAAATCCTGAATGTCGAAACAAAACTTTTTGTCGCTCAACAACCTAATGTGAGTATCTTACCTCAAATATCTAGATTAAATATGAGGATTGGCGATGAGCTAATTGTTGAATCGCTTGGTGTGTTAAACCATTGGGATTTAGGTCATTTACGCCCGAAATCTAAAGTTGGTAGTGTCTATGTGGACTTGGAATCATTTTATAAAACAGAACAAATATCAGAACGAGAGAATGATATCGGGTATTTAGGGAGCCTCAATAAAAGGAAAAATGTTCATAAGTTAATTAAGGCTGCTGATCAAATCGCAGAAAAAAATCCATCTATAAATATTGTATTCGGTGGAACTGGGGAATTGAGTAATTCTGTTGAAAATTTATCTAGAAAACATGAAAACATAAAATATTCAGGATTTATAAATGACTCAGATCTGCGTAGATTCTATAATTCATGTAGATTATTTGTCCTCCCGTCTTCTTCAGAGGGATTGCCAAATGTCTTACTGGAGGCCATGGCATGTGGAACCCCCAGTTTGGCTACTTCTATAAGCGCAATACCTGACGTAATTACTGATGGAAAAAATGGATTTTTAATGAAACCTGACAAATTGGATAATTTGTCTGCGGTCGTGAAATCGCATGTTGAAAGAGATGATCTTGAACAGGTATCAAAGCGAGCTAGGAGTTATGTGGATGAAAACTTTTCATACAAAAGTGCTCTTAATAGATACAATTTAATTTTCAGTAAATAAGGGTTTACATTCAATCAAAGTTAAATCCCCAGTGGTATATACAGTCGAATACATTGACATTCTATTACTTGATGTATCACTTCTCGATACAATTTTAGCTGAAGCACAATTATTGTCTGCAAATTTCTTTTCGACAAATTCATTCCCTTCAGACGCCCAGAGACCCCACTCATATCCAGCAATTACCCCATTGTGATAGTTATTAGACCATTGGCTTGCCTTGAACTGAGAAGTAGAATAATGCCCTTGTCCGACCACAGTCTGATCAATATCCGACTGGATAACATGAGGAGGGATTGCCGTAATTTGTGACAAGACAAATAAGAATATTAGTAAATAAGATATTCCAATCCTGGCGTGTTCCTTATTGAGTATATTTGAGACATATAGGATCGTATAAACTGCTGGGGGAAGGATTGTCGCACATAAGAAAATCAATAGTCGGATTGGGTGGACGGGGATAAATGCTCCTAATACTATAAATCCCACATATAATGTGGATAGGATTCCAGAAAAGAATATCATTGTTAACTCGTAATCTGGATTTACTCGATTTGAAATAAATAGATAAATATGGATTAATGCGAATATAAACAATATGAATATTGAAGACCTTGATATGATAGACAGTATAGATAACCCTTCAGTTTGTTGTAGTCCACTAACACCTCCTGAAGGTGTGGTAGCTGTAGTCTGCCCACTTAAAACTGAGATCAATCTTATACTAAACCTGAGCACGTAGTCTTGAGCAAAGTATAAAAATAGCGTGCTGAGACCAACCAATATCAGGAACAGAGTTGCATTACCACTCTTTAATTTTCGGACCCTAGTATGACTGTCAAATTTATTGTAAATACATACAAATAGGACAATTAAAAGAAAAAGTGTTAAGATAACCGTAGTAAAGTGATGTGCTAATAAAATAGAAATTGTAATGATAACAGGTGCAGTTCTCTGGATCCTGCCTTTTATTTTCACTGAATATAATAGAAATAATACAAACAAGAGTATAACTGCCAATAATTCGTCGACAAATTTTGTTTCGAACATTAGCAATGTCCGTACTGATGCAAACCCAACGGCAGAAAACCCAGCGATCGCCCAATCATATAATCTTCCAACAAATAAGTAGTACAAGAGTGGAAGAGTGACCGATAATAAGGGTATATATTTGGCTGTAGTTCGAAGTTTTATGTTTGTTATTTCCAATACTACTGTATTTAGTGAATAGAAAAGCGGCCATGCTGCACCATCATTCATGAACTCATTCAGGTTGGTAAACTCAATGAATCGATGTAGTTCTGGTATTGTCCTGATGTAAGGATCATATCCAAAGAGCCCTGTCTCTACTGGGTCGATGACCACTAATGCTGGAATGAGTGTCAGATATATTAAAATAGAAGCTACAAGTTTCTTACTTTTGGAAATGTTGGTTATAACCATTGCACATATAAATATAAAAGATAGAATAAGATACGGAATTATGTGATTATATGTGGGATCTATTAAGGTTGTATAAAAGAATAGAGTTGATAGAGAGATAAACAGTATAACAGATGTTTTCTGTTGCTTCCTGTAATCCATATTATCTCTAGCTCGATATTAACTCTTTTAATTCTGATATTTGACGGTCCTTTTCTTCTCGTATCGTTTTTTTATTCAGACTGACTAAACTCTTCTGGATGTCATCACTTAGGACACGATCGAAGAGCGCCGCCCGGGGCGTATCATAATAGAATTTTGCTTTCCCACCATATGCCAAGGCAGGTACGCAGGCATGGATTCGATCACTGTGTGTATGTGTTGCATTTTTATACAAGAATAAATAATCCCCTATATTGTCCGAAACAAATATGTCCTCTTTGTTATAAAAGACACTTCTATCCATCTTAAATTTCAATTTTTTCAATAAGCCTCTATGTGGTTGTTCGAAGGGATTATGATCTGCTCGGATAATCCGTCTCCCATCACCAATTTGTGGCTCGTCGATACTATCAAAGGTCGCCATGTCGAATGTTGTGTTAGCCTTCGGGGGGTTATACAATTCGTTAATAAAAAAGGCACAATCTATACCATTGTATGAATGCTCAGCAATATCTGAATAAAATCCATATGCCTTCTCGTCTCTCGTTATTAATCCTTTGATTTCGACATCTTTTAGTAATTCTTTGGTGTTATTTATTGTCTCTTCTTTGTAATCCCCTCCACCAGCTCCCAAAAGAATTATTGGCACACCCCTTTCACGTAAACGTTTCAGCACAGGAAGATAGGTTCCTATACCGTGTCTGTAAAGTACACAACCAGGGAGGATAGCTATATCAGGATCTGTGAATTCTGAAATGTTAATAATTCGCTTCGTATAGTCTGACTGTTTTCTACAAATCTTTGCAGCATAAGAACCTACAGCCCCTAATGCCCCCTCTAAACCTGAAAGTTCTCCTAAGGATTTATGATCTGCGACTAAGTTAGGGAATCCACTAACCTCTATTATTTCATCTGAATCAGATGCCGCTTGGTCAATCAGTGAACGGGCACCTTTATCGATAAAACCATTCCCTATATTTGTAGTCCAAGTTCTGAGTAGTAGTATTTGCACAAAATTGACATCGTGTTTAACCTATATAAATTTGAATACTCCAACTGCATTTATAATATCTGATACAGTGCTATTAATGAGTTCCACGTCATCTGATGTGATTCCACCTTGTGCCCATAAAATAACTATTTCAGTAATAAAGCATACAATATATAACAATACCGCACTGGATATGTTAAAGTATAATTCGTTATATACTGGGACAAAATTTGAAATATAAATAGTAATTACCGCTCCAGATAAACCCATTATGATAGATTTGATAGATAATATTTTGATCTCATGATTTAAAAGTAAATCCCCAGATTTCAATATATTCATGCTAAGATATCCTACCATTGATGCAAATGCAGCTCCTTGAAGCCCATATATCGGAATTAAAATAACGTTTAAAAATAAATTTATTACGACAGAGATTATGTTATAGACCATTATGGTCTTAGATTTACCAAATCCCAAGAGAGCTTCACCATTTGGTCCAACAACAGCATTTATAAACAGCCCAAAACCAAGGATTATCAACAATTCCCTAATAGTACCCACCGAATAGTGTTCTCCAAACGCTCTAATCAGAAAATGAGGTCGGATACAAATAGCTACGAAAGCAGGTGTAGTTAAAGCAAGTATCCACTTAGTAGAGTTATTGTATATTTTGGATATTTTCTTTTCGTTTCCTATCGAGATTAACTCTGTGATTTTTGGATAGAGTAAAAACCCGAAACCAGTACGGAACAAGCCAAGTAACATCGCTATAGTTACAGCCACTTCGTAGATACCGATAAATTCAGAACTCATATAATATCCAATAGCGACTTTGTCAAACTGAGATAACAAAATAAATACAGATGATGAGATCATTAATGGAAAACTAAAACTTAACAATCCATAATTGAAATCTATGTTCAAACCCGGAGACCAACCTGACCTTATTGTGATAAAAATGCCATACATCAGTGTAATGACGTATGAGAAAAAAACACCCAAAACTATCCAGTCAGTTTTACTTGATAGATAAGAGAGAGGTATAGCTATTGTCAGAAGCGATAGAGGCTCTACGATCTTTGAATGTTTTATGAAATTCTTTGAAGACATAAACCCTCTTAATATCCCCTTGAACAATTTGTTCAATCCATATATCGGTAAAGAAGCTAATAGGATATAAACAATAGTTGTGTCGGTGTTGTCAAATAGCCAAACAGAAATGTTGTCTGCAAACACAATACCTATAAGAGCTACTATTAGACTAGAAGTGGTTACAATTACTAATGAAAATGTAATAATTGAATCTCTTTCTTTAGAAGCCAAATCAGAGTTCGATAGATACTTGACAATGCCCTCCCGTAAGCCGAATACTGTAGGAATAGCTATTATATTAATTAAAGAAAGGAATAATATTACGGTTCCGAAAGCGGATTTAGAAATGTTATTTGATAAGGTTATACGGAATATAAATGATGATAACATCCCCAGAGCGGTTCCCAACAGTACTAGTATACCTGCTTTGCCGACTGCGGTAGAGTCAGAAGTCATTTAATTCCAGTATCTCAGATTGTATTTTATCCATGACTATTCTCTCATTTACTTCATCAAGAGGAATTCCCTGTGATGATTTTCCATAAGAATCTAAAAGAGATGAAACTTTATCCGCATATTCAATGGCAACAAATGGTGTTGCACTAATGTTCGCAAAGATCATAGAATGTAGTCTTGTAGTTAGTATACCATCAAACTGGGAAACTATACTAAGAGCTTCTTTTGGGTGATTATATGAGACGATAGGAATTTTTCCTAATTCTTCCGATACAGCTTCGCACGTTCTATGATCCATCCCAGTAGGCTCATATGAATGTTTACAAAATGGCATAAGAACAACGTTGAATCCACGATCTTTGAGTTCTCTACCAGCATGAATATATGAATGAAATAGCTGTTGATTCAAGCGGGCATTTTTTACTTTACGAGCCGCTATTGCAAATATTGGTTCATTGGTATCTATTCCTTGTTCATATAAAGACTTACTCCCTAATTCACCCTTAGGTTCTAATTTGGTTGCCGGATCATCCACAAGCTTTACTGGGCTGACCCCTATATTATTTAGTACATCCTTACTGACTGGATCACGGACCGAGACATTATCTGAATTTTTCATAGAGAATTTTAGTCCTTTTTTTGTCATAGTTGGTGTAGAAGAATAAACACCAATTGCTGTCCAATGAACAGACTTACCTAGTGCTTTTGCAGCCGTTGCATAATGGGGTATTTTTTTTGCATATGGTCCCATATAGTGTGAAAATAGCCCTCCGCCTCCGAAAAGAAAATGATCATTTTTAACCAATTCTCTAATCAGCTGTATTTTTGATGGACTAACCGCTTTCAGTTTAGTTCTTTTTGGGGTTTCATCGGAATGTAATCTTCTTGTCTCCTTAACATCATGAGTTACAACAGTTATTTTACTAATATTTGCGGATGCATTTTTCAATAGCCCACTAAGTATTGCTTCATCTCCTATATTTCCAACCCCATAGCCCCCTACAATCATTACATTTCCATCTATTCTATTAAGAATATAACTATTCATTCTTTGTATCCCAATGCTCTTAATCTATTTTCTATCTGACTCATGTCATCTTTATTAGAAGCCTCTTCATTCGATTTGGAGTTTGAATTCCGGTTCTCTACAAATTCTTCCAACTCCAATTTCATAGAAGAATTTTCACACTGGGAGAAATCTTTAGATTCATCGTTTAAGTCTTCTTCGCAAAAACAAGCACTATCCGAGGAACGAATTGCATAACGGCGTATGTTTTCATTCTTACTACCACGAACTTGTTGAAACACAGTACGTTCACTTGAAGAAAGTTTTAGTAACGAAGTGCCATTATTTACCATATCGTGTTTAATAACATTATCTAAAGTTGATGCAATGTCTAGCGTGCTTGCCGGAGTTTCCACTACATCATTCCGACCACTTGGGACCCTAACAAACAACGGTACTTTCGTGATTTCTTCATGGAGATACCGCGGGTGTTCGTAATAGCCATGTTCGCCGAAGGCGTCACCATGATCAGCTGTGACAATAATTAATGAATCTGCGAATAGATCTCGTTCCCTGAGTGCATCGAAGAATTCACCCAAATGATAATCATTGTACCGGATCTCCCCATCATATAAATCAATCAGTAGTTGTTTTTCTTTATTAGTAATTGAGTGTGGATCATCAATTGCCCTTTTGTATAGTGATTGTGCATCTCGCCCCGACAGGTCCTGGTCGGTGTACAGTTTTGCATATTCACTCGGAGGTTCATAGGGCCCGTGAGTGTCCATGTAGTGATTCCATAGGAAAAACGGTTCTTCATCTAATGAATCGACCCACTTTAGAGATCGTTCGTTAATCTCTGTAGCGCGTGCATAGTGACGGTTTCGCAGTTTATCAAGGGCTCGTTGTGCCAAAGCGACTAGCTTATTCTGCCCTAGGTGAAGATCATCATCAAAGTGGTCGAATCCTTCGTCAAAACCGTAGGCACGCGAGACAAACGGATTTGAATGAAAGCCCGCTGTCGCATAGCCTTCTTGAGAGAGGGTTGATGCAATCGTCTCTGTGGCGAGTTGGTACTTCGAATCGACAGCCACATCGGGGTACTTCCCGGTTAACAACGCTGGCACTGCCTCTCGCGTGTGCGAACTAGCACTGTACGCGTTCTCGAAGCGAATGGACTCCTCTGCGAACTCGTCAAGAACAGGTGATGTCTCCCGATGATACCCATAACAGGAGAGATGGTCTGCACGGAGCGCATCTGCAGAAAGCAGAATGACGTTTTGCGGGGAATCAGTCATATGAAATATCATTTTCCCTGTGGTGATTTTATTCTTCCGAAGACGGTAGAAACTACGCTTAAAGAGTCGTACAACCCGCGCTAAAAATTCGGTCTCACTATCGTGGGTCGTCGACGGACTCGTATAGGCTACCATCTTCAATGGTTTTATACGGCCGGCAGTCATGTGACATTGGAGTGTGACTCTACCTACCTCTTATCCTGATTTGAATATTCTCGGAGATAGAAAGAACTGATAGGTTACAGGAGTTCGTTATTGTTGCTCTCTGATTTAAGAGTGAGAGAACATCCTCTCTCATTTATTTACTCAGCTTTGCACGTTGAAGTAGGAGCGTGACGTAGGCGGTAGCAAAAACGGATGATGCCGATTACGGATTTCTTGTCGTGCACGCATGCGTTCAATGAATCTGACTCGCTGTCACCGGCACAACGCCGTCATTCGAAAACCTACGCCACGGTCTTGTTGCGGCAGCAACAAGACCGTGGCGGGTATCGCACGTGAAGTTATTCCAGCCAGCGGAAAACGAACTCTCAACAAGTTCCTCACCGAGTACGACTGGGACGAACAGCAGTTCAATCACGAACGTCTCGAAGAACTTCAGAAACACGGTGAAACGCGCTGGTCGAAGGATGGCTACATTATCCTTGACGACACGATCACCGAGAAAGCCGGGGACGAAGTCCCCGGCGTCGGTCGGCTCTACGATCACGCCGAAAATGACACTATCTGGGCCAAGACCTCATCTACGCCTTTTACGCTGACGACAAAACAGCTTATCCACTCACTTTCCGCCTCTACGAACAGCAAGATGACGAGGACGACGGCCACGACACGAAATACGATCTGGCCAGAGAGATTGTTACGGAACTCGAAGAAGAGGTAGGTGTCCGCAGGCACACCTACCTCTTCGACTCGTGGTTCGCTCACGATTCTGACCTTCCTAAACAAATCGAATCTTACGGCAAGGACTGGATCGGCCCGCTCCGCAGCAATCGACAAGTGACCTACGCGGGCGAAAAACTCCGCGTCGATGCGCTGGCAAAGCGCATCGACACGGTTGAGCGCGATATTGAGGACGACACATACCATATCTGGATGAAGAAGCTTCCCGTCTCCCAACTGGGAGACGTGAAGTTAGTTAACGCCGAGAAGGAAACCGATGAAGACGAAGAGAATCCGGTCAAGTACCTCGCCACGAACAAAATCGACGCACCGACCGAGCACGTGATTCGCTCCTACGGATGCGGTGGCGCATCGAGACGTTCTTCGAGGACTCGAAGCAGGATCTCGGCTTGGGAGACTGCGAGATGCAGACAGACGAAGGTGCCAGTCGGCACTGGCACCTTCTCATGGCCGCCTACAGTCTCATCCGTCTTGATCCTGACTCGAGCGCCTTGGGAACGGTTCGCTCGAAAGCGTCATCGCTTCGAGCGAACCTTGAAAACTCTCTGAAAGAAGTCGTCTACAACCTCCTCTCGTGGGTTCGGGACAACGATGGCCGAGGCATTGATGTCCTTATGGAAGAGATCGACCACCTCTTCGTTCACTCAACTGCTGACGCTAACGTGCAAAGCTGAGTTATTTAGTTAAGTGATTCTCATCATAACACACTTCTTCGTCGTTGAAGCGGTTTTTTTCAATGTCCCACCCAATAAGTCATTTTACAACACAATATGAATGTCTGTTTTGTGAGTAATGCTATATATCTCTTCGTCACGGGCGGTGCCGAAAAGCGGATCCACGAAATCGGACGTTGACTTGCTGCCGACGGCCACGACGTAAACGTCTATGGACGTCATTTCTGGGATGGGCCGAAAGAGATCACACACGAGGGAATGACACTCTGAGCAGTGTGTCCCCACCGCGAACTCTACACGGATGACGATGGGAGACAGTCAATCAGTGAAGCGCTAGAGTTCGCAAAAGACGTGGTGATCCCATTGCGACGACACATAGACGAATACGATGTTGTCATCGCATCTGTGTTTCCCTACTTTCCAGTCTTGGCTAGCAAGATCGCGGCACTCGGTACTGATACGCCACTCGTAACAACTTGGCACGAAATCTGGCAAAGCTACTGGGACGATTATCTTGGGCATCTAGCACCGTTTGGCAAGGCCGTTGAGCACGTCACTGCTCGCCTCCCACAGCATCCAATTGCTGTCTCAGAACTCACCGCGAGTCGTCTGGGTGGCATCGGCCCTGAACGCAACCAGATTTGGACCGTTCCGAACGGGATCGATTACGAGCGGATTCGAGACACATCCCCCGCTGAGGACGGGTTCGATGTCTTCTTCGCAGGGCGATTAATCGAGGACAAGCGCGTGGACATCCTCCTGCGAGCGTTCGACCAGGTTGCGGCAAAAGAAACCACACTCGGCATTATCGGTGATGGCCCGAAACGTGCGGAACTCGAAAACTTAGCTGATGCGCTATCAATAGCTGAGCAGATAACATTCACTGGCTTCCTCAAGGAGTATGACGATGTCTTGGCACAGATGCAGACAGCCAGTATCTTCGCAACACCGAGTACGCGGGAAGGCTTCGGGACTACGGCTGTGGAGGCAATGGCAGCGGGCTGTACAGTCATCGGCGCTGATCATTCGGACTCGGCAGTTGGCGAGGTCATCGGTGATGCAGGATTTTTGACTGACCCGACTGTCGACGGTGTCGCCAATGTGCTGGACCGTGTTCTTGCCGGTGCAGAGCCGGCCATAGGGCCGAGACAACGTGTACAACGGTTTGACTGGGATCAAGTAGCTGAGGACGCTCTAGATGCGTATACGGCTGCAGCGGCTGACGAGTGGTGAGATCAGCGGCAAAAATATAGCTTCTAAGCTTTGGTCGTACCATTGCGTTTTTTATTTACTGCACTTGAGTCTCTGACTAATGCAAATCCTTGTCACTGGTGGATCCGGATTCATTGGCGGACATCTCGCCGAGCGCTTTGTCCGAGATGGCCACGATGTCGTCGTTGTAGATAACCTCGAATCGTTTTACGACCTCGATATTAAACGACATAACAATGACATTGGGCGTGAAACTGCAGAAGATGCTGCCGGTAGCTACGAATTTATCGAAGGCAATGTCTGTGACAACGACTTCGTCGCAGAACTAGTTGCCGATGCTGACTACGTCTACCACCAAGCTGCACAGGCCGGTGTTAGACCAAGTGTCCAGAATCCCCGAAAATACGATGAAGTCAACGTTGATGGCACGCTAGATCTACTTGATGCCTGTCGGGACGAGGGTATTGAACGGTTCGTAATAGCGTCTTCGTCTTCAGTATATGGCGTACCTCAGTATCTTCCATACGATGAGCAACACCCGACAACGCCTGTGTCGCCCTATGGAGCATCGAAACTAGCGGCTGAACGATATGCCTGTTCATATGCTGAAGTGTATGATTTGCCGACTGTAGCACTGCGATATTTCACTGTCTATGGACCACGGATGCGCCCAAACATGGCCATCTCGAACTTCGTCTCTCGGTGCATCAACGGTGAGCCGCCAATCATCTATGGCGACGGCACGCAGACGCGAGACTTCACGTATATAGAGGATATCATCGAGGCAAACGTCACGCTACTTGATGAAGACGCAGCAGACGGTGAAGCTATTAACATAGGTTCGACGGACAATATCGAAATTCAAACGCTAGCGAAGGAAATTCGTGACCAGTTGGCTCCTGACCTAGAATTGGTCTATGAAGACCGTCACGACGCCGATGCCGAGCACACGCATGCGGATACGTCGAAGGCACAAGACCTCCTTGGCTACGAAGCCGACCACACGATTCGCGAAGGTGTCGCAAAATTCGTTGAGTGGTATCGAGAGAATAGAGAGTGGTATGAACCACTTGTTCGGAATACGTAACAGTCTGTAGCAACATTATTCACGTTATGGAAGATTCCCTTGCCTTCACAACTATCTCTCGACTGTATGTGCGAAAATTGATATATGGCTGTCTGAGAAACAATTCAAAAGTTGTTAAACTGGGTTTCTATCTTAATTAAACAGCACCGTAATGGGAGTAGATGTATTAATCTACGGTTCCAAAGCGCGGCGAGTGAGGAGAAATATTTGCTGTCACTCTTAGTATTTTTAAAACGAAGTGTTCAAGACATCTTCTGATGACATAGTATTCACATAGTGATGAATATCTGTTTTATAAGCAACGTTATATATCCGTTCGTCACCGGGGGTGCAGAAAAGCGAATCCACGAAATCGGCACTCGCCTCGCCGACGAGGGCCATGACATCACCATCTACGGCCGACATTTCTGGGACGGACCGGCAGAGACCACACACGAGGGAATGACCCTCCGTGCAGTCGCCCCAGAAGCAGAGCTCTACGAAGACGACCGCCGGTCCATCACCGAGGCCATCGACTTTGCGGCTCGGGCACTCCCTCCGCTCCGTCGACGTCTCAGCAACGATGAACACGACCTTGCGATCGCTAGCGTCTTCCCGTATTTTCCAGTTCTCTCGACGAAGCTTGCTAGCCTCGGGACTAGCACACCAGTGGTCACGACCTGGCATGAGGTCTGGGGCGACTACTGGGAGGAGTACCTTGGCCCGCTCGCTCCGGGTGGCAAACTCGTCGAACAACTCACGGCCAGGACGCCCCAGCATCCGATTGCGGTTTCGGGCATCACAGCGGACAACCTCGCTGCCATCGGTCCGGCCCGCGAGCATATCGAGGTGGTTCCTAACGGACTCGACACCGAGCAGGTCCAGACGGCCCCCCGCCCCGACACCGGCTACGACATCGTCTTTGCGGGTCGACTGATCGAGCACAAGAACGTTGACATTCTGCTAGAGGCTTTCGATGCAGTCGCCGACAGGCATGAGGTCACGCTGGGGATCATCGGTGATGGCCCGGAGCGTGACCGGCTGGATACCAAACGCGAATCACTGACACACGCCGACCGCGTTTCGATGTTAGGCTTTCTCGAAGAGTACGAGGATGTTCTCGGCCATATACGGGCTGCAGACATATTCGCGTCTCCCTCAACGAGAGAGGGATTCGGAATTACGTTCGTCGAGGCGATGGCTGCCGACTGCACCGTGATTGCTGCTGACCACCCAGATTCGGCGGCAGACGAAGTCCTTGATGATGCGGGCTTTCTCGTTGATCCCACCGTTGACTCGCTCACAGACACCCTCGATGATGCTTTAGACGGTGAGCGTCCATCGAAAAATCCAGTCACACGCGCACAGCAATACGATTGGGATGCGGTAGCTGATCAGGCTGAAACTGTCTACCAGCGAGCAATAGACGGGTCGTGGTAACATGAACTATAACGATACCTCAGTATATTGAACGAAGGGATCAAATTCCTTCCAAATGTCGCTACTGCGATCAGAGTATAGTCCTATGGTCAACTGTATTTCAAGAAGTTTTTATTTATAGCTCTCAAGTACCTCACCAATGCAAATTCTTGTCACCGGAGGGGCAGGATTCATTGGTGGACACCTCTCTGAACGCTTTGTCCGAGATGGTCATGATGTCGTCGTTGTAGATAAACTCGAACCGTTTTACGACCTTGATATTAAACAACATAATATCGACATTGGCCGTGAGGCTGCTGAAGGGGCTGATGGTGACTACGAATTTGTCGAAGGGGATGTCTGTGACAGAGACTTTGTCACCGATTTGGTCACCGACACTGACTACGTGTACCACCAGGCTGCACAGGCAGGTGTTAGACCAAGTGTTCAAAACCCACGAAAATACGATGAAGTCAACGTTGATGGCACGTTAAATCTACTTGATGCCTGTCGACACGAGGGTATCGAACGGTTCGTAATGGCGTCTTCGTCTTCAGTATATGGCGTTCCACAATATCTTCCATACGATGAGCAACACCCGACAACGCCTGTGTCGCCCTATGGAGCATCGAAACTAGCGGCTGAACGATATGCCTGTTCATATGCTGAGGTGTATGATCTTCCGACTGTTGCACTGCGATATTTCACTGTCTATGGCCCACGGATGCGTCCAAACATGGCCATCTCGAACTTTGTCTCCCGGTGCATCAACGGTGAGCGACCAATTATCTATGGTGACGGCACGCAGACGCGAGATTTCACCTATATAGAGGATATTGTTGAGGCGAACGTCACATTACTTGATGAAGACGCAGCAGACGGTGAAGCTATTAACATAGGTTCGACGGACAATATCGAAATCAAAACGCTAGCGAAGGAAATTCGTGACCAATTGGCCCCTGATTTAGAACTAGTGTACGAAGACCGCCACGACGCCGATGCCGAGCACACGCATGCCGATACGTCAAAGGCACACGACTTCCTTGGGTACGAGGCTGACCACACGATTCGCGAAGGTGTCTCGAAGTTCGTTGAGTGGTATCGAGAAAACAGAGAGTGGTATGAACCACTTGTCCGGAATTCGTAAGACCATACTCCGCGACTGTCGGAATCCCTGAAAATCTACGAGGAAGTGAAGGGATTCGTTCACCTCACGGAGACACTCGAAGCCACTTTAGAGGTAAACGGCCATCGGAAGATCCCGTCAGACGCGCGCAGCAATATGACTGGGATGCGGTAGCAGATCAGGCCGAAACCGTGTATCAGCGAGCTATTGACGGATCATGGTAACCTGAGCTCTAGCGACACCAGAACTGCGCTTTGTCCCTCGTCTGCGTTTAATACTGTAGCCGACCCACACACCTCGTAACGAGTGAAACATCGTCATGGGTCCCCGCCTGTCGCTGAGCCATCTATAGCCTGAATGACAACCGCTGGATCCCGAAGCAGTCGATGCTCAAGGTAGCTCCCTTCACCCTGTCCACCCCCTGTATGATTCGATTCAGTTACCCCGAGAAACGACTGTTCTTTCAGCAGTCGGTACACGCGATCCTCGGAGAGCGGATCCGCTCCAGCCTGCTTTGCGACCTCCAGATAGAGCGTATAGATCTGATGGGTTCGGAAGGCCTCCTGCGCGGGGTTGTCGACCGTGAGGAGCGCCAGCGCCCGGAGGATGTATTTCACATGCGGCGTCGTCCCACGCACGAGTTTCTCGAAGCGGTTCACCTCTGCTTGCTGGACGGCGTCATCGACGTGCGAGACTGTGACTGTCTCCGTCCCCTGTTTCTCAGCGAGACGGCCAGCTTCGTATAGCGTATCGATCGCTTTCCGTGCATCCCCGTGTTCCTTGGCTGAGAGAGCCGCGACCTTCGGAATCACGTCGGGCTCCAACACGTCTGGTTCGAAGGCGTCTGTCCGGTTTTCCAAAATCGCCCGTAACTGGCCGGCGTCGTAGGGGTCAAAGACGAGTTCGTTCTCCTGAAGACTGGAGTCAATGCGTTCGCTCAATCGCTCGCGATATTCGATTTTGTTGCTGATACAGATGGCACCGACGTGCGCCTCCGCCTTCCCGCTCTCGCGAGCCCGAGAGAGGCTGCGTAACAGTTCGTCGTCGTCTAGCTTGTCGATTTCATCGAGAATCACGACCAGTGAGTTAATGTTGTACTCCTCAAGCAGGTCCCAGGTGATGTCACGGTAGTCGGCGGCTCCGATTCCGACACGCGGGACGTCGATATCTGCGTCGAGGCTCGCCACTAGTTTGCGTGCCATTTCCCGGCTTGCCTTTGCGTCGGTCTGATAATCGGAGCAGTCGACGTACGCCTGCTGAAACGAGATATCGTTTGCCTGTGCCTCGAAGTGAGCCTCACGAGACACACACCTCGCAACGAGTGACTTTCCGGTCCCGGTCTTGCCGTATATGATCGTACTCTCCGGTGGGCCGCCGACCGTTGCCGGACCGAGTGCTTGCCCGATAGCGCTGACTTCGTCATCTCTGCCGACAACCCGCTCTAGATCAGGGACGTGGCCGACTCGAACCAACTCCCTGTTAGCAAATATGCCGCCAGTTTTGAAGATATTATCGTCCTCATTTGAGCCAGACATTATCTACCCTATCAGAATCATCCCTGTATCATAAGCGTGGCGACCGGACAACGAGTGAAAACTTCAAGAACCCCTCAAAACCAAATTCAATGCGATTACGAACTGCTTTATACATTTAGCATCCAGAAAGTATACACCACCTACCGAGTGTAACGGCACAGTGCTCACACTCGGTTACGCACGGCTACACGCCATACGGTACACAGCCTACGATGGACGATATCTGGATACACGAACCCGTCCCCCTCTCACTAGTGGCATGCCGTCTACCAACAGTAAACTGAACGACTAGCGGAAGGTGCACGATTGCCACTCAGCTCATAATGTGTCTCTGTCGACAACGATCAGTGGCCAGTACACTCGGTACGTGGTGTGTGCCTGTGGGTGCCACTCGCGGACTACTGTAAGATACCAGTCTGGTCGGATACTCGATTCTGCTTGCGACTTCGCGGCTTTTGCCAGTTCACACCCCGTTATCTGACGTTCATCGGAGCCAGTGGATAAACCAATCTTCACTCGGTGTGAGGTGTGTCTGAGATTGGCAGCTGTCGTTCAGACACTGACAGCCAGTACACTCGGTGCGAGGTGTGTCTGGGACAGGCTTCTCGTCAACCAGACAGCGACAATCACACGCTCTATCACGTGCATCCTCGCGAGACCCGTCCCAAAGACCACCCACGGCGGCAGCCGTGGAGCCGCTCTGGCAATTATCCTCGAAAGAGAGACACCGTTCCGGACACGAACCAACTGCTACCAAAGACACTGGACACGGTGGGTTGTGTCCCAGCGATAGCGGCACAGAAATCAGGTCTACTGGCGGAGCAGGCCGAGTGCCTCGGGGCTTGACCCCGAGGCGGTTCACACGCAATAACCCGAAAGAACACTTACAGCGCCTCTGTGAACCGAGCGGTGTGGACTGTGTATCTGAACGCAATGGCACGCGCAAACGCGGATCCCACACAAGGCATTTCCTCGCACACGACCTCAGCACTACTAACCAGAGAATGGTCCTCCCGAGCGAGCATTTCATCATCGCCCTCCTCCCTGTCGCAGTATACGCACTCCTCCGGGACAGACACCTCCCGTCGCTCCAGTTGGTCGCGGTTACGTTCTTCGGCAGCCAGTTCCCAGATCTCATCGACAAGCCGTTAGCGTACGAGCTTCATCTCATCCCCTCCGGTCGGGTGTTTATGCACTCGCTCCCGTTCGCAATTCCGCTGTCGATTGTCGTCGTCGCGTACGCAGTCCGAACGGACCGGACTCGACTTGGAACGGCGTTTGCGTTCGCCCACCTCTCACATCTGGTAGCCGATAATCAACAACTCCTGCCTCCGAACCCGTACGTGTCGTCAGATTTGCTCTGGCCGCTCCAGCCGCCCGTCGCACGCTCGCCAGTCCCACAGTGGGTCGGTGAGGGCGCAGTGAATCTGCATCTCTGGACCGGGTTTTCGGTGCTCGTCCTCACGCTGGTGGCGTACGTGCTAGTCGTGGACCTGCAAGCCCAACTCGACAGTAGATAGCGGTGTCGGCACCACGCTGGAGCCAGAACTGCATATCAGGCGGAAATAACGATTCTCCGGAGACGATTGCCAGGCAGACAGCAGTTCCAACCGGAGCGGCCTGATCACTTGCATTCTGTGCTTGTGTCTCCACCTGCTTGCAACCTATGCGCGTAACCGGGAAAGTGGAGTTACTGACGACGCAGTGACCCCATTCTGCCGGGAGCTTCCCCTATGATGTAGCGAGGGCGCTGTTTTCAGCTGTTGGGCTGTCACGAATCGGACCCATGATGTTTTAGGCGGACGGGCGAGCGAGAACACTGTATGCGACGATTGGTCCTCGCCGTATGCCTCGTTTCCTTCCTTGCCGGGTGTGGTGCATTCATGACTGATAGCCCGCCACCGAGCGACGAACGAGCCGTCACGGCTGTCGAGGAGGCGAACAGCACCGTCGCCGCCGTCGACGCGTACCGGTTCCAAATGGACATGCACGTGACAGCGTCGGATGGTGAGCAATCACGGACTGTGAGAGTCGACGGCGATGGTGCCGTAAACGTTTCCGCAAAACGGATGCAAGCGACGACGCGGACACAAGACCAAACGGTCGAATCCTACATCGACGGGTACAGAGCATACCAAGGCTGTCAGGACCCTTGGGGTGGCTACGCCGTTGAGAACGTCTCGCGCTCCGAGCCGTGGGCGACCACGACGCCGCTCCATCGGCAACTGCTGCTCTTCGAACGCTCGAACGTCTACTGGCGGGGCAATGAGACGCTTGACGGTAACCGGACTGTCCTTGTCACGGCGTCACCGAGCACTGAGACTATCAGGTCACTCATGGATCGCCGACAGGCTGGCGACATGGAGCTACGCCGCGGCTCACTTGAGAACGCGACGGCGCGACTCTGGCTTGATCCGGAAACGAACCGACCGGTACAGTCGGAACTCAGAATACAAATCTCACAGCGTGGAGCGACTGCAACCGCCACGATCACGGTCCAGTACAGTGAGTACGGTGACCCAGCCGCCATCTCGATTCCGCCAGCGGTGTACGACGACCCGCACGAACTCGGGTGTCCCGGTGCGAGCTGAACCCGAGAGAAACCGCTTCAACCGTCGGCGAACACTCGCTTAGTCCGTCCAGTTCTCGTACAGCCCGCGTCCGACGACACCGAGGCCGACGAGCGTGATGAGGTTGAGGAGGAGGCCGCCGACGACTGGAATTGCGAAGGGGACGGCCAGTAACAGCCCGCCGGCGACGCCATCTGTTGCGCTGACGGTTCCGTCATCGCCAATAACCGAGTTCCCGACCCAGACGGCGGTAATGCCGGTACCGACGAGACTGAGGATGCCGATGAGAAGTAGTCCGGGGATCGAGACCAGAGCCCCGATAATTGTCAGTGCGAGTAGCACCAGTCCGATGGGGACCAGAATACCGACGAGAATCCCCCAGCCGATTGCGTCGCCGGGGTCATCCTGAATCTCCCGCACGGCGTTTGTCGTATACGTCGGGCCGATAGCGGCGGCTGCGGCACCCAGAACTGCGAGAATAACAAACCCGACACCGAAACGGAGGACAACGTTGAGGGCCGGGCCCGCACTCCCACCCGGGGCTGTAGGCTGTGCTGTTGCGACCCCGGCGAGTCCGAGTACGGCGAGCAGACTCCCGAGGCTACTGACGGCTTGCTTGGAGGGCATCGTAGCAGTTGTTCGGTTTCAACTGTGCTTATAAACCTCTTTTGTCTGTTTGCCATCTGTCATAGCCGCTGGCGACTCTACGTTCCGTTCCAGTTCGAATCGCGATAGCATTCGCACAAACCGGGACGGAGTATCCGATCTGGTCGGACTGTGTTGGCGGCGAATCCGTTCACATTCAGCAGCGACATCAAGCGGGAGACGTATCTTTTTGCGGTCTGGGACCTGACTGTGCAGTGTGGACGTGACCGTATACGGGCCGCTCCGGGCGGCGACAGGAGCGAAAACAGTCGAGATTACGGTCGATGGCGACACCGTCGGAGCCGTGATTACGGCCTTCGTCGACGCGTATCCGCGTGCGGAGTCACAGTTAGTCGATGCGGACGGCGAACTCCGACCGAGTGTGCGGGTGATGGTCGACGGGGACAACGCGACCCATGACCAGCGGGTCCCGTCCGGCGCGGCGGTCGAACTCTTTCCGGCGATGCGAGGTGGGTGAACGCCAACGGCCGCCGTCCAACTACAGGTCGTACTGTTCGCGGACGGTTCCGGCGAGCCCCTGTTCTTCGAGGAGGGCCATCGGCGCGAGCATCGAGAGCTGGACAACGCCGGGCAGTCGCGCGATTTCGACGCCGCCGGTGAACGTACAGCGTGCCCGGACTTCACCCTCTGACATACCGAAGAGCGTTCCAGCCCGTGCGAACGCGTTCTCGGTGGCGTCGTTGATAGTCGCGCCGGACCCGATAATCTGGAGCGGCGCTGCATCAACGACGTTATCGACGTGGTGTTCGGCGGCGAGGGCCTTGCCTGCCTCCCGCTCAGCGTCCGTGTACGGCTTGGCGATATCCGGCAGGTCCGACTCGTTTGGAAGCAGAAGCGGCCCGTCGATGTCGAGGTCCTTGATGACGCTGACTTCGAGTTCGGTGCGGCCGCTCACGTCGGTCGTATGAAGCGAGAGTTCGCCGTCGCCCTGGTTGGCGTGCAGGTCCCCGACGTAGAGGCCCGCGCCGTCTATCTCGACGGGGCAGATGAGCGTCGCGCCGGGGCGGACATCGTTCGAGTCCATGTGGCCATCCGTCCGGGCCGCAAGCGCCGATTCGTCGGCGAGGCCCCAGTCGTGGTCGGCTCCGATGAGGAACTGGCCGAAGTCACCGGCGTTGTGTGAATCGGGAAACTCGACCGACGGCGTCGTCCCGATGTTCCCGATGAACGGCCGGAGGTGCCCGAGCGTGCCCGGGATTTCGTCGGGCTTGTACAGCAAAATCGGGTGTTGCCGGGAGTGGTCGGGCAGTGCCGTCGCCTCGTCAGCGCGCTCCGCGAGGTCCGCGGCACCATCGGGGCCGACCGTGAGGCCCACCGAGCGGTCCTCGTCGAAGGCAACGGTGTACCCGAATTCGAAGCCAAAGGACGAGGCGTTGGCCCCACACTCCGCACAGCGAATCGCGTCTTCGCCGGTGCCCTCGACGACGCTGTCGGGCCACTCGGTGCCACACTCCGGGCATCGATGGTCGACGAACGGGTCACTCCCGAAGGCGTCCTCCCGTTCGGCCATGCTGCCCGTGCTTGTTGCGACACTCGTCACCTCGACGTCTTTGATGTGGACGACGAGCGCGTCACCGGGTTCGGCGTTCTCGACCCGGATCGGTCGCGTCACCTCATGGCCGCCGCGGAACTCGGGGGTGATCATCGGCCCCCAGCACGCGGGAGGCGTGTGGGTGCGAACGGTCCCGCCGTCGGCAACCGTACCGGCCCATTCCTGATCCGGCCCGACGAGTCCCAGTGTAAACCGGTCGACATCGAGTTCCTGCTGGATTTGCTCTGACATACATTTTCCAGCACGGGCTATTGGAGAATAAATCATAGCGTGGATCGAACCGTTCTAGTCGTCGCCCTGCACAAGTGGAAGTCCGCCACGATGCGCGCCTCAGTTCCACCGCCAAGTCCCACCGACGAACCCATTTGTATCACAACTGGACGTTGGATGGCCCCGCTTTGCAGACTTCTGGAACCAGCGGGCGAGTAGACTCGGGCGTTGGATGTCCGTTTATTACCCGTCAAGCAGGGTTCGCTTCACGCGCACCGCTGACATCACACCAGGTCGGCCGAGGATCGCGGCCAGCGTCTCGATTATCCTCGGAAACTTTTGTTTCCGCTCGTAATAGGCTGATTTAATAAAACACTGTATTGCTTGCGCTGACCAGATCTGTTCGTTAAGATAGTTCCGTCCCTGACGCTCGTACCACTCTGCAAGGAGATCTCGACGTATCTCTGGATACTGATTGTATATATCCTTTTGATGACGAATGTTCTGTAGTATTTTTTTAAATCTCCGTTTTCCGGTCCATAACTTGTTTCCTTCTTGACGGTAGAACGTCAGACACTCGTCGACGTAGTCGGCTTTCGTCCGCTTCGCGAGTTCTATTTTGAGGTCTGTGTCGCCCAGTTCGATGTCCAAGTCGTCTTCCTCACCCATCCCAGCCATTGGGAGGCAGTCACACAGTACTTCTCGTTCCATCAACATCGAGCCTGTCCACATGGGAAACGTCTGGAACCGGAGCGCTGGTTCCAGAAAATGGCCTGACACCTCCTGTTTTGGGTAAAAATCCCCCTCATCACCACGGACTACGCCGCAGTACGAAACACCGACCTCCGGGTTCTGGTCGAGAACGTTCGCCGTTTTTTTCAGTTTCGTCTCGTAGAGGTAGTCGTCGTCGTCCAGAAACTGGATGTACTCGCCGGTCGACTGCTCGATTCCAGTCGTGTAGGCTGCCTGCCACCCCTCGTTCTCCTCTTTTATTATCGGCCTGTCTATCACCTCGTCGTACTCTGCAAGCACCGGTTCGGCGTACCCTTCGCCCGAGTCATCAACTACGATCAACTCGACGGGTTCGTAATCCTGTCGGGCCACACTCTCGATCGCTGTGGGGAGGAGGTCATTTCGGTAGTGAGTGGGGATAATCACCGATATTTTTCTGCCCATGTGAAGTGTATTCTGAGTGAATATTTTTTGTTAGGAGGTGTATACAGGCGTTGGATGATACGTTACAGCGCTGCTGTTTGACACTGGACCCCGATCGGCTCATCCTGAAAGTCTGGTCATCCCTTTGCCGCTGAGTCTCACCTCTCCGCTACGATCACTCGGTACAAACGCAGAGATACTCAGGAAGCGCCGTGACCACGGCGCGCAAATTCTTTTTTTTTGAGTCCCCCCTTGGAATATCCGCTTAAGAACGGGTACCCTCCATTACAGTCAGTTAAATTATACTAATCCGTACGTAGAACCGTTGCTGGTGGAATTGTCCTGCCTCACAGCCGAAAATACAGTAGTAAGCTTATAACAAGGAAAGCAGATCGACTTTTTTCACTATATCAATGTGCAGATGGCAATCGTTGGCGTGTACTGGCCGAACCGCTGTAACCGAAGATGGCACAATCTGTTCCAACGGTCCCGGGGATGACAACTGAACAGATGACCGGCAGAAACTCAGACACCATTTCACGGCAGGAGAAACTTGATGCGCTTCTCTATGCGGCCCGATATGCCCCAAAATTCACGGTGATGATCGTCGGGCTCGGTCTGGTAACGGCCGTATTAGAAGGCGTCGGACTGACGTTTATCATTCCAATCATTGAACTCATGCAGTCATCAGAACCGGTGACACAGGCTGATGGCATAGCGGGTATTTTCTTTACCGTTTATCAGACACTCGGGATTCCGTTCACGATCGAGTACGTCATTGGCGGAGTGGCGTTAGCGACCTGTCTGCGCTATACATCGTCGTTTCTCCTCACGTGGTTACGCGATGTACTCCAGCTTTCCTACGAACGACACATCCGCGAGAACCTCTTTGACAGCGCTCTGGAGACGGAGATGGAATTTCTCGACCGAAAGGGGTCAGACAACATCTTGAACGCGATCGTCACCGAGTCGAAAGCAGCCTCGAAAGTCATCAAGCGGTTCGTGAAACTATTCGATCTGCTACTACTCACTGTTGCCTATCTCGCTCTCGCAACGTGGATCTCACCGCAACTCACAGCATTTGCTATTTTTATCATCGGTGGCGTAGGACTCGGTCTGCGGCATCTCATCGGCTCAGGGTACGATCTGGGTGATCGCGTTGCAGCGGCAAACGAGCGGATGCAACAAGTGGTTCAGGCCGGCATGATTGGCATTCGAGACATCCGAGTTTTCAATCTCGAAACAGAAATCTATGACGAGTATGAGGAAGCCCTAGAAGAGTACACGCGTTCGAAAGTCGCGAACCGCCGGAATCGGGCAGCGATCAAGAAGTCACAGAATCTCGTCGTCTCCGTACTCATCTTCGCACTTATCTACGTGGCCCTGACATTCACCAATCTCTCGTTCGGTGAACTCGGCCTGTTCTTGTTTCTCATGTTTCAGCTCGGTCCCAAAGCAAGCGGGATTAACAAGCGGTTCTACAAAGTCGAAGAGAACCTTCCCCATCTGGTTCGGACACAGTCATTCATGCGGGATCTCGAAGAGTGGGAAGAACCGGACACCGGAGAGCAACCGACCCCGAAAGAGGTCGAAACAGTCGAGTTCGACGATGTCACGTTCTCATATACGGACGACGAGGTCGTTCTTCGGGAGGTCGATTTCGAACTCAAGAAAGGCGAGTTCGTCGCCTTCGTTGGACAGTCCGGTGCCGGGAAGTCGACAATAGTCTCCCTGTTGGCTCGCTACTATGAGCCAGACAGCGGTCAGATACGTGCAAATGGGAACCCAATCGGCCAAATGGATATCAGCGAGTGGCGTGACCGAATCTCGATAGTCCGCCAGAACCCGTATATGTTCAACGACACGCTTCGACATAACCTCACCGTCGGCAATCGGGATGCGACGGACGCTGAGATCAAACGGGCTTGCGAAATCGCGAAGGTGGACCAGTTCATCACGGACCTCCCGAACGGACTTGATTCTCAACTCGGTGACGACGGTGTCCGCTTGTCGGGTGGGCAGAAACAGCGCGTCGCTCTTGCGCGAGCGATTCTGAAAGACGCGGACCTGTTAATTCTAGACGAAGCAACGAGCGACCTGGATTCGAACCTTGAGAAGGAAGTGCAGGCGGCAATCGAAGCGATGGAGCGAGATTATGCGATTATCGCTATCGCTCATCGCCTTTCGACTGTCGAGAATGCTGATCGCATCTATACGATGGAAGACGGGTGGATTTCCGAGTGTGGCGGTCACGACGAACTAGTTGAAAGTGAAGGGAAATACGCTGAATTGTATGCGATACAGTCAGGTGGGTAACTGGACTGTACTCGGTGTTACCGCAGACACCGCTCAAGAAAGCAATCGCTGGTAATTTTCTATCCTAGTGTCACATTGGGTGCTGAAACTACTCATTGGCATCGCTTCGTAGAAGAGCTAAGTATCACGTGCGGTGATACGCAGAACAGATTCTACCTTTGATCTCGATTCAAGGGGCGGGCAATCAGACTCCACTCTCACGGAATACGAACACAACCCTACAATCACAAGTTGCTGCCTCTGACTTGTGAAAATCCGGAAAATAAACAATGGGAACTCTACTTGGCTGCAAGACAGGGTCAGGCATCACGACTAACACTTATTCTGACCTTTGAAAAAGCGCAGCAGCATACCCGAATCACCTATCCAAAATACTAGTAAAAACTCTCTACCACCAGTTAGGCAGCTTATCGCTAAGTGATGCGTAGAAATGTATACTACCATGACCAAACTGCAGAGGTACATACCGGATATCTGGAGGTCAAACCAATTGATTGCCTCACGATATCAATATACAAATGATGGGATTTTTGACGGTATCGTGAGCAACTATTTCGATACGGTTTCACCGAGTGGCTTTGATTTGATGGCCGAGGACTGGGATAATTGCTATCTTCTTGATGCCTGCCGATACGATATGTTTGCGGATCTGCACCCTTTTGAAGGGCAATTGAAACGGCGGCTATCCCAGGCGTCTAGTACACCCGGTTTCCTAGAGGCGCACTTCTCTGCGGGAAGATATTACGACACAGTGTACGTAACCGCCAATCCGATGCACTCAGTTGACGAGTGGTGTACCGTCGAACTCGACACTGTTTTTCATTCTGTCATCAACGTGTGGGAGACAGAGTGGGATGAGGACATCGGAACAGTGCCCCCAGAAGACATGGTAGCTGCTGTTAAAGCGGCCAGAAAAACGTATCCGAACAAGCGGATACTCGCACATTTTATTCAGCCTCATCATCCATTTCTCGGTCCAACAGGCAGAGAAATGGTTGATTCCGGAATGCAAGGTCGGGAGAAAGCGAAGGGTGCGGACGTTAGTACCTCAGCGAATGATGAACAGAAAATCTGGGCACGGCTGAGACAGGGAGATGTCTCAGAACAACGTGTCTGGGAAGCGTATCGGGAAAACCTCAAACTGCTGTTCCCACATCTTCGAGAACTGCTTGACACTGTTGATGGCAAAACAGTGGTCACGTCAGATCATGGGAACCTAGTTGCAGACTGGCTGTGGCCGTTCCCCGTACGAGAATATGGGCATCCCGGAGAACTTCGTGTCCCAGAACTCATTGAAGTACCGTGGCTGGTTTTCGATACCGATGAGCGGATACCAATTCAATCGGACCGTCCACTTGAGTCCGGCGTCGAACACGGCTCTACCGAGATTCGCGACCGGTTGTCTGACCTCGGATATCATTCGTAGTCTTGCGATGGTCTCAGCCTGATGTTGCGTGGCTCTCTTTTCGGTACCAAGTGTAACGAGTCGTCTGGCTGCTATGCCACCCAGATTATCCTCTCTTCCCAGCTACACACGCTACAGAAACGAAGTAAACTCCTCTGTAAAGCCAATCGAATCGCGGGGACTCCGTTTCAGCATGGTTCCGATGAAATCGTAGCACAGAGCTGTAAATTATATCTCCATCATCACATCACTACTATTTCACTTCCTCAGTCCATATCTGAATCAGTTGAATTATAAAGCTCATACCAATACAGCCCTCGTTCTACCAGCATGATTGTAGCAGATAAAACTGAGGAAAATGAAGCGACCACAGCAGTCAGCCGACATGGCTCCCGAGCAGAATGGTACGACCACGGTCCCTACTCTCGGGTTCGGTACCTACCGAACCGGAGGGTACAAATGCTACAACGCGGTTAAGAATGCGCTTGATTGTGGCTACACGCATATCGACACTGCGATGGCATACGAAAACGAAGCGGCCGTCGGTCGCGCAATCGAACAATCCAGCGTTGACCGCGAAGACATCTTCTTGACGACAAAAATCAAGGGATATCCCGAAATGGTCGAGTATGAACGCTTGATAGAGGCCGCGAAGGGATGTCTTGAACGGCTGGGAACGGAGTATTTAGATCTGTTATTGGTCCATTGGTGGAACCCACTGGCCGATATGGAAGAAACATTCAACGCGCTCAACACACTCGTCGATGACGGGCTGGTCGATCAGATCGGAGTGAGTAACTTTTCTATCAAGGAGCTCAAGCAGGCGATGCGACTTTCGGACGCTCCTATTGCGACTAATCAGATTGAATACCATCCTTACTGGGGTGACGAGGAACTCGTCAGATTTTGCCAGGACAACGATGTCACAGTCACCGCATACAGTCCGCTTGCGGAGGGGCGAGCTGTTGAAGACGATGTCTTGCGTTCCATTGGAGATCGGTACGGCAAATCGGCAGCGCAGGTATCTATCCGGTGGCTGATACAACAGGAGAATGTTGTCACGATTCCGAAAGCGGCGACGCCGAAACACATAGAAGCGAACATCGACGTTTTTGACTTCGAACTCACTGACCGCGACATGCGGCGGATCAGGAAACTCAAGCCTCCGTTCTGGTACAGAGAAAACCGCGAAGGCGGATCGATATACGAGGCTCGCAGTGTTCTGGGAAATTTTGTTCCGGACAGTCTCTACAATCGGATTGCCTGAGCTCCTTTCCAGGTGATTGAATGGACTCTCGGCAACTGAGAGGTAAACGCGTTTGACAACTGACACCCGGCAGTCAATACGGGTTCTGTTCGGTCTTCCGAAAGGCGTTTGCCGTCTAAATCAGCGGGTCAGCAATCTGTCTCAGTCAAGCATCCCGATCCGATCTGCAGTAAAGCCGAACACGTCCTCGTAGCCGTAGGCTGAGAGTAAGACTGGGTGGAAGGGTTCCTCTGCGACGACAGTTTCGTCGTCGGCCGCTGCTACCGGGTCGCCTTCGGGGACCGGCTCGAAGTTCCTGACAAACACCTCGTACTGGTCGGCCGCTGCCTTCGGAATCGGCTCGCCGAGCTGGAACACTGGCAGTGACGTCTCTCGCTGTGGTGGCGACGCAGCGGTGACGCCGGTGGCGGCGAGGAACTCTCGGATGACCTGTGCTGCGTTCTCAGCGGCGTCCGCGGAGCCCTGATACCCGCACTCGACTTCAAGCACGGAGTCCACTGTCGCGATCATTCGCCCCTCGTTTGCGCCTTTCGTCTGTACGACAGCGTCTACGGAAAGGACGCTACAGAGGTCCTCCATCTCCGGTGTGAGTTCGTCGACGAGGGCGAACATCCCGTCGTAGGACTGCGTGGAGTGTAACGAAAGCACGGTGCAGTCACGGAGTTCAGACGCGATGGCGGCGGCTAACCGTGTCTCGCGGGACTCACTGTCGGCGTCGCCGGGGAACGAGCGGTTGAGGTCTGTATCGAGATACCGCTGGTTTGCCTCGAGGGCAGCTTCGTTCGCGATAATAAATTTGACAGGGCGTTCAACCGCGGGCGGGTCGGCAAGGACGGCTTCGATGCCGTCCCGGCCGCACGGTTCGTCGCCGTGGATGCTCCCCACGACGGCCACTTCCGGAACCCCGTCTCCCAGTTGCTCGATTCGCATCTACCCGTGATAACGCGTCCAGCCTTTAGAATTATCCGGATTCAGTCAGTGTTCGAGCGACTCCGCGAACTCGATGTCCTCCGGGCGACACGTCGGGTACTCGCCGTCGAGACGGATCTGCCAGCCGTGCAGTGCCGACGGGTCCGACAGTGCGTTCGTTACTGTCGTTCGCACGTCTAGCAGGTCGACGCCGTAGTAGTCGTTGGGGACGCCCCGGAAGTACTGCAGTGACGTGCGAAACAGCGACCGCATCCCGTCGTCATCCTCGAAATCGAAGTGCTTGTACGCGCCGGCGGCGACCTGTACCATTCCGTGGAGAAACTTGCTCTCCGTGTTCCCGCGGCCGTAGTTGTACCACTCGTCCTCGAAACAGTCGTGTGATTCGTGGAACTCGCCGGAGTTGTACAGGCGGACGCCGTGGACCACGGCCCGTCTGAGCGTCTCGTGTTCCCACTGGCCGTCGGTCCGCCACCCCGATGGGTTCCCGTCGGGGGCCTTGACGGTCGGGTCACGCGTGTGGTCATCCATGCCTACGCTACTGGTTCACGGTGGGTCAAACCACCGGTTCTGTCAGCTATGATCGCCACTGAAACCCAGACACCATCTGAGCGCACGACAGCAGTCCGATCTGGTGTCGTTTGTTCAGTTGCTGTGAGCCCGGCTGGCCCTGAGTCGCTTCCGTACGACATTTATACCGCACTACCATGTATCTGAATGCAATACGCGTGCGAGGGTAGCCAAGCCAGGAAACGGCGGCGGACTCAAGATCCGCTCCCGTAGGGGTCCAAGGGTTCAAATCCCTTCCCTCGCATCGTATAGGGGCCGCACAGCGCGGCGCCGAAGGATGCACGCGGAAGGGTTTGAATGAGAGCAGGCGGGGCGGTTGCCCGCCTCCCGTAGTTCAAATCCCTTCCCTCGCACTGTTGGACCGACACGGTCCCTCGCAAACAGTGAGCGGCCATCGTCACGGTCGCGGGTTCGCCGCCGTTCCCGGTGGTGACTCGCGGAGAAGACACGGGCCGATCGGTGCCGGAAGACTCGCACGGAGCGATCTTCCCTCGCAATTCTCCGACCCGATGTCCCGTAGATGTGTCTCAGCGATGCAGCTTGCTGTGGTCCTGTGCTCTCGCCCCGACTGAATTCCGACGGGCGTCTTCCATGTTACAATCCGTCCGAAAGCAAGTCGATGTCATGCGTTCGGGCATTCGGTGGGAATCAGGTGGAATTGCAGCGCCGCGTACCCGGCAACCCTCAGTGACTAGCCCATGAGGCCTGCCCGATGGAGCCACCCCTCCACTGGACTGTCCCAGACCAGTTCCGTAATTACAGCGCTAAACGCGGACTGCGGTTACTGATTAGTATACAGACTAGTTTAGCATCGGTTAATTACCAGCTCATTTGCTAATACTTATAGAAAACAAACAATTTTAAGAAAACAATCAATTCTGTCCCAGTTTTCACTCTAAATGCTCTTAGAAGGGTTCTAAATGCATCAAAATAGTATCGCTGCACAAGAAATATGTCAAAGGCTTCAGTAATGTTTCAGTAATGGTAAAAATACCAATAGTAAAACCGATTGCCATTTTCGTGATGGCAGTCGCGTTGATACTCGCTGGTCCGGTATCAGTGATGTCCACTGTCGGGGCAACCCCAGTTGCCGAGAGTCAGTCAGTCTCGGTGACCGAAAACGTCGACGTGTGGGAGCGGTCCCCGCTCACGCTGCGAACGACCTCAGAGGGGCCGACCACGATAGTGGCACCGCGGACGTTCATCAACGTCGAATCAGCTGCGACTGGCGACTTACCGCTCAACAAGCGGACGGCGACGATCCATGAGCGCAACGAGTCGATAAACATGTCTTTCGAACCGAGAATCGGTGCCGGGACGAGGGCACTTGCCGGCGACGAGGCGCAACTACTGGCTGTCAAGTTGGATGAAGCCCCGACCACCGAAGGGGCAAACACCAGCGATATCCCGGGCTCACTCGGAGACGTCCTCGCAAACAACTCGAATATCACCTCGTCGGAACTACTTGATGATGCAGAGGGCGTTGGAGCGATAAGTGACGAGGGTGAACTAAACGCGTCCTACACTCCCGAGTCAGGCGGTGTCTACGCCTTCGCCCTGGTGACTGTCGACAGCGGCGAAGAGGGGCTGTCTGTATCTGACGGTAACGTGTCGGTGAACGGGAACGTGACCGTCGTCGGTGTCGAGCAGGCGGTTGTGCAGGACAACGCTTCGACCGTCGAGCCGACGCAGAACCCGGTCAATCCCGGAAACAACGTCACGCTAGACGTTGCAACGGAGATAGAAGATGAAAACGTCACGCACGCAGTTGTGCTGGTAAAGCAGGGCGAACTCCAGCAGCAGTCGAGTACGGTGACGGTGTCTGGTGAGCTAAACGAGAGCTTCAGTCAGGACCAGATCACTGTCGAAAATTCCTTTGACAACGTCAGCGGTGTTGCGACAGTTGATGACAACATCAGTATCGCAGGTGTCAATCTCTCCACAAACCAGTCGATACCTGCAATTGGGGTACAGGGTCTATTCGGCACAGTGGTTTCCGAGGCCGAATCGGATGCCGACGGCGAGGTCATCCACGCCTCTGCAACGGTCGTCAGCGCTGACTCCGACGCCAACGTAACTGTTGAGACGCTGGATTCCTGGCCGAACGGTGCGTATCAGTACGTCCACGTCGCAGTCGGTACCGAGTCCGGTACCATCAACTCTGATACCGGGACGGTAGCAATAAGTCCGGGCGGCGGCCCTGATAACGGTGGTAGCCCGGGTAACGGCGGCGGTCCACCGGATAACGCTGGCGGGCCGAATAACACTGCGGATGACGACGAAGACGAGGAAGAATAACTGATCGGGCGGCCGTCACTGGCCGCGTTCACCGAATAAGTCACACATTTCACCATCGACTTTTACTGCATCAGACCGACCCCACAGCGATATCTCATCCTGCTTACTCCACATACGGGTACGTTGTCGATTAAATGGCCGCAAACCGTCGCTCTCCTGTACAGTTCTCATCATTGCGAATAGGGTGTCGTCTCAAGACACGATTCGGGATTCGCGCTGTAAAATCCCAAGACAGTGTCGACGTGTTTTGCAACCGTTATATGACACTGTGTGGCGCTGAGTGTCACTGCATAAGAATTATACCGCACCCCTCCGAAAAAATTCAGTAATGTATAAAACACCAAGAGGGAAACATACTGTAATTTGTGCGATTACAGTGCTGCTGGTGTTAGCGGCTCCCTTGTCGGTAACGTCGGCGGCGGCAACGCCAGTAGATGACGGACAAACGACGGCAGTGACGGAAAACGTGGATGTGTGGGAGCGGTCACTGCTCCCGCTTCGGACGTCTTCTACCGGCCCGACAGCGATAGCAGCCCCAGAGACGTACATTAACATCGAGTCTGCACAGACCGGTGACGTTCCCCTCAACAGGGACGAGTATACGATTCACGAGACGGGCGAGTCAGTGGATCTCACGTTCGAATCAACTACGGGGGCTGGAACCACTGGACTAGCTGGCGACGAGGCACAACTGCTTGCTGTTAGACTCTCTGAAGGCCCAGAATCGGCCGGATTTAGCGAAGGAAGCGTCAGAACCGATCTAGCGAGTATCTTTACGAACGATTCCAACGCCAACTCGGTCGAACTGTTAGACGACGCGGAAGGTGTCGATTCAATAGATGACAACGGTGTGCTCGAAACCTCGTACACACCTGACTCGGGCGGTGCCTACGGCTTCATTCTGGTCACTGTCGATGACGGACAGGGCCTGTCCGTTTCGGACAACAACGTTTCGACCGATGGCAACGTGACCGTTGTCGGTGTCGAACAGACGATAGTTCAGGAAAGCCCATCCACGGTCGAGACGACTGCCGATGATGTCGCCGCAGGGGATAACGTCTCACTCGATATCGAGACCGAACTAGAAGACGACGCTGTCACGCACGCCGTGTTGTTGTTCGACGAGGACGAGCTGCAACAGCGAACGAGCACCGTCCGGGTGACCGGCGACATTGATGAGAATTTCTCCGAAGATCAGGTCACGGTCGAGAACTCCTTCGACGGCGTCAACGGTGTCTCGTCGATGGATGATGACGCCACCTTTTCGAGTGGGGACTCGACAACGGTAGGGGCGATGCCGTCCGCGGGATTGATTGGCCTGTTTGGATTTGTGCTCTCTGAAGCATCGCCGGATTCGACCGGTGATGACATGATGCAAGCCTCGGCGACAACAGTATCTGATGCCGCCGATACGACCGTTGATGTCGAAACGCTCGATTCCTGGTCGAACGGGGCGTACACGTACGTGCACGTTGCCGTTGGCGAAGACTCCAACGAGATTAGTTCTACCACCGGAACGGTCAAACTGTCAGATTCGGATGACGGCAGTGACAGCAACGACGGGAGTGATGGCAACAACGACGGCGGCGATGATGGCAGTGACAGCGACGATAGCAATAACGACGGAAGCGACTCCAGCGACGACAACAATAACGACGGAAGCGACTCCAGCGACGACAACAATAACGACGGAAGCGACAACAGCGACGACAACAATAACGACGGAAGCGACAACAGCGACGACAACAATAACGACGGAAGCGACAACAGCGACGACAACAATAACGACGGAAGCGACAACGGAAGTAACGAGAGTGACAGCGGAGATAGCGATGACGAGAGCGGGAACGACGACTCCGATAACGAGACTACTGAAGAAGACACAGCAGACGAAACGACGACTGACACCGACACCGAGGCTGGAGGCGGAGCGGACCCAACGGAAGCAGCTACGACCGCAGGTGGTGGGGCACAGCAACCCGATAATACGGACACAACCGGAACGGAGGGGACGGTCGAAACCACGAGCTCGAGCGGTCCCGGTTTCACCGTCCTCGTCGCGGTGCTAGCACTGCTAGGCGCCGGGTTCCTGGCACGGCGCGACTAACGACCGCTCCAGTTTACGCAGCGGTTTCGGTAATTCTCTGACGCGATCTTCTTTTCCGCTGTATACCTATCCGAAGTCTACGTTTTGCGGATAACTGAACTATCATGTCACCAACGGTTGCAGACACAGTGTTGCTGAAAGGGGTAATTTTATATTATTTTACAAATAAAATGACAGTGTAAGGTACATACAATGGGGGACTACGCAAAGCCATCCCGTGCGGCGAAGATCAAGTGCATCAAGTGTAACTCACCGGTCGTGCTCACCGTTGACGACGAGTACATCTGTGTCAACTGCGGCGAAGCGCCGATCGAATCCGCGGCCCCAGCCTGAGGCAGCCGTTTTACTTTTTCCCTGGGTTCAGTGCTGGAAACAGCAGCGGCGACATCTGGCTGCTAACTTGAGTCTGCCGCTGGCGAACCGCCACTTCGGCTTACAAGGACCGATGGACGAAGCGCTAGCGCAGTGGTATCTCTACTGTGACCCGTTTGTCGCTCCGGTACACCGTCACGAGACTGTAGCTGACGGCCACTCCGAAGACGATTAGAGGGACAGCAAGCGAGAGCAGGCTGTCGGGTGAATGCGCCGCAAACGACGGCGTTCTATCGGGGTTTGCCGCCAGCAACGGCCAGAACAGGTTCGGGAAGAAGTAGTACTCCATCCCGAGCCGCACAATCGGATAGAAGTCACCCGCGATGTGTGAGAGGTAGCCGGCGGAAAACACCATTCCGTACTGCCCGTAGCCACGGCGGGCAGCCAGCAGTACAACGACGGTGAGGACAGGTAGCGAGACGACAAGCGAGTGGGCCAGCATTCGCCCGCTCGGAAGGATAGCGAATGTCCACGCGAGCGGCTTGTCGATTACATCCGGCAGTTGCGTCGCGACAAGCAGGAGCAGTACCACCGGCCCGGACGGGAGGCGACGCCACCGAGCCACCGCATACACCGTCAGCGGGACGGCTGCGAGGAGGAAGTGGCCTGCGGGGTACACCGTGAAACAAATGGGCCGAGAAAAGAAAAGCTGTTCGCCGGATTCGATGTTCAAACCGCAGGCAGCAGGACAGCCCCGCTTTACCGGGGTCGTGCTGTCCTCTACGAGAACGTGGGTCAGCCGGTAACGTTCACCCAGAGATGGACTTCACGGTACGCGGTCGTCTGGTCCACGGTCTCGGGTGGTGAGCCACGGTACAGCAGGTACTGGAGCCGGAGTCTCTCCCCAGTCATCTCTGGCTCCACCTCGTGCTGGCGCTGCCAGGTTTTGTTGTGTCCCAGCGTCGGCTGGAAACGCCGTAGCTCAGACCGCTCCCGGACTTGCGTTTCGTTGCCGACGCGCTCGACGCGCTGTAACTCGGCGATAACGGTGTACTCCGTCTGTTCGTGTTCCTGGTTCCCAATACCGACGATCAACGAGCGGCCTTCGCCCCGCTCAAACTCCGTTGGGTAGCCGTCAGCGACGAGTTCGCCGTCTTCGCCCTCCGTCAGCAGGTAGAACTCGCTGAACCGCTCACCGTCCTTCGGCACCGTGACAGCGTACCCGACACTGGCGGCTGCAAGCAGGATGCTCAGGACTAGCAGCACGTTCAGGGCGGCGTCCGTCCGCGAGGCCGGCGAAAATAGCTCCTCACGTCCGGCACTGAGCCACGCACGATACGGAACGCGGAACCGTTCGTCGGCGGGCAACGCCCAGCGTCGGACAGCCGCGACAGCGGTCAACACGAGCGTCAGTCCACTGAGCGAGACGAGAATCGGAAGCAGGCGAATGCCCCACGGCGTGAAATTCAACACCAGACCGACCAGCGGAACGAGAGCGATGCTGAGCCCGAACGAGAGTGCAGTCCGTTCGATCCCGTCAATCCCGTCCGCTTGCGGGTTCGAAACGGTTTCACTGTCAGTACTGGGGCCGCTCCCGGCTTCTGGAAACAGCGCTGCAATGAACGCATAGCCGGGGATAAAAAGGACAAACACAAGCCCGGCGATGATACGGACCGGTGTTTCGGAGACGACCGGCAGCAGGGCGGCCAGATTCGTCAGAATTACAACGCCGACAACGCCTGCTAGATCGGCCGGGAGGTGGCGGAGCTGGCGCGGCAAGAGTAGTTTCCACGCCTTGGTTTCAGCCATTGGCAGTGAGTCATATCGGCACGGTAAAAAAATAGCTGATTGCTTCGCTTTCTGTCTCAGTCCATAATTGCAACTGTCTCCGGTAAGCCAACCGAACGCATTTTATCAAACCGGGAGAATACCTCGGTGTGTTCCGGAGCCAGTCGTTGGCCGTGTTTACTATTTTGACCATACTAGGGCTTACAGCGGGCGCTGGTGGGGTGGCAGCGATGGGAACCGAGGTCGGGGGGCCGGCTCTGGACCGTCAGGTGGAGACCCCGGCGGACAACAACGAGACGCAACAGGAAAACCCGGATTCGGTATCAAACGGTGAGTACAGTGACGAAACAGCCGCCTGGTTAGCTCGGACAATGGGCGGGCGGCTGGAAAACAGCAGTATTGCGCTGTCGAACGCCCAGTACGACCAGGCCCGGTCGGTCCTCGGTGACGACTACGACACGCGTCTAGAGCAGTACGTCGAGGTCGCCGGAGACACGTCGTCGGAGACGGACGACACCGCGGCGAGGGAGTTCGAGGCTGCGCGCGAGAACCAGCGGAATCTCACGAACGAGGTCCAGCGGTATCGGCAACAGTACGCGGCGTATCAGACAGCACGCGAGCGCGGTAACGAACGCGAAGCCCGCATCACTGCGCGTGCGATGGAGCGAACAGCGTCGAACATCAGCGACAGAGGCGACGAACTGAATCAGAACTTCGAACGGATCGAGAACACCACATCTGTCGACCTGTCTTCTGGACAGACCGAGATCAATGAGACGACAGCGAACATCACGGCGACGCAGGCGGCTATCCGTGAAGAGACGCTCGTCGGAACGACACTCACGGTTCAGCCGATAGATTCGACCGCATCGTTCAGTGACCCCGGAACGGTCTCCGGGCAGATACAGACTGAGAACGGTTCAGTCATCGCGGACAAGGCGGTCGCACTCAGGATCGAGAACCGGACGCGAACCGTGCAGACTGATTCGAGTGGTGTGTTCGAAACGCAGTACCGGCCGCGCTCGGCCAGGCTGGGGTCGCAATCCATATCGATCGAGTATGTCCCAGAGGCTGACTCGGTGTACCTGTCCGACAACGACACGTTCACCATTGACGTACAACAGGTGACCCCGAACGTGACGAGCGACATTGCACCGGACGTGGTGGGATACGGCGACCAACTCAACGCCACGGCGTCCGTGATAGTCGCGTCGGACGGTGTCGATGCGGTCCCGGTTGAGTTTGCTATTGGTGACACTGTCATTGCACGGACGACGACCGGACCGAACGGCACCGTCACAGAAACGATCCGACTCCCGGCGACGGTAAACGACGGGGAGCGTCAGGTCGTCGCCCGGGTTCCGTATGCAGACCGAGCGATTGCAGGCGTCCAGTCGGAGACTCCTGTTGTCGTCGTCGAGACTCGAACGAACCTCTCAGTGAGTGCATCACGCACGGATGGCGGGGCTCTCGTCAGGGGGCAACTCCAGACCGTTGCTGGAGACCCTGTGACGGGTCGCCCGGTACGCCTGCAGATCGGTGCTGGCGGAACACAGCGGGTCGAGACGAACCGGAACGGGTCGTTCCAGACCGTTTTCGAGAATCCGCAGGGCAACGAGTCCGTTACTGTTACCGCCACGTACGACGAGCCGAGGACAAACCTCGGTAACGCGACTGCAACGGCAACGCTAGCGGCCGGGTCTGGCGGCGGCAACCCACCGGTTGGCTCAGACGGGAACCCGGCAGCAGCCTTCGGGAACGCGGTTATCGGCTCCAGCTGGCTGCCCGTCTTCGGCGGCGGGGTAGCGCTCGCGGTTGTCGTCGCCGCTTGGTTTGTCGTGCCACGGGTCCGCCAATCCCGGGAGACGGACTCGCCTGTCCCGACAGAGACGGGTGACACGTCAATGACTGACCCTGACCCATCGGCGACGTCGTCAGACGAAACGACGCCAACATTCGAGGACCGCGCCGAATCGTATCTGGACAGCGGGAACTACGACGCCGCAGCGATGGTCGCGTACACCGCCGTTCACGACGTGCTAGCAGTAGAAAACGGGATTGATGAAGGGGCAACACACTGGGAACTCCTCCAGCGGAGCCAGGAGCACGGCGTTCCAGAGGACCGGATGGCAGATCTCGAAACAGTGGTCGAAACCTTCGAGACCGCAGCGTTCGCGCCGACATCAGTCGACCGGTCACGGGCCGAAGCGGCTGTGGACCGCACCCGCGAGATCAAGTCGAACGGGGACCGCTGACCGTCCAGTCCCTGGCCTTCGTTGCTGTGGTCCACAATTCTGTTTGGAACTGCTGTCTTCAGCGCGCACCAGCGGAAACGAGTGACGCGTACGAACTGTTGAATCTGATAGTGGCAACCCGGCAGTCGTGGTTCGTTGGTGTCGGGGTCGACGGGTCGGCGGCCGTTGCTACCGACAATGCAGGGATGCCCATGTAAACTCAGACGAGGGCGGTAAGCACGACGGGGCCGTCGGAATGCGGTAACTATCTTACACCCACCCGCTGTAGGACCCGCCAATGAGTGACGGCCGGACGGGACGAGTGCTGCTCATCGTGGCTGTGCTGGCCGTGGCAGCCGCGGCCCGACTGACGACGCTCCACTGGACACCGCTGCCCTCGACGCTAGACGGATTCGGCTACGTCGCACTGGCGAGAGACACGCTTCGGACGGGGACGTTTCCACTCACACGGTTCCGCGCGGACAACATCGTGTTTACTGCTGTGCTGACGGTCGTCGGTTCGCTTACCGGTGAGCGGCCGCTGTACATCGCCCAGCCGGTCGTCGCGGTCACCGGTGCAGCGTCCTGTCTGACGGCGATGGCGCTAGTCAAACGCCTCGCACAGTCGAGTCGCTGGCGTCACTCCCGGACGACGCTGGCGATGGGCGTGGTCGGGATGGGGCTCGCAGTGGAGGGAATCTATCTCCGTCGGACTGGCCAGACCGACGAAGAGGCGCTGGCCTTCCTCTTGCTGCCACTGTTTGCGATTGCCGTCCATCGGTTGCTCACGACGGATCGATACAGGCGTCGCTGGGGCGCAGTCGTGGTCGTCCTGTTCGCTGCTTTCCCGCTCCTGCATACGTTCAGTTCGCTTATTGCCGGGCTGGTACTGACAGGAGTGCTAGCCGCCCACCTCGCTGTGATTCCGTCGCGTCGTGACGCTGTTACTGCCCTCGCCGTCGTCGCAGGCTTCTGGGTGTATATGTGGGGGTACTACCGGTTCGCGGAGCAGTCCCAGCTGGTGGTTCCCTACGTCGACCGTATCAGCGCGTATCCGGGGCTGTTCCTGGCCTGGGTGGTCGTGCTGGTGGCGACGCTTGTCTGGTTCCAGCGGACGAGCGCTCGCCTGCAGCGGGTGACCGTCGGCGGCGCGGTCGGTCTCTGGTTCCTGACGCTCGGCGCGAACGCGTTACAGACCGTGTTCCCCGGGACACAGACCACGCCGACCGGCCTTCTGGTGCTTGTTGCGGCCTTCGCTATCCCGGTGGTGTTTGCGGTCGTTGGCCTCCCGCGCGCGAGCCGCGACCGCCGGCTGGTCGGCCCGGTCATGCTTGCGCTGCTGCTAGCGCCGATCGTTATTGTGTACTTCTCGTTGACCGCCTCGCTGACGCCGGAGTACTACGGGACGGCGCTCCGCGGACAGACGTTCGTCCATCTGCCCGTGTTCGTGCTCGCTGGCATCGGCATCGCGTCAGTTGCCTATCGGCGGTCGCCATCACCGGACGGCGGACTTGGGTCGCCAAAGGCCCATAGCCACCGACTCGCAACAGTTCTGACAATCGTCGTCGTGGTCGCCGCAGTCATGACGATGCCTATCGCGTTCGTCAATCTCGACACGCTAGCGTTCCCGACAGGGGCGACCGAATCGCAGTTCGCAGCCGCGACGTTCACCGCAGACCACGTCGACGAACAGTGGGCTTCCGACCATCCGTTCAGCCGTATCGTTGACCTGTACTATCCGGGTTCAACCAACGGTACGTACCAGCCGACCGCCCGATGGCTCGGTGGCGGGATGGAACCCAGCTGCCCGACGCTGTCGCGGGCGTCGTGGGGGACAACCGGGGCGCACCTGTTTCCGGCAGGAAGCGAAAAGACCACGCCCGCGGCGCTGGAGGAGTGGCGGTACGAGAACGACGTAGTCTATGACACCCGGGGGCTCGACTCCGTGTACCTCGTTCGCCCCGGCGGGAACCGAACGAACTGCTGAGCGCACACGGTTCGTGGGGGCCACCTTATGTCCATTTTTCCCGTGTATGTAACCGTGGCATACAATACGGGGCCGGCAGAAAGGCCGACAATGACTGACCCCGTCCTCGTCGGCTCAGGGCTGTGTGTCACACGACGGGGCACCAAGATTCTCAATGGCGTCTCACTTACCGTCGGGTCCGACGCGGCAATGCTCGTGCAGGGACCTAGCGGGGCCGGGAAGTCGACCCTGTTCAACGTCCTCGGACTCCTAGAACCACCGTCTAGCGGTCAATTGGAGGTCGCCGGCCGAGATGCGAGTGCCCTGTCCGAACGCCAGCGCGCTAGCCTGCGGCGGACGACGCTCGGGTTCGTCTTCCAGGACTTCCAGCTCATCGGTGACCTGACCGCCCGCGAGAACGCGTCGCTCCCGCAGGAACACGCGGGCAACCGTGACCCCGACTGGCTGGACACGCTGTTCGAACGACTGGGCATCGCCGGACTCGAACACCAGTACCCCGCGACGCTGAGCGGGGGCGAGAAACAGCGGGTCGCTATCGCACGAGCGCTTGCAAACCGTCCCGAAATAATTCTCGCCGACGAACCGACCGGGCAGCTAGACCCGGACACCGCCGAGTCGGTGCTAAACCTCCTGTTTAGCATGAAGGAATCGACGGAAACTGCACTCGTCGTCATCAGCCACGACCCGCAACTGGCACAGCGGTTCGACGAACGGCTGTTCATCCGCGGCGGCACGCTCGTCTCGGATACTGCCTCGACGCCGGACGCGAGCCCGTCAACGGAGACGAACTAACGAATCGATGGGATACAGAAACGCTCTCCTGTTTCGCTGGTCCAGACGAGATCGGCTCACCGTCGTCGTCGTCGCCGTGACGGCCGCGTTTCTCATCGGCACGGTCTTGCTGTTGTTCACCGCCGTCACGTACTCAGAAACGTTCGCCGAACCGCTTGCGAACTCCGGGACGGTCACTTACCACGACGCAGAACACGGCCCGCCGGAACCCGGTGAGGATGTCACCGTGCTCCCGACAGCGACGGCGACCACAGACGGGACCGACCTTCGTCTCGTCGGCATCCCACCCGATGCGCCCAGAGTGCTCATCGAGGGGTCGGCCCAGTGGCAGGAAGGTCGATTACCGACACTTCCTGACGGCGTCGACGGCCGAGGACCGGTCTCCCAGCAACAGACCCGAACGGTCAGCGGGTCGAACAGCACCGTCTCGCTCACGGTCGTGCCACAGCAGCGAGGAACGACGTTCCTCTCGAACCAGTGGTACGCGACGAACGCCTCGACCGCCCAGCGGGTCGGCGTCACCGGCTACTTCGTCATCAACCACAGTCCGAGCGGAACCGGGCTAGGGAGCCTTCCGAGTGAAGGGGCACCGCTTGTCAGCGCGCTCCTGTACGTCCTTGGCGGTCTGGAGCAGGTGCTCTGGGCGCTGGGTATCGCCGCGGCTGCTGGCGGATTGCTGGTCCTCATTGTCGTCTACAACGTCACGCGGATGAGCGTCCGCGACCGACTCGATGCGATACGGGTAATTCGCTCGACCGGCGCGTCGGGGTGGCGTGTGGGGCTTCTGTTTACGCTTCGTGCCGGCCTCCTCGTCACGACCGGCGTCGTGCTGGGCTACGCCGTCGGACTCATCCTTATCAAGGCACTCGTCAACGTCGCGATTTTCGTCGGGCTCCCAATCGCGCTCGATATCACTGTCACCGGCCAGAGCGCTACTGTCGTCGCTGGCGTCGCCGGCATTTTCGTTCTGATGGGGCTGGTTGCCGGCGCGCTCGCGGCCTATCCTGCGGCGACTCGTCCACCGGCCTCTCTCGGAAACCGCCATACTCGGTCTGGCCAGTCCGGGCAGTCGACGCTTGCGACGCTCAGAAGCTGGGTCACACCGACGTTCCTTTCGTGGCGCTCGGTCGTGCCGACGGCGGCGACGCTGACCGTGTTCGGCATCACGTTCCTGCTGGTTGTCTCGCTGGCCGGCCTCGCCTCCCCGCTTGGCGGTGAAGCGGGCGGCACTGGGACCATCACCGAAGCCGGCGCGCCCCACCCGCTGAACAGTCGGCTCGATGCTGAGTACGCCTCCGCTCTGAGTGCCGACGGGACACCGGCCAGCCCGGAGATCATCTACGCTCAGGTTTCGGACGGCCAGCCGTACATGGCTCACGGGGCGAAGTACGATGCGTTCGCGAACGTCACTGGAGCCACGCTGGTCGAAGGCCAGCGACCACAGCGACACGACGAGGCCGTCATCGGGAGCGACCTCGCACAGACGCTCGATGTCGAGGTCGGTGACGAACTGACCGTCAGTGGGAGCGTCAAGCCTGGGGTTCGCCGGGTCACCATCGTCGGACGGTACGACGCCCCCAGAACGCTCGATGACTTGCTCATTCTGCCGCTTGACTCCGCGGCCGACTTGGCGACCGGGCCAGGGCAGGTCCACATGATTCGCGTGAAGGGCCCGGTGTCTGAGATCGACGATGCCGACGGTGTCGCGGCTAACCAGTCGGGCGCTGTCGTGACGGGGTTGTCAGGTCCGAGACGCGTCACAAAAGGTGACACAGTCAACCTCACCGTCGCCGTCCGAAACGTCGGCAACGAGCGGGCGGACCGGGAAGTCACAGTCCGGTATCAGGGCGACCGGCGAACAACGACGGTGGCTGTTCCGCCGGGACAGGAGCGGACTGGTACTGTCTCCGTTACCGCGTCGGAGCTGGGGACCGCAAACGCTACTGCCGGGGAGTACACCCACCCAGTGACTGTCGTCTCGCCGAACGCTATCGAGATTCCGAGCCAGTTGCCCTCACAGGCTCCGCCCGGGTCGGGACTCTCCGTCCCTGTCGTCACGAAAACTGGCGAGCGCGTTTCGAACGCCACCGTCACGGTAAACGGCCCGTCGCTCAGAACTGGCTCGAGCGGTGTTGCCGTTGTTCCCCTGCCACGCGAGCCGGGGAACTACACGATAACGGCCCGGTCCGGAAACCAGACGGCGACACACGATATTCAAATCGTCCGTGGAACTGAGCGGGAACTGTACGGGGAGCTGTCGATAGCTCCGTCATCGGGCTCGGTCCTGACGACACCGACGCTCAGGGTCGGGCTCGCAAACCCATGGCAGGAACCGCTCACGCGCAACGTGGGCGTCATCGGTCCCGGTGTCTCCCGGAACCGGACCGTCTATATGCCGCCCGGAAACGTCACGCAAACGCGGTTCTCCCCGGACGGTGGACGGAGCCAGCCCGGAACGTACACCTATCGAATGACAGTCAACGGGACCACCCTCACCACGGCGGACTACGAGGTGACCGGCGACCGCCGGCTGGCATCTGCGGTGGCAAGCAGTGGGTCGTACGCGTCCGGAACGCCAATCGAGCGCTCCGTCGAGGGCGTGTTCGGGAACGTCCAGTTGATTCTCGGCGTCCTTGTCGTTCTCTCGGCGTTGAGTACCGTCGGCAGTACTACGGCGACGTTCGCACAGGGGGTCCACGCGCGCCGGCAGGCCATCGGCATCCATCGCTCAACCGGCGCGACGCAGTGGCGGGTCCTGCGGACGATTCTGGCCGATATCGCCCGGATAGCGATCCCAGCGACCGGTCTCGCGCTTGGCCTGTCCGTTCTCGCGTTACAGCTGCTGGAGCGGGCCGGCTGGCTCGTCTTCTTCGGCTTCCGTCTTTCCGCGCGGACGCCGCCAGCGATCCTCACAGCGATATTCGTCGGTGGCGTCTCGCTCGCCCTGTTCGGTGCCCTCGTCGCAACGGTGCCGTATCTGACG
The DNA here is from genome assembly GCF_011627385.1 of Haloarcula sp. R1-2. Taxonomy (NCBI): domain Archaea; kingdom Methanobacteriati; phylum Methanobacteriota; class Halobacteria; order Halobacteriales; family Haloarculaceae; genus Haloarcula; species Haloarcula sp. R1-2. Next base: position 202,725 of record NZ_JAANTG010000001.1, read on the forward strand.
GCCTCACCGGTCTCGTTGCTCCCGAGTGGTGACCGAACGCGGACGCCCGACGACGAGTCGGTCGACGAAAGACAGCCTAGCGACGACTGACCGAGTCCCTAGCATAGGGATCAGCTTGTCCAGTGGGAATCTGAACCTTGCCCGTCGGTCGGAACTTTGACTGTCTACCGACAAGAACGCCGTATCATGGCGACCCGACAGCGACAGCAGTTCATCTACGGGCATCTCATGTGGGTGCTTGGGACCATCCTCGTGTTGACCCTCCTGGATGCGCTGACACTGGAGCTGTTTTTCGTCGTCTCGCTGATCGGGTTTCTCGTTACTGTCGAACTGGTCGCACCGCAGGCCGTGTCGCCGCGCTGGCGACGGCGGCTCTGGTGGCTCATCGGGCTCGGTCTGGTGGGCTTTGCTTACGTGGTTATCAAACGTATCCTTGCAATTCTCCCGCCGGGGCTGATCTGATGGTATCGGAACCGTCTCCCGAAGATTCCTGGCTCCCGTCGCTCACTCTCCCACAGCTACTGCTTGCCACCTACACTGCCCTCACGGTCATCGCGCTCGTCTACGCCGCGAGCACGTCTTCAGCGGCGTTCGGTGCGTATAATTCCCAGTGGGACGGGGCGGGCGAGCTTCGAACTGTCGCAGCTGATGCCGGTGCAAACGTAACCGTCGGAACGAACGTGAGTCAGTATCCGACGAGTGACGCGGACGGAACGGTTGCAGTCGTTCTCTCGCCGGCGGAGCCGTACTCGTCGAGCGAGCGGGCACGAATCGCGGAGTTCGTTCGAAGCGGCGGGACACTCGTCGTTGCCGAGGATTACCGCCCAGAAGGGAATTCCCTGCTCGCTGCCGTCGGTGCTGACGCGCGTTTTGACGGTCGCCCGGTGTACGACAACCGAAACTATTACTGCAACTCCTCGCTCCCGGAAGCGACGCCTGCCGGCGACTATCCGGAGACTGCCGGCGTCGATACTGTCGTCCTCAACTACGGCACGACTGTCAGGGCCGGCAACGCGACGCCACTCGTCAACACCTCCGAATACGCCTATCTCGACACCAACGGTAACGCCAATCTCGACGGTGCGGAGCAGTTAGCATCTCGACCTGTCGTCACAAGCGAATTGGTCGGCGACGGTCGAGTTATCGCCGTCAGTGACCCGAGTCTCTTCGTGAACGCGATGCTCGAACGAGGTGACAACCGACGGTTCGTCCGGAACATCGTCGCCGATCACGACACGGCCCTGCTGGATTACTCACACGCCAGCAGTATCCCGCCAGTGGCCGCTGCCGTCCTCGCCGTGCAGCGGTCGGACGCGTTGTTACTGTTCTGTGGCGTCGTGCTTGTCGGGGCGCTACTCGCGTACGACCACCGTCTCGACGAGCCTATTCGGGATCGATTCCGCGAATACAGCGGCCGCGAGCCGGACCCGCACTTGTCCCGAGACGGCGTGGAAAAGTACCTTAGCGGCCGTCACCCGGACTGGGAATCCGCTCAAGTAAAGCGAGTAACGGAAGCCGTTATTAAACAGCGGCCCGACCGTCAACGTAATGACTGATCCGGCGGTACTGTACGACCGTCTCAGAGAGGAGACGGAAACAGTTCTTATCGGTAACGAGCAGATTCTTCGACACATTACTGTCGCAATGCTTACGCGCGGTCACGTGCTTTTAGAGGGGGTTCCCGGTGTCGCAAAAACCACAATTGCCACGCTTATCGCCAACGCGACGGATCTCCAGCACTCTCGGGTCCAGATGACGCCTGACTTGCTCCCTGCAGATATCACCGGAACGACAGTGTATCACCAGCGAAACGGCGAGTTCGAACTGCAGAAAGGCCCGGTGTTTACCAATCTGGTCATCGCTGACGAGATCAACCGCGCCCCGCCGAAAACGCAGAGCGCGCTGCTCGAAGCGATGCAGGAGGGGCAGGTGTCTATCGAAGGGTCGACGCTCGAACTCCCGACGCCGTTTACCGTCGTTGCGACGATGAACCCACTTGAGATGGAAGGGACGTTCAAACTCCCGGAGGCCCAGCGCGACCGATTCCAGATGAAACTCGTCACTGAGATTCCCAACTCCGAGGATGAGCGCGCAATCCTCGACCGGTTCGACGCGAATCCGACGCTTGATGCGGACTCTATCTCGCAGGTCATCTCTCGGGACGAACTTCTGGACGCCCGGACAGTGGTCCCTGAGACACATATCGAAGACAGCATCAAGGAGTACATCCTCGCTATCGTCGGCGCAACGCGGGACCACCGAAACGTCATTCACGGCGCCTCACCGCGGGCGACAATCGATCTGCAGAATACAGCGAAAGCGGTCGCTCGTCTGAACGGCCGCGAGTATGTCATTCCGGACGACGTAAAAGAGATGGCGCTCCCGGTGTTGCGCCATCGTCTCATTATGAACAGCGACGCCGAACTGAGCCAGATCACCGCTGAAGCGGTTATCGAGGAAATCCTCCAGTCGATAACGCCGCCGGGGTCTGACACCGACCACAGTGCGGATGTCGAGACAGCGGTCGGTGACGGCGGGACGAAACGCGACTCCGAATAGCGACCGGACCGCAGTTAGCTGGTTTCCGGGATTGTGGTCGTCTCTTGTTCCGGAGTCGCCGTGCCACTGGACTGCGCCGATGGTTGTTCGAGTGCGTCCCACGACACGGTCACGACGCCGCTGAAGCGCTCGTCATCGCGGGTGTCGACGGTAACCGGTCTGTCAAGGCCCGTGGCAAACCCCACCGCGAGCAGGGACACCACCGGATGATCTAGTCGGTGAATGTCACCGAACGCAGGATTATCGATGGCAATAGAAGCGGTTCGGTTCTCGCCACCGATTTCGATTGTTGTGTCGTCGACGAGTTCGAACTGCTCGGACAGGGCCGCAGTCAGCTGTGTCGCTATTGCATCGGGGTCGTCATCGAGTTCACCCGAGAGGGTTCGCTTGAACTCGGTGTATAGCCGGACACCGGTCGGGGGAAGCGATATACCTTGCTCCGCTTCGACGCCCGTGACGAACAGCTCTTCCAACTGCTCCGGGTCGGGAACCGCGTACTCGACGTGCTGGGGGACGAACAGGCGCGCAGCCATCTCCGGGTGGGATGCTGTTGGGACATACACCGTCTCAGTCTGGAGTTCCAGTTCGCTGACAAGGTGCTGCTCGACATCGGCTAGCGTGTCGAACACCGTGTCACCGACCGACGCCGAAACGAATCGCTCGGGAGTGAGATAAAACGTGACGATGCCGGCGAACACACCGGTCCCACCGAACGCGATGAAAATAGTTTGCAGGGCCGGAAAAACGAACGCCGCTATGAGGGAGAGCCCACCGACCGCAAAAAAGCCCAATGCGGTCCGTCTGAACGTTGCCCGCTTTGCATGCGCGTAGGACTCGCGTAACCGGCGGTTCTCCTCTCGCAATACGCCTAGCTCCGCTTCGAGTGTCTGGCGATCCGGTACAACATCCGTTTGCTGGTCGCTGTCATCAGTTGATGCGTCCAGTTGCGAGGGCTCGGGTTGACTCATAGGAATTCACGATCCGAAGCTGCGTCTTCAGTCACGATATCGAGTTCTAGCAGCAGATAGCGATGGAGCAGATAGCCGACGATGGCAATCCCAACGAGGAGGGCGGACCCGGCCCTGAATGGGTCTAGGTTCAAGCGTCCGAGCGACAGCCAGGCGAGACCGCCGAGCAGTGGCACGACAAGCGCCACGAGGCTGCCAGCGACTCGACTGTCGGGTGTCTCAACTGCGACCGAAAGCAATGCGAGGAACAGGCCACCTTCGACAAGGACGAGCGATAGCAGTGACGGTGCACCAACTGCGATGAGTGCTATCTGTCCCAGCACGACCGCGAGAACGACTGTTCCGGACAGATAGAGCCCGCCCAGGACAACACCGACGAGGCCAAGCCATACCGGTCCACCTAGGACGAGCCCGCCTGCCGCGGCGACGATGCCCAGCAGGCCGAGCACGGTCGGCAGTGATTGAAGCGACCGTCCCCTCGCCAGTGCCATACTCATACGGACCCCCGCTGGTCTGTGTTCGCTGGGCTGCCGGACAGAATCGCCGAAATCTGGTCCGGCGACCCAACCTCGTAGGCCGTCACCGAGTCGATTTCGTTCAATTCACGCCGGAACTGGTCGAAGGCCCGATACCGCTCGTAGGCGGTATCGAGGTCCGTGAGGAGGTCCGTATCGAAGGCCACTGACGGCGTGATAAACACGACGACCTCTGTTGCGTTGCGTCTTGCCAGTCCAACTGTGTTCCGCAGTTCGTTCGGGTTGCTGTCGTCTGTACAAATGACCAGCAGGTCCGCGCTGCGTACCTCCTGTGGTGCCGCCTGCAACCCGTTGTACAGTGGCTGGTCGGGAGGGTGTCGCTTTGACCCAGCAGCGCTCCGATACGCGAGCAGCGTCGCTTCTATCGGTGATTGTGTGTTCGCCGCCGGATTTACCATCCCTGTCATCGTTCCGGTGTGCGTCGCTGTCGTGGTGGCTGTCGGCGGCGTCTCAGTTTCGGTGTCGAGGTCACTGATCCGATGCTGACACGACCTGTAAACCTCGGCTCGCGCTACTGGGACTCTCGATTCCGTCACGCCTGCGTCATCGATAGTCACGTACCCTAACGGGTCGCGGGTCGCTTCGGCACGCTGCTGGAACGCCGCTGCGACCGCTTTGAGATGCTCTAGCTTCGTTTCGCCAGGTGCGCCATCGCCCAGCGTTTGACGGTGATCAAGGACGAGGACCACGCTACGGTTACTCTCAGCCTCGTAGTTACGGACGTGTGCCTCGTCCAGTCTGGCAGTCGCCTTCCAGTCGACGTATTTCAGTGCGTCACCCGGAACGTATTTCCGAATTTCTTCGGCTGACAGGCCACCCGTCCGCCCGCGGGCATCGTGCTCCCCGACACCGCGTAGCAGCCGTTTCCCACTCTGGCCAACGTGAATCGGGCCGACCGACGGCGACTCGACTGTTATTTCGGGGCCGGGCCCCGTTGTGAACGACTGGGTAAACAGCCCGGTGCCGTCACTGACCGTCACTGTGGCTCCGGGAACGGTGTAGTTGCCAACAGTCTCCCAGGTGAGCGGGAGTGTCACTGATGACGACTGCATCGACGCACCGAGATCGACATCCGGAGTGGGGCCCGCTTCCATCCGCGCTGCGAGTGGAATCTGTGCTTCGATAGAAAGCGGCAGGTGATCGCCGGCAGCGTTGACCGATGCTTCAAGTGTGTAGTTCGTTTCGGCGTCAGTCCGTATTCGGGACCGGTCGAGTGACTGGCTAACTGTGAGTTCGTCCTTGAGCCGAGAAACGCCACGAACGAACGCAAACTGCATCGCGAGCAGCCAGCCTGCGAGCCCGACGGCTCCGACGACTAAGAGGGGTGCATCAAGGAGCCCACCACCCACGATGAGGCTACCGATAGCAGTGAGCGTGAGCCAGAACCGCCGCGTAACACGCATTACGTTCCGTTACTGAATCGAGCCCATTGAAGATACCGACAGACATACCCGGGTACTTCGGCAGTACATCTGCACCTGATATCGAAATCGATACTGATACTCAGAGAATCACTTACTTAACCTCTGATCAAGAATATTGGTGTATAGATGTCGCAGAAGTCTATTTTATCCCGGTTTTTGGGACCCTGTCTGAATGCGTCTTCTGGACTCAGTCTTAATATTGGAGCTAAAGACCCAGACGGCCCTACCGGCACCCGTCGTCTCACCGGCAACTGGTTCCGTAACGCGTCGCTGGTCGGCGCTGGTGCCATTGTACTCGCTACGCTACTTCTCGCCGGTGTCGTGTTTCCAGTCGCCGGGATGTCGCCGCAAATGAACACCACTAGCGGCGGTGGGGCCGATACGCCGAACGTACAGCAGGTTCAGGCCGATGCGAACGCCACTGATACAGATGGAGACGGACTGTCGGATTCGCTAGAGCGGTCTACTTATAACACTGACCCGACCGACGCGGACACGGACGACGGCTATCCGGACGGCATGGAAGTCCGCTGTGAGCAGGCTATCCCGGATGCAGACCCACTCCGAACGGACATTTATGTCGAAGTCGATTCGACACAGGCAACGACGCTCAGCGATTCGGTCCAGACATCCATTGTCGAGACGTTCGAGAATGCACCCGTTTCGAACCCGGACGACTCCACTGGGATCGATATCCATCTCGTTACGGATGATACTAACCTTTCAGCTAATGGGACGGTTCACTCGAAATCCCGTGCTGGTTCCGGGAACGATATCTACGACTTCCGGGCCAACCATTCGGAGTACAGTTCTGACGGCTACTACTACGTCTTGCTCGCCGATGATGTCGCCTACAACGGTGACGATTACTTCGTCGGCGCGGGACGGCCTGAAATCGCGGCGATGGAGCGGTTCGATTCGACGAAGGTCACCGCTTCGCTATTCATGCATGAATTCGGGCACGCGATGGGACTCGACGCCCATCAGGACGGTATCGATGAGGAGCGCTACTCCCGGACGGAGTACGATAGCGTGATGAACTACAACGGACTGTACAGACAACTTACCTATTCGAACGGTACCGACAGCGTGGGTCGAAACGAATGGCAGTTCATTGCTGAGAACCGAACACAGCCTGACATTGCGTGCGCGGAGAACGGAACGTGCTCTAGCAGATGTACGCGGAACTGACTCGTCCGGAAAAGTGGCAGTCAACGATTAGCTGCTGTCTGCCAGCATGCTCATGAAGAACGACCCGAACACTGTCTGTAGCCCGAGTACCACGACTGTGGAGGCCAGAAGGGTCGCCGTGGCTGACGGCAACGCCGCTTCGCCGGCGAACAGCCACTGTCCGAACACGCCCCCGAGGTACAGAATTCCGACTGCGGCCGCGAGGATGCCGATCGACGCGCCGTGCTCCAACTGGAACTGCTCCCGTATCATGCCGACGAGTACGCCGTCGGGTTTGTTTATCGGGTTCGCAGCGATGGAACTGAACAGCGCGAGCGTCCAGACCTGATACCCGACGATTGCTAGCAGCGAGCCGCCGACCATCGTCTGTATGCCGAAGTTGACGCCACCGATCGACAGCTGGGCAATTGACAGCGACATCAACACTGCCCCGACAGAGACGAGCAACAAAGCCGGATACGAGAACAGGTAATCCGGCGCGTTCACGAGCATGAATCGGACGTGTCGCCAGCCGTCACTGAAACTGTCAAGCGTTTCCTCACCTTCCCGCTCGTGATAGATAATCGGGACCTCTTCGATGGTGAGATCGTTCGCGCCGGCCTCCATGATCATCTCGCTGGCGAACTCCATCCCGGTTGTCTCTAGCTCTAGCGTTTCGAGCGCATCCTTGGTGAACACACGGAAACCACTGTGTGCGTCGCTGACACCGGCTCCATAGAACGTGTTCAGGAAACGCGTCAAGAGCGGATTGCCGACGTATTTGTGTAGCGGCGGCATCGACCCATCACGGATTTCACCCTCGAGTCGGCTCCCCATACAGATGTCCGCGTCGCCGTTCTGGACTGGCTCGAGGAGCTGTGGAATCATCTTAAAATCGTACGTCGTGTCGGCATCGCCCATCGCAATGTACTCTCCCCGTGCCTTGCCAAACGCGTAGCGATACGCATAGCCATAGCCCGGTTCGTCAGGTGTCACGACTGTCGCACCCCGCTCGCGAGCTAGCTCAGGAGTCGCGTCGGTCGAACTATCGCTTACGATGATCTCGGTTGGGACGCGTAACTCCGAGATCGCTGTTTTGATCCAATCGATACATTCTACGATTCCTTTCTCCTCGTTGAGCGTGGGCATCACGACGCTCAAAACCGGCGTGACTTCGCTCTCGGGCGTAACGAGAAACTCGTCTGCAGTCTTGGCTGCGATCCCCTGTTGGTCTGCTTGATTTGCCTGATTTGCTTGTATTGTCATTCCCGTACCTCGGCTGTAACTGGTGCGTCTAGCGACATGCGCTCTCCACTCCCCTGAACGGCTTTCGATGAATACGGCTGGTAGGCCCCATTTTATTTGATTTCAATGGCTCATTTCTGATAGGTACCGCATGGTTCCCACACAGGGTATCATGTCAAAGCAGCATATAATAAAGCTGTTGGGTGGGATAATCCATGATTAATAACAATAGTCAGCATGAGAACTGCTATTCTCCTCTGATTGTGCATAATTTCTTTCGACCATGATGAGATTGTTGAATGGGCACCTATCAGTAAACGACACTATTCACGCACTAATGTACGTTATGAAGCATACATCTGTCAGACTAGCAGACTATATCAGCAGCGGACTTCGCCTACAGAATTTCAAATAACACAATACAACAGCCAGCGAGGCAGCCACGTTTGCAGGAGTTGCACTACACTGAGAACCCAACGAGAGACTAAGAAAAGCGGCTCAGGTATTGTCTACAGTCGGTGAACACTCACCAATTCGGACAGACATGCTCTAGGGACGGCCACCTGATTTCATGTGCCGGTCGGTAGCGCTGGGATTTCGATTGCCGAGTGCCTTACACTGGGCGGCGAAGTCGGTTCCGTATCTCGCCACCAGCAGCGTGTAGCCGCGGCAATCGATCCTCTGATGCGCGGACCAACGTTGTGACGCTTAGCCCAAGGACGTAGACAACTCCCAACAGCATGATAATCGAGATGTCCTTGCTAAACTGAAGCGCCCCACGTATCGATGCCATATTCGTACATATCCGAGATGAGTATAAGCCGTTGGGGTCCAATTATTAATTTTTGTAACTGGGCGAGCATCGTCGCCCAGAGCCGTAGATTTAAGCCACTCCATGTGTTAAACAATAACATGGCCACAGATCAGTCCGAGGGGGCCAGCCTGCACGTGCCACCACTGGAGAATACGGCGTTTTTCTCCATTGAGGACGATGACGGCTACGTCCGTATTGAACAGTCGCTGGGGAATCAGGTCCTGTACACGCCCAATGAGGCACGGGACATTGCCGAAGCCATTCTCGATGCCGTCGACGAGGCTGTCGAAGAGGAGTAACCCATCGCCGACCGTCGGTCCTGTTTTGCTGGAAGGCGAGATGGTTTGAACACGGGCGGTCCAGCATCAGATATGACAGATGCAAGCCACCGGGCGGCGGTTGCCGAGCGAGCGGCCCGCGCTGGCGGTGTCGTTGCCCGCGAGCAGTTCCGGGGCGACCTCAGTGTCGATTCGAAGGCCAACAAGAACGACCTCGTTACGGAGACGGACCGCGACGCCCAGCGGCAGGTCGTCGCCACGATTCGAGCAGAGTTCCCTGACGACCGATTTCTCTGTGAGGAAGACCTTTCGACGCGGGCCGGGCCCGAGGCTGACCGCGAGCCTGAAGCGGTCGATAGCGTCCCCGACAGTGGTTCCCTGTGGGTCATCGACCCGATCGACGGGACGGCGAACTATGTCCGTGGGATGCGCTTGTGGGGGACGGCCGTCAGCGCAATTGTCGACGGTGAGCCGGTCGCATCAGTGACCTATCTGCCCTCGTACGGTGACCTCTACGCCGCCGGCCCGGAGAGCGGTACGCGAGGCGGGACCGAACTCGCGGTAAGCGGACGAACCGACCCGGAGACCTTTGCCGTGGCGCCTGTTGGCTGGTGGGACCGCGATGACCGAGATGAGTTTGGTCGGTTGTGCAGCGCTGTCGGCGACCGCTTCGGCGACATCCGTCGCCTGGGTTCGTTCCAGGCAACGCTGGCACACGTCGCTGACGGGGCGCTTGAGGGGCTCGTTTGCACGCGCCCGATGGCACCCTGGGATACGCTCGCCGGCGTCCATATGGTCCGACAGGCTGGTGGCATGGTCACTGACCTCGACGGTGAGCCATGGACCCACGACAGCGATTCCGTCGTTGCCTCCAACGGTGAGGCACATGAGGCCTTCGTGGCGGCCGGCAACGAAGCGCTCAGACAGAACTGAACACACTTGCCCCGCGGAGTTCAGTGCCGCGCGAAATTCCGCGCCACGCACACGGGACCGGAACGCTAAAACCGCCTGCCACCGGTCACTCGGCCATGGATACGCTCGAGCGAGCCGTTGATGAGTACGGGCCCGGCCAGCTCTGGGTGGGCTCTTTTGTTGCAGTCCTTCTCGTCGCGGTCGGCGCTGTTACGGCCGCTCCACAGGCTGTCTGGGACCGGTTCCTCTGGCAGTACTTCTGGGGGCCAGTGTACGCGGACGCCAAGTCGGCTAGCTGTGCCGAAATGACTGCGTCCGGCCCACAACCGCTGTACGATGGCTGTACGGCGGCCATTCAGGAGGGGCGGCTCATCGCCGAACCGGGATACACTATCGTCTCCGAAATCGGCTATATGCTGATTCTAGTGTACATGCTCGTCGGCGTCTACTTCCTTCTGGAGCGACTGGACATCGCCGAAGACCCGAAGCTCTACTTCGCGTTCGTGCCGTTCATGCTGCTTGGCGGTGCGTTGCGGACCGTCGAAGACGCAACCGACCGCGCAGTCGACGCCGGAGTGTCACCGATCGTCGAGTACCCGCTCAGTTCGCTTATCATCAGTCCCGTGATTTACGGCACGGTATTTCTGCTGACCCTGCTCGTCCTCGTCGTCTGCGTGGACCTCGAACAGCGTGGGGTCGTCGACAGCTACTACCGGACGACCGGCGCTATCGGCGGGGCCTTTGTCGCCGTGACGCTTCTGTATCTCACGTTTGTCGCCCTCACCCGCGAGTACGCCACGCTGTACCCGTCAGTCCTCATCACGACTGTCGCACTCGCGTCGGCACTGGCGTACGGACTGTACCGCCTGTTTGAGTCCTACCGCCCGGTACTGAACGACGGAACTGGCTATATCGGCCTGCTGGTCATCTGGGGCCACGCAATCGACGGTGTTGCGAACGTTCTGCTGGCCGACTGGCTCGACGCACTCAATGTCCCGCTAACGTACTATCCGAAACACCCGGCCAACGAGTTCATCATTACGGCTACCGAGGCACTCCAGCCGGCCGGTCTCTCGGCCGCTATCGGCACATCCTGGCCGTTCTTAGTTGTCAAGCTTGCCGTCGCCTCGCTGGTCGTCTCGTTGTTCAACCAGGAGTTCATCGACGACAGCCCACGGTACGCACTGCTGTTGCTCATCGCCGTTACCGCCGTCGGCCTCGGGCCGGGCTCGCGGGATATGCTGCGGGCGACGTTCGGTATCTGACACCCACTGGTCCGCTTAGGGGAACGGGTGGTGATCCCGGTCAAGTCGCGGTTCGAAGCCCAAATCGGCCGGCACGGCTTCGGCCCGCTCGCCGAAGAACGACTCACCGAAGAACAGCGGCTGTGCCGACGGACAAACGACTCGAACCGCCTCGAACCCGAGCTGTTCGAGGTCGCGCGTCGTCAACCGCGTCCCGTACGGAGCGAGCCCCGCGTCGGCCGCCCGGTCACACAACGTCTCTAGCTCTGCCTCGCCAGAGAGGTCCGCATCAGGGCCAAGCGAGTCCAGCGGGACTGCCGTCTCCGCAGCCGTCAGGTCGGCCGCCTCACCGGGCGACTTGGCGTAGCGCCCGATAGCACCCTGTGCATCCATGGCCGCCTTGGGACCCATACTATCGAGTTCCATCCAGTTCTGGAGCGCCTCCTCCAGCGCGCCGACGGCGGCCGCACCTGAGTTCAGATCCGCGTCGGTCCCGAGCGCGAAGCGCGGCCACTCGTCCTGTGCCAGTGCGACAGTGATGACTGGCACGTCCACGTCCTGTGTCAGTAACAGCGCCGTCACGTCGAGGCCCTCAGATGTGGCGCGCCGCCGGAGCGTTTCGTACTGCTCGTGCTCATCGATGGCAACGCGGAGCGGGTCGAACGTCGAGTACCACGACAGCATCGCGGCGTCGCGCTCGATAACCTCGTACAGCCCGGTCAGCAAGGCCTCCGTGACGGTGTTGCCCAGTCCGAGCCCGGTCGTCGTTGCCGGTCTGACAGCGTTCGAGGGCGGCGGATAGTGGACGGTTTCGGCGGGCAGCGACCGCTGCTCGTCGGTCAGCAGATTCTCGGCAGGAACCCAGGGGAGCGCATGCGATTCGTCCCACTCGGCCTCGTCTCTGACGAACGTATCGGGTGTGACGGCAGCCGGTACATCGGCGACTGTTCCGTGCTGTAGATTCCCTTCCCGGTAGACGCCGGCCGCGTACCGCTCGTAGTTCTCGCCCAGCGCTTTCATGAATGCTGTGTCCCAGTCGATGGCAACACCGGCGGCCTTGGCGGCGGCCGACACGTCGCTGAATCCGGCGGTATCGGCGAGCGTCGACAGGTAGTACGGAGCCGGGAACGATTCGACCTCACCGACCTCCGTGGCGATACCGACCCGGTCGTCGAGGCCCAGTTCCGCCCGCGATAGCGCCTCGCTGTCGGGGGCCGTCTGCCGACCGTCGCCGAGGGAATGGCCCTGTGTCCCGCCACAGTCACAGCCCGGGACAGGCAGGAACCGCCGCTGGGTGTGCGGGAGTTCCGTGACAGTTCCAAGGAGGGCAGCGTCGCCGTCGAGAAACTGGGTCACCAGTCGACCGGCCAGCGCTCCCGCGAATCGTTGCGTAGCTGCTGCCGGGGCTCCTGTGACTTCCTCGGTGTCATCGACCGTCGCCTCGACCCGCGTCCGGAGACAGTCGAAACAGCCCGTCTCAGGTCCGAAGCCGCTAATCGCGGCGTCAGTCACCGGGACGCCACCGACGCCGCCCAGTTCGACGGCGACCCACGGAATGGCATCGTCTTTCGCCCGGTTGTTCCACGCCGCAAACCGCTCCGAACCGACGGTATCGACGACGATGGCGAGGTCGCCACTGCTGTCCGCTGGTGTCGACGGCTGTGCTACTGAAACGTCGATATCAGCGAGAAACGCGGCAAGTGCATCAACAGCCGGTCCACGCCCGACGACTTCGACAGTTCGCATGCCGAAGCCCTCGTGGTGAAGGGAGAAAAACCTACGCGGCGAGGATGGATTGGGCGACGGAGGCCAGTTCGTCCGGGTCGGCGTCTTTGAGCCGGTCGTCACCGAGCATCAGGCGGAGTCGCGGGCGACCCACGTCAATCGGGACCTTCTCGGTGTCGATGAGGTTCATATCTTCGAGTTTCGTCTTCGTCCGCGAGAACGTCGCCTTGCTCGCCAGCCCGACATCCTCGCCCCACTTGCTGATGTCGTACAGGAGTTCGCCGTTTCGGGCAGCCACAAGCAGACTGATGGTGACCTCATCAAGCCCGTCACCATCGCCGCGGGCCGTCGACAGCGAGCTGAGAACGTCGTTGAAGTCCGAAGCGGTTTCCGGGCCGATATCGGATTCAAGCGTGCTCTGGACGCGGTTAAGTGGCGGCGTCCGGAGTGAGTACTCGTCGGCGTCCGTCCAAGCTGAGTCGTGGTAGTCGTAGGCGTTGTCCACGAACGCTGCGTCGTCGGTCCCGAGACCGCCGACCGTATCGCTGATCGTGACGAGCGCGTACACTGTGTCAACAGTTACCGCGACCGAGTGGTTCGGCACGTCGTCGAGCAGTCGCATCGTGAGCCGCCCCTCATCGATGAGGTCGGCCGCGGTGCTCGCAACGAGGAAGTCGTCCATGACGTCTTTCAGTGCCCGCTCGTCGGCCAGCAGCCGAACTTCCGGAGCGCCCGAATCTGCGTCTAGTGTCGATACAAGCTCAGAAATGGTCTGCCGCGACGGGTTCACGACGTACACCGGCTCGTCGGTTGCCCCAAACACCGTGGTCAGCATGGACCCGATGTCGTCTTGCAGGAGATTTTCGGTCATTGTCCCTTGCCAGTATATAGTGTACTGCTATATTTAATTTTACCGGCCATACTGTGTTGATTTCGCCAACAATCCGACAACACCCACTAGCGAACAGCGATAAAATATTGGTCAATTATCCTAAGCAGAAGCCGTTCGACCCACGGACTGAACCACCAATGCCGCTCAGTGACGCCGCGTAAATTCGGCCGAATCGGTGGCTGGTGTCACTGTTTCCTTCCCGCCAGAAGTTACGACCCGGGTATCGTCTCAAATCTGACCCCCAGTACGAAAGGTTCCCGGAAGATGTCGCATCGCCGCAACGACTCGGTCGGCCAGTTCAAAAACAGGTAGCGGCCGCCTCGGCTCCGGCCATGGAGTCTGACAGCTCTCCCTTCCTCAGAAGCCCGTCCGGAGGCGCGCGGCCAGGTCATCGGACCAGTGGAACTCCCCGTCGTAGATGACAGGCAGCGAGGTCTGGCCCAGCGCGTCGGCCAACTCCGTAGCACCGAGCGAGTGGCTCGTCTGTTCGCCGTTCAGCGCGGCGCTGTCGTCGAACGGCAGGCGGTAGCTCTCGCCGGGCCGTTCCGGGGACACGACCGTACACTGCACGTCGAATCCTGTCTCCCCTTCGGAGAGCCAGACGACTGCAGGATGCGCGGGATTGGGAACGATGGAGTAGGTCCCGTCGCCGACAACCGCGTAGTCTTTACACATCATTATCCGCCGGCGAGCGAGTTCCAGCGCTCGCTGGATGCTGAATCCGTTACTGAGCAAGCGCGCGAAGGCGGTCCCGACCAGGGCGGCGTGCTTGTCCAGCACGTCGGTGAGTGTCACTGCGCCGGCGACTGCGCCCTGTTTGACCAGATCAAGCCCTTCATCGTAGGAGCCACAGGCGTTCAGGAAGAACGTTTGCGTTCGGGCTTCCGACAGCGACGACAGTGCCAGATTACCGTCGGGACAGCGTAGTCCCGCCTCGTCGCAGTGCCCGATGAAGTGGACGAACTCCGTCGGCTGCCGGAACACGTCGGCCAGTTCGTTGACCGACAGCAGTTCGCTGACCCGTACGTCCATGGGGAGGTCAGCTGCCCGATATATCTCCGTGACTTCTGTGTGTTCGTCTGCCATCTCCTCGTCGTTGAGGACGACCGCGACCTGTTGGCTGTCGGTGTCACGGTTCTGACTCCGGTAGCGGTTCACGTACGCTTCCGGTGGCGTTTTGCAGGCGTCTATCGGGTTCCCCGGCGCGAGCCACGAGTGCAGTTGGCCCTCGCGCAGGTTCGGCTCGATGACTGGCGGGCGTTCGGCCGATCCGCGACTCAGATACGAATCCGCCAGCGTTCTGTCGAGTAGTTCATCCTGATCAAGCCGTGAGCTGTCTGGCAGGTAGATGAGACTGAGCCGATCAAGGAGGAAGGGCAGATAGCGGACCCGCTCCGGCTCCGGCGAGACGTACGTCGAGAGGGGCCACTCAGGCAGAATCGAATTCACGGCCTCGTCCGAGACCTCGATGTACCGTTCGAGCCGGCCGGCCGGCGACAGCGACCGCACTGTATCTGGGTCGAGCGAGAGGGCGGACGTGATACGAGGGCCACTCTCGGCCGGGTCGACGCGTCTGACCAGACAGTCGAGGTAGAACACCTTCCGGAGCAGCGCTGCGACGCCGGCCTCTAGCGACGGCCACGCGTCGAAAGAGCGGTGTATCGACGTGCCTTCGGCCGTCAGCAGTGCGGCATCCCGTGACTCGACCACCACTTTGGCGCCGAGATAGTACGCCAGCGGCGCGCTGACGAGCAGTTCCGCCTCGCACTCCGGAACACGGAGCGTGATACCAGTCTCGGGACGGTTCTGTCGCACCGGCTCCGGAATACGGGTTGTCTCGCCGGTCGTGACTATCGGCGGGTGTCCACGGAGTTCCGGATGCGAGCGGGACGGCTGCATCGTGTGATGCGCTCCGCTCAGATGCGTAATCGCCGTTGCGAGCCCTTCGGGCGTCGCGGGGACCTGCAGATGCGGCCGCTCCGTGTTCGTTTCCCAGAGGAACCCGACGGTAATGCTCGTCGGCTCTTGGAAACTAAGCACGGTGGTAATACCGGCCGAATGGAGCGACGCCGGGCCGTCGAAGTGGACGTGGATCCGGATGTCGTCGACGACGCCCAGCGGGGATTCCCGGTCGCTATCCGCAGCACGGGCCTGCATCGTCAACAGGTACTCGCCTTCCTGCAGCGTTGTCGGTGAATCAACCGTCCCGTTATCGTCGCCAGTATCAACGCGGGTTACCATGGCATCGACCGCCGGCAGCGCTAACTCGGTGACGGACCCGCGGTAACAATCGTCGACACGCCGTGGTAACTGTTCTCCGTCAGTACTCTCTCGATTGTGTAATTGGTGCACCAGTGCGGTCGGGTCGGCCGTTTCCCCATCCCAGTCCAGCGTTTCACCGCCGTCCCGGCCCACCCGCTCGCCTGCCACCCCCCAGGTGACCATGTGTGCATATGTGGAACGTCATCTGATATATACGTACGGTTGTCAGCACGTCGTCACCGCCCACCACACCCCGGAACCGAACGAGCATTGATAACATTACACGCGCGTGGGTCAAAGGGTAGATTATTGTCGTATCGGTCCTGAATCGGATACATGAGCTACGAAACCGTACGGGAAGCGGACCCGGCAGTTGCAGACGCCCTTGAGGGCGAACGAGGCCGGCAGAACGACACACTGGCGATGATTGCCAGTGAGAACCACGTCAGCGAGGCTGTGATGGAGGCACAGAGCTCCGAGTTGACGAACAAGTACGCCGAGGGCTATCCCGGCGAACGCTACTACGGCGGCTGCGAGTACGCCGACGACGTCGAGGAACTCGCTATCGACCGCGCGAAAGAGCTATGGGGCGCGGACCACGTCAACGTCCAGCCACACTCCGGTTCACAGGCCAACATGGGCGTCTATCTCGGCGTCCTCGAACCCGGCGACAAGATCCTCTCGCTTGACCTGACCCACGGCGGCCACCTCTCGCACGGCCACCCGGCGAACTTCGCCGGGCAGGTGTACGAAGTCGAACAGTACAAGGTCGACGAGGAAACCGGCTACGTCGACTACGAGGGGCTCCACGACCACGCAGAGGAGTTCGAACCGGATATCATCGTTTCGGGCTACTCGGCGTACCCCCGAGAGGTCGACTTCGAGCGGATTCAGGAAGCCGCCGATGCGGTCGACGCTTACCACCTCGCGGACATCGCTCACATCACTGGTCTCGTTGCTGCCGGCGTCCACGAGTCGCCGGTCGGCGTCGCCGACTTCGTCACCGGGTCGACGCACAAGACCATCCGCGCCGGCCGCGGTGGCATCATCATGTGCGACGAGGAGTACGCCGACGACATCGACGCTGCCGTCTTCCCCGGCTCGCAGGGCGGCCCGCTGATGCACAACGTCGCCGGCAAGGCTGTCGGCTTCGGTGAGGCGCTTGCCCCCGAGTTCGAGCAATACGCCCAGCAGACTGTCGACAACGCCATTGCGCTCGGCGAACAATTCAAAGAGCACGGCCTCTCGCTGGTCTCCGGCGGCACGGACAACCACCTCGTGCTCATTGACCTCCGGCCGTCCCATCCTGACACCACCGGCAAGGAAGTTGAGGAAGCGCTGGAGGAAGCTGGTATCGTCCTCAACGCCAACACGGTTCCCGGCGAGACCCGCTCGGCGTTCAACCCCTCGGGCATCCGCGCCGGCACGCCCGCGCTCACCACGCGTGGCTTCGACGAGGACGCCTGCCGCGAGGTCGCGGACCTCATCTACAAGGTCGTCGACGCTCCCCACGACGACGATGTCGTCGCGGAAGTCAGCGACCGCGTGGACGAGATGACCGACGAGTACACACTGTACGAATAACGCCGGAAGCCTGCGGTTCTGCTATCCGCACACTTCGCAACTCACTTTTTACCATTTCCAGCCGACACGTCCGGTATGCTCCGCACAACTCGGCGCCGGCTACTCTCTGCACTAGGCGCGTCCCTGTCGATACTTGCCGGCTGTACGCAGTTTGATGTCGAGTCCGGGGCGGAAACCGGACAGAGCGATGGCAGCGGGAGCGAGGCGACTGCGGCGGCCACGGTGTCAGAAACGGACACTGCTACTGTGACAACTGAGCGGGCCACTGCCGGCCAGACGACCGATGGCGAGGAACTCGACCTGCGGGAGGCCAACGTCGTCGGCGTTGAGGTCAGTGACGAGGACGGCGGCGACTACCGCTTCGACGTCACACTCTATCATGACGACGACGGCGAGGACGGCTACGCGAACTGGTGGCAGGTCGAAACCCTGGCGGGCGACAGACTCGGCCGCCGGGACCTCTTGCACGCTCACTCGACGGCCCCGTTCACCCGGTCGGCGATGATTACGATTCCCAGTGACGTGGGCTGTGTCGTGGTCCGGGGGCACGACCAGACCCACGAGTACGGTGGGCAGGCGATGACGGTGGCTGTCCCGAGCGGCGCGACGCGGGCTATCCAGCAGGGAGCCGAGCGCAAGTCGGTTGCCGAGTCGGACTGTCCCTGAGTGGGAGCGTGCTAGCCTGTCGCGTCTGACTGAAATCCGGGACGTTCATACCGCCCCGCGCCGCCGTTGTACCTAATGACAGAGATTATCGACGGCAACGCCGTCGCACAGTCGATTCGGGACGACCTTGTTGCGTCCATCGACCGCCTCGCCGATGCCGGCCACCGTCCGTCGCTGGCGACGGTGCTGATGTCTGAGGACCCGGCCAGTGAGACGTACGTCTCGATGAAACAGGACGATTGCGAGGAGGTCGGTATCGAGGCCATCGACATCGACATTGACCCCGACGCGGACGCCGCCGAACTGTACGACACCATAGAGGACCTCAACGCCGACGAGGATGTCAACGGTATTCTGGTCCAGATGCCGGTCCCCGACCACGTCGAGGACAGGTCGGTCCTGCGCGCCATCGACCCGATGAAAGACGTCGACGGCTTCCATCCGGAAAACGTCGGTCGGCTCGTCGCCGGCGACGCCCGCTACAAGCCCTGTACGCCCCACGGTATCCAGAAGCTCATCGAGAGTGTGGGCGTTGACACCGAGGGCAAGGACGCCGTCGTCGTCGGCCGCTCGGACATCGTCGGCAAGCCGATGGCGAATCTGCTCATCCAGAAAGCACCGGGCGGCAACGCGACGACGACGGTGTGTCACTCCCGCACCGAGAACCTCGCCGAACGGACGCGCAACGCCGACATCCTCGTCGCTGCGGCCGGCGTCCCGGAGATGATCGACGGCGAGATGATACAGGAGGGCGCGACGGTCATCGACGTGGGTATCAACCGCGTCGACGCAGACACGGAGAAGGGGTACGAACTCGTCGGCGACGTGGAGTATGAGAGCGCAAAGGAGGTCGCGGGCGCAATCACGCCGGTCCCCGGCGGCGTCGGCCCGATGACTCGCGCGATGTTGCTGTACAACACGGTCAAAGCGACGGGCCTGCAACACGACATCGACGTCGACCTCCCCTGAATGCCGACGCTTGCGGATTTTGCGGACCGCGACGTGCACACCCGCCGAGTAACCAGAGAGACTGACACAGCGGGCGTAGACGGTGTCCGCGCCCGTGCTGACCGCGGCCTTCGCTGGGCGGTCGGCGCGCTCGTCACCGACCCGGCGGACCGCCTGCTGTTCGTCTACGAGGACGACATCTGGAAGCTCCCAGGCGGCGGCGTCGAAACCGGCGAGACGCGTCAGGAGGCAGTGTGCCGCGAGGTCCGCGAGGAGACCGGTGTGCGTATCGCTGTCGACGAACTGGCTGCCGTCACCGAGGTCACAGTAACCGACGGCGACCGCGAGGCGACGTTCTTCTTCGGGACCTATCGCGGGACGGCAGATGCAACGGCGCTCGCGTCGGACCCCGGCCTCGACGGTGAATCGATAGAGACCGTCACGTGGCGGGACTCGGTTCCCGAAAACTGTCTGGACGAGTCGCTTGTACGGCGACTCCGGTGACGGTTACACCGTGTCGTCCTCGATTCCGGTGAGCCAGTTTTCAGCTCTGACGAAGGCGCTCTCGTCGCCGGTGATGTACGACCCCAGGTCCCGCGCTGCATGGACGAGGCGGTTCGCGTCCGCGGGGTCGACATCGCCGTCCAGCGCCTCGACCCGCTTTCGATGGTCGCGAATCCGACCGGAGAGCTGTCGTGCGGTCGGTTCCGAATTGGCGTCCAGATACGTCCGCACGTCGCGCTGATAGCTGTCGACAGCGGCCGCCATCGCCAGCCCGTACGGCACGCGAAGGGCCGACGGGACCTCGTCGACGGCCGGACGGTCGCCGTCATCAGCCCCGCCGAGCAGTTCATAAAAGTACCGCTCTGCCGGGTCGCCGCTGCGTAACTCTCGAGCGAGGTGTGCGCCGACGTGCTGGAGTTCGACCGCGGCGACGAACGTCGGGTCGAGCGGGCGGAGCTCGCCCGCGTCGATGAACCCTCGCTTGCGCGTGTACTCCCGGCAGCGCTCCGCTGCCGCGTCGGCGACTTCTCGGGTCGTATCCGCATCGATTCGGCTCCGCACCGGCGTCAGGTCGAGCGTGGCCGGTGCGTCGGTGTGTTCGGTGTGCTCGTCGATGCCGACACTGTGGATGCTGCCACAGTCCGGACAGGCAATGCTTCCCGTCTCGTAGTACCGCCACCGCGTGCCACAGTCCTGACACTCGCGCTCCCCGCGGACTTTCATACCTGATGCTGAGAGGGCAGCCCTCAAGATTGTTCCGTGAGGGCTGTCTACACCAACGTATGCGCTCGGAAGACGAGATCCGTGAGCAGTACGAGTTCCTTGCTGAACAGTTAGACGACGAGGAGATGGACCACGAGCGGGTCCGAATGATGTTTACCCACTACAAGCGGGCACTTGGATGGGTACTTGAGGAAGAACACATCTAGGTTAGTTACAGCTTACATTCGATTCTAATTCGATAACTAACATCTGCTGGACGGGGCCGGTACTTTTAAGTTATTCTGCCCCATTCGACCAAGTGACGCTTCGCTTGGAGGGCCGAAGCGTCAGCGGGGACCAATTCAGGGCGGCAAGCGGTCGCGTTTTTCGCGACCGCTTTCCACTTACTTCGCTGCAAACAACCTGACACGAGTGATTTCTGTACGTCCAGAAAGTGACTACTGGACGATGTGATGGACTTGCTGAACAGGTCTGCCTCTGTCGCGCTCCCAAGCCATTCCAGTTTGACCTCATTAGTGAGTTTCCCATTGCCGCCCTTGGACCACCGCGCTCTACTTTCAATTCAGACGCGACCTGTACTGTCGGCGTGAACGTGGCCTTCTCTCCTCCACGTTGAGCGTGGTCGCAACCCGGTCTTCCAGAGAGTCAGCTATCGCTCTGCGTTCTGCCGCGATGACGGTGGGGCCAACTACAGCCTTGCTTTCACACAGGACCGTTCTATCATCTCTCTCCTGGGCTGACAAATAATACTGTTGCCATCAGTTTCCGGAGAATGATGATATACTGACTGTATTTACCGTATGGACAAAACGATGACTGAGGGCCTAAATACAGAAAATTCGATACCCGAAACTACTGAAACCACCTCAAGTTCTCTGGGCCGATATATTTAACAGTATAGATACTAAATCATTACATAGGAGAATCGATGCACGATTTGACAGGATTCCAGCGTGACCTTCTCTACGTGATCGCTGGCAGGGAGGAACCCCACGGCTTAGCTATCAAGGAGGAACTCGAAGCGTACTACGAGAAGGAAATCCATCACGGTCGCCTGTATCCGAACCTCGACACGCTTGTCGACAAGGGGCTGGTCGAAAAGGGCCAGCGCGACCGCCGGACTAACTTCTATACGCTCACGCGTCGCGGGCGTCGTGAGATAGACGCCCGCCGCGAGTGGGAAGACCAGTACGTCGACCTCTGAGGATGTTGCACCGCGGCTTGTGCTGAGGCCGTCGTATCGTCGGCAGTGATAAGTCCGTCTTCGGTGACGGGAGCGGATAACGCTACGATGACGGCATTCGTCGCTGGAGACATACAACACCTTGTACGCCTGTAGCCCAGTCGACGGAGTCGTTCAGCGTCATGTGGTGCCAGGTTGGTTCACCATCGGTGACTCGTGGCACTCGACCACGAACCTGGCTCCGCCGCTCTCGGCCTCAGTGACCGAGATTTCCCAGCCATGGGCCTGCACGATGTCTTTAACGATAGCGAGGCCGAACCCTGTCCCCTCCGTGTTCGTCGTATATCCCTGTTCGAACACGGCGTCGCGCTCTTGGTTGGGGATGCCCGTGCCGGTGTCTTCAACATAGAAGCCGACGCCGTCGGGTAAGGACCCGACTTCGACAGTCAGGTCGGTCGACTCGTTATGTTCGACGCTGTTCCGGAACAGGTTCTCGAACAGATTCCGGAGCCGATTACGGTCACCGTCGAGTTGGAGCGTCGTTTCGACGACGAGGGTCGCCCCGTCAGTCTCGACGCTCTGCCAGGCATCGTAGGAGATCATCTCGAGGTCAACCTCGTTGGTTTCAGTAACCGTTTCACCTGAGCGAGCCAGCATGAGCGAGTCGTCGATGATCGATTCCATGCGCTCGAGTTGCTCCTGTATCGTGCCGATCGACGCGTCTTGGCTATCATCGACATCGCGCTCAAGTAGGCTGAGGCGTCCGCTTGCGACGTTCAGTGGGTTCCGGAGGTCGTGAGCGACGATACTCGCGAACTGGTCGAGCCGTTCGTTCTGCCGTTCCAGCTTTCGTTTCCGCTGTAGCTGTTCGGTCACGTCTCGGGAGTTGAGGACAATGCCCTCGACGAACGGGTCGGCAAGCAGATTTGTTGCGCGGGCTTCGATGAAACGCCAGTCACCCGTTGCGTCGCGGAATCGCACGACGTACGTGCCGGAGTAGCCGTAATCGTCGACGTACTTATCCAAATCCTCGGCAACACCCTGTCTATCGTCGGGATGGATGTATTCGACGACGTTCTCACCGACCAGCTCGGGGGGTTCGTATCCAAGTATCTTTTCGACCGGTTGGCTGACGTACGTGAACTCCCCGCCTTCGTCCAGTACAGTTACCATATCCGAAGACCGCTCGATGAGTCGCTGGAACCGCTCTTCGGCGATACGGCGCTCAGTCACGTCACGGTAGATGAGCAGTTTTCCGATCACCGAGCCAGTTTGGTCGGTAAGCGTTGAACGGTTTATATCGAAGTAATGGGGCCCACTGTCGGACTCAATGACGACATCGGCGTCGGCACTGTCGTCGCCGTCTGGTAGCGAGTCGTAGGGCGGCATGATCTCCGTCGCAGACCGGCCCAGCGCCGTCCCTTCATTGTCGAGGAGGGCTGCGCCAGTCTCGTTTACGTCGACAAGCCGCTCGTCTTTATCGACGACGAAGACGGGGTCGGCCATTTCTTCGACGAGCGTGTGCCTCGCGACGGGCATCAGGTCAAGGAGGTCAAAGCGAAAGAGCGCGATCGCGAAGACAATCCCGGTAAAAGTGAATGCGAACGCCGTCTGGTCTGCGGATCCCATCGGACCGCTGCCGAAGACGAACACCACGCTCGCAATCAGCGGAATAATGCCGCCAAGCAACATCAACGTCGCCTGTGTTCGGTACCGACCGCTCCGCCTGAGTCCGAAGAGCGCGACGATGACGTACGTCGTCCCTATCAGACTATACTGGTACAGGAGATTGAGCCAGAAGATGGGGCCGTTCTCGCGCTCTGGATTCGCGAGCGGCGGTCCCTGCACGAACCCGTCGAGGGTCCACATCAGGTCGTGTGACTGTGCGGTCACGACAAACCCCAAAATGACGACCGGCGGAGCGAGCAGTAGCGCCCAGCGTCGGCGAGTGAGAACCGATTCCCGGCCGCTGTATGTCAGCCCGAACCAGAACTGCGTTGGCCCGAGTCCGAGCAACCCGAGGTATTTGACAAGGAGACCGGCCCGGTACGTCGACATAGACGTGCTTGCTGCCAGTATGCCGTTACCGAGCGAATAAACCGCTACGCAGACCATTATCGCGGCGAGCGGGACCGCTCCGCGGACTCCCCTCCGGCGGATCGCAATGCCAGCAATTCCCAGATTTATACCGAAAGCGATGAGGAGAATCCACGTCGGTATGCCTGGCGCTAATCCCACACAAAGGAGTTGATTTAGGGCTTGTTTATAACTTCCTTCTATTATCAATGTTGAATAAGTATGTCTGTGAGTACATACATTATGCCTGAATATGCCGTCTTATCCATGGATAACGGAAGACAGTAGACAGCAATCAGGTAGTCGATGTTTGATTGAGTGATACTCGTGGGAATACAAATACCGGAAACTGAGGGCGGAGGTGTGTCTGTGCTAAGAGCGATGATGTAATATTTCACGCATACAGCCTCGATTATCGGCAGAATACACTGTCTGTTTCATGCCAGTATGTAGCTCTCAAGCCAGAGACAACTTCCGAGAGATGTAATAGGCTGTCATAGCGGAGAGAGGAGTGAATCAGTCGCCGCATCTCGGACATTTCAGACTAGACATCAGGTAAACGGGTGCGGAACGAATGTATGACATCACCAACTGTTAACTCACAACTCACGTATGGGCGCTATGTCGACCCTCCTGCAACTATCCCCGGAGCCGATTCAGGCGACCGTGTTTCGAATCCTGCTTGCGGGGGCGCTCGGGATGTTTCTGGGCCTTGAGCGGGAGTGGTCACAGAAGTCAGCCGGTGTGCGGACGTTTGCACTGATTAGCCTGCTCGCTGCGGTGTTCACGCTGGTCGAGAACCAGGCGCTGCTCGTCGTCGGCGGCGTGCTGGTCATCGTGCAAGGGATCTTGCTCGCAGTGCAGGGACTCCTTGACGATGGGGAAGAAGAGGGGCTCTCACTCACTACCTCTGTATCGATGCTCGTTGCATACGGCATCGGGGCGCTGGTCGCACAGGGGTTCATCCTCGAAGGCGTTTCAGTCGCGGTTTTCTCGTCGCTCCTGCTGGTGCTCAAGCGGGAACTCCATTCCCTGGCGTGGGGGCTCTCCCGCGAGGAACTGCGGTCGGCGACGGAGTTCGCCATCATCGCCTTTGTGATCTACCCCTTGCTCCCGTCAGAACCGGTCGAGATACCCGGCGGACTGGTTGACGTGGCCGTGGAACTGCGCGTCATCTGGCTGATGGTAGTGTTCGTCGCCGGCATCGGCATCGTCAACTACGGCATCGTCCAGACGTACGGCGGCCGTGGTATCGCCGTCACCGGCTTTTTCGGCGGCCTTGCGTCGTCGACGGCGGTAGTCGGGACGATGCTCGACCATGTTCGACAGCGGCCGGACGCCACCTCGTACGCCGTGGCTGCGATTCTACTGGCCGACGCAGCGATGGCGCTCCGGAACCTCCTCATTACCGTGTTTTTCACTATCCAGCGGGGCGTTCTGGTCGAAGCGATCGTTCCGCTGGGGGCCGTCATTGTCGGCAGTGTCGTTGTCGCCGCATACACCGCTGATTGGTCTGAGACGGTCGATATGGGGCTTGAAAGTCCGTTTTCGCTTCGGAATGCACTTGCCTTTGGCGGGGTATTCCTGCTGGTCGTGGTCGCTGGCGGGTTCGCGGAGACGCAGTTCGGGACGGCGGGCCTCTACATCACGTCGGCGCTCAGTGGCCTCGTTTCCAGTGCCGGGGCGACAACCTC
The DNA here is from genome assembly GCF_011627385.1 of Haloarcula sp. R1-2. Lineage (NCBI taxonomy): Archaea > Methanobacteriati > Methanobacteriota > Halobacteria > Halobacteriales > Haloarculaceae > Haloarcula > Haloarcula sp. R1-2. Next base: position 228,132 of record NZ_JAANTG010000001.1, read on the forward strand.
AGCCGTGTTGCTGTACCGCGGCGGCGCTATCGACGGGCCGACGGCGATGGTCGCCATTCTGACCGCAACCGCCGCCAGCATCATGATCAAAGCAGCGTTGACTGCCCCGGGGCCGAACCGCGCCTTCGCCACGCGTGTCGCGTTCTGGAGTTCAGTGGTCCTTGGCGTCGCCACGGTACTGGCGCTGGGGCTCTTGATTTAAAACTGGTAGCGCCGGTCGTCCTTGTCCTGTTGCTTGGGGAAGTCGTTCCCGGTCATCTGGTCGAAGGTCATCCCCGAGAGGTACTCGTCGTACGTGCAGTCGTAGCTCGACCGGAGGTGGAAATCCAGCGTCCCGCGGTCGACGGTCGACTGGAACAGCATGTGAGCCGCGCGCCTGACGAGTTCGTCCGGGTCATCCGGGTCGAGTGCGACTGACAGCATCGCGAGTTCGTTGCGCGTCTCGCGGTCGATCGAGAGTGCGAACTCGTCGTCGAAGTCGCCGTACGCCGCTTCGATATCCTCCTGTAGATCCTCAAGGCTCATACGAAAGAGGACGACGAGCGCGAGGAAACCCCTTACGACTCGTCTGGGCCGCTCCCTCGAAGCACGGGTCCCTACGAGTATAACATATGATAAATTATATCATGGGTTGAACATAACGATGGGTAGCGGTCAACTACCGAAGGATTCAGATCAGATAATGACAGGTGGTGGGGACGAGACAGCAGCGTCCAGTCAACCCGATGGGCTGCTAGAGCGGCTTCGCGCAGTCGTCCTGAACAGGAGCTACACGGCGAAGTTCGCTGTCGCCCTGGCAGTAATCGTCATCGTACTCGCAGCCGTCGGTTTCGGCAGCTATCTGCAGATACAGGAACGGATCGTCAGCGACGCGGCGACGGACCTCGAAACGTCGGCCACGCATCACGCCGACAGTATCGAGCAGTGGCGGACGACCACCGAGACGGAGACGATTGCTATCGCAGCTGCAGGCGTGTACGACACTGGGACGTCCACAGATATCAGACAGTATCTCACCACGGCAGAGTCGTCACAGGTTCGTTCGCTCCACTACGTCTCCACCGTCGACGGCTCCCAAATGGTTGTCGCCAGCACTGAGACGAGCACAGAAGGCCGGTCACCGTGGGCGGTCGAACCCGTCTGGGAGTCCCCTGTACTGGCGGCGATGAACGACACCACCGGTACTGAGACAGTCGTGCGATCGACAGCATACGAGGACGGTGACGGCTATTCGATTGCGTTCGTGACCCCCGTCCCCGATAGCGATGGGGCACTAGTTCTGGTTGCCCGGGTCCCAGCCGCACAGTTTCACGATGGGCGCAACGGGTTCAAAACGCAACTGCTCACCGGGGACGGGGGCCCGCTTATCGGCGGTCAGGGCGATTCCACGCCCATCAGTCAAGACGGCCGCCGAGCCGCGACAGCGGGCCAAACGACGACCATCGAAACTGGGGACCGCGTCGCAACGTACACACCCGTCAACGGCACGTCGTGGGTGGTTGTGACGAGCGCTGAGCGCGAGTCGCTGTACGGAACAAGCCGGCTCGTCCGCTGGGGATTCCTCGCTGTCATCGGGACGGCAGCCATCTCGCTGGGCGTCGCAGGGTACCTCTTCGGACGGCACACGGTTCGGCCTCTGAGACAGCTCCGTCACCGGACGCAGGCGATGGAACAGGGTGACCTCGGTGTTGACATCTCGACAGCCCGGCAGGACGAGGTCGGGCGGCTGTACGACGCCTTCGGAAATATGCGGGACACGCTCCGGAGACAGATACAGCAGGCGCAGGCAGCCCGGAAGGAAGCTGAGCGTTCGAGCCACGAACTCGAGCGCCAGAACGAGCGGCTGGACGAATTCGCATCGACGCTGAGTCACGACCTCCGAAACCCGCTCACGGTTGCCCGGGGGCACGTCGAACTGCTTGCGACGCGGTTGTCGGACCCGGGGACGGATTCGGCTGATCTCCAGTCCCACATCGAGAAACTCGAGGACGCACACGACCGTATCGAGTCGATAATCGACGACGTGTTGACGCTGACGAGAAAGGGCGCAAGCGTCGAGGAGACGGCCCCGGTGCCGCTGGCGGCCGTCATCACCGATGCGTGGGACAACATCGACAACAAAAGCGCCAGCATCGAAGTCGCGGGCAGTCGAACCATCGACGCCGACCGGACGCGACTCTTGCGAGCCCTCGAAAACCTGTTTCGCAACGCCATCGACCACGTCGGCCCGGAAGTGACCGTCACAGTCGGGCTGACGGACCACGGGTTCTACGTTGCCGATGATGGGCCGGGGATTCCGACCGACGCGGTCGACAACATCTTCGAGTACGGCCACACGACGAGCGAGGACGGAACTGGGCTCGGCCTCTCTATCGTCAAGACCATCGCGGAAGCCCACGGTTGGCGGCTGTACGTCGATACGACCTACCCCGACGGCGCGATGTTCGTGTTCGCGGACGTGTTCAGCGAGGACGAACCGGACTGGTACGGAACCGAGTTCGAGTGGGGACGATCCGAAGCCAGCGACTGAGACTATCGGCTGTCGCTATTGCACGCTGCTTTCGATTCTGGGGCGGCATTTTTCCAGACGGACAGCCGATGGGACGCGCGACGACGACCGCCACGCACAAATCAGGACAGGGCTAAGCGAGGGTATGACCGACCAGTCGACAGCGACGGACCGCCCGGGAGGCGTGCCCGCGGACCCGTCGGCTGTCCAGAACGCGCTCGTGGAGTGGTACGAGGCGGACCACCGCTCGTACCCGTGGCGAGAGACGACAGACCCGTACGAGATTCTCGTTTCCGAGGTGATGAGCCAACAGACCCAACTGGACAGGGTCGTCGACGCCTGGGAAGATTTTCTGGACCGCTGGCCGACCGCGGCGGCACTGGCAGCGGCCGACCGGTCGGACGTGGTGGGCTTCTGGACCAGTCACTCGCTGGGATACAACAACCGGGCGAAGTATCTCCACGAAGCAGCCAATCAAGTGGTCGATGACTACGACGGCGAGTGGCCCCGCGACCCGGACGGTCTCAGCGAACTGATGGGTGTCGGTCCCTACACCGCCAACGCCGTCGCCTCCTTCGCGTTCAACAACGGGAATGCCGTCGTCGATACGAACGTCAAGCGTGTCCTGTATCGCGCCTTCGACGTGCCGGACGACGATTCGGACTTCGAGGCGGCCGCGAGCGCGCTCATGCCCGAGGGTCAGTCCCGGGTCTGGAACAACGCCATCATGGAACTGGGCGGTGTCGCCTGCGAGAAGACGCCAGATTGTGACGGCGCGCAATGTCCCTGGCGGGAGTGGTGTTCGGCCTACGAAACGGGTGATTTCACCGCACCGGATGTCCCGACCCAACCCGAGTTCGAGGGGAGCCGTCGACAGATGCGTGGCCGCGTCATCTCGGCGCTCAAGGAGTATGACGACCTGCGACTGGACAAACTCGGTCCGCGTGTGCGCGTCGACTACGCACCTGAGGGGGAGTACGGCCGGGAGTGGCTCCGCGGCCTGCTGGACGACCTTGCGGACGACGGCTTGGTCGATGTCGAGGTCGGCGATGGCGAGACGGTCGCGCGTCTCCAGCGCTGACCGCGAGTGGCATACACCCTTGAACCCATGCGGTCAATACGTCCACAATGGCTGGCTTGCCGGGTTCGGTCGCTCTTATCATCGTCGCAACCGCTGTCATCTGGAAGGGGAGTGCCTACTTCGAGCGGGCCGCGGAACGGCTGAGCAAGTACTACGGATTACCAGTGGCGGTCCACGGCGCAATCGTCGTTGCCGTCGGGTCAAGCTTTCCTGAGATTAGTTCAGTCGTTATCAGCACCGTCATCCACAATGAATTCTCGCTGGGCGTCGGTGCTATCGTCGGGAGCGCGATATTCAATCTGCTCGTGATTCCGGCCCTCGCAGCGCTTTCGAGCGAGGAGCTTCGGTCCACGCGTGACATCGTCCACAAGGATGCCCAGTTCTATGTCATCAGCGTCCTCATCCTCTTTATCGTGTTCGCGCTCGGGGCGACGTACGTCCCGGGCGGAACGAACGAGGCGGCTATCCTGACCCCGACGCTCGCTGCCATTCCGCTCGTGACCTACGGCATCTACGTCTTCTTGCACCAGCAGGACGCCAGCGAGCACGTCGCAGACGAAACCCACAGCGTCCGTCCGGGACGGGAGTGGGGAATGCTGGGGGTCGGACTCGTCGTCATCACGGTCGGCGTCGAGGGGATGGTTCAGGGCGCGCTCTCTCTCGGTGTCATCTTCGAGACGCCGACGTTTCTCTGGGGGCTGACCGTTATCGCCGCCGGCACGAGCCTTCCCGATGCCTTCGTCAGCGTTCGCGCGGCGAAAGACGACGACAGCGTCACGAGCCTGACGAACGTCCTGGGAAGCAATACGTTCAATCTGCTAGTGGCGATTCCAGTCGGTGTTCTCCTCGCGGGCCGGGCGACCATCGATTTCCTCGTGGCGATCCCGACGATGGGCTTTCTCGGGGCTGCAACGCTGGTGTTCATCGTGTTTATCCGGACCGATCTCGAACTCACCGACCGCGAAGCGTACACCCTGCTTGGGCTGTACGTGGTGTTCGTCTGCTGGATGGCCCTCGAATCGGTCGGGCTTATTGAGACGGTCAGCGGTATTTGAGGCGGGTCCACAGTGCCGTCACTGGTGAGCCAGCATCCGCCCTCGATGCCCTCGGGAAACTGCCCTGTTGGGCTTACTCATCGCCTTCTCCGGGCGATAGTTCGCGGGAATACACAGCCTCGTCGTAGGGATCGCCACCGATAGTCAGTGTGCGAACATTAGTCCGCTCGAAGCCGAGATTCTCGAAGAACTCCCGGCTCCGGTCGTTCGAGGCCAGGTCGAGCGCCCGGAACTGCTCGACGCCGTGCTCCAGAAAGATGTCTTCGAGCCGGTCGTACAGTGCCGTCCCGACACCCTCACCGTGGTGCTCCGGATGGACGTACAGCCGCAGCATCGTTCCCATCGTATGCATAGTGATACCCTGAGTGAAGCCGATAATTTCGCCGTCTTGTTCGGCGACCAGCAGTGTCGCCTCGATATCGTCGAGGTCGTTGGCGGGGACGCCGCCGGCCCAGCCGTGGAGCGCGCTACCCAGTGGGTCGGCGTACCAGTCGGATATCGTCTCGTCGATGACCTCGGAGTCCAGCGAGTCGTAGGCGTCGTGCCACGCTGCCCGTGCGACCCGGCGGATGCCGTCGGCGTCGGCGTCGAAGGCTCGGCGGATAGCCGTCATCTGTGCCTCGACGCCGGACAGAGTGATTGTTCCGAGCCGGCTTTACACCGGGTAGACTGACGCGATAGACGGCGCAGTCCCGGCGGCTCGGCCGGATGCTGAATCGTGTCGCGTACCATAGATGCTGTGTCTATCGGTTCGTTTGGGCTATCATGGCTAATATCCTCTCCTTGGTGTGTGAATCTCTCTCACTATCTATAATGGTTTATCATTAGGTTTATGTAGGTGACACCCGTTGATGCTCTTGTATGAGGACAGTCATCCTCGGTGTCATCGGCTCCGACGCGCACGTCGTTGGGATTACCATTCTGGAACGAGCGTTCGAAGCGGCAGGGTTCAACGTAGTCAACCTCGGTGTCCAGTCGTCCCAGTCGGAGTTCATCGACGCTGCGGATGAACACGACGCCGAAGCGATACTCGTTTCGTCGCTGTACGGCCACGCCGAGCAGGACTGCCAGGGATTCCAGCAACAAATTAACGAGGCAGGACTCGACGTGACGACGTACATCGGCGGCAACCTCGCCGTCGGGCAGGACTCCTTCGAGGAGACGCGGGAGACGTTCAAAGCGCTCGGCTTCGACCGGGTCTTCAATTCGGAGACCGACCCGGAGGAAGCCATCGAGGCACTGAAAGCCGACCTCGGCCACCGCTCCCGTGAGGAGGCCTCGTCCGAGAAGGTCCAGCTCGGCTCCTGAACCACGGACGCCTTTTTTAGCCGCTCACGCCAGCAAACCATACGTAATCCGGAACACTCTCAGCTACTGCTGCCGGTCGATCGCGCACAGCCCGGGATGCTTTACGACCAGAGTGAGTATGGTATACAATGTCGCATATGACTGCTGAGCTGAGTGACGGTACCGAAATCAAGAATATTCACGACGTGGTCGAAGGGTCGAACGGTGTCCACCTGAAGAAGGAGGTCGGCGGTGGCGGGCTCGAACGGGTCGCGTACATCCCGTATCCGAACCTCCTCTACGTGTACCACGACAACTGAACGTCGGCCAGAGCGACCTTCGTAATCGTGGTAATCCGGCAGCAGAACCGAGACTAGCGACGCACCTAGTCCCCCACCAATATATCGGCCCCACTGCATAGGTCTGCCATGTCCGAACCACGCGTCGTCGGCGTCGTCGGCAGTCTCAGGGAGCAGAGTTACACCAGAGTCGGCATCGAGCGCGCACTCGCTGCCGCCGAAGAGACGGGAGCGACGACGGAACTGCTCGACCTCCAGGAGTTCGACCTGCCGGTGTTCGACGCCGACCACCGCGAGGCCGGTGACGCCGTCGCGTTCGCTGACAGCATCCACGCGGCTGATTCAGTTTTGCTGGGGACGCCGGTGTATCACGGGTCCTATTCCGGCGTGCTAAAGAACGCACTCGACTACTGCGGGTTCGACGAGTTCGAACACAAGACCGTGGGGTTACTGGCGGTCGCTGGCGGGGGCTTTCCCATCACCGCACTCGAACACCTGCGCTCGGTCTGTCGGGCGCTGAACTGCTGGGTCATCCCACATCAGGCTGCAGTTCCGAACGCGCGCAACCATATCGCCGATGGCCAGATAGTTGACGCCGACATCGAGGAACGCGTGGTGACCCTCGGCGAGGAAGCGGTCCAGTACGCGAACATCGAGCCGGACCCGGCGTGTTTCGAGAGTGCGGAGAACGTCGGAGCGGATGATTAGCCGTGAGGACCACTCTGCGTGTCCGAACTGTGAGCATCCGCTTCGCAGGAGCGGACGATTAACCGCGAAGACCGCTGTGCGTGTCGGCGCCGTGAGCGGCCGGTTCGAAGGAGCGGACGATTAGCCGCGAGGACCGCCGTGGGTGTCTGAGCTGTGAGCGGCCGCTGACCGAGAGAAGGAAACGGTCAAACCGACCCACGTCTTATAGACGGTCGTGACTCAGTGGGTCGAGAATCCGACCGGTGGCCGGGACCGGGGGCCAACCGCGCTGGTGCGTGCGTGGGTCGAGATACTACGGCGTCCGCGGCGGTTCTTCCGCACTGGCGTCGCGCCGGGTGACCAGGCTCCGGGGCTGGTGTTTGCGGCGACGGTTGTCCTCTTCGAGGAGGTGAGCCGCTATGCCGTCGTCAATCTGGCCGAGCGGGGGCTACTTTCGACAGGGCCGTTCGATTACCCCGCTATCGGCGGGTTCTCGCCCGGCGTTGCGGTACTGGCGCTGTTTGCTATCCTCGTGTTCGTCACGCCGGCAACGGTACATCTGACGGCGGCGTTGCAGACGCTGCTGTTGCTCCCCGTCGCGTCGGACCGCGGCGGCGTCAGTGAGACCGTGCAGGTGATGTGCTACGCGATGGCCCCCTGTCTGCTGGCGGGTCTGCCGAGCGCAGAGGTCCGGGTGCTCGTCACCGCCTGGGGCGCAGGGCTGTACCTGATCGGGACCGCTGTCGTCCACAACGTCAGGCTCCCGGTGGCTGCAATCGTCGGGGCCATCCCCGCCGCGATTATTTTCGGCTACGGCTTCCGCGGCTTCCAGGCCCTCTCGGTGCTGGCCGCTAACTACGGGTTTTAGGGTCCGCCGGCGTGCGTTTCCGCACGATGCTCAGTATTGATATCGACCAGTTCATGCTGGAACTCAAGGATGGAGCGTTCAAGAGCGTCGGTCCCTCAAACAAGGAAGCGACGATCAAGATGTACGACGTGGACGGCGTCGACGTTCGCGAATACGGCGACAAGCGCGTGAAAATTGCCTTCGAAGACGAACAGGGAAGCGAAATCGAGGTCGCCCTGTTCCCGGAACAGGCGAAAGCCGTCGCTTCAGGGCTAGAGCTACTTGAAGAGGAAAGCGAGATGTTCGAATAGAGATCCCGTTTGGCTCGTCCGGAATTCGACAACCGTTTTAGGCCCGACATGCTTGCACCGTGTAATGGGTTCGTGTATCATCTGCGGCAAATCTGTCGAAGGACGCATCTGTGACCTCCACGAGGAGGACGCCCTGTTCGAGTTCCGTGGCTCGCGTGCCGACCAGCTATCGGTCGACCGCTACTACCGCGGCAGTGTCGACGGCTTCGCCGAGTTCGGCGTGTTCGTCGACATCGGCGACAGCGTAACGGGGCTGCTCCACCGGAGCGAACTGGACCAGCGGCTCGATTCCCTCAACTGGGAGTCGGGTGACACCGTCTACGTCCAGGTTAAAAACGTACGTGACAACGGCAACGTCGACCTCGGCTGGTCGATCCGCCAGTCCGAACGCGAGTTCCGCGGCGTCCTCGTAGACGACCCGGAAATCGGCCATTCCGTCCTGCTTGAGAACGAAGACGACGAGGAGGACGAGAAAGCAGCGTCCGAATCGACAGCCGACGAGTCAACAAGCCAGAGTGACGACGAGTCGAGTGCGGACGACGACTCCGGCGCAAGCCAGCCTGACTCCGAGAGTTCCACAAGCGCTGGTGCTGTCAGCCGAGCCAGCGACGACGACCGCGTCGAGGGCACTGCGTCCGTTGGCGGCAACGACAGTGGGTCGAACACCGCCGTCATGACCGAGTCTGATGAGGAAGCCGACGCAGAGAGCGAGGCAAGCCAGTCAGACGAGACGACGACCGATGAACCGGTCGCCGCGGCTATCGGCGACCTTGACGACCACGTCGGTGCGGACGTTCGGCTGGAAGGCGAAGTCGTCGGCATCCGACAGACCTCTGGGCCGACAGTGTTCGAACTGCAGGACGAGACCGGCACTGTCGATTGCGCGGCCTTCGTCGAAGCGGGTGTCCGCGCTTACCCCGAAGTCGAAGAAGACGACTACATTCGACTGTCGGGCGACGTCCGTGAACGACGTGGCGAACTGCAGGTCGAGACCGAGGACCTCGACGTGCTCGAAGCAGAAGAGCGCGAAGAAGTCGAACAGCGACTCGCTGATGCGCTCGATGACGAGGCCCGACCCGACACGGCCGACCCGCTCGCCGAAGACACGGCGGTCGCGGCCCTCTCCGATGAACTGGTCGAGGCGGCGACCCAGATCCGGAAAGCAGTGCTGACCGACCGACCGGTCATCGTCCGCCACGCTAACACCGCGGACGGCTACCTCGCCGGCAGCGCGCTCGAACGGGCGGCGCTCCCGCTCGTCACCGAGCAGCACCGCCGCGCCGACGCGAAGTATCACTACTTCGACCGGCGACCTATCGAGGGCGGCGTCTACGACATGGACGACGCAACGAAGGACACGACGACGATGCTCGACAACCGAGAGCGCCACGAGGAGAAGCTCCCGCTGTTCGTCTTCGTCGCCGCCGGCGGCACGCGCGAGAGCCTCGACGGCTTCGACCTGCTGAACGTCTACGGCGCGCCGAGCGTCGTCATCGACGACATCGACGTCGACGGCGCAGTCGTCGACACCGTCGACGCCGTCGTCTCGCCCTCGGCTGACGCCGTTTCCGAGACCACCTCGACGGCGCTCGCGGCCAACGTCGCCGCACACGTCAACGAGGACGTTCGCGACGACCTGCAACACCTCCCGGCCGTGAGCTTCTGGGAGGATATCCCCGAGCCGTACGTCGACGCCGCCAGCGAGGCCGGCTACGACGAGACTGCGGTGTCGGAACTCCGCGAAGCTGTCGCCCTCGAAGCCCACTACCAGTCCTACGAGGACAAGCGCGAACTCATCACCGACCTCGTGTTCGGTGACGACGAGGAAGACGTGGGCGGCCTGGCCGGCCACATCGCCGAGCAGTTCCGCGAGAAGGTTGACGAAGAGGTGTCCACCGCCCGAGCCAACCTTGACCACCGGACTGTTGACGGCGTTGACATCGCCGTGCTCGACACGGACGCGTTCACTCACCAGTACGAGTTCCCGCCGGAGTCGCTCCTGCTCGACGAACTCCACCGGGATGTCCGCGACGAGAGTGACGCCGTGCTCGGCATCTCGACGGACACGATGTACGTCCGTGCCAACGGTGATCTGGACCTGCACGAGCTAGTCAACGAGGTCAGCGAGCGAGTTCCCGAAGGCGGCGTCGCGACACGGAGCGTCCGCGAGGGGACCATCCGCTATCTGGCTGGCGAGCGCCCGGCCGTCCTCGACGCCACGCTCGACGTGCTGGCCGACGAACTGTAACGCAACAGACTTTTTCTCCCTGCCGGCAGTCTGACCGGGCATGAGCGACGGCCCCGTCAACGAAGCCGACCTCGACTGGACCGACCACGAACACGGCGACCGGACGTTCAAGCGCAAGCAGATCGGTGACGCCGCCGGGGGTGAGCAACTCGGCGCGAGCCTCTATGCGGTGCCGCCAGGCAAGCGACTCTGGGTGCGCCACTACCACGAGGGCAACGAGGAAGCAATATTCGTCCGTGGCGGAACGGGAACGCTCCGGCTCGGCCCCGAGGCCGACGAGCACGCGCTGGAACCGGGCGATTACGTGGCGCTCCCGGCCGGAGAGGAGAGCGCGCACGAAATCGAAGCGGGTGAGTCTGAACTCCGACTGCTAATGGTTTCGACGATGGAAGAACCGGATATCACTGTCTACCCCGACCGGGAGATGGTCGGACTGTACGCCGGGTCGCCCCCGGGCGGCGAGAAAGCAGACCGGACGCTGTCGACGTATCTCGACAGGAACGCCGAAAAAGAGTACTGGGAGGAGTGAGTCGCTAGCGGCTGCCGACCTCGAACTCCGACAGCATCGTCTGGAGCCGCTCCGATTGGTCGGCGAGTGATTCGATGCTGGCACTGACCTGTGACATGGACGCGGCCTGTTCCTGCGCGGTCGCGGAGGCGGTTTCGGTTTCCGCGGCGGTCGCCTCACTGATGTCCACGGCTTCCTCGACCATCGCCACCGTTTCCTCGGTCGTGGCGGCCTGGTCATCGGTCGTGTCGCTGATCTCCTGAATACCGTTGTCGGTCGCCTCGGCGTTTTCAGCCACTTGCGTGAACGTGTCGACGACAGCTTCCACGGCTTCGGTACTCTCTTGCATGTCCTCCTTGGCTCCCCGTGCCTCCGTGACCGTGGTTTCGGTCTGCGCCTGGGTCTCCGCGATGAGCTGTTCGATTTCGCTCGCCGAGGTTTGCGTCTCCTCAGCTAGCTGTTTGACCTCGTCCGCAACGACGGCGAACCCGTCGCCGCCAGATCCGTTCCCGGCCCGGGCTGCCTCGATGTTGGCGTTCAGGGCCAGCATGTTCGTCTGTTCGGCGATGTCGCCGATGAGTTCGACGATGTCACCGATCTCGGCCATCTTCTCGTCCAATCGCTCCACATTTTTAACGGTCGAGTCGATCGCCGTCTGGACCTCACGGGAGCCCGCTATCGCTTCCTGTGCCGTCTCCTGGCCCGCGTCTGCAATCTCAGCCGTCTCGCGGGACCGCTCCGCGACGGTTTCGGCGGACGCGGCGACCTCTTCGACGGTCGCCGACAGATCGGTCATCTCGCCGGAGACGGTTTCGAGCATCTCCCGTTGTTCGTCCGCCCCGCTGGCGATGCCCTGAATCGACTCGCTCATGTCCTCGCTGGCTCCGGTCGCCTCGTTCGCACCGGCCGTGACCTGGTCGCTCGTCGTTGCAACCTCTTCCGAAAACGTCTGTATCTCCTCCATCGCCGACTCCGTCTCCGTCATCATCTTGTTGAACGACTCTGCGATCTGTGCCATCGCTTCGTTGTCGGCCACGTCGGGGTCGACGCGAACCGTCAGGTCACCGTCAGCGGCGGCCGCCATCGCCTCGCTGAATCTGCTGGCTGTCTCCTGGAGTTCCGTGTTTTGCTGCTCGGCGGCCTGCATTTTTGCCTCCGCCTTCTCGCGGGCCTCCTTTGCCTCTGCGCGTTTCCGCTCTATCTCCTCTTGTTTGGCCTGAAGGTCGTCAATCTCCGAGGCGCGTTGTTCGGCTTGTTCGAAACGCTCCTGTGACTTCTCGCGTGATCGCTCGGTTGACACCCAGTTGTTCACGAGGGCGACACACAGCATCAGGACGAACCCACCGTGGATGAGCCCCCACGCCCATGGGTTGTTAATTGCTGCCGCGTGGTTATAGACGCGACTCGGGTCGATGGTCCCAAAGTACCCGTGGGTGAGAACCACATACGCCAATCCCCATAAGAATGGGACCCAGTCTTCGTACACAGCAACCATTGCCATCCCGACAAAGAAATGAAAATGGGCTTCGATATAGCCGCCGGATAATTGAACGAGGGCCAGTGACGACACAAACACCGCCGTGACTGAGAGGATTGTCCTGACACGCCGCCTGAAGCGAGCGATGAGGCTCCCAGCTGACAGGGCGAACACAACCCCACAGAGTAACAGTACCCGTGGCAGCGCGGTAGCAGGGATTTGCGCTTCAGCTATCGGAGTGGACCCGGTGTAGATGCCAAGCCCGAACAGAAACGGGATATGCAGCAATGTCACGAGCACCACACTCCGGTGTCGGTTGCGCCACTGCTTGTCCGGGATTGTCGAACCATCCGGGATATAGGATACGAAGCTTTCTAGCCGCTCGACTGGGCCTGGATTGCGATCTGTTTGCTGCCCAATGTCTCCCGTTGGCTGTGCCATATGCACACATGGTATGGATACCGCAAATTAACCTTTTCGCGCAGATTATCATTTCCTGAACTGCGGTATTGCCACGGACTCCATGCACTGAAAGAACTTTACGCCGCTCCTGTAACCGACACTGGCTCCCGTTTACGCTCGCAGGCGGACGCAGTATGATGGATTGCTCGCAACCCAGTGGATTGGAAATAGTGGTTGGAGCCCAGCGTTGCTGTATTACCCGTCACTCACACGCTGCGTTCAAACACAGAATACTCATCCGGCAGTATCAACTGACATACCGAGGCCAGGTACCTGCAGTCACGATCTGACAGTCTATGTGCTGTTTCCAGTTGCGCACTATCTACCAACCGCGACTCCGGCCGTGCTACTTATTAGCCCCTGAGACAGACTTGGCTGCCTTCTTCGCACCGTAGTACGCCCACTCCGCGCTGTAACAGAACACGCAGCCGCGGAAGGTCGGCCGGTCGAGGCTCCCGGTGTCACCCGTTTCACTGCTCATACTCTTGTTTGCTGCGACAGCACAATGAACCCCACGGCTACCCCCGTCGCTGACGATACCCGAGCGACACGCTTATTCGGCCGAGACGCCGATTTCGCACAACGCCGATGAGCACGGAGACGCCGGACCCAGACGAGACAGAGACCTTCCAGCAGGTGTGTGCGGAGCTGGTCGACCGGATTCTCGCAGGTGAGGTCGAGCGCGACGACGTCGAATCAGCCAAGATCGATGTCTGCCGCGAGTACTCCGCGCCGAAAGTGCCGAAAAACTCCGAACTGCTCGATTACGCGCCACAGGAGCACCGCGAGGTGCTGGAGGAGGTTCTCCAGCGCAAGCCGGTTCGGACCGCCTCGGGTGTGTCCCCCATCGCTATCATGACCTCGCCAGAGCGGTGCCCCCATGGGAAGTGCCTGTACTGTCCCGGCGGCCCCGACTCGGAGTTCTCCTCCGCCCAGTCCTACACCGGTCACGAACCCGCGGCCGCACGCGGCGAACAGAACGACTACGACCCGTACGGGCAGGTCACACTCCGGCTCAACCAACTTCGGGAAATCGGCCATCCCGTGGATAAGGCCGAACTCATCGTGATGGGCGGGACGATGACAGCCCGGAGCCACGACTATCAGGAGTGGTTCGTCAAGCGAGCCCTCGAAGCGATGAATGACTTCGATGTGGACGGAGAGCCGACGCCCGCAGAGGACGTGAGCTTCGCCGAAGACGACTACGAGTTCCGCTATCTGGAGGACGTTATCGCTGAGAACGAGACCGCCGATGTCCGCAACGTCGCCACGACGTTTGAGACGAAGCCCGACTGGTGTGACCCCGAGCAGATCGACCGGATGCTCGACCTTGGCGCCACGAAAGTTGAGGTGGGCGTCCAGACCACCTTCGAGCGCATCAACCGCGAGATGCACCGCGGTCACGGCGTCCAGGCCTCCATCGACGCCAACCGCCGCCTGCGCGACTCAGGGTTCAAAGTTGGCTTCCACATGATGCCGGGCCAGCCCGGGATGTCCAAGGAGATGTGTCTGGAGGACTTCCGGCGCATCTTCGACCAGACCGACTGGCGGCCCGACTACCTCAAAATCTATCCGACACTGATTGTCGAGGGAACCGTCACATACGACTGGTGGCGCAAAGACGAGTTCGACCCGCTGGACAACGACGAGGCCGCTGAGTTAGTCGCCGAAATCAAGGAGATGATTCCCCGCTACACCCGACTTCAGCGCGTCCAGCGGGACATCCCGGCTGACTTCATCGAAGGCGGGGTCTGGAAGTCGAACCTTCGGCAACTCGCCTGGAAGCGGATGGAAGAACACGACTGGACGTGTGACTGTATCCGCTGTCGGGAGGCCGGACACAGCGATGACGTCGCCGAGAACATCGAACTCGACGTGATGACCTACGAGGCCTGTGGCGGCACGGAACACTTCATCTCCTTCGAGGACTTCGAGAACGATGTCCTCGTCGGCTTCTGTCGGCTTCGGTTCCCCAACGACCCGGTGCGCCGAGAGCTACAGGATGCCGCAATCGTCCGCGAACTCCACGTCTACGGCAACGCCGTCGGCGTCGGGCAGGAAGGTGACGATGAGGACCACCAGCACAAAGGCTACGGAAAGAAACTGCTGGAGAAAGCGGAGGCACTGGCCCGGGACGCCGGCTTCCCGAAACTGGCCGTCATTTCCGGCATCGGTGTCCGGCAGTACTACCGGGAGAAACTGGGGTACAAGCAGGACGGCCCGTACGTGAGCAAGCGCCTCTGATAGCGTTCCGACCTGACTTTCCCATCGCTACTGTGTAACCGTACGGCTTGTGAGTGGCCCATAGCTACAGAACTGCGATGTTGTGTGTCCGCTCAGCGTGCGGTGCCGCCACCGCGCCACGGGTGCTGGGCGACGATTGAAAGGACAGACGTCATTTGAGGTACTATATGTATACTGACGTGACAGCTGTACTGCCGGAGTGGTGTGACTAGGCCATTACCTGTAATGTCTGGCTGCATTCCTTATTAGACTAGAACCGGCAGCAGCGGACGGTAGGCGCGATAATAGGACCTTACTTGGCGATTCGTTCCCGCTAACTAATTACCATACTGTCATCGGCCAACCCATGGGTAAGATTACGGGCCTGTGGCTATCAGCGATGACGCTACTGGCTGTGGTTGCGGTGTCGACGGCCCCGATGTTTGGGCCGGGCGTTGCGGCTGCGTCTAATCACGAGACAGGGACTATCAAGGTGACCGACGCCTCGACGACAAAGACCAACAGCTCCGGAACGCACGACGCGCCGTTCTCGGTCGTTCCCGACATGGAGTTTCAGGTAGAGTTCACGGCTACAAACACCGGAGACCGCGACAGCACGAAACAAGTAGCCGTCACGGTTGACGGCGAGCAAGTCGAGCAAGTCGACGTTGCACTCGACAGCGGCCAGCAGACGAACAAGACCGTTCCTGTCGCGCTCGACGACACCGGCGAGCACGACCTCGCCGTCGGCGGTGTCTCAGCCGGGACGGTGACCGTCGTCGAACCGCCGAATATCACGGTCACTGAGACGGCTGTTAACCGAACTACGGTCACGCGAGGTGAACACATTGAAGTAACTCACACGCTGGAAAACACTGGCGGGAAAACCGGCGCGCTGACCGTCACACCGACGCTGAAGAACACGGACACCGGAGAGTCTCAGATGGTCAACGAACTCGATGTCGAGGTCGGTGGCGGCGACACGGAGACGACCTCGTGGACGCTGGACACCGGGACCATCGACGAGCTGCCTGCCGGGGCGTACGAACTGCGGGACGGTTCCGGCTCGAACCCGACCATCACCATCGAGGAATCCAGGCAGTTCACCGTCGATTACTCGCAGCTAAGCGACGACTCGACGGTCACCGGCGAGCCCGTCGACCTGACGGTCCGGATGCAAAACCCCAGAGGCGGGGACGGGTCGGCGACAGAGGACGTCGTTCTGCAGACTGACGGCTCCGAAATCGCCACCCGGACCGTCGAAATCGAGAACGGCGATACGGAGACGCTGGAGTTCTCACCGAGCTTCGACAGCGAGGGTACTTACGACCTGACGATAAACGGCGAATCGGTCGGGACCGTCGACGTTGCGGACGAGGGCTCGCTCCAGATTCAGGACGCCGGGCTCATCGACACCCAGGTCAATACTGACACGGACACGGGTGGCATCGGGACCCGCGAGCCGGAGCTGTGGGTGACGGTGGAGAACACTGGCGGACAGACCGGAACGATTACGCTGCCTATCGAAGTTGGCGGCACACAGGTTGGCCAGGAGTCGGTAACGGTCCCGGCCGGAGAGACAGTCAACGAGACGCTCCTCTATCGACCCGAAGGTGCTGTCGACGAGGCTGACCACGAGGTCACAGTCGGGGGTGTCTCCGCCGGGATCCTGACTGTCGGTCAGCCCGACATTCAGGTCACCGACGCGAGGTGGAACAGAACAACGGTCACCAAAGGCGACGCGGCAAAGCTGACGGTGACGGCCAGAAACGATGGCACCGTGACCGCAGGTCGGGAGTTCTGGGTCGAAACAGAGAACGAAGTCCCCGACGCCGTTTCCTTCGACCTTGCACCGGGTGAATCTGGGACAGATACGTATGTGCACACGTTCGAGGAGTCCGGGACGTACCAGTTCACGGTCGGTAGCAAGACCCAGACGGTCACAGTCGAGCAGCCAGCAACGTTCGAGATCAGCAACGCGGCGGTCAGTAGTGAGTCTGTGACTCAGGGAGGCGCTGTCGAACTTAGCGCGACCGTAACGAACACCGGTGGACAGGCGGGGAACGTCACGGGGAACTTCTCAGTGGCGAGTTCCGTTGTGGAGAGCCGAGAAGTGACCTTGGATGGCGGTGAGGCGAGAGAAATCACGCACGAACACGTCTTCAACAGCAGTGGGAACTACGTAGTCGATATCAATGGTGAGCGGGCTGGCACGGTCACGGTCAAGGAGCCGGCGGCGTTCGACACGGCTGCTGTCGAACTGAACCGGACGAGCGCTCGAACAGGCGAGCCCGTCGAGGTGACTGCCACGGTCGTTAACAACGGTGACGAGACGGGGACCTCCCCGGTTCGACTGCAGGCCAACGACGACATCGTGGACACGACGAACGTCTCGCTTTCGGGCGGTCAGCAGACCAACGTCACGTTCGTCTACGTCTTCGAGAGTGGCGGTGAGTACGACGTGGCGGTCAACAGTGACTCCGGCGGAAACATTTCAGTGACCCAACCCGCGACGTTCGAGGTTCGCGACGTAAAACTGAGCAATCAGTCCGTCGAAACCGGCGAGTCAGTAGATGTGACAGCGACTGTCGCAAATGTCGGTACAGAGAGTGGAAACTACACCGCGGCGCTCACAGAGAGCAATCAGACGCTTAAGTCCAAAACCATCGGTCCGATTGCCGGCGGTGAGACGGCAACTGTCTCTTTCAGTATCTCCTTTGACAATGAGAGCAACCGGTCGCTCGCTATTGGTAGCGCCACCACCGAAACGCTCGCTGTGGAAGCTGAAAGCAATAGTGACGACGGTGGTGGAGGCGGCGGTGGCGGCGGAGGCGGCGGTGGCGGCGGAGGCGGTGGTGGCGGCGGATTCAATTTCAATGACGAGTCCGACGAGACCGACAACGGCGGCGGTGCAGAGGCTCCTGCTATCTCGCTGTCGCAAATCGATAACGGCGTCACTGTTCAGGTGACCGCCGACGCTGCGAACTCGACGGTCTCCCAGTCGCTGAATCGCTCCGGGCCGTCCGAGACCGCGCCGGCCTTTACCCTCTCTGCACTCTCGCTCAACGTAACCAACGAAAGTGATGGGTTCAACGCGACACTGCTCGGCCCACACGCTACGCCGAACGACATGGCCGCGGTTCAGGAAGACGGTGTGCGCGGATACGTGACCGTCACTTCCGGCGCAAATGCGTCTGCCATCAGCCGGGCGACGTACACCCTGCGGCTCAACGAATCGGCGCTTCCGGCCAATGGGTCGATGGACGCCGTCAGAGTGTTCCAGTACCACAACGGGTCCTGGAGGCAGCTACCCAGTACTGTTAACGCGACGAACAAGTCCATTCGGGTGACGGCGTCCAATCTATCAACCATCGCTGTCGTTTCCCCGGCCGCTAATGCGTCCACTCCGATGACAGCCGACTCTTCGGATACGAATATGTCGACGTCGACGCCCGCAGAACTCACCGTTGCTGATGCGTCGCTGATGGCTGACTGGGTCCGGGCCGGTTTCAACACGTCGGCGCGAGCGACAGTCGAGAACCCGACCGACGAAACCGCCGAACAGACGCTGACGGTCACTGTTGACGGCGACCCGGTTGCTTCCCGGACCGTCCGGCTTAACGCCGGCGAACAAACGACTGTGACAATAGAGTTCGAGGCTGTCGACGGCGCAGTCGCGGTCAACGGCGTCAGTGCGGGTGACCTGCGTGTTGGCTCGGATACCGCCCAGAGCACAGGCGGGTCCGCGACTGACGAGACTGGTGAAAGCGGTGGTGGCGCAGAGCCAGCCGCGGAAACGGCCGCAGCGTCCGGCCCGGGATTCACTGTCCAGCTAGCCGCACTCGTGCTGGCGCTGGTCGCCGGTCTTGCTCGCGTCTATCGTCGGGTGTAGAGCGCATACAGGCGGCAGACTTTCGGGGCTCGCTCACAGTCGAAAACCCATCTGTTTCGGTCACTGACGGTGCTGGCTGGGCAACGACTGCAGCACAGGGTCCGGCTTCTCGCTCCCACAGGTGGGCGTCGGTGTCACGATACTCACTGTCATCGGCTGGACGTGTTGGGGCCTTCGACGCAAGCGGAGCCGCTGAATCGGACCGCTGGCTGGCGGTCCGAACTGGTTGTGTGGTGGATTTTTACTCGTACCGTCCGACGGGCAAGTATGGCTCGTAATCTCGCAGTCGTTGGTGCCGGTGGTGCCGGTGCGGCAGCAGCGTACGCGCTCCGCGACGCGGACGTCGACGTAACAGTGTTCGAGAAGAGCCGCGGCGTCTGCGGGCGCGCTGCGACCCGGCGGCACGGCGACTGTACGTACGAGTACGGGGCGAACTATCTCAAGGCCGACGACGGCCGCGTGACGGAACTGGTCACAGAGACCCTCCCGACTGAGGGACTCGTCGATATCGAGGAACCGGTGTACGCGTTCGACAGGACCGGCGACATCGGCACCGGTCGAGATGCTGACGAACACAAATGGACGTACGAGGCAGGCATTACACAGGTCGCAAAGCGGCTGTTCAACGAGGCAGACGCCGACGTAGAGAACGGCGTGCGGGTTGAGCGTCTGGAGCGACAGCGCGACGGCTGGCGGCTTGAGGACGATGAGGGGGCGGACCTTGGACACTTCGACGCCGCGTTGCTAACACCGCCGGCTCCCCAGACGGCTGACCTGCTGGGGCAGTCGCGGTGGGACCACGACGACTGTCGGGACCTTCGGCAAGAGATCGCTTCGGTGCCCTATCGAACGGTTATCTCCGGCGTGTTGCACTATCCCTTCGAACTCGACGTGCCGTGGTACGCCGCGGTCAACAGCGACAAAGAGCACGATATCGGCTGGGTCGGCCGGGAAGAGTGCAAGGACGGCCACGTCCCCGACGGCGAGTCCCTGCTGCTGGTCCAGATGAACGAACCGTGGTCGATTGCGAACTACGACGAACACCCCGACACGCTCATCGACGACATCGCGTCGCGGACGGCCCGATTGCTGGACGACGACCGGCTGGCCGACCCCGACTGGACCGACCACCAGCACTGGCGGTACTCCCAGCCCGAGGGCGAAGTCGACCACGACCTGCTGCCGTGTGCGGCCGAGCACGACCTGCACTTCGCTGGCGACTGGGTGGCCGGCGAGGGGCGACTCCACGCGGCGTTACGGAACGGACTGGAGACGGGCGAGGCAATCGCCGACAGCAGGTAACGGAACGCCTTTGGGTGCCCGCCGACAGCCACCGACATGGACCACAAGCGGGAACTGACGAGCGTCGACCTCGCCGCTCTTGAGGGCGAACTCGCCGGCTACGAGGGCGCGAAGCTCGACAAGGCGTACCTCTACCCCGAGGACGACCTCGTCAGACTGAAGCTCCGGGACTTCGACCGCGGCCGCGTCGAGTTCCTCATCGAAGTCGGTGATGTCAAGCGCGCCCACGTTGCCGACCAGAGCCACGTCCCCGACGCGCCGGGTCGGCCGCCGGACTTCGCGATGATGCTCCGGAACCGGCTGTCGGGCGCTGACCTCGTCCGCGTCGAGCAGTTCGAGTTCGACCGCATCATCGAACTGGAGTTCGACCGCGAGGACGCGTCGACGACTATCGTCGCGGAGCTGTTCGGCGACGGGAACGTCGCCGTGCTGGACGAATACGGCGAGGTCATCGACTGTCTTGAAACGGTCAGGCTCAAATCCCGAACCGTCGCACCTGGGACGCCCTACGAATTCCCGTCGGCGCGGTTCAACCCGATGACTGTCGATTACGACGGGTTTGTCGCTCGCATCAAGGAATCCGACGCTGACCTCGTGCGGACGCTGGCGACGCAACTGAACTTCGGCGGCCTCTACGGCGAGGAACTGTGTACCCGCGCCGGCATCGACTACAACGTCGCCGTCGACGACCTCGATGAGTCCGATTTCGAGCGGCTGTACGAACTCATCGACGAGATGGGGACGCGCCTGCGTGAGGGAGATGTCGACCCGCGGGTGTACTACGAAACGCTCGACGACGGTGACGGTGCAGGCAACGGGGAATCCGGTGATGACCCGGACCGCCGGCGCATCGACGTGACGCCGATTCCGCTGGCGGAGTACGAAGAACTCTACAGCGAATCTTTCACGGAGTTCAACCCCGCGCTGGACGACTACTTCTTCAATTTCCAGCGGGAGGAGGAAGTCGAGGGCGGCGAGACACAGCGCCCGGACTTCGAGGCCGAGATAGAGAAACAGCAGCGCATCATCCAGCAACAGGAGCAGGCTATCGAGGACTTCGAGGCCGATGCCGAGGTCGAACGGGAGAAGGCCGAGCTGCTGTACGCCAACTACGACCTCGTCGACGACGTGCTCTCGACGGTGCAGGCCGCCCGCCAGGACGACGTGTCCTGGGACGACATCGAGGCGAAGTTTGACGAGGGGGCCGACCGCGGCATCGCGGCCGCCGAAGCAGTTGTCTCGCTTGACGGGAGCGAGGGGACGGTGACCCTCGACATCGACGGGACGCGGGTCACAGTGGACGCCTTCACCGGCGTCGAGAAGAACGCCGACGAACTGTACAAGGAGGCCAAACGCATCGAGGAGAAGAAGGAGGGCGCGCTCGCTGCCATCGAGAACACCCGCGAGGACCTCGAAGCGGTCAAAGAGCGGCGCGAGGAGTGGGAGGCCGACGACGGCGAGGACGAAGCCGATAACGACGAGGCCGAGGACGAACCGACGGACTGGCTCTCGATGCAGTCCATTCCGACCCGGTCGACCGAGCGCTGGTACGAGCAGTTCCGCTGGTTCCACACCTCGGACGGCTTCCTCGTCATCGGCGGCCGCGACGCCGACGACAACGAAGAACTCGTCCAGAAGTATCTGGAGGGCGGTGACAAGTTCTTCCACGCGCAGGCTCATGGCGGCCCGGTCACGGTGCTCAAGGCCACCGGTCCCAGTGAGCCGTCCAAGGAGGTTGAGTTCCCGCAGTCGTCACTGGACCAGGCCGCCCAGTTCGCGGTCTCGTACTCCTCGGTCTGGAAAGACGGGAAGTTCGCCGGCGACGTGTACATGGTCGACCCCGACCAGGTGTCGAAAACGCCGGAAAGCGGCGAGTATCTGGAGAAGGGCGGCTTCGCCGTCCGCGGCGACCGGACGTACTTCGAGGGCACGCCGGCCGGCGTCGCCGTCGGTATCACCTGCGACGATGAGACGCGGGTCATCGGTGGCCCGCCGGCGGCTATCGAGGGACAGGCCGCGACGAGCATCACCGTTGAACCGGGCCAGTACGCCCAGAACGATATCGCCAAGCGCCTCTACCGCGAGTTCAAGGAGCGGTTCGCCGACGAGACGTTCGTCCGCAAGGTCGCCAGCCCGGACCAGATACAGGAGTTCCTGCCGCCCGGCGGCAGTCGGATGACTGAGGATTGACGATGCGGGGGCAGAGAGAACACCGCGCTGGAGGTGACTGACCGGATGAGCGACCTCGGGAAAATCGACCGCGACCTGTTCGATAACGTCATCTACCCGGAACTGGGCGCGGACCGAGAAGACGTGACGCTGGGGCCGACGCACGGCATTGACTTCGGCGTCATCGACGTGGGCGGTGACGCTCTCGTCACAGCCACCGACCCGCTGTCGGTGCTCCCCGATCTGGGGTTCGAACGGGCTGGTCGGTTTGCACTCGATGTGGTACTTGCCGACGTTGCCGTTTCCGGCATCCCGCCGTCGCATCTCTCAGTGACGTTCACGCTCCCGCCCGAGATGACAGACGACGAACTGGCGGCGATGTGGCACGGCTTCGCCGAACGGGCCGAAGAAGTCGGCGTGAGCGTCGTCACCGGCCACACCGCCCGGTATTCGGGCGTCGACTATTCATGGGTCGGTGGCGCAACGGTGCTTGGCGTCGGGCCCCACGAAGACATCGTCCGCCCGGACGGCGCGCGGCCGGGCGACAAACTGGTCGTCGGGACCGGTCCCGGTGCGGAAGTCACGGGCCTGTTCGCGACCCTCTTCCCGACGCAGATCGGGCTGTCGCCCGACCGAACCGCCACTGCACAGGAACGTCTGGCCGACACCGCACTCGTCGAGGACGCCATGGCTGCGACGAACGCTGGAAACGTGATGGCGATGCACGACGCCACCGAGGGCGGCATCACTGGTGCGCTCATCGAGATGGCCGACGGTGCGGGCGTCCGATTCGACGTGGACAGCGATGCGATGCCGCTTGCTGACGGCGTCGGCGCGCTCTGTGACGCGCTCGACATCGACCCCTGGCACGTCAGCAGTTGCGGGACGCTCCTGGCCGCCGTCGACCCCGCAGATGCCGACGATGTTGTCGGTGCGCTCCGCGACCGCGGGACGCCGGCCGCCGTCGTCGGCGAAGTGACCGACGGTGAGGGGCTGTACGTCGACGGCACCCGACAGTCACATCCCGGAGCGGACCCCTCGTGGGAGGCGTTCGCCAGCTTACAGGCGGCCGCCGACGGCACCCCTGACCAGCAGTGAGACGCTGAGAATTGCCCGACTGCCGGCTACAACTGCCAGCACGGCGCACGTACTGCTATATATACCTGTACGTTGTATTATAAATTGATGTGGCACCTTGTCGAGACTGACGTGGCAGCGACCACGCCAGCCAGGCCAATGTCACGGAGTACCACCATGTTCCAAGAAGCACTATCGTATCCGCGGGACAGCGACAGCGCAGTGAAAACCATCGCCATCGGGGGCGTGTTGCTGTTCCTGAGTTTCCTCGTCGTGCCGGTGTTCTTCGTCCTCGGCTATATCGCCCGGACACTCCGAGCGGTGCTGGACGATGAGGCCGAACCGCCGGTGTTCGACGACTGGGGCGACCTGGGTATGGACGGCCTGAAGGTGTTCGCTATCGGATTCGCCTACTCACTCGTCCCGGCGGCCATCGCCCTTGCGGCGGTGTTCGCAAGCGGTGCGACGCTAGGTCTGGGCGGCAACGGGGCCGGAAGCGGACTGGCTGTCGGCCTCATTGCCCTCGTCGCGACGCTCGCGGTGACCGTACTTTCGCTCGCCATCGCATACGTGCTCCCGGCCGCAATCGTCGCGTACGTTCGCACGGACAGCATCGCGGCGGCGTTCGCACCGGACGAACTTCGCCGGCTCGCGTTCAGCCGGACCTACGCCACTGGCTGGCTGGTCGCGTTCGGTATCAGCCTGATCGCCGGCGTCCTCATCGGCGTCCTGAACGCTGTCGTCATCGGCGCGGTGCTGGCCCCCTTCGTGACGTTCTACGCGAACGTGGCGGGGACCTACGCCATCGGAACGGCCGTGCGGGATATGCCCGCCACTGACGCAGGCGATGAGACGCCCGCGACAGGCTCGGTTGCCTGATCGGCACAGTACGCCGATTCGGTGTCTCACCGTTCCGGCGAACCGAATGGCAGAACACTTGTGTCCCTGAAGCGGACGCTTCAGTATGCAAATACAGAGTCAGGAGACCACCGCGGAAGGGGCAGAACGCATCGAGGTGGTCCCCGAGACGCTTGACGACCTCTGGCACCTCTCGTATGTCATCGAGCCGGGGGACCTCGTCTCTGGCGACACGACGCGGCGCATCCAGCGCAACGATGACAACCTCCGGGACAAAGGCGGCGAGCGCGAGCCGATGTGGATTCAGATCGAGGTCACCGACGTGGAGTTCGCGAAGTTCGCCAACCGCCTCCGTGTCGGCGGCGAAATTGTCGATTGCTCCCGCGAGGACCAGCTGGGCTTTCACCACACGCTCAACGTCGAGGAACACACCGAACTCACCGTCGAGAAGCACCTCAAGCCCGATCAGGCCGACCGTCTGGAAGAGGCCGTCGAGGCGACGGAGAACCCCGACGTGGCGATTGCGACCGTAGAGGAAGGAGAGGCTCACGTCCACACTGTCGCCCAGTACGGCACCGAGGAGCGAGCGACGATCACCTCGACGACCGGGAAGGGGGAGTACGCCCGTCCACGGAAGGAACTGTTCGACGAGCTGGCGTCAGTCCTCAAACGGCAGGACGTGGACGCCTACATCCTTGCGGGTCCCGGCTTCACCAAACAGGACGCGCTGGACCACTTTCAGGACGAGATTCCCGATATCGCCGAACAGATTACTGTCGTCGACACGTCCGCTGTCGGTGACCGCGGTGTCCACGAAGTACTCAAACGCGGCGCTGTCGAGGACGTCCAGCAGCAGACCCGCATCGCCGAGGAGGCGGACTACATCGACGAACTGATGGCGCGCATCGGCTCAGGCTCGGAGGTGGCCTACGGACCGGAAGAAGTCGCCAAGGCGGCCGACTACGGCGCTATCGAGACGCTGCTCGTGCTGGACGAACGACTCCGGCTGGAGCGGGCCGGCGAGGGCGACTGGGATATCGATGTCGACCAGATCATCGAAACGACAGAACAGAAAGGCGGCGACGTAACCGTCTTCTCCGCGGAGTTTGCGCCCGGACAGCAACTCTCGAATCTGGGCGGTGTCGCGGCGCTACTGCGTTACCGCCTCGATTGAGGCCGCTACCCACGATACGTGTCTACCGTCTTTCATTCCGCCGGTGAGTCCCCCGAAACCGTTTTTTGCCCCGCTCTCCATTGGTACGTAGTTCCAATGTCTGCGAGGAGTGGGTGATATGTCGTTCGAAGAACAACAGGACTTTGCCAGACAGGTCGCCGACCTGAACAAATACGGCCAGGCACTCAACCGCTGCGAGTCCGTCGATGAAGTCGTCTCGCTCACGCTCGAAGCGATGTCGCTGCTGTTCGAGTTCTCGTACTCTACGTTCGTCGAGGTTCGCGACGACGAGCTCCGCGTCGTCCACAGTACGAACCCGAATCTCGTGCAGGGCGAGCCACCGAGTGACTTGGCTCGACGGGCGCAGGAGGCCGGCGAAACGCTGGTCGAACAGGGCGCTGATGCCGCTGTCACGGCCGACTCGGATGTGACGGGTGCGCTGGCTGTCCCGTCCCGGATGGGCGATGAGGTGACTGCGGTGTTGGTCACTCGGTCACAGACCGTCGAGGAGTTCGGAGACGAATACGTCAGACCGATGGAAATTCTTGCCACCCACGCCGCGACGGCCATCTCCAATATCCGCTCTCGTGAACGGCTAGAGCGGGCTCATCGGGATCTGGAACGGCGAAAGGAGATGATTGAGATGTACGACCGGCTGCTCCGCCACGACCTGGGTAACGACCTGCAGGTCATTGCCGGGTTCGCCGATGTCGTCGCTGGACAGGTCGACGGCCAGACCGAGGAGTACGCCGGCAAGATCCAGCGCGCGGCTGAGAGCGCCGCCGACCTCATCCAGCGCGTCGGCGACCTCGTCTCGACGCTGGAAGCTCAGGACAACCCGGAGCCACAGGACCTCGAATCGGTCCTCGGGGACACGGTGCGTGATGTCAGAGACAACTACGGGTCACTGACTGTCGATTTTGCGCAGTCAGACTTCGAGTATCAGGTGTACGGCGGTGACCTGCTCGACTCGGTGTTCACGAACATCATGTCCAACGCGGCGGTCCACAACGAGGGCGATGTCCACATGCGAGTGTATCCGGCGGAAGTCAGCCCCGACGAAGTTACGGTCTGTTTCGCCGACGACGGGGACGGTGTCTCGCCGGACTTGCGCGAGGATATTTTCCAGATGGGTGTGAAGGGCCAGGAGAGTTCGGGGACCGGCTTCGGCCTCGGGTTCGTTCGGGCGCTGACTGAATCCTACGGCGGCAGCGTCAGCGTGGGCGAAAGCGACGCTGGCGGGGCCGAGTTCCGCGTCACGCTCGAACGCATCTAGCTAACTGTTATCGTCAGGCTGTCCTCGGCAAACTGCACGTCGCCATCGTAGCTGTCCGCTATCGACTCAAGCATCTCCTCGTGTCGTCCCTCCGTGTGTGGATACAGGTGGGTGAGATACACGCGCCCGACCTCGGCGTCGGCATCGCGGAGCGTCGCTCCGAGTGTTGTCGGCGTCGGGTGGTTCGACACGTCCACGTCGTCCGGGAACGAGCAGTCGTGAACGAGCACGGCCGACCCGTCGGCGAACTCGATGAGGTCCGTGAACGCCTCGGAGTCAGCACCGAGCGTTATTGCCGGCCCGTCACCGACGGAAAGCCGGTAGGCAAAACACTGCATCGAGTGGCGCGTCTCGCAGGTGTCGCCACTGAACCCAGCCAGTTCGAAGGGGCCGCCATCGAGGTCCCTGAGTGTCAGGTCCAGTCGGTCCTGCATGTAGTCGTGTGTTTCGAGCAGGTCCCGAACCAGATCGCTCGTCCCCGGCGGGCCAGCTATCGTGAGGTCCGTCTCACCGGCCAGCCAGCGGGCCTTCATCAGCACGTCGAGGTCGGAAACGTGGTCCAGATGGTGGTGAGTCAGCAAGACAGTGTCGACGCCTTCGTACCCCGTGTCGGTCTGTGCCAGCGAGTGCAACACGCCGCTACCACAGTCGACGAGCAGCCGGTTCCCGTCGCGCTCCAGCAGATAGCCGGACTGCATTCGAGAGCCGGTGGGCATGGCGCTGCCGGTGCCGAGAAACGTGAGACGCATACCGGACGACAGCGAGCGAACGGACAAAGGGTTGGTGTCTGGGGGAACACGTTGCCAGGGGAACCACCAGGGAGCGTCAGCGGAGTGAGGGCGGTGGCCGTCGGCGGGGACGGGGTCAGGGCGGCCGTGTGGGAAGGTCACCCGTCGACGGCGCAGTTCATGCTTGGGACGGGGATAGCAAAAATTCACCCGTGGCTCAAAAACTGTTTTAACCGAACCGCGTCTGCGGCAAAACCGCGAAACGGAGCGGGAGACACTTGTGCGAGTACGACGAGAAGCGAGTATGAAGAAATCACTCGACGAGCACGCCGAGCGGTTCTCCGACCACGCCGACGCGTACGACGAGGATCAGGATTCGGCGGCGTATCGCGCCTGCGTCGATTTCGTTGTCGACCATGCGGCCCCCGAGAGCGACGACGTGGTACTTGACCTCGGCACGGGCACCGGAGCGATTGCGTTCGCACTCGCGTCCGACGCAGCGGAGATTATCGGCCGCGACATCAGCGACGGGATGCTGGAGAAAGCTCGGGAGAAAGCCGACGGGCGAGGCGTCGAGAACGTTTCCTTCGGCGACGGCCGCTTCCGCGCTCCGAACGTCGACCGGCCGGTGGACATCGTCACATCGAACTTTGCGATGCACCATCTTGGCGACGACGAGAAACGCGAGGCTATCGACACAATCGCTGACTTGGGGCCGCGGCGCATTGTCCTCGGGGACGTGATGCTGTTTGGCGACGACGACCCCGACGCACCGTTTTACAGCCCTGAAGTCGACGACCCGGCGACAGTCGGCGTCCTCGCTGACGCCTTCACCGATGCCGGCTACGCGCTGACGGCCGTCGAGATGGTTACCGAGCAGGCTGGCGTGTTGGTCGCCGAACGCGTTAAATCGGACTGAAGCGACTGAACCGTTAATCGACTTAGCGGTAGTTTCTGTACGCCCAGAACGAGACGTACAGCGTCAGGACCAGCAACCCGCCGAGGAAGAAGGCCACACCGGGCTCGATATGGAAGCCGCCACTGGCCGCGGCGTCGGTCGTCAGTTGCCGCGCCTCCTCGGTCATTACTTCGACCGGGGTGTCGGCCTCCGGAGCCGGAGTGCTTTTCGGGGCCGGCGTGGCTTCTGGGGCCTCCGTCGCCTCAGCCACCTGGAATCCGCCGTCGTCCGCCGCTGTCGGGGTCGGTGTGGTATCGGCCGTCGCGGCTGTCTGGTTCGCCGCGTCCAGACGCTCGACGTCTCCGCCACCCTGCGCACCGTCACCGGCGGTTCCTGCGTCGCCGGCCCCGGAGCTCCCGAACTGGACCGGGAACTGCCCGAGCAGGAGTTGCAGCATGACGCTGGCCGCAGTGAGGATGCCGATAACAGGCAAAACGCGGCGGACGAGCGACCGGAGCGATTGCTTGCGGTCCTGTGTGCCGACAAACAGCACTAGCGGGTCATTCGGGGGCTCGTACACCTTCATCTCCTGGCCTTTCTCTGAGTACTGGACCCCGGCGACAGCGATGAGTTCCTCGTCTTCCAGTTTCTCCAGATGATAGGAGACCTTCTGTATCGACATATCGAGCCGGTCGGCCAGTTCTGAGGGTGTCCCCGGCTCCTCATAGACCGTGTTGAGTATTTCCCTGGCCGTTTCCGAGGAGAGGGCATCGAGTACGGCCGAGACATCTTCGTCGACCCCGACGACCTGTAGCTCCCCGTCCTGTGAGGTGCTCGTGTCGGGACCGCGGGAGGGCAGCAACGACATATATTCCGTTCACTGCCGCCCAGCGTAATGAATCTCGTGGAACCTCACAGACCCATTTGAGTCTAGAGACTCACTCCAGCCGTTCGGTCACCGACGCGACCGCGTCGGACGAAAGCGAGGTTCTGGGCGGTCGCACCGTCGCGTGGTCGATGACGCCGCGGTCGGCGAGCAGCGCCTTCACCGTTGGCGCAAAACCGAACTCGGCACACGCGTCCGAGAGCGGTGAGAGGACATCCCGCTGGACTGTTCTGGCCTGTGCAACATCGCCGCTTGCGACGGCAGTACCCGCCTGCTCCAGTTCGTCAAACAGTAGGTGCGAGAGCGCGCTGATGCCACCGTCGCCGCCCAGCACAATTGACGGGACGAACAGGCCGTCGTGGCCCTGGTAGACGGTGAAATCCGCAGGCGTCTGATTCATGACCGCGGTGACGTACGGGAGGTCGCCCGAGGAGTCCTTCAGTCCCGCGACGGCGTCGGACTGAGCGAGCGCGGCGACCGTCTCGATGGAGAGTTCCTGTCCGACGGCCCCGGGGATGTTGTAGAGGTAGACGGGCAGCGGCGCGTCGGCCAGTACCGCGTCGAAGAACGCCTCGTTGCCCGCTCCGCTCGCCTGGCCGCCGTAGTACGACGGCACGACCAGCGTGCTGTCTGCGCCCTGCTCGGCGGCAAACGCCATCCGCTTGTGGACAGTCGCAACGTCGGTGGCGGCCGTCCCGACGATGACGCGGCAGTCGTCGGGCGCTGTCGTCGCTGCGGTTCGGACGACGGTCCGGTACTCCTGCGGCGACAGCGTCTCGAACTCGCCAGTCGTCCCGCAGGGAACGATGCCGTCGACGCCGGCCGCTACGACGTGCTGGACCAGCGACTCTATGCCAGCGACATCGAGGTTGCCGTCGGCGTCGAACGGTGTCACCAGCGGCGTCAGTACGTCGAAGGAGTCGGCCATGCCACAGGCCAGACGTGGCGGTCGCTTAGTCGTTTTCCCGTCGATATGGCGGAACCCACTTGCCCCGGCAGTCCTACAGGTTGGTAAGAGCCGACAATGGGAGGACGCGAGCGTCTCGCAGCGACGGACCCGGAGTTCGACCCGGAGGCGGTCGACATCGACGACGCCGAGGTGCTTGACCGCCTCGCGCCCGTCGTTCAGGAGTGGTGGGTCGAGCAGTTCGGCGAGTTCGTCCCCGGTAACGGCGGCTTCTTCACGCCGCCACAGAAAGAGGCCATCCCGCTCATCCACGAGCGCGAGAACGCGCTCATCTGTGCGCCGACGGGGAGCGGCAAGACCCTCGCCTCCTTCACTGGCATCATCAACGAACTGTTCGGGAAGGCCCGCGAGGACGAACTGGAGAACTCCGTCTACTGTCTGTACGTCTCGCCGCTGAAGTCGCTGGCCAACGACATCCACCGGAACCTCGGACAGCCGCTCGACGGTATCACGGCCAAACTCGATGAACGCGGCGAGGACGTGGAAATCCGGCACGCCATCCGCCACGGGGACACCAGCGACAGCGAGCGGCAGGCGATGCTCGAAACGACGCCCCACATCCTCAACACGACGCCGGAAACCCTCGCAATTCTGCTGAACTCCCCAAAGTTCAAAAAGAAACTCGAAACCATCGAGTACGTCATCGTCGACGAGATTCACAGCCTCGCCGAGAACAAGCGCGGGACCCACCTCTCGGTGTCGCTGGAGCGCCTAGAGGAGATGGTCGAGGAACCGCCGACGCGAATCGGCTGTTCGGCGACCGTCGAACCGCTCGACACCGTCGCGGAGTTTCTGGTCGGCTGTGAGGATCCCGGCGGCGAGCCCCGCGACTACGAAATCGTCGACACGCGGTTTGCCCGCGACTTCGACATGGAACTGTCCTGTCCGGCCGACGACCTCATCAACACGCCGCGGGACATCATTACCGAGCGGTTCTACACCCAGCTCCACGACCACATCCAATCTCACACCAACACGCTCGTGTTCACGAACACGCGCTCGGGAGCCGAACGCGTCCTGCACAACCTCCGCGAAAAGTTCGGTGATTACGACGAGTCCAACTCCGGCTGTCACCACGGCTCGCTCTCGAAGGAGCGACGCCGCGACATCGAGGAGTCGCTGAAGGAGGGGTCACTCGATGTGGTGACGACCTCGACCAGCCTGGAACTGGGCATCGATATGCCTCATATCGACCTCGTCGTGCAGGTCGGCTCGCCCAAATCCGTGGCCGCGTTGCTCCAGCGCATCGGCCGCGCCGGCCACCAGCTCGGCGAAACTGTCGAGGGCCGGGTCATCGCACTGGACCGCGACGAACTCGTGGAGTGTGCGGTGATGCTCGAAAAGGCCGAACGGGGCTTTGTCGACCGCGTGTTCATCCCCGAGAACGCACAGGACGTGGCCACACAGCAGATATACGGCATGGCCATCAACGATGTCCGCCCCGAGGAGACGTTCAAAAGCGTCCTCCGGCGGGCCTACCCGTATCGGGACTACGACGACGGGGACTGGGAACGGCTGATGCGGTACATGACCGCCGACTACCCGGGGATGGAAGACAAGAACGTCTACGCCAAAATCTGGCGGGACACGAACGATGCGCCCGACGGCGAGCACCACTACGAGGACTACGATGTGGGCCAGCCGCTCATCGGCAAACGCGGCCGGCTCGCGCGGGTCATCTACATGACCAACATCGGGACGATTCCTGACTCGTTTACCTGTGACGTTGTCACCCGGAGCGACGACAGCTGGGTCGGCCAGCTGGACGAATCGTATCTGGACACGTTAGAGAAAGGCGACGTGTTCGTACTGGGTGGGAACAACTTCGAGTACCGCTACCGCCGCGGGTCGAAGGTGTACGTGGACCGGACCGCCGCCCGCCCGACGGTCCCGTCGTGGTTCTCCGAGCGCCTCCCGCTGTCGTACGACCTCGGCCGCGAGATACTCGACTTTCAGGGCCAACTGCTGGACCGACTGGCCGACGGCGGGATGTCCGAAGTCCGGAACTGGCTCCGGACGTTCCCCGTCGACGAGAACAGCGTCCGGGCCATCGCGCGGATGTTCCGCGAGCAGGTGGCCTACGCTGGACCTGATAGCGTCGCGACGACCGACCGGCTCGTCATCGAGGAGACGCTTGACCACGACGAGTACGAACGGCACTACCACGTCCACTCGAACTACGGCCGGCGGTTCAACGACGGCTTCTCGCGCCTGCTGGCGTATCACATCGCTCGGGCGGCCAGCGCGAACGTTCAGGTCGCCGTCGCCGACAACGGCTTCACGCTCTCGATGCCGCTGAACCGAAAAGTCGACATCGCGCGAATCGTCCGCGATTTGGACCCAGAAACAGCCCGCGAGGACCTCCGGGCCAGCCTCGACGGGACAGACCTCCTCCAGCGATACTTCCGCATCAACGCCACGCGGTCCCTGATGATACTCAAACGCTACAAGGGCTACGAGAAATCGGCCAGCGAACAGCAGGTTTCCTCGGAGATGCTGCTCGGGTTCGCCGAGGATCTTGGCGATTTCGCCGTCGTCGAAGAGACCTACCGGGAGATTCTGGAGGATAAGCTCAACGTCGACGGCATTGAGACTATCCTGCGTGCGATGCAGGACGGCGACGTTGACGTGGTCCGGACCCGCGTCGACTCGCCGTCGCCACGCGCCTTCGGCCTCGCAACGCTGATGGCCAGCGACGTGGTCCTCGCTGAGGACGAGTCGGCCGTCCTGCAGGAGTTCCACCAGCGCGTGCTAAACGAGATTGACGACGGAAACGGCGAAGACAGCGCCGTCGCCACTGACGACTGAGTGGCTGGGACTGTTCGACTCGGATTACTTTCCTCCGCTGTACTGCCGACGAGCAAGCAGTAAAGGCCACGGGGCACAAAGGCATGTTCTGCAATGCCACATCACACACACGGGAGTGACGACGCGCACGACCACGAAGAGCCGGAGGCCGGCCACGTCCACGAATCGGTTGACGACGGCGTCGACGCGAGGGACGACTGGGCGCGTCGACGGCGCAAGGGCATCCCGACCGACAAGCAACTGCTCGTCGTCGCGTGTATGGACGAGCGAATCCCCGTCGAGGACGCGCTTGGGCTCTCGCTGGGCGACGCACAGATATACCGAAACGCCGGTGGGAAGGTAACAGACGACGTAATTCGCTCGGCGGCGCTGACAACACAGTATTTCGATACGACGGAAATTATCGTCGTCAACCACACCGACTGTGGAATGATGAGTGCGTCCGACGAGGATATCGTCGCGGGGTTCGAGGCCGCGGTCGACGGTGACCTCGATGATATCGATCTAGACCCGGCACTGCCGGAGCTAGACACCGGTGACGCGTCAATCGCGGAGTGGGTCCGGATGACCGACGACATCGATGCGGCCTGTGCGGCACAGGTCGAATACCTCGAAAACCACGAGCTGATTCCCGATGATGTCACGGTGACAGGCTACGTCTACGAAGTCGAGAGTGGCCACCTCCGCCGGCCCGGCGAGCGCGTCGCTGAACAGGTCAACGAGCGCGTGTAGTCCGATACGGTCATCACCGGGCGGCTTACGACGCAGTCTCGTTTTCCGTCATTCTGTCATTCATTTCGTCGTCACCCATCGACTCGCCGTCCGCTGCCTCCGTCATCGATTCGGTCATTGCGCTGCCGTCCATCGCTGTGCTATTCTCTTGGGCCATCGAGCTGCTCGTTTCGCCGCCCTCCATCGAGTCAGTCATCCCTTCATCGTCTATCGAGTCAGTCATCCCCTCATTGTTCATTGACTCCGCCTCCTCGTCTGCGGATTGTTCGTCGCCGCCGGCACAGCCAGCGAGCGGGAGCGTGACACTTGCAGCGGCGAGCGTTGTCAGAAACGTCCGTCGGCTTCGTGACATACGCTTTGTCCGGCGTCGGGGGCATACAAGGACGTTTTTCGAAGTTTCAGACGATTCTGCCCACTGTTTGACCCATGTGTGGGTTGGAACGCTTCCAATTTCGTTCCGGAGCCAAACCGTTAATCCGCGGCCGGCCCCTCGATTCGGACATGGAGTCGCTTCACCCGCGAGTGAGACTGCTGTGGGTTCTGTCGACAGTTATCCAGGCGTCGGTGCTCGGCGTCATCGCGTATCTTGTCGACCGGTTCGCGGTCTCACTGCCACAGACGGTGGTCGTCGGCGGCTGGGTTGTGCTCGTGCTTCTGGGTGTTGCCCATGCCATCGCTGCCCACCGGATTTGGCGTTTTGACCTACAGGACGACGCGCTCTTTCTCCTCCGCGGTGTCGTGACCCGGACCGACACGTCGGTCCCGTACGTTCGTGTCCAGCACGTCGACACCACGCGCGGCCCAGTAGAGCGAGCTATCGGGCTGGCGAGTGTCGTCGTCTACACTGCTGGGACCCGCGGCGCGGACATCACGATTCCCGGCCTGCGGCCCGAACGAGCCACCGAATTGCGAGAACAACTCCGTGACCTCGCGAACGAGAGCGAGGCCACGGACGCGGTATGAACCGGCTCCACCCGCGAAGTGCGGTTCTGAGCGTCGCCCGAGCGGCGCTACAAGGCGGCTTCTTTGGCTTCTTCGGCGGGTCCGTCGGGACCGGAATGCTTGGACTGCCAGCGTTCGCGGTTCCGCTGCTGGGCCTGCTCGGCGCGCTGACGTTTGGCGGCTACGCGCTGGCACGGTACTTCCGCTTTCGCTACGAACTCGACGGGGACACGCTCACCGTCGAATCTGGCGTCTTCGCCAGACAGTCCCGCCAGATTCCGCTGGGCCGCGTCCAGAATCTCGATGTCGAACAGAACATCCTCAACCGCCTGCTCGGGCTCGCAATCGTCCGCTTTGAGACGGCCGGTGGGAGCGCGACGGAGGCCACGCTGGACGCAGTTGACGAGGCCGAGGTCAAACGCCTCCGGAACTACGTGCGGACTCACGACCGGGACGAAGCCGCCGAGTCGGCGGCAGAAACCGCCGGCGCGGTGTCTGGGACTGCAACATCTGGCCGGTCGGCCCACGCTGACCTCCCCGGCGTGACCGGTCCCACACCTGCACACACCGGCGACGCCCAGACGGCGAACGACTTCGAGGACTCGGCCTCGGCTTCGGACACGGAACCACGCGACCAGCCGGACGGGTCGCTGTTGTTCGCGTTCGACCAGCGCGAGCTCCTGACGTACGCGCTTGTCTCTGTTCGGCCGGCCGCGCCGGTCCTGACGCTCGCGTCGCTCCCGCTTGGGATGGACGTCGTCTGGGCCGTCCTTCGGTTCAACGCGACCCTCGTTGGCGCGTCGCTGAATGGACCCGTCATCCGCTGGCTGGCTAGCTCGCCGGAAGCCACGCGACTCGCCGTCTTCGCCGCGATTTCGCTCGTCCAGTTCCTCCTGCTCGCACTTGTCGTCAGCGTGGCGCTGACAGTCATCGAATACTACGGCTTCCGGCTCACACAGGCCGACGGCGACCTCCGGTACGAGCGGGGGCTGTTGCGCCGGTACAGCGGCAACATCCCGCTGGAGAAGGTCCAGACGGTCACCATCCGCGAGAACGTTCTGATGCGGCGGTTCGGCTACGCGACGCTGGCCGTTGAGACGGCCGGCTACAGCGGTGGGAACCAGCAGTCTACGCAGGGCGTCGCCGTCCCGCTCGCGCCCCGCGAGGAAGTGTACGAACTGGCCCGTGACATCGAACCGTTCGGCGACCTCGACTTCGACCGGTCGCCGAAGCGCGCCCGTCGGCGCTATCTCGCGCGGTTTTCGCTGGCGGCGGCCGGACTCACCGCAGTCGCCTACGCCGTCGACTCGCTGGTGCTTGAGACCGGCTACTGGTGGCTCGCCGCCCTCCTCTTTCTCCCGGTCGTGCCAGCGGCACACTTCCGCTGGCGACACCGCGGGTTCGACCTCGATGACTCGGTACTGGCGACCCGGAGCGGGTTCTGGCGGCGGACGACGCGCATCGTCCCCTACTACCGGCTCCAGACGGTGTTCGTCACGCGGTCGCCGTTCCAGCGCCGCCGTGACCTGGCGACCGTGGGGGCTGACACGGCGAGTTCATCAAGCCTGCTCGGCGGTGTCGCTCGGGTGTACGACATTGACGAGGATATCGCAAAAGAACTCAGAGACACGCTACGAGACCGGCTCACCGCACACGTTGCAGGGCTGCGGACAGGCGACAGAAGCGGCGACGCGAACGCGTAGTCAGCCCCGCGCCCACTCGACCATCCGACCGTACACCTCGTCGGTCGCCAGCGCGTCGCCGTCGCCGACGAGGACGAGCGCCTTCTTCGCCCGCGTGAGTGCGACGTTGATACGCCGGTAATCCTCGAAGATCGGGCTGTCGAGCGTCCCGGTGGCGACGAAGGAGATGACGATGACCTCCTTGCTCGACCCCTGGAACCGGTCGACCGTGTCGACGGTCACGTCCGGCAGGCGCTTGGAAATCTCCGCGACCTGCGCGCGGTACGGCGCGATGACGCCGATGTCGGCGGCCGGAACCCCCGCAGACCGATACGACGCGACGATTTCGGCAATCCGGTCGGCTTCGGTCGGGTTGGTGTTGCCGACCTGACTGCCGCCGGAGTCGACAAACGCCACTCGGTCTCGGAGTGCCTCGGGTAAGCTCGCTGTTCCAACGCCATCGAGGTCATCGAGCCGCTGGGCCGCCACCTCGCCGGTCGCGGGTCGCAACTGCCCGTCGTAGAACTCCCGCGAGGCGAAGGCCTGGATGTGCTGGGCCATCCGGTACTGCCGGTCCAGCATCACGCCCGCGTCGGGATTGTCGTCGATAAGCCGCTCGAACAGCGAGGTCGACAACGTCTCGTCCTCGGACTGGACCACGGGCGGGAGCTGCTGGTGGTCGCCGACCAGCACGAATCGGTCGGCCAGCGTCGTCGCCGCCAGCGTCCCTGGCTCGGTGAGTTGGCCAGCCTCGTCGACGACGGCCACGTCAAACTCCTGCGTCTGAAGCGTGCTTCCGCCACAGGTGGCCGTCGTCGCCGCGACGACCTGCGCGCTCTGGAGCCGACTCGCACACTCGCCGGGGTCGCCGCTGGTCTCCAGGCGGTACTTCTGCATGTCCTCGCGGACGCCGCTCTCCGTGCCGACGCGAACGATATCGGTGTACCCCTGCTCCTCCAGCGCCTCCAGCAGATTGTCGACGGCGCGGTTGGTGAAGGCCGAAAGCAAGACTCGGTCACCGCGAGCAACGAGGGCCCGCACCATCCGCGCCAGCGTGTATGTCTTGCCCGTCCCCGGCGGGCCGTGGACGAGCGCGAAGTCCTCGGCACCGACCGCTAGCTGGACGGCCTCGTTCTGGGCGTCGTTGTTGTCGATGAACGTCTCCGTGACCGGATTGAACTCCGGCTCGCGCCGCCCGAACAGCACGTCCTTCTGCTCGGGCGACTGGAGGAGCACGGCGTCGTGGAGCGCGTTCTGGAGCCGGTCGGTCGTCAGTTCGGAGGGGTACACGTCGAGTCGGCGGAGGTCCAGCGGCTCGTCGGCCGTGACGACGATTTCTTCGCCGAGACGTTCCACGCGGGCCAGTTCGGCGTTGCCGGTCACCGGGTCGCCGTCGCTGGCGAGCACGAGATTACCTTCGCGGATCTTCGAGACGGCCCCCGTCCCGGTTGCCCGGAGTTCCCAGCGGCCGCCGTCGAGTTCCCGGCGACCGGTCGGTTTCAGGCCGATGAGCGCCCGGTCGTTGTCGGCCCGCTCTTCGGGCGTCTGCTCCCAGAGCTTCGCGTACTCCCGGTGGACGGACCGGCGTTCGGCCTCGACGGCCGTGTAGAACCGCTCGAAGTAGTCCAGTTCCTCGTCGGGCACTGCCCGACCGACTGTTCCTGCTTTGGATTCCTGGTCGAGGCGGCCGGAGACGGCCATGCAGGTGTCCTGCTCGAAGCAGTACTCGCATTTCGCGTTGGCCTCGTAGCCCGTCGGCACGCCAGAGTCGTACTCCATCGCCGCAATCGCGTTGCGGGTCCGAACGACGTAATTTAGGAGCCCGCTCCCGATAGAGAACTCCTTTGCCGGCGAGAGGTCGCCGCTCTCCTCGCTTCGGTCGACGGCGGCGTTCTTGGTGTAGAGAAGTGTGCCCGTGTCCGGGGCTGCGTCGACGGCGCTGCCCGCGCCAGCCGCGCGCTCGCCCAGCATCAAGGCGTACGCCGTCGCCTGTATCTTGTCCTGAAACCGCGGCTCTCGCTTGGTGTTTTTGCCGGTCTTGAGTTCGACGGGCATCCCGCGACGGACGGCGTCAGCCCGTCCCTTCATGCCGAACCGCTCGGAGATGAGCGTCATCTCGGAGCGCCACTGGTCGGTCTCCGTCAGTGTCCCCTGCTGGAGCCACCCCTGGATGGCCGACGCGTGGTCGCGCACGTCGCCGGCCACCTCGTCGGCCTCCCGGCCCAGCAGTCCGATGTCCAGTCCAGCGGCGTCGACCTGCTCCTCGATAGCGGTGTCGAGGTCCCGGCCCCGAAGCAGGTCGCCAAAGACCTCGTGGACAACGGTCCCCTTCACCAGCGGGTAAGCGTGCTCCGCGCCGTCGAGTTTCCGGAGGTAGTACATCCGCGGGCACTGCACCCACGCCCGGATGTCAGTCACGTCGACGAGGAAATCCGGCTGGACGACCAGCGTGGCGTCACCGCCGACGGAGTACTGCTGTTCGCCCTGGTACTCGCGTTCGTCAGGGTTGTAAACGGCAATCTCCATGCCCGTCTCGATGACGGCGGCGTTCTCGGTCCACTTTCCCCAGAGCGTGACCGTCGTGGGCTCGCCGGCCCCTCGGTCGGGGCGTATCGTCACCTCACAGAGGTCGCTCTCGCCGTACTGAGTGTTCACCGTCTTTGGCTCCTCGATGTCGACGACGACGCCACGAACGCGGTCCACGCTCATCGCTTGGCCCTCCCCTGTTGCACGGCCAAAGCGACGGGGCGGTCCCTCAAAAGTCGTTCGCGGCGTGGCTCATTCAGCGGTCGCGTCGGCATCCGAGTCACCATCGGCAGCGTACTCCTGCAGCGTTTCCAGCGACACGTCTTCGAGTACGTCCTCGCTCGTCGCGTCGAGGTTCACCGGCGGTGCGCGCCCGGCCTCGTGGGCCTCTATCCAGCGCGGGACACAGACACACCAGCTGTCACCGGGGTCGAGACCCGGAAAATTCAGCTCCGGCCGCGGCGTCACGAGGTCGTTGCCCTGTGCCTTGCTGTACTCCAGAAACTCCGCCGTCATCACGGCACAAATCTCGTGCCGGCCCGGGTCGCGCTGGAGCGGGTAGCAGTACCCGTCGCGAATGAACCCGGTCTCGGGGTCCATCGAGCAGGGAGCCAACTCCCCGCCGAGGACGTTGCGTTCGCTTTCCATACTACGTCTGGCTGTTCCGGAGAGTAAAGCCGTTCGGCTACCCGCTCGCGCTCACTGTCCGTGTCCGATGTCGTCCTCGTCACTCCGGCTCTGCGTGTCACCTGCTGAGTCGGTAGGCTGGTCGCCATCCCTGTCCGGTTGCCTGGCCTTGCTCTTCTCTGCTCCAGCAGCACTCTGTGGCGGCTGCTGCTCGGGCGAATCATCGTCTGGCGAGGTTTTCGACGGAGAGTCAGCAGGCTCGGCCCCGCTCGCCGCTGTCGATTCGGCCCTGTCGTCCGTCTCCGGTGCATTCGGTGAGACTGCGGGCACGTCGACAGCGTCCAGCGCAGCCTGAATTATGTCGGTCTTCTCGGTCCCTTCGATGGTAGCCTCCGTTGTCAGGACCAGTCGGTGACTCATCGTCGCGTTCGCCAGCCGCTTCACGTCGTCGGGTGTGGCATACTGCCGGCCGGCGATGACTGCGCTGGCCCGGACAGCCTCGAAGACCCGCTGCACGCCCCGCGGCGAAACGCCGATCTCTGTCCGGTCGTCTTCGCGTGTCGCCCGCGCCAGGTCGACGATATAGCGACGAACCTTGGTGTCGACGCGGATGTCTTCTGCACACTCCTGAAGGGCACGCACCGTCTCTGGGTCAACTACCGGGTCGACCGACGGCGAGAGTGTTCGCCGGTTGGCCCGCCGGTCGAGCAGCCCCATTTCCCCCTCGACATCGGGATAGGCCATCGACGTCTTCACGCTGAAGCGGTCCCGCTGGGCCTCGGGAAGCTGGAAGGTCCCTTCCTGCTCGATGGGATTCTGGGTCGCGATAACGACGAACGGTGTCGGGAGGGGATGCGTCGTCCCGTCGACACTGA
Source organism: Haloarcula sp. R1-2 (assembly GCF_011627385.1). Taxonomy (NCBI): domain Archaea; kingdom Methanobacteriati; phylum Methanobacteriota; class Halobacteria; order Halobacteriales; family Haloarculaceae; genus Haloarcula; species Haloarcula sp. R1-2. Next base: position 268,545 of record NZ_JAANTG010000001.1, read on the forward strand.
CCTGCCGCTCTTCCATTGACTCAAGCAGTGCAGACTGGGTCTTCGGCGGTGCGCGGTTGATTTCGTCTGCGAGCACGACATTCGAGAACACCGGCCCCTGTGCGAACTCGAACTCCCGCTCGTGTTCGTTGTACACGTTCGACCCGGTCACGTCCGCCGGCAGCAGGTCCGGTGTGAACTGTATCCGGGTAAATTCAAGCCCCAGCGCCTCCGCTAGCACCCGCGCCAGAACAGTTTTGCCCGTTCCCGGTACGTCTTCCACCAGAACGTGTCCTCTGGCGATGACGCCAGCCAGTGTCTCGAACAGCACTCGGCGTTCGACAACGACAGCCTCCTCAACTCGCTCCACAATGTTGAGACAGTGTTCTGACGCCGCCGCAACGCTCAAATCCGACGACGACCCGGCCATGCTCCATGCGTTGCACTCGGGGTGTATCAATGTGTACCATTAGTCGGTATCTGTCAGTTCAAAGTGGCTACTGACCCATTCTGGACGGGCTAGCATGAACCAGTCCCTTAGCCACGAAGCGGGGCAAGCAGCAGTAACACACCGATTGCGGCGAGTGCCATTGTCTCAGGCGACCCGATTGCGGAACCGACGGCATGGCGCGCTGCATCGACGATGCCGACGGCGGCGATACCGAGCAGCCCGACGCCGACGGCGAACACGCTGTGATACAGCTCCAGCCGTCGTGTTTCCGGACGATGGCCCAGCTCTGCTGTCAGTCCGAGGCCGAATGTACCAACGTCCCAGGCGACGAGGCCGCTGACGACACCAGCAAACACCAGTAGCGTGGGAAGGTCGGCCTGTGCCGCCCCGATGCTCGCACAGATAAGTCCTGAAGCGGTCAGTGCTGCGGGGCCGGCACGCGCTGGCAACAGGCCAAATGTGAGTGCCCCGTTGACGAGCACGAGCACCAGATACACGAGCAACGGGAGGAGGAGTGCGCCGAAGAACACAGTTATGAACGAGCCGAACCCGAAGATGCCAGTCCGCAGGAGGAACAGGGCTAGCAACACCAGATAGCCAACTGCCGCGATGGCGGCTCCGACAGTCCGCACCGAGGCGGCGTTGAACTCAGTCGTGAACTTTCGGATGACAATCGCACCGCTACCAGCAACCAGCGCGCCGACTGTGACTGCCAGAAGCGGCGCAAGAACGACCCACGACGACAGCACTCGGATACCGAGACTGAACGGTGGGGACGCGACAAGCTGACCAAACGGCGTCAACAGCAGTGCCAACGGCACGACTACAGTGAACGCCGCTGAACCGATTGCGACCAGTTTGAGCGCCCGAGTCCCCCGTTTCAGTCTGGTAGCTATCGCGTCGCGGCGGCTCCGCGCTGTCAACTGCACGAGTGGAAGCTGTGCCACGGCAAAATACAGGCAGCCCGATGCGGCGACACCGAGGACACCGAGACAGACCGTGGCGGCAATCGGCGATGTCCCACCGGCGACAGCGCTCACCAGTTCCCAGCTAAACCACGCGAGCGCGAGGACGACAGTGCCCACGACGAGGCCCGCCACTGTGAACAGATACGAAACGACGCTGCTCACTGTCGCCGCTGACACTGTCTCTCTGTCGAGCACGTTGGTCCAGGCAGCCGCGACGCCAACCATTGCGACGGCGACACCGAGCGCGAGAAGCGGGGCGACTGCCACCTGCCCGACCGAGGCAATGAGGCCAGTCGCTGCCGGCAGGAAACAGAGGTGGCCAATGACCGTCGGTCCCAGCCCGTCTCGGTCCAGCAGGGTCAGCCCCGCCACGGCAATGCCGGCGAGGAGTGCGATACCGCTGAACAGTTTCGGGTCGCCAGAGAGAACGCCTGTCGTCAGGGCGAACGCGGCGATGATGAGCGCGGCGATAGTCAGACTGGTCGCCCGCGGCCGCCCCTCCTCGCCGACGGCCGATGGTGTGTCGAGTCGCGGCCCGCCAATCATTTACGCTCCGCCTCCTAGCTGGGCGCTGCCACTCGGCTGGCGCGCTGCGACGGCGAAGGCGTAATCGAGGATGAGCGGCAGCGGTGTCCCACGTCGCCAGTCTATCGTCCGGGCCCCGGACGCCTGACACCGCGCCAGACGGGTCCGACGGCGGACGTGCTCGTACTGTCCACTGACGGTGCTCGCCGCGGTTACGTCCGTCGAGAGCACGGTTCGCTGGCAATCGAACGCCGCCCAGGACTCCATCGCGGCGACCGGCGCGTCGTCGAGCAGCGGCGATACGAGCACCAGCTGGCAGCGGGGTCCGGCCATCTCCATCACCTTCCGGAACTGTCGCTGTGTGTCGGCCTCGTCTGCTGGCCCACCAGCCGGGTCGCTCTCGGCAGCATCGGCAGCGGCCCGTAGCTGTTCGACAGCTAGCGACCGCTGATTGGGTCCGTCGCCTGGCTGGAGCCACGTCAGTCCCGCTGGCCCGTCGCCGTCGATGCCGACGATTGCCAGCCCGACCTCGTGGCCGGCATCCAGCAGCGATGTCAGTGCCTGCGTGGTCGCGTACGCGCCGAGTTCGACCGCTGTCGGGCGACCGGGGCCGGCGGTCACCCGCGCTGGTGAACGGGCATCGACGACGAACACGACCGTCGTCGACACCCACTGCTCGTAGTTGACCGTCGACAGCTCGCCGCGCTTCGCGTAGCCGCGCCAGTCGATACGGCCGGCCGGGTCACCGTGCTGATACTCCCGCGTCGAATGAAACGTGAAGCCATCGCCGGGGGCGTCGGTCGTGAGTTGGCCCACGCGGTCGGTCCCCCGGTCGGACAGCGGCGGCGCTTTCGCGTCCAACTGACACACCAGCCTGTCATCGCCCTCGGGGTGTCGTGTCGCCGTCGCGACTTCGCCGGCACCCGTCCCCCGGACGCGGAGCCGTGGCTCGTCGAAGTCGTGTTCGCCCCGGCGGGCGATGAGCGTGTACTCTATTGTGACTGATTCGCCGGCAGCAAGCGTCTCGCCACCGCGTGGCGACCCATCCAGCACTGCGAGGTCAGTCGGAACGCCGTCGACGACCCGGACGTCCGACAGCGTCTGCTGGCCGCTGTTTGTCACCGTCAACTGGACTGTCACCGGGTGCCCCGGGGGCGCTGGCGTCGGGTCGACCGCCCGCGACACGACGAGTGCTGCCGGGACAGCAGCGGTCGACAGAACTCCGTAGGCCAGATACGAGAGCGGGAGCGTCGCGGCCAGCAGCAGTGTCCCGTTTCCCTCCCAGATGCCCGCTCCGGCGAGTGCCAGCGCGGCAACGATTGCGCCGCGCCACCGCGTGGCCCGTCGCCCCATCAGTCTCTCCCCTCCGTTACATCGCCCCAGTCGGCCCCGTTGGTGGCTGTGGCATCCGTTCCGTCATCGTTGACCAGCGTCGTCCCGTCAGTTTCCGATTCACTGCTGGTCTCGCCGTCCGCGGCAGTTCCGTCCCTGTCGACGCGGGCATCTTCAGACGTGCTGTTTTCGCTGGCCTCGATGTCTTCTCGCTTGGGAATCGACCCGTCGATGGCCCGCTGGAGGCTCCCGTCAGCGGCCCGCTGCAGGTCGGCGACTGCTGGGGCGACGACTGGCACCGGACGCGGCGCTCGCTGGCCGACAACCGTCGGCAACGCGTCGTCGGCCGCGACACTGACTGCCGCCATTGCCCGCGCGCACCGCTTTCGGACGGCCTTTTCTGGAAACAGCCAGGCCCGGAGGCGAGCGCGAAACGGCCGGTCCGGCGGCGCGACGGATTCGTCCAGTACCGCGGCGGCAACCGGGTCGTCCGTCCAGCTCCCCGCGGCTAGCTGTGCTCTTACCGTGTCGGGGTCGTGACCACCCTGAACCAGTGCCTCCGTGAGCGTCGCCCGAAGTGGTTCCCGAACGGGGCCGACGCTCCCGTCGACTGACCCGGCGTCGCGGGCCTGCGCAACCGCCGCCTCCACGCGTTCTGCGAGGTCGGTTCCGGAGACAGCGTCATCTGTCGGCGTCGTCTCCAGATATTCTCTGGTGAACCCGTCGTCAGCAGCCCACGGTGACGGTGATATCGCGGGGTCGTCGGGCGTCCGCAAAAGCTTCCAGAAGGCTACGAGCACGCAGACGAGGAGGACGAGGACACCCGCCGCACCCGGTCCGGACGCCGCCGGTTCTGGCGTCCCTATCAGCCCGATAACCGCGCCGGCAGCCACAAGTAGCAGGCCACACAGCACGGCGATTCCCAGCCCGACGTGACGACGATTCATTCTGTGTCCTCCTGCTCGTCGCTCGCGCTCACCAGCGCATCGTACGCGTTACGGGCCTGTTCACGGCGACTGTCACTCGACTGGCCGCCGTATTCGACGTCTCGGAACGCCTCTGTCAGTGCTTCGACGGGTGCCCTCGGGAGGCCGCTGTCGATTGCGGCCCGGGACACCTCGCCGGGCGTCCGCGTCCGCCAGTGTCCGGGGACGACGTGCCTGGCGAACGCACGCCAGATGTCCCGGAGCGACGGAAGAGCAGACTCGTCGCCGTCCGACGAGTCAGTAACCGACTCGCTCGGTCCGGAGCTAGATGCCGCAGTTGGGCGGTCCGTATCGTCGGTCCGGCGAGAGGTGTAGACACTGACCGCACCCAGCCCCACTCCAGCCACGGCGGCACCGGTCGTGCCCCAGCGAACATAGCTCAGTATCACGACGACACACGAGAATCCGAGCGTTACAATCCTGCGCGGCGTGGTTTCAGCCCTGGCTACAGTGATGGCTCGATACCCGGCCGACCGGAGCCTCTGTTGGAAGCGACGGGACAGTCCTGTCACCGTTAGCGGCAGCGACGCGAGCCATGCGGCCAGACGGATAGCCAGTCGTCGGCCAATGCTCAGCATGGCTTCGATACGGCCAACGAGCCAGAGTGCTGTTCGCCGACTCAACTGAATGAGGCGGGCGACGTGGCCAGCAAGTATTTGACTGCCGTTCCTGACTGTATGTGCGACCGCCTGCCCGCGCGAAAGCATATCGGCCCGATAGTGGTACAGCGCGGCGACGCCCACGACTGTGAGCGCGATGACCAGTCCATCGCGTTCCCAGAGCACGCCGATGAAAAACAGCGAATCGAAGAGCGCCCAGAGAATACCGATGCCGCGTGCGACCCTAGGGGTGTACAGCAGTGCGGCGATAGCGATAGTCACCACAGTTGTCACCAGCAGCACTGAACTCACTACGACGGTCCCGATGTACGCGTCCCAGAGCGTTGTTCTCGCTGTCTGTCTGTCTGTTGCCGCTGTAACGGTAAGCGAGGGATTTGCCGGGAGTGAGACAGCAACGGTGCCGTCAGCGCCAGTCGTCCCCCGGCGCTGGTCGCCGAGCGTCACAGTCGCGTTCGTGACTGCCTCTCCGTTTCTCGTGGCGTTGACTGCGGCGCTATCACCCGGGACTGGGAGGGTCTTCGCTGGCATGACGCGAACGTGTAAGTTCAGCACATCGACGCGTGCGGTACCCTCGAACTCGCCGCGGGACACGGTTACCGCAGTAGTATCGGTATCTGGGACTGTTAGTTGAGACTGGCCGGTGGTGTCAGTTCGGCCGACGATATCGCCGTCGTGGCTCACAGTCGCGTTTCGTACCGGGACGCCGTCGACCGTTGCGACGAGCGGGACAGTCGTCCCGGGATACGGTTCGCCAAGCAGTGTCACGTTGACGCTCCCGGCGACACGGTACTGACCGGTGTCGTTGTCGGCCGCTGTCTGCTGGCGTGTGGCTGTCGAATCACCCGCGCCAGATGGCCACATATCGCCTTTCGCGAGGCGGTCAGCCGTTTCAGCGCCTGCTTCCTCGTCCGGTCGACGGTAGAACTGACATGGCTCTGGGCCCGGCGATTCGACCGTTACGTTCAGTTCGCGCTGGTAGGGCACCTGTCCGGTCACCTGCCCGCTCTGGTCAGTCCGACCGACATACCGGTCATTGAACCAGACACGGGTCGCGCCCGCTGGTTCCAGATCCTGATACACCAGGACTGTGAGGGGATGCCCGGCTTTTGGCGTCGATTCAATGAGGACACCACAGCCGTCTTCAGTGGGCGGGGCAGTCTCGCCGGGAATCGGAATCGGCTCTGTGTCGCCTGTGACGTTGCTGCTCCCGCCACCGTCGCGACGCTGTTCTCGTGTGTCGGCTGGCGTCTGCGTCAGTGGTTCAGACCCGGGGCTCCCGTCACTGCCCCCACTGCTGTCGACCCCGCTCTCGGTGACCGGTGGTGGGGCCAGAAACGCAGCGACGATTAGCCCAACGAGGCAAAGACTTACCAGTAGTAGCTGCCGCCAGTCAACGCCGCCGTGGTCAGTATCGGATGCTGTACCCACTTGTCGCCCCTCGTAACGTACGCCCGTACTGCGACACCCCGAGCTGTTATCATGGAAACTAACGTGAAAGATAATCAATCCCCGGTATGGTTCTCGACAGTGGCCACAGTCGTCAGGGCAGCCAAGCCAGTATATCCGACATTTCTTCGCCCCTGGCAGCAGTCGGGACCGATGGGTTCATTCTGACCCAGTCCGAACAGGAAACTTACAATGCGCGTTCGTGACTGGCAGGACATTCTCGAAGACGTGATGGAGAGCAATGCCAATCCGGGGGACTGGCGTGCCGTCGGGGGCGACCGCGCGAACGGAATCGGCGAGGACATCTACTTCGGTCACCCTGACGCCGGTGTCTATCAACTCAAAACCTACGCAAAGAACCCCTTCGAGGTACAGGGCGTCGGGTCGCAAGTGGCACGCCGTATCGACGATGATATCGACCCGCTGTTTCCAAACGACGGGTCCGGCATTTTCGGCGTCCAGCAGGGGCCGGAAGACGAGGACGACGCCAAAGAGAAGGCCAAGAACCTCGAAACGGTCCTCGAAACGCATGCGGACGCACCGACGTCACCGCAAGCGCTGCTGGAGGACATGATGGACGCGATGGACTCCCCGGCCTACGGGCCGATGGAGTTCGACCACCACGACCGACCAGACCAGATGAGCGAACTCACTGAGACGTTCGAAGAAGCGGAGGAACTACTCGACGCGGAGTTCGAGGACGTTATCGAAGAAGACGTAGAGCGGGGCTTCTACTGATGGTCAACCGAACACTCCCAGTCTGTACCGGGGGTCGCTAATGGTCGGCCCCTCGATGACGGACGCCGACCGGAAACGATTTCTCAGATACACACAAGTCGGATTCGCGCTTCTCATCGGCGTCTCGATGGGGCTTGTGACGTTGTACGGCGGTGCGGAACTGCTGATTGTTGCTGGAATGTTTGTTGGCGGAACCGTCGTTGGCGGTGGTCTCGCGTGGTACATCATCCCGGAGAGTATCGCGGAAACGCCGTACGAGTCAGTCGACAGAGGTCCGAAACCCGGCGCAAAAATGAAACAACAGCGGCAGGAAGACAACGGCTCCGGACAACGGGCAGCCGAGGACGACAGCCGACTCTCACAGAACCGCGATTAGAGGAAATCGTCCTGCATTGCCGGGTCCTGCTGTTCGGAGGCCGTCTGGTCGAAAATCTCTTCATCAAGCGTCTCGGTCTCTTCGGTCGTGGTATTGTAGGCCGAAATCCCTCGCTTTAGGAGGTCTTCCACGGCTTGGTCGCGGTTGAGGAACTCGCCCTGTTCGACGAGTCGCTGGATGTCCGAGTCCACCTGGTCCGGGAGTGACACCTTGATCTTGCTCACACTTGCCGCCTATACTGTTCGGACATAAAAACCCACCCCTGCTTTTGGGAGGGGTCAAAAAGGCGCACGCGTGAATGCGCGAAACCGTCACACACTTGCCGGCGGCCGACACGAACCACACTGTGAACGCGAACGACCGAGCGATCACCGCACTGGTCATGCTCGCACACGGACTCGTCCACACCTACGAGATGGCAGTCCCGATCTTTGTCGTCATCTGGCTCACCGAATTCGACCTCATCAATCTTGGTATCGCCCAGTTCAACGTGACGACGGCCACCGTCGGCGTCATCGTGACGCTGGGCTACGGCCTGTTCGGGGCTGGTGCGCTCCCGGGCGGTATCGTCGTTGACCGTATCGGCTCCCGTCGCCTCATCACGGGCTGTCTGCTCGGCATGGGTGGCTCGTACATCCTGCTTGGCCTTGCCCCGAGTATGGTCGTCATCGCGCTGGCGCTTGTCCTCTGGGGCCTCTCGGCCAGCGTCTACCACCCAGCCGGGCTCTCGCTCATCAGCAAAGGTGTCGAACAACGTGGGACCGGACTGGCCTATCACGGCGTCGCCGGCAACCTCGGAATCGGCCTCGGCCCGCTCGTCGCCGCAGTTCTCCTGCTGGTCGCCGAGTGGCGGACGGTCGCGCTCGTCCTTGGCGTTCCGGCGTTGCTTGCCGCCGTCTACGCCTCACAGGCGAGTTTCGACGAGACGGCGGCGGTGACGACGGCGACTGACGGCGGGTCGAAAGCCAGCAGCGGTATCGATTCGCTCGGGGAATTTCTCACAGAGAGCAAGCACCTGTTGACCGGGAGCTTCCTGCTGGTGTTCGTCGTCGTCATGTGCTCGGGGCTGTACTACCGCGGCGTCCTCACGTTCCTTCCGGAACTCCTGCGAGGCCTGCCGGGCTTCGAGCCCATCCCGATAGAGACGCTGTTGCCTCCCGGCGTCCTGTCGGCGCTCGGTATCGAGGCCGGGACGGGCCAGACGCTCAAGCCACAGGACTACTTTTATGCCGGCCTGTTGCTCATCGGCGTCCTCGGCCAGTACGCTGGCGGCAAACTGAGCGACCGGATTCCCGTCGAATACGGTATCGCCGGCTCGTTCCTGGTGCTTGCGGTGCTTGCGGTGCTGTTCGTCCCGGTGTCGGGGATGGGCCTCGGTCCGCTGGCGGTGCTGGGTGCGCTGCTGGGTGTCGCGCTGTTCGTCGTCCAGCCGATGTATCAGGCCGCAGTCGCGGAGTACACGCCCGCCGGAACGCGCGGACTCTCGTACGGCTTCACGTATCTGGGCGTGTTCGGCGTCGGCGCGCTCGGCGGTGGTCTCGCTGGGTCGATTCTGGCCTTCGCGAACGCGACGGCGCTGTTCGGGACGCTTGCCGGCATTGCACTCGTCGCTGTCCTTGCGGGGACCGCCCTCGCGCGGCGTTCGTGACTGCCTGAAGCTGCGGACAGGCCGTCGCATCGCTTGCTATTTCTGTCTGTACACTGTACCTGCCTCTCAGATGGACGCCGCAGTTATCGTCCCGGCCTACAACGAGGCGGAGTCGCTGGCCCGCTGTCTGGCTCCCTTCGAGTCACAGCCCGTCGAACTGGTCGTCGTAGTCGGCGGCGACGACGGCACGGAGCAGGTGGCCCGCGACACCCCTTTCGTCGACACCGTCGTCCGGTGCGACGAGGGCGGGGCGGGAATCGCCAGAAACCGCGGAGCCGCGGCCGCAACAGCCCCGATTCTGCTGTTCACCGATGCCGATACGGTGGTCCCCGAGGACTGGGTTCGCCTGCATCTCAGGCACTACGCTGACGACGAGGTGATCGGCGTTGGCGGGCCCGCACGGCCACTCGAAGACAGTCTCAAACACCGCGTGTTGTTCAAACTGCTGTCGGACTACTGGTATCGGGTGTCCTGGCCGCTGGGCTTCGTCCAGCAACCGGGCTTCAACTGTAGCTTCCGGGCCGACGCCTTCGAAGCCGCGGGCGGCTTCGACGAAGACATTCCGTTCATGGAGGACACGGAACTCTCACTGCGGATGAAAGACTACGGCCGAATCGTCTACGACGCTGACTCCTGTGTCGCTACGTCGGCCCGCAGAGAGGCAGACGAGGGATATGTCTCGCTATTTGCGAAGTACGTCCGCGGGTACGCGAACCACTACATCCTCCGCCGGGAGTTCGATGCCGATTACTTCTGAGAAGGGCAGTCTTTTCAACTCACACCCCGGAGCGGTGACACGATGAGTGGCTGGCGGTCACTGTCCCGACGTGCTGTCGAACAGGTACGGTCGGACTTCCGGGACGACCCCTATCTCCGCTACGTGCTCCTGCTATCGACTGTTATGGTCGGGTTCTGGTTCTGGCATCGCATTCCGAACTTTGCGACTCGTGACGAGTACAGTCGGTTGCTCGACGCCATGGTCGTCTACGGATCGGTTCTCGAAGAACCGAGCTTCGAGGGGCTCAAAGCCGGTATCGAGTGGGGCCGGGCCCCCTTCGGCGCGACGCTATATCTCTATGCGCTGGCCATCCTCCCCGTCGTGCTCGTCGCGGCTCTCACCGGGGATCTAGACGGGTTCACCACGATTGCCTTCCCCAGCTGGGAGTTCGGCCACTACGAGGTCTGGGCCGCCACGCCCGAGTGGATATGGACCTGGAGTCTCGTCTCCATCCGCCTGACAAACGTCGTCGCTGCGCTCTGTGCTGTCTACCTCACCTATCGCCTCGGTGTCGCAATCGAGGGGCGCAACGCCGGCCGGCTCTCGGCCGTCGTGCTCTCGCTGACTTTCGGCTTTCTCACAATCTCGAAGGAGGCCGGCGAGGATATGCCGGCGCTGGTGTTCGTCCTCCTCGCGCTGTACCTGCTGGTCAGGTACGTCCAGACCGACGACGGAACGCTGTTTCTGGCGGCGAGCGCGGCCGGTGGTGTCGCCATCGCGTTCAAACTGACGGCCGCGCCGGTCATTCTGCTTATCGGCGTGGCCTTCCTGCTCCGGGCTCACGCCGCCGACGCACCGCTGACGGAGACGCTCTACCGGCCGAAGCTCCTCCTGAGCGGCGCTCTGTTCGGGTTCGCCATGATTGTACTCGGATTTCCAACCGCCCTCGTGGCGGGGCCCGAGCCGTTCATCGAGCGGGTGTTCGGCGGCTCGACTTCGCGGATGAGCCACCCGACGGGACCCGACGCCCCGATGTGGTGGTGGTTCCTGCGGGGCTACTTCAGCGCGCTGGGACTGCCGCTGGTTACCGCGGCCGCCGCCAGTGTCGTGGCGACTGTTGCAACCATTCGTGACCGCGGTTCTGCATTTCACGGGACCGTCCTCATTCTGACCGGCCTGACGGCCTACATCGCGATGTTCTCCCAGTGGCACGACTTCCGGGTGCACCACCTCATACCGACGTTCCCGCTCATCGCCTTACTCGTCGGGGGGCGACTGGTGGAGCTCCGCGAACGCTCGTCGTCTCTGGCACGACCGGTGATGGCGGTTCTGTTGGTAACAACGGCCGTCTACGCCGGTATCGGGACGGCCCAGTTCGCGTCGATGCCCCGGGACGAAGCGACAGCGTGGCTCGAAAAGAACAGCGAGGATGGCGACGTGGTGGAGACGTATCGCGTCCATATTCAGGACACTGCCGTCCCGCACTCGCTGACCGCAAGACACGTCGCCGGCCAAGACTCGGAGGCGGAGGAAGCGATGGCGTGCCCGCGATACATTCAGGTCGGGTATCGGGACCTCCTGTACCTCAAGGAGGATACCTACTACCGCAACGGTGACGCACAGGCCGTCTATCTCCGGAACCTCCTGAACGAGGAGTCCAACTACCGAATCGTCGCGGAGTTCGGGGAGCGGCCACCGAACTTCGTGCCCCAGCGACCGACCCCCGGCTCGTTCACCGACCTGCTCCGGCTCGGCGTCGTCCCGCACACGGACCAGTTCGCCGACGAGCAGGAACTCGCGGCAAATCAGTACACCCTCATTCTGGAACGCGATGGCGAGTGCGATACGAGCCGTCATCCGCCGTTCTGAGTCCGCTTTGATGTATCCTGGGGGCCGGCTACTCCGTCGTCAGTGACGCGACATCGAGCCGGACAGAAGGATACCAGCCTGCGAGTGACGGCAGGTAAATACTGAGGAACCGGTCGACGAAGATGATGGGGATGATGACCTCCGCTGGAATACCCAGCGCGACGAACACCGCCGTCGCCGTGGCCTCGGTGATGCCGATGCCGCCGGGCGTCAGCGGCAGGAGCGTCACGGTGTACGCGACCAAGAGATACAGCGGCAACGCGACCAGCGGTTCGAACGCGACGCCGAAACTCCCCAGCAGCAGGCCGACGCGGACACCGGGTGCGAGCACGAGGTCGACGGCCCAGCCGACCGCGTAGCGGAGCCACACTGCCGGCTCGCTCGCGAGCGACCGAAACGTCGTTGTCGAACTGTCGGTGAACTCAAGCAGGCCGTCGAGACGCGCCGCGAGTGTCTCGCCGGCGCGTGGAACCCGGACTGCCACTCCTGACAGCCAGCCGATAAGCCGGTCCAGATAGTCGAGGTTGAGGCCGCCAAACAGTACCGTCAGGCCGGCCACGAAGTACAGGCTTGTCGCAAGCGCCAGCAACAGAATAAGTTCGACCCGGAGCAGTGGAATCGCCAGGATGAGGCCAGCAGTCGCCGCGACGCCGTAGTATAGGGCAAAGATGCTGGTGTGAAGCGCCGACGCGGCTGCAGCGTCGCTGTAAGCCATTCCGGTCTGGCTCCGGAGGACGAACGGCGCAGCCAGCCGTCCCGAGAGCCGCGACGGGAGCAACTGATTGACGAAGTTCACGATGAGCGTCGTCCCGGCGGCGGTCCGGAACTGGACCGGTGCGAGCGGGGTGATTACCGCGTGCCACGAGTAGGTCCGGCCACAGATACCGAGAACGCTGACGGCGACGACCGCGAGCGCCGTTTCGGTTTCGACGCTGGCGAGCAGGTCGATTGCGCTCGCGATGTCGAACTGCGTGAGCAGCCACGAAAGCGCAACGACGGCGATACCGTACTGGGCGACCGTGATCCCCAGATCACGAGCCCGACTCGTCACGGTGTCTCGCCCCTCTGTAGCTGCGTCGCGGCCGCTTCACCGTCCTCCAGAACTGTCCGCACGGTCGTGAACTCGAAGTCCTGTTGGAGAATCCGCTCGACGGCCCGGCGCATCCAGTCGCCGGTCCTGACGTACACCCGCGTCGGCACCCCTTCGACAGCTGGCAGGTCGACCAGTTCCCAGGGATGGACGTACAGCATCGGTGTGATACCCCGGCGGGCCAGCAGTTTCATGCCCAGAATCGTGTATCGCGGGCCGAAAAACCGGAGCCAGGTCCCGGTGAGGGGCAACTGCAGGCCGGGCATGACGCTTGCCGGGAACTCGGTAATGCTGTCCGGTGCGTCCGGGCGGACCGCCGTCGCTTGGACCGGTTCGTGAATGTCGTACTCGCCGCCGTACCACCCCGGAATCGACCGGCTTGAGACGACGCTAGAGTCGTACGTGTATCCGATGTCGGAAAGTAGATCGAAGTGGTCGTCGGTGATGTCGAAGGCGGGTGCTCGGAACCCTGAAACCCGCTCGTTGGTGACTCGCTCCAGCACGTCCTTCGACTGGGACAGCTCTCCCCGTCGCCCGTCGCTGTCGAGTGCTGAGAGCAACTGGTGGGTGTGCGTGTGCGAGGCGATTTCCAGGCCCGCGTCAGCGAGTGCCCGCACGGCGTCTGGATGGGACTCGGCGACTGACGACACCACGAACGCGGTCGAAGTCGCGTCGTACTCCGCGAGTGTCTCTCTGAAAAACCGGCCGCCGTCGAGGCCGACGCCGTCGCGGTCGGTCGTCCCCGACGCGCTCCGGTAGGCCGGCGTCTGAGTGAACAGTTCGAAATCTATCGATAGCACCGCGCGGTTACTCATCTTGCTTGTCCTCGGTCTGTAGCTGGTGTTCCTCAAGTTCGCTCCGGAGAAGGCTCAGCTCCTCGTTCAGCCGCGACAGCCGGTCGTACATGTGCCCGATGCGGTTGAGCAGGTACGTCACCGCCACAAACAGCGTCAGGTTCGAGATGACGAGGATGGCGCGGGCTTTCCACTCCAGGCCCAGTAGCCGCGCCACGACCTCGAACACGTTGGGGACGATAGCAACGACGATGAGCCCCGTGCCGAGCAGCAGCGACATCACGAACAACTCCAGCGACTCGCGTTCGCTCCTGACGATAATAAACCCGTTCGCGAGGAACGCCAGCCCGACGACCAGCGACAGGAGGTTAACCAGTGAGTAGTCGAATCCAAAGACCATAGTTAGCGAAAGAGGAGGACGCGAAACACCGTGTCAGTCATCCGGAGCGGGTAGAGCACGAGCGTGTCGAGGCTGAACTGTGACTCGCCCTCGTCCCGGATCGGCATCGCTATCGATACTTCTTCGATCCGCTGGCCGCGCTGGGCCGCATCGAGCGTCTGTTCGACTGCCCAGTGGTTGTCCGAGCGGTGGAGGATATCCTGCAGCGCCGACACGCGGTAGACGCGGAAACCGCTCGTTACGTCGGTAATGTCGATGCCGCCCAGCTTCCGCACGACGGTCGTAAAGAAGGTGATTCCCAGCCGTCTGATAAGCGGGTAGTCGTCGATGCTCTCGTTCAGGTAGCGGCTGCCGATGACCATGTCCGCGTCCTCGGCGTGGTCAAGGAGGGTCGGAATCTTCTCCGGGTCGTGCTGGCCGTCGGCGTCGACCTGCACGACGAAGTCGTAGTCGTGCCGAATTGCGTACTGATAGCCCGTCCTGACGGCCCCGCCGACACCGGTGTTGAACACGTGTGTAACGACGTGTGCGCCGTGCTCCCGGGCGATGGCCGCGGTGTCGTCCGACGACCCGTCATCGACGACGACGACCTCGTCGACGTAGCGGCTCGTTCCGTCGATCACCGACCCGATGGTGCTCGACTCGTTGTACGCGGGGATGACGGCGACTGTTCGCACTGGTGGAAACGCCGCTAGCAGCGAACTTAGAATTGTCGTTCTCTGGGATAGTTCACTTGCGGCCTGTGCGCCTGTCGTTGACCGCTCCACTCACGCCAGGCCGGCCTCTGTGAGCCACAGCCGGCGTGAACCTCGCCAGTCGGGACGCCCGCACTTCTCGCGAGCGAGGCAATGGTGGCTGTTCACATAACTCACGCTTCGAAGTCCGCTCGTAATAAAAATAGATCATGATGGATAGGGCAAGAATGAAAACACACCGCGCGGTACGTACTGGCATGAGTGTCGAGCAGGAGCAGACGGAACGGACCATCAGGTGTCTGGTGGCGAAAGTCGGACTCGACGGACACGACCGGGGCGCACACGTCATCGCGCGGGCGCTCCGTGACGCTGGCTTTGAAGTGATTTACTCAGGGCTCCATCGAGCGCCCGACGAAGTCGTGCAGGCCGCTGTGCAGGAGGACGTAGATGTCGTCGGCATCTCCATTCTCTCGGGGGCGCACAACACGCTGGTCCCAAAGATTCTCGACGGGCTAAGAGAGTATGACGCGTTCGATGACCGGCTCATCCTCGTCGGCGGCATCGTCCCGGATGACGATCAGGAGGAACTCCGCGGGCAGGGCGTCGACGAGATATTCGGTCCGGGCGCGTCCATGGAGGAGATGATCGACTACATCCACGAGAACGCGCCCGAGCGATGAGCGACCTCGTCGCTGACCTGCTTGCGGGCAAGCACAGCGCCCTCGCCAGAGTCATCACACTGATAGAGAACCGTTCGTCGGGGTACCGAGAGATAATTTCCGACCTCCATCAGCACACCGGCACAGCCGACGTTATCGGCGTCACCGGCAGCCCCGGCGCGGGCAAGTCCACGCTGGTCGATAAGGTCGCAGCGACCTACCGCGAGCAGGGACAGACCGTCGGCGTCATCGCTATTGACCCATCCTCGCCGTTCTCCGGCGGCGCGGTGCTCGGCGACCGGATACGGATGGCCTCGAACGCTGGCGATATGGATATGTTCTTCCGGTCGATGTCTGCTCGTGGCTCCCTCGGTGGGCTGTCGACGGCGACGACCGACGCCGTGACCGCGCTGGACGCGTTCGGCAAGGACAAGATCATCGTCGAGACGGTCGGCGCAGGACAAAACGAAGTCGACATCGTCCGCACCGCCGATACCGTCGCCGTGCTCGTGCCGCCGGGCAGCGGCGACGACGTCCAGATGCTCAAGGCCGGCATCCTCGAAATCGGTGACGTGTTCGTGGTCAACAAGGCCGACCTCGATGGGGCCGACCGGACCGTCCAGCAACTCCGGGAGATGTTACAGGGACAGAGCGGACGCCCGGACTCCGGCCATCACGGCGCGACTGAACTCGCCGGCGACCATGGCGATGCGTCCACCGATGCCGCCGATGATGAGGCGGACGAGTCGGAGACGTGGAACCCCCCTATCGTGGAGACAGTCGCCAATCGGGGCGAGGGCGTCGAAGATTTCTTAGACGCGCTTGCCAACCACGGCGCGTATCTGGACCGAACGGGCCGTCGAGAGGGGCAAGCCCGGGAGCGTTTCGCCGCCGAGATTCGAACTCTCCTTCGGGAGGATGCCAACGAACTACTGGTCGACGAACTTGACCGCCGCGGCGGCATCGAGCAGTACGTCGACGCCGTCATCGAGCGCCATACTGATCCGTACACGGTTGTCGACGAGGTGCTCGAACCGCTCCGAGAGTGTCTCGACGAGCGGCGCGACGGGAACTAACTTCGGGACTGTTGCGTTCGCGGAACCATGTCTGCCCGGACCGATAGCGACAGCTATCTGACGATCTTCCAGCATGTATAACATACTCCGGGTCCCAAGTCATCAGTATGAAACTCCGCAAGGCGCTCGGTGCGGTCGTTGGTGCGGTCGGCGCGACAGCCGCTGCCAACCGCGTGCTACAGTCGCGGGCCGGCGCGTTCGAACCGATGCTCGACGGGGAACAGGGGACGTACCGCTGGCGTGGGTTCGATATCGCGTACACTGAAGCCGGCGACCCGTCGGACCCGGACCTCGTGCTGTTCCACGGCATCAATGCCGCTGCCAGTAGTCACGAGTTCCATACGGTGTTTGACACCCTCGCAGAGGAATACCACGTCATCGCACCGGACCTGCCGGGCTTCGGGCACACGGACCGGCCACCGCTGCTGTACTCGGCGTCGCTGTACACGGCGTTCGTGCGGGACTTTATCGAGGACAACACGGCCGACGCGACCGTCGTCGCGTCATCACTGACCGGGGCCTACGCCGCCAGCGCGGCACAGGAGGTCAACGTCGAGGAACTCGTTCTCATTTGCCCGACGGACACCTCGATGGGCAACCGCACTGTCTGGCTCCGCTCGCTGCTTCGCGCGCCCGTCATCGGCGAGGGAATCTACAATCTCACTGTCTCGAAAGCCTCCATCCGGCACTTCCACGCCGACCACGGCTACTACGATATGGACAACCTCACCGAGGATGTCGTCGACTACGAGTGGCAGAGTGGCCACCAGCCCGGTGCGCGCTTTGCGCCGGCATCGTTCGTCTCCGGCTTCCTCGACCCGGAAGACGACCTCGGCGAAGTACTGGCCGGTCTCGACGTGCCCGTGACGATGGTCTGGGGCGAGGACGCCGACATCACGCCGTTGTCGAAGGGTCGCGACATGGCCGAGCAGGCAGATGCGATGCTCGTCGTGTTCGGTGACTCGCTGCTCCTGCCCCACGTCGAACACCCCGGTGAGTTCGTCGATGTGGTCCGGGACAGAGTGACTTCGGTAACAGTCGAAAACTGAGCCCTAGCGCGGTCGGAACACGACCGCTCTCTCGCCGGTTGTCACGCGTTCGCCGACATCGATGCCGACCACGTCGTCGATAGCAACGTCGTCCGGGTCCACGTCACGGACGAGGCCCGTGACCGATACCGGTCCGAAATCAGCGATGGCAGTGACGTAGGGCGCGTCGTCCTCGAACTGCGGCGTCGGGACCGTAATCGTCGTGTGGCTCGCGATTTCACCGGACTCCGGCAGGTCGACCGCCGAGAGGTCCTGGTCGTGACAGCGCGGGCACACCCGACGAGGCGGGAGCCAGCCGTGGCCGTTCGAACATTCGAGGTAGTACCCGTCGCCCGATTCGATGCTGTCGAGCCACGCGTCGTACTCGCCGTCTTGTGCGGATTCAGTCATTCTTGCACCTCCATGACGTGGACGGTCGTAGACGCGACCGTGCCGCCCGCGTTGTGTGCGACCCCGACGGTGCTGTCCGGCACGGCGTCGGCCCGCGGGTGTGACCCGTCGAGGAGCCAGGCGACCGTCGCTAACTGGGCAACACCGGTCGCGCCGACCGGGTGACCCTTGGCCTTCAGCCCGCCCGAGAGATTGATCGGGCGGTCGCCGTCGCGGGTCGTCTCGCCGTTGCGCGCCGCGGCGATGCCCTCGCCGCGCTCGTAGAAGCCAAGTGATTCGATTGCGAACACTTCCGCGATAGTGAAACAGTCGTGGACCTCGGCGAAATCAACATCGTCGGGACCGACGCCGGCGTCCCCGTAAGCCTCCTCCGCAGCCTTGTCGGCGGCGGGTGTCTGTGCCAGATGCGGGCGGTCCTGCAGTGCGAGGTTGTCGCCGCCCTGGCCGGTCCCGGTGATGGCGACTGGGGCGTCTAGGTCGTGTTCCTCGGCGTAGGACTCCGTGGTCAGGACAGCGGCCGCGGCCCCGTCAGTAATCGGACAGGAGTCATAGAGGCCGAGCGGGGACGCAATCGTCGGGGCGTCGATAGCGTCCTCGACCGTGATCTCCTTCTGAATCTGGGCGTGTTCGTTGACCAGCGCGTGCTCGTGGTTCTTGACGGCGATGTGAGCGAGGTCCTCGTGGGAGCCGCCGTACTGGTCGAAGTACGACCGGGCCATCAGCGCGTAGGCCCCCGGGAAAGTCATCCCGGCACGGACCTCGTAGAGGTCGTCGGCGGCGATGGCGAGCGCGTCTGTCGCCGCTGCGGTCCCGATATTGGTCATCCGTTCCGCGCCGCCGACGACGACGACCTCCGCCTCGCCATTCCGGATCGTCTTGACGGCTTCACGAACGGCTGTGCCGGCGGATGCACAGGCCGCTTCGACACGGGTCGCCGGAACGTCCAGCCCGATAGCCTCGGCCATCAGCGGTCCCTGATGGCCCTGATGTTCCGCGAGTTCTCCCATGAAGTTGCCGTAATAGAGCGCCTCAGCGTCTTCCGGGTCGATTCCGGCCTCCGATAGCGCTTCGAGTCCGGCCTCGGCGAACAGGTCTCGGCCGGTCCGTTTGGGGTGTTTCCCGAACTGTGTCACGCTGGCCCCGGCGATACGTGGGTCTGACATTACCTCCCAGTGTGCGCTGACGGCTTAAATGCCTACTGCTCGGGTGCTTAATTAGCGAATATTCGACGCTTTGAACGCCTACAAACTGGATATTGGTTTTCTACGGGAATTCCTTCTTACAACGGAATTATAGCCTTCAACGGAACTATTGCGTCAATTCACGATTTCGGCGATACGCTGGGGTTCGCCCGACAGCGCCGGTTCCGGCTCGACCATCTGCAGCACCTCGTGGTCGGTCACGTTCGGATACGACTTCTGGATGGCGTCCTCGATGAGGGCCTTTTCGAGGCGGAACTCCGTCCCCTCGTAGACGACATCGACACCCTGTTCGTCGAACGACAGTACAGTCATACCGCGGATTACGCACGGCACAAATAAAAGGATAGTCTCTCGGGCGGCCACGCTGGTTCAGGTAATCCGGTGGCCATCCGGCGAAACGCGGGTTCAGAACGGTCCGTGGGGGCCGTTACGAGTCGCCGTCGCTACCGACTCGGATGACCTGCAGCAGGGAGTACACCGGGACGCCGCGGATGTCGCCGATGCCGCGTTTGTCAGCCAGCACGACGCAGGCCACGGGATTGCCGCCCTGTTCGTGGATCGCGTCGATGGTTTCGCCCATCGTCTTGCCGCTCGTAATAGTGTCGTCGACGACGTAGCAGTCTCGGTTCCGGATCTGCGCGAAGTTCCGGGAGAACGAGCCATCGCTGGTCTCGCTCTCGTCGTCGTCCCACTGGTGTTTGGTCGGGGCGTACGTCCCGAGGTCGGTTTCCAGTTCCCGCGCAACGGTCGTCGCAAGCGGCGCGCCGGCCTTCTCGATGCCGATGGTAAGGTCCACATCGTCGCCTTTCTTCGAGAGCAGGTCCGCCATCGCCGCGCCCGCGTGGTACAGTCGGTTGCTGTCCCGACCGACAGCAGACCAGTCGACGTGGATATCGTGGGGACCGCCGTCGTCGCTCGTATCCGGTTCCGTGCCGGTGCCGCTACGTTCGACAAGCCAACTCGCCGTCTCGCGGGAGACGTTAAGCTCGTCAGCGATTTCGCCCTTAGAGAGGCCACGCTGTGCCAGGTCGGACGCGCTGTCGACGAGGTCGTCGATATTCTTCATACCATCATCTCCGTGTGCGAGGATTTAATAGGCAGTGTTCTTCAGCCATCAAAATCTATTTACAACACCAGTTGTACAATTCTAGCGGCTGGGTACATTCCCCCTGCTATCCGGGACTATGTGAGACCGCTGTTCGGTCAGCATCGTTCCCCACCAGCCCCACCCGGCCGACGCCAACTGTCTGCCACGCAGCATGGTTGTCCGCGGGACCGCACGCACCAGCGGTCAGGCGGGATTCTCCCGCCCTTTGCCGTCCATCGTCTCTCTCTGGGTCGAACCCGAATAGCGTCTCGAACACCAGACCTGACACCGGTTCGGCCGTTCAGTGTGTCTGGTTCAGTTGTTGTCCAGTTCAAAGGTGTAGAGTCGCTGCTCGCAGGTCGGACAGACGAGCGTCTCGTCGGGGTCCTGACGTGGGCCCAGATGGCCGCCACAGCACGACACCGACGACGACTCGACCAGTTCGGAGCCACAGACCGGGCAACTATCGAGAAACATCCGGAAGGCCTCCGCACCGGCGATTCTGAGCCGTTCGTCGTCGAGACGCTCGCCGAGAACCTCGTATGCTGCGAGTTCGGCGACGACGACCGGACGGGGAAGGAGCTGTTTGTGCTCGGAACCGAGCACGACCCACTCCGCGTCGTCGACGTACTGCTCCGCGTGCCCGACCTGCTCCAGCGACGCCTGCAGTGTTGTCGAGAGACTGTCGAGTGATTCCGCTGCCAGTTCGTCCATTCGGTCGTGCCAGGCAGTGTCGACGGTCGCTTCAGGAAACAGCCGTTCGCCCTCGAGTTCGATGACGCCCGCTGCCGAGAGTTCCCGGAGGATGGTTTCGCCGTCCAACTCCACATCCTCGGCCAGCGAGTCACGCTTCTCGTGGGCCATGGCTTCCTGCGTTGCCGCGTCGTGTGCGGACTCCCCGTGAAACCACTCGTTCGGGACCGGTGATATCGCCACCAGCCGCGGGGCAAATTCAGGCGTGTACGGAACCAGATACCCCCGGAGATAGACCACCGCGACGCCAACAACAGCAACCAGTAGACTCAGTAACGAGCGTTTGCGTGCACGCAAGAACAGTGCCAGAAGCCCGACAAGCCCCAGGTTCAAGACCGTACACGGCCAGCATCTGTTCGCTCCGGTGTAGGACTCGTCGCTGAGGGTTTCGAGTACTTCCATCGGGTCAGATTCCTGCGGTGCGGACTCTCGGTTCATGTTCGGACAACGGTATGCAGTCCCAAAATTCTTTAACAACAGCTGTGGTACAAAGTGTCATGAGTGACTCGCCGGTGACATACACCACGCTCGGGTCGACAGGGCTCGACGTGTCTGAACTCTGTCTCGGAACGATGAACTTCGGGAGCGCGGAGCCCTGGATGCTAAACGACGAGGCCGAGAGCCGTCGGATACTCGAACGGGCGCTCGATCTGGGTATCAACTTCTTCGATACGGCCAACGCCTACTCGAACGGCGAGAGCGAGCGGATTCTTGGCGAGGCCGTCGACTCCGCTCGCCGCGGCGAACTGGTCCTGGCATCGAAGGTGTACTTCGATATGCACGACGGACCGAACGGGAGCGGACTCTCGAAGAAACACATCATCGACCAGTGTCACGCCACGCTGGACCGCCTCGGCGTCGACTATCTCGACCTCTACCAGATCCACCGGTGGGACGAGGATACGTCAATCGAGGAGACGCTGGACGCGCTGACGTATCTCGTCGACGAGGGGCTGGTCCGCTACATCGGCGCGAGCACGATGGCAAACTGGCAGTTCCAGAAGGCGCTGTACACCGCAGATATCGAGGGGTACGAGCGGTTCGTCTCGATGCAACCGGAGTACAACGCTGTCGACCGGCACGAGGAGGCGAACCTCCTACCCGTCTGCGAGATGGAGGGGGTCGGTGTCATTCCGTGGTCGCCGCTGGCCGGCGGCTTCCTCGCCGGGAAGTACGACCGCGACGACGACCTATCCGAGGGGCGGGCGAGTACGGACGAGTACACAGCAAACCGGTTCAGCGACGAGAACTGGGCGGTCCTCGACGAGGTGCAGTCGATTGCTGACGAAAAGGACGCAACGCCGGCACAGGTCAGCCTGGCGTGGCTTTGTCATCAGGACGTTGTTGACGCACCGATCATCGGGCCGCGGACGATGGACCACTTGGAGGAGAACGTCGGTGCACTTGACGTCGACCTAACCGACGAGGAGTGTGCCCGAATCGAGGCTCCGAAACAGCCACAGTGGCCGGTCGAGGGCAAGGACTGACCGATGATCTCGATGGATAACCATGCACGTTAACTGCGTTCTCAGTTTCCCTGTACACACATGGACGACAGCGAACTAACCGATGTCCTCGAAGATGCCGGTCTCTCTCCGTATCAGGCGGAGGCCTACGTGGCGTTGCTTGGGCTGGGGACCGCATCGGCGACCGACATCGCGGACTCCTGTGACGTTCCGGACCCGCGGATTTACGATGTGCTCCGGGACCTGGAAACGAAGGGGTATATCGAGACGTTCCAGCAGGACAGTCTGACCGCTCGCGCCCGCAACCCAGATGTAGTCCTTGAAGACCTGCGGTCCCGGTCGAGCAAGTACCTCAACGCGGCAGAAACGATCGAGGAACGCTGGAACCAGCCCGAGATATCCGACCACGAGGTCAGTATCGTCAAGCGGTTCGAGACGGTCGTCAGCCGGGCCCGAGAACTCATCGAAGCGGCCGAAAACCAGATCCAGGTCGGCGTAGACCCGGAGCAGTTCTACGCGGTCCGTGAGGAACTCATCGCCGCTCACGACCGCGGCGTGAACATCAAACTCAGCATCTGTACGGGTGCTGGTGAGGACGTACCGCCGCTTTCCGACATCGAAGGCACCTGTACGGAGGCCCGGAACCGCGAGATTCCAGCCCCGTTTTTCGTTCTCGTCGACCGGACCTGGACGTGCTTTGCCCCACACCACGACTCGGTCAACGAGTACGGCGTCCTCGTCAAGGACCGGACCCACACCTACGTCTTCCACTGGTTCTTCCTGACCTGCCTGTGGGAGATCTGGGACACATTGTACACCGAGCGGACGCCGGAAACCCCGACGACGTACGTCGACCTCCGCCACGCTGTCCGGGATATCGAACCGCTGTTAAACGAGGAGGCGACCATCGAGGCCGTCGTCGTGGGGTACGACACGGAAACCAAAGAGTCGGTTGAGCTGACAGGGCGTGTTACCGACATCGACTACACCGGGAGTAGCATCGGACGGAAGGACCCGGTCCCACTGGCACAACTGGCCGGCCGAATCAGTGCGTCGCTGGTCACCGACGACGGGACGTACGAGGTCGGTGGCTGGGGCGCTGTCATCGAGGAAGTCGAGGCCACCGAGATTACGATTACGAACGTCGAGTACGAGTAACGAGACACCGGTTTCTCGGATCGAGGAAACTCTCCCTCAGTTTGCGCGTTTGAGCTCTTCTGTGTGCCAAACAGCTGTTTGACCTATCCCCGCGTATATATACTGAAAGATTTATACGATATAGAGTAATCAATAATATATCACGATAGCCGGGTGGAGGGGGGACAATTAACAACACCTGTGGTTAATTATGGACAACCTTTAAGGTGTGTCCGGGATAGCTCAGAATAGACATGTCGGACAATGGCACAAGCGGCGAGCGGAACTCGACAGGCGTTTCCCGGCGACGGTTTGTCCGTGCCGCCGGAGCAGCAGGTGTCGTCAGTGGACTGGCGGGCTGTGCGGACTTCGTCGGCGGTGGCGGTGACGGCGGTAGCGGTGACGGCAGTGACGGTGGTTCGACTGGCGACGGTAGCAGCGGCGAGACGACGACGGTCCAGTGGGGCTTCGACCCGGTGGCCGTCCAGAATAACGGCGATGCAATCAAGCAGGCACTCCACGACAACGGCCTGCCGGACTCCATCGAAATCGAATTCGTCCCGCGTGATCAGGACACCGGTGCTGCTCGGTCGAACTACAACCGCCTGCTCTCGGCCGGCGAGACGAACCCGGATATGTTCCTGATGGATAACGGCTGGACGAATATCTTCATCCAGCGGGGCCAGCTTCAGAACCTCTCGCAGACGCTGCCAGAGGACCTCCTCTCGGACGTCTCGGACAACTACTTCTCGGCGTTCACGGACACGGCCCGGAACCCGGGTAGCGGTGACCTGTTCGGCGTGCCGGTGTTCCCGGACTTCCCGACGATGCAGTACCGCAAGGACCTCGTCGAGGAAGCCGGCTACAGTCCCGAAAGCAACAACTGGGCGACCGAGCCGATGACGTGGGAGGAGTGGTCGAACATCGCCGCGGACACCTACGACAACGCCGACGTTGACTTCGGCTTTACGACCCAGTGGGATATCTACGAGGGAACCTCCTGCTGTACGTTCAACGAGGTCATGTCCTCGTGGGGCGGCGCGTACTTCGGCGGCCGCGACAACCTCTTTGGCCCAATCGGGGAGCGACCGATCACGGTCAACAACGAAGAGGTCATCAACTCCCTGAACATGATGCGGAAGTTCGTCCACGACGAGGACTTCGGCGGTCAGTTTGAGGGCTACGGCGGCGGCTTCACCCCGACCGAAATCCTCGGCTGGAAGGAGGAAGACGCTCGCGCGCCGTTCGTCAACGGCAACGCTGTCTTCCAC
Source organism: Haloarcula sp. R1-2 (assembly GCF_011627385.1). Taxonomy (NCBI): domain Archaea; kingdom Methanobacteriati; phylum Methanobacteriota; class Halobacteria; order Halobacteriales; family Haloarculaceae; genus Haloarcula; species Haloarcula sp. R1-2. The sequence continues at coordinate 293,270 of NZ_JAANTG010000001.1, forward strand.
CGTAACTGGCCCTACTCGCTGGCGCTTGGCGGCCGTAACCCGGAAGAAACCGAGGACCCGGCGCTCGGCGAGAACCTCGGCGCAATGCCGATTCCGTACGCGGTGCCCGAGAGCGAGGCAGCACAGCCCGGCACGGGTGGCTCCACAGCCGCGCTCGGTGGTTGGCACATGACCGTCAACCCCAACAGCGAGCAATTAGACGCCGTGACGCAGGTCATACGTGCCGCGATGCAGCCGGACTTCCAGCTCACGCTGCTGTCTGTTCAGGGATGGCTGCCGCCGCGGCCTGAACTGTTCAACTCCAGCGAGGCCCAGAACGTGCCCGTCGTTGGCCGGTACATGGACACGCTGCAGGTCGCTGGTAACAACACGATGCCGCGCCCGGTGACGGCCGTTTGGAGCGACCAGTCCAGCAAAATTGCACAGCAAGCGAACCGTGCAGTCGGGCAGGAAGCCTCCTCGGCTGACGCGATGGCGACACTCGAGTCCTCGCTCGAATCGACAGAACAGACCTGAAGGCACAGGCAAGCGTTACAAAACCACCCCTGTGATTATTTACCATGACACATTCAAACGACGGACGGAGGTAACCGAATGAGTACAGAAACCGGCCGTGAATCCAGACGCTCGGGGGCACTCGTCAGCGTGATGCGGTGGATGGAGAACCTCAGCGACACGCAGTACGCGTATCTGCTGTTGGTGCCCGTGTTCGTCCTTCTGGGCATCGTCGCGCTGTACCCGCTGTTGCGCACCTTCGAGCTGTCGCTGTTCGCGCTCTCGGCGGACTTTTCAAGCACTACCTTCGTCGGCGCTGGGAACTACGTCGAACTGTTCACTGGCGAAAAGAACCGGTACCTGCCGGGCGGAACGACATTCCTTCCCGAAGGAGTTGGCACGAGTGCATTGCTGAACAGCGCGCTGGTCGTCACGATAATCTTCGCCGTCGTGAGTGTACTGTTCGAGACACTCATCGGCCTCGGACAGGCACTCATCCTTGACCAGGACTTCTACGGGCGGCGGTGGATTCGCGCGGCCATCATCATCCCGTGGGCTGTCCCTATCGTTATTCAGGGGATGATATTCTTCCTGATGTTCAATTCGAACGTCGGGTTCCTGACGCCACCGCTTGCTGACCTTGGATTGCTCGCGCCGACGAACACGCTCAACGACACGGCAAGTGCGACGTTTATCATCATCGTCGCCGATATCTGGAAGACGTCGGCGTTCATGGCCCTGCTCATTTTGGCGGGGCTCCAGAGCATCGACAGAGGCCTGTACGACGTGGCGAAGGTCGCCGGCGCGACGAAATGGCAGCAGTTCAAGCTCATTACGTTCCCGCTTATTCTGCCGACCATCGGCGTTGCCGTGCTGTTCCGGTCGGTGCAGGCGATGCGTGTGTACGGCATCATCGATACGGTGTCGAGCTGTACCGTCGTGCCGTCGCTGTCATGCATGGTCGTCGCGACGTTCACCACCCGTGAAGGGACGTCCGCGGCCATCGCGTTCGTGACGGCCGCGATTATCGGTATCGTCGTGATGGGACTCATCGTCTGGCAAGGGGAGGACGCGATCTAACATGGCTACGTCAACCGACACTCAGGAGCAGTCGAGCGACGGACCGCTACAGCGCTGGACCCAGAGCGCCATTCAGGACCCCGAAAAAGTGTACCGGGCGCTGTTCTACGTGGCCATGATTTTCTTCCTGGTGACGACGCTGTTCCCCTTCTACTGGCTCATCGTGTTGGCGGTGACTCCCGAAGGAAACCTGCTCTCGGGCAGTTTCCTCCCGACGGTGAACCTCTTTGGCATCAGCGGGACGTTCCCGCTGCCAGTTCCGAAGGGTTTCAACCCGGGTGCGTTCGTCACCGTCTTCGAACAGGTGCCGTTCCACCTGTACATGTTGAACAGCTTCGCGCTGGCGGTCACGACGACGGTCATCGTGCTGTTCGTCGCCAGCCTCGCCGGCTACGTGTTCGGCCGCCTTCGGTTCCCCGGCCGCGCACTGCTGATGCTCGGTATCCTGGCGATCAGCTACTTCCCGCCGGCCGCGTTCGTCATCCCGCTGTTTCAGGCGTTTGCCGGTAACGCGCCGATTACGGTTCCGTTCACGTCCATTCCGCTGTTTACCCCACCGCGGCTGCTGAACACGCCAGGGTCGATGGTGCTGCCGTTCAGCGCGCTGTTCATGCCGCTGTCGATCTTCATCCTGACGACGTTCTACGGCCAGATTCCCGACGGGCTGGAGGACGCCGCGCGGGTCGAAGGAACGACACGACTGGGCGCGCTGTTCCGGGTCATCATGCCGCTGTCCGCGCCGGGCGTGGCGACCGCGGCCGTGCTGACGTTCATCGCCGTCTACAACGAGTACTTCTTCAGCTCGATCATGGCAACCTCGCCGGAGGCGGCGAAATGGTCGCCGATCGTCGGCGGGATTCTCAGCTACCAGACCCAGTACACGACGCAGTTCAACCTCATGGCGGCCGCGAGCATCGTCGGGGTCCTCCCCGTCGTCATCCTCGTTATCGTCGCACAGGAACGCATCGTCAGCGGACTGACCTCAGGCGCACTCAAAGAGTAACACAATGGCAAGAGTACGACTCGAACACGTAACGAAACGCTACGACGACCAGGGTGACGTTGTCACCGCGGTCGACGACATGAACCTCGATATCGCCCACGGCGAGTTCATCTGTTTCGTCGGCCCATCCGGCTGTGGAAAGTCGACGACGATGGAGACCATCGCCGGGCTCACCATCCCGACCGAAGGTGAAATATACATCGGCGACCGCGAGGTGACGAACCTGCCACCGAAGGACCGCGGCATCGCGATGGTGTTCCAGAACATCGCGCTGTTCCCGCACATGGACGTGTACGACAACATATCCTTCGGGCTGCGGCTGCGGGACTATCCACAGGACGAGATTGACCGACGGGTCGAGCGAGCCGCGGACATCGTCCAGCTAGAGGGGATGCTCAACCGGATGCCCGAGGAGATGTCCGGTGGACAGCGTCAGCGCGTTGCCATCGCCCGCGCTATCGTGCGCGAGCCCGACGTGTTCCTGATGGACGAGCCGCTGGCGAATCTTGACGCGAAGCTCAAGGTCCACATGCGAACAGAGCTCCAGCGCCTGCACAAGGAGCTGGACACGACTATCATCTACGTGACCCACGACCAGGAGGAGGCGATGACGCTGTCAGACCGGATCGCTGTCCTCGATTCGGGCCAGCTCCAGCAGATCGACCCGCCGCTGACCTGCTACAACGAGCCGGATAACCTCTTCGTCGCCGGGTTCATCGGCTCGCCGTCGATGAACTTCGTCGAAGGGACAGTCACTGAGACCACACTGGAGACGCCGAACTTCTCGCTCGAGTTCAATCCGTCGTCCATCGAAGGTGTTGGAGTCGGTGACAATGTGACGCTTGGCATCCGGCCGGAGGACATCTATCCGGGCGACCTCCAGTCGGAGGTTCCCGATCCCTCAGGAATGATTACGGCGACGACAGACATCCTCGAACCCATGGGCGACGAAATATTCGCCTACCTGCTGCTGGGCGACGGCGAAACGTCGATGTCTCAGGAACTGGCGACAAACGACCAGTTGCTGATGAGTATCGACCCCGACTCGGACCTTGAAGAGGACGAAGAGCTGGGGGTCGTCATCGACCGACGGAACGTTCACCTGTTTGACTCGGCTACCGGTGAGGCAATCGTCCACGACCTCATTCCGTACGAGGCCGAAGGTACTGCATCCAGTAGCGAAGTAGAATCAGACGACTGATATGAGTAGCCACCTCGCGATGCTGTATTGGAGCGGGATGCTCGTGCTGTTTTTCTTCTGGGCGTACGGTATCGTGTCGTTCGTCCTCGATCTGAAGAACAAAATCGTCCCCGGAATCATTCAGTATCGGCGCGGCCGACGCCGCGAGAAGGCGAAACAGGAACAGGAAGAGGAACGTGAAGAGCGTGAACAGCAGTTGTATTAATTTAATTTGGTGACACCTTTTACCAATGACTGAGACCGTTCGGATAGGCATCATCGGACTGGGGAACATTGCGGACATTCACTGTCGGAACCTCCGACAACTCGACCAGCCGGTCTCGATAGCGGCGGGCGTCGACGTCGATGCCGATGCGCGCCGCCGGTTCGCCGAAACGTACGACGCGGCAGTGTACGAGGAAGCCGCGGCGATGTTTGAGACGGTGGATGCCGTGCTGGTGACGACGCCGAACAGATACCACGAGCAGTACGTCGTGGCGGCGCTTGAGGCGGGGCTTGACGTGCTTGTCGAGAAGCCGCTGGCACACACGCTCGAAAGCGCCGAACGGATCGCTGCGGCCGCTGAAGTGGCCGACGGGTTCTGCATGGTCGGCTTCCACAACCGCTTTGCCGACCCGGTCGAGACGCTTGTGGGCTACCGAAACGCGGGCGACATCGGTCCGGTGTCACATATCGAAGCGAATTACATCAGGCGTCGTGGCGTTCCCGGCCGCGGGTCGTGGTTCACGCGCAACGACGTGGCGGGTGGCGGGTCGCTCATCGATATTGGTGCCCATGCTATCGACCTGGCGCTGCACGTCGCCGGCCATCCGGACGTCGTCGAGGTGTCGGGTGACACCCGCGCTCAGTTCGGCATCGACGAGGAGTACGCCTACGTCGAGATGTGGGGCGAGGATCAGGACGCAGCCGAGTTCAGCGTCGACGATTCCGCCAGCGCGTTTATCCGCTGTGGCGACGGCACAACGATATCTCTGGAGGTTGCGTGGGCGACGAACCGACCGGACAGTCAGGAGTACTACGTTCGCGGGACGGACGCAGGCGCGAAGCTCGACCTCGCAGACCAGTCGCTGACACTGTTCGAAACGGCCGATACTGGCCGGATGCACCACCGGACGACCGACATCGAGACACAGCGGTCTGACCCACAGCGAAAGGAGCAGGCACGGTTCGTCTCGGCAGTCCGCGACGGGACGCCACCATCGATGAACACCGTCGAGCAGGCGCTACGGGTCCAGCGCGTGATGGACGGAATCTACCGCTCCAGCGAAACTGGTGCGGCCGTCAGCATCGGTAGGACAGAGACCTGAAGAAAGACTTAATCCCCAGTGTTCTCACTCTCTGCCTGGCATGAAAGTGATTGGTGTTACGCGGGATGACGACGGTCCACAGCTCCTAGAGCAGGAGCGACCGTCGCCTGACCTGGGCGAGGCACTCGTCCGCACACTCCGCGTTGGTGTTGACGGCACAGACCACGAAGTCCTGAACGGGTCCCACGGTGGGTTCCCCGACGGGGCAGACCACATGATTCTCGGACACGAGGCGGTCGGCGTCGTCGAAGAGCCCAATGGCACGGGGCTCGAGGCGGGGCAGGTCGTCGCACCGACCGTCCGACGGAAACCGAACGGCGAAACGAACGAGTACTTCCGCCGGGGTGAGCCAGATATGGCACCGGACGGCGAGTACACGGAACGGGGCATTGTCGGCGACCACGGCTTCATGGCCGAGTACTTCACGTCGCCGGCGGATTTCCTCGTCCCGGTCCCCAAATCGGTCGCAGAGTACGGCTTCCTCGTTGAGCCGCTCTCTATCACCGAGAAGGCCAACGAGCACGCGTATGCGACGCGGGAACCGTTCGACTGGCGACCGGACTCCGCCTGCGTGCTGGGCAACGGGTCGCTCGGACTGTTGACGCTGTGGATGCTCGACCAGGAGTACGACCGGACGTACTGTGTCGGTCGGCGGGACCGCCCTGACCCGACGGTCGACATCATCGACGAGATCGGCAGCACGTACGTCGATTCCCGCGAGACGCCGGTGGATGAACTTCCGGATGCCTACGAGGCGATGGACTACATCTACGAGGCGACCGGGTTCGCCCCCCACGCGTTCCAGACGGTCAAGGCGCTCGACCAGAACGGGGTCGGCGTGTTGCTCGGCATCCCGGAGCCGTGGGAGTTCGAAGTCGATGGCGGCTCGCTACACAACGAGATCGTCTTGCACAACAAATGTCTCATCGGCACGGTCAACTCACACGTCTCGCACTTCGAGGACGCCGTCGAGACCTTACAGGAACTTCCGGCGTGGCTGCTCGATGATTTAGTCACGACGGTTACCGACCCGGAACACGTCGAGGCTGCCTTCGAGGATGGGGACGATCAAATAAAAGCAGTCGTCGAGTTCGACTCGCTGTAAGTCCTCGGGTACAACCGCGCCCGAGCTTTTTCGCCGCAGTATGGCCTGGATATACCCCATCCAGAAGGGGATACATCGGGTATATGTAAGATAACAGATGTAAGATAGTGAGGTATTTACTCGCATACGATTAATTTGTTCCACCATTCAGACCCGAAAATTCGGGAGATATAGATGATTTACCGGGATTGATTCGAATGTCAAATGCTGACTTTCGCTATACAGAAGTATTAAGTGCGAATCTTCAATAAGGAATTATGAGGTATTGGTGCAACCATGACTGACGACAATTCAAATAAACGGTTGACGCGGCGTAACGCTCTTCGGATTGCTGGTGCAGCAGGTGCGGCCTCGCTGGCTGGCTGCGGTGGGAGTGACGGCGGCGACGGCAGCAGCGGCGACGGCAGCAGTGGTGACGGCGGTGACAGTACCAGTGGCGACGGCAGCAGCGGTGACAGCAGTACTGACAGCGGGACACAGTACAGCACACTTGAGGTCGCCCACTGGTGGGGTGAAGGCGACGGACTGGAAGCGATTCAGTCCGTCATGGACGCCTTCAAGGAGCAACACCCGGACGTTCCGTTCGACGAGAACCTCATCGCCGGCGGTGCCGGTGACAACCTGCAGGCGAACATCCGGACACGAGTGCAAAACGGCAACCACCCGAGTACGTGGCAGGCTTGGCCCGGAAACAATCTGATGCCTTTCACCGATGCAAACCTGCTGAAGGACATCGGCGACTCCGTGTGGTCGGAGAACAGCATGGAGGACGCGTACCTTCAGGGTGTCAAAGACGCGGCTCAGCCCGCCGGAAACTACGTGACGGTTCCGCTCAACATCCACCGGATCAACAACCTCTTCTACAACGTTGAGGTCGTCGAGGACGCCGGGGTCGACCCGACATCCCTCGAAACGCCGTCTGACCTCGTCGACGCAATGGCGACGGTCGACGAGGCTGGCTACACCGGAATGGCACACCAGACCGGGTCACCGTGGTCGAGCTTCCAGATGTTCGCGACGGTCCTCCTCGGCGAAACGGACGCCGAGACCTACAGCGCCATCTTCCAGAACGGCGAAGTCGACGCCAACAGCGACGCGCTGGAGTCGGCAGTCGAGACCACGCAGTCCTATCTCGACTACATCCCGAGCGACGCCGGGTCGATTTCCTGGACCGAGGCCAACAACCAGGTCATCAACGGCGAAGCGGCGTTCCTCCACCAGGGTGACTGGGCGGCCGGAACGTACATCACGAACGACCTCACGTACGGCGAGGAGTGGGACCACGTGACATTCCCGGGTACCGACGGCAACTACGCACTCAACATGGACTCGTTCCCGTATCCGGTCAACAACCCGTCCCCGGAAGCGGCCACGCTGTGGTGCCAGTTCGTCGGGACGTCAGAGGCACAGGAGATCTTCAACCCGAAGAAGGGGTCGATTCCGCCGCGGACTGACGTGGACACCGACCCGTTCAACGACTTCTCCAAAGACCAGATAGAGGACTTCCAGAACAGCGATGCCCAGCCGCCGTCTGTGGCACACGGCCTGGCCGCACCGCCGGCAGTCAAGTCCTCGCTTGAATCCGCTATCTCGTCGCTGAACTCCGGTGCTGCGCCCGCGGACGTCGTCTCACAGATCTCCAACGCCTACTAATAGCGCATCGCAGCGCGCAGTTTTTTCGCTGTAGCAACTCGAACAATCGGGGTCCGCAGGTGGCCGCTGTGACGGAACAGTGAACAGTAGCGGATAGGCGCGCGACTGGGCCTGAAATTGTCTGCTGAGGAGAGTGCCGAAGTTCTTAGTACTCGACTCGCAAACGCCACACTATGTCTAGTGACGACTTGGAAGCATCGCTCGAACAGGTAATTGCGCGGTTCAATCTCGGCGAATACGAGATTTCAGCCTACCTGGCCGTGCTGCAACACGGCGAGCTGACAGCGTCGGAGATATCGGAGAACACGGACATTCCACAGCCGCGGGTGTACGATACGGTTCGAAGCCTCAGCGATGTTGGGCTGGTCGAACTCAAGGAGTCCCGACCGATGAAGGTCCTGGCTATCGACCCGCGGGAAGCGTTCGAGGGCATACAGGACTCGCTTGATGACCTCGTTGACGACCTGTCCTCACGCTACACGGCGCCCGCCCGAGAACCCGAAGCTGTTTCGCTCGTCAAATCCCGGCCGACGATACTCCGGTACCTCGAAGACATAATCGAAACGGCCGAGTACGAACTGACGCTGTCGCTGACCCCGGCCCTGTTAGAGCGGTTCGAAGACAGACTGGCAAGCCGGAGGCAGTCCGGCATCGCTATCGAGATCCTCATTTCACCGGGCGTCGACGCTCCCGACCCGGCGCGGTTCGATTACGAATCCATCGCGACCACGGTGAAGGCTCGTCGCGGTATCACGACACCGGTCGTCGCTGTCGCCGATGGAAACTACTCGATGTATGCCACCCGCGAGAGCGTCCGCGGTGACACGGACCGGTACGGCGTCATCTTCAATCGGTCGGAACTCGGATTTCTGGTGTCCGGGTTTCTTAACACGGTGCTGTGGACGACTGCCGAAACGATTGCCAGTGACGGTGAAGCGCTGCCGTTCCCGCGCCGCTACGGGACGATACGGCGCTGTATCTCTGATTTGATGACGCTAGATGGGGAGTTCTACGCGACTATCGAGGGCCGGGACGTAGAGACGGGCGACCACCGGGTCATCGAGGGCAAAGTGGATCAGGCGTCGTTCAGTTCGAACCGCGAGGTCGCGACGCTGGTCGTTGAAACGGCCGATGGGCCGGTCGAGGTCGGTGGACAGGTCGCTGCGTTCGAGGATATCGAGGCGTACGAGATCCGAATCGGGACGGACGAACCGCCAGAGAACTGATCCTGTCCTGTCGGCTGTCGCTGTTTCTCACGATGGCTGCCCGACTGTAGACAGTCGATACGGGAACAATGGACAGCAGTCCATACTAAACGGACGCGGCTGGACGAGTCGACCGCTGAGACAATGAGCACCGTGGGTGGGCAACCCACGGCGATTGCATGACCCTTCGGGCTGGCGAAGTATGTCAGAGGCACGACATCGCCGGGCCCGAACGTGGCAATTCCACGAGACCAGCGTGCTCCATTGCGTTCAGCGGGGACGTGGTCTTGCGTGGACAGCAACAGTGTCTGCGTCGTGAGCGGTAAAAAAGATGGACACATTGGCTGCAATAATATCCAGTGCCCGGGAGAATAGTGTCCCATCTGAAGAACATTCCATTACAAATGGAAACTGATATGTACGAAAAATATGAGCTATAGTATATGGGGACAGTATGGGCGTAGAATCGCTTATTCAGTACGTCCGAACGTCGTCCGTCCGGACGGACATCATTGGTTCGCTGTGTCCCGGAGCCAAGGCCACCAACGAACTGCTGTCAGCAGTCACTGCCAGCGAGTCAGCGATCTACGATGCGCTTTCGAACCTCGAAGGCCGCGGTCTGGTCACCTCGATGGATGACGGGTGGCAACTGACCGGCACTGGCCGTCTGATCGCCGATACGATCCACCGCCAGCACCGTCTTGAGGAACTTTTCGCCGTGGCTCCCCAGTACTGGGAGTCCCACGATACGTCAGTGCTGCCACAGCCGTTCCGGTGTCGCCTGCCTGAACTTGACGAATACACGGTCGTCCGCGGCACACAGACTGATATCAACCGTCCCGTCCGCGAAGTCGTCACCCGCGTTGAGAGTGTCTCTAGTTGCGATGTTGTCTCGCCGGTCTACCACCCTGAGTACGAGGCTGCGATGCCAGACAACGCCGATTCGAGGCTGGTAGTGAGCTGTGCTGTCATCGACGAAATCCTCGGCAAGGAGTCCGTCTCACTGGATACGAATCGGTACGAGGAGACGACCGTTCGTGTCACGCCGGTCCCGTACGCACTCGCCGTCGCCGACGACTGGATGATTCTGACGCTTCCAGAACTCGACGGAGCCTGGCCGTCAGCGAAGATAGTCTCGGAAGCGGATAGCGCGATTTTATGGGCAAGAGACCTCTTTGCGCATCTCTGGGAGGATGCAACCCCGATAGAGACGTATCTCGCCGACCGCTGATTTTGGCAAACCTAAACATTCAAGAACCGTGGGTTCTGACGGATGAGCAATGGCTATTCAGGGTTCGCGGACCGAGGGACTGGGCGGCTACACGTTCGACGACCTCGCGGTCGTCATGGGGACGTACAACGAAGAAGAAGCGATCGGCACCGTTCTTGATGATATCGCGACAGTGACCGACGGCCGCGCGGAAGTCATCTGTGTTGACGGGTCCAGCGACCGGACACCGGAGATCGCCCGCGACCACGGTGCGACAGTCATCGAACAGGAACCACAGGGGTACGGCGTGGCAGTCCGTGAAGCCGTGTTGACACCGGATCGGCCGGTCGTCGTTACGACGGACTGTGACGACACGTATCCGATGGAACGCCTGCCCGACTTCCTCGCGGAAATAAACGACGGGGCCGACGTCGTTAGCGGCGACCGGCTGTACTACGGGGCCGAACAGATGCCTGCGATGAACAAGCTGGGGAACGAGCTGTTTGCCCTGCTCGCAAGCGTGCTCATGGGCAAGCGCGTCCACGACACGACCACCGGAATGCGCGCCTACCGCCGTGAGGTCCTCCAGAAAATCGTCTGGACCGAAAACACCGGACTCTCGGCCGAACTCCTCATGCGGCCGCTGATGCGCGGGTACGACGTGCGTGAGCGTCCTATCGAGTACGACGAGCGGAAAGGCGAGACGAAACTCGACCCGTTCTCCGGCGGGGCCGCCATCGCAAAGTCTATCGTTCGGGTCGCGCTCGAAGAACGGTTCCGCTAACGGACCGAGCAATCGCCGCCGGGACCCGGCTTACCGGTCGTTCGGTGGCTGCTGATAGCTACTCGTTCCGCCGGGGTAGCCCTGCGGATTCTCGATACCGACAAGCTCGCCGCCCGTCGGCGAACTGTACAGCGCAAACAGGAGGTCGTTGACGAGGTAGTATCGCACGCGGTGTCGCGGGTCGCCATGTGGGTCCGGGTCGGAAGCGTTGACACCCATTCCTCGCAGCGTTTCTTCCTGCGTCTCTGTGTCTAACGCAGTGAAGACGGTGTCCTCCCACTCTCTGGTGTAGGCGTCCAGATCTGCAACAGCGGTCGCCATGTCCGCCGCCCGCTCGGGGTCTGCCTCGACCCGTCCGGCGACGTAGCTGTCGACGAACTCCTGTACGCCTGCCACCTCGCTCGGATAGACAATAGCGGCGACGGCGCGGTACGTCTCGCGCTCGTGCTCGCCGAACTCCGATTCGGACGCATCAGCGTCGTCCTCGGCTGACTCGACAGTATCGTCGTCTTCGGACTCGTTCCAGGCGAGCGCCGCCGCGCCACCGGTGACGGTGACACCCGCCGCGCCGAGCGCTTTCAGTGCGTCACGTCTGGTGAGTTCGTAGTCAGTCATCGATTAGTTTCACGTATTTTCCGCCGTCGTGGTTGCGTTCATGCCGATTCCATCGCGGTGCGCGCCCGGGACGTAAGCTGCTTCGCCGTCACAGCGGCGCTGATCCTTACAGACTTCGAGCCGCGGCGTCAGCGTCCGGACGCCGCCGTCCGTCTGTGCAACTGGGAGTTCCGCCCGGTATTCGAACCCTGCGCCAGTGCCGTAGTCGACGAACATGATGAGCGTGACCGACCCGTCTTCCGGCGTCGGCACGCCGACCTGCTCGTCGATGCCGTCGCCGGTGAGCCGTGTCCGATTCTGGTCGGTCGAGAGCTGCAAATCGAGCCTGTCAGCTCCAGTAACTGTCGCATAGTCGTTCTCACCCTCGCTTGTGAGCCGCATCGAAACCAGCGCGGCCTGCTCCGGAACTGCCGCCGATACATCTGTCCGAACCGTCTCGCCCTCCGCTACAGACACCGGCTGGAGTCGCGGTTCGACGGGCAGCCCCAGATACGGGACCCACTCGCCGCGGAACACGTAGCGGTAGTAGGTCCGGTCGGGGTAGGCGTCGATCACCTCGAACTGTCTGTGTTGCATCGCGTAGACTGTGTCGCCGTTGAAGCCCGGGTCGTTGCGGACTGACTGGAACGGATGATTGAGCCAGTCACCGTACGGCGTTGGGAGTAAGACGAGACTGTTGTCGAGGTCCCGCTCCTCGAACGGCTCGTAGGCCTGTTCGAACTGCTGGGTCACCTCGTAGTTGTCCGAAACCGGCTCGGCCGCCGTTGTGACGGCCGCGCCGCCGCCCAGCGCCGCGCCACAGAGCGCTACCGTGAGTAGGACTGGGCGGACCCGGTCCGCGCTGACCCGCTCGGCGACCAGCCGCCGCGTCCACTGGGCAACGGTCACGACGCCGACAGCACCGAACGCAGTTAGCGGAACGAGCATATCGACGTGGTAGAACGGCCCCAGAAAAGTGACCAGCCCGTCGGTCGGGTCCGAGAGATCGCCGAGCATATTCACCGTGCCCCAGAAGTAGCCATTGCCGAGCGGAACCGTCAGGAGGACGCCGGCCAGCGCAGCCTGTCGACCGTCTATCCCGCGGCGCACGACGGCCCCGAGGCCGATAGCTGCTGCCACCGTCCCAAGCGGCCCGGCGACAACCCACTGGGTGACGAGTTTCCAGAGGAGTTCAGTGTTCGCATCCAGCGACATCGCCGGCGTGAACTCCCGAGAGTAGCCCAGAATCTCACGGTAGCCAAAGCCCGGCCCGTCCTGCGGGGCGAACACCTCGTAGGGGAACAGCATGGCGGAGCCGGTGACGACGTGGTTGTATGCAAGCGTCGCGGCGACGCCGGTGAGCCCGCCGACGGCGGTCAGCGACAGGCGCGTGAACCGCGTCAGGTCCCGCGTCCGGAGCGACCACAGCGCGTGGATAATGAACGGCGTCGCAAACAGCACGGCGGTGTATGGTCGCGCAAAGAAAGCGAGGCCAATCGAGAGGCCGGCACAGGCCGCTGTCTTTCGGCTTCCGGTCCGGTCGGCGTGGAGGTACGCCGCGGCGAAGCCGAGGTTCCAGAGCGTCGCCGGCACGTACGAGAGGAACACCGAGGCGTCGATGAGGAAAAGCGGCGACCCGAGCATGAGGACGCTCGCCACCACGCCGGTTCGAGCGTTGAACGCCTCGCGGACAGTGTGGTAGGTCAGCGCCAGCACGCCGGTTCCAATCAGGCCGAGCGCGATGCGGTACCCGCCGAGCAGTTTCCCGACGGCGAACATCGCCGCCGGAACCGGCGCGTACTTCGGATACAGCCGCTCGCCGTCGGCCACGAAGAACCACGGTCGGAACGACTCCTCGACCGGCGGGTAAATGAACAGTTGTCCCTCCAGCAACATCGCGGCCTGCTGGAGGTAGACGCCCTCGTCGTGGTTGGTTGTGTGATGTGGAAAAACGACGTGGGCGAGCGCGAAGACGACGACCCCGCCGAGCAGTGCCACTAGCCCCGCCTGTACCCCCGGCTGGCGCAGTCGCTTCATTCCGTCGGATACCAGGCCAGGTCGTGGTCGGCGACCAAGTCAACCTCGACGGGCTGGCCCGGTTCGAACGTCTCGACGTGGTTGTGCATGCAGTGGACGACGTCGCCGCTGTGGAGTTCGACCCGGTAGACGAACGAGGGGCCGTTGTACTGGCGGTGAACGACGTAGCCGTCGGCTTTGGACTCGTTTGTCGGCATCGCCTGCAGGTCGTCGGGCCGGACGAGCACGTCGACCATCGCCCCGTTGTACGCCTCGACCGGCCCGTTCAGTAACTCGACATTGAACGAGCCCAGCCCCGTCTCGATGCGGTCGTTGGTCACCCGGGCGGAGAGGAAACTCGCCTGGCCGAGGAAGCTCGCAACGAAGCGGCTTTCGGGGTTTTCGAACACTTCAGCGGGGTCGCCGATCTGGGCGATAGTCCCGTCGTTCATTATGGCGACGCGGTCGCTTATCGACAGTGCCTCCTCCTGGTCGTGGGTCACGGAGATGGCGGTGACGCCGGCTCGCTTGAGGATTTTGCGAACCTCCTCGCGCATCTCGACACGCAGGCGCACGTCCAGATTCGAGAACGGCTCGTCGAGCAGGAGGACGTCTGGCTCCGGAGCCAGCGAACGGGCGAGCGCGACACGTTGTTGCTGGCCGCCGGAAAGCTGGCTCGGCATCTTGTCGTGATGGGCCGAGAGGTCGACCAGTTCAAGCAGTTCGTCGACCCGTTCCGCGACGGCGTCTTCTTCCATCTCGGTCAGGCCGAAAGCGATGTTCTCGGCGACGGTGAGATGCGGGAACAGGGCGTAGTCCTGAAAGACGATGCCCACGTTTCGCTCCTCTGGCTTGCGGAACGAGGAGCCGTCGGCGATGACTTCGTCGGCGATCGATATCTGTCCGTCAGAGGGGCGTTCCAGCCCGGCAATCATCCGGAGCGTCGTCGTCTTCCCACAGCCGGACGGTCCCAGCAGTGTCAGTAGTTCGCCGTCTTTCACGTCGAGCGAGAGGTTCTCAACGGCGACTTCATGACCGTAGTCTTTGGAGACATCGTCCAGTTCCAGCACGGTCCGGTTCGGGTTTGCCACCGCTGCGTCCACGTCGTCGAAGTCCGATGTTTGCTGTGTGCGTGTTTGTCGAGACATTAGCTTGTGTCCTCCCGTCGAAGAATGACCAGCATGGAGAGTCCGGAAAGGCCAACGAGCACGAGGGCCGGAACCGCCGCCTGTCCGTAGTAGCCGGCACCCTGGACGAGCCAGATGTACGTGACGAAGGTTTCGAAGCCCGTCGGGCGTAACATCAGCGTTGCCGGCAATTCCTTCATGGTCGTCAGGAACACCAGCGCGGCCCCGGCGGCGATACCCGGGGCAACGAGGGGCAAGACGACCTTCCGAAACGCCGAAAGCGGGTGATAGCCAAGCGACCGCGCCGCCTCGATGTAACCCGGGTCGACCTGAAGAATCGAGGATTCGGTCGTCCCGACGGCCTGCGGGAGGAACCGAATCACGTAGGCAAACACCAGCAGGATGACGCTCTGGTACAGGAAGGGGACGTACCGGAGGCCAAGGTACACCAGTGCCAGCCCGAGGACGACACCGGGGACGGCGTAGCCGACATACGTAGCTCGCTCGGGAAGCGACGAGACACCCGACGTGCCGCGCGCGGAGAGATACGCTATCGGGAGCGCCGCCACGACACAAATAGCGGCTGCAGCGGCCGCGAGACCGACCGAGTTCCAGGCGTAGGCCGCCTCGAACGCAAAGCCACCGGCACTGTAGCCCGTGCCGGAGCGCAGGAGCCACTGCAGCAGGATGCCGATGGGCAACACCAGACACAGTGTCGCGATGGCACCGCAAAACAGCAGTGCCGGGACCTTCCAGTAGCCGAGCCTGATGAGCCCGGGCCGGCGCGAGCCGCTGCTGACGTAGGCACCGTCCCGCCCGGCGCTGAGGCGGGACTCGACGGCAAGGATACCGAGCGCCATCACGAGCAACAGCATCGAGAGCACGGAGGCATAGTCAAGCCGGCGAGCGCCGAACTCGTTGTAGATCATCCGGGTGAACACGTCGTACTGCATAATCGCCGGTGTCCCGAAGTCGGAAAGGGCATACAGCGCCACCAGCAGCGCGCCAGCGGCGATACCGGGTGCGATCTGTGGCAGCGTGACGCGGCGGAACGCCTCCCAGCGCGTGTGGTTCAGTGTCCGGGCGGCCTCGACGACGGTCCCGTCGAACGACAGGAGCGACGCGCGCGTGGTCAAGAACACGTACGGGTATGTAAACAGCGTCAGCACCAGTATCGCGCCGTGCAGGCCGTAGATAGTCGGAATTTGCTCAATGCCGAGCGGCGAGAGCAGGTCCGCGAGGATGCCACGGGGGCCAAACGCCGAAACGAACGCGAAGGCCCCGATATAACTCGGGACGACCAGCGGCAGTGCGGACGTAATCGTCCAGAATCGCTTGAACGGCAGGTCCGTCTGGGCGGTGAGAATCGCCAGCGGAACGCCGATAAGAATCGATGCGACAGTGACGCCAGTCACCAGCGCCAGCGTGTTCAGCGTCACCGAGACGGTCGTATCGCTCGTCAATAGTTCGACCGCACGCGCGAACTCGATTTCGCCCGCCCGGAGAAACACCCACACTAGCGGCGCCAGTAACAGCAGCGAGATCGCGAGTGAGACCACTGCGAGCAGCGTGTGCGGCGACGAGTCTCGTTCCGATGTCGTCGCCTGCTCCCGAAGCCGCTCGTACCGGTCTTTTGTGCCCATATTAGAGGACGCCAGCGTCCCGCAATAAGTCAACGGTTCCGGCCACGTCGGCCAGTTCGGTCAGGTTGATCTCTGGCGGGTTCAGTTCGTCGATGCGTGGGAGGTCGCCGACCGGTGCGACACCCGGAATCATCGGATACGCGAACGTCCGGGTGGCGAAGAACTCCTGTGCCTCCGCCGAGAGGACGTGCCGGACGAAGTTCGACGCCAGGTCCGCGTTGTCGGTTCCATTGATAATTTCGAGGCCCGAAACGTTGACGAGTGCGCCAGCGTCGCCTTCGGTGAACGCGAGGCCGATCGGCGAGTTTTCGCGGGCCGACTGGACCCGAAGCGTGTAGTAGTGGTTAGCGAAGCCGGCGGCCAGTTCCCCGTCAGCACAGGAATTGGAGACGCGGAACTCGTCATCATAGGTGGTGATGCCGTGGTCCTGCATCGCCTGAAGCCACGACATCGTCTCGTCGTCGCCGCGAATAAGTCGCATTGCGGTGACGAACGACTGGAACGCGCCGTAGCTCGGTGCCCAGCCCATGCTGTTTTCGAGGGCAGCCGCCTCGGGGAACTCCTGAACCGTCGACGGGATATCGGATTCGGATATCTGGTTCGTGTTGTACGGGATCGCCCGAGCGCGACCAGCGATGCCCACCCAGCGCCCCTCGCTGTCCTGGTACGCGTCGGGGACCGTCGAAAGCGCCTCGTCGGGGAGGCTCGCGGTCGCGTCGGCGTTTGCAACAGCACCGAGCGAGCCGGCGTCGATGGACATGAACACGTCAGCAGGACTTGCGCCGGCCTCGTTTTCCTCGATGATGGTGTTTGCGAGGTCGCTGGAGGCTTCGAGCCGGTGGTTCGCCGTGAAGTCCGGATAGCGCTGTTCGAGCAGATTGATGAGGTCGAGATAGAGTCCGCCCTCCCCGCCACCTAGATACAGCGTCAGTTCGCCGCTGAGGTCTGGCAGGTCTTCGATCGAGGTGCCACCGGGAGCCTCCCGCTGTGCGACCAGTGGGCCGGAGCCACGGAAGTCCGACAGGGAAATTTGCTGCCCGGTTGTGGTTCCGGCCTCGCCGTCACTTCCGCCGTCGCCACCGTCACCCCCACTGAGGATGCCGGAACAACCGGCAAGCGCTGTCGCGGCAGTTGCGCTGCCGAGAGCAAGGAAGCGGCGTCGAGACTGCGTCGCGTTACGTCCAGTCATATCGTTAGAATCACTCATTGTTTGATTTAGGGTTGCCTAAACAACTTAGGCCTTTCTAGTCGTCGGCGGTTGCGGGGACCTGTTCCGTCGCGGCGGCGTCTAGCTCGTCGAGACATTCCAGCCAGTCGAGCATGAATTCGCCGCAGTAGTTAAGGAAGGCACCGTTTTCCCAGTCGCTGAAATCGCCGTCGGCCATCGCTGTGGCGATCGCGTCGAACACTTCGGCGTAGGAGTCGGCGTCTGCACCGGCTTCGTCGACGATCTCCCAGACGTGCTCGTTGAGTTCGAGCCCGTGAACCTCGTTGGTCAGGTCCGAAAAGGTCGACCGGGGCGCTTTGTTGTGCTCACACAGCGGGTCGCCGTTGTAGATCTGTTTGCCCAGCACGTCACAGGCCCGCTTGAGGAACACGCCCGACCAGATGTCGTCGAAGCGGCCGACATCCCATTCGTTGTCGTCCATCGGGAGCTGGTAGAACGCCGGGATGACTTCGCGGCGGAATGCGAGGTTCATCGAGCAGACGGTGAGGTACTGCCCCTCGGCGGCGACGAAGTCACCGCCGAAGTCCGCCCCGCTGGTACGGGTCTGCGCCTGCCCCTGCAGGTCGCCATCCATCAGGATGCGAACCGCGTCAAGGTCGGGCACGTTCGTCCAGAGGCCCTGCGAGGCGACTACGTCGTTGACCTGCGTTGCTTCTGTTGCAACCGTCTCATCCATCGCGGCGTAAGGGTAGCCACGCGGGTAGAGGCCGTGCTCGTCCTCGTTCTGGTAGAGAACGTTGACCCACTGTTCATCGGAGCTGACCGTCTCGATTTCGCCCTCGAAGGCCAGATTCGACATGTGGGTGCCGAAGAAGTCCGCGTCCTCGTGTGGTAGCGTGTCGTCGTCGATGAATACGCCGTATTCGTAGTCGTTGGCCCACATATAGAGGAGACCAAACGATGTCTGGGCGTGGCTCGCTTCGGGGATAAGGTGTGAATACTCGCTTGTGCCGTGGTTCTCAAACCACGCCTCGCGGGCGGTACCGTCGTAGACGGCACCGTCGATGCCCTCCTCGTCGAGCATCTGTTCCATCGCGTCGGTGTCACAGAAGTCCTCAGTGATGAGTACGACGAACAGTCGGTCCAGGTCGAACCCGTGGTCTCGGGCGTTCTGGAAGTAGGACCGCATACATTCATGATTTCGAATCGTCGGCACCATCACGCAGATGTCGGCTGTCATGTGCTGCCTCCACGTCTTTAGGCCATCCTAAAAAATATGGCGTTCTCACTTTGTTTCCCTCGTGAGTCTGTTTTCTAGCTATCACTTCTCCTGTAACTGGTATATCATTATATTCCAAATCCGGCGTTTAATGTTGTATTAGGAGAACTATTATCTGGCTGTGCTTTGCCAGATTAGGTGATGAGCGTACGAAGCAACAGGGCTCCCATCAATCACAAATGAACCTGGACAATCAAACCTGTGTCGTCACTGGGTCCTCACGCGGTATCGGTCGCGGAATCGCCAAAGACCTCGGTGCTCACGGGGCCAACGTCGTCGTTAACTACCGGTCCTCGGAGGCGGAAGCCCGTGCCGTCGTTGAGGATATCCGCGAACGCGGTGGCACCGCTATCGCGGCGCAGGCCGACGTGGCGAAACTCGATGAGGTCCGGGCGATGCGTGAGAAGGTGGCCGACGAGTTCGGTCCCGCGGACGTGCTCGTCAACAATGCCGGCATCACCATCGACAAAAAGTTCGAGAACATGACCCGCGACGACTGGGAGACGGTGATCGATGTCAACCTCGGCGGCGTGTTCAACGGGACGAAGGCTTTCTATGATGATATTCGTGACGCCGACCACGGCCGACTCATAAACATCTCTAGCGTCGTCGGCCAGCAGGGCAACATCGGGCAGGCCAACTATGCGACGACGAAATCCGGGTTGTTCGGATTTACACGGACGCTTGCGCTCGAACTGGCACACACGGGCTCGACCGCGAACTGCGTCGCGCCGGGCTTTGTCAAGACCGATATGCTAGAGGAGGTGCCCGAACGCGTGCAGGAGAAGATTCTGCGGGAGATTCCGCTCGACCGGTTCGCACGCGTCGAAGACATCGCCGGCATCGTGAGGTTCGTCGCCAGCGAGGAATCGAGCTACATGACAGGACAGGTACTTGGTGTTAACGGCGGGATGGAGTGGTAGGATGAGTCAACAGGAAGAACCAGATGACGAGGCTGGGGCGCCTGACGACGCGGTCGAAGAGTTGCGACAGAAACGGGCCGAAGCCGAACTCGGGGGCGGTGAAGCCCGTATCGAATCCCAGCACGAGAAAGGCAAAATGACCGCCCGTGAGCGTATCGACTTCCTCGTCGACGACGGCACGTTCAACGAGGTCGATCCGTTCGTCGAGCACCGGTCGACGAACTTCGGCATGGAGGAGAAGCGCTTCGCCGGCGACGCAGTTGTCACGGGCTACGGCGAGGTCGACGGCCGGAAGGTGTTCCTGTTCGCCCACGACTTCACCGTGCTCGGTGGCTCGGTCGGCGAAGTCGTCGCCGACAAGATCTGCAAGGTGATGGACCGCGCGATCGAAAACGGCGTCCCGGTCATCGGCCTCAACGATTCCGGCGGCGCACGCATTCAGGAAGGCGTTGACTCGCTGGTCGGCTTTGCCAAGATATTCGAACGCAACACCAAAGCCAGCGGGCTCATCCCCCAGATATCCGCGATTATGGGGCCATGTGCGGGCGGGGCCACCTACAGTCCGGCGCTGACTGACTTCACCTTCATGGTGCAAGACACCAGCCACATGTTCATCACCGGGCCGGACGTCATCGAGACGGTGACCGGTGAACAGGTGTCGAAAGAGGAACTCGGCGGCGCGGGTTCGCACTCTACCAAATCCGGTGTTGCCCACTTCTCGTACCCGTCGGAGGAGGAGGCGCTCGAAAATATCCGGCGGCTCCTGTCGTATCTCCCGGCGAACAACATGGAGGACCCGCCGCGGGTCAAGCCCTGGGACGACCCCGACCGGGAAATTCCCGGCGTGACCGATATTGTCCCGTCAGCACCGCGCAAGCCCTACGACATGACGAAGGTCATCGACGCCATCGTTGACGAGGACTCCTTCTTCGAGGTTCACGGCAACTGGGCGCGCAACGTCGTCGTGGGCTTCTCGCGGATGGACGGCCAGTCGGTCGGCGTCGTCGCCAATCAGCCACGCGTGAGCGCGGGGACACTCGACATCGACGCGGCGGAGAAAGCGGCCCGGTTCGTCCGCTTCTGTGACTCGTTTAATATCCCCATCCTCACGCTCGTCGACGTGCCCGGATTCATGCCCGGCACGGACCAGGAGCACAACGGCATCATCCGGCGGGGCGCGAAGCTCATTTACGCCTACGCCGAGGCGACGGTCCCGCTGCTGTCGGTCGTCGTACGGAAGGCCTACGGCGGTGCGTACATCGTCATGTCCTCGAAGTTCCTGGGCAGCGACGTGAACTACGCCTGGCCCGGTTCGGAGATGGCAGTGCTCGGTCCGCGGGGAGCCGTCAACATTCTCTACCGGAACGAGATCGCGGACGCCGACGACCCGGATGCCAAGCGTCAGGAACTGATGGACGAGTTCCGCGACGAGTTTGCCAATCCGTACGGGCCGGCGAAACGGGGCTACCTTGACGACGTTATCGAACCGAAAGAGACGCGCAAGCGCCTCATTCAGGACCTCGACCTCCTGCAGCGCAAGCGCGAGGACACGCCGCCGAAAGACCACGGCAACATCCCACTGTAACATGGCGACTCACGATACACCACAGGCGGATACGGAGACGGCGCTGCCCACTGCCAGCGCGGACCCGGACGACCTGTCGCTGTCGATACCGGCGGACGCATCACAGGCAGAAGCAGCGGCTATCACCGCTGCGATCAGCGCTCACCTGACCGACCGCCAGCGGGCTGCTGTGGCCACAGCACAGCGGCAGACGGTCGAATACGTGGACGAGTGGAGGCTCGCCGGACGGCTGGCGAGCGTGGGCAAACGCCGCCCTCCCAGCAACGTCAAGCGAGGCGATGAGTGGAAGGCAGCGGCGCGAGCGCGGTACTAAGAGTCCGTAAACTCCTGCAGTACTTCCAGATCGCGAGTGGTCCGCATGAACTCCGACAGCGACCGCTCGGCCCCACAGTCGTCACAGACAAACTGTGTCTCCGGGGCAGGGAGGTCGGACACTTGCTCTTCCCAGGCGACTGAACACGCCGGACATTGGAGTTGAAGCCAAGCCTCCTGCATATTTCGTGTGTGGTTAGCACACACGGATATACTTTGTGTGGATTCTCACTGTCGAGGGCTGTGGTGCTGTTTGGTGATTCAGGAAGTTTTTGGCCTGCCTAAATATGGGAAGATTTAAATGAATTAGGCAAGCCTAAAAAGACATGAACCGACGAGAGTATATCGTTGCGGCCGGTGTTGGGCTGGCAGGTACCGTCGCTGGCTGTTCGGGTCAGTCCGAGGCCGGGAGCGGTAGTGACGGTGGGGCCGATGAGTCGACGGCGTCTGGGACGACGGCTGCGGAGTCAACTCCGACGGCGACCACCGAAGCGACGGATTCGAGCTACGCAGTC
The DNA here is from genome assembly GCF_011627385.1 of Haloarcula sp. R1-2. Taxonomy (NCBI): domain Archaea; kingdom Methanobacteriati; phylum Methanobacteriota; class Halobacteria; order Halobacteriales; family Haloarculaceae; genus Haloarcula; species Haloarcula sp. R1-2. The sequence continues at coordinate 315,475 of NZ_JAANTG010000001.1, forward strand.
TCGATGGAGCCGGTCGGCGAGGTCACCTTCGAGTCAGTCCCGGAGGTCTGGGTCGCGAACAACGGGAGCTGGGCAGATATGGGGATTGCGCTTGGCCTCGATGCCCCGGAGGGGGTCTGGCTGCCGTCGCGGTATCACACTCAGTACTACGACGAAATCCCGGGCGTCAGCGTCGACGAGAACTCGATTCAGAAGCTGTGGGGGGACAGCGGTGTCGGCAAGGAGCAGTTCTACGAAATAGATGCCGACATCCACGTCATGGACCCGAACTTCCTGCAGAGCCGCGGGTCCTGGGAGCAGTCTGACATCGACGAAATCGAGTCCCAGGTCGGTCCCTTCTTCGGGAACAGCATCTTCTCGACCGGCTACGAGTGGCACGACTACACCTACTACACGCTGTACGAAGCTTTCGAGAAACTGTCCCAGGCGTTCCAGCGGACCGACCGGTTCGAGGCGTTCCGGACTCTCCACGAAGAATTCCAGACGAGCCTGGAAGACCTCGTGCCGGACTCGGAGTCCGAACGGCCCGAGGTAGCTATCGTATGGGCCGGCAGCGACGAGCCCACCAGCTTCTCACCGTACCTCATCGAAGACGGGACCAGCTTCAAACAGTGGCGAGACCTCGGGGTACGCGATGCCTTCGCGAAGACCGATGTCAGGGACTTCCACGCAGACCGCAGCAAGGTCGACTTCGAGACCCTGCTCGACATCGATCCGGAGTACCTGCTCCTGCGGGGGCAGGAGAATAAGACACGCTCGGAGTTCGAAGACACGGTCGTCAGTTTCCTCGAAGCGGACCAGACTGGGAGCGAACTGACGGCGGTACAGAACGGGAACGTGTACCGCGGTGGGCCGCTGTACCAGGGACCGATAACGAATCTGGTCCTCACAGAACGGGCCGCGTCGCAAGTGTATGAGGTTGACCGGGAGCTGTTCGACCGCCAGCGCGTCGCCGATATCGTCGCCGGAGACCTGTAAGGACCCATGGCCGGAGCAACCCGACTCACTACCGAGGCTGCAGGGGGGCTGGGAGGATGGAGAGACACGGCTCCGGTCGGGCGGCTCTGTGGCTGTGTCGCCATGGCTGGCATTGAGCACGCAGTAAGCGGAGCCGTCGACGCGTATCGGCGCGCGACTGAACACACCGTCACCGATGTACCGGGTTTCGGACCGACGCCGAGACAGACACTGTAGCAATGGTTGGACGCACACTCGCAGACATCCGTGACAGGCTCTCTGAGCTCAGCGTCGCTATCGGACCGTATCGCGTCGTCAGCGCCAAAACGGGCACGCCGCCGTTCCCGGTGTCGGGTATGCAGTTCCCGGACCGCGAGACGGCTGCCGAAGCGGCCAGCGTAGCGACTGCCTACCGAAGTGCCCTGCGTCGATACGACCCACGTGTCACCGTTCACGGCCTCATCGTCTGTGAAGCGCCGTGGGGGACCGATGCCGTCAGGACCGCCCCGTCGTCGCTTCCGGAGTACTGTCACACGGTCGCCGGGTCGCTGTTCGAAGTGCTGTCGGGTCGCCATCGCTCCGTCGAGCAGGCAGTTATCGACAGCTATCTCGAAGCGGCCGAGGAAACCGAGAACCGCGAGCGCCTCTGTCTGGCGATGCTCGAAAGCATGGCCACGGCGATCGCCGACAATCTCGACCCGGAAGTACAGGCGGACACCCTCCGAGAAGCCGCCGGGCAATTGCCGCGAAAGCCAAGCGGACCCGAGCCGGTTCGGGACGCCATCGCCGACCTCGAAACAGCGGGGTTAGTTGACGAGGCAGCAATCGAACCCGCAGCCGTCGGCCCTGGCCGCTGTGCCAGATATATCACATTACAGAACTATCGCCCGACGCTGTCGGACCTTCGCTGTCCGGTGTTGCCGATTGCCGTCGAACTACTGCGCCGGACGAGTATCACGCCACAAATGGCACAAGCGGAGCGAACTGCGGATGGCTGGCGACTGCTCGTCTCACTGGCCGGTGACCAACCCGCCGAGGGGCTATCTGTCGTCACGACGACTGCTTGAACATTCCACTCGTTCTATAGGTCAGACCGTAATACATACACGAGACCCCTGTGACGGCACAGGTATGGGAGTCGCAGTAATCGGCGCGTCAATGACGAAATTCGGGCAACGCGACGTCTGGATCCGTGAGTTGCTCTCGCAGGCGGGCGAGGAGTGTCTCACGGACGCCGGCGTCGCGCCCGACGACGTAGAGCACCTGTACGTCTCGAACATGGCCAGCGGTGAGTTCGAAGGCCAGACGGGAATTATGAACCTGCTGGCCCACGACCTGGGGGTGCTTCCGGCCTACAGCGAACGGGTTGACCAGACCTCTTCCTCGGGTGGGGCCGGCATCTACGAGGCCTGGCAGTCAGTCGCCAGCGGGGCCAGTGAGATGACGCTGCTGGTCGGCGGCGAAAAGATGACCCACAAGACGACGGGCCAGGCGACAGACATCATCGCCTCGATCACCCACCCCGACGAGTACAAACACGGCGTGACGCTCCCGTCCTTTGCCGGGATGACCGCCCGGCACTATCTGGAGCGCTTCGACGCCCCCCGGGAGTCACTCGCCCGGGTCGCGGTCAAGAACCACAGAAACGGCGTGGACAACCCCAAGGCGCAGTTCCAGAAGGAAATCACGATGGAGAAAGCGCTTGAGTCGCCCATCATCGCAGACCCATTGCGGCTGTATGACTTCTGTCCGATTACGGACGGCAGCGCCGCGCTCATGTTCACGACGGAGGAGCGGGCCAAGGAGATAACCGACGAGTACGCGCTGGTTTCCGGTATCGGCGGGGCGACCGACACCCACGTCGTCCACGAGCGCGACGACCCGACAATCATGGGCGGGGTCGTCGAGTCGAGCAAACAGGCCTACGAGATGGCCGGCCTCGGCCCCAACGACCTCGACGTGGCTGAACTGCATGATATGTTCACCATTCTGGAGTTCCTCCAGTTGGAGGGTATCGGTGTCGCCGACCAGGGAACGGCCTGGGAGATGGCGATGGACGGTGCGACGGCCAAGGACGGCGAGTTGCCGATCAACACCTCCGGCGGGCTCAAATCGAAGGGGCATCCGCTGGGGGCAAGCGGCGTCGCGCAAGGCGTCGAAATCTACGAACAGCTGGTCGGCGAGGCCGGGCCGCGACAGGTCGAGGCCGACACCGCACTGGCGTGTAACGTCGGCGGGTTCGGAAACTGTGTCATCACCACCATCATGGAGGCCGCAGAATGACGCTGGAAGCAGGTATGTGTTCGAACGGTCACGTCTCGTACCCCACGCATCCGCTGTGTCCTGAGTGTGGCGAGCCACAGGAAGAGAGCTTCGACCTCTCGGACCGGACCGGCGAAGTCGTCACCTGGACCCACTCGACAGCGACGCCGCCGGGTGTCCGCGAGCCAAACACGCTGGCTATCGTCGAGTTCGACATAACGGACGTCTCCGATGCGAGCGACGAGTTCGTCCGCGCGCTCGGGCAGGTGACCACCGATGAGGTCGAAACCGGTGACACGGTCGAACCCGTCTACATCGAGGAACTCCGCGACCCCGACGCGGGTATTAAAGTGCCCGAGAGTCAGGACTGGGACGGCTACCGCTGGGACCCGGTCTGATCAGCTCTCCTCGCTCTGCCTGGTGATGCGGCCCTCCGTCGTCGGCGAAATCGTTCCCTGTTCTTCGATGGTGTTGATGATGAGGTCCGAGAGGAGCGCCCCCTCGTTCGAGGAGACGAGGACGGTCGCATCACTGAGCATACCGTAGCCGTCGCCGCCGCCGGAGACGAAATCGTTCGTCGCAAGCGTGTACGTCGCGTCCGGGTCGATTGGGTCGCCACCGGCAGTCGCGTCGACGATTCGGTCGCCGCTCTCCGCGGTGGGGTCGTACGTGTACGTGATACCGCTCACCTGCGGGAACCGGCCAGCCCCCGCCTCGACGCGGCTCACCCCGTTTTCCAGCGCCGCAAGCAGCGTCTCGCCGGTGACTTCCAGCTCGACTACGTTGTTCGGGAACGGCAGGATGTCGACGACGACACGCCGCGTGATCGCTACCGGATCATCCTCACTTGCGTCTTCGAAATAGAGCCTGTCTGTCCGAATCCCGCCGCCGTTCATTAGCGCTGTGTCCGCTTCGACGTCAGTGCGGATGGTGTCGGCGACGAAGTTCCCCATGTTCGACTCGCGCGCTCGGACGACAGACTGCCGGGTGTCAAGCGGCTGGGTGGTCTCGCCGATGACCACGTCCAGTTGCCGTTCCAGTTGCGTCTCGTAGTGGTCCTGAACGAGACTGACAAACGGGTCCGTTCCGGCCGAAGATTCGCCGACGTTGTGGAGGACGAACTCGTGGTCTGTGACGCCGGACCCGTCGATACCGAGCGCCAACTCCCCGAGGTACTCGTACTCGTCGCCGACAAACGAGAGGACGGTGTCGTTGATGACTTCCGGTTCTTCGAGTAGCGACGCGGCATGGTCCCCGATGATAGCGTCGACGCCATCAACCTCCTCGGCGACAGTTCGAGCGGTTTCACTCGCGAGATGGGAGAGCACGATAACTGCGTCAGCGCCGTCGGCCCGCATCCGTTCTGTTACGTTCTGCAGCGCCGATGCCGGCGCAAGTACGTCGGTGTTCTCTCCGATAGAGGTGACTTCGGGGGCCTCCGGCGTAATGAGGCCAGTAACTCCGAGTGTCACGTCTCCAACATCCGTGAGGACGTACTGCTGGGCGCCTTGCTCGGCGGCGAAAACCGACCCATCTTCGCGGACATTCGCGCTGACCCAGGTGAAGAGACTGTCAGACACGCGCTCACGGAGGACCTCTGGCCCCATGTCGAAATCGTGGTTGCCGAACGTATCGAAGTCCAGCCCGCCGGCGTTGAACGTCGAGACGACGTGGCGTCCGTCGAACACTGCCGACAGGACTGACGATGCAAGGTCGTCACCGTTGCCGACCCTGAGTGTGGTGTCGGCGTCTTCGGTGATTTCGTTCATCAGCCCGAAGTAGCGGGCGACGCTCAATTCCCCTGCAGAGGCGTTGGCAAACCGTCCGTGGACGTGGGTGTCATGCAGGAACGTGACAGTGGTTCCGTCCGTCTGGAGCGCGCCGCTGGCGGTCGTCGAGCCGATTGCGAGGCTGCCGAGGACAGACGCACCCGTCCCGAGTACATCACGACGTGTCACCTGTTCTGTCATACGAATGTGTAGTACTACGAACAGAACTTTATAATTCGTGTCGCGGCAATGGTGGTAGCCGGCCAGAACAGCAACGGAACGGACGAGAGCTACACGGTCGAGACAGTCGTCGAACCGGTGTCCGGGAGGGTTCCCGTCTCACCGAGTTCCGCGATACATTCCTCGACTGATTCCGTCCGGCCCGCGTCGGCAAAGGGGGCCACCTGCACGAGATTGTCGTCCTCGTAGACCGCGAGACAGACGGCCGGCATGACGAGCTCTCGGCGTTTCTCGCCTGTCGTCGAACTGTAACAGAGCCGGGTGTCGAAAAACGGCGCGAGATAGACACCGGACTCGCGGGCCCAGTCCGCGAACTCGTTGTACAGGTCCCGTTCGATCCCGTTACCGGGGCCCTGCAGCGGAACACGTTTCTCCCATTCCACCGTTTCGATGTCGTCGAGGACGCCGCGGCACACCAGCTCTTGTAGCTCACATTTGATAGCGGTACAGCGTTTCTGTGATGGCGCAGGGAGGTCAGACCGGACGAACAGGGTCGCCCGACGACCGCCCGGAGCGGTAGAGCTGGACATCGGTACTCATACCTGTGCCTGTGCAATAATAAACCATTATGTTTGTAGAAGTATATTTTCACACCACAATAGAACTCGTTACTCCTCGCCGTTTCCGTCTCCGTTTTCGGTACCAGTGTCGTCCCTGTCTGGGCCCTCGATATCGTCCTTTATCGACCGCAGTTCGGCATCTACGTCCACAGGAACGTCAGTAACTTCATCAGGGTCGACCTCCTCACTCACTTCAGATTCAGCGGCTAACCTTTCCCGGATCTGACCGCGTAATTGTTGGGCTTCCTGAATAAGTTCGCGGGCTTCCTCATCTTCCGGCGTCCCCTCCACAGCCTGCTGAAGGTCTGTCAACGCACCGTCGAGGCGAGAGAGCGTGGCCCGGCTCAGGTCACTCGCACGCTGTCGCACCTCACCCGAGGCGGAGCCCGTCGATGTCGGCCGCCCCTCGGCCATCCGGAGGGCTCGCCGGAGTAGCTTCAGTGCCTCGATGTTGCTCTTCAACACGAGGATGACCGCGGGGATAGTTACATCGCTGGTGAACCGGAGGAGTTCGCCCGGTGTCGGCGGCCGCGGAAGACCACTGTCGGTCGTGGGCTCGACCTCCGTCTCCAGGTCCTGTAGCGTCGTAACGAGATCCGTAATCAGGGCGGTAAGGTCGTCGTCCGAGCTCATACCTCTCTCTTGTCGCCTCAGGTACTAAAGGCCGCGCTGTGTCGGCGATCGGTTCCGGGCCATTTCTGCCCTCGGTGCAGGGGCTGGCGTCCGCAGATGATTAGGCCAACCAAAATCCTTTTAGCTTTAGGGGTACCTAACTCTGATAATGCCATCACAGACGGACGATGTCGAGACCTCCGAGGACCGCCCGGACGTTGCAGCACTGGACAGCGGTGCTGACAGAACCGTGTTTACTGAAGACGGGAACCGAGACGGCTGGATTTCGACTGACGTAACCGTTGACCTCAGACGGTAGTTCGTCCGCCCCCGCATTGCGTTTCTCTTTCCTCCGAGTCTACACTGTTTTCTGCTGGAACGGTTCACACCACGCTATACACCTGAGCTAGGTAGTGACTAGCCGGCGAAAGAAACTGAGAGAGAAAGCCTCGTGCCGAGTTAGTCCAGCACGAGCGTGTCGTCTTCGAGGTAGTGCTCGATGTGGTGGGCGTCTTCCTCGGTCTGGACGATGATTTCTCGGAGGATCTGGGCCGTGGCGTGGTCACCGAGGTTTTCAGCGAGGTCGATGTGGTCACGGAGCGACTCGATGATGTCGCCGTACATCTCGAGGTCGTTTTCGAGTGATGTCCGGATGTCGTACACGTCCTGCCCCTCCGGTTCGACCGACGCGTGCTCCTCCTGTGCCTTGCCGCTGGAGATGGGCGTGCCACCGAGGGCCTGTGCGCGCTCCGCGAGTTCGTCGGCTGCCCCTTCGGCGTTTTCGGCCGCTTCACCGAGGAACAGGTGGAGGTCACGGAACTCGGCACCCTCGACGTTCCAGTGGTGCTTCTTGACCTGATGATACAGCGTGTATGTGTCCGCCAGGTCCTGATTCAGCGCGTTGATTACCTGCTCGGACTTCTCCTTGTCGAGGCGGAGTTCGTTCTCTTCGACATTCCCGAACTCGCGTCGGACGTGCTCTTGTGTTGCCATAGTCATCTTATTGTACAGGTGGAAGCCACTTAAAGATTGTTTTGTGAAAATATGTTTTTGGGAACCCAAAAATTATATTCTAAGATGGAAGGGCTGGTTACCTGAACTGAAATATTATCCGCTGATCACAACTGTCGCTTTAGTCTGGGCGCTGCACTTGAGATAACCGGGAATATATCTACTATGACGACGGCCGGGAAACAACGAGCGCAACGGCGTTTTCGTCGATAGTGCTGCTGTCAACCGCTGTTTCGCGGAGGACTTGCTCCTGATGAACTGCGACGACCGCGGCAAGCAGGTAGTCATCGAGTCCGAGATGCGCGCCGTACTCCTCCCAGACGGTCTCCCTGACAGCCATAAAGAACGTCTCGGGCGTGCGGTGTAGCACCGCATCGTCGAATCGCTTTCGCCACTCGTAAACGAGGTCCTCGACGCCCGGATTCTCACGCATCGTTCGCTGGTGGTCGGCGAGCGCGGATCGCAACTGTTCTTCGTCGACGCTGTTCGTTCCCGCGACGCCACGGACCACGTCGTCGTCGAACGGTGCTAGGAGTGCAGTGTCATTCATCGGACGCCGGTACGGGGGTGACAAACAAAAACACCGTCACACCGAAATCGCGGTAATGAATCGTCTAGATTCCCGCTCGCCGGGAGTTCCCCACACATATATTCGGGCCCACCGTAACCACCGAGTAGAGGCATGGGACGATTATCGACGTTGTTTGCGCCGGAACGTGTCGCAGTGGTCGGGGCGACCGATTCGGAGGGATCCGTCGGTCACGCGGTCACCACGAACCTGCTCGATTCGTTTACAGGGGAGGTCGTGGCCGTGAACCCGAACAAAGAGACAGTACTTGGATTGCCGTGTTACGACAACCTCGCCGGCCTGGACGACCCCGGGTCGGTCGACGTTGCCGTCGTCGTCGTGCCGCCGACGGTGGCGGTCGAGGTCATCGAGAACGCTGGGGAAGCGGGTATCGAAAACGTCGTCGTCATCACCGCTGGCTTCGGTGAGACTGGCAGTGATGGGGCCGAACGTGAAAAGCGGCTCCGGGAAGCGGCCAGTGAATACGACCTGAATCTGGTCGGCCCGAACAGCCTCGGCGTGATGTCGACCCCCGTCGGGCTCAACGCCACTTTCGGCAATGAGATGGCCAGCGACGGCGACATCTCCTTTATGAGCCAGTCGGGCGCGTTCATCACCGCCGTGCTGGACTGGGCCGCCGAGCGCGATGTCGGCTTCAAGGACATCGTCTCGCTCGGGAACAAAGCAGTACTCGACGAGAGTGATTTCGTCGCTGAGTGGGGTGACGACCCTGATACTGATGTCATTCTGGGCTATCTTGAGGACATCAATGATGGGTCCTCGTTCGTACAGACGGCTCGTGAGGTGACACAGGAGACGCCGATTGTGCTTGTCAAGTCCGGCCGCACGGACGCGGGTGCGAGCGCGGCCGCCTCCCACACCGGTGCGATGGCCGGGTCGGAGCGGGCCTACGAGGCAGGCCTCGATAAGGCCGGAACGCTCCGCGTTGAATCTGTGCAAGAGCTGTTCGACTACGCGCAGATTCTCGCCGGCCAACCGCTCCCGGATGGAGACGAAATCGCCATCGTCACAAACGCCGGCGGTCCCGGCGTGATGACGACCGACGCCGTCGGCGACTCGGACCTGCAACTCGCGCAGTTCGGTGACAAGACGTTCTCCCGACTCCGCGAAGAGATGCCTGATGAGGCCAACATCTACAACCCGGTCGACATTATCGGCGATGCTCCCGCCGAGCGCTTCGAGACAGCCCTCGAAACAGTCCTTGCGGACGACAACGTTTCGATGGCCGTCGTCGTCGCCTGTCCGACCGCAGTGCTTTCCTTCGAGGAACTCTCGGAACGCATCGTCGAACAGCAAGAGCAGTTCGGGAAACCGGTCGCGGCGACGCTGATGGGCGGGAAGTCGGTTGACGCTGGTGCGAACGTCCTGAGCGAAGCGGGCGTGCCGAACTACTTCGACCCGGCCCGCGCGGTCGGCAGTCTGGGCGCGCTCAAGCGCTACCGAGAAATCAAAGCGACGGAGTACGAGGAACCGACGACGTTCGACGTGGACCGCGAGCGGGCCCGCGAGATACTCGAATCCGGCGCCCGGCGCGGGTCGAACCGGCTCGGCGTGGAAGCGATGGAACTGCTTGACGCGTACGGGATTCCGACACCACAGGGCGATGTCGTCTCTTCACCCGTCGAAGCGGAGGCTGTCGCCGAGGAAATCGGCGATGACGTGGTGATGAAAATCGTCAGTCCGGACATCTTGCATAAGTCCGACATCGGCGGCGTCGAGGTCGCTGTCCCCGTCGAGGAAGTTCGCGACACCTACGAGGACCTCGTCGTTAGGGCACGCAACTATCAGGAAGACGCGACGATTCTCGGCGTTCAGGTACAGGAGATGGTCGACCTCGACAACGGCGTCGAGACGATTCTCGGGATGAACCGCGACCCGCAGTTCGGACCGTTGCTGTTGTTCGGTCTCGGCGGAATTTTCGTCGAGGTGCTCGAAGACAACACTGTCAGTGTCGCTCCTGTCAGCGAGACCGAGGCGAAAGGGATGCTCGATGACATCGACTCTGCGCCGCTGTTACGCGGTGCTCGGGGCCGCGACCCCGTCGACGAGGCCACGCTCGTCGAGACAATCCAGCGGCTCTCGCAACTCGTCACTGACTTCCCCGCAATCGTGGAACTGGACATCAACCCCCTCGTCGCGACGCCCGACGGGGTGCAGGCGGTCGACCTGCGACTCACCCTCGACCAGGAGAAACTATGACCGACACGAACACGCTACTCGTCACATCACTGGAGGAAGGTATCGGCAAGACGGCAATCACTCTCGCGCTAGCGACACGAGCCCACGACGCGGGCTACGATGTCGGCTACATGAAGCCCAAGGGGACGCGTCTGCGGAGTGCGGTCGGCAAGACACGGGACGAGGACCCGATGCTCGCCCGCGAGCTACTCGATCTGGAGACCGACCTCCACGACATGGAGCCCATCGTCTACTCGCCGACGTTCATTCAGGAAGCCATCCGCGGGCGTGAGGACCCGGATGACCTCCGTGAGCGACTGCAAGAGGGCATCGAGACGTGTTCGGACGGAACCGATATGCTCCTCGTCGAGGGGAGCAGTGACCTGGCGACTGGCAGTATCGTCGACCTCACAGACATCGATATCGCGGAGTTGCTCGACGCCCGTGTGCTGTTAGTCACCGGCTACGACACGCCCAGTGACACGGACGAAATTCTGTCGGCGGCCGAAGCGATCGGTGATCGACTGGACGGCGTCCTGTTCAACGGCGTCACCGACGCGACGGTCGACGAACTCGCCGACGACGTGGTCCCGTTCCTCGAAGGCGAGGGGATTCCAGTCCACGGCATTCTGCCGCGTGACCGCTCGCTCGCCGGTGTCACGGTTGCTGACCTCGCCCGGAACCTCGGCGCGGACATCCTCACTGGTGATGCCAACACCGACGTCCACGTCGAGCGGTTCAGCGTCGGCGCAATGAGCGGGAGCAGCGCGCTCGAACGCTTCCGGCGGACACGCGATGCCGTCGTCGTCACCGGCGGCGACCGCTCGGAGGTCCAGACGGCGGCCCTCGAAGCGTCTGGTATCAACGCATTACTCCTCACTGGTGGGTTCCAGCCCGCCAGTGCGGTCATCGGACAGGCGGCTGAGAAAAACGTCCCAGTGCTGTCAGTCCAGTCAGACACGCGGACGACGATAGACAGAGTCGAGGAAGTGCTCCGAACCGGGCAGACTCGGAACGAGGCAACAGTCGACCGTATGCGGACGCTACTGGACGACGGCGTCGACGTCGAGTCGCTGCTGTCAGTTGACCTCTAGCACCGTCGTTTCGGCTGGGCGTTAGCCCGTTCCTAACGGAACATGGCCCGGTGCTGAGGGGAAATCTCCAGATGAAACGTGCCTTACTATTTTAGTGATCGGTAGTCAATCAACAGATGGAGCCTTACTGGCTCCGTAGTGTCACACGACGGGGGTTTGCCCCCGTTCTATCCCCTTTGTGCTGACACACCGACAGCTACTGCTCGATAGCTGGCCGCAGAACCGATTGTTGGAGATGCGCTCTGAGTCCGTCAATTACGCTCTCAGGTGACTCGATGTCAAGGGGTGGCACCGGCCAGACAGTGCAGTCGGTCATCCGTTCGATACCGTCCGGATTCGTACGCTCAGCGGTCGTTTCGCCTTCGTACTCGTTGAGAACGACACCGACGACTGGCACGCCTCGTTGCCGGAGCGCCTGAACCGTCAGCGCCGAGTGATTGAGCGTTCCGAGGCCCGAACGGGCGACGACCAGCGCAGGAAGCCCGATATCCGCAACGAGGTCGATGACCTCTCGGTCGTCCGCGAGCGGGACGCGCAGGCCGCCGATACCCTCGACAATAGCTGTCTCGCTTCCCGCCACGACATCGGCGACCCCGTCGCGGATCGACTCGTAGGAAAGCGTGACATCGTCGTCTGCTTCCCGTGCGGCCACTTCTGGAGCCAGCGGTGGCGATAACCGCTGCAGACAGACTGCGGCGTCCGCCGTGCCACAGACGGACTCGACAAACGCCGCGTCGTCGTCCGGCGGGTATCCGGTCTGGCAGGGCTTAACCGCGACAGCCTCGGTTCCTGTCTCCCGCAGCCAGCCCGTCAGCCCGGCGGTCACGACCGTCTTGCCGACGCCGGTGTCGGTCCCGACAACGAAGACGCCGTCCTCGGCGATGCGGCCGGTCCCACGCACGGGTCTCGAATCATTGCTCGTCTCGCTCACAGCACGCCCACCTCTGTGCCGGCAGTCCGGAAGGCGTCGAGACACTGCGCGATGTCGTCGGCGGTGTGTGTCGCCATCGGTGCAACCCGGATGCGGGACGTTCCTTCTGGCACTGTTGGCGGTCGAATCGCAGGCGCGACGATACCGTGGTCGCGCAGGCGGTCGGCCAGTTCGAGGGCGTCACCACGGTCACCGACGATGACCGGGAGGATATGTGTCTCGCCAAGCACCTCGTAGCCCATTGTCTCCAGCCCGTCCCGAAGCGTTGCCACGGTATCCCAGAGTTCCGCCGCACGATCGGTCTCGCGGGCGATTCGTAGCGCCTCGCGGGCCGCCGCAGCGTTCGGTGGGGATAGCCCAGTCGAGAACACGAATGACCGCGCGGCGTTCAGCAGATACTCGATGAGCACCTCGTCACCGGCGATGTAGCCGCCCTGGCTCGCCAGCGCTTTCGAGAGCGTCCCCAGTTGGATGTCGACACGGTGACTCAGCCCCTCACGTTGCACGACGCCACCGCCGCTATCACCGAACAGCCCCGTCGCGTGCGCCTCGTCGACCATCAGCCACGCGCCGTACTCGTCGACGGCGTCACAGATGGCCGATAGCGGCGCGATGTCTCCGTCCATCGAGAACACGGAGTCGGTGACCACGAGCCACTGTTCGTCCTCATCGACATCGGCTGCTCGCGTGGCCAGTTTCGCTCGCAAGTCGTCCGGGTCACAGTGGTCGTAGACGACTGTCTCGCTGGCCCCGACGCGGCAGCCGTCGATAATTGAGGCGTGGTTCAGCTCGTCCGAAAAGACGACATCCGGGGCCAGCGCGTCGATAGTCCCGATGTTGGCCGCGTAGCCCGACGAGAACACCAGAGCCCGCTCGGTCCCTTTCGAGGCCGCGAGGTCGCGCTCCAGCGCTCGGTGAACCTTCGTGTCACCTGTGACCAGCCGCGAGGCCCCCGCGCCGCTCCCAACGGTTCGTGCGCCCAGTTCGGCCGCTCGCTGGACTCGGCTGTCATCGGCGAGTCCGAGGTAGTTGTTCGCGGCGAAAACGACTTCCTCGTCGCCGAACTCCGGTGGGTCTCCTTTAGGGTCATCGGCAAAGCGGGTCCGCGCCGACACGGATTCGGCGACTTCCAGATGGCGCCGGAGGTTCTGTGCGTCGCGCTGTTCGAGTCGCTCGTTCAAATCGAAGCCGTGAGTCATGAAGCGTAGAGTCAGGCAGTCTCAGAAACCAGGCATCAGGTCGGCGGGGCCGAACACGCCGTAGTGCCCGGCGCGGTTGTTCCGGACACCGGCTTTCAGATAGCCCAGTGCTGGCCCGTTGACGTTGGCCTCCATACTCGTCGCGTCATCGAGTTCGAAGGTGTTCGTTCCCGTCTCGCCGTCGAATGTCGTGCCCGTCACGCTGACCGTCGTCGTGGTCGGTTTCTCGTCCGAGCGCACGTCGAGGACGCCGCCGACGTGGACGTCCTCGGCATCGCAGATGCCCGCACGCTCCAGCAACACGTCGTCGGCGTGTTCCATGTCGTGGAACTCCAGCACGCCGTCGTGCTCGTCGATGAGCGCCTCGATTTCGGCTTCGCTCATCTCGCGGGCTGTCTCGATGTCGTAGCCGTCGAGGTGCGCGATGTCTTCCCGGACCGTCCCGCGGTTGTCTTCGTAACCGGACTTGAGGCCGACGCCCCACCAGATTTCGACTTCCTCGACCTCAACGAAGGACTGGGCGGCCAGCGCCGCCGCCCCCGTCAGGAAGCCGGGGGTCGCGCCAGCCCCACAGACGAACGTGATGCCGGACTCTTTCAGCAGGTCTTCGCGGTCATCGAGCATGCCGATGACACGGGAGCGTTTGAGCACGTCAATCATGACGCCCTCGTAGTCAGCCTCGGCGAAGCGCTCGGCCACACGCGGGATGAAGTCGTGTTCGAGGTTCGGGAGCGCCAACAGCACCGCGTCGATGGCGTCGCTCTCGGCGATAATGTCGTCGATGGGCGTTTCCGTCGGCTCGCCCTGCGAACTGGCGACGATGCCGGCCTGCTCGCCGTGCTGTTTGACGCCGTCGGCTGTTTCCGCCGTGGCTGTGCCGCCGTCGGCGGCCATATCCGGGTCGTCCTCCGGCCCGCTGTCTCGCGGTTCATCACCGCTCGACTGTTCCGGGCCGCTTTGCGGCCCGCTCGCGATGTTGCCTTCCGTCGCCTCCAGCAGTTCGTCTACGTCGAGGCCATCGTGGTCGAGAGCCACGCCGTTGCGGTCACAGGCCGCGACGGCGGTGAGGCCGTCCTTGTGCTGTGAGACTTCGAGCGTCCGCCGTCCGATTCCACCGGTTCCAAGCACTGCAAAGCGTATGTCGTCCATTGTCAGTCGTCGGATTTGAGCTCTGATTTGGTCTGTGCTGTCCCTGCCGCCGTCTCGGTTTCTGTCTCGTCGGCCGCGCGTTCTTTGACCGCCTCGGGGTCGAACTCGTTGGCCTCGGTGTTCGGCTCGAGTCCGGCCTCCTCCATGATTTCGAGGTCGTCGGCTGCCGTCTGTCCCTCTGTTGTGAGGTAATCGCCAGTGAGGATGCCGTCCGCACCGGCCTCCAGCGCGGCCACCTGTCCGTCCGTGTCGAGATTGACCTCGCGCCCGCCGGTCAGGCGCACGCGGGACTCTGGATGGAGCAGGCGGTACACCGCGATGGTCTTGACGACTTCCTCGGTCGTGATGTCGGGCAGCCCCTGTTCGGCCATGGGGGTGCCAGCGACCGGATTCAGGATGTTCACCGGAAGCGAGGAGATGCCGATGTCCTGCAGGGCCATTGCCGCGTCGACCCTGTCGGTCGGTGATTCGCCCATCCCGAGGATGACGCCGGCACAGAGGTCCATGCCGGCGTCCTTGGCGACCCGGAGCGTCTCGACCCGCTTCTGGAAGGTATGGGTCTGGACGACCTCCGGGAAGTACCGGGGAGAGGTCTCGATGTTGTGATTGTAGTGGTTGAGTCCCTCGTCGGCCAGAATCGCGGCCTCCTCCTCCGTGAGGATGCCGAGACTGGCGTCGACCTCCACGTCCGTCTCGTCGCGGACGAGACGGATGGCTTCGAGGACCTCCGCCCACTCCTCAGGTCGATTCTCCTTCGAGACGCCTTTCTCGGCGACGACGATACCGAACCGCTGTGCGCCGTCGCGTTCGGCGCGCTTTGCGGCTTCGAGTATCTTCTCTGGGCCGAGAAAGCCGTAGTTGTCGATGCCGGTGTCGAAATGGACCGACTGGGCACAGAAGCCACAGTCTTCCGCACAGTTCCCGGCTTTGGCGTTTACGATCGAACACGCGTCGACGGTGTCATCACCCAGTTGCGTGCGCACGTAGTCGGCCCCGGCCGCGAGGTCGTCGACCGGCTGTGCGATGAGAGCCAGTCCGTCCCGTCGGTTGAGGCGCTCGCCGTCCAGCACGCGTACGACGGCATCATCTACCGTTTGGTTGCCCGTCTCGTAAACCACATTCTCGGTGTCGGTTGACGGTTTGATAAAGATTCGGGTGGGTCTCGCAGCCGACGCGCTAATCGCGGGGGTACCGTTTTACCGAACCCACTGCTACGCGTTCACATGGCTGGTTCGACGGAGGCGGGAACCGAACACGTCGCCGAAGACGGCCACGAACACCGAAGTCGGTGGCCGCTGCTAGCTGCAGTCGGCGCTGCGTCGCTGTACCTGAGTATCGGGCTGGTTTTTGTCGGGCTCGATCTGGTCCCGTCTGTGGTCCCGATTGTCCTCGGTGGTGCTGGTGCGATTGGCTTGCTGACCGGACTCGCCGGGTGGGCTAACGAGGCCTTCATCGCCGATTACCTACGGAACCGCAGCGATGGCGATTCCGACCTGTACGCCACGACGATGATTCTGTTTCTCGTCTCCGACGTGGCGACCTTCTCCGCCGGTTTCGTCTACTATGCCTTCATCCGGGCCGGGTCGTGGCCGCCAGCCCACCTCCCGCCGCTGCTCGGCTCGCTCGTGGTCATCAACACGGCGCTGCTGCTGGCAAGCAGCGTAACGCTCCATTACGGGCACGAGGCGCTGGAACGCGGGAACCGACAGCGGTTCCTCGGCCTGCTCGGGGTGACGCTCGCGCTCGGCGTCGTCTTCCTCGCCGGACAGGTGTACGAGTACTACGAGTTCGTTGCCGTGGAGGGGTTCGGCATCGGTTCGGGCGCGTTCGGGAGCGCGTTCTACGGCCTGACCGGTCTCCACGGTCTGCACGTCGCGCTCGGCGTCCTGCTGCTCGCTATCGCCTTCGGGCGCGCGCTCCGTGGCCATTACGCGCCCGAACGGGACACGGCTATCCGGACCACGTCGCTGTACTGGCACTTCGTCGACCTCGTGTGGGTGTTCCTCGTCGTCGTGCTGTACGTCGGCGCTGCGCTCTGACCATGCTCTGAGTGCGAGACCGCTACTCTGACCGGCCGGCCCGCTGTTCCAGCCGCACCAGCCGCCGGTACAGTGGCGGGGCCAGAACGCCGAGGAATCCGAGTGCAATGGCGAACACTCCAAGCGGGAACTGTAGTGGTGCGGCCGCGAAGCAGGTGTTCTCCGCGACGAGGGTCACGTAGTACTGTTCACCCTCGTAGGTAACGATGGCCCCGCGCCGGAAGGCGTCGGCGTTGGGCACGCTACCGACGACCTGCTGCTCACCAACTGGGTCGTCCACAGCCGTCAGAAACGCCGTCTGTTCGGCCGAGGAGAGGTCCTCGAAGGCTACCTGTGGGAGCCGCGGTCCCGGTTCGGCTCCGCTGAACCGCTCGGCCGTCCGCTCCGGCCCTTCGACGCCGATAGTCGGGTTTCCGCAGTTCTCCAGGTCCGGCTCAATGAGCGCGTAGCCGCCGGGCACGGCTCCGGCGATACCGACCGCGACGAGCAGGACGCCAACGAAGGGCGCGAGATACTGGAAGACGAACGAGTCAGCACCATCGCTCATCCGTTAGCTTCCTCCTCCGCCGCGGCTGCGGAGCGTCTCGTCCGATTTGAGGTACTGGAAGGTCACGGTTAGCCCAATGCCGTACGCCCAGTGAGAGACAAGCACGAACGTGAGGTACCCGATGAACGTAAGCCCGCTCTGGCCGGTGTAAAACGCGATGGCGAACCCGCTAGATATCAGTGTCGCAAACACCAGCCCGGTCTCGAACAGGAGGCGACCGGGGAGATAGTCCGAAAAGGCAAGGAACAGGAGCGGCCAGGTGACGGTCCCGCCAACGAGGAACAGGACCGCGCCGATTGCCGGATTCGCGGGCAGCCCGACCAGTTCAGCGATTTCACCGAACGAAACCGGGTTGAGGACGCCAATGAGTATCGCCGTGATGAGTCCGCCGCTCATCAGGACCGTGCCGACGAACCCGCCGACTGCGGCCATCCAGGCGTTCCGAGAGACCGTCTGGGCGACGGTGCCGACGCCGCCGGCCAGCCCGGTCGGTTCGGCTTCGGGGGCGTAGGAGCGCCGTGTCGTCTCGGGCTCCGTCGGCTCCATGTCGTATTTGTCCATCATGTGCTGTTCGAACCACTGCCACTCGCGGGTGAACTGGCTCGTCGCCTTCAGGCCCCACGGGTCTGTCGTCGTCACGGGCGTCCCCCGCCAGTACGAGACAAGCATGTTATACAGCCATAACAAGGCGCTCAGGCCGATGATGTAGCCGCCCACGGTCGCAATCTGTTGGGCAAGCTGATACTCCGGCGGGTAGATCGCCTGCCGTCGCGGGAGCCCCAGCCCACCGATGACCAGCAACGTCATGAACGTCACGAACGAGCCAAAGACGATCAACAGCGCCTGAAACCGTGCCATCCGCGTGTCGTACCACCGGCCAGTGATGAGCGGATACCAGTAGTAGCTCGCGGCGATCATCAGGAACGGGATGATGCCGACGACGATGAGATGGAAGTGGCCGACGACGTAGTACGTCCCGTGATAGAGGATATCAACCGGAATGACGGCGAGGAACACGCCGGTGACGCCACCGATTATGAACGTCCCGATGCCGCCGGCACAGAGGATAAACGGCGCAGTCAGGCGGATGTTCCCCTCCCACATCGTCGTAATCCAGTTGAACACCTTGATAGCGCTCGGGACGGCGATGGCGATGGAGACGGCCATGAACGACAGTTTGACTCGCGGGTCTGCGCTCGTGGTGAACATGTGATGCGCCCAGACGCCAAAAGAGAGGACGCCCAGCCCCAGCGTCGAGTAGACGATGAACTGGTAACCGAACAGTTTGCGGCCGACGAACTTCGGCAGGATGAGGCTCATCAGCCCCGTCGCCGGGAGAAAGAGGATGTACACCTCCGGGTGGCCCCAGAACCAGAACAGGTGTTGCCAGAGGATGGCACCGCCACCCTCTGTGGCGAAAAAGGCCGTTCCGAGGTTCCGGTCTAGCAGGAGCATCACGAGCGCGCTCCCCAGCAGTGGAAAGGCGAACAGTGCAATCCCGCTCGTGACGAGCATATTCCACGAGAAGATGTCGAGGTTCGCCCAACTGACACCCTCACCGCGCTCGTAGACGATTGTGGTGATGAAGTTGATGGCCCCGACTGTCGTGGCGATGCCGCTCAGGTGTAACCCGAGCAACAGCAGGTCTATCTGTGGATTGGGCTGTTGCACAGACAGTGGCGCATACAGCGTCCAGCCGACGCTCACCTCGCGCATCGTGAGAAAAAACCGGATAGCGTCCGCCGGGAGCACCAGATTCAGCACCTGTCCAAGCACCTGCATCATCAGTCCCATTCGGACCAGAATCAGCGCCGGCGGCAGGAGCCAGAAGCCAATAGCGTTGACGCGGGGGAACGCCATGTCGTCGGCCCCGATGAGCAACGGCAAGACGTAGTTCCCGATGCCGAAAAACACGGGCAGGACAAAGAATATCAGCATCGTCAGCCCGTGCGTGGTAAACAGCGCGTTGTACGTCTCCGGCGTCCAGATGTCCGCCGGCGGCGTCAGCAGTTCCGTCCGGAGCATCATCGCGTCGACACCGCCCCATAGGCCGGCGGCGGTGCCGAAAAAGATGTACAGCAAGCCGATGTCCCGGTGATCCGTCGTCGTCAGCCAGCGGGACAGTTCAGACTGGATTCGACCGATTTCGAATTCGACTTCCTCCCGCGTCGTGTAGCCGCCATCGCTCTCCGGTCGCGCCTTCCGTTGCTCCCGGACCCACAGGAAAAGCACTGCCAGGGCCAGCACAGCGAGAGCGGTTCCCTCAACGATAGCTCTGTTTAGCATCTGTGTGTGACGTGCCGTGCCGGAACGGTTGCTCGTGTCGCCATGCTACACGTTACCAATTTCTGACACGCCCACACCCATAAAACTACGCGGGGGACCCGGATCCGGTGGCGGTCACCGCTTTCATGTTCCGGTCTTGGGCAAGTTATTTGACATGGCGATTGGTACAGTGTGACAATGCGTCTCCGAAGGCGCGTGCTTCAGGCGGGCCTTGTCGTGGTCGGGCTCTCGCTACTTGCTGCTCCGGTCACAGCGCAGTCGGTCAACAGGGCTGCTATCGACGACCTAAACGAACAACTCCTGTACGTCGCCCTGCCACTGACGCTATTCGTGGAACTCACGCTTGTGTACGTGATCTACCGGTTCCGAAACAACGACGACCCGAAGCCGACTGTTGACGACCCGGCGCTAGAGGTGACCTGGACGGCCGCGACGGGCGCGATACTCGTCTTCGTCGGTGTTTCGGCGTTCGTGGTGATGGCCAACCCCTACATCACGCCCGCAGCAGCCGAGGCATCCGCCGACGGGGACGACGCGTTCGCGAACGATACGGAGATAGACGTCCTCGCCTACCAGTGGGGGTGGGAGTTCGCCTACGGCGAGGCCAACGTTACGACAGAGGAACGGCTCGTTCTTCCGGCCGACAAGAACGTCACGCTCAGGCTGCGGACAACAGATGTGATTCACGCCATCTACATTCCGCAACTGGGCGTCAAACAGGACATCTTCCCCGGCCGGACGATGACAGCCCGGACCCACGCCACCGAACCCGGCGAGTACCGACTGTACTGCGCCGAGATGTGCGGGGCCGGACACAGTAAGATGGACGCCACCGTCGTCGTCAAGAACCAGTCCGGGTACGACGCCTGGATGGAAAATCAGACGACCGCAGCCGGGTAGGTCGACATACCGACGTGACCGCTCAGTACAGGTCGTCGAGTTCGTCTTCGGTGTGGCTGTGTGACTCGCGCGGGAACTCGCCGGACTCAACGGCGTCGATGTACTCGTCGACAGCGTCGGCCACCTCACCGCGAACGTCGCCGAACTGCTCGGCGAACGGCGGGCTGGACTCCGAGAGGCCGACCACGTCGGTGAAAACGAGCACCTGACCGTCGCAGTCACCCCCGGCCCCAATACCGATTGTCGGGATATCAACGGCCTCGGTGACCTTGGCCGCGAGGTTGGCCGGGATGTGTTCGAGCACCAGCGCGAACGCGCCGGCGGCCTCGTGCTCTCGCGCGAGGTCGAGGATTTCCTCGGCCTCCTCACGGCCCGTCGCCTGTCTCGTGTAGCCGGTCTGGTTCACGCTCTGTGGCGTGAGCCCGAGGTGGGCCATTGTTGGGATTCCGAGCTCGGTCAGCCGTTCGGTCAGTTCGACTGTATGTGGTCCAGATTCGAGCTTGATCGCGTTTGCGCCCTCTTCTTTCAGCATTCGCCCACAGTTCTGGATGCTCTCGCTTTCGTCCGCGCCGAAGGAGAGAAACGGCATATCGGCGACGACCAGCGCGTCGTCCGCGCCGCGTGCGACCGCGCCGACCCGGGAGGCCATCTCATCGAGCGTGACCGGGAGCGTGTCGTCGTGGCCGAGGACGGCGTTCCCCATGCTGTCGCCGACAAGAATGACGTCCACGCCGGTGTCGTCAACGATGCTCGCGGTAACGGCGTCGTACGCTGTCAGCATCGTGATCGGCTCCTCACCAGCCATCGCCTGCAGGTCCCGGACAGTTGGCATATCCGAGCGGGGGCGCGCCTGGGCCTTACCTGTTCGGGTTGCGCACTTCGCCCGGGAAACCGCAAGGCGCTTGCCGCACCTGGCTGTACCATCAGACGTGCCAACAGTCGAGAAAACGGACCCCGACGGCGTGGACTTCGGGTGGGTGATGCAGGTCACGTTCGTGACGACGATTCTGGTCGGCTCGCCGCTCGTCGTGCTCGCGTCGACCGCGGTCACGCTCCAGACTTGGACCGCGCGAGCGCTGTTCGCGGTCCGCGTCGGCGCGCTCATCTGGTTCCTGACGGCCGTCTGCGTCTATCTTTACGCGCGGTACCGGGCCTGATCGAACTCGCTTGCCCACTCGAACGTCATCCCGGCCCGCTGTGCAGCCGTCGCATCGCTCTCCGAATCGCCGACGAACACCGTCGCTTCAGGATCAACGCCGATTTCATCGGTAATCGCTAGTAGTCCCTCCGGGTCTGGTTTCGGTGACTCGACGGTGTCACGGCCGACAACCGGACCGACGTAGCTGTCGAGGTCATGCACATCCAGCGCCGCCCGACACGCCTCCTCTGCGTTGAGCGAGCACACGCCGACGGGGACGCTGTGTGGGAGCCCCTCGGCGAGGGCCAGTCGGTCTGACTCATGCGCACCGGTCCGCTCGTGGTCGGTGATCGCCGCTTCGACGGCGTCACGGTGGCCAGTCTCCGAAGACAGCGTCAGCATCTCCCAGAGGTCACGGCTCTCGGGCTCGACGTTTCGTTCGCGCAGGACCGTCGCCACGTCGCTGGTCACTGTGTCCCAGTCGACGGCCAGCCTGACGAGCGTCCCGTCAAGGTCGTAAATCACAGCGTCGTGTGTCACACCAAGCGGTAGGGCCGACACCCGCAAAACCGCTTCGCCCCGGCCCACTCACTCCAGCAAGTCCTGCGCGATAATGTTCTGCTGGATTTCGCTGGTCCCCTCGTAGATAGTCGTCACCTTCGCGTCGCGGTAGAACCGCTCGACGGGGTAGTCAGTCGTGTAGCCGTAGCCGCCGTGGATCTGGATCGCCTCGTTAGCCACCTCGACCGCCGTCTCGCTTGCGAAGTACTTCGCCATGCTCGCTGCCGCTCTCGCATCCTCGCCGCGTTCCAGTTGCTGTGCGGCGTTCCACGTCAGCAGCCGCGCCGCCTGTACGTTCGTCGCCATGTCCGCGAGTTTGTGCTGAATCGTCTGGAACTCGCTGATCGGCTGGTCGAACTGCTCGCGTTCCTTGGCGTAGTCGAGGGCCTCGTCGAGGGCTGACTGTGCGAGTCCGACAGCCTGTGCAGCGATAGCGACCCGACCGGTGGTCAGAATCGACAGGGCTGCAGCCAGCCCTTTACCTTCCTCTGTCAGCTGGTACCGCTCGGGAACGCGGACGCCGTCGAACTGGAGCGGTGTCGTGTCGCTCGCACGGAGCCCGAGTTTGTCCTCTTTCTCACCGACGGTGAGTCCCTCTGTGTCTTTCGGCACCAGGAACTGCGTTATCGAATCCGGGTCGTCGGGGTCGGCCTTCGCGAAGACGATGACGACGCCAGACCGTTTGCCGTTGGTGATCCACTGCTTCTCGCCGTTGATGACGTACTCATCGCCATCGCGCCGGGCAGTGGTCGACATCTCCCGCGGGTTCGACCCGGCCTGTGGCTCCGAGAGCGCGAACGCGCCGACTGGGCGGCCGTCGACCATCTCCGGGAGCCAGTCGTCCTGCACTGCCTCGGAACCGAACTGTGCGATACACGAGGTTGCGAGGCAGTGGACCGACAGCGCCGTCGCGACCGCGAGCGACCCGTACGCGAGTTCCTCGTTGACCAGCGCGTACGTCGGTTTGTCGGCGTCGAAGCCGCCGTATTCCGCCGGTGTTGTCAGTCCGGTGATGTCGATATCCGCGAGCCCGTCCCAGCATTCCTCGGGAAACGATTGCTCTCGGTCGGCATCAGCGGCTTTCGGGCGGATGTCCTCGACGGCAAACTCTCGAACGGTGTCACGGATGGCTCGCTGCGCAGCGGAGAGGTCCATACGGCCCGTTACACCGGAGTCGGCAAAATATCCGGGGTCAGTTGGACTCGACGAGGTCGATGTCGAGGTACTGCTCAAGCGCCTTGATTGTCGAGCCGCCGACGTTCGCTTGCGTCGCGCGCCCCTGCTCGACAGCGAGGATGTCTGCGTCGTCAAGATCGAGTTCCTCGGCCAGCTCACTCGTCTGGAGTCCCTCGTCCTGTCGCGCCTCCGTTACGCGCTCGCCGTACTTACTGACCAGATACGGGAGCTGGTCATCGTCGTAGTCAGCGCCGTCCTCCCAGTGCGACGTATCGGCTCGTTGCGCGTCCTGCAGCTTCGCCGCGTTCTGTGCGGCTTTGCGTTTCCGGTTCTGTTCGTCGCGCGAGCTGTCATTGCCTGTCGTTCGCTCGTTTTCCCCGTGGTCACGCGCACAGCTGTCACACACTTGGAGGGTCGCACCAGCGACGTTCGCGGTCTGGAGGTCGCCGCCGTCGCTACCGCAGAGCTCACAGCTCCCGCCGGCGCTATCGCCACCACTGCCGGTCGAGTATTTGGCCATGCCCCCCGTAGCGGTTTCGTGATATTTCAAACGTCCGGTTCGACCGAGTGTCACACCCTCCCGGGGCGGGTCCAAACGAAAGCGCTTTTATTTACCCACCGGGAACAGTTGAATGCACTCAGACAGAGCGCGCGTGGGTAGCCAAGCCAGGCCAACGGCGCAGCGTTGAGGGCGCTGTCCCGTAGGGGTCCGCCGGTTCGAATCCGGTCCCACGCACTCTCAGAGTGCAGGTGCATTCCCTTGGGACTGCACCCACGCAAACTTACTTCGGACACAACGCTTCCAGAGCGTTCGCTGTCCACTATATCGTCAAAATAGAAGACAGGCCCCGAGCGAGCCCGCTTCTCGCTCACCGCATCTCATCGAGCGCGACGGCGTGTTCGATGTCGACCGAAATCCAGTGGGTTGGGAGCTCATCGTCCTGTTCGCTGAAGACGGTGAGCTCGGTCGGATTGTCCGCGTCGTCAACCGCATAGTCGAACCGAGTCGATCCTGCGGGGCGAGCAGACGAGTCACGGAGTGGGTCGTACACTGACATCGTCAGTCCCTCATTTTGAGACAACGCCAACACTCATTATAAGCGGCAGCTGTGATTCCTGCGGTGTGAGAATCTGGCCGGCGTCTCTCGCCCGCGTTTGTAACAAGACCGTGTGGGACCGCATTCGAACCAGAGCAAGAAATGCTCGCTCACAGCAGTTCGCTGTGCGTTCCTTACAGGGCTCGAATTCGCTCCAGCCGCTATTCGTCCTCACTATTATTCGGACAGAATATGCGCGTGACCGGATTCGAACCGCCTGAACATCGCTCACTTCGTTCGTTCCGTGCTTCGAATCCTCGTTCTGCACTCACGGCTCTAATGAGTTATTCGAGCCGAGAAGTGCGCGGGACCGGATTCGAACCGGAGGAAGACTCGTTTCACTCGTCTTCCAGGGTTCGGAATCCGCTGACGATTCTGCTGCTCGCGTGTTGCTCGCAGCAAGAATGCGCGGGACCGGATTCGAACCGGCGGACCCCTACGGGATAGCGTCCTAAGCGCTACGCCTTTGGCCTGGCTCGGCAACCCGCGCGCAACAATCGGTATCCGTGTTGGAATAAAGAACCCTTCGTTTGCGGGCGACGAAGGTTTAGATAGGATGGGGACCAATGACTTGGTATGTACCGCGCCAGCGACCGAATCGAGCACGATGAGTGGCTCTCCGACATCGAAGCGGCGTCGGACAGGCTCGACCTCGGGACGGCGGCGCGGTCCCACGCAGTTGACCTGTTCCTCTCGACAGTTCCGGAGGAGGACCGGTCCAAACAGGCGACAATGGCGGCCAGTGTGTACGTTGGTGCGCTGGTCGCCGGTGAAGAGCGGTCACAGTCGGCCGTCGCGGAGGCGACAGACGTCTCTCGGTTAACGATTCAACAGCGCTGGAAGGACCTGCTGGAGACAGCTGGGCTGGAAGCGCCGGGCTGGTAACTACGAAATGTTCTGGCGGCCGGTGCGGTTCGGCGTGAGATTACCGTGTTCGTCGATTTCGCCCTCAACGATCCGGGTCGAAGAGATGATGTCGCCGTCCGCGGCGCGGACGTGCGGAACGACTTCGATTTCGAGCGGGTCGTGGCCTCGCTCCTCGCGGATTTCGTTGATGCGGCGGCCGCCGGTCTCCGTCTCTGGCGAGACGACGAGCGTGTCGAACTGCGGCTCCGTGGCGATACCGGTCGGCTCGGTGAGCTCCCGGACCTCCCATTCGCGCTCCAGATCGGTGGCGAGCGCCGCGAGTTCGTCGGCGAGTGCGGATTGCCGTTCGCTGAACGGGCGAACGTGGCGCTGGTCGTGGCGTGTCTTCGGCGCGAGGTCGTCGCTGGTGAGGCCAACTGTCACGTCCCCGAGTTCGAATGCGCGTTCGAACAGCGCGCGGTGTCCGTCGTGAATCGGGTCGAACGTTCCCCCCAGCGCGACATTCATATCCCGGGCAACGGCACGGGTAGGTTTAGTAATATCGACTTGTGAAACAGCCTGTTGGAGCCGAGTTTGATTACACGTCGGCGTCGTCGTTGCCGTCTTCGGACTCGTCTCCGTCGTCATCAGTGGCCTCGCTCGCGTCGGCGTCGGTCGCGTCATCGTTCGCATCTTCGACGGAAATCGTCACTGGCTCGTTGTCGGGTTCCAGTGTCGTTTCGCCGCCGATGTGGTCGTCAAGGTTGAACACCGTGTTCAGTTCCGACTGGATGTCACCGACGATAGTGTTGACGAGGTCGCTCGGCGAAATGGCGCTGTACTCGTAGGGATTGTTGCCTGCGCCGTCGCTCTCACGCTTCTGGCGGGTCACGATCTCTTCCTCGGTGAGCGCGGCCAGGGCCTCGCGGACAGTACTCGGATACAGGCCGGTCCCTTCGGCTATCTCCTCGCTGGTGCTTTCGGGCTGCTGTCGCAGGTGGACGTAGATCCGCGCCCGCGTCTCCGTGTCGAGGACCCACGCCAGCAGGTCGACAATTCCTTCGTCGAACTGCTCGACCGCGCGGTCTGCCTCCTGCTCGATTCGGTCCCGGACATCGTCTGTGTCCTCAAGCTCGTCGTGGTCGTTGTCGTCTGCAGACATGCGTTGTCTCTGTGAGGACAAAAGCTACAGCTGGATAAAAACCCTTGCCCCGGCTCTCCAGTCCCTGTCTAGAAACGACCAATCCGTTCCGGCCCCAGACGACACCCTCCGTCAGGACAGTCGCAGTGAGTCTGCAAGCGCCATGACCCCCTCTTCCGACCGAAGCCGGCGCTGTCGCTCGGCGCCGCTTTCGCGGTCGTACAGCTCCCACAGCCCATCGACCCCCAGACGGTCGCTCTCGATTTCGACCAGTTCCTCCACCGAGCGCGTCGTTGAGAGGTCACGCGACAGCAGCTCCGCGGACTGGCCGTGGCGAATCGCGCGCCACTTGTTCTCGTCGAGGAACTCCCGGCGGAGCCGTCGACCGGACTCACCGTCCTCGTAGCGCTCAGCGAGGTCGACAACGAGTTCGTGGACGTACTCAACGAAGGCCAGTACCCGGTCCGGGTCGGCCTGCCCGTCCGGGGCCCGTACCTCGACAGTGCCGTGGCCGGAGTGGGGCCGCACGTCGAACCAGAGCTCGCCGCGGTCGTCGATGCTCCCCGTTTCAAGCATCCGCTGTTCGTAGGTCTCGAAGGCGTCGTAATCGTCGAAGGTTGTCGGCATTCCGGTGTTGGGCAGGGCCTCGAATATCTTCCCGCGGGCGGACTGCAGCCCGGTGTCGAAGCCGTTCCAGTACGGGGAGTTGGCCGACAACGCGAGCATCAGTGGGAGATGCCAGCGAAGCTCGTTTGCCACCCAGACGGCCTTGTCGGCGTCGTCAACGCCGACGTGGACGTGCAGCCCCGCGGTCGTGTTGCGGTGCTGTGGGTACTGAATACGGTCCAGCTGTGACTTGTAGCGCGGTTTCTCGGCGTGTTCGAGTTCGCGCCACTTCGCCAGCGGGTGCAGGCCCGCTGCGGCGATACCGAACCCGTTCGCTTCGGCGTGGTCGACCAGCGCGTCCCGGACTGACCGGAGGTGGTCACCGGCGTCCGCCGGGTCGTCGATACGCGGCGTCTGCGTCTCGATAACGCACTTGAACAGTTCGTGGTCGAGCCGCCCGTCAAGAACCGCTGGTGGCTCCGTCTCGTAGACGAGTTCGTCCGTGCCAGACGTTGGGCGACCGAACTCGTCGACGACGTAGAACTCTTCTTCGATGCCGAGCGTCCCCATCCGGGTAAAATGCTCGGCAGAACCCGTCGCGTCCATTAATCAGCACATCGGAATCGACCCGCTAAAGCCTTCCGTCCCCGCCCGCTCAGCCCGCACAACTGGATTCCATCCTGACGTGAATCGCGTGAACAAGAGGTCCCGCGTCAGTCCTTGCGGGGCCGAGCGACGATACCGAGATGGTCCTCGTGATACGGGTCCAGTCGCGCCGTCTCCAGCAGTTCGTACTCGGCGCTGAGTTCCGCACGCACGCTGTCGAACACGGCGTCGGGGTCGGCAGTCACGTCCTCGCTCCGGGCTTTGATAGCCGCGAGCAGCCGACCGTCGTCGGTCAGGAACTGTTTGTTGAGTGTCGCCACCCGGGCCTGCCCTCTGGTTGCCACGTCCTGTACAACCACGTCGACCGGTTCGACGACGTGGGCGTAGCTCTCAGGCTTGCGTGCGTCCTTGAGCAGCGGAAAGAGGTTTCGCCGGCTCTCCGCGGCGTCCAGCAGTTCCCGCACCGGCCGGGGAGCGAACTCGACGGCGTAAGTCGGCCCGCCGAAATCAGCGACATGGCTCACGGTCGTCCCGGCTGCCGCACCGAGGTACAGCACTGTCTCGCCGCCGTCGAGGCCGGTGTCCATTCCGTGCGCAAGCATCGCGCCG
The DNA here is from genome assembly GCF_011627385.1 of Haloarcula sp. R1-2. Lineage (NCBI taxonomy): Archaea > Methanobacteriati > Methanobacteriota > Halobacteria > Halobacteriales > Haloarculaceae > Haloarcula > Haloarcula sp. R1-2. Next base: position 343,578 of record NZ_JAANTG010000001.1, read on the forward strand.
AGTTTCGAGCGGTGGGGGTCCCACCGCCGCCAGTCGCCGTCGGTCCGCTCGCCGTACACCGGCTGTCCCTGTGTGGCGAGACTCGTCTCACCGCCGAAGTCGTGGCGCTCAACGCCGGATGGAAGGGTCATTCGTCGTCCCCCTCCTCGGCTCGTGCCTGAATCCGTTCGATGCGCTCGTCAAGTTCCACCTGCAGGTCTGGCCGGCGGTCGCCGCTATAGTGGTCGATGCGGGCGGCAATCGAGAGCTTCCCCGCAAATGCCCGCGCAGCCGACCCGCGGTCCTCCGGGCGGGTCCCGCGCACGTACTCGTGGGTGAAGATGACGCCGTGTTTCGGTGACGGGGCCGACCCTTTGAGGTGGGCAAAGAGCGCGTCTTCCGCACCGAGAACCTGCACTGTCCCGCTCGGTTTCTTCGCCAGCGCTTCGAGCCCGCCGGCCAGTGAAATAAGTCGGGCTGCAAGCACGGGCCCGGCCAGCATCGAGAGATTCGGCGCGACGGCGGGCGCGGTCCGCTCGATGTACGCCCGGATTGAGTCCGCCTCGTCGGCCAGCGCGGCCGTCTGCTCGGCGAGCGACCGGAGCGCACGGTCCCCTTCGTCCTCATCTTCTCGGTCGGCCAGCGAGCGGGCATACTCGACGCCGCTCCCGCTGTCACCGTGTCGGCTCCCGCCCCATTCAGCGACCCGTTCGGCGAGTTCGTTCGCCGTCCGCTCGCAGTCGGCCATCGCCCGCACTGCGTGGACGAGTTGCTGGTCGTCAGCGCCCTCCTGTTCGGCGACCGCCGCGCTGGTGGCCGCCATCGTCACCTCGTGCAGACGGTCGTAGTAGGCCGCCTCGTCGTCGGCGAACCCTGCCTTGACGGCCTGCTGTGGCCAGTCCTCCGGCGTGTCGGCTCGCCCGGCCTCTATCTGTTCGACAGCGGCCGCGTCGTCGTCCGGGTCCAGCCCGGCGAACCACCCGTTGCTCATAGCCGTGTGTGCACGCCCGATGCGAAAAAGTGACCCGGTTAGCGTCTGCGAAAGGCGTCCAATTGCGCTTTCGGTCCGACCTCAGCGCATTCCCGGCGGTGGCCCGCGGTCCCGCGGGTCGTCGTCACCGTCGTCCTCTTCGAGGTCGATACCGGCTTCCTGGCGTCGGCGAATCACCGCCTGTAGCTGTCGGTAGTAGTACAGCGTCCCCACAACGCCGATAGCGATGGCGATGGCCGACAGGCCGCCGAACAGCCACAGGTCGCGGTCAAGATAGTACCGGACGACAATCTGGTCGGAGGTCACCTCGTTCCAGCGGATGACCTGCTGGCCGTCGACGGTCTCCGACTCGTAGCCTCCCGGGCTGATTCGCGAGAGGAACGGAATCCCGGCTCCGGTGTTGGGCGGGAGTACGACCGTGTACGAGCCGTCTTCGACGAGTGTCGGGGAGGCGAAGCGCTTGCCGGTCCGCGCGACCGAGTAGCCCACCTTTCCGGAGACGTTCCCGGAGAGATTGACAGTCGTTCGCTGGCGGCTCTCTGAAGCGCTCAACGAGGAGTTGGCAGCGCTAACGACAGTCCCGTTCTCGTACCGGAACCGAAGCGCACTGATAGGGACACTCCGCTCGCGCCCGAGGCCGTCGACGGTGTACACATCGAACGTCGTCTCGTTTTCGACGGCGTAGACGGCGGTGTATTTGGACTCCCCAATGACGATGGTCCCGTCAGCTGAGGTGTTCCAGTCGTAGCTCGCGTTCTCGTTCAGCCGCTCCGGGTCGACCTCTTCGGAGCCGAAGAAGCCGGTACAGCCCGAAAGGGCGACCAGTGCGAGAACGGCAACCAACAGGAGGTGGCGGCGTTTCATAGCTCGAAATCAGGGCACGATTGCCAGCAGCTCCGACGGCATATACTGCCCGATGTCGGCGAGCAGCCCCGGCGAGTCGGTGTCCGGGTTGCAGATGATGCTCTGTTCTAACAGGCCGATACGTTCGACAGTGACGATATCCTGTGCGTGGCCGGCGCGGTTGACCGTCGCACGCGCTTCCGAGCGTGTCACGCTGTTCGCGTTGATGCGACCGTTGTTGCCACGGCTCCACTCGTACAGGCGGTCCTGCTCAACCTCTGCAAGGCTTGCAGGGTCGCCGGCGACGAACCGGAGCGGTAGGTGCTGGACCAGTCCGAACCGTTTCCGGATCTGTGACGGCGTCCCCTGCCCGAGACCGAGCTCATCGGCCGGAATCCGGGCCGTCTGGCCGAAGCCGACATCGAGGACGAAGCCGTCCTCGTCCCAGCTATCGAGTGTCCCGACGTACGTCTCGCCGTCTTCGTGGTCGGCGACCAGCTCGCCGAACTCCTCGCGGAGGAGGTTCTTCGCGACGGTCTCGTCCGGGCCGTCGAGGGTCACCGTCGGGAAGTCGTCGTCACGGAGGCCGATGTCGTACGCCACGTCGAGGTCGCCGAGTTCGTTGCCGACCATCGAGCGCAGGCCGTCGAGCGTACGGTCCCGGGCGTCGCCGGCGACGTACACTTTTGTACCGAGAACGACCATCAGGCTTCCACGTCCACGTCAGCGTTCAGTTCGTCTCTAAGCTCCTCGAGGCGATTCTCCATCGCGGTGACGAGACGGGTGTTCTCCATCGTCTCGACTTGATTGCCACATTCGGGGCACTCGAAGCCGAACTCCATTGCCTCGCCGAACTCGAAGCGGATACCGCAGTGCTCACAGAGGTAGAACTCGTTTTCCCGCTCGTACTCGCGGCGCTCTTCGAGGCCGTCGAGCAGGCGGTGCATCTCCTCTTGCAGTTGTTCGGGGATCTTCTCGTACTGGAACGTCCAGAGGTACGTGAGCCACCCGGAGTCCTCGTCGCGGAGCCGACGATAGGTCGCGAGGTCGTTCTCGTAGAGAATAAACAGCGCTCGGCGAACGTCGTTCAGTTCGAGTCCGAGCTCCTCGGCCAGTTCTTCGTCGGTCACTTCGCCGTCCGGCGGCGCGGCGGCGACCGGCATCCCTTTCGGTCCGACCAGCTCGTGGAGGTATTTCTGTATGACGGGGTCCTCCAAGAGTTCCTCAAAAGCCATTACCCGCACATCCGGGAGTCATGTGGTTAAAACCATCGGGTCGTCCTCTCTTGAACGCTGACACAGAGGCCGGGACCATGCTGCTGTTGGGAAGCACTCGTTGTGCCCGCAGGCAGCCAGCAACAGCGACGGACAGCAGTCCTTTTTCGGGCACCACCGTCACCGTAATCCGTCGCCACGACCCCCGCTATTCGATTTGCTCGACTGGAGTCCGACAGGAGGAGCAGGTCTCTTTGTCGATAGCGACGAAGACGGAGTCACAGGACGGACACTCGTAGAGATTCGACTCAGGTTCGTCGGCCGCGCCGTCACCGCCGGTGGAGCTAGCCTGAACACGGTTGTTCGTCACTGCACTGGCCTCTGGTCCGTTGTCTGACTGCCCCTTCCCACCCGAGAGTACATCCGAGACGGATTTTTTGATTTTGTCTAGCATCACGAGTTGCTGCAGGATAGTAGTCATTTGAATTACTTTAACAGCTGTGGTTTTCAGGCCACCGACAGTTTCAGGCGACTTTGCTGACTGGCGAACAGTCAGAGGTCGTCGAGCGGTCGCGGCGATGCCTGTTCGTATTCGATGACATCGAACCCGTCGTGGGGCTCCCGGGACAGTTCTGTCCACTCCGCGCCCAGATCTGGGAAATACCGGTCGCCCTCGTTGTGTTCGTGGATACGGCTGAGGAAAACCCGGCCGGCGAACGGGAGGAACAGGTCGTACACCGCCTCGCCGCCGATGACGTAGGTGACTGGTGGTGAGCGTTCTGCGCCAGCGCTGTCGCCAGCGAACGCCCCGCTCGCGCCGGCGCGAGCGGCTGCTTCGACAGCGATCTGCGGCGTTGTGGCGTACTCAACTGTCTCCGAATCGGCGCTCCGGCTGTCGTCGCTCGTCAGGACGACGGTGTAGCAGTCCGGGATGGGCTTCATCGATTCGAACGTTCGCCGCCCGAGGATGATTGGGTGGCCGGCGATGCGGTTCTTGTACTGGCGCACGTCCTCTGGGTAGTGCCAGGGAACGCCGCCATCTAGGCCGATGACGTTGTTTTCGTCTGCAGCGACCACGAGTACCAGTTCGGTGTCGGGTATCATCGTCATTTGTATCCAAGCGCCTCCAGTCGGTCGTCAAGGTCTCCGGCAAACTGCGTGTCAGACGCATCCTCGAACTCGGTGTAGCCGTCGAGCGGCGTCGCGATAGCCACGTCGGCGTACCGGCCGCTGTCGAAGTGGTTCCGGACGACGGCGGCATCAATATCGCGGTCCTCGACCGTGCCGCCACAGCCTTTGATAACGGATTCGTGGGCACTGTCGCCCCACGCCGCCCGTTTTCGGACCTCGTCGCCGGGCCGGTCGTGGTAGACCAGGCGAGCGTGTTTTGCGAACGGGGCAGCGTCGCCACAGACCCGTTCGGCCTCCTCGCGCATTGCCGGGCCGATGGGGGCCTGTGACGCGACGACAGTCCCGTTCGGCGAGGCAAACGCCGGGCCGTCCGCGTTGCCGTCGCCGAGCGCCATCGCGCGGACGGCGTCGGGGAACCGGCTGAGTGTCGCCAGGTCGGTGACGCGGTGTCCCTCCCGCTGGCCGGGAGCACGGACGACGAGCGGGACGTGATACATACTGTCGTGGGTTCCGATACGGTGGCTGACGGCTGGTGGTTCCTCGGGAATTGCTGTCGGTTCGCCGAAGCCCTCGCCGTGGTCGCCGACGAAGACGACCAGCGTGTCCTCAAGCACGCCCTGCTCGTCCAGCCCCCGGATCAGCGTCTCGAAGATAGCGTCGGCCTGCCGGACCGCGCCGTCGTATATCTGTTCGAGAATGCTGGCAAAGCCAAGCGAGAGGTTCCCCGAGAGGAACTCCCAGTGCCACTTGAACCCCATCGACTCCTGGAGTTCGCGGGAGCGCTCGTCGCTCCACTCGTCGTACTCGGCGAGCGGTTCGTACGGGCGGTGGGTGTCCATCAGGTTGATGCAGGCGGCCCACTCGCTCTCCCGGTCGTCGACCCACTCCAGCGTTCGGTCGGCGTACCAGAAGCCGTTTGGCCAGTCGCCCAGCGAGCCGTTCGTCTCGTAGGCCGAGTCATACTGCTCGGGCGAGCCGACCGCCGTCTGGAACACGTCGTCGAGCCCCGATTCGTGGTCGGTCAGGAACGGATTGTCGGAGAACAACCCCGTGTCATAGCCCGCTTCAGCCAGTTCTTCGAAGATTGTGTGGCCGGCGTCGAGTCTAGCGGTGTGGTCGACGCCGTGTTCGTGGGTCTCGTGGCCTGTGAACATGCTGACGTGGCTGGGGACGGTCCAGTTGCTCGGGCTGCGAGCCTGCGTGTACACCGTCGCCTCCTCGGCAAAGGCGTCAAGAAAGGGCGTCGTCTCCCGGCGATAGCCCAGTACGGAGGTGCTCCGGGCGCGGAGACTGTCAGCGACGACGAGCAACACGTTGTGACGCGACATCTGAGCGTGAGTTAGCGTCGAGCGATAAAAGGCCCGCGGCACAACTGCGTGGGTATCACTCCTCGTCGGGGTCGATGACTCGCTTGCCGGTTTCCTGCGGGACGACCACCCGGTCGGGGTTCTCCCACTCGCGGTCCAGTTCCCGGCCCTCGAACAGGCGGTCGAGGAAGACGGCCAGTGAAGCGACCTCGGAGTGTGGCTGGTTGGTGACGCCGACGTTCCAGTCGGCGTGTTCGTACACCTCGAAGGGGACTTTCTCCGCGCCGACGACGACCAGCAGCGGTTCCGCTGTGTTGGCCTCTCGAACGTCGGCCTCGACCTCCTGGACTGGCTCGCCGTACATCGTCAGGTGGACGACGCGCCCCTCGAAATCGCGGATGAGCCGCTTTGGCTCCTCCGTCGAAGCCACGTCGAAGGGGCCACCGAACCGGTCGGTGATATCGATGACGGTGTCGGCCTGGTTGCGCGCGGCGTTGGCCAGCACGACCTTGTCGGCCCCGAGCGCGCGTGCGGTCAGCCCAACGTGGGTCGTCATCCGCTCGTCCCGGCCGGGCCGGTGGCCCAGTCGGAGCACCGTCACCTGTGGGGAATCCTTCATCCGTCGCTCCGTGCGGCTTCAATGGCGGCCCGGACCGGTTCGTAGGAGACCTCGCTCCATTCGACCCGCTCGTCGTTGACGTACACGGCTGGCGTTCCCTGAACGCCACGGTCAATGCCGGCTTCGCGGTCACCGGAAACTGTCGGGCGGTACAGTTCTCCCGTCGCGGCCGCTCGAACAGTCTCGCCGTCGATGTCGATGCCCTCCGTCAGGTCGGCGTAGGTGTCCGGCCCCAACTGATTCTGGTTCGCGAACAGGCGCTCGGAGTAGGTGAAGAAGGCCTCGTCGCCGGCGTTGTCCTGTACGGCGCGCGCAGCGCTTGCGGCCTGCCACGAGGCGTCCTCATCGACCGGAATCGGGAAGTCGTGGAACTCATAGCGGATGGTTCCCTCAGCGAGGTAGTCCTCCCGAACCTGCGGGTAGACGGATTCCGAGTAGGTTGCACAGTGTGGACAGGCGTAGTCTTCGTACACCGCAACCGTAACGTCGGCCTCTGGGTCGCCCGCGACGGGCGTCGAGAGCGGCTGGCCCGGTGCGGGCGTCGGCGTCGCCGTCTCCGTTTCGGCCGACTCAGAACCACCGCCGGCACATCCGGCTAGCGCGCCGAGGGTAACGGTCGTCGCCGAGAGAACGCTCCGGCGAGTGAATCGGGTCATAACCGACCCTCACAGGGGAAGCTATAAAACGACGTTGTCATCTGTTACGTGCCTACCGACTCCACCGGAATCGGCCGCGACCACAACGTTTTTTCTCGCCTAGGAAGCATCGCACCTATGGACGTATCAGAGAAGCGAATAGTCGTTACCGGCGGGGCAGGCTTTATTGGGTCGCATCTGGTCGAGCGCCTCGTTCCGGACAACGACGTCGTCGTCGTCGACAACGAAGCGAACGGGCAATCCGAGTGGGTCCATGAGGGCGCAACCTATCTGGATGGTGATCTCACCGACCCCGATGTCGTCGCTGAGGCTATCACGAGCGATGTCGACCTCGTCGTCCACCTCGCGGCGTCGAAGCTGGTCGACACGGACACCCCTCGCCGCCAGTTCGAGGACAACAGCGACATCACGTACAACATTCTCGAACAGATGCAGGAAGCCGGCGTCGAAAACCTCGTGTTTACGTCGTCATCTACAGTATACGGCGAAGCGCCGCGACCGACTCCAGAGGATTACGCGCCGCTTGAGCCAATCAGTGTCTACGGCGCGACGAAACTCGCCGAAGAGTCGCTCGTCTCGACGTACGCCCACAGCCACGACATCCAGTCGTGGGTGTTCCGGTTTGCGAATATTGTCGGCCCGCGCTTGCGCGGTGCGGTCATTCCTGATTTCATCGAGAAACTCACCGAGGACCCGTCGACGCTGACGATTCTCGGCGACGGTCGTCAGGAGAAATCCTACATGCACATCTCCGAGTGCATCGACGCGATGCTGTTCGCCGTCGAACACGCCGACAAGGACCACAACGTGTTCAATCTCGGGACGCGGACGACCACATCGGTCGACCGCATCGCCACTATCGTCGCTGACGAGATGGATATCGACCCCGAGTACGAGTACACCGGCGGTGACCGCGGCTGGACGGGTGACGTGCCGCGAATGCGCCTCTCCGTCGACAAGCTCTCGGCACTGGGCTGGGAGCCCGAACAGTCGAGCGACGACGCGGTGCGACAGTCGACCCGCGAACTGCTCGAAGAACTCTGAGCGCGGATTCAGGCCGGGTACGTACCGTTCAGTTGTGCTTTTTCCACGACGTGGCCGCTGGCCGCGTCGTACACGTCGTCTTTATCGGCTGCCGGGGAGCGGTCAAGCGTCGTATCTAGCGCGTACAGGAGGAACCGATACGTGTGCTCCCGGTCCGGCGGATTCGGACCGCCCCAGCCAACCTCACCGAAGTCGTTCTGTCCTTCTGTGGCCTCATCGGGCTCCCACCCCGCCGGTATCCGACCAATATCCGGCGGGATGTTCCAGACGAGCCAGTGGTCCCACACCTTTCCGGCCGGCTCCTCGGCGTCCGGGTCGTCGACGATGAGGAGGAGCGACGACGCGTCCGACGGAACGTTTTCGATTTCTAGCGGTGGGTTCGTGTTTGCCGCCGAGTAGCCGTGTTCCTCGGGGATACGGTCCCCGTCGTCGAAGGCCGGACTTCGGAGCTGTAGGTCTGCCATGTCAGGAGATATGACAGACAAACACAAAAACGTCGTCCCGGCAGCCATTTGCGGCTCCGCGCCGAACCGCCGGACGTGCAGGTCGTGGGCTACCGCGCGCGGGTCGACGAACACGCCGCGCTCCTGTTGGCCGAGGACGGGAGCGTGACTACTGAGCGACTGGACCCGAACACGGACCTTTCCTACACGCTCGGTGAGCGCCACTGCGCCGGCGCGGTCGACGGCGACCGACATTTTCACTGCGACAATGACTCTGCGCCGTACTGCCCGGAACACACCGACATCTGGCCGTGTGCCCGCTGTACCGGTGACTGCAACAAGCCCCTCGACACCTGCGACGAGGAACACGCGGTGTATCTGGCGGCGTTCGCGCCGGATGTCATCAAGGTCGGCGTCACCCGCTCCTGGCGGCTGGAAACACGGCTCCGTGAGCAGGGGGCTGACAGGGCCGCCCACCTCCGGACCGTCGCCGACGGCCGTATCGCCCGGCAAGTCGAGGCCGACATCGCCGTTGAGTTGGGCGACCGGGTCAGAGTTCCCACGAAGATATCGGGATTCGACCAGTCCGTCGACACGGACTGGTGGGCGTCGCTCTGTGAGCGCTATGACCCGCTGGCGACCTACGACTTCGAGTACGACTTGCCCCTCTCGGACCGTCCGATGGCCGAAACCCTGGCGACGGGGACCGTCCGGGGGACGAAGGGACGAGTCGCCGTGCTTGAGAACAACGGCAGTGTCTATGCTGTCGACCTCCGACAGCTCGTCGGCTACGAACTTACCGACGGCGGGACCGACCGCGACCTCCAGTCGAGCCTCGGTGCGTTCGGGTAACACTGGAGACTGGCGTCGCTGTAATCCACACTTGACAGTGCAGAAGACATTTAAACGCGGCTGTTGCCCTTCCTCGTGTGCGACGTGAAACCCTCCTGACCGGTGGCGTGGTCGTGGTCGTCCTGACCATGCTCATCGGTGCAACAGCGGTCCCCGGCGCGCTCTCCGAACCCGAGGACAACGTTCGTGAGAGCTATCTCGACCTCCGCGAGACGACCATCGAACCGGCCGCCGTCGACGGCCAGACAGTGACGCTCGCCATCGACGCCCGACTCTCTCACCGCGGTGGTCCCGCCGAGAACGTCACCGTCGAGACGCGAGCTATCGACGCGGACACCGGCCTCGTCGCAACGACGACGCGACAGTCGGTCGGCACAGTCGAAGGGGAACGAGAGGTATCGGTGCGGTCAAACATCACAGTCGAGCGGGCGGGCGGCTATCGGATAGACACGATCGTCTACGAGGACGGGAATCGGGTCGAAACCGGCCAGCAGTCGGTCCAGAACGTCGACGCGCTCACACCGGCGTACGCCCGCAGTACCGTGACCTTCCAGCGGTTCGAGAACGCCGGCGTCCCGCTCGATTCCATCACCTACCGGATCGACGGCGTCTCGGACAATCAGACGACGCTGAACGTGTCGGTGTACGTCACAAATGCCGGCAACACCCCGTCCGATGACCTCTCGCTTCGCCTCCGGGCGCGGCAGGCTGACTCGAACGTCATCGCCGACGAGTCGACCGTGCGGGTCGGCCAGATTCGCCCCGGCCGAACAGAGATCGTCAGAACCCAGCTGAGGGTGCCTGACGACTACAACTACTGGCTCGACGGTATGCTGCTCTCCGACGGCGTCATCGTCGGGACCGAAAGTTCCCCGGCGAACCTCCATCCGACGGAGCGCCTGCAGGAGAACGAAACCCGGCAGGAAGTCGGCTTCCAGTCCAGTGACTTCGAGCAGGAACGGCCAGCGGAGCAGGGAATGGACGAACCACAGCAGACTGCGGCCGGAGAAGGTCCCGGCTTCACGGCGCTGGTCGGCCTGATTGCCGTCCTCGCAAGCGCGCTCCTCATCGCACGGAGACAGACCAATGAGTGATACCTCCAACACCGACACAGTGGCACAGGATATTGACGCGGATACCGGCGGCGGAGTCGATGAGCCAGACGACGACAACGCGGGTCCGACAATAGCTATCTACGCGCAATGGGCCGTATTCGCTATCCTCACGCTCGTCGCGCTCATCGCGACACTCCAGTTCTACTTTTCCGCGTCGTCGGCGATTGATACGTTCGTCACCGACAGATATCGACCGCTGTTCAACGCGGCGTTCAACCTCGCCGTGGTGCTCGGCTGCGGACTGGGACTCTCGGTGCTGGTCCGACGACTCGCCTGAGCCCGTCCCCGGCCATATCAGGTACCCACAGTCGGCGTTTCAGTAATCCGAGGTTTCAGGCACCTGTCAGCCATACGTCGAGAGGGATATCATGACCCAACGACGCGCGACGCGGCGACGATTCCTGATGGGCTGCAGCGCCATCGCCAGTGTGGGGCTGGCCGGCTGTACCGGCGGCGACGAGTCGACTGCCACTGACTCGACGCCGTCACCCACTGACGATGGTGATGCCGAACCCACGACGACAACCGACGAGCCGCCGGCAACCGACACCGCGACAGCGACGCCGGACCAAGCGGCCGTCGAGACGCTCGTCTCGGTCGGCGGCGACCGCGTACCGGAGAACATGGCCCTCGGTCCTGACGGCGGCCTGTACTTCGGTATCACGGCCGGCGAGGTTCGGCGCGTCCCTGCGGTAGAGACCGGCGCGACCGGCCTTTCCCTCGAAGATACCGAACAGATTGCGACGCTGCCTGGCGCGATTGGCGTCGAAGCAGCGCCCGATGGAACGGTATACGTCGCCGTCGCCACACAGGACGATCAGGCTGGCGTCTGGGAAATCCCGCTCGACGGCGACGCGGCGCAACTCGTGGAGATGGGCGGGTTCCCGAACGACATCCACTACGATGCTGACCAGGAGCGCCTGCTGGTGACCGAATCGCAAAACGGCGTGGTCTACGCGGTCACGACCGACGGTGAGCGGTCGACCTGGCTGGATGACGACCGGCTGGAAACGGAGAGTTTCGGCGCGAACGGAATTACCCGCGACGCCGACGGCGACATCTTCGTCGCAGTGACGCGAGCCCCCGAAGAAACTGGCCGCTTGCTCCGCGTTCCGGTTGAGTCGGACGGCGCTGCCGGCGAGCCCTCGATGTTCTTCGAGGGTGGGGCGATATTTGGAGCCGACGGGATTACCAGCCGGGACGGCGACATCTACGTCGCGGCCAACAGCCAGAACCGCGTCGTCAGAGTGACTGCGGACGGGACCACGGACGTCGTCGCAACGGCGGACGACGGGCTGGTGTTCCCTTCCGATGTGCTCTTCCGGACCGGCGACCAGCAGGAGTCGCTGTTCATCTGTAACTTTGCGAACCAGTCACCCGAAGACGGCGCAATTCTCCGGACCAGCGTCCCTCGCTGACCGACCGTTTATCGAGTCTGTCTTCGGACGGCAACCCTTTTCAGCGGCCCAACCAAATCCGAGCGTATGGCAGACGATGAACCTGAAGACGCTGGCGAATCGGCGGATGCGACCGAGGAAGGCGGCGAGGAGAAGTCCTTCCGCGAGCGAGTCGAGGAGATCCGACAGCAGCGCGCCGAGGAGCGCGAAGAAGGCGAGGGCGACGGCGAAGAGATGAGCCGCGAAGAGCGCATGGAAGAGATGATGGGCGGTGGCGGCGGCCCCGGCGGCATGGGCGGCGGCAACCCCTTCGCACAGATGATGGGCGGCATGATGGGCGGCGGCCCCGGCGGTCCCGGTCCGGGCGGCCCCGGCGGCATGGGCGGCGGCCCGCCAGGGCAGCGCGAGGAATCGGGCGGGAGCGACAACGAGGAACTTACGCGAGAGATGCGAAAGCTCCGGGACGAAGTCCACGATATGCGGCGCTCGCTCGACCGCATCGCTGACGCGCTCGAAGACTAACGGAACTCGGTTCGCCGACGTTTTTGCAGACAAACGAGGCAGCGACATCTCACTCCGACAGATAGCGTCTGCTCGTTATCGAACAGCGGTCGGGCAACGACCATTTCTCAACGGAACAGCGGTGGAGTGACGAGAGTCACTGAACGAGTGCCAGCAAGCCCCCAGACGGACGCCGTGCCAGTCGCTACGAATCACAAAACGAGACGCCGGTAATCTCGAAGCGTGTGCCACCATCAGCACTATCCCGAACGCTGATCTCCCAATCGTGTGCCGCTGCAACTTTCCGGGCGATACTGAGCCCGAACCCGGTCCCCTCCGTACTCGTTGAGTAGCCGGCTTCGAACACTGTCTCTCGCTCGTCTTCGGGGATGCCGGGGCCGTCGTCCGCGACGTAGAATCCGTCGTCTAACGCTCCGACCGTTACGGTCACGTCTGCCCCGGCGTGCTCGACCGCGTTCCGGACGAGGTTTTCGAATAACTGCTTCAGGCGGCTCTCGTTTGCCAGGACAGTCCGGTCGATATCGGTGACGAGTGTCGCATCGGCCGTCTCGACGGTCGTCCAGCAATTTTCGGCGAGCGACGCGAGCGCGACCGATTCGCGGTCGGTGACGGTCTCACCGTCCTGTGCCAGCGTGAGCAGGTCGGTTATCAGCGTGTCCATTCGCTCGTGTGCCTGTTCGACAGCGGCCAGATGCTCACTCTCGTACTGTTCGCGTGCCAGTTGCAGTCGTCCCTGTGCAACGTTCAGCGGATTCCGTAGATCGTGTGAGACGACGCTCGTGAACGCTTCGAGCCGGTCGTTGTGCTGTTCGAGGTCCCGTTCGCGGTCGCGTAACTGTTCGGTCCCTTCGACCTGCTTGAGCGCGCTGATGATGTGTCCGGCCAGAATCTCTCCGAGAATGACGTCTCGCTGGTCGAACGCCGCGTTTGTCCCCGAACCGGCCAGCAGGATTCCATGCCTGCCGAGCGGGAGATATAGTTCGCTTTTGATTGGCGTGTCCGGGTTGTAGATGTCCGGGTCAGCGTGGACATCATCGACTGCGAGTGCGTCGCCGGACTCGTAGACGCGCCACGCAATGCTATCTCCGGGCGTGAAAGTCGGCAAATCCTCTAGCAGGTCATATATCCCGTCAGAGGCGGCAACCGGTTCGAGCGTCCGTTCGGCCTCGTTGTAGAGGTGGATCGTGTTGGCTTCGAGTCCCAGTACCGTGCGGGCCGTCTCGACGCCGATTTCGGCCACTTCCTCGCGCGTGTCTGCCTGGAGCAGGTCCTGCACCGACTCGCTGAGAGCTTTGAGGCGGCGTTCGTGTTCTTTCCGTTCGGTAATGTCCCGTTGGAACCCAACGTAGTTGACGACCGTTCCGTCTTCGTCGCGGACTGGGGCGATAGACACCTGATTCCAGAACATCGTCCCGTCCTTCCGGTAGTTCCGGAGTTCGACCGACACAGGTTCACCCTCATCGATGGCCGCCCGCATCGCGTCGACTGGCTCGGACTCAGTCGCTTCGCCCTGCAAGAACCGGCAGTTTCGGCCACGCACCTCCGACTCCGTGTAGCCGGTCAACTCCAGAAACCGCCTGTTGGCGTAGGTTATCGGGGTATCATCCTGCTTGGGGCCGGTGAGTATGATGCCGATAGGGGCCTCGTTCATGGCGCGTTTGGTCCGAGAGAGTTCCCGTTCACCGTCTCGCCGCTCAGAAATATCCCGGACCGTACAGACCAGTTCACCGCGGTCAGTCCGTGCGAGCACGTGGTCCTCGGTGAACGTGCTCCCGTCCGCACGGAGTCCGGTTGTTGTGCCTGTCCAGTATCCGTTTTCCTGAACGGCCGGAATGATATCGTCGTAGATTCGAGGGATATCCGCCTCTCGATACAGCAGTTCCCAGTGTTTCCCGCGCATCTCCGCCGGATCGTAACCGTAGAGGTCTGCGTACGCTTCGTTGACGAAGATGAACTCCCCATCTTCGTCAAGGATACTGATGCCCTCCTGTGCGGTCTCGATGGCATCGAGTTGGCGGTTCCGCTCTCGCTTGACACGCTGAGACTCCACTGCGTTGGTGATTCGGTTCGCGAGCACCGCGTACTGGTCGGTGCCGCTCTCTTTCTGCAGATAATCGGTGACTCCGGCCGAGATAGCGTCGCTTGCGATCTCCTCGGAGCCTTTGCCAGTGTACAGAATAAATGGAAGCGACCCGTATTCCTCGCGGACGGCTTCGAGGAACTGGATGCCGTTCCGCTCGGGCATATCGTAGTCGGAGACGACACAGTCGATGTCGTTGTCAGCTAGGATTTTTAGCCCCGCTGTGGCGGACGTCGCAGTCTGCACGTCTACCCGGTCGTCCTCGCGTTCCAGAAACGTCGCTGCCATGTCGGCAAATCCCGGCTCATCATCGACGTGGAGAATGCAAATTGTCTCAGCGATAGCAGTCATATCTTTGGGTAGTAGTCACACATTATAGGAAGCTGAATTAAAAGACCATCTCTGAAACCGGAAGCTAACATATGCCCATCATTGACGGGCTACGTGTTCCATCTTTCGGCCCCGCTTAATTATAAATAATTTACACTTCTGTGAGGTTCTTGCGGGTCGCTATCCCTGGCCGACCATCTCGTCTTCGTCTTCCCACTCCTGTTCGCGGAGCTCGTACTTCTGGACCTTCCCAGTTGCTGTCGTGGGCAGTTCCTCGACGAACTCCACGCGGCGAACGACTTTGTAGGTCGCCAGCTGTTCGCGGGTGAACGTCCGGAGGTCCTCGGCTGTCACGCCCGGGTTGTCGGGATCGCCCGAATTCGGGACGACGAAGGCCTTCGGCGTCTCGCCCCACTCGTCGCTCGGGGCGGGGATAACTGCGACATCGCTGACGGCGTCGTGTTCGTAGAGCGTGTCCTCTAGTTCGATGCTGGAGATGTTCTCGCCGCCGGAGATGATGATGTCCTTCTTGCGGTCGCGGATGGCAACCATGCCGTCCTCGTCGACCGTCGCCAAGTCGCCCATGTGGTAGTAGCCCTCGACGCGGTCGGAGAAGGCCTCTTCCGTCTGTTCGGGTTTGTTCCAGTACCGGTCCATCACCTGATTGCCGCGGACGACGACCTCCCCGAGCGTCTCGTCGTCGTGTGGCACGTCGTTGCCGTCCTCGTCGACGACCCGGACATCGGTCCCGAGGTAGCCGATACCTTGGCGCTTCTTGACGCTGAAGCGGGCGTTGCTCCCGTCCTCGAAGAAGCGCCGGGCGTCCGAGGTCGTGACGAGCGGGCCGGTTTCGGTCGCGCCGTAAACGTGTTTCAGGTACCAGCCGAAGTCGTCCTCGACGGTTCGGATGACGGCCTCCGGCGGTGCGCTGCCGGCCGTCGCGATGCGCACGTCGTTCGCACCGGTCGTCTCGATTTCCCCGTCGTGGGCCGCATAGCGATCCGCAAGGATGTTCAACACCGTCGGCGCGCCACAGAGATAGGACACGTTCTCTGTCCTGACAGCGTCGAAGATGCCTTCGGCATCAACACCGCGGGTGCAGACGTGCTTTGCGCCCATACCGGTAACCGAGAAGATGTGGCCCCAGCCGTTGACGTGGAACATCGGGAGCGTCCAGAGGTAGACATCGTCGTCCGAGATTTCCTGATGGAGCGCAACGATGTAGGCGTGGAGTGTCTCGGTCCGGTGGGTCCGACAGACACCCTTCGGGTCGCCGGTCGTCCCCGACGTGTAGTTGATGGTGATGAGGTCGTCCTCGTCCATCTCGGGGCGCTCGTAGTCGGTCCCCGCCTCCTCGATGATGTCGTCGAAGGACTCCCAGTCGCCGTCGACGGCATCCGTGTCGTTGGTGACGAAGATGTCGGTGGGCACCTCGTCACGGATCGGCTCGATCTTGTCCGCGTACTCGTAGTCCGCGTAAACGGCGTCGACTTCGGCGTCCGAGAGGATATATTCGAAATCGTCCGGCACGAGCCGGTAGTTCAGCGGCGTGTGGACCGCGCCCAGCTGCATGGTTCCGTAGGCCGCTTCGAGCTGGTAGTGCGTGTTCGGGTCCAAGACGGCCACCCGGTCACCCTTCTCGATGCCACGGGCAGCCATCGCCGCCGAGAACCCGTCGGCTCGTTCCCCGAACTCGTCGTACGTGAAGCGCTCACCGGTCGTGGCGACGATAGCCTCTTTGTCCCCGTAGTATTCCCGCGCACGGTCGAGAAAATCCGTGGTAAGCAGTGGCTTATGCATCTCAGGCTATCGTATGGTTAATCATGATAAAGTGGTTGTGATACTCCCCTGATTTTGCTGTCTCGGCACCGGTCATATTTAGGGTGCCTGTCGAACCACAGTCGCTTTGAGGATAGCGTCCCCAGTTTTCAACAATGAGTACAGCGACGGCGGACGTTTCGAAGCGGCAGGCGTGGGTGATGGCCGCGCGGCCACAGACACTGCCTGCCGGGGCCGCGCCGGTCATCGTTGGGATGGGCCTGGCAGTCCACGCCGGTGTCTTCGCTCTGTTGCCGGCAGTCGCGGCGCTGGTGGGTGCGCTGCTTATCCAGATTGGAACGAACTTTGCGAACGACTACTACGACGCGGTAAAGGGGGCCGACACCGACGAGCGTGAGGGATTCACCCGTGTGACCGCTGGCGGCCTCATCGACGCCGAGGAGGTCAAACGGGCGATGATAGCGACCTACGGCCTCGCTGTCGTCATCGGCGTCTATCTCGTCGCCGTCGGCGGTCTCCCCATCGTCGTAGTTGGCCTCTCGGGCATCGCCGCCGGGGTTCTCTACACCGGCGGTCCGTTCCCCTACGGCTACCGCGGTCTCGGCGACCTGTTCGTGTTCGTTTACTTCGGTCTCGTCGCTGTGACCGGCACATATTACGTGCAGGCCGTGGCGAGCGCAAGCGGCGTCGGCACGTTTCCGATGACGCTCCCGCCGGGGTCGGTCACTGCTGCTGCCATCACGGCAAGCCTCCCAGCGGCCGGGCTGTCGACGGCGATTCTCGTCGTCAACAACATCCGAGACCGCGAGACGGACCGCGCCGCTGGCAAGAAGACGTTGGCCGTCTATCTGGGCTACGGCTGGAGCCGCGTCGAATTTCTCCTGATGGTCGGGATGGCCTACGTCGTCCCGGTCGTGTTCGCCCTCGATAGCCAGTACGGACTGGCGGCACTGGCCCCGCTGCTGACGCTGCCACTGGCGGCGACTATTTCGAAAACAGTCCTCACACAGACCGCCGGCGACGCACTGAACCCGACGCTCGAACGGGTCGGTCAGACGCTGTTCGCCCACTCCGTCCTGTTCGCGGCAGGTCTCGCCGCCACACAGCTACTATGAAGGTCGATTCGTTCTCCCTCCCGCTGTCGAGTCCGCTCGCGACCGCCCGCGAGACAATTAGCCAGCGTTCGGGGTTCGTCGTCCGCTATGACCACCGCGGCGAAACCGGCGTCGGCGAAGCCACGCCGCTCCCGGGCTGGACGGAGTCGCTCGACGACTGCCAGCGCGGGCTCAACGACGCTGCCACGGTCGCAGCCGACGGTGGGCACACAGATGTCTTGCTGTCGCTGGACGCCGCATCGGTTCCTGCCGCCCGACACGGCTTTGCGACCGCGCTACTGGACGCCGACGCCAGAGCCGACGGCGTGCCGCTGTACCAGTGGTTCGACTCCGAGAGGCACTGCAATCGCGTCCCGGTCAACGCGACAGTCGGCGACGGGTCTCCAGCCGAGACCGCCGACGCCGTCGAGCGAGCGGTTGAGGCCGGCTACGATTGCTGTAAGCTCAAGGTCGGGAAGCGAACCGTCGACGAAGACGTGGCGCGCGTTCGGACCGTCCGCGAGCGGGTGGGCGACGACGTGACATTGCGAGCCGACGCCAACGGCGCGTGGTCCCGTGACCAAGCGCAAGACGCCGTCGACCGCCTCGCGCCGCTGGACGTGGCCTACGTCGAACAGCCGCTTCCGGCCGATGACCTCACGGGACACGCCGAATTGCGGGGCTCCGGGGTCGGCGTCGCGCTCGATGAATCCCTCGTCGACCGCCGGGTCGACAGCGTCCTCGATGCCGACGCAGCCGACGTGCTGATACTGAAGCCGATGGTGCTGGGCGGCCCCGGCAACGCCCACACGCTGGCACTCCGGGCACGCGAACAGGGTGTCGAGCCGGTCGTCACGACGACCATCGACGCCGTCGTTGCCCGCCTCGCGGCGCTGCACGTCGCCGCCGCGATTCCTGACGTGGCCGCGTGCGGTCTGGCGACCGGCGACCGACTGGCGGCCGACCTCGCGCCGGACCCGACGACAGTAACGGATGGTGCGATGTCGGTCCCCCAGTCGACCGGTCTGGGAATCGATCCGACAGAGGTGGGGACCGATGCGTGACCCCCTCAATTGGCCGACACAGGACCTCGTAACGCACCGCGCCGACACGACACCCGACCGGACGGCGATGGTCGCGGCGGCCTCCGGGAACGCGGTCACCTACCGGAAACTCGATGCTGCCGTCGATGCGGTGGCTGCCGAACTCGACCGGCGGGTCGACGCCCCGGACGCCACCGTCGCGACGCTCCTGCCGACACGGCCGGCAGTCGGGACGCTCCTGTTTGCGGCGATGCGACTGGGGGCGACACTCGCGCCGCTGAACGTCGAACTCGACGCGGCGACGCTCCAAAGCCAGCTCTCGACAGTTGACGCGGACCTGCTGGTCTGTGGAGACAGCACCGCGTCGCTGGCGGCCGACATCGACGGCTGTCCCACCGTTTCGGTCGACAGGGAACTGTCAGCGGCTGCCGTCGCCGACGAGACAGCAGCGGCGGGTTCGGCTGATGAAACAGCCACCGACGTGACCCCGGCACCCCTCTCCCGCACGGACACCCAGCTGGTCATCTTCACCTCGGGGACGACCAGCGAGCCGAAAGGCGTCCGACTGACCGTCGGCAACCTCGTCGCTAGCGCCGTCGCGTCGTCGTACCGCCTCGGCGTGCTTCCGGATGACCGCTGGCTGGTCTGCTTACCGACCTACCACATGGGCGGACTGGCTCCGTTCATCCGGAGCGCGCTATACGGCACTGCGGCCGTCGTCCAGCGGTCGTTCGACGCCGACGCGACACAGCAGGTGCTCGCGGAACACGGGGTGACAGGCGTCTCGCTGGTGCCGACGATGCTCTCGCGGCTGCTGGACGCTGGCTGGGAACCACCGTCCTCGCTCCGCTTCGTCCTGCTCGGTGGCGGACCGGCCAGCGAGACGCTCATCGAACGGTGTCGGGAGCGGGACGTACCGGTCTGTCCCACCTACGGGATGACCGAGACGGCGTCACAGATAGCGACGGCGCGGCCCGAGACAGCCTTCGAACACGCCGGCACCGTCGGCCAGCCGCTCGTGTTCACCGACGTGACGGTCGTCGCTGACGGGGCCGCCTGTGACCCCGGCGAACGTGGCGAGATAGTCGTCGACGGCCCCACGGTGACGCCGGGCTATCTGAACGGCGACGATGACGCGTTCAGCGACCACGGCTTTCGGACCAGCGACATCGGCTACCGGGACGCGGACGGCCACCTCTGGGTCGAAGGCCGTGTCGACGACCAGATCGTGACCGGCGGAGAGAACGTCGACGCGTCGACGGTTGCTGACACCATTCGCGAACACCCGGCAGTCGAGGACGCGGCCGTCGTGGGACTCGCCGACGAAGAGTGGGGCCAGCGCGTCGCTGCACTGGTCGTCGGGAATGTATCGCCCGAGGCGGTTCGCGACCACTGCGCCGAGCGACTCGCCGCCTACGAAGTCCCGAAGACGGTGCGGGCTGTTGATTCGCTCCCACGGACGGCCTCAGGGACCGTAGACCGGGCCGCCGTCCGGTCGCATTTCGGGACTGCCAGCGAGTCGAACGAATCGGCATAGCGGATTGGGGCTCGCGGCCAAGCGGTTTTCTACGTCGATAGCGTATGCAGTTCCGTGTGTACAATCGTCCTCGCGTGGCAGGTCTTCGACGGCACGCCGGTCGCGGTCGCGGCGAACCGCGACGAGCGGCTCGATAGGCCGTCACAGCCGCCACAACAGCGCCACTGGGGCAGTCGCGTCGTCGCACCGGCTGACGAGGAAGCCGACGGGACGTGGATCGGCTACAACGAGCACGGCCTGCTAGCGGCGGTGACGAACCGCTGGGTCGACGCCGACCTTGCCGGCGACCGCTCGCGCGGCCTGCTCGTCCGGGACGCGCTGAGTCACGAGAGCGCGGAGTCAGCCGCCCGCGCCGTCGAACAAGCGACCAGAGACGCCGAATATTCGGGATTCAACCTTTTGCTGGCAGACGAGAACGCCGCCGTCCTGCTGGAATGGGACGGCCAGCTCGCGGTCCAGAACTTCCAGCCCGGCGTTCACGTCGTCGTCAACGTTGGCGCGGACGGCGACTACCGGATTCCAGCCCATCGGCCCGATGCCGGCGAGGAGCAAGCGAACAACGCGACGCGGTTGCGCGAGGCGCTGGTTCCGGAGCCCGGCGAAGCCGCCGACGAATGGATTGATCGGGCAGGCGAAACCATCAGCGACCACGAGTACGGCGTCTGCGTCCACGGTGACGGATTCGGGACGCGGTCGTCGTCGCTCATCACACTGGGTGCTGCCCACGAGTATCGGCACGCGGCCGGGCCGCCATGCCGGACGCCGTACCGCCCGGTCGAAGGTCAGATTTAAGCGGCCGACTCACGGTATGAGTAATACATGAGTTCAGCAGCGTCGGAGGCGGACCTTTCTGATGGCGAGCGGGCCGGGCTCGAACTGATTCGTGAGTCCGGTGGCATCCACCAGAGCGACTTCTGGAAGGAACTCGACGTCTCCTCGCGAAAGGGGAGTCGCATCGTCGAGTCCCTGTTCGAGAAGGACCTCATCCAGCGTGAGGAGACGGTGTATGAGGGGCACAACACGTACTACCTGACGCCCGCGGCCCGCGACCTCGACTTCTCGCTTCTGATGGCCGGTGACCAGCTCTCGCCGTTTATCGGCGACGAAGAGGTCGACCCCCACGACGACACCTTCTCGCAGTGGGTCATGACCCTCGCGTACGAGGACTGACCGACGGTTACGCGGCGTGCGTTAGTAGTGCCACGGCACGTCGTCGAAGTCCGGGTCGCGGCCCTCGTTGAACGCGTCCCGCCCCTCCTGGGCCTCGTCGGTCATGTAGGCCAGCCGCGTCGCCTCCCCGGCGAACACCTGCTGACCGACCATCCCATCGGAGTCGAGATTGAATGCGTACTTGAGCATCCGCATCGCCGTCGGTGACTTCTCGTTCATGCGCTCGGCCCACTCTATAGCAGTGTCCTCAAGGTCCTCGTGAGGAACCACGTCATTGACCATCCCCATGTCGGCGGCTTCGGCGGCGTCGTAGGTCTTGCCGAGGAAGAACACCTCGCGGGCCTTCTTCTGGCCGACCTGTCGCGCGAGATACGCCGAGCCGAAGCCGCCATCGAAGCTCCCCACGTCGGGGTCCGTCTGAAGGAACTTGGCGTGCTCCTCGCTGGCGAGCGTGAGGTCACAGACGACGTGCAGCGAGTGGCCGCCGCCGACGGCCCACCCTGGGACGACGGCGACGACGGGCTTTGGGATGTGGCGGATCTGGCGCTGGACTTCGAGAATGTGGAGGCGGCCGACGTTCTCCGGCGCGTCATCTTCTACGCCGTCGCTCGTCTCTCGTGGGTCGCTTTGCTCCCCGCTCGCTGTGTCCGAGTCGCGTGGCGACTCGCTGTACTCGTAGCCGCTTTCACCGCGAATGCTCTGGTCCCCACCGGCACAGAAGGCCCAGCCGCCGTCCTTCTCGGAGGGGCCGTTCCCGGTCAGGAGAACGCAGCCCACGTCGGTCTGGCGCTTGGCGTGGTCCAGCGCCGTCGCAAGTTCGTCGACCGTCTCTGGGCGGAAGGCGTTGCGCTTCTCCGGCCGGTCGAAGGCGATGCGGACCGCGCCCGTGTCGGTCGAGCGGTGATAGGTGATGTCGGCGAAGTCGAACCGGTCGATGGCTGTCCACCGCTCCGGGTCGAATAGCTCAGAGACCATACCGTGGCTCGGGACGGCCTTCGCAAAAAGATTCCTCGTACGTGTTCCCACAGCAGAGCAAACCCTTTGGTGTCGCGCACGTGAACCGACTAGCGATGCCCTCCACATCGAGGAAAGCGGTGATAGGGATACTCGCTGGCCTCTCTATCGTTGTTGTCGTGTACAGCCTCATCATCGTCCAACAGATTCTACTCGGACTGATTGTGGCCGTGGTCCCTTGGTTCCTCTACCTTCTCGTGCGGTTCATCCTCACGCTCGAACGGATCGCGACGGCACTGGAACGGCTTGCGACAGCGCGTGCCCGCGAGTCGGAACCAGATAGGGATGGACCCGCTGGAGACTACCAGCGGCCGTCGGAGTCATACGGACACAGCACGGAAACCAAAGGAGGCGTAGAGAACGAGTGACCGACGGCGGTCGCGTGCAGCTCCCCTCGCTCACTCGCTTGCAGGTGCTACCCCCGGCATGACAGAGACGTTCTACGAGGTACTGGGCGTTCCAACTGACGCCTCGACGGCGGCTATCGAAGCGGCCTATCGGGAGCGACTGAAGGAAACCCATCCTGACGTGAGCGATGCGGCCGACGCCGGCGAGGCGACACAGCAGCTCATTGAAGCCCGCGACGTGCTCACTGACGAGGGCGAGCGGGCGCGATACGATCGGCTGGGTCACGACGCCTATGTTGCGGGCAAACATGATATACCGGACGACGGCGGCAGTAACGTCTCCGAAGCGGCACGGCGCGCGGGCTATGACGAGTCTGGATCGGCTGGCGACCGAACCGAAGCGAGCACTGACCGAAGTACAGCCCGGACAAACGCCCGGGATCGGGCGCGACGTGAACGGGCTGCCAGAGACCGCGTCGCCGATGACAGAGACGAGCGATCAACCACCGACACTGATGCGTCGTCGAGCAACGAGCAATCGACTGATACGACCAGCGGGACGGCGACCGCGTCGAACTCTGCGTCGACCCGGCGCTCCGGGGCCACCGCGACCAGCGGCTTCAGCGACAACGCCGGCAACGGTGCCACCTGGAGTTCTTCGTCCGCGTACTCCGTCCGCCAGACTGACACCCCGTCCCGCGGGTCGCTTCTGGAGATGCCGACCGGCCGGGGGCTGACGTTGTTTGCCATCACGTTCGCGCTTTATCCGGTACTGCTGTTCAGCGCGTTACTCCCGGCGTTCCCGTTGTGGGTGAACCTGACAATTGGGGTCTGTACCCTCTTCATGATCGGCTACCTCCAGTCCGAACCTACTATTGCAATTATGGTGTTCGGGAGCTGGAGTCTGATGACGGCGGTGCTGCTGGTCACGTTGAATATCAGCGCGTTCTCGCTTGTGGGGGCCCTCGCGCTGTCGGGGACGTGGCTCCCGTTCGGACTGTCGCTGTTGACAGCGTCGGTGTTGCGGCTCTGAAAATCAGTCGCCAGCGAGGGTTTCGGCGACCTGTTCGGTAAGCTGGTCTCTGACTGCGTGGCTGTCACCCGCGTCGAACCGGACCTCGATGACCTGTGTCCCATCTGTCTGGACTGACTCGGCGAACTGCTCGCGGAACTGCCGGCGGTCGGCCACCCGCTCGAACTGCAGGGAATAGAGCGCCTCCGTCGGCTCGAAATCGAGCCCGTGTGGCGTTCGGAACTGGTCCTCGAAGGTGGGGTGGTCCTCGATGGGCAGCATGTGGAAGATGCCGCCGCCGTCGTTGTTGAGCAGGACGACCGTCGCGTCTACCGCACAGCGACCGAGCGCGAGCAGGCCGTTCATGTCGTGGTAGTACGCCAAGTCGCCGGTGACGAGCACGAGCGGGTCGGATGTCGCGCTGCCGGCCCCGAGCGCCGTCGAAGTGATGCCGTCGATACCGCTGGCCCCGCGGTTACCCAGTACGGTCAGGTCGGCGTCACGGGGGCCGCCAAAGCGGTCCATATCTCGTATCGGCATACTGTTCGAAATGAACAGTGTAGCCGGGTCCGGGGCCAACGCAGTCACATCTGAGAGGACGCCCCCTTCCCAGTAGGTCTCCGAAGCGGTTTCAGTAACGGCGTCCCAGTGGGTTTGCTCCGCCCTAATGAACTGTTCTCGCCACGACGCTGCAACGCCACCCAGCGTCTCGCCCGCGAGCGCATCTGCGGTGGCGTCGGGGTTGGCAACGAGTAGGTCCGTGGCGGTGAACTCGGCCTCCGACCAGCCGCCGGCCGGGTCAACGAGGAACTGCTGACAGTCGGCGTCCCGGAGGTAGTGACGCAGTGGCTTCGAGGTCGGCGACGCACCGAACCGGACGACGACATCGGGGTCGTCCCACTGGTCGACGCTGTCGCTTCCGAGATAGCCGTCGTAGCCGCCACAGACCGGCACATCGAGCCGGTCGACGTGGGGGCCGAACCGCAGGTCCGACAGCGGGTCCGCCAGAACGGGGAAGCCCGTGGCTGCTGCCAGTCGTTCTAATGAGTCGGCACTGAGTCCCTGGTCGGCTGGCCCGGCGACGATGAGACCCCGTTCGGCGGCCCGGAGCGCGTCCTGTACCCGGCGCACTGTCCGCTCGTCCGGCGTAGCGACGCCCTCGCTTGTCGTGACGAACGGCCCGTCGCGTCCGGTTTCGGCCGCGTCGTCGCCGCCCGCCCAGCCAGCGGGAACGCCCGCCGGGTCGTCATCCGGCACCGGCGTCGGTTCCAGCGGCTTCCGGAACCGACAGTTCAGGTGGACCGGTCCCGGGTCGGCTCCGGTACTCTCCGCGAGCGCCCGGGCCGCCGTGGTCCGCAGCATTCGCACCTTCCGTGGCTCGGCCTCTGGTTCGGGCATGTCCCGATACCAGCGGACGGCGTCGCCGTACAGCTTCTCCTGATCGACAGTCTGATTCGCCCCACTGTCGATGAGTTCCGGCGGTCGGTCCGCCGTCAGCAAGAGTAGCGGGACGCCCGACTGGTTGGCCTCGATGACCGCCGGGTGGTAGTTCGCCGCGGCGGTCCCCGATGTGCAGACCAGCGGCGTCGGCTCGCCGGTTCTCCGGCCGCGTCCAAGCGCAAAAAAGGCCGCCGACCGCTCGTCGAGGTGGGAGAACACCTCGATGTCGGGGTGTTCGGCGAACGCGACCGTCAGCGGCGTCGAGCGACTGCCGGGCGAGAGACACACCGCGTCGACGCCGCCGGCGACGAGTTCGCCCACGAGTGTCTCGGCCCACAGCGTGTTGACGTTCGGGGCCGTCATTCTAGCTCGTCGAGTATCGGCCGGTATTTGAGCTGGACCTCGTCCCATTCGCGGTCAGGGTCGCTGTCCGCGACGATGCCCGCGCCTGCAAAGAGCGTCGCCTCGCGCTCCGTGGCGACGGCCGAGCGGATGCCGACGGCGAAGGTGCCGTTGCCGGCGGCGTCGACCCAACCGACCGGGGCGGCGTACCAGCCCCGATCGAACGCCTCTGTCTCGCGGATAGTCCGCAGCGCCGCGTCCGGGGGCAGTCCGCCCACGGCTGGCGTCGGGTGGAGCGCCTCGACGAGCGAGAGGACGTGCTCGTCGTCGTCCAGTTCAGCTGTTATCGATGTTCGAAGGTGCTGAACCGTGGCGAGTCGGCGAACGGTCCGGTCGCCGATGCGGACCGTCGAAGCGAACGGTTCCAGTTGGTCCCGTATCGCGTCGGCGACGAGCTTCTGCTCGTGGCGGTCCTTCTCGCTGTCGAGGAGTTCGGCGGCGAGCCACTCGTCCTCGGCGGGTGTGTCGCCCCGTCCCGTTGAACCGGCCAGCGCCTCCGTCCGGACGGTTCGCCCGCGAACTGAGACCAGCCGCTCCGGCGTGGCTCCGAAGAAGGTGCCGCCGGAGTCGGGCGACAACATGAACCGGTAGCAGTCGGGGTACGTCTTCGACAACCGGGCCATCACGTCCGGGACCGATAGCTCCGCGTCCAGTGTGGCGCTGAGACTCTGGGCGAGCACGACCTTCTGGAGCTCGCCCCGGTCGATACTCTCTGTGGCGGCCGCCACCTGCTCGCGCCAGCCGTCCTGTGTTGGCGTGCGCTTCCGGTGTGAGATTCCCGGCGGCGTACCCGGATTGCGCTCGGAGTCTGCGACCAGTCGGTCACGCCATTCCTCCAGTAGCGCCTCCGCTTCGGTCGCGGCCTCAGGTCCTGTCGCGACCGTTGTGAGCCAGGCATCGTCGTCCCTTCTGGTTACCTGTATTTCGGGGAGGAAAAACGCCGCACTGGGGAACCCATCCCAGGGAGAGTCCTCTCCTTCATGCGTTCCGTTGTGGAAAGCGAACCCGCCGAACGCTCGCGGTCGAGCGATGCTCGGGAGGCTGTCGGGCACTGAGCAGTCATCGAACAGTGCTTCGACTGCTGTCCGCACGTCGTCGAACCGCGACTGCCCGTCGGCAGTCACAGTCGCCGCGCTCCCGCGGGCCGCGATTGACTCTGTACCGGCCGCCCAGAAGAACCGGGGGCGAGCGTCCGTCTCCAGTACCGCCCGCACCGGTGCATCGTCGAGGCGACACCCGCGTGCGACGACCGTTGTCTCACCAACCGTCGTCTCGTCACCACGCAGTGGTTCCATCAGCCATGCCTTAGGATTGCGCACCTTTGAGCCTAACTATACGCTCGATTCCACACAGTGAACTTCGATCGGACCGCTGTCGTGGCGCGGCCGATTTCACGCCGCTCCGGGCCGCCGCACGACATGGCGGCTCTCGGATTCCGATTCGTAGAAATTAATATCTGGGTTCACAAAGTTCCTCTCTCAGTTCTACAATTGTAATTCTGCAATCTACGAACATACCCCCGTCAAGTTTAAATAGGGCATAGTCGAAGCCCCCTATGTTGCGATGCCTAAGGTAGAGATCAATATCCCGGAACACCTGGAGATGCAAATCGCGCAACTCGTCGAGAAAGGCGAGTTCCTCAACCGCGAGGAAGCCATTGAGGACCTCCTGTCGACCGGGCTCAAGGCGTACAAAACCTCCGGACCACAGGACGAAGACGAGGAGCCAGGGTTCGAAGAAGACGGCATGATGGGCCACGACGACGAGTACGTCTTCTGAAAATACAGGCGTGAGCGTCTGGTATCCCTTCTCAAGCAATTCTTATAGACGTGCCACCGCATACTGTAGCTATGCACAAAGACGAGCTTCTCGAGCTACACGAGCAGATGGTGACGATTATGGAGTACTTCCGCGACGACATGGACTCGGTTGACCCCGACCTGTTCGACGCCTACCAGGAACTCGACGTGCGTCCCTCCGACGTGCACAAATCGAAGAGCGAACACAAACACGCCGTGTTCGTGCTCGGAAACTCGCTGGCGACGGCGATGAGCGAAGACGAATTTTCTGACGCGGGCCGTGTCAGCAAGCGGATGAAGGAACTGGCCGAGGACGCCGAGCGGAAACTGTAAGCAGGCTGGCCCTGCGTCGGATTCTCTCGTCTTTATTTCGATCCGTCTCTCCCGTTGGCTACGACCGTTCACCGTTGAGTTCTGTGAACACCTCCGGGTCTGTCTTGAACTTCAGGACATTGTGAACGACCGAGTTCCGGACGTTCTGGATCACGTCGCCGTGTTCCTTATAGAAGTCGTGTATCCAGCGGGATTCGGCCGTTCGGCTCGGGAACATCATCACTGACTTCCACTGATATTCACCGTCGGAGAGGAAGTAAAAGAGCGTGTGCCGGTCGTCCCGGATGGACACCATCGCGTCGTGCCAGGAGTCGGCGAAATGCTCGGGATTGAACTTGAACTCGAACAGTGCGAAATTGAACAGTTCCTCGTTCGGGACGATGGTCTCCCGGAAAACGTCCGCGTCACGCATCTCTCGGATCGATTCGCTGACCGTTACGTGAGACACGTCGATGTCGTACTCGGACTCCAGCAGGTCCGCAAGCTCGCGGGACGACCGCTGGGGGTCCGCCGAGAGCTCTCGCAGAATGTACATATCCCGCTCGCTGAACTCCCAGTCCGGGGGGTTGTCGGTCATGTCAGAACTCCCGTCCCGGCGGAGGGACAGACGCGCTCAGTCACGGTACGTGTGCTCGGTCGAATCTGCGTTGGAAAGCTCGTAGACATTATCTGTCTGCTGACTACCGATTGCTGACTCAGTGGTTGCGTCGGTCACAGTAATCAACTTACTGGCCCTCGAACTCCGGGTCGCGTTTCTCGACGAACGCGGTCGTCCCTTCCTCGTGATCGGCAGTCGTGAACGCGACACCCTGCGCGGTGGCTTCGTTTTCGAGTGCCTGTTCCAGCGAACTGTCCAGGCTTCGGTTGACCAGCCGCTTGGCGTGCCCGAGTGCGACCGTCGGTCCAGCGGCGATATCCGCGACAAGCGCCGAAAACTCCGACTCGAACGTCTCTGCGTCGAACACCCGGGTAAACAGCCCGAGTTCCTCGGCCGCCGCAGCATCCAGTAGTTCGCCGGTAAACAGGAGGTCTTTGGCCTTGTTCGGGCCGACGATACGTGGAAGGAAATAGGAGACGCCGGAGTCACACGCCAGTCCGACCTGCCGGAAGCCAAAGCCGATCTGGCCGGCAGTGCTTGCGATCTGTATATCACAGGCCAGCGCGAGTCCTGCGCCGGCACCGAAGGCGGGGCCGTCGATTTTTGCGACGACTGGGAGCGGACAGCTATGGACGGTCCGAATCGCTTCGTGGAGCGACGAAACCACCAGTTCGACCTGCGTGGCCGGCGGTCGGTCGTGTTTCACGCCCTGTAACATCGCATTGATATCTCCGCCAGCGCAAAACGCCGGTCCCGCACCCTCCAGTACGACACACCGGGCGTCGCTGTCCATCACTGCTTCGAACTGCGCGGTGAGTGCGTCGGCCAACTCTGCCGACAGGGCGTTCCGCGACTCCGGCTGGTTCAGCGTTACTGTGGCGATTCCGTCGTCAACAGACAGCGTCACGGTCGCGTCTTCCATACGTTGGCCCTCGACCGGCGGCAAGATAACAGTGGTGTCCGTCAGCGCCTGCCAGACCAACATCGTTGGGCAGTACCTTTTGGCCGGGCTGGTCCGTGTATTACGTATGCGTCTCCACTGGCATCGCCGTGACCTCCGGCCGACGGACAATGCTGGCCTCGCCGCGGCGACACCGTCCGACCGGGTTGTCCCGGTGTTCGTCTTCGACAGGGCCGTGCTCGACCACGCTGGCCCACCACGGGTCGTGTTCATGCTGGACGCGCTCGACAGTTTGCGCGAGTGGTACCGCGACCGCGGCAGTGACCTGATTGTAGCTGAGGGCGACCCCACCTCCGTTTTGCCAGAGCTGGCAGCCGAGTACGGCGCCGAAAAAGTCACCTGGGGCAAGGATTACTCCGGGCTCGCACGGGAACGTGACGCGGCCGTCCGGCAAGCCCTCGACGATGCGGACGTGGCCCGCGAGGCCGTCCAGAACGCCGTGTTGCACGAACCCGGTGAGATTACGACGAACGACGGCGACCCCTACAGCGTCTTCACCTACTTTGGCCGGAAATGGCACGACCGCGAGAAGGCGGCTCCCTATGAGCCGCCGTCAGCCGACGAACTGGCCGACGTCGACGGCGATACGCTCCCGACACTGGCCGACCTCGGCTTCGAGGAACCGGAAGCGGACGTGCCAGCGGCGGGAACCGATGAAGCGCGCGCCCTGCTCAATGACTTCCTCAACGAGAACGTCTACGAGTACGAGGAGCGCCGGGACTTCCCGGCTGACGAGTGCACGTCCCGGCTCTCGGCTCATCTGAAGTTCGGTACCATCGGTATTCGCGAGGTGTACGACCGCACGCAGGACGCCAAGGAGGGGACCGGCGGCGACCGTCGCGAGTCCGTCCGTGAGTTCCAGTCCCAGCTGGCCTGGCGAGAGTTTTACACGCAAGTACTGTTTGCCCATCCCCACGTCGTCAGTTCGAACTACAAGTCCTACGAGAATCCAATAGAGTGGGAAAACGACGAAGAGCTGTTGCAGGCCTGGAAAGACGGCGAGACGGGCTATCCCATCGTCGACGCCGGAATGCGACAGCTCCGGGAGGAAGCCTACATGCACAACCGCGTCCGGATGATCGTCGCCTCCTTCCTCACCAAGGACCTACTCATCGACTGGCGGCACGGCTACGAGTGGTTCCGGGAGAAACTGGTCGACCACGACACGGCCAACGACAACGGTGGCTGGCAGTGGGCGGCCTCCACGGGGACCGACGCGCAGCCCTATTTCCGCATCTTCAATCCGATGACACAGGGCGAAGACTACGACCCGAACGCCGAGTATATCAAGGAATACGTCCCGGAGCTACGGGACGCTGCACCCGAGATCATCCACGACTGGAACGACTGTTCCCTCACACAACGGCGCAGCGCCGCACCGGAGTACCCGGACCCCGTCGTCGACCACAGCGAGCGCCGGGAGGAGGCGCTGGCGATGTTCGAGCGGGCCAGAGGAGACGACTAGAGCGGTTCGTTCAGATCCATTGAACTCTCCTGAGTGCTTACACGCGGGACGAGGCCACGTGTTGGCGTCAGTGCCGCGGGCAGATACGGCTCCGTCTCGCTGTCCTTGTTGAGTGCTACCAAATGGCTCCTAAACGTTTAACAGGCAGCCGCGCGACAATACTGATGGAGGCGTTTTCATATGTCCGAACATTCAAATCCCGAACTGCCACCGCTCCCGTACGACTACGACGCACTGGAGCCACACATCTCCGAGCAAGTGCTCACCTGGCACCACGACACCCACCATCAGGGGTACGTAAACGGCCTCGAATCGGCCGAGGAGACGCTTGCAGAGAACCGCGACGCCGGTGACTTCGGTTCAAGCGCTGCTGCGATGGGTAACGTCACCCACAACGGCTGTGGTCACTATCTCCACACGCTGTTCTGGGAGAACATGGACCCCAACGGCGGCGGTGAGCCGGAAGGCGAACTCCTCGACCGCATCGAGGAGGACTTCGGCTCCTACGAGGGCTGGAAGGGCGAGTTCGAAGCCGCTGCATCAGCTGCTGGCGGCTGGGCGCTGCTCGTGTACGACCCCGTTGCCAAGCAACTGCGCAACGTGCCGGTCGACAAGCACGACCAGGGCGCGCTCTGGGGCTCCCATCCCATCCTCGCACTCGACGTCTGGGAGCACTCCTACTACTACGACTACGGTCCCGCCCGTGGTGACTTCATCGACGCCTTCTTCGAGGTTGTCGACTGGGACAAGGCTGCTGAAGAGTACGAGAAGTCGGTCAGTCACTTCGAGTAACGGGCGACACCCGACGTTTTTTGCGGCTGTGCCGAGAGCCCGAGCGGTATCTGGGCCGGTCGCGTTCAGTCCGCCGTTAATATCTAACGATACCAACAAAAAATATCGGCGAGACTGTAGCAGACTACGGAACGGCAGTGGCACGGGAGGATATAGTTTTATAAGATGTGAATCAGTGGTAAGTGGTATGAGTAGCGATACCAATCGGCGAGCGTTCCTGAAGCGCACTGGAGCGGTAACCACTGTTGGTCTGCTTGGCGGATTGGCAGGCTGTTCAACCGAACAGACCGGCGGTGACGGTGGAGATGGCGGCGACGGTGGGATGACCGGAACCGGGACCGAGTCCGGTGGCGACAGCGGTCCGGAGTCGCCGGATGTGCTGATGGTCGTCGGTTATCCCCAGAGCGGTGTGCAACTGTTCAAGGACTTCTACGCCGACTACGGCGACGACGCCGCCGACATCCTCGTCACCGACGGACTGCAGGACGGCGAACTGCCGAGCAACGTCGGCGACGATATGTCGAATGTCCGTGGCACGGCCCCATCGGCGGCCGGGCCCGGCGTCGATACGTTCACAGAGCAGTTCACTTCCGAGTTCGATTACGAAGAGGCCGGTGTGTTTACGTCACAGGCCTACGACGCGACGGCGGTCCAGATACTCGCGAACGTATTGGCCGGCGAAAACGACGGGCAAGCCGTCCGGGACCACATGCGCGTCGTCGCCAACCCGGGCGGCGAGTCGTACGGCCCCTCCGAGTTGCCAGCGGCCGTCGAAGCGGCCGCGGCGGGCGAGAACATCCAGTACGAAGGGGCTTCGAGTGCGGTCAACTTCGACGAAAACGGGGACATGGCTTCGGCGCAGTACCAGGTCTTCGGGTTTCAGGACGGAGGGGGCGTCGATACGCTCAGCACCGTCGACTTCGGCGCTGGCAGCGACATCCCGCAGCCGGAACCGAACGGCTCCGGGAGCGACTCCGGACGGACGATCAAGTTCGGTGTGTTGATGCCCGAAACCGGCGACCTCGGGCCGCTCGGCAGGCCAATCCGCGACGGGGCGCTACTCCCGGCCCTGCAACTCGAAGGCGAAGTCGACTTCGAGTTCGATTACCAGGTCGGTGACACCCAGACGCAGGCGCAGGCGGGCATCGACGCGGCCAACTCTCTCGTCAGCGCAGGCTATCCGTCGATAACCGGGGCGGCCAGCTCCGAAACGTCGATTCAGGTCGCCAGAAACGTGCTCATCGATAGCGGCGTCGTCGGCTGTTCGCCAGCGTCCACGTCACCGACGATTACTGACCTCGAAGACAACGATTACATGTTCCGCACCCCGCCCAGCGACGCTCTGCAGGGACAGGTCCTGGCGCAAGTCGGCGTGGGCGAACTCGGTGCGGAGACCGCATCGACGCTGTACGTGAACAACAGCTACGGCCAAGCGCTACAGGAGGCGTTCGCCGGCGCGTTCGAAGCGGAAGGCGGGACCATCGTCAATCAGGTCGGCTTCGAACAACAGCAGTCCTCCTACACGTCTGAAATCAACAGCGCGATGAACCAGTAACGGGGCTGCCGGCGTCGATTCTTTCTTCGAGCTATCCGCCGAGGAAGTCCTGACGAACCTGCTCGTCGTTGAGGAGGACCGTCCCTTCGTCCTCGTAGCGGTTCTGGCCCTGCACGAGCACGTAGCCACGGTCACACCGCCGGAGGGCCTCCTTTGCGTTTTGTTCGACCATCAGAATAGCCGTGCCGTCGTCGTTGATGCGGTCGATGCGGTCGAACATATCCTCGACGAGGTCGGGGGCAAGCCCGGCGGAAGGCTCGTCAAGCAACAGCAGGTCGGGGTCGAGCATCAGCGCCCGACCCATGGCGAGCATCTGCTGTTGGCCGCCCGACAGCGTCCCTGCTGACTGTTCGGACCGCTCCCGGAGAATCGGGAACCGGTCGTACACGTCCTCGATCCGGTCTTCCGGTACTTCATCGAGGATGTACGCGCCCATTTCGAGGTTCTCGCGCACGCTCAGTGAGCCGAACACGTTGCCGGTCTGTGGGACGTAGCTGATTCCCTCGTAAATGATTTCGTCGGGATTGCGCTGGCTGATGTCGGTCTCGTCGAAAATGACGTCTCCGCCCATGTACGTTGTCAGACCGAAGACGGATTTCATCACCGTCGACTTGCCGGCCCCGTTCGGGCCGACGATGACGACGTACTCGCCGTCCGCAACGTCCATGTGGACGTCACTGAGGACCTGCAGATCGCCGTAGCCCGCATCGAGGTCCCGGATGGCGAGGAGCCGCTCGGCTGGGTCAGGGAGCGTGACAGCCTCGGACTCTGTCGCGCGCTGGCTCATACGTCACCTCCCAGATACGCCTCAAGTACGCGCTCGTCCGACGTGATAGTCTCGGCGTCCCCTTCGGCGAGGACGCTCCCCTGATGCATGACGATGATGTGTTCGCAGTTGTTCATGATAACGTCCATGTCGTGTTCGACCAGCAGGAAGGTCAGGCCCTGCTCTCGGCGGAGTTCGTGAATCCGCTCCAGCAGCTTTTCTTCAAGCGTCGGGTTGACACCGGCAAGTGGCTCGTCCAGAAGGATCATTTCGGGCTCGGTCATCAGAACCCGCGCCATCTCCAGCAGTTTCCGCTGGCCACCGGAGAGATTGCCGGCATTCTCGTGGGCGAGATGGTCGATCTCGAAGAACTCCAGTGTCTCCCACGCGCGGTCGCGAACTGCCGTTTCGGCCTTGACCACATCGCCGCGAAGCCCCGGCGTCACCGACCGGATGACCGACTCGCCGACCTGTCCACCCGGCGCGAGCATCACGTTCTCCAGGACCGTCATCTCGGACAGTTCACGGGCGATCTGGAACGTTCGGACCAGTCCCTGGTTTGCGAGTGTGTACGGCGGGAGCCCGGTAATGTTCTGGCCGTCGAAGGTGACCCGGCCACCAGTTGGCTCGTGAATGCCCGTGATACAGTTGAACGTCGTCGACTTGCCGGCCCCGTTCGGGCCGATGAGGCCGGTGAGCGACCCCTCTGCCACGGAGAACGTCGCCCCGTCCACCGCGACAACGCCACCGAACTCCTTGCGGAGGCCGGTGACTTCCAGCAGCGGCGACTCGATCGCGTCGCTCGTGACGGCGGTCTCCTGTCGCGGTGCCGCGTCGGGTTCACTCATTCGCCTCACCTCCGGACCCGGACTGCGGTCTGTCAAGGCTCACGCTCGTTGCGGGTTCGTTTCGGTGGCCGAGCAGTCCGTCTGGCTGGTTCTGGATGATGTATATCAGCACGACGCCGATGAGGACGAACCGGAGCGTGCTGACGTTGCTAATGGTGTATGCGAGCAGCGGGAGCGGGTCCAGTGACCCGAGCCCGGCGATCGCGTCAACGATGTTGCTAGGTGCGCGAGTGCCGCCCAGCGAGACGTTCTCGCCCAATCGGGCCGGCAGATAGAACAGCAGTCCAGAGAACGTCGCCGCCCCGATGATGCTGCCGGTGTTGGACCCCGAGCCGCCGATGATAAGCGCCGCGAACACGTAGAACGTGATCGTCGGTCTGAACTGCTGTGGGCTGACGTAGCCCGCCTGCCCGCGGAACAGAACGCCGGCCAGCCCCATCAGCGCACAGCCGATCATGAACGTCTTGATCTTGAACCGCCGGGTGTCTTTGCCGAGTGACTGAGTCACGGTTTCGTCCTCGCGGATCGCCTTCAGCACGCGACCGAACGGCGAGTTCGTGATACGGGCGAGCACCCAGTAGCTCGCCGCCACGACCAGCAGGAGGAGTATCCCGTACGTGAGGTTCGCCAGATTTGGCCCGGAGACGCCGACGCCCTCCGCAGCAGTAACGAGTGGCTGTCCGACGCCGTTGATGAGCGTCGATGCGACCTCGTTTGCGGACTTGAACGAGATACCGGTCGCGCCGCCGGTTCCAAACGGCACCCCGAATAGCGAGACCTCGGCGAGCCCGTTCCAGTTGACGACGAGTCGGATGATTTCCGAGAACGCGACCGTCACGATAGCGAGGTAGTCGGCCTTCAGTCGGAGCGCTGGTAGCGCCGCGAGACCGCCGATGATAGCGGCCATTGCCATACCGCCGATGAGACCGACCCACAGCGGGAGTCCGAGCCCCGGGACCGCTCCCGCGGCCGGGTCAGTTGGCGCAGTGAGAACCGCCGTGGTGTACGCGCCGACGGCCATGAACCCCGCAATGCCGATATTGAACAGGCCGGTGTACCCCCACTGGAGATTCAGCGCCAGTGCGAGGATGGCGTAGCCGCCGATGAGGACGGTCACGCTGCCGATGAAGCCGGCGGCGAGGTTCGCCCAGTTCGCCCCGCCGACAGCGATCGCCAGCACGAGCATGACGGCCCAGATACTGGCGATGAAGGCGACGACCAGCCCTACGTCAGGGAGCGCATCCAGACGGTTTCGAACAGTGTCAACAGCACTCATGCTGTCGACACCCCCCCGAAGATACCGGACGGGCGCAACAGCAAGACGACGATGAGCACGAGGAACGCGGAGGCCCGGGTCAGTCCCGATGGCAGCCATATCAGGGCCAGACTGTCGACCAGCCCGATGAGGATGCCACCGGCCATCGCCCCGTATATCGAGCCGATGCCGCCGACGATGACTGCGGCGAAGATGAGCAGGAGCAGAATCCAGCCGAAGTTGAATGATATCGTGCCGCTTTCCAACACGAGCAGGTAGCCACCGATGCCTGCCAGGCCGCCACCGAGAATCCAGGTAAGTCGAATCACGCGTTCGGTCGGAATCCCGGTCACGCGTGCGAGGTCCTCGTTGTCGGCCATCGCCCGCATTGCTTTGCCGAGCTTCGTCCGCTGTAGCAGCAGGTGGACGCCGAGCATCAACAGGACCGACACCACCAGCAGGGTGATTTCGTTGTCAGTGACTGAGATCATCGAGAACAGCGTCACCCGGAGCCCGCCGCTTGCGACCCCACTGGTCTGTGTGCCGAAGACGAACGCGATGAGGTAGCGCAACGCGAGTGCGACACCGATTGACGCAATCAGCAAGGAGATGTTGTCCGTATCGCGCATGGGGCGATAGGTGAGTCGGTCGATGAGTAACACGATACCGATCGACCCGACGCCGGCGACGACAAGCCCGAGAAGCACCGGAAGGAACGTCGAAACGGTGCTCAATTGCCGCCCCGAATTGAGCATGAACAGTTCCGAGATCGGGGCTCCAGTCCCGAGGCCGGCGGTGATGTACGCGGCGACCCACCCCAGGAACGCCCCGACGGTCACAGTGTCCCCGTGTGCGAAGTTGGCGAAGTCGAGGATGCTGTATGTCATCGACAGGCCGATGCCGGCGAGTCCGACCGCCAGTCCGACGAGCAGTCCGTCCACCACCATTGAGAGCAACGAACTCACGGTGAGAGACCCACCCAGTAACTTGGCTCCGAGGAAGAACACGGTTGTCCCAGCGAGCTTTGCAACTAAATCCAGCAGGAGGAAGCCACTTACAGCGGCCACCACTGCTGCCCCCGGCCGGTCACCCATCACAACACGGCCGTCTCTTGCGAACTCAGCAATTCCCATAGGTTACCCTTCGTTGGACCCTCCTGTCTAAATAACCCACCGGAAATTCGTGCGAAATACCGGTGTAGAAGCCAAGACACCGGTGTCAAAACAGGAATCGTCCCCTCCCATGGTCACGTATCAAGCGAGAGACGATTGATACCACGGGACAGATTGCCGATGGGAGCCACTTCGAACCCAGTGACGGCCGGGTGATCGAGCGCCCGCACAGCGCACGACACCGACTTGGGTCACCAATGCTTTGAGCCGAAACCGTATCGAGAAACCACCGGATATCGGCCCGACATCGACGGAGAACGGTGCTATTCACAGCGCTTTTATGCGGTCCATCGATGATATACGACAGATGGTACGCCTGGTCGTCGCCAGTCTCGTGCTGGCTCTCCTGCTGGGAAGCGGTGCCGCGCCACTGGCGATGTCACAGCCGGCCGACGAGAGCATTGGCGTCCAGACGCCCGACAGGTTCGACCGGACGACGTTTCAGGTCACGCTGTATCAGAACGGGTCGGCGAAGTGGGCCATCCTCTACCGGACGCCGCTTGCAAACGACACTGAACAACAGCAGTTCGAGGAGTTTGCCCGGGAGTTCGAGCAGTCGGAGCAGCCACTGTACCAGAATTTCGTCGAGCAGTCGACGCTGCTGACACAGTACGGGACGAACGTGACTGGCCGGAACATGAGTGCGACCAACTACGACCGGTCGGCGACGGTCGACCCGCTCCAGAACACTGGAACCGTGCGGATGTCGTTCCGCTGGCGTAACTTCGCGGTCGTTGAGGGCGACGCAGTCGTGGTCAGCGACGTGTTCGACGGCGGGTTCTACATCGGGCCGAGCCAGTCGTTCGTCTTCGAGCGCGGCCCCGAGCTAGCATTCGCCGATGTCCAGCCGGCCCCCGCCTCACAGAGCGCCCCGGACTCGCTCGAAAACAGCGAGAGCGTCACGTGGAACGGCGAGCAGTCGTTCAACGACCGTCGGCCCTACGTGGAACTGCAGCCGCGCGAAACCGGGCAGAGCACTAGTGCTGAGCAGCGCACCACGGCGGACGATGACACACCTGCCGAGGCCGCCGGCGGGCCATCGTGGATGCTCCCGACCGCCATCGTCGGTCTCATTGTCGTCGCCGGTGGTGTGGCCGCGTGGCGGTCCGGCGCGCTGGGAGGAGTGTTGGGAACCGACGATGACGAACCACCCGCTGCGACGGCGTCGGCCACAGGCGGCACTGAGCAGCCATCGACGGCTTCCTCGGGCGATGCAATGGCGGACACCGACACCCCTGACGAACCGGCAGTCCCCGACGAGGAACTGCTCACCGACAGCGACCGCGTCCGCAAACTGCTGGAGGAAAACGGTGGCCGGATGAAGCAGGTCGACATCGTCGACAGCACCGACTGGTCGAAGTCGAAGGTGAGTATGCTCCTCTCTGACATGGAAGACGACGGCGACATCTCGAAGCTCAGAGTCGGCCGCGAGAACATCATCAGTCTCGCTGGTCAGGAACCCGACGCCGCAGGGTCACCGTTCGACGACGAGTGATACTGGCGGCTGTACGCCTGTGTCGCGTTTCGCTACCGCAGATATCTGGGAATAGTTACAGCTGACAGCATGATAAACCAGCACAGGGCGGGGCTGAAACGCAATGATTATACGTATCTCCTCGCTACGAACTTGTGTACGCTCCGTTGGTGTAGTCCGGCCAATCATATCACCCTCTCACGGTGATGACTAGGGTTCAAATCCCTGACGGAGCATTTCTCTCCGATTCAACGGATACACAGTTACTACGTTCTATGACCGACAGTATTTGTGTCTGCCAGTCCAATCAGGCGGTATGCGCGTCGCGGTAGTCACCGTCGGAGACGAACTGCTCAGTGGCGAGACGGTCAACACAAACGCTGCGTGGCTTGGACAACAACTCGCGGAGCGTGGCGTCACCGTCGGTCGGACGACGGTCGTCCCCGACGAGATCTCGGACATTGCCCGCGTGGTCAACGAGTATCACGCGGAGTTCGACGCCGTCATCGTCACCGGCGGCCTTGGACCGACGCACGACGACAAAACAATCGAAGCCGTCGCCGCGGCGTTCGGACGGGATGTCGTCGAGAGCGAGGACGCCATTGCGTGGCTGGAGGAACACGGCGGGTACACGCGCGACGACCTGACCGACGGAACGGGCGAGGTACCGGAGGGGTCCCGTGTCTTGCCCAACCACGAGGGGGTCGCGCCCGGTTGTGTCGTCGAGAGCTGCTATGTCTTGCCGGGCGTGCCGGGCGAAATGAAGCGGATGTTCGAGGAGGTCGCAGAAGAGTTCGCCGGCGAGCAGCGGTACGTTCACACCGTCGACGCCGCTGAGCCCGAGAGCGCACTCCTTGACCGACTGGCAGAGGTACAGGAGCAGTTCCCGGTTAAGGTCGGGAGCTATCCGGGCGAGCACGTGACCGTCCGGTTCGAAGGGACAGAGGAGGAGTTAGTCGAGGAGGCGGCTGCGTGGTTCAGCGAACGCGTTGAGTCACCGACGGCAGAGTGACTACCGGTAGAGGTGGTTCAGCCAGAGAAACGTAAGCAGCAGGCCACCGAGCGTGATGGCCGCGCCGGACGCGTTGATAATCCCTGTCTGAACGCCGCTCTGGAGTACGACTGACATAGCTGTGCGTTCTGCGTGGGGTGGCTTGAAAGGCACGCTCCCGGGCCTCTTTTGCCGCGGGGTCGCGTAGTGACGCTGAATGCGACGAATCGGTGTCGTGGTCAACCCCATTGCCGGCATGGGCGGCCGCGTCGGCCTCAAAGGCACTGACGGGAAAGTCGCGGAAGCGCGCCGCCGCGGCGCGGAGCAACGCGCACCGGACCGCGCACGGACAGCGCTTGCCTCACTCGCCGAGGTCGGGACGGACGTGGAACTGCTCACGTACGGCGACC
This sequence comes from Haloarcula sp. R1-2, assembly GCF_011627385.1. Classification (NCBI taxonomy): domain Archaea; kingdom Methanobacteriati; phylum Methanobacteriota; class Halobacteria; order Halobacteriales; family Haloarculaceae; genus Haloarcula; species Haloarcula sp. R1-2. The sequence goes on from NZ_JAANTG010000001.1 coordinate 383,358, forward strand.
CGATGGGAGAGCGTCTCGCTCGTGAGGCGGGCTTCGATCCGACGGTCGTTGGCACTCCGGCGAGCGCTGATGAGACAGGCAGCGAGGACACCCGAGATGCGGTTCGAGCGTTCGTCGAGGCGGATGCGGACGTGATTCTGTTCGTCGGTGGCGACGGCACGGCTGTCGACGTGGCGACGACCCTCGACGACTTGGACGCGGCTATCCCGATTCTGGGCGTCCCGGCCGGTGTTAAGGTGTACTCCTCCGTGTTCGGCGTGTCGCCACGTGCGGCCGGGCGCATCGTGGCCCGCTTCTCCGAGACAGAGCGCGCGGAGGTCAACGATATCGACGAGGACGCCTTCAGAGGCGGGGAAGTGGTCACCGAACTCCGGGCCGTCGCGGAGGTCCCAGTCGCAGACCAGCGCCAGTCAGCCAAGCAGCTGGGCGGCGGCAGTGTCGAATCCCTCGCCGAGAGCGTCGCCAATGCCGCTGACCCGGATGTGACCTACGTCCTTGGACCGGGGAGTACTGTTGGCGCTATCAAAGAGGAACTGGGGTTTGATGGAACGACGCTTGGTGTAGACGTATGGCGCGACGGAGAGGTGCTCGCCCGCGACGCCGCCGAGTCGGACATCCTCGACGCCCTTGGTGACCGAAATGTCATCGTCGTTTCGCCTATCGGCGGGCAGGGGTTCGTGTTCGGTCGGGGGAACCAGCAGCTATCGCCGGCGGTCATCAGGCAGTGTGACCTCGAAGTGGTCGCCTCGCGGCGGAAACTAGACGGTATCGGCACGCTCCGTGTCGACACCGGCGACCCGGAATTAGACGCGGAACTGCGCGGCTGGCTGCGGGTCCGCGTCGGGAGGCACGAACGCAGACTCGTCGAAGTCGTCTGAAACTCCTACAGCCGATGACAGCAAGCCATGATATATCGCTCCCGGCATTTTATCATGTATAGTCAAGATTAAGGTATCTCACGCCCCACAAAGGACATATGGAAACCCGGAAAGTCCAGCGATTGGGACCGTCGACACTCGCGATGACGTTGCCGGCGGAGTGGGCCAGTGCGCACGATGTCGAGAAAGGCGACGAAGTGTCACTGCGGATGGGCGGCAAAGGCACGCTGACAGTCATGCCCGAGTCCGTCCAGACCGAGGAATCAGAGGCTATCATCCACGCGGAGAATCTCGATGCCGCGTCCGTCGAGCGGGCTATCGTCGCCCAGTATGTGCTCGGTCGGCGCGTCATCCACGTCGAAGCCCCAGAAGGCGAGACGCTAGAATCGTCCCACATCAACGCCGTCTACAACGCCGAAACCCAGCTGATGGGCCTCGGCGTCATCGAAGAAACGCCGGACCGGATCGCGATTCGCTGTTCCGTCGACCCGGAAGACTTCACGCTCAACAACCTTCTCGAACGGCTGGAATCCACCGGCTCGACGATGCGCAATGAAGCGGTGAAGTCCCTCGCCCACGGCAACCCCGACCTCGCGCAGCGGGCGCTCAACCGTGAGCGACAGGCCAACAAGATATTCGTCCTCCTGCTACGGCTCATCTTCACGGCCTACCAGAACCCCAACCTTGCGCGGGCCATCGGCCTCAACGACGGCTTCCCGCTCATCGGCTATCGGTCGATTGCGAAGAACCTCGAACTGACGGCGGACAACGCCGAGGACATCGCCGAGATCGCCCTGGAGACCGAGGACCACTCGCTCAACGTCGACAGCTCCACGATGCGCCGCATCCGCGAGTTTACCGACCAGGTCAACGACATCACCGAGCTGGCGGTGCAGGCGGCTGTCGACCGTAACTACGACACCGCGATTCAGGTCCGAGAACTGTACAAGGATATCGGCGACAAGGAACACGAAATCCTCGACGACCTGCCGGAGATGGACAACGAGGCGCTACTGGAAGTGCGTGAAGTGCTTGTCAGCCTCCAGCAGACCGCCGAGTTCGCGGTCCGGAGCGCAGAGATCGCGACGAACCTCGCGCTCAACGAGGAGTCCGAGCACACGACAATCGAGTGAGGCGGCTCCCGCTGCCCGCAGTTGCGGTTCGCAGCGACAGTCCTGTTTTCCGACTCTACCACGTAATTTGGCAGTTTCACTACCACGATCGGTTGCTGTGAAAAACACCTGCACCTTTCATCGGACATCGTGAATGGTCCAGTATGAAGCGGCCTGTCGACCCATCGACACCCATTCATATCGCCGTCAAAGAGACCATCGCGGCACTTGAGGACTGCCACCCTACACAACTTGGGAGCCTTGAGATGGTCGTTGACGGTGAACGACTGGACGCGGTGCTGGATGCCCCGTCAGAGGAGTTACCGATGCTGTTCCAGTACTGTGGCTATACGGTATCAGTCGATGACACGGGGACACTCTGTGTCGAGAACTGAGGGAGCAGACTACTATCGGCTACCCGAGGAGACCGCCATCGTCTGTCTCGGTTTCAGTCGGCGTGGCCGTCTCCGTCGGGGTCGCTGTGGGTGTCTCGGTCGTCGTCGTGGTTTCCGTTTCCGTCTCTCCGTCGTCGAGCAGGCCGTCATCCGTCTCTGTGTCCCCACCGTCCAGTAATCCGCCGTCTGTTTCGGTTTCCGCGGGTGTTGGGGTTGCAGTCGCGCTGTCGGCTGTCGAACGGTCGGACCCATTGCTGGAGTCGTCAGCAGTCCCATCACCGGTCGGGTGCTGCGCCTTGGTGCCGAAGATATCTGTCTCTATCTCCTGCTGGTAGTCAATAGAGTCTAGGTCAACTCTGAACTGCTCGTTGTCGCCCTCAAGCACGAGGTGAACCGCCTCGGGGTCAAGCCCCGAGGCTTCCCGTGGTTTAGTCGGACACTCCCATCCGACCATCGGCCTGATAGCCTCGAACGGTCGGTTGGGTCACGGTCGGGGCGTCCACGGCCCCCGATGCCCGCCGTCGCACCTTCCGAACAACGGGAAGGCTGTTGAGAGCAGGCACATTCCAATCGAGTTTCTTCACGCCTTTCACGGCGATGTTGACGCTTGCACCACGGTCGCTGTGGTCTTGATGCCCACAGTCCCAACAATTGAACCGTTTCTTGTTACGGTTCGCACGTTCCGTGTGTCCGCACATCGGACACCGTTGGCTCGTGTACTCGGGGTTAATCCACGCTATCGGGATACCCTCGAACGACGCCTTGTACGACGTATAGAACTGGAGGGCGCGGAACGGAAGGTGGTGCAAGCGTCGGTTCATCCGCGTGCCGTAGTCGATACTGTCGCGCATCTCTTTGAGGTCTTCAAAGACGATGCACGGCTTCTCGAACTGACGACTCCACTCCACGATGTGTCGAGACACCTTGTGGAGTCGGTCACGGACGAACCGTTCCTCACGCCCTTCCAGCGTGTCGTGGATGCTGTCTTTCCCCGCGTTCTGGACGCGCTTCCGCATCGTGAAGTAGCGGTGGCGCTCGAACTTGATTTCGGGGAAGTCAATAACCAACGAGTCCTCAATGCCATCCTCGGAGAGAGCGGTGAGAGCCACGTTGTCTTCGTTCACGTCCACACCGACGACCGTCCGCGAGTCCTGCTTGTCTCGAACGGTCTGTTCGGTGTTGGTGACGTTGACGTGCAACTCAGCGTTGTCGTTGTGGAACAGGGCTTCCGCCGTCCCAATCTTCCACTCATCGCTTTCGAGTGCGGTCTGGAGAATGTCGAGGTTGGCGTCACTCCCTTTGAGGACGCCCGTGACGTGCTTGTACGGCTTCGCGCTGATGCGGAACGCCACGTCGCCGTCGTCGGTGAGCGACAGGTTGTACCCCTCCTCGTAGTTCGCTCGGAGGGGGTACGCGCCGTCCTTGGTGTGACTGGGTTTGCCGAAGTCGTCGTACTCGTAGTAGTTCTCCATCGCGCCGAGTGCTTTGGCGACGACGCGCTGTGTCGTGTTTTTCACGAGGTTGGCGTCGTCGGCTACACGGTCGGGAATCGCGTCCCAGTCGACGCCTTGCTTGGCGAGACGGATGGTTTCGTTGTACACCGACCGCGCTTCGAGGGTGGCGTCGTACAGCAGGCTCTCGTTGTCACTCTGGATGTCGAGTTGGAAGTCCAGCGTCTTGACGAGAGCCTGTGAGTCGGTCATTCCTGCTCGTTGGGTTGGACGTGACGGTAGTGGAGGAGGAGCGTGCGGAGTACGCTGTCGAAACTCGTGTGGCCCTCCTCGTCCTTGAGTTCGTCAAGGTCGTCGTACACGGTGTCGGATACCTTGAGTTGTTTCGTCACGTCTACCCCTTGTTCTTCCACAGTTAAAAGTTCACTTGTGGTAGTCTGTGAGTCACTTCAGAGAATACTTTCGATTGGTCGTTGTATTGGTATGTATGGGCGAGAAGCGGTCGAACCACACGGTGTACAAGATTAACTACCACTTCGTGTGGTGTCCGAAGTACCGCCACACCATTCTCGAACCAATCGAGGGTTCGCTGGAAGCGAGTTTCCGTGCCATGTGCGACGAGTACGGCTACGAGATACTGTCGCTCCACATCTCACCCGACCACGTACACCTGTTCCTGTCAGCCCACCCGAAGCATGCGCCGAGCGAGATTGTGCGAACGGTCAAGAGCATCACGGCGCGGGAGATGTGGGAACAGCACGAGTCGTACTTGAAGGAGTATCTGTGGGGAGGTGGGTTCTGGGAGGAATCGTACTACGTGGGGACGGCGGGTGATGTTTCGACCGACACGATTGAGCAGTATATCGAGCGAACGGAACACGTTTAACGGGGCTTACGGCCTTCACCCTCGGGGTCAAGCCCCGAGGTACTCGGCCTGCTCCGCCTGTAGAGGTCTGTCTGTCGATTTCGCTGGAGATGGGTCACCCACCAGCGGTCTAGATTCTCGTTCTGGATAGCGGTGTTCGCTTCGAGTGTCGTCTTCTCGCCTGGGTTGAGGACGTAGCCACGATCCGTTTCGCCCTCGCCGACGGTCACGTCGTTCATCCGAATGGTGCAGCCGACTTTGGTGATTGTGTAAGGGTACGGCTTTGGGTTGTACACGTCGAAGGCAAGGTTCAGTGGTGTCTCGGACTGGGTGAGGTTCTCCTGGTCCCACGCGCCGCGGGTCTCGTTGATGTAGAGGACGGGGTCCGACACGAGCGGCTGGTCTGCCTCAACGGGCCGCGTCTCGGTGGAGTTGAACTGGCTGAGGAGGTCCGTCTCGATAGTTCGTTCCTGAGTAACGGACACTGACTGTCCGCCGAGCATCGAGGACGTGACGGTGGCGTCGATACCTACTGTCGTCGTCTCGCCGTTGTCGATGTGAGTGACCCACCACGGCGGGATACGGTCGTTTTGCATGTCGGTGGTGAACTGTAGCGTCGAGTTGCCGGTGCCGAGACCGATGCCCTGCCTGTCGCCCTGTGCCATCTCTACGCCGTTCATTGAGACCGTGTAATTGAGTCCGACGCCGCCCAGCTGGACGCCGACCGGGTTGGGATTGGTCACGGTCAGGTCCGTCGCCACGGTAGTCGTCTGGTTCGAGACACCTGCGAAGTGATTGTCCACCGACGCGACACTGGGCGTGCCCAGGACGCCGAGTGCGACGCTGCCCCCCGCGACAGCAGCGACTGCGACAACCAGCACGCCAACTATTTTCAACCGACCCATAGTTGCACATCCATCTCCCATGGGGAGGTATATGTCCTGTGGCTCCAGCCCGAATGAACTAAGTGGGCAACACCGAAAGCGTCGTACATGAGTTCCAAGGCGTCCAAAAGCGACATGGGGACGGGCCTGGCCCTGCTGTTCGGGCTCGTCTCTGTCGGCGCGGCCGTGGTCACAGCAACAAACAGCTATAACTACGCGATTCTGCACGCACAGGAACTTGAGACGGGGAACCTGCTCGTGACATCTGGCGGCGCGTTCGGGCTTGCGATGCTGGCCGCGGCCGTGGCAATCGTGGCGATCCACGCCTACGACGCCTGATACTGGTATCAGCCGCAAGACTGTGAAGGGAACCGTTAAAAACGCAGAGACCGTATCTCTTGTATGGCCGATTACAGCGAGGAAGACCGACGCATTCTCGAATATCTCCGGGACAGCGTCTCGCGTGGAGAGAGCTACTTCCGCGCGAAGAACATCGCTGAGCAGCTCGGCCTCTCCTCGAAGCAAGTGGGAGCGCGGCTGCCACGCTTAGCTGAAGAGGCCGACGAAGTCGAAATCGAGAAGTGGGGCCGAGCGCGGTCGACGACGTGGCGCGTCACGCCGACCGGATAGCCCCCGTCGGGTTTTACGCACTGTGACAATCGGTGGATTCATCGGCCAGTAGTCCTCAGTACCTTCCATGACTGTCCGGGTCGAACGAACGATGACTGTGCCGGCCACACCGGAACGTGTCTGGGAATTCATCACCGACCCGGATAAACGGGCCCGGCCAATTAGCGTCGTCACTGACTGGGAAATCATCGACGACACACACGCAAACTGGTCGATTGAGCTCCCAATTCCGGTGGTCAGTCAGACAATGACGGTAAAAACTGAGGATGTCGAACAGCGCCGCCCGGAGTACGCCCGCTTCATCGGTCGCTCGAAGGTGATGACCGTCCAGGGCGAGCACGAACTCGAAGAGACGGCCGACGGCGGGACGAAACTGACGAACCGGTTCATCGTCGACGGCAAACTCCCCGGCGTCGAGCGGTTTTTCAAGCGGAACCTCGACGATGAGATGCAAAACCTCGAACAGGCGCTGCGGGACGACCTCGAAGTCGAAGTATGAGGCTCACGCTTGCCCAGATAGACGTATCGTCGGATTCGGTGACCGTGAACGTCAGTCGCGCGACGACCGCCATCAGGGACGCGGCCGCGGAGGGCGCGGACCTCGTTGTGCTCCCGGAACTGTTCAACATCGGGTACTTCGCCTTCGACCGCTACGCTCGCGAGGCGGAGGGACTGAACGGCGAGACGCTCAGCCAGATTCGCAGCGTCGCCGCGGACCACGACGTGGCGGTGCTGGCCGGCAGCGTCGTCGAGGACCTCGCGGCCAGCGCTGACAGCGGGTTCGACGTGCCCGCGGATGAGGGGCTGGCCAATACTGCTGTATTCTTCGACCGCGACGGGGAGCGCCGGGCGGTGTACCGGAAACACCATTTGTTCGGCTACGACTCTGCGGAATCCCAGTTACTGGAGCCGGGTGAGACGGTTCCGACTGTCGACTTCGAGGAATTCACCATCGGAGTCACCACCTGTTACGACCTCCGGTTCCCGGAGTTATACCGCCATCTCGTTGACGAGGGCGTGACGCTGACGCTTGTCCCGAGCGCGTGGCCGTATCCGCGCGTCGAACACTGGAAACTGTTCGGCCGCGCCCGTGCCGTCGAGAACCAACTGTACGTCGCCGCTGCGAACGGCGTCGGACAGTTCGAGGACGCGGAACTGCTGGGTCGGTCGACGGTGTACGACCCATGGGGAACGACGCTTGCCAGCGCCGACGACCACCCGGCACTGGTAACTGCCACTCTCGACCCGGCTCGCGTCGAGCAGGTCCGCGAGGAATTCCCGGCGCTTGCTGACCGCCGGACGGACTGGCCGTAACTGCAGTCGCTGTTTGACAAAAAGCGGTTTTTGAGCGTTCGCCGTCATTATACTGCTCTCAGAACGAGTCCGTCCCGTATGGCTTCCCGAATCAGGGTCCTCGCTGTCGTCGGTCTCCTCTTGCTGGCCGGCTGTACCGGCATGGGCGGAAGTGGCGATGCGGGCGAGGCACAGGGCGGCGGCGATGGCGCACAGATGTCCAGCGGCGGCGACGGGTCGAGTCAGCCCGTCGAAGCGGATTCCAAGGCGAGCGCTGGCGATAGCGAAAACATTCAGGCCGGCGACGCGGCGGCCGACCGGGCAATCATTCGCAACGGACGGATGGTGGTCGAAGTGGAGAACTACTCCGCGACAGCCAATGCAATCGCCGCTCGCGCTCGCACGTCCGGCGGATACGTGAGCGACTCGAACCGCGAACTCCACCGTGACGACGGCGAGACGTGGTACACCGGCTACATCGTCATCAGAGTGCCAAGCGAGGAGTACGAGCCGACGCAGTCGATGGTGAGCAAGCAGGGAACGGTCCGCTCCGAGGAAACAACGACGAAAGACGTGACCGACAAACTGGTTGACCTCGAAGCGCGATTGACCAACCTCCGGGAGCGCCGCGACCGACTGCGGACCTTCTACGAACAGGCCAACAGCACGGCGGAACTGCTCCGCATCGAGGAAGAACTGTCGTCGGTCCAGAGCGACATCGAACGCCTCGAAGCACAGAAGCGCTCGCTCGAACAGCGGGTCGCCTATTCGACGCTGCGCGTCGAGATCCATGAGCCAGCGCCCGAGCCGTCGGCCCAGCAAGTGCCGTACCACGAGCGGTCGCTTGTCGCTGCGTTCCTCTCGTCAGTGACCGACGTGTACGTGTTCACTCGTGGGTTGCTGGTGACCGCCGCGAGTCTCGCGCCGTGGCTCGTCGTCCTCGCTGTCCCAGTCGTCGGCGGCCGCCGACTCCTCCGCGGTCGGTCGCTCCCGCTGCTGGGCCGACGTGGCACGTCTGAATCGGCCATAGAAGACGGCGACGACGGCAGTAGCGACCCACAGCAGGAACCAACTCCCGAACCGACTGATGAGTCGCCCGACGACGACGCGTAGCCGGAACCCGACACCGGGCCTTTTTTGCCTGTGCACTCGCTACGAGTACCTGCCGGCAAGGCGCTTTTCACGTCGATGCCGGCGCTAACGCCCGTCTCGCTGCTCGGCCACTCGGCGTCGCTCGTCCGCCAAGGCTGTCCGGACAGCCTTTTCACTCCTCTCCCGGAGTCGACCCTTTCGCCTCTCCTCGCCTTTCGGATACTACCGACGAAGCGCTCCCGCTCAGCGGATAGTCCGACCAAGATTCCCAGCGAGCCACGCGAGCTACCGCGTGCGTTCCCGTTCAAGCGCTTCGCTGAAGTGTGCTGGTGTGATCTCCACTTCCTCAGCGTTCTCGGTGGCTTCTTCTGGTCCGTAGGCGGACGCGACCTCCCGAATAGCCAGCATTGACGCTTCGCGGACGACGGCCTCCAGCTCTGCGCCAGAGAAGCCGTCGGTCTTCTCGGCAAGGTCCTCGATATCGGTGTCAGCGGCGAGTGGCTTCCCGGCGGTGTGGACGGAAAGAATCTCCTCGCGGGCGTCACGGTCGGGGTTCGGGACCTCGACGTGCTGTTCGAGGCGACCTGGTCGCAGGAGCGCATCGTCGATCATGTCCCGGCGGTTAGTCGCAGCCAGTACGACCAGATTGGGGTTCTCGGTGATGCCGTCGAGTTCAGCGAGTAGCTGGGAGACGACGCGCTCGGTGACTTCGTTGCCCTGACCGCGGTGGCTGGCGATGGCGTCTATCTCGTCGAGGAAGATGATGCTCGGCGCGGTCTGGCGGGCGCGTTCGAACAGTTCCCGGACCGCTTCCTCGCTCTCGCCGACGTAGCGGTCCATGATTTCGGGGCCGGCGACGTGGATGAAGTTCACGTCGCTCTCGCCGGCGACGGCCCGAGCGAGCAGGGTTTTGCCGGTCCCCGGCGGGCCATAGAGTAGAATGCCGCTTGGCGGGTCGGTGTTGGTCGCGGTGAACAGTTCACCGTACGACAGCGGCCACTCGATGGTCTCGGTCAGCGTCTGCTTGACCTCGGCCAGCCCGCCCACATCGTCGAAGGTCGCCGTCGGCGACTCGGCGACGTACTCCCGCATCGCACTGGGGTCGACCGTTGCAAGCGCGGTCTCGAAGTCGTCCTGATGGACATCGCCATCATCGCGGTCGGTCCGGAGCGCGGCCATCGCGGCTTCAGTGGTCAACGACGCGAGGTCAGCCCCGACGAAGCCGTGGGTCTGTGCGGCGATCCGGTCCAGATCCACGTCGTCGTGCAGCGGCATGTCCCGCGTGTGGACGTCCATAATCTCGCGGCGGCCGTGCTCGCCGGGGACGCCGACCTCGATTTCGCGGTCGAAGCGGCCACCGCGGCGCAGCGCCGGGTCGATGGCGTCGACGCGGTTCGTCGCGCCAATGACGACGACGCGGCCCCGGTCTTCGAGGCCGTCCATCAGCGTAAGCAACTGGGCGACGACCCGGTTCTCCATGTCGGCGTCCTCGTCCCGGGAGCCGGCGATGGAGTCGATCTCGTCGACGAAGAGGATGGCCGGCGCGTTCGCTTCGGCTTTCTCGAAGGCCTCGCGGAGCCGTTCCTCGCTTTCGCCCTTGTATTTCGAGACGATTTCGGGGCCCGAGATGGTGTCGAAGTAGGCGTCGACCTCGTTGGCGACGGCGCGGGCGATGAGGGTCTTCCCCGTCCCGGGCGGGCCGTGCAGCAGGACCCCGCTTGGCGGGTCGATACCCAGACGGCGGAACTCCTCGGGCTCCGAGAGCGGCATCTCTATCATCTCGCGGATGCGGTCCAGTTCCTCGTCGAGGCCGCCGATGTCCTCGTAGCTCACCCCGGACTCTGTTTCGGCGGTCGGCGTGTTCGTTGTTGTTGCCTCGTCGGATGACGACTGGCCCGCGCCGCTGCCGCCGTCGAGTCCCGGCAGCACGGTCACCGCTGTCGCGTCGGTAACCCGGACCGGCCCCGACGGAGACGTTTTGCGGACGAGGAAGGTCCCCAATCCATCGATGTGCGTCCGTTCGTCGGCCTGAACAATCTGGTCGACGAGACGCTTCCTGACCAGACTCTCATAGTCCTCGCTCCCCGGCATCGGTTCGACCGGCTGGACGGCGATTTCGGTGGCCTCTGAGACCGACCCGCTTGTTACTGTGACAGTGTCGCCGATGTTGACGCCGGCGTTCGCCCGAGTGTCCGAATCGATACGGACAAACGAGCCGTCATCGTCAGCCGGCCAGACTTTCACGACAGTCATGTCATCCCCGTCGATGATGACGGGCGACCCGCTCAGCACGCCCAATTCAGTCCGTGCGGACTCCGGCAGTCGTGCGATACCGCGCCCGGCGTCGCGCTTGTTCGCACCCTCGACGGTGAGTTCGACACCGGCCTCAGTGGACCCGCTCATGCCGCCTTCTTGCAATCCGACTCCCTTGAGGGTTCCCGTTGTGTTGCGGGAAAATAATATACGGGCGGCAATTCGAGTCTCTGATATGGTTGTCCAGACCGAGCGAGACGAGGTCACGTGGTACAAGTGCGAGACCTGTGGCCTGATGTTCGACGACCAGAGCGACGCGCGCCAGCACGAGGAGAACTGTGACGACGAAGACCCGTCCTACATCCAGTAACGGTCCTCGCCCCGCAGTCGCGCCTGTCCCACCGTAGTCTCACCCCTCGACGATTTCGTAGCTCCGCTCGCCGAGTTCGTCCTCCTCGAAGACGAACACCCGGCCGTTCGTCACCTCGTAGTCCACCTCGACCGCCGTCCGCATCTGATTATCCCGGACCGTGACTCCCGGGAACAGTTCGTCTTCCTCGCCGTCGTCGAGGATGACCCGTCCGACGCCCGTTTCTTCGAGAATGTCGTCGTGCGTCCGGAGGTCGTTGACGTACACGAGGATACCTGATGTCTCCGTTTTGTCGGTTATCAGGACGTGTGTGTCTTTCCCCGGGGCTGTCTGGATACGCTCTTCGACCGCCGTTGGGACGCCGTGATAGAACGCTTGGCGGCCGTCGAGGTACTCCACGACGACGCCGTCCTCGGTCAACTCGACCGAGACGGTGTCCGGTGCGATGTCCGACCGGTTGCTCATACCGGCCCTTCCAGCGGCGCGCTCAAAAGTGACGCGTTGTCGGTTTGGTCGGGTGGTCGTGTTGCACTCCCATAGACAGGGTGCGAAAGGGACTAGTGACTCCCCTGTCTCCGTCTCACCATGACGAAGACCCTCGTCGTCGGACTTGACGGAGCGAGCTGGGAACTGCTCGACCCGTGGATCGAGGCCGGCGAGCTCCCGAACCTGGCCGCGCTGCGGGACACCGGCACCTGGGCGGGGACGCGGAGCTGTCTGCCGCCAGTCACGTTCCCGAACTGGAAGTGTTACTCCTCGGGTAAGGACCCCGGCGGGTTCGGCGTCTTCTGGTTCGAGAACGTCGACCTCGCCGCGGGCGAGATCACCGTGATGAACGGCGGCGACTACGACACCGCCGAGCTGTGGGACTACCTCAACGACGAGGGGCAGTCGGCTGGCGTCGTCAATATGCCGACGATGTACCCCCCGCGGGACATCGACGACCTCGTGGTTGCCGGCGGCCCGGACGCCGTTGAAGGGGAGTACCGCTCGATCAGTTCCGGCTACACCTCGCCGCCGGAACTGGCCGACGAACTCGAATCACGGTTCGATTACAGCGTCCACCCGGACCCGCTGCTGTCCTCGAACGACGAGCGCGGCGCGGAGGTCGAGGCCATTCTGGACCTGCTAGAGAAGCGCTTTGAGGTCGCGACGACGCTACTGGACGAGCGGGACCTCGATTTCGTCCATGTGACGCTGTTCTATCTGAACGTCCTGCATCACTTCTTCTGGGACGACGAGCCGAGCCTGCGCGCGTGGCAGCTCGTCGACGAGTGGGTCGGCCGACTCGACGACCGCGAGGACCTGAACCTCGTCCTGATGTCCGACCACGGCTGTGACGCCACCCAGACGGAGTTCTACATCAACGAGTGGCTGGCCGAGAACGGCTACCAAGTTCGGGATACGAGCGTCGACGCGCTTCTCACGCAAATTGGGCTCGACCGAGAGAACCTGCTCGCGGTCGCAAAGCGGGCTGGACTGGTCGACATACTTGCCCGCGTCGTCCCCGAGTCTATCCAGCAACTCGTCCCGCAACGCGACGGCGTCAAACGGGACCGAAAGCTCGAAGCCATCGACCTGGAACAGACGAAGGTCGTCGCCAGCGGGCAAGGGCCGGTGTACATCAATCCCCGATTCGACGTGGAATCGGTCCGTGAGTCGCTGATTGCCGACCTCAGCGAGGTCGAAGACGAGCACGGGCCGCTGTTCACTGACGTGTACAGAGGCGAGGACGTGTACAACGGCCCCTATGTCGACGCCGGTCCAGAGGTCGTTGTCGACCAGCGCCCAGGTGTCCACGTCAACGACGGCATCGGCGGCGGGACCATCCAGAGCGGCCCCGACCGCTGGGCGGCCGAGAACACACCCTACGGCATTTTCGCCGCCAGCGGGCCGGACTTCGAGCCACAGGGCGAACTCGACAGAATCAGCATTCTCGATATCGCGCCGACGGTGCTGGCCGCCCACGGCTGTGCTATCCCGACTGATATGCGCGGCGAAGTGCTCCCGGTGTTCCCTGAGGACCCCGCCATCGGCGAACGTGACCCGCTCAGTATCGAGGACGCCATCGGAAGCGATGACGGCGACGCAGTCGAGGACCGCCTGAAGCAACTGGGATACATGGAGTAGCCACCTCCGTGAGAGCGACTGGCGGTGAATGAGTGAACCCAATGGGATAAGTAGCCGCTCCCGATACACTCCGGTATGGTTAGCATCGATCTGAACAACAGCCAGCGAACGATGCTTACGACGCTGGTAAACAGGTATCAACAGACCGGTGAGGCGGTTACCGGCGAGACAATCGCGGAGGAGATCGACCGGAACCCCGGAACGGTACGGAACCAGATGCAGAGTCTGACCTCGCTGGGACTTGTCGAAGGTATTCCCGGCCCGACGGGTGGCTACAAGCCGACGTCCGAGGCATTCGACGCAATCGACCGCCAGCAGATAGACGAGGCAGAGAGCGTCGTCGTCGCCCACGACTACGACCGGGTCGACGTCACCGTCGAGGAAATTAATTTCACGAACGTTCACGACCCGGAGAAGTGCCGCGCCCGGTTCCACCTCCAGAGTTCGGTGCAGGATTTCAGTGAGGGACAGGCCGTCATTCTCGGCCCGACGCCGATATCGAAGCTCGTCGTCGCCGGGACAGTTGTCGCTGTCGACGAATCGAACAGCGAAATCCTCCTCGACGTCGCGAAAATAGAAGGGCCTGTAGAAGAACCGGAAAAATAACCGTTCCGTGCGACCACGCAGCGTGCTGTAGCGCTTTCAGGGATCGACGCGGTCGATCCACAGCGTCGGCGTCTCTATCTCGTCTTCGGTGGGGAGGGTGTCCGGCGAATCCCAGACGCGTCCGGCCGCAGCGACGCCGCGGGCGTCGGCGACCGTGTCGAAGAACGCCTTCCCGCGTTCGTACTGCTGGCGTTTCATTCCGAGGCCGAGCAGTCGGCGCATGAGCGACGCGATGGGGCCACGTCCCTGTCGGCGCTCGTCGACTTTCCGCCGCAGGTCGTCGTACTCGTCGTCGAAGGCACGGTCCATCAGCAGTTCCGCGTACCCTTCGACGGCAGTCATCGTCGTATCGAGTTCGCCAAGCGTTGTGCGGTCGATGTTGCCGTCGGTGAGGTTGTCGATGGCGTCCTCCATCGCTGTTTCGAGGTGGTCAGACAGCCACGGGGCTGCACCGAACTCCGCCGCGTGCGTGACTTCGTGGAAGGCGATCCAGCGGCGGAAGCGGTCCCGTTCGACGTTCAACTGGTCGGCGACCCGGTTGATGTTGGGGCGCACGAAGTACAGCGCGTGGGCGTCGTTGTCCGCGAGCAAGACGGGGTCGTACTGGCCCAAGACGTTGTTTCCAAGAAACGACAGCGCAACGGCCATCGATCCGGTGTTGACGACGCGGGCGATGCCGGGCATATACTCGGCCTGCTGTTCTATCGGCTCCATCACGCGGCTGAACGTGGCGACGTTGGCGTCGATCCAGTGATGCCGGTTCTGGATTTCGACGGTTTCGGGAAGATCAAAGGCAAGTTCGCCGACCTCCCGGACGCGATCCCGTGCGTCCCGAACGTCGGTCGCGTAGCCGTCGCGTTCGGGCGTCTCGACAGTGAGGTCACCCGTGTCTGTGGCACCCTTCGCGGCGTCGGCGACAGCACTCCAGTCGATGGGGCCGTCGCCGGTCGCGCTGGCGACAGCCTGAACGCTGTGGTATAATCCCATACGTCTGAAATGTGGCGGGACAAAATAGGCCTTCTCCCTGCGAAAACGACCACTAGCGTTCGGTTCGTTGCTCGCTGTGGCACGAGACGTGGCCCTACAGCGCTTCGTCGCTGTCGTCATCAGCGGCAGACCCGCCGAAATACAGGCGCAGAACGAGCGCGACAACTGCGACGACACCGAGCACCGCGAGCGCGATGCGACCGATGCTGGGGCCACTGCCGCCTTCTGCGCCCGTTTCGTCGCTCGCTTTTTCCGTCTGGGACCGCGACCACCGCGATTTGCGCTCCGATTCGTCGTCATCGTCAGCAGCGCTGAATGGGGCGTTCGCAGTGAACTCCGCGCCGTCGAGATGCAGTTCGAGGAAGGTGAATTCTGCCATACTGACAGTTCGATACCGCGACTCTTAGCCGTGGCGGTACCGGGACCACGCTGGGATGGTCGTAGACCGTCTGCCGTCCGTTGATTTCATCACCACGGGGCGATTATGCCCCATATGGACACACGACGACGAGAGTTCCTTGAATCGCTGCTGACAACGCCCGGCCCGTCTGGATACGAGGCCGACAGCCAGCGGGTGTGGCTCGACTACGTCAGTGAGTTCGCCGACGAGGTCCGAACGGACGACTACGGGAACGCTGTCGCGAAGGTCGAGGGCGGCGACACGACCGTTGCGCTCGCGGGCCACGGCGACGAAATCGGGTTCATCGTTCGGGACTTCACGGACGACGGCTTCGTCAAACTGGGCCGCATCGGCGGCTCTGACAAGACCGTCTCACGCGGGCAACACGTCACTATTCACACGGCTGACGGTCCCGTTTCGGGTGTCGTGGGACAGACTGCGATTCACCTCCGGGATTCGGACGACGATTCAGTCCCCGAAATCTCCGAACAGCACGTCGACGTTGGGGCAGTGGACGGCGACGAGGTAGAATCGCTCGTCGACCGCGGCGACCCGGTGACATTCGTCCAGACGCTGAGTGAACTGGAGAACGGCCGCCTCGCTGCACGGGGGATGGACAACCGTATCGGCATATGGGCGGCCGCTGAGGGACTCCGCCGCGCAGCAGAGTCAGATGCGGACGCAACGGTGTACGCTGTTTCGACGGTGCAGGAAGAAGTCGGCGTACAGGGTGCGAAGATGGTCGGATTCGACCTCGCGCCCGATGTCGCCATCGCAGCGGACGTGACGCACGCAACGGACGCACCGGGCTCGCCGGGCAAAGCCGCGACGGGTGTGGAACTCGGCGAGGGACCGGTCGTTGCCCGCGGGAGCGCGAACCATCCGGTCGCCGTCGATGCGCTTCGAGAAACGAGCGACGCCGAGGACATTGACATCCAGTTACAGGCGACCGGTATCCGGACCGGGACCGACGCGGACGCTTTCTACACCTCCCGCGGTGGGATTCCGTCAGTCAACGTCGGCCTGCCGAACCGCTACATGCACACGCCGGTCGAAGTCATCGACCCGGACGACCTCGACGCGCTCGCAGACCTGCTGGCTGGCTTCGCCGTCCGAGCGGCCGAGCAAGCGCCCTTTAGCGTTGACGTGTAGGATATCTGAACGCTCTCGCGCGCCATCAGACAAACGGTACGTTTAAGCGGCCATCACTATCCAAACCGTACATGAGTGGACGACCGCTAGATGTACTCGAAGCGTCCCTCGGTGAGACAGTCACCGTACAGCTGAAGGGTGGCGAACTGTTCGAGGGGGAACTCACTGGCTACGACCAACACATGAACCTCGTCGTCGAGGATGAAGACACAACGATTATACGCGGCGATAACGTCGTCTCAATTACTCCATGACTGGCGCAGGAACTCCGAGTCAGGGCAAGAAAAACACCACGACGCACACGAAGTGTCGACGGTGTGGTGAAAAGTCGTATCACACGAAAAAGAAGGTCTGCTCGTCGTGCGGTTTCGGCAAGTCGGCCAAGCGGCGTGACTACGAGTGGCAGTCGAAAGCAGGCGAATAACACACTCAACACAAATGCACGAGAAGTGCGGCGTTGTTGGCATCTCTTTGGAGGACCGTGACGCCGCCCGACCGCTTTACTACTCCTTGTACGCGCTCCAGCACCGCGGCCAGGAATCGGCCGGTATCGTCACCCACGACGGGTTCCAGCAGTACAGCCACGTCGAAATGGGACTCGTCGGTGACGCATTCGACCCCGGCGATCTGGAGGCGCTCAACGGCTCGAACGGGATCGGCCACGTCCGATACCCGACTGCCGGGAGCGTCAACGCCTGCTGTGCCCAGCCGTTCTCCGTCTCGTTCAAGTCGGGGTCGCTGGGACTGTCCCACAACGGGAACCTCGTCAACGCTGACGAGATCGGCGACGAACTGGCTGACCTCGGCCACGCCTTTACGTCCGATGGCGACACCGAGGTCATCGCCCACGACCTCGCGCGTAATCTCCTCGAGGAGGATCTGGTTCGGGCTGTCAAGCGGACGATGAACCGCATCCACGGGTCGTACTCTTTGACCATCATGCACGACGAGACGGTCCTCGGCGTGCGCGACCCGCAGGGGAACCGGCCGCTGTGTATCGGCGAACTCGAGGACGGCTACGTCCTCGCCTCCGAATCAGCCGCCATCGATACGCTCGACGGCGAACTGATCCGGGACGTCAAGCCCGGCGAACTCGTCGTCCTGCACGCCGACGGCACCGGCTACGACACCTATCAGCTCGTCGAACCGGAGAACACGGCCAATTGCTTCTTCGAACACGTCTACTTCGCGCGACCGGACTCGACCATCGACGAGAACCTCGTCTACGAGGTCCGGCGCGAACTCGGTCGGAAACTCTGGGAAGAGTCCGGCGTCGAGTCGGACGTGGTGTTGCCGGTGCCCGACTCCGGGCGTGCGTTCGCCTCCGGATACGCTGAGGCCGCACAGGACGACGGCTCGGACATCGAGTTCGCCGAAGGGCTGATGAAAAACCGGTACGTCGGCCGTACGTTCATCATGCCGACGCAAGACGAACGCGAGCGGGCTGTCCGACTGAAGCTCAACCCCATCAAGTCCACAATCGAGGGCAAAAGCGTCACCATCATCGACGACTCTATCGTCCGCGGGACCACCTCGACGCAACTGATCAAGTTGCTGAAGGATGCCGGTGCCGAAGAGGTCAACGTGCGCATCGGCGCGCCGCCCATCGTCGCTCCGTGTTACATGGGTATCGACATGGCCTCCCGCGACGAACTCATCGCCGGGAATCAGTCCGTCGAGGAAATCCGCGACGAAATCGAGGCGGACTCGCTGTCGTATCTCTCTATCGACGCCATCGCGGAAACGCTGGACAAGAGCCGGACTGACCTCTGTCTCGGCTGTGTCACCGGCGAATACCCCTACGACATCGAGGGCGAGGCGACGGACCGCGACGTTGTCCGCCCGGATATCGGGACCCAATCGAGCCCGGCTGACGACTAGCGTCGTCGGTGCTGCACAGCACTACATTTTTGCCCACTCCGAGTGAGGCGTTGCCCATGCCAGGGCCGTCCTTTCTCGCGACCGACCGAACCGCCCTCCGGTCCCCGGAGCGAGACGACCTCAACTGGATACAGCACGTCTTTCACAACGAGCAGGTCTGGGGCCTGGGGACGTACGCCCGCCCGCCGACCACCGACCAGATGGAAACATACTACGAAGAGACGCTTTCCGACGAGGACTCGGTCCATCTACTGGTCTGTATCGACCCGGCCGGGAGTCCCGGCCCGGTCGAGGAGCGGACGGAGCCGGTCGGACTCGTCGCTATGACGGACCACGACACGGAGCGCGGCACAGCCGAACTGGCATACTGGCTTGACCCGGACGCTTGGGGTCAAGGGTACGCCACTGAGGCGGCGGGCAGGCTGGTCAAGTATGGCTTCGACCAGCGGGCGCTCCGAAAGTGGTCGGCGAAAATCGTGGGCGGGAACGACCGCTCCGTCGCGGTGGTCGAACGGCTGGGATTCACGAAGGAAGGGACACACCGTCAGGAGTGGTATCTCGACGGCGCGTGGCGAGACATGTTGTGGTTCGGCCTGCTCCGAACGGAGCGCGAGTAATCCTTACCAGACCAGATACAGCATCGCGTACACAACGATACCCATCGAGAAGGAGATGAGCCACAGGCTTGCGGCCAGCTTTCCGGCTCGCGGATGGTTTGTCGATGGCAGTTCCGAGACGGGGTATGTGTAAGCCAGCAGCAGGACGTAGTACACCGCCGGGATGGCGATGATGGCGAGCAAGATGTGGACCGCGAGAAACGGCAGGTAGAAGTAGGTCTCGACGACCGACGGGCCGGTGAAGTCCGTCGGCCCGACAAGCGTTATCCGGTAGAGGTACAGCACGAGAAACAGGGCGAACAGGCCAAACGAGGAGAGCATCAGTTTCCGGTGTCGAGCGATATTTCCGCGGCGGATGGCCCGGACACCGCCGATGATTGTTCCGATAGCGAGAGCGCTGACTACGGCGTTGGCGTGGGGAATGGCCCCGAGAACGCTCGCGGGCGCAGCGGGGAGAGCCGACTGGGGAATGGCCCCGAGAACGGCCCCGAACACGAGCGCAAGCGACACGACCGTCAACAGGCCAGTGAGTGCTGGCACGCGATACCGAGCCTGAAGATCCATACCACAACTCCGGACTGAATCCAGAATACGGTTTCGAGTCGCGTACGGCGAGGCGGGGTCCTACGTGGTTTTCGCTGACGGCCGCTCAACGTCGGTTACATTCAGCCGGACCCGTCCCGTCGATTCGTTGGAGAGGGTGATTTCCCATCCGTGACCGTGTGCGATTTCCCGAATTACGGCGAGGTGGAGCCCGACTCCTTCATCATTGGTGGCGTAGTAGAGTTCAAACGGCCCCTCGTTTCCCGCCTCCAACGGAGGGCCGTCGTGTTCGAGGGCGAACCCATCGGCCGTGTCCGTGATCGTTACCTTCCCGGTGTCGGCCTGGTCCGTGGCGAGCCGAAAGAAGTTCTCTGCGAGCTGACACAGCCGGGTGCTATCGGCCAATATCGTCTCGGTACAGTCGATTTCGATGGTCGACCCATCGGTGTCGACCGTCGTCCAGGCGTCCCCCATCACGTCGGAGAGCGCGACCGGCCCGACAGTGTACTGTCTGCCGCCCTGTCGCGCGATTTCCATGAGATCGTCGATGAGGAACGAAATACGGGTGTGGCTGCGCTGGATGGCGTCAAACTCTTCGGCGGCGTGTTCAGCGGCGAGGAGTTCGACCCGTCCCATCGCTGCCTGAAGCGGGTTCCGGAGTTCGTGTGAGATGATCTGTGCGAGCTCTCGGAGCCGCTCTTTCTGTCGTTCCAGTTCTGTCGTCCGCTGCTGGAGCGCGTCTTTCGTCTGGCTCGCGTCGATAGCCAGCGCGATATTGTGGCCGACCTCCCGGAACGTGTCCTGTTCTTCCATGTCGAAGATATCGACACGGTCGGCGTACACCCCGAGGACACCGTACGACGTCCCATCGTACACCAGTGGCACAGCGAGCACGCGGACGCAGTCCGTCTCCAGTGCGTCTGTGTCGTCCGCGAACGTTGCTGGGTCGATGTCTGCAACGACCAGTCTGTCCTCCGAGTCGGCGCGACGCAACGGCTCCGGCACGGCGATGGAAACGCGGCCTCGCTGTGAGCCCAGCGCTCGAACGACCGGCCTGTCGTGCTGACAGGTCACCGTACAGGCTTCGCTGTATCTGGCCGTGCCCGCCAGAACTGCTGTGACGTCACGTTCGATATCCATCCGTGACTGTGAGCGGACGAGCGCCTGATTAACCAGCCGGACGGCCTCGTTGAGCTGTTTTCGCTTGTTTGCCCGTTGACGGGCCGGACTGGACGCGACGGCGGCGTCGACCTGTGCCAGAAGCCGCTGGTGGGCGTCTGCCACGGTGTTCGGAACGTACCCGAACACGTCGCGGCTATATGCCTCACGAGCGATGTCTCCGTTCGTCACCTCAGCAAAAAGGACGACTGGAAGTTCGGGATGGCTTTCCCGCAGTCGTTCGATAACCGTTAGCCCACCGAGGTACTGTGTTCCGTCCAAGTTCTCCACTTCGCAGTTCGTGACGACACAATCCGTGTCGTACTCGCCGAGCGCACACTCCAGTTCACGAACACCGTCGAACTCGTGGACGGTGAGACCGCTGTCCCGAAGCATCGAAATCGCGGCCCTGTCCTGGCTCGGACTACGGACGAACAGGACGGTGGGCTGTGACTTCATCACCCTTCCGAAGAGACACACACATAAAGAAGTTACACCACGACCATCCCTACTGGTGACACTTCCACCGTCTCAGCGACGGTATCGCCCAATTCAGGGGACAATTTATACTCGTGGCAGTGTATCCTCTGATGATGGCACAACCGGGGCTGGAGATTCATCGGACTCAGTCGGCAGTCCTCGATGCGATACGATCACTTATCGACAGTGCCGAGGAGAGTCTCACGGTTGCTGTACCAATATCCGTTCTCTCGGAGCTTGTGCCGCAACTCAGCGCCGCTATCGAGCGAGATGTGTTGGTGTTGTTACTGGTCCATGGCGATGAGACAGTACCGACGCCCGCGTACGAGGATATCGCAACAGCGGTCAGGACAATCGAGAGCAACATCACCCCGTTGCTCGTGACCGCCGACACTCAGCGTGGACTCACTGGGCATTCTGGAATGCTGACTGACTCGATTGCAGAATATCAGGCAACCAAGTTCGATAACAAGAACCTCGCGCACGACCAGTTCACGATGTTTCTCGGTAGCCACTGGCTGATGGGGACGGAACGCTACGTCGCCGACGTGTGTGAGTTCCCGCGGACGTTCTCTGCCTTTCAGTTCGCGGTGCTCATGTCGGCGCTGGCGCTGCGCGCGGGGACGCCGATCACTGCTCGCGCCCGGGTACTCTCGACTGCGGACCGAACTGAAACAACGATATCGGGGCCGGTCATAAACGCCCGGCAGAGTCTCGTCTATCCCGCATCGAGCAAGAACCCGGCCGAACGGTCACTCACCATCGAGACCGAGGACGGACCAGTCACTGTCGGCGGGTCCGGTGCCACGAAGGAAGCCTATGAGTGTCTCAAAATCACGATAGACAGGGTTGCAGACGAATAACGCAGCCAGCAAACCGCTCTATTACGCAAAAATCGGCGTCAGTGCCGACCGTCGCTACTGGAAGGTGCGACTGGCCGTGCTTTCGTCGGTCACGCCGGGTTCAGCCCGGTCGAAGCGCTGTTCGATCTCGTCGTAGCGCTCGCGGGTCTCCTCGGTGACGCTGGGGCCGACTTCGGAGAGCGCGTGCTCGAAGTGGTCCATCGTCACGCGGACGTTGCTGACACTGTCGCCGATATCCTCGGGGTCCACACTGTTGATGAACTCCCGGGTCGCGGCCATGGACGCCTCGCGGGCGACCGCTTCGATGTCCGCGCCGACGTAGCCGTCCGTTCGGCTGGCCAGGTCGTCGAGGTCGACGCCGTCGGCCAGCGGCTTGTCGCGGGTGTGGACGTGGAAGATGGCGCGCCGGGCCTCCTCGTCCGGGACGGGCACGTGAACGTGCCTGTCGAGTCGGCCGGGGCGCAGGAGCGCGTCGTCGATGAGGTCCGGACGGTTCGTGGTCGCGACGACCACGACGTTCTCCATGTCCTCGATGCCGTCCAGTTCCGTCAGGAGCTGGGAGACGACGCGTTCGCCGACGCCGGAGTCGGTCGTGCCGCCGCCACGTTCGCCGGCGATGGAGTCGATCTCGTCGAAGAACACCACAGTCGGGGCGTTCTCGCGGGCCTTGCTGAACACTTCGCGGACGCCCTTCTCGGACTCGCCGACGAACTTGTTCAGGAGTTCCGGCCCCTTCACGGAGATGAAGTTGGACTGGGCTTCGTTGGCGACGGCCTTCGCCAGCAACGTCTTCCCGGTGCCGGGCGGACCGTACATCAGCACACCCTTTGCGGCTTCGAGGTCCATCGACTCGAACACGTCTTCGTACTCCAGCGGCCACTGGATGGTCTCTCGGAGCCGCTCCTTGGTGTCCTCGAGTCCACCGACGGAGTCCCAGGTGACATCAGGGACTTCGACGAAGACCTCCCGGAGCGCGGAGGGCTCGATGCCCTTCATCGCCTCGCGGAAGTCTTTATCGCTGATTTCCAGGCGTTCGAGCACCTCGGCGTCGATTTCGTCGGATTCGAGGTCGAGTTCGGGACGGATGCGCCGCAGGGCGTTCATCGCGCTCTCTTTCGTGAGGGTCGCGAGGTCAGCGCCGACGAAGCCGTGGGTGTTCTCGGCGTAGTTCTCGATGTTGATCTCCTCGGCGAGGGGCATCCCGCGGGTGTGGACCTGTAGGATCTCCTTGCGGCCCTCCTTGTCCGGGACGCCGATCTCGATCTCGCGGTCGAAGCGGCCACCGCGGCGCAGCGCCGGGTCGATGGCGTCGACGCGGTTCGTTGCGCCGATGACGATGACCTGCCCGCGCTCTTCGAGCCCGTCCATCAGGCTGAGCAGCTGGGCGACGACGCGGCGCTCCACGTCGCCCTGCGTCTCGCCGCGCTTCGGGGCGATAGAGTCGATCTCGTCGATGAAGACGATAGCGGGGGCGTTCTCGGAGGCCTCGTCGAAGACTTCCCGGAGTTGTTCCTCGCTTTCGCCGTAGTACTTCGACATGATCTCCGGCCCGGAGATAGTGGTGAAGTACGCGTCGATTTCGTTGGCGACGGCCTTGGCCATCAGCGTCTTCCCCGTGCCGGGCGGGCCGTGCAGGAGGACGCCCTTCGGCGGCTCGATGCCGAGCTGTTGGAACAGTTCGGGGTGGCGCATCGGCAGCTCGATCATCTCGCGGACCTGTTCGAGTTCGCGGTCGAGGCCGCCGATGTCCTCGTAGGTCACATCGGGCGTGTCGCTCGCTTCAGGTGCGCCCTCGCCGCTGTGGACCTGCTCGGCGGGCATCTCGCTGACCTGAATGTCTGTGGAGTCAGTCACGACGACCGTGCCGGAGGGCTCGGTCTCTGCGATCTTCAGCGGGATCTTCTGGCCGGACATCGAGGAAAGCGGTCCGAGACCGAAGCTAACGGGAACCGTCTGGCCCTGCGTGACGGCCTGCCCGCTGAGGTTGTTGCGAATCATCGGCCCGACGTTGCCCCGAACCCGGAGGTTCTGGGGCAGCGCGACGGTGACCGATGTCGCGGGGTTGACATCGGCCTTTTCGATGTTGACGGGGTCGTCGATGCCGACGTTAGCTTCCTGGCGGAGCTGCCCGTCGATACGGACGATGCCGTTCCCTTCGTCCTCGGGGTAACCGGGCCAGACCCGGGCGACTGCGCGGCTGTCCTGTTTCCCTTCGAGAACGATGTAGTCGCCGTTCTCGAGTTCGAGTTCGTCCATCGCGGCGCGGTCGATAGCCGCGAGGCCACGGCCGGCGTCTTTCTGTTTGAGTGGTTTAACTGTAAGTCTCATCAGTTATCTCTCCCCGTCTGACAGTTCGATAGTGAGAACCCCGTGGTTGATAAACGCTCGTGCGTCGTCAGCGGGGATTTCCTGTTCGTACTGGTGGCCGTCAGCGACGACGATGACGGTCTCATCGACCACATCGACACTCGCATCGGCGGCAGGTCCCACGTCCGCCGCGAACACGACGCTGTCGTCGTACTCGAATCGGCGGAGGGGCGTCTCGTCGAACAACTGCTGTTCTGAAGTCATGCTAACCAAAAGTAAGTGCTATAAGTATATAAACTCATCGCCGAAATACGCCGTACGGCAGAAAAATGAGGAGAGTTGCTTGAATGCGGTTCACACCTCATCTGAGCGCGCCAACCTTTTATCCACACCGCTTCCGAACGGTGTCGCATGGTACGGGTCAGTCACAACGGGCGAGGCACGGCGTACAGACAGACACAGCCTGCGGCATCGGGGTCGACGGCGCTGTATGTCCACGGCAGCGGGGCGACACACCGCGTGTGGGGTCACCAATACGCGCCATCTGGACCGGCTCACCCCGCCGTCGCACTGGACCTGTCAGGGCACGGTGACTCCGACGATATCGACACCGAGGCTGGGACCCCGACGCTCGACGCCTACGCGGACGACGTGGTCGCTGTGGGGCGGGAGACAGACGCGGACGTGCTGATCGGGAACTCGCTTGGCGGGGCCGTCGCCCAGTGGGTCGCACTGGAGCGGGACTGGACGCCCGAGGCGATAGTGTTGCTGGGGACCGGCCCTGAACTCCCGGTGTTCGAAGGGCTGCAGGAATGGCTCGCAGACGACTGGGACCGCGCCGTCGAGTTCCTGCACGAACGGGACCGCCTGTTCCACGACACGGACCACGAGGCCGCGTCTCGCTCCCGCGAGCAGATGGAGACGGTCGGGCAGGCGGTAACCCGCCGCGACTTCATGACGTGTCACGGTTTCGACGTGCGCGAGCGACTGGGCGAGATCGATGTGCCCGTGCTGGCTGTCTGCGGCGAACACGACAAACTGACTCCACGCGCGTATCACGAGACACTGGCTCACGAGATCCCCGACGGAGAGGTGTCGTTTGTCCCCGACGCTGCCCATCTGGCGATGGTCGAACAGGCCGAGACGTTCAACGACCTCCTGAAGGAGTTCATCAAGGACGCGGTCTGAGCGGTTTGAGATATACTGAAGTGGCGCTATTGAGACACACAACTACTGACTGGAGGGGGCGACAGTGGCGGTCACGGCTTCGGCTGTTCTGCTGAAGCAGATGGCAGGCGAATAGTGATGACCGAACCTCGTGGCGTATTCTCGGCAAACGTGATGGTTCCGCCGGAGGTAGTGATAGTCCAGTAGGCGATCCAGAGACCCAGCCCGTTGCTGTGCTTGAGAGCCGTTTCTGTCCCCGTTTCGATCACCTCCTGCTCTCGGTCAGGGAGTCCGGGACCGTTATCAGCGACCGCAACCGTAACGTCCCCGTCATCTGTGGGTCCCATAACCGTCACCGATACCTCTGGGACCGACTGGTCGTTGTGTTCGGCCGCATTTTCCAGAACGTTCCTCAGCGCGGAGTCGATCAAATCTACGGCGGATACCTCCGCCCGGTCCGGCCGTTCGACGCGAAACTCCACGTCTGGATACGTCCGTTCGAGGTCAGCTATTACGTCTGCAACGACAGCGCTGAGATCGACGGTCGTAGTTTCGACTGCGCCGTCCCCGACGAACCGCTCAAGGTCGCGAGCCCGCTCGCTTAATGTGACAATATCCTCTCCTTTCCGTTTGATTCGCTTCAGTTGTGGCTGGGCTTGCTGTGATTTGAGGAGGTTCTCAGTGGTCCCCAGAATGACCTGCATATCGTTACGGATGTCGTGGCGGAGGACGCGGTTGACGACCTCTAGACGCTGTCGCTGTCGCTCGATGCGTTGTTCACGTTGTTTGCGCTCGGTTACATCAGTGAGTGTGATCAGTTGTCCCGTGACTGTGCCGTAGCCACGATGCAGCGGTGTCTGTCGTACTTCGTATGCTCGCTCTTCGCCATTCACAGGCACGGTAATTTCGGCACGGTCTGGGATGTCGTCGGTTGGCGAGTCACGGAGCTCAATCAAACCGGGGAGCACATCCTCAAGTGGCCGGCCGATCCACGCTGCCCCCGGTGTCCCGATAATGGCTTTCGCCTGTGGATTGAGATCGATGACAACGTCGCGTTCGTCGACGACGATGACAGCCTCTTTCATCGACGCGACGATCTCGTCCCGGGCGATCTCTCGGGCTGCAGGAATGACTTGAAGCAGTTGCCGACGAAAAACAGCGCCCCCCAGAAGGACGCCACTGAACACGAATCCGATCTTGGTCAGGTCAAATACGCTCGAGACGCCGGTAAGGTAGAGAATGTTTCCTCCCCACGGGAGGAGTGCTGCCAGGCTGAGTCCGATCGCCTGGGTACGGTAGACGCGTCCTGAGAACAGTGCCAGCTTCAGCATGAGGCCGGTCCCCACAGCCATCACGACGTACGCGTATGCGGTCCATGCCCAGAACGCGGGGCCCCGCTCCGTCACTGAAACGAGGAGCGAGCCCTGGAAAGCCAGCTCCATTGAGGACCAGAACCACCCGTGGTATTGGTTTGTCCACACGAGCAAGATCATCAGGACAGGCCCGAAGAGTATGCCCGCCAGCTCTTTGCGGGTCGGGAGGCGAGTCTGACCCGTGTACTGGATGGCGAACAGGAGCCACGCGACGGGAACGGCCCCAATTGCGGGATACATGAGCTTGAGTGCGAGGCGCTTCGTTGCAAGGTCGGTCGCCCCGAGTTCAATCACAGACATCACCGACCACCAGGCGATGGCAACCATCAAAAAAGCGAGAGATCGAGACCCCGTGCAGTCGCGATAGTACACGCCAACACCAGCGATAAGAAGCGAAACTGCGGCGGAGAGAAGAGGGGTATATAGGTACCAAGAGAACTGGAATTCCATTCCTGCTGTTGAACTCCGTACCACATATGTATGGAATTAACAGACTTTAAAGCACCAGATATACCGATCAAGATCGAGAGTTGTACGAGCCTGAGTGGAACTGAACGGCTGAAGCTGCTGGCGTCTTACTCTCCGGGGTAAAACCACGGGCCGAGCGCGAAAAACAGCAGCGCGATGGCGAGCATCGCCCGCGGGCCGGCCCGGAACAGCGCAGCCGGCGCGACGACGGCCACCGCCTGCACGACGCCCATCGGCACCGCGTGTTTGGGACCGGGTTTCGGATAGTCGAAGGGCGCGATCATCGCCAGCGAGAGACCGAGCGCGCCGACACTCAGGACGAGCGGGTTCGTGATGCCGCCCAGATACGCTGTCGCGATGATGATACTCCCGAGGGTGTTCGGCATGCCCGGCCGCTCGTCGGGAGAATCGAAGTACGTCGAGTAGAAGGCGGTCCGGACGATGGAGCACACGACGTACGCGGAAGCGAGCAACGCGAGGCCGACGAACACGGCCGGGTGCGCGGACTCGATACCGCCGTAGGCGTCCGTCAACAGCACGTAGAGAAAGAGGCTCGGTGTCGCACCGAACGAAACCACGTCGGTCACGGAGTCGAGCAGCGGGCCGACCGCCGAACTGTCGCCGTTCCGGGCGACGATCCCGTCGATAGCGTCAGCGATAACCGCCAGCAGAATGAGCCGAGCGGCCAGATGGGGGTCAGTGAAGGCGATGGCTCCGGCGACGAACCCGACGACGGCGTTGAACAACGTCACCGTGTCGGCGACACTGAGTCGTCGGCGTACCTCGAAGCCCATGGTTCCCCGGTTGGCCACGGCGTATATGAAGGACTCGAAAGCGAACGCTCCACAGTGCCGACCGGCAGCCCATCACTCCTCCGGGAGGTCGTGGCCGATGCGCAGACGGATGGCGGTGGCGAGCGTCCCGACGACGAGGACGACCAGTTCCCAGCCGCTCCGGGCGATTGGGAACACACGGTCGACAGTCTCGGGTTCCGGCTGGCCCGGATTGGGGTCGATACCGGTACTCATCTGCACCTCGCTGGAGTTGCCCATCGACTGCGTGGTCGAGCCACCGCTCCCGCCCGTACCGGTGCCACCGGCTGTCTGAGCGCGCGGCTCGGGTAGCTCGACGAACGTCTGGACGATACCGCGCTGGCTCGACAGCTCCAGATGGCCGCTGAGCTGATAGAACTGGTCGTACAGCGGCCAGAAGAGGTTCGCACCGCCAGTAATCAAGTCCAGCAGTACGTGACCCACCGCATACACCACAACACAGAACCAGCTGACTCGAACACCGTACGCCCCCCAGCGGCGCTTAATATACGATTTGTCGCGCAGGTACAGGTCGGCTCCGATGAGGAGCGCCAGCACCGCCGGGATGACGAGGTTCGTCGTCGCGGCCCGGTGACCGACCTGCCAGTAGAGACCGAGGAACGCGTCTACATCGGGAAACGTGACGACGAGTATCGACAGGAGCAACGACCGCTTATCGAATGCAGCACCCAGCAGCGTTGCGGCGAGTAACCCAACAAAAGCGTAGTGGACCACCAGCGAAGGCATATAATAATCACTACCACCACAGAAATGAGCGTTGTGGTGGGCTCTATCAGAATTAGAAACTACCCCACCTGATTAATATAGTCACAGTAAATACATTGTCAGTGGGGAATCGGTGGGGTGGAACGGCACCCACTATCATTTCTGTAGATAAGAGCGACACGTCGGGTCAAAACAGCGAAAACGAGGACTGCTCAGTCTGCCGTGATTTCTTGCTGTGTCGTGGCCGTCTCAGTCTTCATTGGGGCGACGAGCCTGTAGACCCCGTACAGGGCCAAGACTAGGAGGCCGGCCAAGACCAGCCCGGTCCGGAGCGTCGGATCGACCATCGGGGTCGCGATGATCTCGCCCGCGTCGTTCGTCAGCGGTGCCGCGCTGTAGGGCTTACCCGCCAGTATCTCCACGATGCCGAGGACAACGACTCCCAGCAGCATCAGTCCGCCGCTGAGTGCCATCGCCGCTTTGTCGATGACGGTGGTGTGTTGTTGCATTGGTGGTCACCTCCTTAGCCGAGCAGGTACCTGAGTTTCGGGTGTCGTTTGACCAGTTTGGTCTTCTCGATGATCGCGTCGAGGCCATAGTAGCGACCGGTGGCCAGCACGATCATCGTCATGAACAGCAGCAGGCCCATGAAGTCGCTGTTGACCAGCCCGTGGCCGAAGCCCGCGTTGCCGATCCAGAACAGGGACATGAAGAAGACCCCGAACACGGATGCGAGCCTGACTAGCGCGCCGACCATCAGTCCCAGCCCGATGAGCGTCTCGCCCAGCGGAACCATCGCCTGAATGAGCCAGCCCAAGTGTTCGCCCATCAGCACGGGGATCGGACCGAGTGCCGTGCCAGTCATCTGCTTGAGATACATCGGCCCGTAGCTGTAGGCCAGCCCGTCTTCGATGAGTTTCGTTACGCCTGCGTGGAAGAACCACCAGCCGGTTACGACACGCAGGAACGCCAGCCAGTATGCGGTCCAGGCCCCGCCGAGCTCGAGCTCGAAGTCGTCTGCCAGGGGGTTCGCCGCTTGATAGGACATCTGTGTCACCTCACATATGGAGTTCCGCACCACGGTGGCATATAAGGGAGAGGGTGTTCCCACAGAGTGAAAACCCATCTCAGCGGCTGAGAAGGCAGATTTCAGCGGCTGGGTGTATCGGGCCCTGTTCGGCTGTGGGTTTTAGGAGCTTTCGCGGGGATGAGAGCCACCCACGGGCCACCGTGAGGTTCAAACCCTCCATGCAACTACGGTACGACACCAATGGTACTCGAACTGACGGGCGAACACACCACAGCACGGGTGATGGTCGACGACGAATCGCTCGTCGAGAGCGGGTGTCGGGAGCAGATCGAGACGCTCATCGACCATCCGGCGTTCACTGAGCCGGTTCGAATCATGCCGGACACGCACTGGGGGGCCGGCGCACCTATCGGCTTTACGATGCCGTTGAGCGAGCGCGTCGTGCCGAACATCGTCGGCGTCGACGTGGGGTGTGGAATGGCCGCAACGAACCTTGGCCCGGAACTCCCGCTAGAAGACGCTGAGCGCGAGCGACGCGTCCGCGAGGCGGTCCCGATGGGGCGGTCGGTCCACGACTACGACGATGCGGTCCACTTCGTCGAAGCGTTCCCGTTCGAGCGGGCCAACCGCATCTTCGAGCAGTTCGACACGGCCTACGCCGAGCGGTTCGGCGAACACATCGACCCCGTCGAGTTCGACTTCAACGGCTACGACGGAGAGTACTTCGAGTCGCTGTGTGACCGCGTTCTGGCTGACCAGCGCCAGAGCATGGGGTACATCATCAAGAGCGCGGGGACGCTGGGCGGCGGGAACCACTTCGTCGAGTTCGGCCAGGCCCGCGAGTCGGGTGACTACTGGCTGGTCATCCACAGCGGTTCCCGGTATCTGGGTAAGTCCGTCGCCGAGTACTGGCAGTCGACGGCGACGGACCGCCGAACAATCGGCGAGATCCGCGACCAGCTTCCCGAAGAGTACGTCGAGTACCTGAAATTCGACCCCGATACAGTCGAATCCCGCGACCTCTACGCCTGGGTCACTGGCGGCATGGGCGAATCCTACATCCGGAAGGACCGTCTCCGCCGCGAACTGGACGGCAAGGAAATCGAGGACGCCTTCGACGCGCTGGGACAGGTTCAGGATGCCATCCACAGCAGCGACGACGAGGACCGCAACACGGACTTAGACTGGCTGGAGGGTCGCGAGGCCCACGGCTACCTCGTCGATATGCTGTTCGCCCAGCAGTACGCCCGCTGGAACCGCGAACTGATGAGCGATGCCGTCTGTGACGCCCTTGGCGTCGACCCCGTCGACCGCTTCCAGTCGATTCACAACTACATCGACTTCCGTGACCTCACTATTCGCAAGGGAGCGACGCCCGCTCGCGACGGACAGCGGTTGCTGGTCCCGTTCAACATGGCCGACGGGTCGATTATCGCACGCGGGAAGGGCAACGACGAGTACCACCAGACAGCGCCACACGGTGCGGGCCGTGTGATGAGCCGCCGGCGGGCCCACAGCGAGGTCGATATGGACGAGTTCGCCGAAGCGATGGACGGTATCTACTCGGAGTCCGTCATCAAAGGCGTCCGGGACGAAGCGCCGATGGCGTACAAGGACGCCGACGCGATACTCTCGGCTATCCAGCCCACTGCCGAGGTCGTCGAGTACGTCGACGCCGTCCATAATCTGAAGGCAACTGAGTGAGCGAACCTGTTGGTCTGGCAGAAAGTGATTAGGACACGAAGGCCCTGTCTCCGGTATGACCATTCTTGTGGCTATCGCCAACGATTCGGTCTCTCCGGCAGTCATTGATACGGCAGTTCGACTCGCCGACGGACTCGACGAGGAACTGTACGTCGTCCACCTCGTCGACGAGAACACCGCTGATGGCACAGCCATGCAACTCCGGGACGAGATGCGCGACCGGTTCCGCGACGCCACCGTCGTGGCGACGGTCGCTATCGAACACGTCGGCCGGTCTGCAATGCGCTCGGGCACGCGGATCGGCAACGAACTGCTCGAACTCGCGGCTGACGTGGATGTGCATCACATCGTCATGGGCCACGAGCCGAAGGGGCTGGCCGGCAGACTCCGGGAAGGCGACGCCGCAGTCGCCGTCATCGACGCCGCCGATGTGCCCGTTACTATCGTCCCCGAAGGTCCCGTCGACGCGTGAACGCCGTGCGGCGTATCACAACCCCAGTTCCCGGCCGAGCACCATCCGCTGTATCTCGCTCGTTCCCTCGCCGATTTCCATGAGCTTCGCGTCCCGGTAGAACCGCTGCGGGGCGAAATCCGTTGTGTATCCGTAGCCGCCAAGCACCTGAACGGCGTCTTCGGCGACCTCTCGACAGATTTCGCTGGCGTCGAGTTTCGCTAGCGACGACAGACGCGTCACGTCTTCGCCCTGGTCGTACATCGTCGCAGCCTTGTGGGTCAGCAGGCGAGCGCGCTCGATTTTGCGGTCCATCTCGACGATTTTGTCCCGCACAGCGTCGAACTTCGAGATGGGTCGGTCGAACTGCTCGCGTTCGGTAGCGTAAGACTTCGCGGCCTCAAACGCCCCCTGTGCGAGCCCCGTCGAGAGCGCAGCAATGGAGATGCGGCCGCCGTTGAGCGTCTTCAGGGTCTGTGCCCAGCCGTCGCCTTCCTCGCCGAGCAGTCGGTCCGCGGGAACCCGGCAGTCGTCGAACTGGAGTTCGCAAGTCGGCGAGGCGTTCAGCCCCATTTTGTCCCACTCGGTCGTCACGTCCCAGCCGTCGTCTTCGGGAGCGACGATGAATGTCGAGATGCCATCGTAGCCGGCCTCGGGGTCGGTGACGGCCTTGACCAGCACTGACCCGGCGACAGAAGCGTTCGTGATGAACTGCTTGGTCCCGTTGATGACGTACTCGTCGCCGTCACGCTCGGCCATGGTCTCCATGTCGCTGGCGTCGCTTCCGCTGCCCGGCTCTGTCAGCGCCCAGCCGCCGAGCTGGTCCCCAGAGGCGAGTGGTGTGAGCCAGCGCTCTTTCTGGGCATCCGTGCCGAACAGCTCTATCGGCTTGGCCCCAAGAGAAGTATGGGCCACGTACGAGAGCCCGATGCTTCCGGAAACGCGCCCGAGTTCCTCGGCGACGAGCGCATACATCAGCGTATCGCCGCCCAGCCCGCCCCATTCCTCGCTGATCGGCACCCCCATCACGTCCAGCTCGCCGAGTTCCTCGAATATCTCTGCCGGAAACCGGTGCTCGTCCTCGATGTCCTGCGCTATCGGCTGAATCTCGTTTTCACAGAACGTGCGGACCGAGTCCCGTATCATCCGGTGTTCGCCGGGAACGTCGAACTCCATACCGAGCCTATGTGTTGTGTTATTAAATACCACACGGGGGCAGACACAAGCCATTTGACCGCCCACGGCGTTTCTTAGAGGGAATGGCGTTCCGGCGACTCCTCCGTGGAACAGTCCCCTGGGAGCAACTCGAAGGTGTGGTGCGAGCGGTGATAGGGCGGTACGACGAGCCCGCGGCTCGCGTGGCGTTTCTGGAGGCGGACAACTGGCTCTCGACCCCGCTGGTCGTCAACGACCAGTGGTTCGTAAAAGTCATCACGGGGCAGAACTCGCTGGTCCACACGCTGCTGACCGCCGGCCGCAACATCGGCGCGTTCTCGTCGGGCACCGAGGGCTTTTTTGAGCACTTCGGGACGCCCTACGAGATGGCGGAACACGAACTGGCGGCGACCCGGCGGATGCGGGAGATCGGCGTTAACGCTCCCGAACCAATTGAGGCCTTCGAGTACGACGGAATGGGGGTTCTGGTGCTGGAGTATATTCCCGACTTCGAACCGCTGGATGACCTTCCGACCCAGACCGTCGAGCGACACAGTCCAACAGTGTTTGACTTCCTCAACCGGATGCACAAGGACGGCCTCGCACACGGCGATTTCCGCTGTGAGAACGTGCTCGTGGCCCACGGTGACCTGTACTTCATCGACGCTACGAGCGTCCGCGAGGCGGCTATCAGGGACGCTCGCGCCTACGACGTGGCCTGTGCGCTTGGCGCGCTGGAGCCGCTCATCGGTGCACCGGCTGCTGTCTCCGCCGCCGCACAGCATTACGATACGTCTGAATTGTTGGCTGCGGAGGAGTTCCTCGATTTCGTCAACATTCGCCCGGACCACGACTTCGCCGCCGCCGAAATCCGCGGAGCCGTCGAAAAACACGCGTAGGCCGTCCGGAACAGTTTCAGTCCGCTGGCGCTGCTCCGACCGACCGGCTTCTAGCAACAACGCCGATACCGACGAGCACGACGGCGCCGCCGGCGACGGTCGACGGACCAGGTATTTCCGCGAGCAACAGCAGCGCCAGCAGCGCGCTCCCGACCGGTTCACCGAGCAGTGAGACACTGACCATACTGGATTCGACGTGTGCCAGCGCCCAGTTGAGGACGGTGTGGCCGAATACGCCGGGGCCAACGGCCATCGCGAAGAACAGTGCCCACTCCCGGGGCGGGTAGCCTGTCACAGGGTGGCCCGACGCGACGACGAAGACGAGCAGGCAGACCGCGGCGACACCGTAGACGACGGTCACGTAGGGGATAAGGGGGAACCGCTGGCGGAGCGAGCGTCCGGCGAGCACGTAGCCGGCGGCCATGACACCACCGACGAGGGCCAAGGCGTTGCCGTACAGTGGACGCTGGCCGACAGTCCCGCTTCCGAGCAGTTCGCCGACAGACATCACGATGATACCGCCGATAGCGACCAGAATGCCCGCCGTCGTGCCACGCGTGACACGCTCGTCCAGTAGCGCCCACGCGCCGATGGCGACGAACAGCGGCTGGCACTGGACCAGCGTGACCGACGCCGCAACGCTCGTCCACGCCAAGCTCTCGAACCACGCGGCGAAGTGCACTGCGAGCGCGACGCCCGTCGCCCCGGCCGCCAGTACGTCCCGTCGAGCGAGTCGCCCGAACGCCGACCGATGCCGACCCAGCGCCAGCGGGGCCAGCAGCGCGGTCGTCAACAGGACACGGTAGAATGCCGCTACCGACGCCGCAGCGTCGGTCCAGCGGACGAGAATCGCGCTCGTACTGACCGCAAGGACTGCGACGACCAGCCCGATTCGCGGGTCGATTCGCGGCTCGGTCACGTCCACTCCGCTCCGCTGTGGCGCGGAGACATCACGACCACTCCAGTTATCGTAACGACACGTCCACTCATCCTGTGGCAGTATCCGACACGGGAATAAAGAAACACCGGATACCATAGTCGGGACCGTGCCGTCTGCGGGCAGGCCAAGTTACCCTTCGAGTAGTTTCTTCGTCTGCTGATGGCGATACCGGAACATCGGTTCCATCCCGAGACAGCCGAAGGGGCCAAGGGCCCGGCCGAGCGGTCCGCCTGGCAGTTCAAACTCGACGTGGTCGTGGACGAGCGTCTCCCTGTCGCTCAACGCTCGGAAGGTGTGCGTATGCTCCCAGTGGGGAAAGGGCCCTTCGTCCATCACGTCGCGGAACATCGCTTCGTCCTCGCCTTCTTCCCGAGCAACGATGTTCGAGACCCACTGCTGGCGCGGCGGCACGCCAAAGGGCTTGATCGAGGATTCGACGACCGACCCGGCGGTTAGTTCGTCGGGGTTCGGCTCGCCATCCGGTCCCCGCTCCGCCTCGATGCGGATGTTCATCCAGTCGGGGGTCAGTGCGACCAGCCCGTCGCCTGTCGCGTGGAATTTCCAGACTTCTGCTAGCGGGGCTTCGACGCGAACCTGGCGCTCGTAAATGTCCATACACATAGTAGGGGAAGCGCTGGCAAAACACCCGCGGTAGCCGCGACTGATTCCGGGACGCGGTCAGGGCCAGATGCCGCCTTCCTCGGCCGCAGCGACGACGCGCTGGATAGCGACGACGTACATCGCCGTCCGGAAGTTCGGCGCGCCGGTCTCCTCGTAAGTCTCGACGAGGTCGTCAAACGCGTTCGTAATGATGGTCTCCAGTTCGTCGTTGACCCGCTCTTCGGACCAGTAGAACCGCTGGCGGTTCTGGACCCATTCGAAGTACGACACCGTGACGCCGCCGGCGTTGGCGAGGATATCAGGGAACACGGCCACGTCGCGCTCCGTGAATACGTCGTCCGCGTTCGGTGTCAGCGGGCCGTTGGCCGCCTCCACGACGATGTCGGCCTGTACATCCCGAGCGAGGTCGCCGTCGATAGCGTTTTCGAGTGCCGCCGGAACAAGCAGGTCCACGTCCATCGTTAGCAGCTCTTCGTTGGTCAGTTCCTCCGTCGCGCCCTCGTAGCCGGCTAGCGACCCGGTCTCGCTCTTGAACGCCTTCGCGTCGCGTGCGCCGAGCCCGTCGGGATTGTAGACGGCACCTGAGGAGTCCGATACGGCGACGATGTTCGCGCCTAGATCCTCGATGAGTTTCGCCGCCACGGAGCCGGCGTTCCCGTAGCCCTGGACAGCCACCGTCGCGTCCTCGATGTCCTTGCCAAGATAGTCGAACGCCTCGCGGGCCGTGAGCATCACGGACCGGCCAGTCGCTTCGACGCGGCCCGCACTGCCACCCGACTCCGGAGCCTTGCCGGTGATGACGCCGGGTTCGGTGGTGTTCTCCAGCGTCTCGTAGGTGTCCTTAATCCAGTTCATTTCCCGCTGGCCGGTGTTGACATCGGGCGCGGGGATGTCCCGGTCCTCGCCGATGATTAGCCGGAGTTCTTTCGCGAACGACCGCGTTATCCGCTCGATTTCGCTGGCCGAGTACTGGCGCGGGTCGATCTCGATACCGCCTTTCCCGCCGCCGTAGGGGATGTTGACCGCAGCGCACTTGTACACCATCCAGCCAGACAGTGCCTTGACCTCATCGCGTGTGACCTGTGGATGATACCGGATCCCGCCCTTGTACGGTCCCCTGTCACCGTTGAACTGTGACCGGTAGGCACGAAACACCTCGACGGAGCCGTCGTCCATCTCTACGGAGAGGTTCGTCTCCAGCACTCGCTCGGGGTGTTTCAGCCGTTCGAGCACGTCGGTCGAATATTCGAGATAGTCCGACGCGTCGTCGATCTGCTCCTGTAAACTCTCAAATGGGTTTACCTCAGGCGACATACGGCTAATATCTCAGACTGTGGGGAAAAGGGTACCGCCGTCCATGGGATTTTCCAGATAACAGTTACCCACGACGGAACCAGTCGGTCAGACGGAATGTCTGTGACTGAATCGCCCACGGCTACACGATACGTGCAGGATACTGGTCCAGCGAACGAACAGGTAACGTCGGAGGACAGCGCAATCCCAGAGCGGCTACAGGCTAACCAAGAGGGCCGCGTTGATCACGACGGCCGCCACCCACGGGAGCGCCAGCCCGAGCGGCACGACGACACCACGTTGGTCGCTCAGCAACTGGCGGGTCAGCCCTGCCAGCCCGAGAACGCCGATCTTCGTCAGGCCAAGAACGGCAATTCCAAACGTCTCTATCGCGGCCCGCATCACGGGGTTTCCTTCGTGGAGACCGTGCTGGAGGCCAATGTGTGTCAGCCACACGTCGACGATGAGCGTCACGGCGACGACAAGCCATAGTTCTCGCTCGACGGCCGCAAGTTCGTCGAGCAGAGCGCTACACCACCCGTCGATGGTCCCTATCAGGACCGTTCGGTCCGTTGTGAACACGTCACCCTCCGCAACCACGCCCCCACGTGGTCTGTTATCCCGTTTTCACCCACCGTATTAAATACACACTGTTTACCACTGAAAGGGAGGGAGTAGGGGCTGTATACTCCCGACGACTACGATCCCAAGGGGTCGACCGTCGACAACACGTTCGATGTCCCAGTGCATATCATCGTAGCTACCCCACGCGTGATTATCACCTCTCATAATGGTGGCATACCATTGATATTGGGTGCCTGAATAGCTAGATACTATGAGTGCCATCGGTCATTCCCGAGTCACGCCTTTGATACCCGGGAGTCCGCGCCGATGGCTCCCGCTTCTGGTTTTGCTTCTCGCGGTCCCGCTTCTCATGCCGATTGCGACAGACACCGTTGTAGCCGAAGACACTGAACCACCAGAATGGGGCAACGCGACGCGGAGCGACGACACGACCATCGAGGTCACTCTGTATGACGACGAGTCGATAGCCACGAACACGATTCAAGCAGACGATTTTACACTGACTGCGGGTCGGGTAGAGAACGTCTCTGTCACGTCGATCAGTGCAGCGAAGGGGAATAAAAGTGGGGCGCGTGTGTCGCTCGCCCTCGAAAGCAAGGTAGACAAAAACAATGTCTCAGTCAGCCTCCGCAATACTGCGAACATCACCGATACGGCAGGCAACGAACTCCCGGATGAGGCAGTCACCGCAACCGGAATGGATGCCGTCGTACCGAAGTACAGGGATTTCAATGTCACGCGGGTCAACAGTTCGACCGCCGAAATCACCGTTGAGACACATGAACGATTAGATCAACTACGCGTCTCCATCGGCGGGGCATCGCTTGACACGCTCAATATCTCAGCATTCACTGAACGTACCGGCAACTCAGCCGTCTACACCCGGGAATACACGTTCCCTGAAGAAGGTGAGTACTCACTGTTGCTGATGTCGGTGACCGACAGGCACGGGAACAACAACTCCTTTTCCCGACAGCAGACGTTCCTCTATGATGGGACTGGACCGAACGTCACCGTTACTGGTCCGAGAAACGCGACAGTTGGCGAACCGGTGGCGTTCTCTGCAGCGGAAACGACAGACGGCCAGGGTGTTGAGTCTATCCAGTGGCAGGTGGGTGATGACACGATCCTGAGCGGCGAGAACATCACCGTGGCATTCGCCTCGCCTGGCAGTCACGAGGTTGCAGTGACGGCTACCGATCCATTTGGGAACACGGAAACAGTGACCAGAGTCGTGTCTGTGACGGGGAATGGAACCGTTGGGAACGTGACCGTGCAGCAACCGAATGCGACT
Source organism: Haloarcula sp. R1-2 (assembly GCF_011627385.1). Lineage (NCBI taxonomy): Archaea > Methanobacteriati > Methanobacteriota > Halobacteria > Halobacteriales > Haloarculaceae > Haloarcula > Haloarcula sp. R1-2. Next base: position 422,223 of record NZ_JAANTG010000001.1, read on the forward strand.
GTCGCAAGTGTCTCGGTGAATGGGACTGGGCAGTCACAGGTGATCCAGCCCCAAGTGGGTGCACTCACCAGCGGCCCGAACGGAACACTGGAACGACTCACGGCGTCGTTCCCGTCCAACGAATCTGCGACGCTCACCATCCGCTCTCGCCAGCCTCCGCCGTCGTTCGCGACTGCGACTGGCCACACTGGTATCAGCCGGTTTGCTCTCGACAATGGCGCAGTTCCAACTGCGGATGTGCTGGTTAGGTTTACTGTGAACCGCGACACACTTGCGGCGGTCGACGCGGAGCCCGGAGCTGTGACACTGTTCCGGAACAGCAACGGATGGACGCCGTTACCGACTGAAGTCGCCGACCGGACCGACTCGCATATCGTGTACCGGGCTACATCACCGAGTCTCTCAACGTTTGTTGTCGGAGTCGAGCGGGTGACAGCAGCAGACGCGGATTCGGAGACAGCGACGACAAATGAGACGGCAACGTCTGAAGCCGCGGCAAACGGGACATCGACATCTGAATCCGAGACGACTGAGACATCGACGCCTGAACCCGAGACACAAACAGAGACCGCCGGAGAACCAGATATCGTAGTCACGAACGCCACGGCTGTTCCATCGGCGCTCGGCCCCGGCGACCGGACTGTGATTACCGTCGAGCTAGAAAACCGGGGCACTGCGAGCGGGGACCACAACGTGATTGTCGCGCTCAACACCTCGACACTCACAACGCGGACAGTTACGGTCCCTGCCGGGGAGACGCGAACGACGGAGTTTGCCCGCTCAGTTCCGGAAAACAGGACTGGCGAGCTAACGGTCGACGGGCAGCGCATCGGGAACGTGACGGGTGACAGCGGTGGTCTCCCGATTCCAGCGCTCCCGTCGATCGGCGTTCCGAACCCGCTCTCGCTGTGGCCTGACGGCATCGTCGGAACCGTCCTCGGTGGGCTACTGGGCGTCGCTGTCGGGCTGTACGGCGTTCTCAAAGCGCTGGCGATCTATCTCGGATACTAAATGACAGAAGCCGGGTCGTCAGTCGATATTCGCTTCGAGACGGTCGATCAGGTCGTCGTTCCCGAGATACAGCGGCGTCCGCTCGTGTAGCTCGTCGGGTTCGATCTCAAGTAACGACTGGTCGCCGTCGGAGGACCGACCGCCGGCTGACTCAAGGATGTAGGCCATCGGGTGGCCCTCGAACTGGACCCGGAGTTTCCCCTCGGGGCGTGATTCAAGTGCGGGGTACGAGAAGATGCCGCCGTAGGTGAGTACCTGATTGATGTCCGCGACCATCGCCCCGCCGTAGCGGAGTTTCAGTTCGTGACGGACCGCCTCGGCGTAGGATTCGAACTCGTCGGTCCAAGAGTCGACGCCGCCGCCAAACCCGAATACGGTGGGGTCTTCAGGGACCGTCACGTCGTCGTCGACGACCCGCTTGTCGCCGTCTTCAAGGATATACTCGCGGACGCTGCCGTCCCGAGCAACGACCATCGAGGTGATCGGACCGTAGATGACGAACCCGGCGGCGAGGAGATTGGTACCGACAGTCGGTGGCTGTTCGCTGTAGATGCCGAAAATCGTCCCCATCCCGCTGTTGGGTTCGAGGTTGCTCGACCCGTCGAGGGGGTCCATCGCGACATGCAGGCGACCGTCTGTCGTTTTCACGTCCGCGCGTTCCTCGCTAGCGTAGGAGGCAACGCCGTCGATGCCCAGCACCCGCTGTTCGAACAGTTCGTCGGCGCGCAGGTCAGCCGCGAGCTGGTCGTCGCCAGTGGGGTTGACGGAGTTGCTCTGGCCACGGTAGTCGGCAACAGCGCGGCGGACGTCCGGTGTCGTCGCGACGATGGTGTCGATGACTTCCGTGACTGTCTGCTCGGCTTCGGTGGTCGAAATGTCGAGTGACTTACTCATTTGTCAGATGTAGGGGCAGAGACTGGCCATCCGGTGACCAGTCGAATTTTCTCCGAGCCTGCTGCCCGCAGGGTCTCTCATCACCAGTTGGTTCTCCGGCACACCATAAGTATCTTTTTGCTGACATTTACTACATTTCGAGTGAATATTCAGCCGCGGGGCAGTGCTTGCCGCTAAGCCTGTGACAGATTCTCTCGGTAGAATTCCAGTCCTGTGACAGTCCGATACCGTCGGCAGACTTACACGACCACCCGACGAAGACGCCGGTATGCATCTCGAAAAAGTAGACACCGTCGGCGTCGTCGGGGCTGGAACGATGGGCAACGGCATCGCGCAGGTCGCGGCGACGGCCGGCTACAACGTCGTCATGCGCGATATGACAGATGAACTGGTTGCCGCCGGGTTTGAGGAGATTCAGTCGAGCTTTGAGACACTCGTTGCGCGGGATACAGTGACAGAACAAGAGGCAGGAGCGGCAACAGCCCGCATCACTGGAACTACCGAGATGGACGACCTCGCGGATGCCGACCTCGTCGTTGAGGCCGTGACGGAAGACATGGATATCAAGCAGTCTGTATTCGAGGATCTCGATGCCGTCTGTGGGCCGGACACAGTGCTAGCCAGCAACACGAGCACGCTCTCGATTACGACTATCGCTAGTGTTACCGAGCGACCCGAACAGGTCCTCGGATTGCACTTCATGAATCCCGTACCGGTCATGAAAGGCGTCGAGCTTGTCGTTGGCGAGAAAACCAGTGACGAGACGGTGACGCTGGGGCGGGAGTTCGCCCACGACATCGGCAAGGAAACCTGGGAGGCCGACGACAAGCCCGGCTTCGTGGTGAACCGTGTGCTGATGCCCTGGATCAACGAAGGCGTTCGCGCGTACGACGAGGGTGTCGCCGACAAAGCCGACATCGACCGTGGGCTGACTCTCGGGACGAACGTCCCGATGGGCCCGCTCGAACTGGCCGACCACATCGGTCTTGATGTGGTTCTCGACGCCTCTGAAACGCTGTATGAAGAGCTGGGAGACCGCTACAAGCCCGCATACCTGCTCAAACGGAAAGTCGCGGCCGGCGACCTCGGGAAGAAATCCGGGCAGGGCTTCTACGATTACGACTGACCACTCTGCGGTGACAAACGCCGACAGTAGCAGGCCGAATACGATACCCGGCAACGGGCCGCGCGTTGGCCAACAGTAAAGACCCAACCCGCGTTAGAATCTGTCATGGACTTTAGCCCCACACAGGAACAACGCCAGATACAGGACATGGTCGCGGAGTTCGTCGACGACGAGGTCAAGCCGCGGGCAGCGGAGATCGACGAAACCGACGAGTTCCCGTGGGACCTCGTTGACGAGATGGCTGACCTCGGCCTGATGGGGATGCCGATTCCGGAGGAGTACGGCGGGGCCGAACTAGACTATCACAGCTACGCCATGGCCCTCGAAGAGATTTCGCGGGGAAGCGGCGGGCTCGGCACAATCGTCGCCGCACACATCTCGCTGGCCTGCAACATGATCTACGAGTTCGGCAACAAAGCCCAGAAGGAGACCTACCTCACGCCGCTGGCAGCGGGTGAGGAAATCGGCGCGTTCGCCCTCTCCGAAGCGGGCGCAGGCAGTGACGTACCGGCGATGGACACCACCGCCGAACCGGTTGACGGCGGTGACGCCTATCTGGTCAACGGCGGCAAGCTCTGGATTTCCAACGGCTCCGTCGCCGACACTGTTGTCCTGTTCGCCAAGACCGACCCCGAGGCCGGCAACAAGGGCATCTCCTCGTTCATCGTCCGTCCCGAGGAGGACGACGGCTTCATCGTCGAAGGGACCGAGCACAAACTCGGCGATAAGGGCTGTCCGACCGCTGAACTCCGGTTCGACGAGATGCGTATCCCCGCCGACCGGATGCTCGGAGAGGAAGGCCGCGGATTCGTCCACGCGCTCAAGACGCTCAATGGTGGACGCATCACCATTGCGGCCCGCGGTGTCGGCATCGCCCAGGCGGCGCTGGACGAGGCGCTACAATACGCCCAGGACCGCGAGCAGTTCGACCAGCCAATCAGCGACTTTCAGGCCATCCAGCACAAACTCGCCGACATGGACACGAAGACGCAGGCCGCTCGCCTGCTGATGCACCAGGCAGCCGATAAGAAGATGGCCGGCGAATCCTTTGTCAAGGAGGCTGCTCAGGCCAAACTGTACGCCTCAGAGGTGTCCCGGGAAGTGGCGAACGAGGGCATTCAGGTCCACGGCGGCTACGGCTACACGAAAGACTTCCCGGCCGAGCGGTTCTACCGCGACGCGAAACTCAACGAGATTTACGAAGGGACCAGCGAGGTCCTCCGCAACACGATTGCCAGCGAACTTCTCGATTAGGGAAACGAGAGGAGCGCTTCGACGACCACCGCACGCGTGAAGTAAAACGGCTTTCCGTCCGCACGGTAGCAGTTCGCACTGATTGTTCCGAGCGCGAGGAGTACCGCCACGCCGACGGTCCCGGCGAGCATCCCGACAATTTCCGACGGCTGAACAGCTGTGCGTGCGAAGGCATACGTTGCGACGCTGGCGAGCGCTGCGAACGGGAGGGCGTCCAGACCAGCCAGAAGGAGCGCGCGGGACAGGGACATACCTGTGTGCTGTGGGACAGCTCACAAAAGAATATCCCATCCACCAGTGCCGGCGAACGAAATGCAGCAGGTGTCGACGGTCAGCGGTGTCAGCCGTCTTCGTTGAGCGCCTCACGCATCCACTCGAACTGGGCTCGAAGTCGTCGCTTGCCGGCGTCGGTCAGCGAGTACTTGTCGGCGATGCCGTCCTCGCGGTGTTCGACGAACCCGGCCGACTCTAGGGCGTCGAGCGCACCGTAGAAGCTCTTCGGTTCGATCCGTGTGTCATACCGGCGTTCGAGCCGTGTCTTCAGCCGCTGGCCGGAGAGTTCCCCGTCTTCGGCGGCGGCCAGCAGGACACACATATCGCGTCGGCGACCACTCTGGAGCCACTTCGACATAGGCGTTTGTGGCGGGCCGTCCGCTTCGCGTTTATGATTTCGAACGGACCGTCAGGTTCGCATGCCCCCGGTTCATAGTACCGCTGATGACCGATTCCGAACTCCCCGCCGAGGCGTCGGCCGACGGTATCACGGCCACCTACCGCGAGACCGACGAGGAACGGCTACTGATATTCGAGAGCAACGGCGGGAGCGCTGCGGTCGCACAGAACATCGAGGGGTACGCGATGCTGAAGGTCCGACCGACCGCTGACGGCGACGAACTGGAGCGGTACTACGGCTTCGACATGGCGCTTGACCACGCGGCGGAACTGCTCGGTGTGTCCCCGAACGCGCTTCCGGTCCCCGACCCGGCCGCCGACATGGGGATGTAGCCCTTCGTCCCGCGCTCCACGGCGACGACCTGTTTAATTTTCAACCTGACATATCGTGGTATCGGGCAGTGTCAGCTCCCCGTAGCGCTTACTGGTAAGTAGGTGGGCTCCAACAGGTCCGTGAGCGGATGTTGTCAGAGCTATTCAGTACGTATTCCGCAAAAATAGTACTATTTCTTATACATCTGGAAAATTAGCAGTACGTGTGTATCCGATGTACAAAGACCTCTCTTAATACATCATACAAATATTATAAACTTGCTTTAATAATCACTGCTACCTCTCACTCGCATGGTCGATTTCACTCGACGGCAGGTACTTTCACAGTCGGTGGCTGCTGCACTTGGGGCCAGCGTCATCGGCGTGGCAAGTGGGGAAGAGGTCGAAGAAACAGACACACCCGGGGCACCGAGCGTCGCCGGAAGTCTCAAACGCTTCTCGACGACGGCATTCGGCGCGGAGGTGACGGGACCGTTCGTCTTCGAGGACGGGTCACTGCTGTACAGCCTCCAGCACCCGGAAGGAGAGAACCCCGAACCGTTCGGACGGGCCGCGGTGGGCTATTTCAGCGGCTTCCAGTTCGAGTTCGACGGGAGTAACGACGATTTCTCGGAGGTGGGGATTCCGGACACCGAAGAGAAACAGCGTCAGGTCCGATCCGCGGCCGGTGACTACGAGGTTCTCGTCCAGGGGCGCGAACCGATCAACGACGGCGAGGAGCGCCTCGGCGTGGTCCAGACGCCTGACGGGACGAATATCACGCAGGATAACTTCGCCGGCACGCAGTACGGCGGCGCGGCGACGAACCCCGACTGCAACCAGTTCGTCCCGAGCAACGACGAGGGAACCGAGGGCTACCTGTTCACGAACTGGGAGAACAGTCCCGGGTGCGTCTCGCGGGTCCCGCTCAGCCAGGACGAGAACGGTGAGTGGAGTGCGGACACCGAGAACGCAATGAACCTGACCAACACCGACTCGCTCCGTGAACACGGCGGGACGCGGATCAACTGCTACGGCGACCTCAGTCCGTGGGAGACGATGATCTCTGCCGAAGAGAACTACGCACACCCTCGCGTCAGCCTGACAGCGACGGTGAGTGACATCGTCGAGGCGGGGTCGGGCGAGGGCCTCATCGGTGGGTGTCAGTTCTGGAACCGGCCGAACCCCAGCGAGATATCGGACGCGATCGAGTCCTACGCCGAGAGCGGCGACCTCAACGAGAACTTCTATGCGCAGGGCTCCTGGGCACTGACTGGCGTCGAGTTCCTCGCGTACTACCTCGGTGCGGACCGCGACGACCAGAAGGACGGCGAGAACCTCGACACGAAGCTTATCGACGATGTGTATCCGAACCCGTACCGGTACGGGTACTTCGTCGATTTCCGCGAACCGACCGCCGACGAACCTGAAGCGGTCAAGTACTACGTGATGGGGCGGGCCTCGTGGGAGGCACCTGACATCGAAGGCGATCAGCGGACCGTCTACGGCTGCTCAGACGGCGACAGCAAGGGCATCTACAAGTTTGTCGCCGACGAGCCGATTCCGGAGTACGACGACCCGATGGACGTTGCCGGAACGCTGTACGCACCGAAGATAACGAACGACGCGGCCAACGCCTCGGAGGCCGGCGAACGGAACTCTCCCGCACAGACCCCGCTCGAAATCGAGTGGATAGAACTCGGTCACGCCACCAACGGCGAGGTCGAGTCCTGGGTCGCCGAGTACGACGGTGTGACTCAGGCCGACTACCTCAGCGCACACGCCGACTGGGAAGAAGGCGACGAGGTGACCGAGGAGATGCTCAAACAGGCCGACCTCGACGTCATCGAGAACGGGAACCAGAACTACATCTCGAACGAGGCCATCATCGAGTGGGCCAAGCAGTACGAGGCGAACGGCCCAGACGGCGTCGACGAGGAACTCCGTCGCATCCCGTTCCTTGAGACCCGCGCAGCCGCCAAGGAGATCGGTGCGACCATCGAGTTCAACAAGGCCGAGGGTGTCGATACCGTCGATAACTCACAGCCCGGCGATTTCATCTACTTCGGCATTTCGGAGTTCAACGACGACCTCGCAAACGACACCGGCGACATCCAGATGGACCGCGTCGACGGCGGGGTCGTCTATCGCGGTGTGCTTGAATCCGACTACAACGTCTCGACGCTTGAACCGGTCATCACCGGCCCCGACTTCACCGACGAGCCAGAAGACGCAAACGACGCACTCCGGAACATCGACAACGTCTACACGATGCGTGATGGTCGCGTCCTCTGCTGTGAGGACGGCTTCGGCGGCCCCGCGCGCTCGTACCCGAACGACGGGCTCTATGTCTACCAGCCGACCGTCACCGTCAGCGCCAACTCCGCCGCGGTCGGGAGTGGGTCGACGGGTACCGTCTCGCTGACTGCCTCGTCGCTCCCTGCTGGCTTCTCCGGCGCTCGGCTCACCGTCAGCGTCTCGAACCCCGAAATCGCGTCTATCACCGGCGTCTCATTCCCCGACGCGCTTGGACTCACTGAGAGTTCTGTCAGCGATGACGGCTCGTCGGCGACGATTCGCGTGGCCGATGTCAACACGAACGTCCAGTCCGGCGCGAGGGATGTGTCGCTCGCAACGCTCGATGTCCGCGCCAACGGCGGCGGCACGACCGACCTGACTGTCTCCATCGAGCAGATGGATGACGAAAACGGGAACGCCATCGAGGCAGAAGCTCGAAACGGCATCGTTGTGGGTGGCCCGCAGACGGTTGTCGGCGACGCCGCGCCGACCGACCCCGACGGCGACGGTCACTTCGAGGACCTCAACGGCAACGGCCGTCTCGACTACGAGGACGTGCAGGTGCTGTTCTCGAATATGGACTCCGACAGCGTGCAGCTGAACACCGGCGCGTACGACTTCAATGAGAACGGCAAACTCGACTTCGCGGATGTGACGGCGCTCTACGAAGAGGTCAACTGACGGCCGCAACCGACCCCCTCTCATCTTTCCATACAGGAACACAATGACAGACGACAGCCCCCTTTCGATACGCGGTTGCGTCAGAACCGCTGGCACCCCGCTCGCGCTCGTCGCGCTCGTCCTCCTCGCGGGGACGGTCCCCGCGCTCGCTGCAGGGCAGAGTACGCCAGCAATCAGCATCGAGACCGGCTCCGTCGCTGCCGGTGAAACGATGGCCGTGCCGGTCGTTCTCACCAGCGCACCGGACGGACTGGCCGGCTACCAGCTCGAACTCTCCGTCGATGACCCCGCAGTCGCCCGATTTGAGAACGCAAGCTACCCCGACCGCCTCGGCCTCACGACTGACCCTGTCATTAGTTCAGACGGTGAGACAGTCACGCTTGAGGCGGCTGACCTCGACGGGCAGATAGAACCCGGCGCGAGCGACGTGCCGCTCGCGACGGTCCAACTCACCGGTGTCGCCGGCGGCGAGACACAGGTGACCGTCGCGTCGAGTCAGGTCGACGCGGACGGCGGCGGCGCGGTCGAACCTGCGACCGAGCCGACGGCGGTCGCAGTCTCTCCGAGCGCATCGACGGAGACAGTGACCGCTGTGACCGACGCATCGTCATCCGCCAGCGAGTCCACAGCCGAGTCAGCGGGCACCGCAAGCGCCGCAGGTACCACAGCGGATAGCGGCGACCGGTCGACGACTAGCGCGAACGGGCCACTCCCAATAGCGCTGGCCATCGCCGCACTCGCTGCGGTGGCGGCGCTCGCAGCTAGAACGAGCCGACAACCGTAGCACCAGACCAACCTATCCATGCCACAATCAGACACCACTGTTGCACCGATGGACAGTTCGACCTATCGTGAGTACATCCTCAACATACGCATCACCGAACGAACGACAGGCGAGGGCGACACACGCTACCGATTCGAGGCCCCTGACCACGAGGGCGTCGAGTTCGATGACCCCGAGATGGCAACGCTATACGCTGATGTGTACTTCGACGTGAACGGCTTCCAAGAGGCCGGGACCGGCGAGCGCGGCGTGCCACCGACAGTCATACAGGCTGGCCGTGATACGCTGGTCGCCTACTTTCTCACACAGGACGGCATCAATGTCCACTGGGCCGCGTCGTTCTACGGCGAGAAACCGGAGAAAATCGAACGGTACGTGTCACGCGTCCGCAAGCGGTCGAAGAAGATCCGCGAGGGGGCGAAAGAACAGGGCCACGCCTGAGTACCGCTACACTGTGACAGACTGCGGGCCGAGTCCACTGATGGAGCAGACAGACCCCTCACAAGCGTCCTGCTCCTGTAGCACTGTGCCATCTGGCTCGTATATTTAATAGATAATATATTCGGCAAAAATAGCGCTGCATCGTGATTTATTCGCAAACTGTCTGTTACCCTGCAACCGGGATATCTCTGTGCAGAAAATATCCTTATACGCACATATTATAAACCGGTTTTAAAACACCCTCCGCTTGAACAGGTGCATGGTCGATTTTAGTCGACGACAGGTACTCTCGAAATCGGTGGCAGCTGCGCTTGGGGCTAGTGTCATCGGTGTGGCAAGTGGTGATGAGGTCGCAGAATCTGAGACAGTTGGCTCGGGGACTGTCAAGGGTGACCTCAAACGATTTTCGACGACAGCGTTCGGGGCGGAGGTGACAGGGCCGTTTGTCTTCCAGAACGGGGCACTCCTGTACAGTCTCCAGCATCCTGAGGAGAAAAATCCGGAGCCGTTCGACACTGCTGGAATCGGCTATTTCAGTGGTTTCCAGTTCGAACTTGATGGGACTAACGACGACTTCGACGAGCTGTCGACGCCACAGACCGAGGCGGAGCAGCGTCAGGTCCGGTCAGGCGACGGGGAATACGAAATCCTCGCACACGGTCGGGACAAAATCAACGACGGCGAGGAGCGCCTCGGCGTGACGCAGACGCCGGACGGAACAGACATCACGCTAGACAATTTCGAAGGGACGCAGTACGGTGCGGCTGGGACGAACCCTGACTGTAATCAGTTTGTCCCGACAGACGAGGACGGAACTGAAGGGTACCTGTTTACCAACTGGGAGAACAGTCCGGGCAACGTCAGTCGAATCCCGTTGCGCCAGACTTTCGACGGCGAGTGGGAAGCCGACCTCGATGACGCGATCAACCTGGCGAACACGGAGCCGTTCCGTGAGATCGGTGGCACGCGGATCAACTGTTACGGCGATCTTAGCCCGTGGGGAACAATGATCTCTTCAGAGGAGAACTACGCCCACCCCCGTGTGTCGCTGACCAACCAAGTCGGTGACATCGTCGACGCCGGCACCGGAAAGGGACGCATCGGTGGTGCGCAGTTCTGGAACCGACCGAACCCGACTGAGATTCAGAGCGCCGTCGACGACTACTACGGCGACGAAGCCTGGAGCATCCAGGGATACTGGGCGCTGGACGGCGTGGAATTCCTCGCGTATTATCTCGGTTCTGAGCAGTCATATCAGAACTCAAACAGCAATAGCACCGAACCGATCTCTGATACGTATCCGAACCCGTACCGATATGGCTACCACGTCGACTTCCGCGAGCCGACCGCCGACCCGCCACAGCCAGTCAAGTACTACGTGATGGGGCGGGCCTCGTGGGAGGCACCGAACATTCAGGCCGACGAGCAAACTGTCTATATGTGCTCGGACGGCGACAGCAAGGGCATCTACAAGTTCGTCGCCGACGAGCGGATTCCGAAGTACGACGACCCGATGGACGTGTCGGGCACGCTGTACGCGCCGAAGATTACGAACCCACAGGCGGACGCGTCGACGGTTGGCACACGGAAGTCTCCGGCTGAGTACTCGCTCGACATCGAGTGGATTCCGCTGGGTAGTGCAAGCAACGCGGAAATCGAAGAGTGGATTGCCGAATACGACGACATCACGCAATCTGACTATCTCCGAGTCCACGCCGGGTCTGACTGGATGGAGGACCGCGAGGCCGCCCTCGAGGAGGCTGACCGAGAAGTCATCGAGAACGGCAACCAGAACTACATCACCAACGAGGAAATTGTCGAGTGGGCCGACCAGTACTACGCCGAAGGTCCTGACGGCGTTGACGAGGAACTCCGCCGGGTTCCGTTCCTCGAAACCCGTGCGGCGGCAAAGGAAATCGGCGTATCGATCGAGTTCAACAAAGCAGAGGGTGTCGACAGCAAGGACGGTGCCGGACCGGGCGACCCAGTCTACTTCGGTATTTCGGAGTTCAACGACGACCTCGCAAACGACGAGGGCGACATCCAGATGGACCGCGTTGACGGCGGGGTCGTCTATCGCGGTGTGCTTGAATCCGACTACAACATCTCGACGCTCGAACCGGTCATTGTCGGCCCCGACTTCACCGACGAGCCAGAAGACGCCGACGACGCGCTCCGGAACGTCGATAACGTCTACGTGATGGACGACGGACGCGTCCTCTGCTGTGAGGACGGCTTCGGCGGCCCCGCGCGTTCGTACCCGAACGACGGGCTCTACGTCTACGAGCCACAGGAGCCCGAAGAAAAGACGAGAAACGGGAATAGCGGTAACGGCAACAGCGGCAACGGTAACAACGGCAACGAAAATAGCAACAACGGTAACGAGAATGGCCACAGCGGCAACGGGAGCAACAGCTAACGAGGCACGCCGCTGACCAAGCACCACTCCGACAGCTACCCAGCTTTCGATTTTACCCAAGAAATGGCTCAGACTGACAACTCAAACACTGTAACCGACTTAGAGACGTATCGTGAGCATATCCTCGGCGTCCGAATCACCGAACGGACCACTGCTGACGGCGAGACACGGTATCGCTTTGAGGCCCCAGATCACCAGAGAATTGCATTCGACGACCCGGACACGGCGACGCTGTACGCTGATGTGTACTTCGACGTAAATGGTTTTCAGGAGGCCGGGACCGGCGACCGCGGCGTGCCGCCGACGGTCATACAGGCGGGCCGTGATACGCTCGTCGCGTACTTCCTCACGCAGGACGGCGTCGACGTTCACTGGGCCGCGTCGTTCTACGGCGAGAAACCGGAGAAAATCGAACGGTACGTGTCACGCGTCCGTAAGCGGTCGAAGAAAATCCGCGAAGGGGCGAAAGAACGGGGCCACGCCTGAGTCGCCACTGCAGCGTCTCTAGTAGTTCCAGCGGCAAGATCGACACCGGACGACGCGACTGCATACGCAGTCGGTGCGCTGCCAGAACGGAACAGCGACCGCATCGAACTGACGCTGTGCACGAGTAGATTCGCCGGAAACAGGGCTATTGGAACGCGAGGCTTTTTCATATCGGGAGTGTGAGCGTCAGTTAATGGTCGGTGATCAGTGATGTCGATTCGTGTCGACTGGCGACAGAGTATCGCCTTGACCGGCACTGTGATCAAGTATCTTGCCGTGGCAATGCTGGTCCCGCTGGGTATCAGTCTCGTGTACGGCGATGACACGATTGTCTTCCTGATTTCTATCGCAATCGCCATCACGCTCGGCGTAGCGATAGAGCAAGTCAGCGACAGCCACGAACTCGGGCCACGCGAAGCGCTGCTGTTCGTCGGGCTCTCGTGGGGGGCTGTCGCAGTCATCGGTGCGATTCCCTACGTTATCGCCGGGTACGGGACCGAATCAGCGCTCGGTGAGCCTGTGAACGCACTGTTCGAGTCGATGTCCGGGTTTACAACCACTGGCGCGACTGCTACCGATGAAATATCGTTTGCTCGCCACTCCCACGCGCTGCTGATGTGGCGACAGCTCACCCAGTGGCTCGGCGGGATGGGTATCATCGTCCTGATGGTCGCCATTCTCCCAGAGGCAGCCGTCAACGGGGCACAGTTGATCGAATCGGAGGCACCCGGCCCCGAACTGCAGAAACTGACGCCGAAGATAGCCGAGACTGCCCGACTCCTCTGGCTGTTCTATCTGGGCTTTACCGTTCTGTATATCCTCATTCTGCTTGGCCTCCATTACACAGGCTACGCACCGAATATGGACGCTTACAACGCCGTTGCCCACGGGTTCACAACGCTGCCGACCGGCGGCTTCTCGCCACAGGCTGAGAGCATCGCCTACTTCTCACCGGCCGTCCAGTGGGCCGTCATCCCGTTCATGCTCATTGCCGGGATGAACTTCGCGTTGTTTTACCTCCTGTTGCAGGACGAGTATGCCGCCTTCCTCCAGGACCGTGAACTCCAGGCGTACCTCGGTGCAAACGCCGGCGTGGCCGTCATCCTCTGGGGCCTGCTGTTTACCGGGTCCGCACCGCCGCTCGAACTCGGTGGCATCACGCAGGGTGCGCTGGAGAACTCGCTCAGGCAAGCCACATTCCAGGTCGCCTCGCTGCTGAACTCGACCGGGTACGCGACGAGTAACTTCGCTGAGTGGGGCAACACCGCACAGGGAGTCCTGTTGTTCGCGATGTTCATCGGCGGCTCCGCAGGGTCGACCGGTGGCGGCATCAAGATCGTCCGGTGGCTCGTCGTGCTCAAGAGTATCCGACGGCAACTGTTCACGACAGCCCATCCCAGTGCCGTCAGACCAGTTCGGCTCGGCGGGCAGGTCATCGACGAGGACGTCATCAACGCGATATACGGATTCACGCTTTTGTACCTGCTCACGTTCGGCATCGCGACGGTGTTTCTCCTCCTTGATGCGGGCCGTGTCGGACTCGAACTAACTGTCTTCGAGGCCATCAGCGCAAGTCTTGCGACTATCGGGAATATCGGCCCCGGGTTCGGGTTTCTGGGGCCGTTCGGGACCTACGAACTCTTCCCGGAGACCAGCAAACTGCTGATGATATTCCTGATGTGGATCGGTCGACTGGAGATAATCCCGGTGTTCGTGCTATTCACGGGTGCGTTCTGGAACGAGTGAGTCCGGGAAACACCTTCTGCCGTTGTTTGTAGCTGCCAGTTCAGTTATATTCCTCCCAGATAGAGATGTGAGTATGTCTAGTCATGAAAACGAGCCGACACCGCCTGAGGGGCTCCCGGATGAAGTAGCAGCGGAACTGCCACAGTTGACGCCTGATGAACTCCGCAATACGATCATCTATGCGCAGGAGCTGTTACAATTCCACGACGAGACGGCCTCACCGGTAGAGCCGGGCCCCAACGAGGAAATCCTTCGTGCGACCAAACGCGACGGCTACACCGAGGTGGTGAAGCGGACGACCTGTGCTGAAGACTGTGGTGACTGCCCACACGGTCCGTATCTCTACCATGTCAAGGAGGAGACCAGACCCGAGGGCGGTACCAAAGTCCACTGGATGTTCCTCGGCGAAGTCTACCCTGATGAAGAGTGAAAGACTGCGGGGCGACCGCTCAGCTACGGGTCGAGCCCGTACAGCCCGGCGCGGATGAACACGAGTATCGGGATAATCTCCAGTCGGCCGACCCACATATTCAACACGAACATCCCCTCCGCAATCGCGGGCATCGACGGGCCGGTGATGCCCGATGAAAGGCCGACGTTCCCCTGCGCGCTGGCGACTTCGAACAGGGCATCGGCGTAGCCGAACGCTGGTCCTGCGACGTTGGTGAGGACGACGCTGCTGATGATGAGAATGATGAGCCACAGCAGCGTGACGATGGCCGCTTCGCTGAACTCCCGCTCCATCGACTCACGGTCGAGCGTCCGGTTGCCAATACGGGCCGTAATCACCGCGTTTGTCGGGAGGAACACCCGCGAGAACTGCCAGATGATGCCGCGAACGATGGTGTAGCCCCGGATGATTTTGATGCCTCCGACAGTGGACCCCGCAGCGCCGCCAAGCACCATCGCACCGGCCACGAGTACCTTGCCGCCGGCAAGCCAGCGACCGATTGGTGCCGACTGGAAGCCGGTACAGCTGAGAGCGCTGACCCACTGGAACGTCGAGTCCCGGACCGCATCGAGCTGTGCGGCGTTGAGCATCGGCACGGAAACCGGCAGGAACGACTGGGTGGCAAACGCCTCAGTCGTCGCAGGAACGGACCACGCGTTTTGTACTGAGAGACCAACGACGCCGACCGTGAGCAGGATGAACAGCCAGCGGGTCTGCAGGTCCGTCACCAGTTCACGAACCTGCCTGTCGTGTAAGACGACGTAGTGGACCGGGAACGCAATCGCACCGAGAATCATAATCGGCAACAGGACGGTCTCGACAAGCGGCGAGTTGTACGTTGCAATCGAGTTGTCAGTGACCGAGAACCCGCCGGTCGTGAGCCCAGTCATGGCATGGTTGAGTGCCTGCCAGGCGACCTCCCACAGCGGCAGCGACTCCGCGTACTCGCTGTCGCTGGCGAGGATAGCACCGAACAGCAGCGCGAACGAAAGGACTGTGTAGCCGACAACGAGTTTCCAGACCGTTCGGACGGTAGAGACGACGCTTGGATGGATCTTTTCCTCTCGGGCCTCGCTCTGGTAAAGGGCGTAACTACCGCTGCCGGGTCGTGAAAGGATAGACACGGTCAGGACGATGACGCCGACGCCGCCGACGTACTGGATGAACGACCGCCACCACTGGACTGCGCGGGGGAGCGAGGGCTCGTGAACCGCCATCGTCAGGCCGCTCCCGGTCCATCCGCTCATGCTCTCGAAAAAGGCATGGAGCGGATTCCGGAAGTACGCCAGACTGGAAAGCGTCGTCGTTCCGCCGACCCTGATCGGCGCCCACGTACTCGTGTCCGTTCCGACCGGAACAAACGTATCCATGACAGCAGGAGGCGTGAACCACGCGGTCAACAGGAACGGCAACGAGCCGAACGCGGCGACCAGCAGCCACCCGCCGGCGGCGATGACCATGCCGTGTTTCATCTGTGGGGCTGGAGCATCGGAGAACCCGCGGTTCGCGAGACCGCCGACGCCAGCGGTCATCCCGGCCGCGGTAAAGAACCCAAACGCGGCGTAGAACTCTTGAAAGCCCAGCGCAACCGCGGCTGTAATCGTCATCAACCCGGCCTCCATCAGCAGGAGGGACCCGATATCGCGGGCGATTGTCTGCAGGTCTGTCGGGAACAGCCCGCCGTTCCGTCGTGACATATCAGTTGTGGTCCTCGGAGTGACCGAAGATGTCAGTCACCTCCGGCGTCGCACCCTCTCCCGAGTAGACCGTGAGGAGGTCGTCCGCCTCGATACGCGTATCGCCGCGGGGCGTTATTGGGTCACCATCGCCATTACGCTCGATAGCTACGATAAGCGTCTGGCCGCCGATGAGGCCGTCTGTGTTGGCCTCCTGCAACGTTTTGCCTGCAATCGGTGCGTCAGGCTGGACCGTTATCTCGAACACTTCCGCGTGATCGCCAATGCGCATGAAGTCAACGATAGACGGCCGTTTGACGGCCCGATAGAGATACTCGGCGATGAGCCGCTGTGGGTTCTGCATCGTGTTGACGCCGATCTGGCGGAACACGTTCATGTGCTCGGGATTGTGGACAACTGAGACGATGTCCGGCACTTCGAGTTCCTGTGCCAGCAGACAGACCATGATGTTGGTCGCGTCCTGATCGGTTGTCGAGATGAGCGCGTCGGCACGGTCTGCACCGGCGTCCTCTAGCGTATCCTTCACCGTCGCGTCGTCGTTGATAACGAGACAGTCGTACTGTCTCGACGCGCGTTCCGCTCGTTCCGCGTCGCGTTCGATAACGACGACCTCGTTGCCCCCTGCTGTCGCAATCTCAAGCAACGGCGACCCGATATCACCGGCACCAACGATGACAATATACATTTTTGCCAGTGTACTGAACCGATGGTTGAAAGCCTACCGTTCCCAGTCACAGGGAGGCCATTGCGGTAATTCGGGGCAGTCCCGCTCCCAAACCACTATACTGTCCCCGACTGAATCCCACGGTATGGCAACTCTCACCGAGCAGTTCGACCATCCAGCGTGGCTGACAGCCGCCGGGACGCTGGCCGGCTATGGCATCATCCTCCTATTCATGTTCCTGTTGCTGTTTATTCTGCCGTATCTCCTGTTTCCAGCCTAAGACGGGGTACTGCAGCCGGACGCCGGTGTATCGCATTACTAGACAGAACCACATCGGCTGCTGCGGTCAATATGACCGCTACAGGGGTATCGCAGTTAGTAAATAGGTCCGTGTGGGAGTACACGTCGATGGAAGGGAAGGCAGCAGCGCCCGCAGCAGGGACGGTCCTCAACGCGCTCGCGACCGGCCGCGGCGCGGCGTTTGCTATCGACGAGTACACGACAGCGACCGTCACGCTCTCGACCGAAACCGACGGCGTCACCGGTGAGGTGGACGGTGCGCCGGACGCCGACACGCGGCTCATCGAACGCTGTGTCGAGTACGTCATCGACGCCCACGGCGGCCCACAGAACGTGGGTGTCCCGGCAGTCTCCGGCGGGACCGCCCGCACCGAGAGCGAGGTCCCGATGGCGTCGGGGCTCAAAAGCTCCAGTGCGGCCGCAAACGCGACTGTCATGGCGACGCTCGACGCGCTTGACGCGACCGAGCGGATGAGCCGCGAGGACATGGCCCGTCTCGGCGTCATGGCCGCCCGCGACGTGGGTGTCACCGTCACCGGGGCCTTCGACGACGCGTCGGCGTCGATGCTCGGCGGCGTCACCGTCACCGACAACGAGGATGACGCGCTCCTAGCCCGCGAGGAAATCGACTGGGATGTGCTCGTCTGGACGCCGCCGGAACAGTCTTTCAGTGCTGACGCGGATGTCGAGCGATGCCGGCAGATCGCACCGATGGCCCGCCTCGTCGAGGACCTCGCACTCGATGGCGACTACCAGCGGGCCATGACCGTCAACGGCCTCGCGTTCTCGGCCGCGCTGGATTTCGAGACGGACCCGGTTCTCGACGCACTCCAGCACGTCGAGGGCGTCTCACTGTCCGGAACGGGGCCGTCGTTTACCGCCGTCGGCGAACGGGCGGCACTCGAAGCTGTACAGGACACCTGGGACAAGCGACCCGGGGCGACCTGGCTGACGACGACACAAACAGAGGGAGCACACACAGTATGAGCACAAATCCGAATCCAGAGGACATGTCGCTGGACGAACTGCGCGACGAAATCCGGACGATCGACCGCGAAATCGTCGAGAAAATCGCACAGCGAACCTACGTGGCCGACACCATCGCACAGGTCAAAGACGAGAAGGGGTTGCCGACGACCGACGAGCAACAGGAGCAGGCCGTCATGGACCGCGCCGGCGACAACGCGGAGCAGTTCGACGTCGACCAGAATCTCGTCAAAGCGATCTTCCGGCTCCTGATCGAACTGAACAAGGTCGAACAGCGAGAGAACAGATAGTAAGAACCTGTTGTGATGTGGTCGGTATAGTCCGAGACTCGGTTTTAACGCTCACTCACCACCTTCACCGTCCTGTTAGTACTCCCAGAGACGGTTGATCCGTGAGTCGATATCGGGATGGGCTGCCCGGAGCGCGTCGACATCGGTTTCGCCGTCGACGTTGATTACGTGGACCTCACCCCGTTGCCCCCCGTACACGTCCTGAAAGTCGTAGACGACACCGAACACGTCGACGGCGTCGGGCACGTCATCGCTGTCTCGGAGGAACTCGACTTGCCTGTCGACGTTGTACTCGACGAGTCGGTTGACAGCCGCCGCCCGCTCGATGTCTTCGGGAAGGTGTTCCAGCGCGGGCTCAAGATGCGGTTTGAGAACGCCGAGACAGTGCTCGATACCGGCCGGCTCATCGAGGCCGTCCGTCAGGTCGTCGTAGGTCGCCGTCACCGCTCCACAGCCGGTGTGGCCGACGACGATGGCGGTTTCGGTCATCGTGTGCTCGATGGGGTACAACACGTCACCCGAGACCGCCTCGCCGGACGCGGTCTGCTGGATAACTCGGTTCCCGATGTTGCTACAGGTAAAGAGATGCCCCGGCTCGCTGTTGCCCCACATATGGTCCTGCAGCACCCGCGAGTCGGAGCAACAGACCGTGACAGCATCGGGTGTTTGTGAGTTCTGGACGCTGTCGAACCGGTCCCGGAACGCCGCCGCGTGGTCGGCGTTTCCGGCAAGTAAATCACGTAATAACTGACTCATGCGTGGGCAGATAGCCGCCATGCAGTAAACTCATTGGACTTGGGCAGTGTTGGCGTCTGCAACTCGGCACTGACTACAGGTCCGTGCTTTCAGAATGCTCTGGCAGTGCTGAGGATGGGTTTAGAGCCAGATATATCGGGTTGCGACGTCCTACTGTGATGCAAGCCAGCGAACAGACCGGTGTGAAAGGGTAACGGTATGTGGTCGGAGAGACTTGAGCAAAAGAGCCTCTGCTGGCAATTTTGGAGCGTGAAACGCGAGAAATGGGGTCGGAGGGATTTGAACCCCCGATCGGCTGATATCTCCGTCCTGCGCCTCGGAACTCCAGAGGGTCATCGTCGCGAACCGGTGATCAGCCGGCCGCTCAGTATATCAGCCCTTGGAGTGTCGTCCCAGGCGCGTGGCCTCTGGAGTCAGCCGCCTTCCCGGACTAGGCCACGACCCCGCACTCCGGCGTAAGCCGACTCGGATTAAAGGGATTTCGATTGGCAGACGGCGCTCAGTCGCGGTCGGTGTCAGACCAGTCGCATTCCTGGCACTTGTATCCAGTAACGAATTCTAGCGCAGAGGGCATGTACCCCACGGAGATGACGTTCTCGCCGCATTCCGGGCAGTCGTCATCGGCGTCTTCGATAGGCTCTGCGTCCATAACACCGTCTCCTTCGATGAGTTCGGCCAGGCTCTCGGGGGTCTGCATCCGACCTTGGACCACGCGATTGTCGCTCATACCGGACGACCGGGCCTGAGAGGCCTAAAAGTTCTCCCTCGTCACAGCCACGGGGCGCGTTCTTGATCCGGTTCGTACTCGACCGCGGCCCCTTCGTCGGTCTGCTCGTCGGCGGCAACGCCCTGGGACGCGCCGCCGTCGGCGAAGGCGGCGGTGAGGTCCACGGCGTCCGGTCGGTATTCCGTGTGACGCGTGCGGGCGTTCTCCGGGTCGAACGACAGCAGCGCCGTGACAGCGAGCACGGCCAGCGCCACGGGCGCGTCGGTCGGCATCACGCCGAGGACCGAAAGGGCGAGGACGCCGAGCGCGACAGCACTACCGAAGCGAAAGCGGTCGATGTCGACGGCGTTACGCAGCCACGGGCTCGCCAGTGCGACGGCGAGGGCGAAGCCGATACCGACGCCCGTGGTGGCGGCCGCGCGGAGCAAGACACCGGGTTCGATAGCGGTGACCAGCGTTGCGCCGGCGGGGTCAAGGCTCGCCAGGAGGCCGAGGACGACGATGACGGCTGGCCGCGGCAGGTACTCGCCGATTCGGGCGCTCGCGGTCTGTGCTGCGATGGCGAGGATGACGAGGCCGGCGAACCGTTCGAGGGTCCCCAGTTCGACGAGTCCCGCAATCGTCGGCGCAAGGGCCGCTTCGACGAGCGCGATCGGCATCAACACGGCTCCGATGATGAGTACAGAGCGCGCCTGCTGCCGGGGGCCGCCTTCGAGTTCGGCTAACACGACAGCGACGGTGGCCGACCCGCCGAAGACGAGCAAGCCCACTTCGAGGACGCCCATCCAGGTCGAGAGTGCCCCCGCGAGGACGAGCACCGGGAAGATGCCGTCGACGAGCGGCAGACCCATAACGGTCGCCAGCAGCCGGCCACCGCGGCCGACCTGCTGCTCGATGTCGAGTGCAATCGGGTGTCTGGAGCTACTCATGTCGTGCTACGGTTGAGCGTAACCCAACTCCCGTCGGGAGGTTCTCACTCGGTCCTGACGAACACGACAGAATTGCCAGAACTTCTTACCGAACCACGTGAACGCTGTATTGCCCGACGCTGTGGACGTCATCTGACGGGCAGTACCGTTCCGTGCGGGTTCGGTGAGTCGCATGTTTTTAATTATCCTTCATTCGCACATAACCGTTGCGTGAGAACTGCGCACATACGCCACCGTTTCTCCGGAATAGCCCGTTGTTTGTGGACGAATGTCTCACCTTCGGGACCAGGGAGTGACAAATGAGAGATCGATAGCGGATTTCTGGAACGGGGTGCCAGAGAGACGTGTGGCATCGAACCTCACGTAGCGCCGAGTCTCGCAACGTTTTTGCCGGGCCGTCGTTGACGATTTACATGGCGAACGATTCCGAGCCTTTCTCAGAGAAGCTCCGAGTGCCGGAGGCGCTGACGTTCGACGACGTACTCCTCAGACCCAAGGAGTCCCGTGTCGAACCCGACGAGGCAGATACCACAACGCGGGTCTCGAAGTCGGTCGAACTGACCGTCCCCGTTGTCTCCGCGGCAATGGACACCGTCACCGAGAGTGACATGGCGATCGCGATGGCACGCCAGGGCGGCATTGGCGTCCTCCACCGCAACATGAACGCCGACCAGATGGCGACCGAGATCGAGCGGGTCAAACGCGCCGACGAGCTCATCATTCGCGACGTCGTGACGGCCAGCCCGAACCAGACCGTCCGTGAGGTCGACGAACTGATGGAACGCGAGGGTGTCTCCGGCGCGCCGGTCGTCGACGACGACAACGGCGCAGTGCTGGGCATCATCTCCGGGACGGACATCCGGCCGTATCTGGAGGTCGGCGAGGACGACGCCGTCACGGATGCGATGACTGACGAAGTCGTCACCGCCCCCGAAGATGTGACGCCTCGCGAGGCGCTGGAACTGATGTACGACCACAAGATCGAGCGCGTCCCTATTGTCGATGGCGAGAACCGACTCGTCGGGCTGGTCACGATGCAGGGCATCCTCCAGCGCCGCGAGTACGACCAGGCTGCCCGCGCAGACGACGGCTCGCTCCGCTGTGGTGCCGCCGTCGGCCCCTTCGAGATGGACCGCGCGCAGGTCGCCGACGAGGCCGGTGCTGACATCCTGTTCATCGACTGTGCGCACGCCCACAACGCGAACGTCATCGAGAGCGCCCGCGAGATCAAGGCCGAAGTAGACGCTGACGTGGTCGTCGGCAACATCGGGACCCGGGAAGCCGCTGAGGCCGTCGTCGACTTCGCCGACGGCGTCAAGGTGGGTATCGGCCCCGGCTCCATCTGTACGACTCGTGTGGTCACCGGGTCGGGGATGCCACAGATCACCGCCGTTGCGCAGGTCGCCGACGTGGCGAGCCAGCACGACGTGCCGGTCATCGCCGACGGCGGCATCCGGTACTCCGGCGACGCCATCAAGGCCATCGCCGCGGGCGCTGACGCGGTGATGCTCGGTTCGTACTTCGCCGGGACCGACGAGGCTCCGGGCCGCGTCATCACGATGAACGGCAAGAAGTACAAGCAGTACCGCGGCATGGGCAGCGTCGGCGCGATGAACGAGGGCGGCGGCGAACGCTACCTCAAGGACGACGAAGAGGGCGAGGAGTTCGTCCCCGAAGGCGTCGAAGCCGCGACACCGTACAAGGGCTCGCTGGCCTCCGAACTCCACCAGCTCGTCGGCGGGATGCAGTCCGGGATGGGCTACGTCGGAGCCGAGACGATACCCGAGTTCAAGCAACGCGCCGAGTTCGTTCGGGTCTCTGCCGCGGGACAGCAGGAGAGCCACCCACACGACGTGATGATTACGGACGAAGCACCCAACTACAGCCCCGACAGCTAACGCTGTCGACCGAGGAACGCAAGAAAGTCGAAGCCGACTATAACGCGGTTTCGCAGGCCGGACTACACGCTTCTTTCTGTGCCGCATTTGCGTCGGGATACGCTTTGAACGACGCACCACAGCTCGCACACTCGAACGTGTCGAAGTCGGACATAGCGGCCCAGTATACTCGCGCCGCAGAAAAAATTATTTCGGGAGTGTCCGTCAGTCGTAGTAGTCTTCGTCCAGCGGCAGTTCCGTCCCGGACGACGTGACTTTGTCGACAGTCGTCTCCAGACGGAGTGTCTCACTGCACTCGGGACAGATGACCGCCACGTCGACCTGAAGAGAGTCATCGGCGTCGTAGATTCCCAGAACCTCCGCGTCAGAGGCGTACAGATACTCCGCCGACAGTTCGTGCTCGTGGTCGCGAGCGTAGTCGTACGTCATACGTGCCCGCTTCACCCGCATCTGTGTTGATGGTTTCGGCGATTCCAAGTGACAGCACATACAGGGGATCCGCTCGAAGTCGCGGACATGGGCGACTTGGAAATCAGTGTCGGCACCTGGGATGCGTTCGAAGATGCGGCAACAGCCGTCAGAACAGCAGTGTTCGTCGAGGAACAGGGCGTCTCCGAGGACGAGGAACTCGATGGAAACGACTCGGATGCGGTCCAGTTTCTTGCCCGTGACGACGAGTATCCCGTCGGGACTGCTCGGCTCCGGTTCCCCGAGTCCACGGTCGGCAAGGTTGAGCGAGTTGCGGTCCGCGAGCCCTATCGGGGCGATGGCGTCGGCGCAGCGCTGATGCGGGCCGTCGAAGACGCCGCTCGGGACGACGGCGCAACCGAACTCAAACTCCACGCACAGACCCACGTTGAACCATTTTACCAGCAGCTCGGCTATGAGACGGTTAGCGACGAATTCGAGGAAGCAGGCATTCCACACGTCGAGATGCGAAAGCGGTTGGACGGCTGAGCTAACCATACGTGGCCCTGCAGGCGCAGTACGTCGTGAGGGCTGAGGATGGTTCGCGGACGACCAGTCGTAGCTGTCCCTCGACCACAGTTATCTTATCACAAACATGTTTCCCTGCTTCCACCCTTTTCGAGATATGGTGCGACGAGCCGAGTGGGTGGCAACTGCGAAGACAGTCGCCAGCATCGCGTACGAGAGCGACATCAGGTACATCGCGACGTCGCTAGCGTACTACGCGTTCATCTCGCTCATGCCGGTGCTGTTGCTCGTGTTCATCGTCTTCGGCCGGCAACTGGCCGGCGTGGTTTCAGTCACGGGCGCGCAGTTTCTCACCCCTGACACACAGCAACTACTGTACGAGGGATTGACGGCGGCGACGGGCCGGACAGCGGCGACTGTCCTCTCCGTGGTCGTGCTGGCGTGGAGCGGTGCCAACGTCGCCGTCGGCGTCCTGACCGTCGTCGAGCGTATCGAGGCGGTGACAGAGCAGCCACTCGCGCGGCAGGTGTGTGACGCCGCAACTGTCCTCGGGACGCTTACGGCCGCCGTTCTGGTGATACTTGTCCAGAGCGTATTCTTGGCTCTCTTTGCTACCGGCCCGCTGAGCGTACTCGTCGGGTTCGCCGTCCTGTTCGTCGCGCTGACCGTCACGCTGCTGCCCCTGTATTTCGTCCCGTCACGCGTCGCGAATTCGCCACAAGATGCCCTCCCCGGCGCGATGACGACCGCAATGGGCTGGACCGCTCTCCACGCGGCAATCCAGTTCTTTGCCGCCAACGCCGGACAATACGCCATCTACGGCGTTCTCAGCGGGCTCATACTCATCCTCACGAGCACGTACGTGGCCGCGATTGTCCTGATGGTCGGCGTCGTTGTCAACGCAGTACTCGCCACCGACGCTGACGACCTGTACGACGCAAGTGGCTGAGGCTGTGACCGTCCTCTTCTGGGTCGCTCGTTCCATCATTCAAACCCCTTCCTATCGAATTCGCGCCGCTCACGGTTTTTGTTCGCGGTGCAAGAATACAGGCCAGAAGGGATTTGAACCACGGTCGGGCGTGCTTGCTTCGCGTGACCTCCCTGATGCAAACCTCTTCGGCTGACTATACCAGCGACTCGCGAATTTACGAGCCGCAGTAAGTAGCGGCCCGGAAGGGATTTGAACCACGGTCGGACGTGCTCGCTTCGCTCCGCGCGACCTCCCTGATTCAAATCCTTTGAACGTTTTCACTGCTCACTGTCGTTCGCAGGAAAACGGGCCGGAAGGGATTTGAACCACCGGAACTTCGCTCCCACAGGTCGCTCGTTCCATAGTTCAAAACCGCTTCGTAGCCGCTTTGCTCCTCACGAAGTGTTCGTCGCAAAAGCGGGCCGGAAGGGATTTGAACCCTCGACCGACGGCTTAAGAGGCCGTCGCTCTGCCAGACTGAGCTACCGGCCCAGTGCACTCAATTCTCTGGACGGCCCGGTAAAATAGGTTTTCATTCGGACGCCTCGTGTCGGTCGGTATCACGTTTCTTGTACACAGTAGTCGGCTAGCGGTGACGGACTGACAGACGAATCGCACGGTGCGCGACTATGATCGCGCCTGGCGATGTCTGACGGCCTCTCAAGCCCGTTTTTCAGGAAACCGTTCCCAGTTGTTGGAGAAATAGCTGGCATTAAAGGGGCTTGACGCCAAGCGATACAGACACTAATGAGTACAGCCAGCGGCATCACGATGGCCTCTATGTCGACCTACGCCATCCTCGGGTGTGGGAGTGTTGGCCACGCCGTGGCGGAAGAACTCGTCGAGGAGGGGAAAGACGTCCTCATCCTCGACGCGGACGAGGGGCGAGTCGAGGCCCTCCGCGATCAAGATCTTAATGCACAGCAGGCGGACATCTGCGAAACCGACGTCGCCCAGACGGTGGCCGACCGCGACGTGGTGCTCATCATGTCTCCGGACGTGACCGCCAACGCCGAAGCAGTCCAGAACATCCGTGAGTCCGGCGGCGAGCAGTTCATCATCGCTCGCGCCGACGACCCGGTGTCTGCCGACGACCTCACGGAACTCGGTGCGGACGTGGTCATCAATCCCTCCGCGGTCATCGCCGATTCGGCGCTTCGAGCGCTGGAAACGGGTGAACTGGAGTACAAGGCCTCACAGCTAGGGGATGTCATTGACGGGACCGAAGAACGCATGGCGATACTTATCCACCGGTCACCGGACCCGGACTCCATCGCCTCGGCGGCGGCGTTGCGGGCCATCGCCGCAAGCCGCGACGTGGACGCCGACATCATCTACGAGGGCGAGATCGGGCATCAGGAGAACCGCGCGTTCGTTAATCTCCTCGGTATCGAGCTAACCTCGAACGAGGATGTCAACCTCGATGAGTACGACACGTTCGCGCTGGTGGACGTTGCTAAGGGAGGCGAACCGGCTGTCGAGTCGGTCGATATTGTCATCGACCACTACGAGCACGAGCACGAACTGGAACACGACGCCGCCTTCTCCGATATCCGGCCGAATATCTCGGCCACGTCGACGATCCTGACGAAGTACATTCAGGAACTGGACCTCAATCTCAACCAGAGTGTCGCCACGGCGCTGCTGTACGGTATTCGCGCCGAGACACTGGATTTCAAGCGAGATACGACGCCGGCGGACCTGACCGCCGCGGCGTACCTGTATCCGTTCGCCGACCACGACACGCTCGAACAGGTCGAATCGCCGTCGATGAGTCCGGAAACGCTGGACGTGCTTGCCGAAGCGATTCGGAACCGCGAGGTGCAGGGAAGCCACCTCGTCTCCAACGCCGGGTTCATTCGGGACCGCGATGCGCTGGCACAGGCGGCCCAGCACCTCCTCAATCTGGAGGGCATCACGACCACAGCGGTGTTCGCTATCGCCGATGATACAATCTATCTCGCCGCTCGGTCCAAGGACATCCGGATGAACATCGGCAAAGTACTATCAGACGCGTTCGGCGGGATGGGCGAGACAGCGGGCCACTCCACCGATGCCAGCGTCGAGATACCGCTTGGCATCTTTACCGGCCTCGATACAAGCGATGACAACAGAGATACACTGCTGGAACTCACTGAAGAAGCAGTTAAGCGGAAACTGTTTGAAGCAATGGGTGTCGACAGTTCTAGTAGCGAGAGTTCGAACGGTAACTAGGCGGGGACTTCTTCTTCTTCGTCGCCGGCCTCGGGCTGGCGGAGCCGTTCGACAATGTCGCTGACGATAACGACATCGCCGACAGCCTGGACCCACCGGTACGGAATGATGACGCCTCGCGACGCGTTCACCTCTTCGTCAAACAGTTCCGTGTTAAGCTGGTGGAGTGCCAGCCCTGTCACTTCCTTGCGGTCGAGTTCCAGCCGGAGGTCCTCGACTTCGCCGACGAACACGCCGTTTTTCGAATACACCTCGCGACCCACGAGGGCTGTAATCTCTTGTGGTAGATTCTCCATTCCCATACGACGGTGGTTGGTCGGACGGCTTATAAAGCTTCTTTGCGACTGAAACGTCCGCGGCGCGGGGAGTCAGTACCATGCAGCACTTCCGAAACCGATTGTCGGGCTGATTCTGTCTTCCCAGTAGCACTACCGCCACACGGGTACCAGTCGTCTGTTCGGGCCGCGGGACTTTTACCCTGCTTTCCCGTTCGCTCGGTATGCTCTCCCCTGGTGACCCTGCCCCGGATTTCGACCTGCAAGGGACCGCGGACGGAGGTGCTGGTGCCTATCGGTTGTCGGCTGCGACGAACCGCGCGCCGGCGGTCGTGGCGTTCGTTCCCGGCGACGACCCCGAGTCGCGGACCGTCCTCAGTGCGCTGGCCGATGCAGACTGGGCGAGCGTATCGGATGCCGTGGCTGTCTTTGGCGTTCTCCCAGCAGGTATCGACGACTGCCGGTCGCTCGCGGCGGCGTTGTCGCTTCCCTACCCGCTGCTGGCCGACACTCACGGCGTCGCTACGCAGTTCGGCGTCCGAAAACAGGGCGGGAGTATCCAGCGAGCGGCGTTCGTCGTCGACCAGCGATGTCGTGTTCAGGTGGCAACTGTGTTCGACGACACCGACGGGACCATGCCGGCCATCGACACGGTTCTGCGTGGCCTTGCCGAGTTGTAGCTACTCACCGTGGTCCAGTTCGCCTTCTAACAGACCGTAGATGTACACGTCTTCGTAGCGGCCATCGCGGAACCAGTGGTCCCGCAGCGTCCCCTCTCGCTGGAACCCCGTCTTTTCAAGCACGCGCTGGGAGCCCTCGTTGCCGACGAAGACCTTCGCGTACACTCGATGGAATCGACGCTCCTGAAAGGCGTACTCGGTGAGCCTCCGGGCGGCGTCGGTCGCGTAGCCGTTGCCCCACGCATCCGGCGTGAGCCAGTAGCCAAGTTCGGCCATTCCGATCCGGTCTGTGACATCGTTCAGACCGATTATACCGACCGCCTCGCCGTCGACGCAGATGAGCAGATGCACGTCATCAGTCTCGCCGCTGGTGACGGATTCGACCCACTCACGCTCAGCCTGTTCGGAGATCGGCTCTGTGGCCGAGAGACCGTGCCTGACATCCGGATTGTTGACTGTCTCTTGCAGGAACTCGACATCTTCGCCTTCGACCGTTCGGAGCGTTACTGTTTCGCCCCGGAGGAATGCTGGTCCGGGCATATGTAACCCGATGAAGGGGTGCTGAAAGAAGCTTCGGAAGGTGTGTGAGTGAGCTTCATGGAGCCCAGTTATCGGCGAGCAGGCCGTACTCCAGCAGATCTACGTAGTCGCCGTTGACGAAGGCGTGGTCGCGCCGTCGTCCCTCCTGCTGGAATCCCACTTTTTCCAGCACACGTGCGGAGGCCGGGTTGGTGGCGTAGCAGTCCGCACCGAGTTTGTTCAGTCGCAGTTCCTGAAACGCATACTGTGCGAGACAGTCCACAGCATCGGTCGCGTAGCCGTTGCCCCAGTGGTCCGGACAGATCGAGTACCCGAGCACACCGAATCCCCACGGGTGGTGGTCTTCGTGCAACATACACGTTCCCACCGGATCATCGTCCACACAGACGACGAAGTGCGTGTCAGCATCACGGGCGTTGAGGTCTTCGGCGGCTGGCTCGGAGAGTGGCTCGTTGAACCCGATGTTGTGCCGGACCTGCGGCTCGTTCAATAGCTGCTGTAGCAGGTCGCTATCGGTTGCTTGCTGCGGGTGGAGCGTCACGCGCTCACCGTGGATGAACGCTGGTCCTGACACGCGTGAAACCACTCGCAGATGATACAAGGGTGTTGTCGTGGTATGTGACGTGACACCATTCACATACTAGGCAGTCGAGAACGACACGCCAAAGGGAACCCAGCACTGCCCTGCGGTATGGGAACGCCGCTGGAGTCACGCGAGGAACAGGCAACAGAGGTCGTCGACCGACTACATGAGGAATACCCCGACTCGACGATTTCACTGAACTACAGTAGCCGCCTGGAACTGCTAATTGCCGTCGTCCTTTCGGCGCAGTGTACCGATGAGCGAGTCAATGAGGTCACAGCAGACCTATTCGAGAAGTACCAGGGTGCCGAGGACTACGCTGCGGCCTCCGAGGAGCAACTCGCTGAGGACATCTACGGCATCACGTTCCACAACAACAAGGGCGGCTATCTCCAGGGAATCGGTGAGATTCTGACCGAAGAACACGACGGCGAGGTCCCGGACACGATGTCCGCCCTCACTGACCTCCCGGGTGTCGGCCGTAAAACGGCGAACGTCGTCCTCCAGCATGGCCACGACATCGTCGAGGGCATCGTGGTCGACACGCACGTCCAGCGGCTCTCGCGGCGGCTGGAGCTCACCGAAGAAGAGCGCCCGGAAGCTATCGAGCAGGACCTGCTCGACGTGGTGCCGGAAAGCGAGTGGCAACAGTTTACGCACTTGCTCATCGACCACGGGCGAGCCGTGTGTGGTGCGCGCTCGGCCGACTGCGAGGCGTGCGTGCTCGCGGACATCTGTCCCTCGGAGAAGGGCGACAGCGAGGTCGACCTCGCCAGCGGCGAGGCATGGTAGCCCCGCGCCGAGCGACTCAGCTTTCGTCGTCACTGAAACGCGCAGTGAGCACTGGCACGTCGGACGTGCGAACGACTTTTTCGGCGACGCTACCGAGCAAATACCGTTCAATGCCCGTCCGGCCGTGGGTCCCCATGACGATGAGGTCGATGGCGTTCTCGTCGGCGTAGTCGAGGATTGCTCTGTGCGGGGGACCGCGCTCAATGGCGGTGACGGTGTCGACTGTGTCGACCTCGTCCGCCGCTGCCTCGACGATGGCCTGTGACCGCTCCTGTAGCGACGATTCGATGTTGTGGTCTTCACCGACCATGCCCGGCTCCGACTCGTCGTGTTCCTCCGCAATCATGCCAGTCGTCGCTCCCTCCGGGCCTGCGGAGGTCATCCCAATGTGCGGCGACGACGTATCGAGCACCGTCATGATGTGTAACGTCGCGTCGTGCGTCTCGGCGAGATTGCGTGCATGCGCGAGTGCGGCTGCTGCTCCGTCACTACCGTCGGTTGGAAAGAGGATGTGTTCGTACATTGGAACCACAACTAGGGATGGACATGCAAGGCTAATGAAACATCTAGCCTGTTCGCAGAAACCGAGAATCAGACCCGCTGTCGGCACTCACGCCACGTACCGGAGGGCGTACCGGGCGATACCGACCAGATACGCCAGCAGCCAGAAGATGACGTAGCCGAACACCCCGATGCGGAGCCGAGAACGCCAGTGGCTGAACGTCTCGTCGCCGATTTCGTCCAGCAACAGGTCCTCGTCGTACTCGTTGTAGAGGTCGTGCTCTCGCTTCGCGCGGAAGATGCGGACGATTCCCGTGCCACCGAAGGCAAGCAGTGCGTAGGCTTGCAGGCCGAGCATCGCGTGGACAGCAGACAGGCCACCAAGCTGGTCCGGCAGGCGCGGGATCATCCAGAACACCATTGGGACGGTGGTCAACACCAGCCCTGTTGTGACGAACTTCAGGTGATGTATCAGCACGTCCCAGGTGACTGGCTCCGTCTCGATGATGTAGTACGCACCATACAGGAAACAGGGGAGGCTGAGGCTCACCGACAGTAACACGACTGTGGCCACGAGGCCGTCCGACACCATGGGCCGACCTAGGGACAGTGCTCGCTAAAGACTGCCGGATGCCGAAGGTCAGAACTTGTAAGCCGTCGCGGTCCCTACACCCGAGCAATGGCCGACCCGGACTCGACGTCTCCCACGGAGGACGAGCGCGGGAACACCCCTGCGGATGCGGTAGCTGCCGAAACCGAGCCTGGCGAACCCGGAGCTACGGGCGACAGCGCTGAGACGGCCGGTGCTGGCGAGTCGGGCGATGATGGCGAGCCGGGCGAGGCACTTGATACGGAGGCGCTCCGGAAGCAGGTCGAAGAAAAGTACGACTTCGACAACTTCGGCCCGGCGGACATGGCCGAGATGACCGCCGAGGAGTGGGACGTTGCCTTCGACGAGGAATCCTGGATCATTGGCGACGAACTCCTCGACCGAGTTGCGCGGGACCTGCGAAACCGCGTGGCGAACCGTGATGTGTTCGCTCGCATCGAGCGGCATCAGGACCCGCCGCGGGTGCTCGCGTACTCCGACGAGGGCTACGCAATCGTCTATCCCGATGGGAGCCTCGAAGGTGAGGGGACCGTCATGCGTGATGTAAAGCCCACGGTCGCGCTGTGTTCCATGGATTCCTACGACGTACCTGAGAACGTCCCTGACAGGCCCCTCCCCCAGCCGGAAGAGGTCCCCGAGGGCGGTGGCGAACTCGGAAACTGGATGTTACAGGCGATTGCCGGGGCACAGTTCCTTGCTGGGGTTGCCCTGCTCGGGGGTGCAGCACTGGCGACCGGTGGCGTCATCGGCAACAGGGGGACCAGCATCGCGCTGCTAGTCGTGGCTGGTGTTGCCTTCATCGGTGTGTCGCTTGTCCTCTTTTTCACCGTCGCAAACGCGCGGCTCTCGGACACGTTCCGCTCTGAGGAGTACCGGGACAGACTGCGGGCAATCGGACTCGAGGATGGCGAACGACCGGAGTTCGTTCCGGAGCTGAGCCCGCAGAATTCGGGGTCTGAGGAGGGGGCTGGCGAAACTGACGAAGCCGGGTAATGACGGTTCCTGCGGGTGGTATTCGGTGGGTTTATACAAACTCAGTCCTGATTCCAGAGTGTATATGAATAGACGGGAGTTCGTCCGGACAGCAGGGGGGGCCGCCGGTGCTGCGGCGACCCTCAGCGCCACCGGCGCAGCCGCCGCACAGGAGGAAGGCGGTGACGGTGCCAAAACCGTCCCGGACTACGGCGGTTTCCTGGATTCGGTCGGGAACTTCGACGGGTCGACCGTCGACGCGACCGGGCAGGACACAGTAACTGTCGAGGTCGGCGTGCAGGCCAACGGCGGCGCGTACGGATTCGGTCCGCCAGCCGTCCACGTGGACAACGGCGCGACCGTCCAGTTCGAATGGACGGGTAACGGTGGCGGCCACAACGTCGTCTCTGACGGCGACGGTCCGCTGGACTCCGGCAGCACGGCCTCCAGTGCCGGCGTCAACTACGAGCACACCTTCGAGGAGGACGGCATTTACCCGTACCTCTGTGTCCCCCACGAGGGACTCAACATGAAAGGGGCGATTGTTGTCGGCGAGGAGTACCCGACACAGACAATCGGCGGCGGCGGCCCGGTCGAGGTCGACCCACACTACGCCGGCGTCCCGATTCAGCCCCACTTCGTTGGGTTCGGCGCTGGACTTGCAGTCATCATCCCGCTGATCTTCACCTTCTTCCAGCTGAAGTACGGCGAGTCGCCCCACACTAGCGGAGGGAACAACTGATGGCATCCGAAGGCTCCACCTACGGCGATATTCACCGGTACGAACCGCCACGCGAGAGCACGGCAGCGGCTGTCGGCATCGTGCTCCTGACGATCATTCAGGTCGGCCTTGTCGGGCTCTTCACCTACGGCATGATTGCCGGGTGGGCGTCCGGTATCGGGACGACGTTGACGGTCCGCCTCATCGAGGCCAATATGTTCATGGGCGGCGTGTTGACGGCGATATTCATCGACCTGTCGTTCATCATGCTGCTGTACCGCAAGGAGTTCCTTCCCGACGTGATGATCGTCAAGAAGCGCCGTCGCAAGTGGGAAGACCTCTACATCCGTCAGGAAGACGTCGACGGCACGACGGTGGCGGACGGCGACAAGCTCGCAGAGACATTCAAACGCGCAGTGTACCCGTACTACAAGAAATAATATGCCACTTGATGAAGACAAATATCCGGCTGAAACAGGCCGTCGTCGCTTTGTAAAGGGCGTCGTCGGGAGTGCAGCACTCTCAGGCGTTGGCGTCGGTGGCGCAGCAGCCGTTGACGCGACAACAGACGCCGCCGGCGAAGGTGGCGGGACAACCCCGTTCGTCGCTGTCGAAAATACCTCCGGACCGGCACCACGGGGAATGCCGATCATCCCGATCGAGATAAACGGTGGCGAGATCAGTGGGCTTTGGCCAGAGTACGACGAGAACGCCGGGGCGGCCGTTGCACCTGACTTCGGCGGGAGCGGTATCGACTACTCCTCGCAGTGGTTCCAGTACTGTGGTATCCAGAGCACTGCCGCTATCTACCCTCAGTCAGACCGGAACAGCACGTTTCTCAACGACACCGGGACCTTCTCCTGGCAGGGAGAGTATGAATCCGGCAAACCACTCACGGTCGATATGTTTGAGGACTACAAGGAGTGGGGCAACGGCATCGGCGACCCCGGCGTCGGGAAGCCTGCAAGCGTCGTCTGGCGGACCAACAGCGACGGAAAGAACGGCGCTCCGGTGCAGATAATCCGATCAGTCGAAGTCGAGAAGATGGCCAACGGCGAGGGCGAGTACGGAGACCTTCCCGGAAACGTCCAGTCATTCATTTCAGAGGCGACTGATCAAGGCTTCATCGCCTGGCTGAACAAATGTACACACTTCTGCTGTGTGCCTGGATTCAAGACGCAGGAAGGGAGTGCAAGCTTCGGCGGCGCAAACTCTATTTACTGTCAGTGCCACCAATCAGTGTACGACCCGTTCAGTCCCGTGCAATCGACGTTCGTGGCGCTGCCACGCCCACCACAGACGGATTAACCAATGAGTCTCGAACGCAAAGACGAACACGATCACAAAGGCTGGATGGAATCGCGCGAGCTGACACCGATCGAATCGGTGTACCTGACCGTGCTCATCTGGCTCGACAAACGGCTGCGCGTTGTTGACTATCTGGAGATCCTTGAGGATCTCTACTACAAGGTCAACATGCAGATGCCGAAGAGCCACACGGAACAGTACAACCTCGACAACAAATTCTGGTACTGGTACCCACTGTATGCACTCGGGTCGTTCTCGACAGTTGCGTACATCGTTGCCGCGATATCAGGCGCGCTGCTGGGCTTCTACTACGCTCCGGCCGCCGCGGCTGCTGACGGGTCGCCGACGGTCGCGTACGACTCAGTGATGCTTATCATGGGCCAGCTCAACCTCGGCTACTTCCTGCGCTCGGTCCACCGCTGGGCCGCGCAGATTATGGTTGCCGCGGTGTTCCTCCACATGCTCCGTGTGTACTTCACCGGGGCATACAAGGAACCGCGCGAGCTGAACTGGCTCATCGGCATCGTCCTGATCTCGCTGACGCTGGTGTTCGGATACACCGGCTACCTGCTGCCGTGGAGCCAGCTATCGTTCTGGGCCGGCCAGATCGGTGTCGAGATGTCCCTCTCCATCCCGCTTATCGGTGAGTGGGTTGCACAGCTGATGTTCGGCGGGTTCACGCTTTCGCAGGCCACGCTACAGCGGATGTACATCCTGCACGTGTTCTTCCTGCCGTTCATCACGACTGCCATCATCGCGGTCCACATCGGCATCGTCTGGATGCAGGGGATCGCTGAACCACACTAATACTATGAGCGACAACGACACAGACGACGTTCGCACGGACGGTTCCGGCACCGGTATCGTCTCGCCGGACGACGAGACCCCCGCATGGTCCGAACGCAAAGAGCGGACCCAGGGGCTCTCCCGGCTGACCTACGAGTACTTCGAGCGGGCGCGCCGCGAGGACCAGGACCTTCGCCAGCAGTCGGACTACGTCGAGCGTGACGTGCTCGCGTTCCCGGCTTGGCCCCACGAGATGATGCGCAACATTGCGCTGACTTCCTTCTTTGTGGGCATGATTCTGTTCGTCTCGGCGACACTGCCACCGGAAATGCCGAACCCCGCCAACTCCAGCGTGACGCCGGCGATCATTCTGCCGGACTGGTATCTCTACTGGTCCTTTGGCCTGCTCAAGCTCGGTCCGTTGAACCCGGACCTGAGCATCCTCGGCGGCTCGAAGCTCATGGCTGACCGAACCTACGGTGTGCTGGCAAACGTCGTGGTCGTCGGCTTCGTCGCGATCGTCCCCTTCCTGAACAAGGGGTCTGCACGCCGTCCCGTCGAGCAGCCGTTCTGGGCTGCGGTCGGGATGTCCGGCGTCATCTTCAGCCTGACCATCGCTGCACTGTCCATCAAGAACCTCGTTCCGATGGACTCCCACCTGCTGTTCGACCTGACGTTCCTCGTCCCCATCATCAGCGCGACGATCACCTACGCGGTGCTCAAGACGATGCGCGAGGGCTACATGTTCGACCTCAACCGTCGGTACTACCGGCTGCGACCGCCGAAGTAACCGACTCGGCCAGTTTCTCCGTCGTTTCTTTGCATCCGCCGCTCCGTTCCACCGCAAGCGTAGTGACTTCGTCTCGCCGCAGTAAAGTGGCTCCCGTCCGTAGTAGTAGCGATGACAGAGGACCAGTCAGCGGGGACTGAAGACGGGTCGGAGCGGCGGGACGTTGTGGTGCCGCTTCGCGTGTACAAGGCCGTGACAGTGTTTTCAACGCTGTTTGCGGTCGCCAGCGTCGTCGCCGGCTTCATTCTCGTCGACGTGGCAACACAGCGGGCGTCAGCGCCCGCCTCGGAGATCGATGTTCCGGTCGGCATCGCCGGAATCGCGTGCATCCTCGCTGGCACAGTCGTCTATGCGTTTTCGACACGGTTCCGTACCGAGGAAATGGGAAAGTCTAAAGACGACGCTACCTAACGTTCGGATAATGGCTGACGAGTTCATGAAGGGGTTCGCGTGCCTCATGGTCGGCGGACTGGGCTGGATGACCATCAAGGGCTGGTACAACACGCCGAGTTTCGAGGGGGCACAGCTCACCGGCGAACTTACTATCGAGGAACCGACCACGTTCGACCAGATCGCTCTGTTCATGGGCGATGCGTTCTTCTGGTTCGCGGTCC
This sequence comes from Haloarcula sp. R1-2, assembly GCF_011627385.1. Classification (NCBI taxonomy): domain Archaea; kingdom Methanobacteriati; phylum Methanobacteriota; class Halobacteria; order Halobacteriales; family Haloarculaceae; genus Haloarcula; species Haloarcula sp. R1-2. Next base: position 458,338 of record NZ_JAANTG010000001.1, read on the forward strand.
TGGGCGCACTGACCTTCTGGGTCGTGCTCCCGCTGATCAGTGAATTCCAGGCGTACCTCAACGAACGGTCGGCATAATAGTACGCAGTAACCGTGTCTTTCTAGCTGGGACCGACACTAGTCTCAGTTCGCAGTCTGATCGATCGGTGCGCTGTCCTCGTCACGTACCTGAATTCCGCGAGAACGAAGTGCCGTAGCAAATTTTGTTGGCGACACCCCGCTGTAGGTCGCCGCTTCTTTCAGTGTGAGTGTTTCCCCGCGATACAGTGTCAGCGCCGTAGTGAGGGACCTGTGTGACATTTTCGTCTACACTGAAACAGATACAGTGCGGGTATTAAACTATTTCGGCTAATTCCAGTCCAATTAGTCGCCGAGTTTGTTTTGAATTGGCCATTTGCAGGCCATAGCGGCATAGAAGCAAACGAATGCCTGATACTGTCTAGGAAGTAGCTGCTGACCGTATGCGTGCATCTTCCGATAGGCACAGCTAGCAAATTACAGGGACCCGACGCCGGTAGAATGAGAGGACGTGTTTAGACGATGGCGCTCCAGGGACCCTTGATGACCCAGAACAGGCTCTGGTAGCCCGCGTACATGAACACCACGAGAGCGGCGACGATAGCTCCTTTCGGTCGTTCCAGTGGAATGTCACGGCGTGCTTCGACTTTCCGGGACTCGAACTCGAAGAAGTCAGTGATGACTGCGCCGAGCACGAGCACGGACAGGACCATCCCACCGTGATGGTGGAGCGTCATGTAGAAAAACGATAGCACGACCAGTGCGATGTTGGAGAACGTGTGTGCCGGGTGTCGGCTAACCGCCTCCGCGCCATCGTTTTTGTACTGTTTGACGTGGCTTCTATGGGCGAGCTGCCGTGTGAGGAAGTTTACAATTACCACTCCGAAGATGATGTATTCGATGAGGAGCGCGCCGCCGACTGTGGGGCTCCCCAGAATGGTATCCAGTGGCCCAAAGAACGTTACGGATGGCTGCATATGCAAAGCTCTGTCCACCGTCCATTAGTGTCTTTCCAATCTCACTCGAACCTGGACTGGCTCTCGTCGACGACAGCAGTCCGAACGGATGACCCGAGCGAGATCGTGATACTTTCCTGATAGCTGACGTGGCGCGAAACCCGGTTATCGACAAGTAACTCGACAGTCGCCTCGTCGCGCTCAATCGAGGCACTGAGTCCGTCGACAGGCAACACCCAGTGGTCCGGGTCGGTCGCAAACGGTGCGATCGGTGCCACTACTGCCTGATTCGACGGCGCCAGAATCGGGCCGTCGACACGGTGGGCGTAGCCCGGTGAGCCAGCGGCCGTCGCGATGACGACACCGTCGGCCCGAAACTGTCCGATGCGGTCGGCTGTCGACGCGATAGTGAACTCGGAGATGCGGGCGGCGTCAGCAGTGACGAGGGTCACGTCCCAGAATGCCTGCTCGACCGTCCCATCAGGCATCGTCACATGGAGAACGGGATGCGTTTCAATCCGGGCGTCAGCAAGCCCCGACACGGCGGCGACAGCGGTGTCCCGTGGTACTGACCGGACGCCGCGACCAGCCGCGACCGGCAACACAAGCGGGTCACCCTTGGCCCGTGCCACGGTAGCGACGGCGTCCTCGCCAACAGCGACGACTCGGTCGGCCTTCGGAACAGCGCCGTCACTACCCCGTTCAACTGCCACGCCGGCGTCTCGAAGCACATCTGCCAGGGCGTCGTCACCGACTACACCAACGGGGGTTCCCATCGTCTGAAACTCCGGGCCGGCGGAAAAAAACCTGCCGCACTTCGCGCGGTCGCCTCAAATATCGAGGCGGCGGCGCGCGTATTCGACGAGAATCGGCATATCCGAGAGGTGGGTTAGCTTCGCAATCGCCCGACGGTCGCCGCCGTTGATCTGCCGAAGGGTGTCCTGTCCGGTGCTCCGGAGGTCGTCCATCAGCTGGTCGTACCGCTCGTTCGGGGCGAGATACAGCAGTTCCGTCATCATCAGGCGGGCGTTGTGTTTCGGGGCCACCTCGCTGTGCCAGAGTTGGTCGTAGACAGAGAGGTTCTCCGCCGAGGTGTCGGGTTCGTCTGGTTTGAGCGCCGAATCAGCCGTTGCGGCGGCGGCGCGGGCCGACTTCATCCCTTTATGAATCCCCTCGCCCCACAGCGGGTCGACGGTCGGAACAGTATCGCCGATAGCCATGAAGTTGTCCGTGCTCATCGAGTCAGGGGGCTGGATGTGGGCCGACCCGCGGTGGGCCTGCGTGCCCTCGATTCGCTCGGCGTCGTCGAACCGGGGGTCGGAGTCGAGCCAGTACTCGAGATAGTCGTCGATGCCCATCCCGTCTTTCGCGTACTTCTGGTGGGAGCCGTTCTGGATGTAACAGAGGCCGACTTTCGCCGTGTCTTCGCCGGTGTGGAAAATCCAGGAGTAGCCACCCGGGGCGAGGTCGTGATCTAGGCGGAGCATCATCGCATCTCGGAGGTCAGCGTAGTCGTCGTGGTCGACTTCGACGCCCTCAAACTCGTACTCGACGCCGATAGCCTGATGATTCCGCTGGAGGTTACACACGTCAAGTTCCTTCGCCAGCGGCGCGGCAGGGCCGGTGGCGTCGATGACGATGTCCGCATACACCTCTTCGTCGCCGTCATAGCGGACACCGACGATCTCACCGTTTTCCATGATGGGGGCCGAGACGCGGGAGTCAAAGCGGTAGGTCGCGCCCTTGTCTCGTCCCTCCGAGACAAGCCACTGTTTGAACTCCGCAAACTCCAGAACGGCTCCGGTCTGATTGCGGACGTAGTGGTCGTTAGGGGACTCAAGGACGACGTTGTCCGTGTAGTTCATCACCACGTCATCGGGAATGGCAAAGCCCGTCATCGCCGACATGAATGTCCCGGCGGTGGACTTGTTGCTCTGACGCGGGAACCCGTCTTCGGGCTCGCTTTCGAGAACGAGCACCTCGTAGTTTCGCTCCGCTAGATCACGGGCACACTGCGCCCCGGCAGGCCCGGCTCCGGCTATTACCACGTCAAAGCGCTCGCGCATGGTTGTGAGTATTTCCTGTCGGTAATCAGTCTTTCCGAATCCACCGAGGGCGCTCTCGAAAGGGTAAAGACGGCCCCACTACCATGACGGGAACACCCGGGGCGACATACAATGGTTCTCAAGACAGGCGCGGGCGTGCTCGCGGACAGGCGGCGGCTTCCCACGGCACTACGGGCAGTGCTGGGATACTACGCGGACACCGGCGTGTTCGACGCCGGCAGTCTCTCGCTGAAATCCGAGATCGACGAGCGCACAGAGGCGATGGTCAACGACGTAACCGACCGTATCGAGGACGCCCTCGAAGACGAGTTCGGCCGGCCAGTCGAGTTCTCCTATGACACGAAACTTATTCTGCCCGCACAGCTAACGCTGGGCTACGTCTACCGCAACGCTCGTCAGCAAGCACCCGGTGACCCTGTCATTGACGCTATCGCCGACGGGGTTCCAACAGTCGACGAGACGGCGCTGGAACAGGGGCCGGCACAGGACCTCGCCCCCCGCGAGATGGTCGTCCGCGCCGAGCAGATGACTCGCCTCTCTATCGAGGCGCTCATCGACGGCGACATGCGCGACGCCATCAATGACGACGAGTTCGAAGATTTCGAGGTTGACTTTGACGCGAGCGAGGCCGACCGCCGCCGCGTCGCCGAGGTCGCCCAATCCGCGCTACAGTCCCATCTTGACGGTCTGTTGGAAGACATGCCACCTGTTGTCGAGAACGCGTACCAGTGGGCCGTCGACTACAGCGAAGCCCATCAGGACCGTGACGACTACTTCCGGGAGCTGATGACCGCGGCCGAGGACGGTGACGCCGATGCCCTGACCGATATCCGCGAGGCGTACAAGTTCGCCGAGTACGGCGAGGAGCCAGCGACACTCACGGAGACGGAGAAGGAACTCCCCTACAGCAAGACCCAGTACGCCCGTGTCGGCGTCCTTTACGACGGGATGCTTGACCTCTACCGACTCGCTGGCCTCGATATCGACGACGAGTTCGCCAAGGCCATCGTCCTCGCCATCATCGGCGCACAGGTGTGGCTCGACGACGTCGACGACTACAACGACGACCGCGCGGAGGGGCAACTGACACCCGTTACCGCCGAGTATCTGCTCGCGCCCGACGACGAAGCCGCCTATCGGCGCGTCGTCGACGTGACCGAACAGTACCTCGACCTCGCGAAGTCCTACGCAACGGCCGCCGACTCGCCGTTGACCGGCGTCGCTGTCGAGTACATCTACCGCTCCGGCGACCCGGACGTCCTGCCCGGCAAGCCTGAGTAGGCGCACGAGCGATATCGATTCGACCCAAGCGCCAGAGTTTATATCCCGCCGCCCGCACCGAGATTTGAATGCTTCACTCGTGGGTGGGCAGGGCCGCAGCTATCTGCGGATTGCTGGCCGTGCTGTTCGCACTCATGGTCGGATTCGGCACCGCCACGCCGGCCTCCGAACTGGGCGATTATCCCGCAGAGGACGCACTAGCTGCGGACTACGACAGGTACGTCGGCGAGTCTGTTCAGGTGACTGGCACGGTCACCGGAACTGAGCCGGTCGAAATCGCCGTCGAGTACGAGTACGCTGCCAACGGCAAACGCTACAGCGGCACACTCGCGATCGTGGTCCGGAACGTCGACAGAGCCGTCGCCAAAGGCGAATCGCTGCAGGTGTACGGGACGCTCGGCCCGGATTGGACCATCACTGCGGAGAACAGCGTGAGTGTGCCCGCGACAAACTACGTTGCGATGTACCTCGTTTCTGCCCTCGCCGGCCTGTGGACCCTCGGACGGCTAGTCTGTGGTTGGCGGCTGAACTGGCAGACAGGGGCACTATGCCGGCGTGAGGAGCCACTCCGGCCGATACGGGCTCTCCGCACACAGGTGCAGGAGGTGCGTGCCTGATGCCGGACCTGCTCTCGCACGCTTTCATCGCGTTCACCATCTGTACCCTCCTGTCACTGCGGTACGACTGGCTCACTGGCGAGTATGTGACTGTGGGTATGGCGGGCGCGTTTATTCCGGATATGGCGAAAATCAAGCTCCTAGTGGACTCCGCGACCGTCGAGGCGGCGCTGGACATCCCCTTTGACTGGCTGGGCGTCCACACGCTCGGCGGCGCGTTCGTCGCCGTTCTCGTAGGGGCGGTCGTCGTGAACCGCTCCGACCGACGGCGCGTGGTCGGGTTGCTGTCGCTCGGGGCGGCCAGTCACCTGTTTGCCGATGCGCTCCTGCTGAAGGCCTCTGGACGGTCGTACGAAGTGCTGTGGCCCCTGACACAGTACCACCCGCCGACGCCGGGGCTGTATCTGAGTACGGACATCTGGCTCACGGGCGTCACCGGAGCTATCGCGGTGTCGGCATGGCTGTTCACGGCCGAATCATGACCATACCGGCTGTCTGCCTGCCAGCCCCGCGGCCATACTTCCCGGGATGACAACTGTATTACTGTTACCTACCTAACTAATTCGCATGGCACTCAGTGCCCAGAACAATCTCAGCGGGACGATTCGCTCGGTGACGACGGACGAAGTGATGGCGGAGATCGTCATCGAACTGGACGGCGGCGAGACGGTCACGTCGACGATCACACGCGGGTCCGCCGACCGACTCGACCTTGCCGAAGGCGACGAGGTGTCGGCGGTAATCAAGGCCAGTGAAGTGATGGTCGACAAGGACTGAAAACGGCGTCAGCAACGCGCTCGAACCGACTACCGCTTCCCCAGCGCTGTCTCGAACACGCGCTGTGCGCGCTCGTAGGCGGCGTTCCGGTCAACGATTGGGTGGTAGTAGTCCGGGGCCAGTTCCTCGCGTTCGCCGTCCGAGAGCGTTGGCCAGTCGACGATCTTGGTCGACGGAACGCCACGAAGTTCCGGAACGTACTCGGTGACGTAGTCCGCCCCACTGTCGTACTTGCTCATCTGTGCGACCGGGTCGAAGATTCGCACGTCCACGGAGTCGGTCCCGGTCGAGGCCGTCCACTGCCAGCTGGCGGCGTTGTTAGCCGGGTCGTGGTCGACCAGTCGCTTCCGGAAGTGTCGCGCCCCCTCGCGCCAGTCGACGAGGAGATGCTTTGTGAGGAAGGACGCGACGTTCTGGCGCGGCCGGTTGTGGATGTACCCCTCCTGTTCGAGCTGGCGCATCCCGGCGTCGATGAATGGATACCCCGTCTCGCCGTGCTTCCAAGCCTCGAAGTTGTCCTCGTCGTTTTCCCACTCGATACGGTTCGGGAACGTCTTGTAGTTCTCCGACAGCAGCGTTGGGTTGTAGTACAGCAGGTGGTAGCTCTGTTCGCGCCACGAGAGTTCGTAGCGGTACTTCTGGATGTTCCGCTGGGCGTCGCCAGTGGCTTCTGTATGTCGGTCAGAGGCATCGCGCCACATCTCGCGGATGCCGATCATCCCCGCTGCGAGGTACGGCGACATACGCGAGACAGCGCTGGTCGGCCGCTCGACGGCGGCCTGCATATCATCTCGGGTATCGTTGTACGTCTCGATGCCGCCGGTGAGGAAGTCGTCGTACCGCTGCCGTGCGCCCTCGTAGCCGGGCGTCGGCAGGTCCATCTCCGTCTCAATGGTCGGCGCTGTCGTCGGGTCCGACACGTCGACGAGTGAGCCCGAGTCCGGACTGCCGACCGGCGGCAGCTTGTGGTGGGCCTGCCAGTCGTCGTAAAAGCGACTGTGGTTCTCGTACTGGCTATCGAGCCCCGCCGGGTCGACGAGCACGAGGTCGGTCAGCGATTTCGTCGGGAGCGCTTCGTCGACTCGCCGCTGGCGGTTCCGCCGCGCGGGCCGGTAATGCTCGTTGTAGTACACCCGGTCGGCATCGTACTCATCGACAACATTCGAAAGCACATCAACGGCGGTCCCCTTCTTGACGAGTAACTCCCCGCCGTGGTCCCGATACGCCTGTTTCAGCGCCCGGACACCAGCCAGCAGAAACGCTTTTTGCCGCTTCCCGATGTTTGCCAGCAGGTCCGTGTCGAGAACGTACACCGGCAGTACTTCGTCGTCCGCGGCGGCGGCAGTCAACCCTCGATTGTCCGGTATTCGGAGGTCCCGCTGATGCCAGAAAACGTGCATGCATTTTGTTAGGGATACCAGCATATGGGTCCGAACCCGATTCTATTGTGTGTGGGCCCGGAGGACATGGTGTCTGGCGCTTCGCCTCCACCATATCGCCGACCTACCGCGACGCAGGTTTGCGAACGAGATAGCAGTACTGTGTGAAACTGAAAAACGTCTCCCCGGCGACCTCCTGCTCCCGGAGGTCGTTCGCCCAGGCCTGTGCCGCCATCCGCCCGATAGCTCCATGGTCGGCCGCATAGTCCTCAATGAACTGCATGAGATGATACGCGAACGTCTCTTCTTCGAGTCGGGTGTTGACAATAGTGTTCGGTTCGACCCGGTCGACCGTCAGCCCAGCCTCACGGAGAACAGGGGCCAGACGGGAGCCGAGCCGTGGCTGCGGGCAGTGGTCGTCGAACGCCCTGAGGACGCGGGCCATTCGCTCTGGATTGGGACTGCGCCAGACAAGCGACGCGAAATCAGCGTCACAGACGACAGCGGACCCGCCGGGCCGCAGGACTCGGGCCAGTTCTGCAACCGCCGAAGAAACTGTTTCGAGGTACTCGAACACCTGCACCGCAACGGCCGCGTCGACCGATTCGTCGGCCACTGGAAGGTCACCGGCGTCTCCCTGTGACACGGTCACCTGCGGGAGTGAGGCACAGCGTTCTCGGGCGAGTTCAAGCATCGCCTGGCTCCGGTCGATACCGTGAACGTGTCCCTCGTTGCCGACCGCCCAGCCGATCTCCGCCGGCTCGAAGCCCGGCCCACAGCCAATAGAAAGAACGGTGTCGCCTGATTCGGGTGCGAGCAGGCCCCGGACTCGCTCCCGACGCGCCGCTGCGGCCGGTGTTCTGTATATCGCTTCCTCCTGCCGGGCTTCCGCTTCGTCGTAGTCGAGCGTGCCACCCATCTCCGTACAGTCCTCAGCCGGTTGTCATAAATGAAACCATTCGGCAGCGTTACACTCGCCACAACTCGCTGCCAGGGTCCGTTAGTAAAAACGGCCCCCTCGGTAAGCCAATAGAAACAGCAGGTAGCATACGGCGGCCGCAGGCCGCCGTTTCACCGGAATCGAGGCTGTGGCCTCGATTCCGGCCTTTTTAGCGTAGATTTTTGCGCCGAGTGGTGCGCGAAGCGCACCCGAGGCGCAAAAAGGTACTTAGTAGAACTCGCGGACGAGATCCATCGCGCCCTCAGGCGCGCCGTCCGGAATCTCAGCCATCGAGCCCTCGACGCCCTCGCGTTCCTCGAAGGGAACGGAGTCTTCGTCCTGATACAGGACGCCCATGTACTCCTTCTCGCTTTCGAGGATCTTGTCCTTGGCCTGGTCGCGGTCCGCCGGGTCGTGGTCGGTCTCGTCGAGGTCCACGATGGCGTCGCGGAAGTAGTCGTAGGTGTCCACGTCGTTGAACGTCACACACGGTGAGTAGACGTTCACGAAGCCGAAGCCGTCGTGTTCGACGGCCTTCTGGACGATCTCGGCGTGTCGCTGTGCGTTCGAGGAGAACGACTGCGCGATGAACGTCGCACCGGAAGCCAGCGCCAGCGCCTTCGGATTGACCGGCGGCTGGTTCGGCCCGTCAGGTGAGGTCGAGGTCTCGAAGTCCTCACGCGAGGTCGGCGAGGCCTGCCCCTTGGTCAGCCCGTAAATCCGGTTGTCCATCACGACGTAGCTCATGTCGACGTTGCGCCGCACCGCGTGGATGAAGTGGCCGGCACCGATGGAGTACCCGTCACCGTCACCGCCCGAGACCATCACTTCGAGGTCCGGGTTGGCCATCTTCACGCCGATGCCCACCGGCAGCGCGCGGCCGTGGACGCCGTGGAGCGCGTAGCTGTGCATGTACGTCCCGATCTTACCGGAACAGCCGATACCGGCGACGATGAAGGTGTTGTCGGGGTCGTTGCCCGTCTCTGCCAGTGCCTTCATCATGCCGTTCATCGTCCCGAAGTCACCGCAGCCGGGACACCAGGTCGGTTGCTTGTCGGATTTGAAGTCTGTGAAGCGAACGTCGGAACTCATTGTGTTGCCTCCGGGGGTGTGTCAAGCGTTTGCTTGATCTCGGTTGCCAGTTCGTCTGCTTTGAACCGCACGCCGTTGTACTTGTTGATGCGCTGTACCCGTTCGAGGACGTCGTGCTCAATGACATCCGCAAACTGGCCAGTGGCGTTACACTCGACGACAATGACGTCCTCTGCGGCTTCGATCTCTTCGGAGAGGTCCGGCCGCGGGAAGATGTACGGCACCGAGAGGAACCGCACGTCGTAGCCGTCTTCCTCCAGCAGCGTCAGCCCCTCGCGCAGGGCTCCTTCGTTGGAGCCCCAGGAGATGACGAGCGTATCGGCGTCGGAGTCGCCGAACTCGCGGTAGTCGAAGTCCTCCTGCTCGCGGGCGGTCTCGACTTTCCGCTGGCGCTTGTCGACCTGCTCGATACGCACGTCCGTGTCTTCGGTCCGCCGGCCGAGTTCGTCGTGTTCGAGGCCGGTCGTCATGTGCGCGCCGTCGGTCGTGCCGGGGAACGCACGCGGCGAGACCCCGTCTGCGGCCGCGAAGTGGGCCTGGAAGCGCCCCTTCTCGTCCAGCCAGGCGTCGATCTCGTTCTCGTCGACGACCTTCCCGCGGTCGATTTCGACTTCGTCCATGTCGAAGGTCTCGGGGGAGAAGGTCTGTTCCGTCACGGCCATTGCGAGGTCCGAGACGAGGAAGACCGGCGTCTGGTATTTTTCGGCGAGGTTGAACGCCTCGACGGTCTTCCAGAAGCACTCCGAGACAGTCGTCGGAGCGACGACGAACCGCGGAATTTCGCCGTGGCCGCCGTACAGTGTCATGTTGAGGTCGCCCTGCTCCTGCTTGGTCGGCATCCCGGTCGACGGACCGGAACGCATCACGTCACAGATGACCAGCGGCGTCTCGCTGGTGGCGACCAGCCCGAACGTCTCGGTCATCAGGTCGATACCCGGACCGGACGTGGCGGTCATGGCTCGGGCACCGGCACGTGCCGCGCCAAGCGCCATGTTGATCGCGGAGAGTTCGTCTTCGGCCTGAACGACCTTGCCACCGAACTGGTCGACACGGCCGGTCATGTATTCCATCACGTCCGTCGCTGGCGTGATTGGGTAGCCGGAGTAGAAGCGACAGCCGGCGGCGATGGCACCCATGCCGATGGCCTCGTCGCCGTTGAGAAGCACGTAGTCCTCGTCGGTCGTCTCCATGTCGTAGTCGAACTCGCCGTACTCCTCCTGGACGTAGTGCTGTCCCTTCCGGGCGGCTTCCTTGTTGTTCTCGACGATGGCCTCGCCCTTGTCGCCGAAGCGCTTTTCGAGGCTTTCGTCGAGGTTCTCGATGGGGAAGCCAGTGACTTCACACGCCGCACCGAGGGCAACGACGTTGAGCATGATGGCCCCACCCGCGTCCTCGGCGAGTCGTTTCAGCGGTACTTCGAGTGCCGTCGCGTCGCCGGGGACTTCCACGTCCTGCATCGTCGAGCGCTCACCGTCGTAGATGATGACGGAATCCTCGTGGAGTTCGTCCTCGTTCTCGTGGATGGTGCGCTCTGTGAGTGCAATCAGGATGTCTAGGCGGTCAACGACACTCTCGACGCGGTCGACTGACGTCCGTACCTTGTAGGCAGTGTACCCGCCACGGATGCGGGAGGCGAAGTCCTTTGAGGTGAAGACGTGTCGACCAGCCCGGGAGAGTGCCTGCGCGAAAATCTTCCCGGTGGAGTCGATTCCATCGCCGGCTTCGCCGCCGATGGCCCAGTTCAGGTCCTCTGGCATTATATCCCTCGGGTAGCCAGCGTGGTAGGAAAAGCCTTCCGTAACCGCCCGCGCGCGCACTACTCGCTTTCGAGTGAATTCCGGGGTAGTTTCGAGTGAAAAGCGGCATAATCACCCGTATGTTAGAAAATGCCGGCAACTGATGCCGGTAGGCGTGAAACTCCGCGACCGTAACCCCCTTGCCCAGTCACGGCAACTCTCAGGTATGGATGAACAAGTCCTCGACGTGGTTGCCGTCCGAGATGTCGGACCGGACACCGTGGCGATCGACTTCGAGACACCGGAGGCCTTCGACGCACAGCCGGGGCAGTTCGTCAAGCTGACGCTGGGCGTCGACGGGGAAGACATCTCACGGTTCTACACAATCTCCTCGCCGACAGTCGACGAGGCGTTCGAGATTACCGTCGGCATCGACCCCGACGGCGAGCTAGCCCCCCAGCTCGGCGCGCTTGAAGCGGGCAACGGTGTCCGCATCGCCGGGCCGTTCGGGTCGGATTACTACGAAGGCGAGAGTCGCGCTGTCGTCCTCGCCGGTGGGCCCGGCGTCGGTCCAGCCGTGGGTATCGCCGAGCGCGCACTGGACGACGGCAACGAGGCTGCAGTCGTGTATCAGGACGACGCGCCGGTCCACGAGGACCGACTGGACGCGCTCGTCGAGGCCGGGGCGCTCGTCTCTGTCATCGACAGTGAAGAGTCCCTGACTGCGCCGGTCGCCGAAGCCGTCGAAGACGGCGGTCAGGTGTTCATCTACGGGTTCGCGGACTTCCTCGATGCTGCCACGGAAGCGCTCGAAGCCGCTGGCGTCAGTACCGACGACGCGAAGGTCGAGAACTTCGGATAGGTCGGTCGAGAGCCGTGTCGCCGCTCGGTCCTGACTTCACCGATGGATAACCGGGAGCGACGTTAGCTTTCATCACCGGCGTCCGGCGCTCGAACAGTCATCACCGGCACCGGCGAGGTTCGGACCAGTTTTTCTGCAACGCTACCCAGAAGGTAGCGGTCAACGCCGGTGCGACCGTGCGTGCCGATGACGACGAGGTCAGCACCACTGTCTTCGATGGCGTCGAGAATGGCCCGGTAGGGGATGCCATGGGAGATGGCCGTTTCGACGGTCTCGACTCCCATCCCGGAGAGCCGGTCGGCCGCATTCTCAATCGCATCCGTCGCGACCGACTCCAGTTCGTCGACGATAACGGTGGACCCGACATCGATACCGAGTGACCGCGTGTCCACGACCGAGAGGAGATGGACCGTCGCGTCGGTCTCGCTTGCGAGCGCGCCTGTCGGTTCGATAGCTGCCGCTGCGCCGCTACTGCCGTCAGTCGGGAGCAGGATGTCGTCGAACGAGACGGTTCCCGGCTCCGCGTCGGCTTTGACCGAAAGGACTGGCACGTCGGCGAGGCGGACGACCTTTTCGGTAATGCTGCCGAGGAGGAACCGCCGGACACCAGTGCGTCCGTGGGTTCCCATGACGATGAGGTCGATACTGTTCTCGTCACTGTAGTCGAGAACCCCATCGTGGACAACCCCCTCGCGGACTGCGGCGGTGACGGACAGCCCATCGGTATCGACGTGGTTGGTCTGGGACTCGATGAAGGCCTCCGCTGGAGAGTCCCCATCGTAATCCCAGTCGTCGGTAGGTCCGTGTTCATCAATGACCGAGAGGACGTGGACAGTTGCGTCGTGGGTGCTGGCAAGCGCCGCGGCAACCTCAAACGCGCGCTCGGAACCGGGGCTTCCGTCGGTCGGAACGAGGATTCTGTCGAACATCGGGTGTCGCTATTCACCGCCGTCGGTGATAAAGTATCGTGGCTGGTACAGGAACGTGGGAGAGCGTCACTGCGACGCAGTGAGTCCAGAACAAAGCCTATAACAATCGGATGCCAACTTCTCCCATGCGCGAGGCAAGTCGGACGACGCGCCAGCGCATCGCTGACCAACTACGCGACGAAGCGATGGCCGCCGGGACAATCGCGAACGCGTTCGAAATACAGACCAGCGACGCGCTCACGCACGTAGAGCATATTTCGAGATCCCTGGAATCGACCGACGAACAGCTCCTCGTCGCACCGCCCGAGTGCGAGGAGTGCGGCTTCACGGACTTCGACGACCTGACAAACCGACCAAGCCGGTGTCCGGAGTGTAAATGCGAGGCCGTCTCGGAGCCGGCGTACCGAATCAGCTAACCGGTACGGAGTCCCAGCGGCACCGATTCTATCCGTTCAGTTCCCGGAGAAGCCGATGCGACCGCGCGACGAGAGGTCGTGGTTGCCGGAAGGTCCCTGATTTTCGAACTCGTAGCGCTCGTCGCTCAGGTATACGTCGCCGTCCTCGGTGGTGATAGCGACTTCTTCCAGAACCGCACCCTCACAGGGGCCGTAGTTGCACAGCCCCGAATCGGATTCGAACGTCGCTCCGTGTTTCTCACACACCAGTTCCCCGTTGCGGACCGTCGCCCCACTGCCCTTGTCAAGGCGGACATCCGTCCAGTGTGGACAGTAGTTTTCGAACGCGACGACGGCGTCGGACAACTCGACGAGAATCGCTTCCTTCGTGTCGAACCCGTCGCGAACAGTGAACAGAAAGGTGCCGTCATCGGGCACCTCCTCCAGCGCGACGATACGGCTGTCCTCGTCCATACTACGCATCCGTAAGGATGTGAGCCGTTTCAAACCGCCGGTCCCGGCCCTATTCTCGTCTTGAGGAGACGACCACCAGAACTGAATCGGCCTCAGTAATAGCGCTCCTCGATTCGCTCGTCGAACAGTCGCTGCAGGAGCTTCGTCATCGGCCCGCTCCCGACGGAGATGCCGTCGACGGTCGCAATGGGGCGGATCTCCCACGTCGAGTTGGTGAGAAACGCCTCGTCGGCGTCACGCAGGGCATCGAGCGAATAGTGGCCGGTTTCGACGGGGAAGTCCTCGCCGCGGGCGATGTCCATCACCACGTCGCGGGTGACCCCCGGCAACAGGTCGAGGTCCGTACTCGGCGTCCGGAGGCCGTTGTCCGTGACAAAAAAGAGGTTGCTCGTCGCTCCCTCGGCCAGATTGCCGTCCATGTCCCGGATGAGACACTCGTCGGCGGGTTCGCCGCCAGCAGCGGCCTTCCGGAGTTCGAGCCGGCCGAGAATCCCGTTGAGATAGTTATGCGTCTTCGCGTCCGCCGGGACGGCCTCGCCCGGAATCCGCCGAGTCCGAACCGTCTGGACTGACGCCGGCTCATCCCAGATGCGTTCGCCGTCAAGGCCGCCCCGCGGGAGTTCCTTGCAGATGACGACGACCGTCGGGTCGACGTCGGCCCCCGGCGTGAGCTTCCCGGGCTGGACGCCCCGCGTGACAGACAGCCGGACGTACGCCTCCTCGAGGTCGTTAGCCGCGAGCGTCTCGTCGACGCGCTCCCCGAGGTCCTCGGGCACGGCGTCAGCGAAGCCCAGCGTCTCGGCCGTCCGCTGCAGGCGCTCGCGGTGGGCGTCCCACCGGAACGGCTCGCCGCCGTAGGCCCGGAGCGTTTCGAACGCCGCGTCGCCGTACATGAACCCGCGGTCGCGCACCGACACCGTTGCCTCGTCCTCGGGGACGAGCGTCCCGTTTACGTGGTATTGCATAGTAGGCAGAAGTTCTCGATCATGGTCTTGCCGTGGTCTGTCAGGATGCTCTCGGGGTGGAACTGCACGCCGATATGCGGGCGGTCGCTGTGGCGGACGCCCATGACGACCTGCGACTCGTCCGTGCCGTCGGCGGTGGCAGCGTCGGCTGACTCCGGTACCGCAGCGGCCTCAGCGTCGTCGCTGACAGTGTATGCCGTCTCGGTCAGTACGTCGGGGAGGTTCTCGCGGTCGACCGCCAGCGAGTGGTAGCGCCCGACCTCGAACGGGTCTGAGATGTCTTCGAACACACCTGTGCCGTCGTGGGTAACCGACGAAGACTTGCCGTGGACAACCGCCTCGGCGTGGCCGACTGGCGCGCCGTTGGCCGCACACAGTGCCTGGTGGCCGAGACAAACCCCTAGCGTCGGGTATTGCAATTCCTCGAATATCGGCATCGAGACGCCGGCATCCTCGGGCGTCCCTGGCCCCGGCGAGACGACGATGCCATCGGGGTCCATCTCCCGGATACCTTCGACAGCAATGGCGTCGTTGCGCCGAACGACCACATCGTCCTCGGTCCCGCCCAGTCGGAGAACCACCTCGCCGACGTACTGGACGAGGTTGTACGCGAAGGAATCGTAGTTGTCGACGACCAGGACGGTCGGGGCCAGCGAGTCCGTCGCCGGGCCGCCCGCAGTGTTGTTGCCGCTATCGTCGCCGCCACGGTGGCCGCTCATTGCTGGTCCTCCATGGCAAGGTCGACACGCCGGCCCAGCGCCTCGTCGACGGCGTTAACGAGCGCGCGGCCCTTGTCCAGCGTCTCCTGATACTCGCGGTCCGGGTCCGAATCGTGAACCACCCCGGCACCGACGCGGAGGTGGTACTCCTCGGCGTACCGGACCAGCGTTCTGATGACGATGTTCAGCGTCGCCCGGCCATCGAAGCCGAACAGGCCGATGGAGCCGGTGTACGGTCCTCGTCGCGTGGCCTCGACCTCGTCGATAATCTCCATCGTCCGGGGTTTCGGCGCGCCGGTAATGGTGCCGCCCGGGAACACCGCAGCGATGGCGTCCTGCAGAGACGCGCCGTCGCGGAGTCGGCCCTCGACAACCGAGACGAGGTGCATTACCTCGGAGTAGCGGTCGACGCGGCGGTAGTCAGACACTTCCACGCTCCCGAATTTGCTCACTTTCCCCAGGTCGTTGCGCTCCAGGTCGACGAGCATCGCGTGTTCGGCGCGCTCCTTCGCGTCGTCGAGCAGGTCCGTTTCCAGTCGGTCGTCAGCGTCGGGCGTCTCGCCCCGCGGGCGGGTGCCAGCGATGGGTTCGGTCTCGATACGGTCGCCATCGCGGTGCAAGAGGAGTTCCGGGCTGGCGCTGACGAGGTCAACGCCAGGGAACTCAAGCAGGGCAGAGTACGGTGCGGGGTTCACAGTTCGAAGCGCGTCGAAAGCCTCGACGGGATGGACTGCGGCGGGTGCGCGGAGACGCTGTGAGACGTTCGCCTGAAACGTGTCGCCGTCGCGGATGTACTGCTTGACCGTTTGGACTCGGTCAGCAAATGACTCGCGCGTGCAGTCACTCTCGAAGGTTGCTTCATCGGTCTCGACCGGCGGATCCTCGACACTGGGGTCGCCCTGTGCCGCTGCCCGCGCCAAGTCCAGCGCGTGCTGCTTGCCGAACTCGTAGGCCAGTTCGGGCGTCTCAAAGTCGTCGACCCGCGGGCAGGCTGTCACGCGCAGCGTCACCGACTCACCGCGGGGTTCCTCCCAAGCGGCGAAGCGGTCGTAGCGGGCCACCTGCAGGTTTGGGAGCGCGCGGTCGGCATCGGCGCTGTCGGGCAGCGACTCCAGTTCCCGCGCCACGTCGTAGGAGAGCCATCCAACGGCTCCGCAGGGATACGGCACGTCGCAGTCACCACGGACCAGCCGCTCGCCGTCGAGAAACTCAGTCAGTGCGGCGAGGGTCCCGCCAGCTCGGGGGTCGACCTCGCGGAAGTCCGCCGGAGCGGTCCCGAAGTAACCCCACCCCGACTGGCCGCCGGTCGTCGCCAGATACACGCCGCCAGTTTCGTCGCGCGCCCGGCGATAGGCGAGAAACGGGTCATCGACGTCCACTCGAACCTCGACAGGGACGCGCGCCGCTGGATGCGCGTCGGCCGCAAGGTCGGTGAACGTGGTCCGGTCGGTTTCGACCGATTGCATTACCGAACGAAAACAGTGCGGCGACTAATTCCCTTGCGGTTCGGCGCAAAAAGACGGAACGTCAACGGTTTCAGAAGTCTTCGGCCCGCTCGATCCAGCCCGAAACGCGGCTCTCTGAGAGGTCGGTGTCTGCGGCGATGTCCGCTGCATCCGCAGCGGCCAGTTCGCCCACCGTCTCGATACCGATATCAGCGAGTCGGTCGGCGTAGGCGGGACCGATACCCTTTATTTCCGTGACTGGGGCAGTACTTTCCTCGTCCTCAGTCTCGGCATCAGCCTCGGCCGGTTCTTCGTCAGCGGTGGCCTCCGAGTCGCTGGCTTCGTCGTCGACCACTGGTTCTTGCTCGGACCCTGCTGGAGAAGCATCGGTCGCAGATGTCGATTCGTCGTCGGTCGCAGTCGGTGACGCCGCAGTCTCCGACTCGGCCGTCTGAGCAGATGTTGCACTCCCATCCCCTGATTCAGTCCCGGCCCCGTCCGTGGTATCGGATGTGTGGGTCTCGGTAGTCGTCGCGGTGTTCGTCCCCTTCACAGCGTCTTCGTCTTCAGTAGAGGGCTCTCGCTCGACGGTCACGTCCACGTCGCGATTGGTTCCCGACGTGGATGACCCAGTCCCGTCAAGCCCGAGGGCAGATTTCAATTTCTGAAGCAGACCCATACATGAACGTATTTATCCCCAACACAAATCTCTTGCTGGTGACCGCTCCGTTACAAGTGTTCGCGCAATCGGCCGTTCATCCTGTCTACAGGTGCGTCCTCGCCAGTCCAGCGTTCAAACGCTTCAACCCCCTGATACAGGAGCATCCACGCGCCGTCAACGGTCGTTGCGCCCGCGGCCGCCGCGTCCTGTAGCAGACGGGTCTCGATTGGCGTGTACACCGCATCGAGCACCGCGAGGTCGCTGTGTAACGCGTCGGCGGGGACCGGCGTCTTGTCCTCCTCCATGCCGACGCTGGTGCAGTTGACGAGGATGTCGGCGTTTGCGAGCAGGTCGGAGAGCGAATCGAGCCCGTGGCCGGAGGCGTCCGGGACTTCATCGGCGAGCGCGTCGGCTTTAGACTCGGTCCGGTTCGCGATCCGCACCGACAGCCCCTCGTCGGCGAGACCGAACGCGACCGCTCGCCCCGCACCGCCGGCCCCAACGACGACCGCCGTACCCGACAGCGACACGTCGTGATGGTCCAGCGCTCGGACCGCACCGACCGCGTCGGTGTTGTAGCCCGTCGGCGTCCCACCGGTGAAATCGACGGTGTTGACCGCGCCGATGCGCTCGGCGAGCGGTGCGGGGTCAACGGCGTCTAGCACGTCCTGCTTGAACGGGATTGTGACGTTGAGGCCGTCGACTCCGAGCGTCTCTGCCGCTTCGATGGCTTCGGCACCAGCATCCGCTGGTGGTTCAAACGTGACGTAGCGTGCATCAAGTCCCAGTGCCTCGTAGCCCGCCTCGTGCATCGGGGGCGACAGCGAGTGCCCGACCGGGTTGCCGATGAGTCCGTAAACGTCCATACCAACGCCAGCGCGCCCCGGTCGTATGAACGCCACGCTCTGTGGGAAGCACGGTCTGCAGCCGACACTTTCGCAAGCTTTTCAGCCAGACCCAGCCACACTTCCGACAGTGAGTCGTTTTCGCCATCCACTGATGCAAGTCGCAGTCGCGCTGGCCCTGACTGTCGGCTGGATTTACCTATTTATCTCCGGCATTGAGGTCGGGAACGTGACCACCGTCGCGGTCAGTGGGCTCGCCGTCCTCGGGGCGTCGTTCCTCTTGGCCTGGGGCGCTGAAACCGCCGAGAAAGACGTACCGAGGGCGTTCGCTATCGCCGTCCTCGCCATTCTCGCCGTGGCTCCCGAGTACGCCGTTGACGCGCTGTACGCCTGGAACGCCGGGGCTGGTGGGGCGACGACGGAGGCCTGTCGCCAGTTCACGGCGGCAGAAATCGAGTCCGCAAGCGGGGGGCTCGCTCGCGCCTGTCACGACGCGAACCTCGCGATTGCGAACATGACCGGCGCGAACCGCATCCTCATCGGTATCGGCTGGGCGGGTATCGCCGTGTTCACCGTCTGGCGCGCCGCAAAGACACGGGACCCCGCAGTCACGAAACGCGACGGCTTCCTGAAAGACGCCGTCCAGCTGGACACCGACATCGCAACCGAGATCTCCTTCCTCTTTCTGGCGACGCTGTGGGCGTTTCTTGTCCCTCTCGGCGGCGGTATCGGTATCTTCGATACGCTGTTTCTGGTGGGCCTCTACGTCGCGTACATCGGCCTCGTGCTCAAGTCCGATATCGAACACAGCGAGCACACCGTCGGCGTCCCAAAGTACTTCCAGGAGTGGTCGCTGCCGTGGCGGCCACTCGTCGTCTTGGCGTTGTTTGGCTACTCCGGCGCAATGATTTTCACCGCGGTTGAGCCGTTCGCCCACGGCCTCGAAGAGATCGGCGTCGCGAACGGCATCCCCGAGTTCTTCATGATCCAGTGGGTCGCCCCGCTGGCCAGTGAGTCACCTGAGCTCATTGTCGTCGCCGTGCTGGTCAACAAGGCCCGCTCGACGGCGGGGTTCAACGCCCTCATTTCCTCGAAACTCAATCAGTGGACGCTGCTCATCGGGACCATCGCAGTGGTGTACTCCATCGCACTCGGCGGGTACGGCGTCCTGCCGTTCGACGCCAGACAGGGCGCGGAGATCTGGATTACGGCGGCCCAGTCCTTCTTTGCGCTCGCCATTCTGGTCAACTTCGAGATCAGTATCCGGGAAGCAATCGGGCTGTTCGCGCTGTTCATCTCGCAGGTGGTTCTGGAGTTCGCCATCATCAGAGACCTTCTCGCTCTGCCGATATCGAGTCACGACCTTCTGCTGGCGTATACAGGGCTGTACATCCTCCTCGGGGTCGGACTGTTCGTCCAGCGCCGCGAGGCGCTGAAACACCTGCTTGGGCTGGCCGGTGACGCCGTCCGGTCCGCGGTGGGTCGTGAACCGGTCCATCTGGAGAACGCCGATTGATGCTCGGAATCGTTGTCTCACACGCCGACGCGGCATCGATGCACATCGGAGAGCACCTGCGCTCATTGCGGGACTGGGAAACGAGCGTCGACGAAACGCGGCCCGACGACGAAGGCGGCGGTACGGTGTACCAGATTGACAGCGTGGAACTCCGCGAGTTCGAGGCGTTACATCTGGACATCGAAAACGTCGCGGCAGCGTTCGACGACCCGGACCTGCTGGTGTTCGCCTCAAAACACGCCGGCGAGACGGACGAGCTCCTGACGGCCCACCATACCGGAAACTTCGGTGTCGCGGAGTACGGCGGCGAAGACGGGCAGTTCGCCCGCGCCTGTCCCGGGGCTCACAAGGCCGTGGTGTCGGCACTCCAGCGCCACGCTCCGCCGGACTACGAAGTCGGGATGGAGTGTACGCACCACGGCCCGACAGCAGTCGGTGTCCCGTCGATGTTTGTCGAGGTCGGCAGTGCGGAGCCACAGTGGGAGGACCCCGACGCCGCCGAGGCCACCGCCAGAGCGATACTGGACCTCGCCGACGAACCGGCTGACAGGCCGCGTGAGAACGGGACGCGCCGCCACCTCCTCGGGGTCGGCGGCGGCCACTACGCCCCGCGGTTCGAGCGAGTTGTTCGTGAGACGGACTGGGCGGTCGGCCACATCGCCGCCAACTGGTCGTTGGACGCGCTGGCGGAGTGGGCCGACAGCGACGAGGAGCGCGACACAGTGCTCGACCGCGCCGTCCGGGCCAGCGCGGCCGACTACGCTCTCATGGAGGGCGACCGGCCGGACCTCACGGCCGCCATCGAGTCGCTGGGCTACCGCGTCGTCAGTGAGACGTTCGTTCAGGAAACAACCGGTGTCGACCTTGGCCTCGTCGAGGCGCTAGAAGACGCTGTCAGGCCAGTTGACGAGGGCCTTCGATTCGGAGCACTTGCACCTGGATACGACGGCGAGTGGACCGTACTCGACCTCCCGAGGGAACTTATCTCGGACGTGCGCGGCGTTGATAGCGAGGCACTACGTGACACTATTGAGCGTCAGTCCATTGCGTACGCAACCGAGCAAAACGGGACCGTGGTCACCGGACCGATTGTCTGTCCGGCGACGACGGAACTGGAAGCGGTCGTCGACCCACTCGTCGAAATCCTCAAACAACGCTTCGACAGTGTCGAGCGAAACGCGGACGAACTCGTTGCCCGCGAGACAGCGTTCGATCCGGACCTCGCGCGAACTGCTGATATCCCTGAAGGACCGAAGTTCGGGAAACTCGCCTCTGGCGAATCAGTCCAAATCGACGGCGAAGAAATCGACCCGGAGCGGTTCCAGCGCGAGCGTATACGTCGATATACGCTGTGAACACTGGCGCGTTAGCCGCCAAAGCTGGCACTCAACACGTCAGACGGGCGTCAGACACAGGGGGAAAACTAATAACTATTCGTCTGCAAGGACGCTTTAAATTATGGATTCGATAATTGACGACGCTATCGACGAGGCAGAACAAGACGGGGAGGACGCGGCTGGCGGGACTGTCGACGAAACGACATCGACGCCGTCGCAGGACATGTCCACATCGGGGACGATGTCCGACGAGGAACTGGCAAGCGTCGTCAAAGACCTGGAGACGAAGATTACGGTCGTCGGCTGTGGTGGCGCTGGCGGAAACACGGTCACCCGGATGATGGAGGAGGGCATCCACGGGGCCAAACTTGTCGCCGCAAACACTGACGCACAGCACCTCGCCGACGAGGTGGCCGCCGACACCAAGATTCTCATCGGCCGCAAGCGTACCGGCGGTCGCGGGGCCGGTTCAGTCCCGAAAATCGGCGAGGAGGCCGCACAGGAAGATATCGAAGATATCCAGCAGTCCATCGATGGGTCGGACATGGTGTTCGTCACCGCGGGTCTGGGCGGCGGAACCGGGACCGGCGCGGCCCCGGTCGTCGCACAGGCCGCGCAGGAAGCCGGCGCACTCACCATTTCTATCGTCACGATTCCGTTTACCGCGGAGGGTGAACGCCGCCGTGCCAACGCCGACGCTGGCCTCGAACGACTCCGTTCGGTCTCCGATACGGTCATCGTCGTGCCGAACGACCGCCTGCTGGACTATGCGCCGTCGATGCCGCTGCAGGACGCGTTCAAGATCTGTGACCGCGTGCTGATGCGCTCGGTCAAGGGCATGACCGAACTGATTACCAAACCCGGCCTCGTCAACGTGGACTTCGCCGACGTTCGGACCATTATGGAGAACGGCGGCGTCGCGATGATTGGCCTCGGCGAATCTGACTCCGAGAACAAGGCACAGGACTCCATCCGCTCGGCGCTTCGCTCCCCGCTGCTCGACGTGGAATTCGACGGCGCGAACTCCGCGCTCGTCAACGTCGTTGGCGGCCCCGACATGAGCATCGAGGAGGCCGAGGGTGTCGTCGAGGAGATCTACGACCGTATCGACCCCGACGCTCGCATCATCTGGGGCGCGTCGGTCAACAACGAGTTCGAGGGCAAGATGGAGACGATGATCGTCGTCACCGGCGTCGAGAGCCCGCAGATATACGGCCAGAGCGAGGCCGAGCAGGAGAAGGCCGCCCAGCAGCTCGGCGAAGACATCGACTACGTCGACTAAACTGCCTCGCTGTCTCAGTTTTCTATTTCCCCGTAATCGCCGTTACGTGCCGCCCTATCTACATTTTCTCTATCATAAATGATATTCTCGCCGAAAAGCGTTTATCCGGAAATTCAGACTCTTTCTTTATGTACTCTGACTCGAGGCGTGGTGTTCTCAAAAAATGTATCGCAGCTGGGAGCTTGGGCCTCTCGTCTGGCTGCCTTGGTACCCTGGGCGGGAGCGGTGACACCGTCCAGTTTGGTGCGGTTCTCCCACTCAGTGGTGCGCTCGCTCCGCTCGGGCAACACGGCAAGCGCATGGTCGAGCAGGCAGCGAGCGACGTCAACGCGGCCGGTGGTATCGGCGGTAACGATGTCGAAGTGACCATCCTCGATACCGAAGCGAACGCCGAAACCGCTGTCGAGCAGTACGGGACGCTTGTCGACCGTGGTGTCATCGGCTTCGTCGGTGGCCTCGTCAGTGACGCGTCGCTCGCCCTTGCACCGGAGGCGGCCAGCGACGAGATCATGGAAGTCAGCCCAGCCAGCACCGCCCCGCAACTATCGACGGCCGGCCAGGCCAACGGGCGGAAATTCTTCGGTCGAACGGTGCCAAGCGACGGGACGCAAGCACTGGTGATGGCGAAAGTCGTCGATGACTCGCTGTACATCGATGCGGACTCCGTCGCATTACTGAGCCTCGACAACTCGTTCGGTGCTGGACTGGCCGAGGCACAGCGTGAGGCGCTGGACGCCGAGGTCGTCGCCGATGTTCGGTACGACCCATCGTCGGAATCGTTCGACGACACGCTCGCAGAAGTGTTCCAGAACGACCCTGATGCCGTCACTTTCACCAGCGTCTCCGGTCAGGAACGCGGTATCCTTGATGCGTACAGCCAGTCGGAGTACGACGTTCCATGGGTGTTGTCAGCGGGAATGTTCGGCGGCGACCTCCCATCATACTTTGAAGGGTTCTACAGCGCCAGTCTGTCTTCCGCGCGAACGCAAGCGTACTTCGAACTCGTCCGCCGACTCCCGGATATCGATCAGCCCAGAGCGTACTCGGTTAACGCCTACGACGCGCTGTTTTTGATGGCATGTGCCGCCGAACAGGCCGGTGAAGCCAGCGGTCCGGCAATCGCCGAAACCATTCAGTCGGTTTCCGGCGGGTCTGGGCACACTGTTTCAGTCGGTGACTTCGGTCGTGTTCGGTCACTCACTGACGCAGGCCGATCAGTGAACTACCAGGGCGCGTCCGGAGGCGTCGACCTGACTGCGGACCTCGAACCGCTGAGTTCGTACCTGATCGAACAAGTCAATAATGGGTCAGTCGAGTCGCTAGAGCTATTGCAGCCACAGTTCTTCGCATCGGGAGGGAATCAATGAGTTCACTCCCGAGCCGGATGGTTCAGGCGACGGAACGTGCGCTCCCTGACGTTATTCGGCGGCGGTACGCGGCGAAGTTCGGCGTCCTGCTGCTCGGCGTGGTCGTCGTTCTCGCGCTGGGCGGCGCGGCGATCCACCTCGATACGGGGTCGCTGGTCGAGTCACAGACCGAAGAACAGATCATCGGTGTTGCGGAGTCCCAGTCGAGTTCCGTGTCGAGCTGGGTCTCGAACAAGCAGTCGACGGCGACGTTCCTTGCAGCGTCTATCGGTGACCGGTCCGAATCGACATCGGACAGAGAACAGCAGCAGTGGCTCGAACAGAAGCTTATCGGGCTCCCCGGAGATGTCCGGGCGCTGCATTACGTCGATGCCGCTGACGGCACAGTCACCGCCAGCACTGACGACGAACTCAACGGCGTCGCACTGAGCAACGTTGACGACCCGTGGACCGACGCGAGTGGTGCAGTCGTCTCGTCGGGACCGACGGGCACGTCCGAAGCGTACCAGAGCGGGAACGAATCGGTCATCGCATTCGTCCAGCCCGTCTCCGGCAGCGACGAATACATCGTGCTGACGGCGTCGCTCGAGGCGCGCTCCCACGAGTTCACATCACCATTTGCGACCGGCGACGTGAAGGTCGTCGGGTCGAGCGGGCAGATCATCCTCGACAATCGGAAGAGTTCGATTCTCGAAGAGTATGCGGCAACCGGGGACGCGACCGATACCAGTGTTGACTCGGCACTGAACGGCGAAACCGGCTACAAGTCCGTCTCCGCCAGAACGGGGATGGAAGACGGGCAGTACGTGATGGCGTACACGCCGGTGACCGGCACTGACTGGGCGTTGCTGTATCACGTGCCCCAGGACCGCGCATTCGCCCTGCAGTCGGCTGTCTCGCAAAATATCGCACTCCTGGTGGCGCTTGCTGTTGGGGCACTGTTCGTCGTCGGCGTGACAATTGGGCGCGGAACCGCAAACGCACTCTCCCGCGTGGCCGAAAGCGCCGAAGACATCGCCGCCGGTGAGATCAACAGTACCCTCCCGGAGACCACGCGCGTCGACGAAATGGGACAGTTGTACGACTCATTCGCGTCGATGCAGGCGTACCTGACGACCGCCGCGGACCAGGCTGACGCGCTCGCCGAAAAGCGGTTCGACGACCCATCGCTCGACGAAAGCATCCCCGGAGAGTTCGGTGCGGCGCTGGAGGAGATGGGCGAGGATATCCAGACGTTGATTACCGACGTCGAGGCCGCCAGAGACGAGGCGGAGGCGGCAAAAGAAGACGCCGAGTCGATGGCGTCTGCCCTCGAAGCGAAGGCAGCCGAGTTCAGCAACGTAATGGACAAGTCGGCGGACGGGGACCTCACCCAGCGGATGGCCACCGACAGCGACTACGACGCGATGGTCGATATCGCGGAGAGCTTCAACGAGATGATCGCGGAACTCGAACGGACGGTCAACCGCATCGAAGGGTTCGCTGGAACCGTTGACAGTTCAACGGAGACCATTTCGGCGAGCGCACAGGAAGTGCGGTCGGCCAGCGAGTCGGTGAGCGAGTCGGTGCAACAGATCGCCGAAGGCGCTGACGAGCAAAATCGGAACATCCAGCAGGTGAGCGACGAGATGACCGACCTGTCGGCGACTGTCGAGGAAATCACCTCGTCGACCGACGAAGTCGCGTCGAAGTCCCAGCAGGCCGTCAATGACGGCGAGTCCGGCCGCGAGTACGCCGAGCAGGCCGCCACCGAAATCGAAGCGCTCGAACGGAAGTCCACCGAGGCTATCGAACAGGTGGAGTCACTCGCGGAAGAGATGGAGCGCATCGGCGAGGTGACGACGCTCATCGACGAAATCGCGGAACAGACGAACATGCTCGCGCTTAACGCGAACATCGAAGCCGCTCGGGCCGGTGAGGCAGGCGAAGGGTTTGCCGTCGTGGCCCGCGAGATCAAGACGCTCGCCGAGGAGACGCAGGAAGCGACGACTGACATCGAGTCGATGATCGGCGAAATCAGGTCCCGGACGAACTCCACCGTCGAGGATATGCGGGACATGGGCGAGAGCGTCGATACCGGGAAAGAGACGGTCGAAAACGCAACCGACTCGCTGACCAGTATTGTCCAGCAGGTCAACGAAGCTAACGACGGGGTGCAGGCTATCAGCGACGCGACCGACGAGCAGGCGGCCTCGATGGAAGAGGTCGTCTCGATGGCCGAGGAAGTCGGCTCGATCAGCGAGGAGACATCCGCCGAGGCCGAGAACGTCGCCGCGTCCGCCGAGGAACAGACGGCGTCGATCACGGAGGTCACCGAGAAGATACAGTCGCTCTCCAGTCAGGCGACTGACCTCAAGCAGCTTATCGACCAGTTCGAAACCAGCGATGCCGATAACGGTAGCGAGCTGGGGACACACAAATCGGGCGGAACTGCGCTGACTGACGACTGACCGAGCGGGTTCGGGTCGCCTGTTCCGGGTATCGCCCCGGTCTGTCGGCTACTTTTCATTCGAGACGATACCCAGCGCATTCTGTGAGGGTGAGGACTCGTCGCCGCGCACCACAATATAGAAAAGCCACCAGTGGGTACGACCCGCTATGGACGTTCCATACGATCTCACCTCCTACATCCGCGTACTCAAACTGGCGAGTACGCCGTCGTGGGAGGAGTTCTCCCAGATCGCGAAAATCGCCGGCGCGGGCATCGCGCTGGTCGGACTGCTCGGGTTCATCATCTTCGCTGTGATGACCTTCGTGCCTGGCAGCAAGCCGGTGTAAACCGATGGGGATCTACGCAGTCAAAACCACGGCCAGCCAGGAACGCACCGTCGCGGACATGATTATCTCCCGCGAGGAAGACGAGATCCACGCCGCGCTCGCGCCGGACTCGCTCACGAGCTACGTCATGGTCGAAGCGGACGACCACAACGTCTTCGACCGCATCCTCGACGAGATTCCCCACGCCAACGGCGTCGTGCAGGGCGAATCTTCGATGGCGGAAGTCGAGCACTTCCTCTCGCCGAAACCGGACGTGGAAGGCATCGCGGAGGGCGACATCGTCGAACTCATCGCCGGCCCGTTCAAGGGCGAGAAGGCGCAGGTCCAGCGCATCGACGAGGGCAAGGACCAGGTCACCGTCGAACTGTACGAGGCGACGGTCCCGATTCCGGTTACCGTGCGTGGTGACCAGATTCGAGTGCTGGACTCCGAAGAGCGGTAGACCCATATCCACCGGCGGAGCCGGTGGTTCACGGGCCTGAACGACTGAGGGCCCGCGTTTTCGCCCACGTTTTTCGAGGAGTGGTGCGCGAACACAGTGAGCGCACCCGACGAAGAAAAAGGTGGAACAGTAGGAGGCGACGGTCCCGATTCCGGTTACCGTGCGTGGTGACCAGATTCGAGTGCTGGACTCCGAAGAGCGGTAGGCGAACGGGTCTCGTGCAATTCGAACGGATGCGTAGCGACCCGCAAGGGAGCAATCAAGCGTTTTCAAACTAGTTGGCAATCATTGTTGAGCAAAGTCAGGCACCGTCGTAAAATAGCGGTAGTTGCTACGCTTCGCCGCCTTCCAGTCGGTCGATGACCTCGCTCATGTTGGCGGCGGCCTCAACGGATTCCTTTATCTGTTCACGACGGCGGACCTCGGCGGCGGAGGCGTCGTAGGCGCGAACGTACTCCGCGCGGGAGTGTTCGTCGAACGCGTGCTTGATAGCGAAGTAGCCGTCGGGGACGACGGCACCACAGACCTTACACTCGATACGGTCGTGTTCGACCGACTGGTGGATGATAAGCTCCTCGACGCGGTCGAACTGTCTCTCGTCCCCTTCGATGTCGCACTCCCAGCGTGGCATTTGCTCAGTGGCATGCGACCCGGGGTTAAAAACGTTGGCTGCCACCTGTCAGAAGTCTGTCTCTCAGATTGCCAAAACGGAAACCCCTAATGGCAGTACGGAGTTAGCGTTGACCGTGCAACCCGAGGGGTACGCCGTTGATCTCCACGTGAAAGTGCTCGACGACGGGGTCGTCGAGCGCGCGAAGGCACGTGGCCTCGACGCGCTGGTGTATGCGCCGCATTTCACGCGGCTGTCGGAGATACGGCGGCAAGCAGAGGCGTTTTCCGACGAAGAGCTGACTGTGTTTCCGGCCAGAGAGATATTTACTGGCACCTGGCAACAGCGCCGGCACGTACTGGCGATAGGCCTCGAAGACCCGATTCCGGATTTCATTACCTTCGACGGCGCGATGCGGGAACTGGACCGCCAAGACGCGGCTGTACTGGTTCCGCATCCCGGTTTTCTCAATGTCAGTCTCGGACTGGACGACATCGAAGCGTACGACGACATCATCGACGCGCTAGAAGTGTACAACCCCAAGCAGCTGTCCCATCACCGAGACCGTGCGCAGTCGTTCACGTCGGAAACCGGTCACGAGCCGTTCGTCTCCTCGTATGCCCACGTTCGCGGCACCGTCGGCGAGGCGTACGTAACGTTCACCAAGGCGTTCGAGAGCGTGGCGGGGCTCAGTGTGGCGCTGCAAAACGATGTGGAGCGGTCGCTGTTCCATCGCGATGGTCTCTCACACGACCTCCGCCGGGCGGTCGAGTGGGCGCATCTGGGGCTGGAAAACACGTGGGGCAAGTTCGACCGACTGATGTTACAGGGGACCGAGCCGACACACCCTGACCACGTCGCGTACGACGGTCGATTCAACGACGTGAAGGTGTACTAAACCAGAAACGCGCTGTTCTCGACGACGAAGGTCCTGACCGTTGGCGGCAGATACTGTGGGAGCACGTGGACGAGCAGGGCAACCGCGAGCAGTTCGAAGGCGGTAATCACGACGGTAACGGCTTCGGCGCGGTCGCTTGAGGTTGTCACGCCCGTCGGTGAGCCATACTCTGTGTCCGAGAACGGGTAGAACAGGGCAATCCCCCGTCGGGAACCGAAGTAGTCAAGCACGTAGTGCGTGAGGACACCGAGCCACACCCACTGGAGATTGCCGCCGTGATACAGCGGATGGGCCAAGAATATGATGAGGACGGGGAGATTGTGCAGGGTCTTGCGGTGCTTGCCGAAGGCGGTGTCGACATCGGGAAACAGTGCGCCCAAGACGATGGGAAGGAACACTTCCGCGATTGTTGCGAAGGTCGTCACGTCGCCCGAGGGGTCAAGAACGTATCCCAGTCCGATGCTCAAGAGGACGGCGTTCAGGACGTGCCCACGTTTGTTCATCTACCTGACCGTCCGTGTCCCAACTGAAAGAGCTTACTACTCCTGTAAGGCGGTTTCCAGGTCCCGGAGCGCCTGTGTCGCGATGGCCGATTTGATCTCGCGACGGGTGCCATCGAACTCGTAGCGAGACACTGTCACGCCAGACTCGTTGGTTCCCCAGGGGGCGGCCTCGGCGACGGCGATGTACACCGTCCCGACGGGCGTCTCCGGCGAGCCGCCGCTCGGCCCAGCGACGCCAGTCGTAGCGACGCCCCAGTCGGTCCGGGCGGTGTCGCGGACGCCCCGAGCCATTTCGATAGCGACCGGCTCGGAGACCGCGCCGTGAGCGTCCAGCGATTCCCGCGAAACGGCCAGCAGTTCTCGCTTGGCCTCGTAGGAGTAGGTGACCAGCGAGCGGTCGAAGTAGTCGCTGGAGCCGGGTATGTCCGTTATTTTCGAACCGACAAGGCCACCGGTACAGGATTCCGCGGTGGCGACCGTGGCAGCAGCTTCTCGGAGACGCTTGCCGACGCGCTTCTCGACCGGGGCCGCAGTGTCGTCTGCCATTGTCCGTAGTTGTCGTGATAGGCGAATAAACGTTCAGGGCAGGCCGATATATTTCAGCTTGGAGACACAACTGTGTATATGAGCTATCAGACGACGCTTGGCTGGTCACTCGTTACATCGGGCCTCGTGACGCTGTTCCTCTGGGTCTTGCCGGGGTCCGACCTCCTGTGGGGGATGCTGTTGCTCGTCCTCGGCGGACTGACGCTGTATATTCGCCAGTAGACAGAAAAGCAGACGGGGCCGGCAGTCGGAGTGGACATATGGACTACACGGAACCCCAGTTCTTCCGGGTCATGCAGTACGCGGCCCGGGCCGACCGGGACGTGGTGGACATGGTGTCGGGCAATCCCGACTGGGACCCGCCTGAGGGGCTTCGGGACGGGCTACGGGACTATGCCGAAGCGTCCGCTGACGACTATCAGTACCCACCCAGCGTGGGGCTGACGCCGCTCCGCGATGAAATCGCCGCTCGGCGTGGGGTGGACCGGAACCGCGTACTCATTACGAACGGCGCTGGCGAGGCGAACCACCTCGCGATGACCGGCGGGCTCTATCATTTCGACGGCAACGAAATCCTCCTGACTGACCCGGTCTACCCGTACTACGCCGGCCGGGCGAACTTCATCGGCGCGGACATCTCCTTCGTTCCGGTCGACGAGCACAACCGACTGGCCCCCGCGGACGTTCGGGCGGCCGCGAGCGAGGAGACGGCCGTCATCGTGGTGAATTCGCCCAACAACCCCACCGGCGCAGTGTACGACGCTGAAGCGATGGCCGAGTTTGCAGCCATCGCCGAGGAGTACGATGCCCTGCTACTCAGCGACGAGGTGTACGACCACTTCGACTACGCAGGTCGGTTCAGTTCAGCGCTGCGCGCCGACTCCGACCACGTCGTCGCCACCAACTCCTTCTCGAAGACGATGGCGATAACGGGGTTTAGGGTCGGCTATGTGATTTTCCCGCCGGAGGACGGCCCCACTGGGACACTGCTCGAACGCGCTCGCACTCAGCACATGCTCACGAACGTCACCGGGAGCCGACCAGCGCAGTACGCCGTCCTGCGGGCGCTGAAGACGACGAGTCCGGACTACTACGCCGCCTGCCGACGGCGACTCGAAAGGCGCGTCGACGACTTCTGTGCCGCACTGGCTGCGGCTGGGGCCGAGTACAACCGCCCCGACGGCGGCTTCTACGTGATGGCGCGGTTCCCTGACTTCCCCGGGTCGTTCGAGAACGTGTACGAACTCATCGACGAAGCCGGCGTCGCCGGGATGCCTGGCGAAGCCTTCGGCGAGTCCCGTAGCGACTGGATACGGTTCGCGCTCGTGACTTCCCGGGTGGACGAGGCAGCCCAGCGGCTGGCGAACTACTTCGGATAAAAAGCTGTTGCCAGCTTAGCCAAAAATCAGTTCCACGTCTCTCGCCCGCGCCAGCAAGTCGTCATCGTAGTACGCCTCGGTCTGGGCAGGATGTGTCTCGTCGATGGCTCGGACTGTTTTGACGGTGTTGGCGAAGTTCTTGTATGTCGCTTCGTCGACCATCTGGCCGTCGACGACGACCGCGCCAGTGCCCTCGCGTTTGGCCTCGTTGAACGACTCGATTTTGTGGAGGTCTCGCTCCATTTCTTCCACTGTCGGCATGTGGATGCGATTCGCCTGTTCGGTCTGCTTGGGGTGGAGCGACCACGAGCCGTCGATGCCGATTGTCGCTTCGTACGCCACCTGATCGGCGTACCCCTCGGCGTTGTAGTAGGTGACGCCAGCGCGTTCGTGGAACAACTGGTCGAAGGGGCCGCCGATGGCGACGATGTCGGCGGCGCTCGTCTCGTTCGACAGCGCTTCGAGCAGGCCGTCCCAGCGGGGCCGCTCGCCGTCGAGCGTGCGCCCGCCGAGTTCTGCCGTGTAGTCGACCGGCCCGAACACGAGCCCGGAGAGCCGAGAGTCTGTTGCGTACTGGCAGATCTCGCGGAGGTCCGAGCGGCCGGGGGCCGTCTCCAGAATGATCGCCATCTCCAGCGTCCCCTCGGGAAGCCCGGCGTCGCGCTCAGCGTCGGCAATGACGCCTGCGGCGTCGCGCACGTCGTCGAGGCGACCAACCTTCGGGAAGACGAAGCCGTCGAGTTCCTCGCCGACCGCCTCGGCCAGGCGAGTCACCTGCTCGATGCCACGCTCACGGGCGTCGGCGTCGTCGTAGGCCCACTCGACCCGCGGGAGAATGTCCCCGGCGAAGTCGTCGGCGTGGTCCGGGATGTGTTCGATTATGTTGTCGACGGCTTCGTCTTTCATCGACGGCGCAGTGCCGTCCTCAATGTCGGGGACGAGCCAGTCGGGGGCCTGAAACCCCTCGCTGGTGAGTCCCGAGACGAGGAACTTCGCGCTGTTGTCGTTCGGTATCGCGGCCGGTGCGGTCTGGAATGTGCGACAGAGTCGTGTCATGTATCTCGCTGAATGAGTGCGGTTCGCCGGCCCGAGTAGACCGGGGTCTGGTCCTGATTGAACGCGACGTGCTCGAACGTGACCGCGCCGGCCTGCTCCGGTCCGGCGTCGGGGTCGCAGTCGAGGACGCGAGTGAAGCCGTAGACGGTGTCGCCCAGCGTGACGAAGTCGTGGAACCGCTCGTCAGCGAAGCGACGCTCGCGGTAGGTCGCCTCGTCGGAGCGGGCGTGGGCCAGCGCAACCGAGCGTGTCACATCGCCGTACGCGACGATGTCGCCCGACGGCGAGTCGGCCATTTCGTCGCGATTGTGGTGCTGGCGCGCGGTGTTGAGCGTCGCCAGCGGCAGCCCGGCGACGAGCTGGTCGTCCATCGTCCGCCCGCGTTCGTGGCGGTAGGCGACGGCGGCGTTCTCCGTGTCGGCGCGTTCGAGTGCCGTCTGGAAGTCATCGAAGCGCTCCCCGGCAGGCGAGATGAGGGTGTCAGGTATCGCCGGTCCGCCCTCGTCCTGTTCGCCGACAGCTCCGCCGTCAGTGGCCGCTGGCTCGCGTCGCGGAATCATGTTCGTCCGCCGGTAGGAGACCAGCGTCTCACCGGTCTCGCGGTCCCGACCCTCCGTCTCCCACGTGACGATACCGTACTTCGGCCGGGAGGAAGAGGTGCGGGTGTCGACGACGGTCGAAGTGACCGACAGCGGCGTCCCGGCCGTCACCGGCTGATGGAACGTCACGTCGTCGCGGCCGAGGAAGTAGCCGCCCTTCTCCGAGAGGTCCTCAACAGTGATGCCCATCACACACGCCAGCAGGTAATCCGGGTGGACCGGGCGCTCCTCGAAATCGCGTTCGCGGGCGGTATCGGCCCGCCAGTACGCCGGGTCGTGGTTGAGCGTCTGGCCCATCCACTGCTCGCTGCCGTGATGGGTGAGTCGGAGGCCGGGGTCGTGAGCGAGTTCGTCGCCCTCGGTGAAGAACTCGAAGAAGTGGCCTTTCTCTCGGGTGTCAGCCCTGTCCAGTAGCGGATTGAACGTCTCGTCGTCCGAGAGGTCCAGCGCGTCGGGGTCAGTCCAGTCAGTCATCAGCCGGCACCTCCTGTGTGGCGTCCCGTCTGGCAAGCGCCCGCCGCATCTCGTTCGTGACGACCATGTACCCCTCGTCGAAGCCCATGCCCGGTTTCGCCAGCACCTGCGCGGCGTCGGTTGCCAGCGCGACGTGGGCACAGGCCCGCGCCGAGGTCACGGTCTCGTTGCAGGTCCCGCCGACGTAGGCGCGGGTGTCCGTGCCGTCGCAGTACAGCACCGCTTCGGCCGAGCGCTGGATGCCGCCGAGGTCCGGCGTCTTTATTTGGACGAGGTCGGCCGCTTCCGCGTCGACGAACGCCTGCACGTCCTCAAAGGTGTTGCACCACTCGTCGGCGACGATGTCCACGTCAACGCCTGCATCGGCCAGTCCCTCGCGGAGTTCGGCCATCTCGGTTATCTGTGCCTGCCGACCGCCAGCATCCATCGGTCCCTCAACCTGAAGGGGGTACGGCGCGGCGGCCTCCCGCAGCGTCTCGAAGTAGTCGGTCACTTCGGTCCGGTCGTACGGCGGGCCGAACACCTTCCCGAGGATGCCGTACACGTCCACGTGGAAGCGCGGCGAGTACGGCTCCGGCCCGAGCGCTGTCGCCCGGTCCGAGAGCCAGGCGAGGTAGTCACGCAGTCCTTCGCCGTTCTCGCCGACCTTCTCGACGCTGTTGAACAGGCCGTGGGGTAACACCGGCACGCCCTTGATGAGCATCTTCTCGGCGTTGATACGACGTTCGTCTCCCGACTGGCCGAACACCGGAACCGGCGAGGTCGCCGGCTCGGTGTCGTAGGTGTCCGCGAGTACGTCCGTCGGCGTCACCCCGCGTGCTTGCGCGGCGGCGTTCAGCAGCGCCTGCGAGACGCCGTAGCGGACCGCGGTGTGGAGCTGGTCGCCGCCCGAGCGCTGTGGGCTCATTTCCTCCAGCATCGTCGCGTTGGCCCCGAACTGGGTCGCGTCCTGCCCACGGAGTGCGTCAGCGACAGCCCCCTCGACGACAGGCCGGTACTTTTCAGCCCGGAACAGCGGGTCACGGCCGCCGGCCCCCGAGTACTGGACCGCGGCGCAGTCGCCCGTTGCGATGGAGCCGTCTGCGAGTTCGATTTCAACGATGAGCGCCTCGCCGGCCTCGCGGATGCGGTCGAACCCGTCCGTGACCGGCTGGCCGTCGTAGGCGAACCCGGTCTGGGTCGCCCCATCCTTGATGGCCTGCTGGTCGTCGAAAAAGAACCCGGAGAGGCCTGGAACCGTTCGAACGTCTTCAATCCGCATCGCTTGCACCCCCTGCGGGGCTGTTGTCGCCGCCCGGCCGCCCGATGAGCTTCCCATCGCTGATGGCGTCCACGTCATCGGCGACCATCCGGAACGACTGGTCGCGGCCTTCGGTCTCGGCTCGCTCGCCGAGTCGCGCGGCGTGAATCTCCTTGATGTCGTCCGGGAGCGCGAGGTCCGCGAACTCGAAGATGCGGACCCGGCCATCGTCGTCTCTGGCCGGGAGCACCGCGCCCTTGGCGGCGTCGCTGGGCGCAAAGGGCACGTCCAGTGCGCCGCTGTCGAAGGCGTTGATAACTCCCTGTGCAACGTCGCCGTCGCCGGCCTCGTAGATAGCGTCCATCAGCGCCCGTGTCTCCTGTTCGATGAGCGCCTGTTCCTCGTCGATACCCCCGAGGTCGATATCCTGTTCAATCATCATATCGATAAGCTGTCTCGTCGTTCGCAGTCCGGCCGCGTTGGCCTCCTTCGTCGGCACGCCCTGGAACTCCTGGGCGGACTTCGTGATGACTTTGTCCGGCTGGGCGACGGCCGCTGTCGCGCCGCCGAGGCTGATGACGCCGTTTGCCCGCGCCTCGTCGGGCGGGAATCCCCCCATCCACTCGTGGAAAACGGTCGTGACGGTCACTTCATCGCGGAGATACTCGTTGCCGAGCTTCCGCAAGGCCCGCAACGCTGCCACGTCCTGCACGAGGTTTCCGACCTGTCCGTAACCCAGCGTGAGCGACCGGACACCCTGTGTCGCAGCGAGCTCGCCCTCGACGAGCATCACCGCGATTGCGATGCTCGGTGGGACGAGGGTGCCGGTCAGCGGACCGAAGGGCTCGCGGTTAATCGTCACACCGCGCTCAGTGTAGGCCCCACAGAGCCGGTCGACGAACTGCCAGTGTTCGATGGTCGTCGCGAGGTCGTGTCGCTTCGTGTATGGGATGTTGTAAGAAATCGGTCCACCCTCGAAGCTCTGGAAGCCGCCGGCAAGCGTGACCATCGCCAGTAGCCGGGCATCGGGCGTGCCGTGCCGGACCTCGACCGGTGCGTCGAGCGCCCGGATGAGCCGCCGGCAGTCTTCGACGCCGTGGTTCACCGCGGGGAAGCCGTTCAGTTCGTTTTCGTCGCTGCCGCGAGAGGCGGCGAGTCCCTCCTCAGCCTTCTCGTACTCGTTGTCGCGCGTGTACGAGTCGATGGTCGTCGGCAGGAGGTCCGCACCGCCCTCGTCCTGTAGATACCGCAGCAGGTCGATCTGTTCTTCGAGGCAAGGGACGCCCGCTCGCGGCTGGAGGAGCGGCTGGTCGGCGGACTCCAGCACTTGGGCGAACTGCTTTGAGGCCGGCAGCGACTCGTGGAAGGCGATGGCCTCCTCGAAGTCGACTTCGCGGCCTGTGTGCCAGTTGTCTCTGAGGTCGTTTGCGATGCGCTGTAGCTGGTCGTCGCTGAGTCGCTCGTCAGTTGGCATAGTCACCCGTCAACCCTGATCTGCTCCGCCTCTGTTGTCGTCAGTTGCAGGTCTTCGCGGAGCATCTCGATTGCCTCCTCCGGGTCCGTCTCCGCGTCGAAGACGCGGTCGAAACCCATCTGTCGGAAGGTCGCCTGCGTCTCCTCGAAGTCGGACTGTCCGACGGCGAGGTTCCCACCGACGTACGTGAGCACGTCGAGCCCAGCGTCGTCGAGCTCGTCGTGCAGCCCCTCGCAGTCCTGGCGGGCGTGCCCGTACAGCGAGGATACCAGTACTGCCTCGGCGTCATGAGATTTCGCGGCGGAGACGAACTCGTCCTGTGCGGTCTGGACACCGAGGTTGATGACC
The DNA here is from genome assembly GCF_011627385.1 of Haloarcula sp. R1-2. Classification (NCBI taxonomy): domain Archaea; kingdom Methanobacteriati; phylum Methanobacteriota; class Halobacteria; order Halobacteriales; family Haloarculaceae; genus Haloarcula; species Haloarcula sp. R1-2. The sequence continues at coordinate 494,343 of NZ_JAANTG010000001.1, forward strand.
TCGAAGCCTGCGGCCGAGAGCGCCTGCTCTAGAATCGTGATGCCGACGACGTGCGCGTCGGAGCCAATCACGCCGAGGATAACGGTCCGGGGCATGTACTTCCCCGTCATCGGCGGGTAGTGATAAACCTAATGGTCTTTCATGATAATATGGCCTTAAGGAATTTATAACGGACATTCAAGAAGGTTTATGCGGCCGCCCCGTCGTGGTTTTTGCATGGGTGCGCTTGACGACTTGCGTGTGCTCGACCTGACACAGGTCCTCGCCGGACCGTACTGTACGATGTTGCTCGCAGACATGGGCGCGGACGTGGTAAAGGTCGAACGCCCCGGCGGCGACCTCATCAGGTCGAACCCCCCGTTCGTGAGTGACGGCGACGAGGAAGCCTACGGCGGCTACTTCCAGAGCGTCAACCGTGGGAAACGCTCGCTCGAACTCAATCTGGGGACCGATGAAGACCGCGAGGCGTTCCTTTCGCTCGTTGAGCGCGCAGACGTGGTGGTCGAGAACTTCAAGGCCGGCACGATGGAGAAGTTCGACTGCGGCTACGAAACGTTGCGAGAACACAACCCGGACCTCATCTACTCGTCCATCCGGGGCTTTGGCGACCCGCGAACGGGTGAAACCCACCGACAGGGCCAGCCGTCGTTCGACCTCATCGCGCAGGCGCTGGGCGGGGTCATGGAAATCACGGGGCAGTCGGACGGCCCGCCGACGAAGGTCGGCCCTGGCGTCGGCGACCTCTTCACTGCCGTACTGAACGCTGTCGGCATCCTCGCGGCCGTCCATCACCGCGAACGCACAGGCGAGGGCCAGTACGTCGATACGGCCATGTACGACTCAATGGTCTCGCTGTGTGAGCGAACGGTGTACCAGTACTCCTGTGACGGCGAGTCGCCGACCCGGCAGGGGAACTCTCATCCGACGCTGTTCCCGTACGACTCCTTCGAAGCCGCCGACGGCCACGTCGTCATCGCGGCGTTCGCCGACGGTCACTGGGAGGCGCTGTGTGAAGCGATGGAACGCCCGGACCTCGCCGCGGAGTACCCCGACGCCGGCAGCCGGATTGCGAACCGCGAGTCGCTGCGGGCCGAAATTGCGGAGTGGACCGCCGCTATCGATTCGGAAACGCTCCTTGACCTGCTTGAAGGGCGCGTGCCGGCCGCGCCGGTCCAGAACACCGCCGATATCTTCGACGACCCGCACATCCATGACCGGGAGATGCTCGCCGAGGTGGACCAGCCGGGCGCGGACGATCAGATGACCATCGCCGGCAGCCCAATAAAGATGACCGAGACGATGCCCTCGCCCGGCGGTCGTGCGCCGCTGCTAGACGAGCACAGGACGGAACTGCTTGATGAGGCTGGGGTCGATACGGGAACCAATCGAGTGGAAAGCGACGACTAATCGGCAAATGCCGGCAATTTTCACCACATCAGGGCAGGACCATTATCTATCATGAGCCGTAGAATAGGCTATGGTCGAAGTTCCAGATGCGCTCAGTACATTGTTCAGTGCCCAAATAGAGACGGACGGGGACCGATATATTGTTGAAATTCCGAAAAGTGAAGTATCTCACGGTGCAGTCTCGCCGGGCGAGACCTACCGCGTCGGCCTGCTCTCGCAGGTCGACGCCAGTGCGCCGGCAACAGCCCAACCGCAGACGCCCAAACAGGACACCGACCCGGAACGAGCCAACACCGGCGTCCCGCAACCGCCAGTCGACGAGGGCGAAATCCGAAACGTGACCATCGAATCGCTGGGCGACCAGGGCGACGGCATCGCCAAGGTTGAACGCGGATACGTCGTCATCGTCCCCGACGGCGAGCCGGGCGATTCGCCGACCGTCGAAATCGAGACCGTCCAGGAAAACGTCGCGTTTGCGAGCGTCGTCGACAACGACGGCCACACTGTATAGCGGTATCGTCGCGTTTTCAGCGGCTCAGTGACCGCCGGGCTGGCCAGACTACGAGGCCGGAGCAAACTGTCACGGCAGGGTCGTTCAACCGACAGACCCCTACTTGAATGGAATCTGTCGGACGTGGTAGAGGTCGAAGAACGACTAGTAATCACAGCATCACAAACGTTTATATGATTTAAATCCGGTATTTAAAACACTATATGGTCGACCCAAAAGAGAGCATTGACATCGAAAATGTCGTTGCTTCGACCGGTATCGGACAAGAACTCGACCTTGAGAGCGTCGCGATGGACCTCGAGGGAGCCGACTACGACCCCGAGCAGTTCCCGGGCCTCGTCTATCGGACACAGGACCCCAAATCCGCCGCGCTCATCTTCCGGTCGGGCAAGATTGTCTGCACGGGTGCGAAATCGACAGACGATGTCCACCAGAGTCTGCGCATCGTCTTCGACAAGCTCCGTGACCTGAACATCCAGGTCGACGACGACCCCGAAATCGTCGTCCAGAACATCGTCAGCTCCGCTGACCTCGGAAGTTCGCTCAACCTCAACGCCATCGCTATCGGCCTCGGGCTTGAGAACATCGAGTACGAGCCGGAGCAGTTCCCGGGCCTCGTCTACCGACTCGACGAACCCGACGTGGTCGCGCTGCTGTTCGGTTCGGGGAAGCTCGTTGTCACCGGTGGCAAGCGCAAAGAGGACGCCGAAGAAGCCGTTGACACCATCGTCGAGCGGCTGAGCGACCTCGGCCTGCTGGACTAACGGCTCAGTGCCAGTGACTGGGCGGCGGCCAGTCACAGCCCGTTTTTCGGTTCACTGCGGTCCCGACGCGACGCGCACAGAGCGATTGCGACGGACAGGAACCCCGCGGTTCAAATACCGGGACGACTAACCCCGTTCCGATGGGAGACCCCGCCTCGACGGGCACAGAGTCCTGGCGCACGTATTTCGGCTTCGACGAGCCCTACGAGAATCAGGCCGACGCCGTCGAACGAGCCATCGAGGCGGGCAAGGCACGCGGCTTTCTCGCGATGGAAGGTCCGTGCGGAACTGGCAAGACGATGGCCGCGCTCACCGCTGGCGCAACGCTAGTCCGCGATACAGACCTGTACGAGCGAATGGTCGTCGTCACGCCGGTCAAACAGCAACTCCAGCAGTTCGTCGACGACCTCCGAGCGCTTAACGCTGGAATCGACGAGCCGTTCGACGGCATCTCACTGGTCGGTAAGCGCGACCTCTGTCCGTACGGTCGTGAGGGCCAGTTCCCGGACGACGTAGGGACACACGACCGCTGTGAGGACCTCAGGGAGGCGACGGCGCGGTTAGTTGAGGACGACGGGCGCTCGGACGGCGCGGCCGTCGCGGACGCCGCAATCGCCGGTGAGGCTGACGATGACCAGTGGTGGGACCCGCGGAAAGGACAGGACCTCGCCGCGGCTGCACGCCCAGATGCGGTCGAGCAATCGACCCTTGGCGACGACACACTTCAGACGGCCGGCGCAGCCTCGCCGTACCGGCAGGCCCAGCCAACGGCTCCAGAGTCGATGGCAGAGGGGTCAGACCCGCCGCTGTACTGTCCGTTCGAGGCGGACTGGTACGCCCGCAACAAGGGCTCGCCCGTCGACTTCTCGGCCGGGGACGAGCACGTGGTGACGATGGACGACTACCTCCCGGCGGCAACGGAGCGCGGGACCTGCCCGCACCGGGTCATGAGCGTGATGCTGAACGAGGCTGACGTTATCGTTGGGAACTACAACCATCTGTTCGACCCGGGCTCTCGCCCGCTGCTGTCTGACGTACTCGACAATCAGACGCTCGTCATCGTAGACGAGGCGCACCGACTCGAAGAGCGCGTGCGAGACCTCCTGTCGGACCGCCTCGGCCGTCAGAGCATCGTGCAAGCGCGCAACGACTGCACGACACTCATCCAGCGCGCCCAGCAGAGCGCCGACCACAAGGCACAGGTCCGTGAGGTGCTGTCAGCCCGCGAAGTCCCGCTGGACGCAGTTGACCAGGCCCGAAAGTTCTACGACGACCTCGTTCGGTGGCTCGACAACCGCATCGAATCCTTCCTCGACGCCGAACACGAGGGCTGGCGCGCGGACCCGTCAAGCCTCCCCGAGCACGACAGGGAGATTCCGCTTCGGGACCCCGACACGGTCGAACAGGACGAACTGACCGAGTGGGCCGAGCGCAAGGGCTACGAGGGCTCGCTGTGGCGCTCGCTGTCGAAGGTTGGTGCGGCCGTCGAGGACGCTATCGACCAGCTCGGTCTGACCCGCCAGCCGGTGTGTGCCGCTGTCGGCGTGCTGGCCGGGCAGTGGTGGGAGCGCGACCACGCAACGTTCCTCCGGGAGATCGAACTGGAGCATTCGCCGAACCACGGCCAGACCCTTGATGCCGATTACCAGGCCGTCTACACGCCGGGACTGCTGTGTTACAACTGCATGCCAGCGACGGCCCTGCGTAACGTCTTCGACGACCTCGGCGGCGGTATCCTGATGAGCGCGACGCTGGAGCCGCTGGACGTGTTCACCCGCGTGTCGGGGCTGGACTCGATGGCCGAGACGGGCTCGACGGCCCCCGACGAGCAATCCGGCGACGGACGGCCGGTCCGGTCGACGACCTACGACCTGCCGTTCCCGCCTGAGAACCGGGCGTCGTACCTCGTCGACGCGACACCGTTTACCGCACGCAACCGCGGCGACCCCGGAACGATGCGGCCGCTCGGCGACAACTGGAATCCAACGCGAGACGAGTACGCACAGGCGCTACGCGCGCTGGCCCGCTCACCGGGCAACGTCATGGTGGCGATGCCAAACTACCGGGAGGCGCGCTGGGCCGGCGCATACCTGCAAGACGCCGTCGAGAAGCCGGTCCTCGTGGACGAGTCATCGAGCAACGAGGAGACCGAACGGCTGAAACGCGAGTTCTTCAGCGGCGATGGAAAAGTCATGGTCACATCGACTCGCGGGACGCTGACCGAGGGCGTCGACTACGACGGCGAGAAGCTCTCGACCTGCGCGGTCGTCGGCATCCCGCTGGTGAACATCGGGTCGCCACGTGTCCGGGGTGTCCAGCGCGCCTACGGTGACGCCTTCGGCGAGGACAACGCCTTCGAGTATGCCCTGACAGTTCCGGCTGTGCGGCGCGCGCGCCAGGCCATCGGCCGCGTCATCCGTGGCGTTGACGAGGTCGGGGTGCGGGCGCTGGTCGGCCGACGGTACACGCCGGACGCGCGGCATTCGGTGTCTCCGTACCTGCCCGCCGGCGAGCGCGAGGAGTTTACCCGGATGACGCCGGATTTCCTCGCGAGCCAACTGGATTCGTTCTGGGCCGACCACCGTGCCGATTAACCGGAATATTTCGTTGGCAGCGGAAGGCATATACATCGTGGAACGAGTGTACCTATAGATGCCCGAGTGTCAGAACTGCGGTGAATTTGTAACCGAGCAGTACGTACGGGTTTTTACACCAGAAGCCGTCGAAGGCCATGGCCCCCGGGTCTGTCCAAACTGTGAGGACAAACTCCGGGACGGCGCGGATGTCCGTGAAGCGCGGTCCTCGAGACAGTAGGACAACTCCTTTTCGGGAAGTACTCAAGGCCAGACAAGCGTAGCTTCTGGCATGAGCGAACTCGACGTCGAAGCGGTCGACGATATTAATGCACCCGCAGGAATCGATGCGGCGGAGTACGTCCTCTACGGCGGAAAAGGCGGCGTCGGCAAGACAACGTGTGCTGCGGCCACCGCGCTGGCCTCCGCGCGCGACGACACGGCGACGCTCGTCGTCTCTACGGACCCTGCCCACTCCCTGTCGGACACGCTGGATGCGGATATCCCGGCAACGCCGACGCGCATCCGCGAGGACATCCCACTGTACGCCGCGGAGATCGACCCGGAGGCCGCCGTCGGCGAGGGACCGCTCGGTGTCGAGGAGGACGCACTGGGTGGCGTGGGCGAACTGCTCGGCGGCGACGGGATGTTTGGCGGAGGTGCAGGCGGTGCAGCGGGCGCAGGTCAGGCCGAGGACCCGATCGGCGGTGAGGAGGGGCTTCTCGGCGGGTCGATGCCCGGAGCCGACGAGGCTGCGGCGCTCCGCCTCCTGCTGGATTACGTCGACGACGACCGCTTCGACCGCGTCGTCATCGACACCGCCCCGACCGGCCACACCCTCCGGCTACTGGAACTCCCTGAGACGATGGACTCAATGGTCGGGAAGATTCTGCAACTCCGCGAGCGGTTTTCGGGGATGATGGACAACCTCACCGGCATGTTCGGCGATAATCAGGACGTCGACGCCGAGGCCGGTATCGAGGACCTACAGGAGTTGTCGGACCGGATCGAGCATCTGCGGTCGATTCTGCAGGACCCACAAAAGACGGACTTCCGAATCGTGATGGTGCCCGAGGAACTGTCCGTTGTCGAATCCGAGCGTCTGCTCGCCCAACTCGGCGAGTTCAACATCCCCGTCAGCACCGTCGTCGTCAATCGAGTGATGCAAGACCCGAGCGAGGTGCTTGGCGAGGACGTGGACATCGCCGGCCCGAACCACGCCGACTGCGAGTTCTGCGCGCGGCGCTGGCAGGTACAGCAAGACGCGCTGGCCCGGTCACAGGACATGTTCCGCGGCCACGACGTACGCCGTGTGCCGCTGTTCGCCGAAGAAGTGCGCGGCGAGCGACTGCTGTCGGTTGTGGCGGCCTGTCTGGACTAAACTGAGCGGGGCGGTGATTAGCGTGTCAGCTTCCGGATGACACCGAACGCTGCGTCGCGCCACCGCGCCGGCAAGTAATCGAGCATAAGCAGTAGCTGTGCGCCCTGTCCGACCGGATACCGCGGTTCAGGGTCGCTGGCGTTGGCAGCGTCACGGATAGTCAGCGCAACTGTCCCGGGCGTGACAGAGAGCGCGTCCTGAATGCCGACGAGGTTCGAATCCTCGTGGGCTTGATACAGCCAGTCGTACGCGCCGGACGTATCAAGGTCATCGAGTTCCTCGTCGGCGCGGTTGTCGAAGTTGGTCTCAACCGGCCCGGGTTCGACGAGCACCACGTCGATGCCGAACTCCTCGACCTCCATCCGGAGCGCGTCACTGAGTCCCTCCAGCGCGAACTTCGAGGCGGCGTAGCTACCCTGATTGGGGAAGGCGATACGGCCCGCGACGCTGGAGACGTTCACGATGGTTCCGTTCTCGCGAGCCCGCATGTGCGGGAGCGCTTCACGGATGAGTCGGTGCGGGCCGTAGAGGTTCACGTCAAACTGGTCGTGCAGGTCCGCCGTCGACACATCCTCAACCGCGCCGAACTGCGCATAGCCGGCGTTGTTTATCAGGCAGTCGAGTCGCCCTTCGGACTCGATAAGCGCCTCAACGACCCGCTCGCACTCCCGCGGGTTCGTCACGTCAAGCTCAGCGGTTTTACAGCCTGCATCTTCGAGGTCTTCGATGTCCGATTCCTCGCGGGCGGTCGCCCAGACAGTCCAGTCGTCGGCCAGGAACGCCTCGGCACTCGCCCGCCCGATACCCGAGGACGCCCCCGTAATCAGCACCGTCTTCGCCATGTGTTGGCCGGGAGAACACACCCCGGGAAGTTATACTGTCGGTTATCCGAACGAGCTACTCGACGGTTGCCTTTGCCTCGTCGGCGTAGCTGTCGGCCAGCCGGGTCGGCTCGGGGAGCTTGTAGCCGTCGGCGGTAGCTTCGACGATATCCGCCGCCGTGCTTGCGCTGACGCGATGGCCGGGACTGACGATGAGCGGGTTGATGTGCCGATTCGGTGAGTCGTACTGGCGCGTCTGGAGTGCGTGGCCAATTACTGTCCCGTCGGGGCAGGTCTCGACGCTGTCGTCGGCTGTAATCGGAATCCGCGTCCCTTCCGGGTATCTCTCGTCGAGGGACTGCTCCGGTGTGCCACAGAGGAGGTTCTTTGCGACGCCGACGGCCGGCACGTCCAGCGTGACGCCGATGTGTGTCGCCAGCCCGGCTTCCCGGAAGTGGATGCGGCCACTACCGTCGACAAGTACCACGTCGGGGTCAGTCTCTAGCTCCGCAAACGCGGCCAGAATTGCGCCGCCCTCACGGAACGACAGCAGGCCGGGAATGTACGGAATCTCGGTGCGTTCGACGGCGCTGACTCGCTCGATGACCTCACCGTTCTGTAGCACGACAATCGCCGAGACGGCCTTGTCGTCGACGAACGCTTGGTCGACGCCAGCGATGAATGGCGGCTCCGTTCGGTCGTCGGCGCTGGTGCTCAGTGTCGTCTGGTCGACGTCCGGTGCATCTCCGGTGCGCGTGATCGCCTCGGGCAAAACGTCCATCTCGTCCTCGAACCGCGCCGCCGCCGCGATATCACGTTGCAACTCCTCCATCTCAGTCTGCGAGAGCGACGGGTCGGGAACGAATTCGGGGCGAACCGGGTGCACCGTCATGGACGACGCCGGCCCGGACCGCCGGGACCGCCCGGTCCACCAGGGCCGCCGGGGCCGCCGCCACCGCCGAACTGTATCTGGCCGGGCATCCGGGTCTGGCCCTTGATTTTCTGGCCGTACCAGAGCCCGATGATGAGGCCGATAAGATGGGCGAGATGCGCGATGTTGCCACCAAGCAGGCCGGCCCCCATCGGATTGAGCGACCCGAAGATGCTCAACAGGAAGTAGAAGCCGGTGATCGCCCAGATCGGGACAGGAATCAGGAAGTACAGGTAGACGCGGAGGTCCGGTTTCAGGACCGTCAGGAACGCCATGATCGCCAGCGCCGCGCCACTGGCTCCGAGGACACCAGCAGACGTTCCCTGCACCGTCTGGATTGCGATCTGTCCGAGGCCTGCCAGCGCGCCGGACACGAGGAAGAAGATCGCGAACTTCTTCGACCCGATCTGCTGCTCGACGAGTCGGCCGAAGAAGTAGATGATAATCCCGTTTCCGAAGATGTGATAGAATCCGAAGGGGGCGTGTGAGAACACGGACGTAACCCAGGTCCAGATGTACTCAGGGTTGTTCGGATGGAGAACGAACAGCGTCTGGAACGCTTCGCGGCCAAGCGAGAGGATAACAATATGTTCGAGAATGAACACAATTCCCATAATCGCCAGGAACAGATACGTGACGTTCCCCCGGAAGTACGCCATCGGCCCCCCGGGCCCGGTGTCGATACCGAACCGGTCGGCGACACCGCCGCTCCCTGATGTCTGGCCAGTATTTACACTCTCGTCGAACCCGCTGTCGAACACGCCGCCCGGATCGCTCCAGTTGTCCAGTCCGGGGCAATCGTGGGCCTCGGGAAGCCGGTGTTCCGCACAGTAGGTCCCCCCACAGTGCCCACACTGGTACGGCATGTTCTCCTGCTTTCCACAGGCATCGCACTCCGACATTATACTACGGTAGGAGTGGACGGTGGAAAGGGATTGTGCTTATACTGTCGGCTGTTCGTCTGTGACAACTCTCGCCTTCGTGAGAGAGCTGATATCTCGTAACAGGGACAGTCAACAGCAGGACAGTGGACCAGCCACCGATCGATTATCGCGTAGCTGAGAAGTACCCTGCAAAACCGTACGAGCCAGCGAGCAGCACACAGCAGTCAAACGGCGATTCACTCGCCAATATCGGGGTTGGTTTCAGCGTCTCGAAGCACACCGATCCACGCCGGTTCGCCATCGTACTCGATGGACCCGCCGGAGACCTCGATGGTCCGCGTTTCGCCGTTGGCCTGTCGGCCCTCAAACTTCGAATGGAACGTATCGAGCTCGTCTGAGTCCGCTGCTCGGAGTGACTCGGGAAGTCGGTCGCCGTCGCCCTCTGCCGTGAGGAGAGCCGGGGATTCGTCGATGAGTTCACTCTGGTCATAGCTGAAAATGTCGGCCAGCTTCTGGTTCACGTAGACAAACGTCCCGTCCTGAATGATACAGACGCCCGCCAGCTCCTGTTCGACGAGCCGTTGATACCACGAGAGGGCGTTCCAGAACCGCTGCTCGGTTCGATGTTGCTCGACGGCATTTTCGATTCGGTTGGCGAGAACATCGTATGTGTCTGACCGCCCTCCCTTCTGCATGTAGTCCGTAACGCCCGACGCGATTGCCTCGCTCGCGATCTCTTCGCTACCTTTGCCAGTGAACAGAATAAATGGGATATCCTGATACTGCTCGCGGACGAGTTCCAGAAACTCCAGCCCATCGGTGTTTGGCATATCGTAATCGCTGACGATACAGTCGACCTGCTCTGTCCGGAGGAAATCGAGCGCGGCGACGGCGCTGGTCTTCGTCACGACATCGAAGTCGTCGTTAATGCGTTCGAGATACACCTCGACCAGTTCACCCACCTGTGGGTCGTCGTCGACGTGCAACACGGTACACTGCTGGGACTGCTCGACTTTCGCCAGCGGAATCGGGACCTCTGCCCGCATCTCGTCGCGTCGGTCTACTGATTCAGTCCGGAGAAGCGGTGTATGCCGCGTTGTCGCGCGTCGACTTCCGCTGATGGCTGCACTGGAGAGCTCCACTGTCTTGTCTCCGAGTCGCCACTCCTCAGAAGCCATCTTTCCTCCCGGTGCTGCCAACACAGAAGCCGCTAGCACTCATCCATTCCATCAAACTAGTAGCGATTGCTGTATACATTGACTTCCCTACAACCGGCCCCCGAAGCGAGCTGGTAGAGCATGCATACTTCGGATAGCTGTCAGACAGTTCCCATTCAAACATCAATACCCAATCCTGTTCACTAGTTACGTACCAATCTACTAAACGCTACTGATGGGGGGTATTGTTGGATGGCCTCTCATGCGTACATACGACCTGCGCGTGTAATTTTCCCACTAAATACGCGATTTAACTCTTGTGTCGGTTGATTTCTGGATTTATCTTTTAATTCTATCCTTAATACAATATATAATATGTAGGTACTTTTCAAATAAATTTAATTATCTCCCACCCAACATCCAAATTGTATCATGTCAGATACCACCATGCGCGAATACCTCGCAGAGCACCCAAAAATGGCCGGCGCACTGTTCACCCTCCTGATGTTACTATCTCAGGCAGGGACTGCAGCAGCTAATAATAGTGCGTACCCCGGGCCATAGACGGTAGAACTAATTGAACCGGTTGAGTAGTTCCTTTTATCTGGGATAGTGGTCTGGCTGATTGGAGCGCTTAATGTATGGAATCTAAATCTATTGAGTTACTCCAATAGAGATCCCCGTCGTTCCTGACTGGTATCTGCTGCATTTGCAGAAACTCTGTTAATTCTTCCTTAGAAACATTGAACGTATCAATTTCGCCCGGCACTAAGTAATGATTCTCAGAGCGAGTAATGTGCGGAAACATAATAGCACCTAACGCTTTGTCATCCGTGGAGTATACGTTCATTTCTACGGTGTAGCCAGTTTCAGTGGGTTGTATCTCAAGCAGGTTTGGCATCCCTCCATTTGTCTGCGTAACAGTCACCCCACCGTCACCAACGACAATGTACTGTCCACCGAGAATGCTCTCACCACGGGCGATGGTAAGCGCCGCTCGAAGCGGGAACCCGCAGTTCAACAGTCGTGCGACCGATTCACCGATTCGGACCGCGCCGTCGTTCAGGACTTCGTTGAGCGTGACGATGCCGCCGATCGCGCCCTTTTCGACGAGGCTTAGTCCCTGATTGTAGGAGTTGCAGGCGTTCAGCAGGAACGTGTCGACGCCGACCGAATCGAGCGTCGTCACGTCGAGCTTGCCGTCGCGGCAGACGAAGCCGTCGTGTTCGGTGTGGCCGATGTAGTGGAAGAACTCCGCGTCTGTCGTGAGTACGGTCCTGAGTTCCGCCGTCGTCAGGTCGTCGTGGACTGTGACGTCGAACGGCAGGTCGTCGCGGGTGCCGTACACCTCGTCGACGAGCTGGCGCTCCTCGTCCATCCGGGCGTCGTTCTGGACGACGCGGATGGTGATGTCCTCGGCGTTCGTGTCGCGGTCGAGGCGGTGTTCGAACGCCGCTTTGGTCAGCTTGCTCGCGCCGATCGGGATGCTGTCCCCGATCCAGGCCTGTTCCAGGGAGTCCTCGGCCTGTGGCTCGACGTAGTCCGTCTCAGTTGGGCCGGTGGCAGCGTCGGAACTCGCAGCGCGGGTAATGACGTCATCCCGAGTGAATTCGGCCTCGGCCTCCGCCGGAACGCTCGCCTGGTTTAGCCGCTGTTGCTGGTGCGTTCGGACGATAGCGAGGTCATCGACGACGTACGGGAGCTGTTCCGCGTTCGCCGGCACCGGGTCGATGTGCGTTGTCAGCCGCCACTTCGGGATGTGGTCCTCGATAACGTCGTACGGGACCTGCAGATAGGTGGCGACTTGCTCCGCCAGTTGTTGCTGGTACAGCGACTGGAAATCGAGGTCGACGTAGGGCTCGATAGCTGCTCGCTCGTGCAAGTCGATCTGGTGGAATCCCTCAGTGCGTGTGACACAATCGAGGAAGAAGAGGCGTTTGAGCGTGCGTCCGACCTCGGATTCGAAGCCTCGTGCGGTATCGAGCGAGTACGTAAATCCTGTGTCGGTCGTGAGCCGTGGCTCGGATGCGGGGACGAGCGAGGCTCCGAGGTAGTACGAAAGCGGCGCGGCGACGAAGATAGACGCGAGATCGGGCGGGAGTTCGAGCGTGACACCGGTATCCGGACTGTCGATATCCGCTGGGATGTCCAGCGTATCACCGATTTCAAGCGCCGGCGGGTGGCCGCGGAGCGTCGGATAGGAGCGCTCGGGGTCGTGGGCCTTGAGCGCCGACCCGAAGGTTTCGACCGCGGCCATCACGTCAGCCGGCTGCTCGGTCGTCGTGACCGTGGCAGCCGGCCGGTCGTGCTGGGAGCGAGCCCCGATGAGCAGGTCCGTCGGAGCGTCGAACTCGATTCGGGTCCGGTCCGAGTCGACGGTGACCTCGACTTCGGCGTCCTCGACCCGCATATACGTCTTGATCTGCGTCAGCGGGTCAAGGACGTAGTCATCCGCCGGCAGCGTCTCAGACTCGAACTGCGCAACCTCGGCAGCTATCGCTCCGTCATCGTCACGGACGTACACCATGACCACCGTCGGTAGTTCGATAGCGCGCGTCCGTATCCGGACAGCGTCTCCGACGGGATACTGAAACACGTCGGCCGCCGCCTCCCTGAGCGCGATTGGCGTCGGCGTGTGTACCCGGTAGCGCTGGCGCTCGATCTGGTCAATGACCGCGAGCCCAGGACGGTCGTCAAGCGGTTCGAACGTTAGAGTCATATAATAAACGAGGGGGACAGTATTACTCTCGTACAATGAGAATGGCAGAGACAATGAAAAAGATATCGCCGACCTCGTTTTATTTCAGTCAGGACCGTTCACAGCGTCTCCCTGAAACACGGAGGCTGAACGGACACATGTGGGTAGAGCAAAAACAGGCGACGCCGTACAACCGCTGGCGACCGATGGGCGAAGCGGGTAAGGGCAACCCGGTCTAAGACGCTGCTAGTGAAAGAGTTCGAGCGCAAACAGTTGCTGGAGCGCATCGAACGCGACAGCGCGACCGTCGGTGCGAACATTCCCGATGAAATCACCGTGCAGGGCGAGGAGATCGAACTCCAGTCGTTCGTCTTCGAGATCAAGCGTCGGGAGACAATTCCGCGGGGCGAGCGCGAGCGCGTCGAGCAAGCGAAAAAGAACCTGCGGCGCGAGCGTCTCCAGCGCAAGCAACGGATCGAGGACAACGAAGTGAGTTACGAACGCGGCGAGGAGCTTGCCACGGCCATCATCGGCATCGACCGGGCGCTCAACGCCCTCGAACAGCTCGGTGCGGCCAACATCGAGCAGGAAGCGCAGGCTCAGGAGACAGCCGACAGGAAACGCTGGATGAAGTTCCTGCAGAAAGCGCTTGGACACGAGGACGCAGACTCCGGCACGGGTCGTGCCGGACGGAGCTACTAACATGAGCCGGAACGACGAAATCGCAACACTGCTCGAAGAGTTCGCCGACCTGCTAGACGCCAAAGGCGTCGAGTACAAGCCCCGGGCCTACCGCCGGGCGGCCGAGAACATCAGGGACTTCCCCGGCGCAATCGAGGGGCTGGCCGCCGAGGGCGAGGACAGCGTCGGTGAAATAGACGCCGTCGGCGACGCCATTTCTTCGAAGGTGGTCGAATACGTCGAGACCGGCGAAATCGAGGAGCTGACCGAACTCCGCGAGGAGCTTCCCGTCGAGATGGACGCACTCACAGCGGTCGAGGGGGTTGGGCCGAAATCCGTCGGCTCGCTGTACGAGGCGCTGGGCATCACCACCCTTGATGAACTGGAAGCCGCCGCAGAGGCCGGCGAGATACAGGCGGTGTCGGGCTTCGGCGCGAAAACAGAGCAGAACATCCTCGACAACATCGACTTCGCCCGTGAGGCCCACGAGCGGTCGCTGCTCGGCGAGGCCCGACCGTACGGTGACCGGATTCGGAGTTACATGGCCGCCGGTGACGCCGTGACCGAGTGCGCGCTCGGCGGCTCGATTCGCCGCTGGCGGCCGACCATCGGCGACGTGGACGTGCTCGTCGGGAGTACCGACGCTGAGGCCGTCGTCGAGCGGTTCGCCGACTGGGAGGGACTCGACCGGGTTATCGAGTCCGGCGAGACGAAAGCCAGCGCCTACGCGGACGACGTTCGGGTCGACCTTCGAATCGTCGACCCATCGGAGTTCGGTGCGGCGCTGCAGTATTTCACCGGCAGCAAAGACCACAACGTGGCAGTCCGAAACCGCGCCATCGAGCGGGACCTGAAAGTCAACGAGTACGGCGTCTTTGATGTCGAGGACGTCGAAGACGATGACCAGCGGGCTGGCGAACTGGTGGCCAGCGAAACCGAGGAAGCGGTGTACGACGCACTGGGAATGGACTGGGTTCCGCCGGAACTCCGCGAAAACCGCGGCGAAGTCGAGGCCGCCGCGGACGGAGCGCTCCCCGACCTCCTCGCCGAGGGCGAAGTTCGCGGCGACATCCACACCCATACGAACTGGTCGGACGGCAGCAACAGTATCACGGAGATGGTCGAGGGCGCGGCCGCGTTCGGCCACGACTACCTCGCCGTCACGGACCACGCGACCGGGCCGGGGATGGTCGGCGGCGTCGGCGTCCCGGATGAGAAACTCCGCGAGCAGTTGACCGAGGTCGAATCGGTTGCGGCGGATGCTTCCATCGACGTGTTCACCGGCGTCGAGGCCAACATCGCCGCGGACGGCAGTGTCTCGGTCGCCGACGACCTGCTGGCAGAACTGGATGTCGTGGTCGCCTCGCCACACGCCGCGCTGGACGGGGACGGCACAGACCGCCTCGTCGCGGCCGCACAGCACCCCGACGTGAACGTCATCGGCCACCCGACGGGGCGCTATCTGAACCGTCGAGAAGGGCTGGACGTGGATGTGGAGCGGCTCGCATCTGTCGCTGCCGACAACGACACGGCGCTGGAAATAAACGCCAACCCCGCCCGGCTGGACCTCGGCGGTGGCGCGGTCAAGCAGGCCATTGAGGCTGGGGCGACAATCGCCATCAACACAGACGCCCACAGCCCGGGTAACTTCGAACTCTTGCGCTACGGCGTCCACATGGCTCGGCGGGGCTGGGCCGAGACGGACAACGTACTGAACACCCGCGACGCCGAGGGCCTCCGCGAGTTCCTCGATGCCTGAGCACACCCCTAGCGACCGACTCGCGCTCGATGCGATGCTCGGCAAACTCGCCACCTATCTGCGGATGTGTGGCTACGACACGGCGTACGCGCTGGACCGGGACGCCGAGGCCGATGACGACCTCCTCGACATAGCGGAACGTGAGGACCGGCTGGTGATTACCCGAGATAGTGACCTCGCCACCCGCGCACCCGAGAGTGTGCTCCTCAGCGAGCGAGAGATTGGAGACCAGCTGCGAGAACTCGCAGACGCCGACTTCCGCCTCTCGCTGGCTCCGGAGCCGGACTACTGTGGCGTCTGCAACAGCCCGGTCGAGGAAGTCGACCCGGTAGAACCGACGCCGGAGTACGCACCGAGTGCAGGTGACGAGCGGGTCTGGCGCTGTACCGACTGCGGGCAACACTTCTGGAAAGGGAGCCACTGGGCGTCAGTCGAGGCGACGCTGGAAGACGTATAGAATACAGAAAATTACCGGGCGTCGCTACAGTTCTTCAGCGACGGCGACAGCCTCGTCGGTCGTCCCCTCGACGACCACGCCAGTCGTGACATCGTCTTCAGTCCAGTAGACCACAGCCCTGTCGCCGCGTTCGATTGCGGTCGCGTTCTGGCCGTTCACCTGCACCGCCGTCCCGTTCTCCGCATCGTCCAGATAGCTCGATGCGCCGGTCGCGGTCAGAACCGTCACGTTCTCGCCGTCAGTGTCGTACTGCTGTGCCACAGCCGTACTCTCGGGCCGGCTAATGTACCGGGCTTCTTCGAAGGTCCCGTTCTCGTACTCTGGCAGGTCCAGGTCCGTCGCGGACTGGGCTGCGTCGTATGAGTCGTACGTCTCGACGGTCGTAACGGCAACTCGGTCAGCCGGTGGGGCGAACTGGCTGTCGTCGATGCTGACGTTGAAGTTCGTCTCCTCGACGGTGAGTTCCGTCCGGTTCGTCCCGTCGTCAGTGGTCATCTTGTGGACGCGGTAGTCCTCAGTATCGACCCACAGCGTCGTGTTCGGCGCGTCGATGCTCTCGTTGGTCGGTTCGAGGTCGAGAACGTACGTCGATTCGCCGTTGACCTCCTCAGTTCCCCGGAGCGTCGCAGTGACGTTCTCCTCGGGAACCGGGTCGGTGGTGTCGTTCATCGCCACGGATTCCTCGGTCAGTTCGCGGGCATACGACTGGTTCTCGCCGACCGCCCAGACGACGGTCCCATTCGTCCCCATCTCGTAGGACCGGTTCTCACTCGTGACGGCGGCCCACGTCTTGTTCGGCTCAGCGGCAGCGTACTCCACCGTCGCAGTCTTCGATTCCGAGTCGTTCGTGACGGTCACTGTCGCGGTCCCGGTAATTGTCTCGGCCGCGTCGTAGCGCTGCTCGGTCTCGTCGAGCACGTCGTCGCCGGATGGCTGCCCCATCTGCTCGAAGCCGGAAACGCCGGCGACTGCCCCCACAGCCAGCAGTCCGATGGTGACAAACACAGCGACGATAGCCAGTCTCCGTCCGGTATCGGCTGTCATTGTCCAGGCTTAGGACTGGAATGGTAAGTGGGTTGCTCCTGTCACAGCGCGGACTACTATGACAGAGGGCGAACCCCTCATTGCCGTCCAGTCCGTACGCGTGGCCGTGAGCGAGTCAGCGAACACGACTGTCCGCGTCGACGGCGTCAGCAAGCAGTACGACCTCGGCGGGACGGTGACGGCGCTGGACGACGTGAGTCTGGACCTGTCGGCGGGGTCGTACACGGCGGTGATGGGACCGAGCGGCTCCGGGAAGAGCACGCTGTTGAACCTCATAGGCGGGCTGGACACGCCGTCGTCGGGGCAGGTCGTGGTCAACGGACAGGACGTTTCGGCGGCCAGCGAGGCCGAGCGGGCCGACATCCGCGGGACAGAGGTCGGGTTCGTCTTCCAGACGTTCAATCTCATGCCGCGACTCTCCGCGGTGGAAAACGTCGCTCTGCCGCTGGTCTTCGACGGTTGGGACCGCGCCCGTCGCCGCGAGCGGGCGAGGTCACTCCTCTCTGAGGTTGGACTCGGCGACCGCACCGACCACGTCCCCTCGGAACTCAGCGGCGGCCAGCGCCAGCGGGTCGCCATCGCCCGTGCGCTGTCGACCGACCCGGCGTTGATTCTCGCCGATGAGCCCACCGGCAACGTCGACACGGACACCGGTGCACAGATACTCGACCTGTTCGATGACCTCCATGCGGTGGGCAATACGTTCCTGCTGGTGACCCACGAGCGCCACGTCGCCGAGCGGGCGGAGCGAATCGTCCACGTCGAAGACGGCCACATCCAGTCCGTAGAGGACGTCTCCGGGGGCGAACACTGATGGACACCAGCGAGAGCGTCCGCATCACGCTCCGGTCTATCAGGGCGCACAAGCTCCGGTCGGCGCTGACGGTCGTCGGCGTCGTTATCGGCATCGCGTCGGTCATCACGTTCGCCACGTTCGGGGCCAGTGTTGAGGCCGAAATCGTCGGCGACATCGAGACATCGAACGCAGGCAACATCTACGTGTTCGGAACCCCGTCCGGCGATGACGACTTCGACCGGACCCTCCAGCCGGTGTTTACCGAGCACGACATTCAGGAGCTAGAGGCGATTGCTGGGGTACAGGCGGTGCTCCCGCGTGGTATCGTCCAGACACAGTCGGTACGGCACGGGAATCAAACGCTTGCTAGACAGCAGGTCACAGCGACGCGGCCGGCCAGTTTCACGCCGAGGGTCCTCGTCGAGGGGCGCTCCTTCGAGACCGACGAGAATGCCGTCGTTGTCAACGAACGCATGGCCGGCTCGTTCTCCGAGAACATCACCACCGGTGAGCGCCTCACGATGACGATGCCTGACGGGAGCGAGCGGAACGTTACTGTCGTCGGCGTCGTCAACGGGA
Source organism: Haloarcula sp. R1-2 (assembly GCF_011627385.1). NCBI lineage: Archaea > Methanobacteriati > Methanobacteriota > Halobacteria > Halobacteriales > Haloarculaceae > Haloarcula > Haloarcula sp. R1-2. The sequence continues at coordinate 512,786 of NZ_JAANTG010000001.1, forward strand.
CTCGCGGGGAAGTCCCGGTTAGCGAGTTCGCCCGTCAGCCCCGGGTGTATGTTCCTATCGACGCCTTCTATGAGTCTGTCGTCGAGAGCCCGTCGGCGGGTGTGCGGCAACGCGCGTACCCGCAGGTAACCCTCGTCGTCGACCCGCGAGAGATTCCGGAGACGCAGTCGGAGATTCAGACGTACCTCTCCGGTGAGTCCGACGCGCGGTCACTCTCGGCCGACGACACGGAGCTGGTCGCCCGGTCCGGGAACGACTTCGTCGAGGAGATCAGCGATGTCATCGAACGCATCACGCGCTTTGTCACCGGCATCGCCGTCATCGCACTCGTCGTCGGCGCTATCGGCATTGCTAATGTAATGCTCGTCAGCGTCACCGAGCGGACCCGCGAAATCGGCATTATGAAAGCCGTCGGCGCGCGCAACCGTGACGTGATGCAGGTGTTTCTCGTCGAGGCCGCACTGCTCGGAACGCTCGGCTCGCTGCTCGGGGTGCCGCTCGGACTGCTCGTCGGCTACGGGGCGACGCGGTACGCTGAAGTGACCTTCTCGCTCGCGCCGCTGTGGATGGCGCTGGCGGTCGGCGTTGGCGTACTGGTCGGCGTCGTCGCCGGCCTCTACCCGGCGTGGCGAGCGGCGCGGGTCGACCCCATCGACGCACTCAGACACGAGTGAGCCTTACCCGGATTCAGAACACCGAAATACGTGGTCGTCGTACCGACGCGCCATGACCCTCTCGGAGGAGGCCCGCGAGCGGCTCGCCGACATCGTCGAACTCCAGCCGACGAAAAACGGCGAGCTACAGGAGCGCTGGGACATGGACAGCGGGAGCGAGGTACACCAGTACCTCGAAGCCGAACTCAAGGAGTACTACTACCGCAACGACAACAGCCTCATCTGTGCGACGCCGGAGGCGACGACGCTCATCGACGGGGAGGACTCCGAACGGATACAGACGGTGACAGTCACCTCGCTCCAGCAGGCTGTCGTCGACGTGATTGCCGGCCCGGATGAGGAGAGCCAGAGCGTCGTCGCCGTGTTACACTCCCTCCGCGAGGTCGGCGAGGACCGAGATACCGACGACGTTCGTTCTGCGCTCCGGAGCCTCGCAGACAAAGGTATCGTGGAGACAGTCGAGAAGACCGTCCCGACGTTCAGGCTGGCCGTTCCGCGCGACGAGCTAGATGTTGAGCTGTCCGAGGAGTGAGGGCGGACCGCGGTGTCGGTCAGCTACTCTGACAGCCCCGGCCGCTGGCGGCGTCGTCGCCGCGCTAACAGCCGCTTTATTGCCTTGCCCGGCCCGCCGTCAAGCGGCCAGTCCTTCGACCGCCACGTCGGCGGTTCCGGCTCGTAGGACGGACACTGCCCCCGACACTCCGCCGCTGTCGGTAGACACTCCTTTGCAGCGCAGTGGGGGTACACGCCAGTCTCGCCGGCAGTGAGCTGGAAGTGGCGGCAGTCGGGGCGCATCGTGTCCGCGTAAGCGCGCCACCCGCGAGCGTACGCCCGCTCAGCGATGGCGAGACGCCGCTCGTGCTTCCAGTCGGTGTCTACGTACTCGAACCGGGCGGCGCTGGTGTCATCGTCCGGTCGGTCCAGAATTCGCGTTCCGGGCTCAGCCACTGACAGCGACCGCGGTTGCCAGACCGTCTCAGCCGTTCCGGATTCGGAGTCGACCGTCAACACGCCGGCGGCTGCGGGCAGGTCCGCCAGTAGAATCGGCTCCACGCGCTCGTCGGTCGCGGCCGTCGCAACCCACACCTCATCGGCCAGCGAGAGCGCGATGTCCCGCTCCAGTTGTGGGACGAGATTCCTGGCGGCGCTGGCCGTCAGGTCGGGCTTGTTCTCGATGGCGACGACCCGCCGGAGCCAGTCCGGATAGGGACGTACCCGACGAATTTCGATGCGATTGCTGCGCTTGCGAGTCTCAATGGCATCACGGTCGGCCGCCTCGTGAATCGACTCCCGGACGTACCGCCACGGGTAGCCCGGGTCAGGCAGCGCATCGCGATAGTAGGTCCAGTCCGCCGGCGCGTTCTGCAGGACGTGCAGGTGGTCCGAGTCGAACGCTTCGGTGCCGAATTTCGCCCGTTCCCGGAGTCCATCGGGATCGCACTCCAGTACAATCGTATCCCAGCGGCGGCGTTTCGTTCCGAACTGTCTGGCGACCAGCACCGCCGCGTCGTCGGACGGCGACCACTCGCGCTCGGCCCAGTGACAGACGGACAGTTCGAAGGCGAACTCGGAGTCGACGGACACGAACAGTCGTTGTCGGGTTCGGACCAAAACCCTTTGTTACGACACCGGAGCCTCCGTCCGCGATGGGGTCCTCCAGCGACCGTTTTCGTTCGGTAACACAACCCAATTATTTATGTAATCCCTTCAGAAACAAATCGTCGGTTACACATGATATGTCACAGGTCCGAAAACAGCACACCAGAAAGTGCTGGTACCGCTACAGCGTACCGACCGACAGAGAATAGAGCGCCCAGCGAAGCCGACGGGGGTGCGGTATGAGCGCTGGGGCCGGGAGTAATGGGATATTTGACCAGTACACGACGCTACAGTGGATCGCGGCAGGCATCGTCGCGGTGTTGACGTTCCCAATCGGACTCGCCGTTCCCGCTTACTTCTACATCAAAACGTCCAACGGCAGCGCCCGGGAACAGGGGGCCTGGGAGGCGTGGGCGGTCATCCTTGTCGGAATTCTCGGCATCGTCGCGGTCGAACTCGGCGGGGAAACAGGCGCGAAAATCATCATCGCGCTCGCACTGCTGGGGATTCCGGTGCTGTTCATCATCTTTGCCGCTGTGGTCGGAAGCTTCGTGGTCGGCATGGGCAACGCGACGGTAGTAGCGCTGCTACTCGCCGGCGTCGCGGTCTGACAAACGAGTTCCCTCGGCTTCCGCTATTCCTCGTCGTCCGTTCGTTCGTCGAGGAACCCGTGTGCCTGTTCGAGTATCTCGCGGGGGCCGTCCTGCGTGACCGTGTTGATGGCCTGCTCGTAGTCGCGCCACTGCAGGTCGCGGTGTTCTGTGGACAGTTCAGCTGACGCTTCGAACGATTTCGCGACGAACAGGTGGACCGTCTTGTGGATGGTGTTGCCGTTCGCCTCGAACACGTAGTCGTAGTCTTCGCGGAACCCGTCTAAAAGCCGGAAATCGCCGATACCGGCCTCCTCTTTCACTTCGCGTATGGCGGTCTGCTGGAGTTCTTCCTCGCCCTCAACGCCGCCCTTGGGGAATTCCCAATCGCCGGGTCGGCTCTTGAGCAGGAGGTACTCCCGCCGGCCACGCGTATCGCGAAAGAGGATGGCTCCCGCGCTCGTGGCCTCTATCATTATCGGATTTTATGACACCGCTACTTAAGAGAATATCGGAGACACAACGGAAACAGATGGCCTTTTGTCACTCGCGGCTGAGTGTTCGTCTACAGATGCCCTTCGTCACAACGCTGACTTTCACCAGTGGGGACCGACACCGCCTCGAAGACACTGTCACAGAGATTAAACAGAGTGCCGAGCAGAAGGGAGTTGAACTCAAGGGCCCGCACCCGAAGCAACCTCAGGAGTTGCGGATTCCACAATCGAAATCGCTGGGGCCAGACGGTGGCCGCTTCGACTCTTGGACCCATACCGTCTACACTCGGACCATAGAGATTGTCGGGTACGAGGAGTTCGCCCGGGACGTTACCCAGCGTACTTTCCCGAATGCAATCCACGTTGAGGCCGGCGTCGAACAGCGGACGCAGGTCGGCAGCGGGTCGTAGGGCCGCCGTCCGCTCCTGTGGATTCTTATAAGTAACTGTGACCCGTTTCGCCGACATGAACGAGGCCCAACAGGAGCGGCGCAGGTCCGTCCGGCGTGACCTACACAGCTACCCTGAACCCGCGTGGCGGGAGTTCTACACTACCAGTCGCATCGTCGACGAAATAGAGCGAATCGGCGTCGACCAGTTATATACTGGCCGGGATGTCGTGGACGGCGACGCGCGGATGGCAGTCCCCGACGACGATAACCTCGAAGACTGGCAACGGAAGGCCCGTGACGCCGGTGCCCGCGAGGACGTGCTGGAGGCCGCCGGTGGAGGATTCACCGGTGCCCTCGCGGTGCTCGAGCAGGGTGACGGGCCGACCGTCGCGCTCCGGGTCGACATCGACGCGCTTCCGATAACGGAGTCGGACAGCGTGGCCCACGCCCCGGCGTCAGAGGGATTCCGCTCAGCGAATGAGGGGTACATGCACGCCTGCGGGCACGACGCCCACGCGACGATTGGCCTTGGCGTGCTGGAGGCAGTGAAAGAGAGTGATTTCAAGGGGACGTTCAAAGTCGTCTTCCAGCCGGCCGAAGAGGTCATCGGCGGCGGGAAGGCCGTCGCCGAGAGTGGACATCTGGATGACGTGGACCACTTGCTGGCGATACACATCGGTCTCGATCATCCGACCGGAGAGATTGTCGCCGGCGTCGGCGGCTTCCTCGCCGTTCGGCAGTTTGGGGCGACCTTCACCGGTGAGACAGCGCACGCTGGCGGGCATCCAGCACAGGGACGGGACGCTGTGCAGGCCCTGGCGACCGCCGTACAGAACCTCCATGCGATTCGCCGGCACGGTGACGGCGCAACGCGTGTCAACGCCGGGGTTGTCGAGGGCGGCACAGCAACGAATATTGTCCCCGGAGAAGCGACGCTGGAAGGCGAGGTCCGCGGCGAAACGACGCCACTCAAGGAGTACATGAGCGAGCGGGCAGACACCGTCATGTCGTCCGCGGCCGAGATGCACGACTGCGAGGTCGCTATCGAGACGACCGCAGAAGCGCCGAGTGCGGTGAGCGACGATGCGCTCGCGGGTGTGGTGTACGATACGGCAGACTCAGTTCCCGGCGTCACCAGCCGCCTCCGGACTGACGACCTCGGCGGAAGCGAGGACGCAACCTACCTGATGGACCGCGTCCAGAACCACGGCGGAACGGCGACGTTCGTCGGTATCGGGACTGACCACCCCGGCGGCCACCACACGCCCCTGTTCGATATCGATGAAGACTCGCTGACTATCGGTATCGATGTCGTCACTGAAGCGATCAGCCAACTGAGCGGCTGAATACGCTACGGTGCCTCCCAGCTGGCAAGCTGAATAGATTTGCCGCTGTCCGGCGACTTCCAGTTCAGCGTAACTGCCGCATCCGAGAGGTCAGACGCCTTCGAAAACGTCACACGTGACCCGGCCGTGATTTTTGAACCCGCCGCCGGCGCGCCACTGAGACTTGTGAAATCGTGCTGTCCGTTGGCGGTTGAAGCACCGCTAACGGTGATATACAGATTTCCAGCCTGAATCGAGTCACCACTCCGGTGTTCGATTGTCAGGCTATCAGGACTCCCAGACTCATAATCGAAGGTAAACGCCGCCTGTGGCGCGTTTTGGCCGAGACTCCCAGAGCCAAAATCTAAGAAGAACGTCGCTGCTGTGGCCGCCAGCAGCACCGTTATTGCAACCATTAGTATAACTCCCACAACTGGTGAGACTGCACTATCGTCGGATTTGAATCTGCGTGCTAGCATGATTGACCCCCACTTGGGCGACGGTCGACACGCTGTCGCCGTCTCGGTGACCCCCCGGTCGACCGACCCCAGTGTGACTTCATTTTGATATCATATTGTTAGATAATAAAACTTGTTGTTCAAAACTATAGTTTACGAATTAATCAACCACTATCCAGATTGCCGTCAAAAACGATAGTTCCGCCGCTGACAACAGGACCAGTATATCAGAATCAGCCGAAAACGCAACGAGCCACCGACTCAGTACTTCGGCTCTGCGCCGGTGACCTCGTAGATATCGTCCATAATCGAATCACGTTCACGTTGCCAGGCCTCGAAGCCGCTACGGTCGCTGGGGTAGGATTCGTAATGCTCCAGCAGCCGGTCGGCGGCCTTTTTTGTCTGGTAGAGGTCCCGGATAGTCCCGAGGTGGCCGATGCTCTTGACGGCCATCTTGAGTTTGAGTCCGAGCCCGATACTGGTCGAACCGCCGTACAGCGCTTCGGCGAGCTTTTCGCCGGGCAGCGCGGCCAGCAGCGCCATCAGGTCGTCGACGTCGTAAGCGGTGGTGAAGATGTTGTATACGTCAAGCGCCGCATACCGGGCGCCGAAGTGGTCCATCACGCGCTCGTTGTACTCCCAGAGGGCGGCTTCGTCGTCTGTCCGTCCGGCTTCGATAGTCTCGATAGCCTGCTCAGCGGCGTAGGTCCCAGCGTAGGCCGCCCCAGCAATACCGCCGCCGGTCGTCGGGTTGACGTGTCCGGCAGCATCGCCAACGGCCATGAATCCGGGCGCAACAGCGGAATCGTACGGCCGGCGCGTCGGCAGTGCAGCGCCGAGTTTATCCTGTACCTCTGCGCCCTCGAACTCGCTTCGGCCCTGAAGGTCGCGTTTGAGGTCGTCGACCAGTTCCATCGGCTCCTCGTTCATCTGGAAGCCGAGGCCGGCGTTGATTTCCGTGTCCGTGCGCGGGAAGTACCAGAGGTAGCCGGCGGAGCGCTCGGTCGGCTTGAACACGAGCGCGTCGTCCCATTCTACCGGTTCGTCGACTTCGATTATCTCGCGGTATGCCGAGCAAAACTGCGAGTACTGGACGTTTGTATCGAAGGTCGCGGCTTCGAGGTCGGTCTTGTCCTGCAGAATCGACAGCGCGCCGGCCCCATCGATGACCATGTCACCCTCGTATGTGACAGGGTCGCCTTTTCGCATGGCTTTCACGCCGGTCACACGGCCACTATCGTCCTGTAACACGTCCTGAACCACCGTATCGTAGTGGAACTCCACACCGCTGTCGTTTGCGCCTTCGATGAGACAGCGACCGTACTCCCAGCGGTCGATGACGGCGAGTTCGCCCGGGACAGGGATTTCGAGAACGGTGTCCTCCTGTGGGATCTCGAACCGGCCGTGGTCGACATCCGTGTTGGTAAACGCCGGTTCGAGCTGGGACTTCGGGATCGCATCGGGGAAGTCGCTGGCTCCTTTTAGTGCGTCCCCGCAGGCGATGTGGCCGGCCTCGGTTTCGTCTTTGCGCTCTACGATGACGACGTCGTAGCCCGCATCTGCGACGGTCGCAGCGGCGTAACAGCCGGATGTCCCGGCCCCGACGACGACAACGTCCACGGACACGGTCCGTGCCGTCGCCGACGCACCGTCGGCGTTGCCGTCCTGGTGTGTGGTCATGCACTCTCGTCCTGCCCGGAGAGAGAAAATTATTCCGCTACGGGTTTCAGACGGACTGCTAGAACAATCTTTCGAGATGAACGGCCGACTGCGGGTGCTCGGTACAGCATTGACGGATAGCAGTCCGTTTCGCTCCGGGGCGGCGGTGATAAAGAGTTTTGCTGAGGGGTATCAAAAGGCCGAATATGACCGAGCATACGGTGACATTTGTGGGGACGGGCGAGGAGATCACCGTCTCTGAGAAGGAGACGATTCTCTCGCGGTGTATCGAGGAGGGTATCGCACAGGAGTACTCCTGCCGCGTGGGGATGTGCTTGGCCTGTTCGGCGGAAATCGTTGAGGGGTCGGTCACCCAGCCTGCTGCCCGTGGACTGACCGACCGGGAACGGGAGAACTACGCACTGACCTGCATGGCGCGCCCACAGTCGGACCTGAAACTTGACCGTGGAAAGTACCCGCCCAGTATTGAAGGGGATGTCAGTCCAGAGGACGGCGACCCCACACCTGCGGACGACTAGTAGGCACTGGATACCACTAACATATGGCTTGCTAGATGGTCTGTAAATACCTTTAACATACGCCTCAGATCTGGCCTGATATAGAGCGGTCAAACCGCGAATGAAGGACAGGTCATATAAGCAAGTGGCTCCTATAGAGTGATGACTACAGCGTCAGCGGACGGCCTTCGACGACTGATACACGCTTCCCCAACCATGACCAGCCGCGTATACAGACTTCACTCGACACTTGAACTGCCACTGGAAGACGCATACGATTTCTTCGAGGATCCGGACCTTCCACCTGAAATCGCTGACATCGACATCACCCGTCGAAATAATACGCTAATCGTCAGCGCCGTCGCCAAAGACGACTCCATGAGCAAGTACACCCCGACGGCCCAGCTCAAGGCGAGCGTCACGGAGAACCGGGTGTACGAGGAGGACCCCGACGAGATGGGGCCGCCCGGGGCCGCGAGCACCGGAAGCGCCGGCGGTGGCCCCCAGTGGGGCGCACTCGAAGAGGAAGAAGAAGAGATCGAGTCCGAGCTCGTCGAGTACGCCTGCTTCAAGGGCGACCGCGAGACCGTGCTCCAGAATACTGCACTCCAGTACGCGATGTTCGAGGTCCTGTGTGAGGTCGCGAAAGTCGCTGAAAAGGGCACGCTGACGGCGATTGCCGCGGTTGACGAGGAACTAACGGCTGTTCGGATTGTCGATGGGGAGGAACGACCTGCCGCGATCAACGTTGCAGAGGAGCCTCGCGACGGCGAGGAAGAAGAGGGCGTCAACTGGCGCGACAACGAGTTCATCTCGTAACGCGGTCTGTCACAGCGTCCAGTCACGGATTCAATTTTCTCGAGCCGCAGCTCAACACTGTGTAGCCGACAATCCAAGCCGCTATGCTGGTGTAATGCCTGAGAGGTCGGCATCTGTAAACCGTGACGCAACTTCGATGGTGAGGTTTGCTTCGATGTAGGCCGCAATCACGATGAGCACGGCAGCCGTCGCAAGCAGCCATCCGGCTTCCCGGATATCCTGTCCAGTGACTAGCTCGTTCGTGCGGCCGCGGATGTACTGGATTGTGTGCCACCCGAACCGGAGCCCGACGGCGGCGACAATAAGCAGTGCAGGGATCTCGATGAGGCCGTGCGGGACAATAAGCGCGGCAACGACGACGGGTGAGACCTGCTTGAGTGCGATGCCGACGACGACGCCGATGAGCAGGCCGTTCAAGACGAGCGAGAGCACCGTCATCGAACCGAGCGAGATAGCACCGAGTGCCATCACGAGCAGTGCGCCGAGGTTGTTAATTGTTAGCGAAAGCGTCGTTAGCTCTGCCGGCATAAAGGGAGTCTCGCCGGTCGTTCCGGGGTTCTGGAGCCATTCAGCGGGGATCTGGCTGCCGAGTCCGTAGCCGAGCAGGACACTGGCTACCAGTATCAACGCGGCCACGGGGACATAGTGCAACAGCCAGCGGTGAAAGAGACGGGCTGGGAGGCTTGGGCGGTCGTCCATACCATACCTTTCGGACCGGCACCAAAAAACCCGAGTGACCTACCGGGTGTCCGCAATTTTATTTGCCACCGTCTCACACACCTGTCTATCATCCAAAAAGTACTTGGCATTCGTAATTATATCTCATTACACTATGTCCGAATCAGCAGAGTTCCCGGACTATCTGGACGTTGATTACACTGACGGGGAAGGCGAAGACCCCGCTGAGTACCCAACTGTCAACCACAAGATCGAGAAGGCTATCGAGGTCACGAAGACTGGCCTCGAAGAATACGAGAACCCTGTCGTGATGTGGACCGGCGGCAAGGACTCGACGCTGACGCTGTACTTCGTCAAGGAAGTCGCCGAGCGCTTTGACCTCGAAGTACCGCCGGTTGTCTTCATCGACCACTACCAGCACTTCGACGAACTCATCGACTTTGTCGAACACTGGGCCGACGAGTGGGACCTCGATGTCATCTGGGCTCGCAACGAAGACGTGGGGAACTATGTCGACGAGAACGGTCTCGAACCGGGCGACGACATCCCCGTCGACGAACTCTCCGAGCACAACCAGCACCACATTCGGAACATCCTCGAATACGAGGAGGACACGTTCCCGTTCCTGCTCGACACCTACGTCGGCAACCACCTCCTGAAGACGGTGGCGCTCAACGACACTATCGAGGAGCACGACGTCGACGGCATCCTCTCCGGCATCCGCTGGGACGAGCAGGAGTCCCGCGCCGACGAGACGTTCTTCTCGCCGCGTCACGACCCGGACATCTACCCGCCCCACGACCGTATCCAGTCGATTCTCCAGTTCGCGGAAGCCGACGTGTGGGAAGCCTTCTGGAACTTCGTCGTCCCGGACACAGTCGAGGGCTACCCGGACGAGGGCTACGTCCCGCAGGGGCAGGACGACCTGCCTGAGGGTATCGAGAAGGAAGATGTGCCGGTCTCGCCGAAGTACTTCGCCGGGTTCCGCTCGCTCGGGAGCGAGGTCAGCACTGACAAGTCCGCCGAGGAGCCCGCCTGGCTGCAAGACATGGAGAACACGACCGAGCGCGCCGGCCGCGCCCAGGACAAGGAAGACCTGATGGAGCGCCTGCGCGACCTCGGCTACATGTAAGCGGACGCGGAACGACGCCGGTTCCGTGTCGGTGTTTTTCTTATTGACCCAGTAGCAACGTTCGCCACGACAGACAGTAAGCACGCTGCCGAATCTGCCTGTCGACCGGGACGAGCGGTCTTCAGTAGCTGTCCCCCGGAACTCAGAACCGTCTAACGATGTTCCGTATTATCGATCTAACACTTCGACAGGAGTCGATGGAGCCTGCGCCGCCAGCAATCTCAGGGCCAGTGCGCTCGAACGCACAGAGTGGCCACGCCTGTCGGGACGGACGCAGCAACGGCTACAGGCGTCGACCGCCACCAGTTAGGGAGCCTTGTTCATCCGTACTGAACGATGTAATTATCCGTCCCACAAACTGGTAGAACGCAGTCTAAGCCTCAGTACTCCGTATAAATCGGTCCAAAAAGTGCTATAGACAATTGTCGAGGAAAGGTTTAGGTAATGTCGAACACTACCAGTAGGTGAATGAGTTCAGACCAGTACAACTGTCCGAACTGCGGGGCGGAATTGAGCTACCAGACGACGAAGCACAACGGCTGTTCGAACTGCGGTTTCGTTCCACCACACAGTGCTGAGTAACGCGGATTGGGCTGAGTTAGCGGACGCGCTGTTCTGTCGTCGGTAGTTGGAGTGTTCTACGAGTAGCGTGCCGTATTTTGGTCCGACATCTATTTTTCTCGGCTCGCTGTAGCATTGCCTGTGACGGACCGCACAGACCGGGGCGTTCTCGCGGGTGTTATCTTCGCCGTGTTACTGGCGCAGGTCTTGCTGTATCCGGGTGTCGACAGGCTTGTCCAGTCGCTTGGTGCGACGACAGACCTGAACGCGAGTATGTGGTTTCTCGCCGCTGAGTTCGGGGCGTTCGTCGTCTTTGCTGGTGTGTGGGGCGTACTCAGCGACGCCACCGGGCGGCGTACACCGTACATTGCCGGCGGGGCAGGCGCAGGTGCAGTGCTGTACGCCCTCATCGCGTGGCTCCCTGGAGCGGTTTCGCTCTCCTTTGTTGGCGTGCTGGCCTTGCGAGTTCTTCAGGGTGGGGCCACTATCGCCGCGTTCTCGCTGGCAATGACGATGCTGATGGACCTCGGCGGCGGCCACGGCAAGAACATGGGTGCGGCAGGCATCGCTATCGGCAGTGGGACGGCGCTTGGGGCGCCACTCGGCGGCCAACTCTACGAAATCCAGACGACGCTCCCGCTGTATGTGGCGAGTACATTGTCGCTTGTCGTCGCAGTGGCCGCGCTGCTCGTGACCGACCGCGCACCGTCGGACGGGCGGTCAGGCCTGGCCGCGACCGTGTCCGGGCTCAAACAGCGACCGACGCTCGGCGTGCCGTACGCTTTCGGGTTTATCGACCGGCTCACTGCGGGCTTTTTCGCGCTTGTCGGCACGCTGTATTTCAGGGAGACGTTCGAACTGGGCCCCGGCGAAACCGGTGTCATGCTGGCGCTGTTTTTCGCTCCGTTTGCCCTGCTGCAGTATCCCTTCGGCGTGCTCTCTGACCGCATCGGTCGAACCGCTCCTATCGTTGTCGGGTCGGTGCTGTACGGACTCACTGTTGTCGGCGTCGGGCAAGCGCCGACGGTGGCCATCGCCGGTGCAGGGATGGTACTGACCGGCGTTATCGGGGCACTGATGGCCCCTGCGACGATGGCGCTCGTTTCGGACCTCGCCGTCGAGACGGAGCGTGGGACCGCTATGGCCGGCTTCAACATTTTCGGTAGCGTCGGCTTCCTCGCCGGCATCCTCGTCGGCGGCACTGTCGCCGGAGCCTTCGGCTACCCCGTTGCGTTCCTCGTCGCCGGCGGGACGGAGGTCGTCCTCGCAGTGCTGGCGCTGCCCGGACTGCTACGACTGGAGAAGCCGACCGAGGACGCCGTCGGCGGCTGACTACGACGCCTCGCGAACCTCGTCCAGCGCCGTGGGGTTCTCGATGCTGGACATATCGCCAAGGTCCTCGCCGCGGTAGACGCCAGCAATTGCTCGGCGGATGATCTTGCCGCTCTGGGTCTTGGGGAACTCATCGACGAACAGCACTTCGCGGGGCCGGAACGGCTTGCCAAGTTCCTCGCCGACAGCGGCGCGGATATCGTCCCGGAGGTCGTCATTGGATTCATAGCCGGGTTCCAGCACGGCGTAGAGGACGACGGCAGTGCCGGTGGTGTCGTCCGGCACACCGACGGCGGCGGCCTGATTGACGGCGTCGTGCTCCATTGCTGCGCCCTCGACCTCCGCCGGCCCGACCTTCCGCCCGGCGACGTTGAGCACGTCATCGGCCCGGCCATGGAGGAACCAGAGCCCGTCCTCGTCTTTCTGGGCCCAGTCGCCGTGGTCCCAGACATCGTCCCAAGTCGACCAGTACTCGTGCAGGTAGCGGTCGTCACCCGACCAGAGCGACCGGGTCATCGAGGGACAGGAGTCCTTGGCGACCAGATAGCCGCGCTCGTGTGTGTCGGCGATTGATTCGCCGTCGGAATCGACGATATCGATGTCCATTCCAAGCCCTGGACCGCCAAGTGTGCAGGGTTTGAGCGACTGAATCGGCATCGGCATCAGGAAACAGCCCATGATCTCGGTTCCGCCGGAGATGTTAATGATAGGACAGTCCTCGTCCCCGACGTGCTCGTAGAACCACTGCCAGCTCTCGGGGTCCCAGGGTTCGCCGGTCGAGCCCAGCAGCCGTAGACTGGAGAGGTCATGCCCCTCCAGCCACTCGTCACCTTTCTTCCGGAGCGCCCGAATTGCGGTCGGCGAGACGCCGAACGTGGTGATGTCGTGCCGGTCGATCATCTCCCAGAAACGGTCCGGCTCCGGGTGGTCCGGCGCGCCCTCGTACATGAAGACGGTCCCGCCGAAGGCGTGGTTACCGAGCAGCGTCCACGGGCCCATCATCCAGCCGATGTCGCTCACCCAGAAGAACCGATCCGACGGCTTGTGGTCGAAGCCGAAGTAGATCTCCTTGGCTGCCTGCATGAGCGCGCCGGCGTGCGTGTGGACGATGCCCTTCGGTTTCCCGGTCGTCCCGGAGGAGTACAGCAGCATCGACTCTTGATTGCTCGGGAGTTCCTTGGCCGCGTACTCATCGTCAGCTGTCGCTATCGCTTCGTCCCACCACTCGTCGCGGCGGGTCCAGCGGATGGTCTCGTCGGGGTCGTCCGCGATACCGAGGCGGTCATAGACGACAGTGTGTTCGACCGGTGTCGTCCCGAGTTCCTCGCCGGCCTGCTTGATGGCCTCGTCGGCACTCTCCTTGAGGTGAACACCGGAGCCCCGGCGATAGAAGCCGTCACCAGTGAACAGGACGGAGCACTCGGCATCGGCGATGCGGGTCGCCGTCGCGTCAACGCCGAACCCGGAGAAGATCGGCACGGCGATCGCGCCGACCTTGAGACAGCCGTACAGTATCGACGCGACTTCGGGGACCATCGGCATGTACAGGCCGACGGTGTCTCCGGTGCCGACGCCGACGGATTCCAGATAGTTCGCTACCTTGCTGGCCTGTCGATTCAGTTCGTGGTACGTAATCTCCCGCACGTCGCCGGGCTCGCCCTCCCAGATGAGCGCGACTGTGTTTCGGGTCGGACTGTCCCGTGCTGCGTGGCGGTCCAGGACGTTGTGGGCAGCGTTGATTGTCCCACCGGCGTACCAGTCGGTGAACTGCGGCCCCTCACTGTTGTCCCGGACCTGATCGTATGCGTCGAAGAATTCGATGTCGAGGTACTCCGGGAGCAGGTCCCAGAACCACTCGACGCCCGAGTCGGGTTCCTCGGGCAGGTCTGTGGTCGTTCGCTCGATGAGTTCGTCGTAGTTGTCGATGTCGTATTCCTGCATGAACTCCCAGACGTTCGTCGGTTCGACGAACGAATGGCTCGGTTCGTGGACGATAGAGTCTACGTGGTCTTGTTCACTCATTGCGTCAGTATTCCGTAGTGTTTGTCTGTCTGGTATAAACCCGTACCGCCGCCCGGGACGCCAGACGCGTGGACTGGTCGGGGAACTTGGTTCCGAGCACCTCGTGGGTGTCGGAGAGACAGTGCATATCCGCACACCACAGTCTCACTCGTACGTTTTTGTCATGCCGCCGTCGAACAGCAGGTCCCCGCCGTTGAGATGGTTGGCGTGGGTTGAGAAACCGAACACGAAGAGGTTCGCCACGTCGATAGGGTCCATCATCTCCTTGACCCGGGCCTGGCCCAGCATCACGTCATCAATGACCTCGTCGACGCTGATGCCCCGTTGCTCGGCGGTGTCGGGAATCTGGTCGACGACCAGCGGCGTCTTGACGTAGCCCGTGCTAATGGAGAACCCACGGAGGCCGTCACCGCCCTCGGCGGCGATAGACTGTGTCAGCCCCCGCAGGCCGAACTTCGAGACGTTGTAGGCCACCTTATCGGAGGTGACGTAGTGGCCGTGGACCGACGCCATGTTCCCGATGGCACCCACGCCGTCGTCGGTGCCGCGGATGTGCGGGATAACGCGCTTCGACAGCGCGAGCGGGGCACGCAACATCACGTCGTGCATCTGGTCGTACGTCTCCATCGGGAAGTCTTCGATGGCGTCGATGTGCTGGAGACCGGCGATGTTGGCGAGGTAGCGCACGGTGCCGTGAGAAGCCGCGGTCTCGACGATAGCTTCGATGTCCGCGTCGTTCGCAAGATCGCCGGCCACGGTCTCGACGGCCCCATCAAGGTCGAGGTCCGCCGCCGTGTCTGCGACCTCTGCGAGGCCGTCCGCGTCGATGTCCGTGGCAACGGCGGTCACCCCGTTAGCGGCCATCGCAAGCGCCGTCGCCCGGCCGATGCCCGACCCACCACCGGTCACCAGACAGACGGTGTCGCTCGTGTAGTGGTCGTCGTCGGCGAACAGGATCGAGGACTCGTCGATGGGCTCGACTTCGAGCCGTTCGTGAGAAGTGCTGGATGCCATTCAGTCACACGTTCTTCAGACATCTCCGAATAGGGGCGGGTTGACATGTATACCCGACTGACTGCTGTGGTGCTGTCGCAGCCCGGCGCGAGAACGCTGTTCCGCTGCCTCACCGGCGACGTGGTTTACGTGTAAACCTCCCGTTATTCGGGGGTTACGTCGGAAGAATCAGTCATCCCTGTGAGCGTGGCACATACCGCGTGACCAGACAGCCCGGGCTTGTCCGGGGCGTATTGGGACACACCTATGCAACAAACGACAACGGACCATGACACTGGTGGCATCGGCAGGCGACAACTGCTCTCCGCCGTCGGCGGCTCGGCCGTCGCCGCAGCGCTCGCTGGCTGCTCGACGCTGCTGAGCGACGGTGAAACAGCGGATCAGGGCGAGCAGTCCGGCGGTGAGATTTCCGACGAACCGATACAGGCCGGGTTGTTGACGTTCACACGTGGCGCACCGGGCGTACTCGGGATTCAGGCCCAGCGCGGGGCCGAACTCGCCGTCCAGCGCATCAACGAAGCCGGCGGTATCGGTGGACAACGCGAAATCGAACTGGACGTCGTCAACGAGGGGTCGAACCCGCTCGACAGCTACAACCAGTTCATCGAGGAGGGGAAAGAGGTCACCTTCGGCCCGATTTCCAGTGGCACACACAGCCAGATCGCCCCTGAGGTCGAGAAGAACGGAATCATCAACGTCAGCACTGACGGGACGGTAACGACGCTCTACGAGGAGACCGTCCCCGACCCGACCTACTCCTTCCGCTTCCAGAACTACGACATCATGGAGGTGGTGACGATGGCCCGGGAAGCTGTTGAACGCATCGGCGCTGACAACATCTCGACCGTCGCCGGGGTCAACCCCGGCTACTCCTTCGGCGAGGACGAGATGCGAGTGTTCACGCAGGCCATCCAGAGACTCACTGACGCCGAAATCGTCTACGAGGGGTTCCCGGAACTCGGGGCCAGTGACATGGCGAATCACATCACCTCGATCAACAACGAGGAGCCGGACGTGACCTTCTCCAGTCTGTGGGGCGGCGACGTGACGACGTTCGTCCGACAGGCGAACGCCAACAACATGTTCGAGAACACGACGGTGTTCGGCACGACGCTGTACAGCGCGGCCGGCGATGTGCCGGGCGACGCGCTGGCTGGGACGGATATCTACTCCGGGTCACGGAACTACTACTGGGGGAAGCCGGCGCTGGGCAACTGGCAGCCCGGCCGGGAGCTGTTCGACGCCGCGACACAGCAAGAGGGCGTGACGGTCCCGACAGCGCACTACATGAGCGGCTACGGCGCGGTCACCGCGTGGGCGACGGCCGTCGAGAAGGCCATCGACCTGCTGGGCACCTATCCGACTCAGGAGCAGATCGCGCAGGTTCTGGAGGGGCACGGCTTCTCCACGCCGGCCGGCTACCACAACATCGCCGAGGACCATCAGGGCGCGTCGAACTCCTTCGCCGGCCAGATGGTGTATGATGACGACCTCGGGGCAGCCAGGCTTGAAGACGTGAACACATACGCAGCCACCGAGACAGCGCCGCCACCCGGTGTCACCGGGAGCGACTGGCTGGATAGCTGGAGCGCCTGATACCGAGCCATGGCCGTAACACCCACAGCCGCGCTCGTCCAGACGCTCAACGGCATTCAGTTCGGGTTTATCCTCTTCATGATCGCCTCAGGACTCACCGTCATCCTAGGGATTCTGGATGTCCTGAACCTCGCCCACGGGGAACTGTTCTCGCTGGGCGCGTACACCGCCATCGGCGTGTTCGGGTTTATTATCGGCATCATCGGCCCGCCGGGGGGCGGCGTCGTCGGCACCGCCGTGTTCATACTCGCGGTTCTCGCGGCCGTGCTGGTGACGGCAGCCATCCTCCTTCCCGTGGGAACCCTCTTCGAAGCGGTGTTCATGCGCCAGATTTACGACCGCGACCAGGTGTACCAGCTGGTGCTGACCTTCGCCCTCTTGCTCATTCTCCTCGACGTGAAGAAGTTTATCTGGGGGGACAGTTCGATCCGGACTGACGCCGTCTACAGCGCCATCAACGCGATTCCGACGAGCGAACTCGTCGGGCTGAACTACCCGACTTACAACGTGTTCGTCATCCTCGTCGGCTCGGCCGTCGTCGCGGGCCTGTTCTGGTTCTTCGAGCGCACGAAGACCGGGCGCATCATCAGAGCGACGGCTATCGACCGTGAGATGGCGACCGCGATTGGCGTCAGCACCGACCGCGTGTTCACGCTCGTGTTCGCGCTGGGGGCGTTCCTCGCCGGCTTTGCCGGCGCGATGGCCGTCCCGCCGACATCGGCGACGCTGGAGATGGGCACCAATCCGCTGGTGTTGTCCTTCGTCGTCATCGTCATCGGCGGCCTCGGCAGCCTTCGCGGGGCGTTCGTCGGCGCACTTCTGGTCGGCGTCATCCGAAGCTGGATGATTACGCTGTACCCGCCGGGCGAGATTGCGGCCCCGTTCGCCATCATGGCACTCATCCTGCTGGTCAAACCCGAAGGGCTGTTCGGGACGTGGGGTGAGACGGCGTGATGCCGGAGCGCGTCGACCGCGACGGGACGCCGGCGTATCGCGTCCTCGGGGTCGAGGTGACCCGCCGAGAAGCCGCCTTCCTCGTCCTCGGAGTCGTGTTCCTGTTCGTCATTCCAGATATCGCAAGCCTCTCCGACAGCCTCCAGCTCAGCGTCATCCACCAGGGCCTGCTGTTCGGCTTCGCGGCGGTCGGGCTGAATCTCTTGCTTCGGCACACGAAGCTCACCTCGTTCGGCCACGCGGCCTTCTTCGGGACCGGCGCGTACGCGACCGCGGTCCTCACACGCTATGCTGGCGTCCAGAGCGTCGGCTTGCTGTTGCTCGGAGCCATCGCCGCCGCGACGGTGATGGCGGCCATCATCGGAGTGCTGTCGCTGCGACATACGGGGCTGTACTTCGCGCTCCTGACGCTGGCCTTCGGCCAACTCCTGTACGCCATCGCGCTGGGCCAGAGCGCACTCGGCGGGAGCGACGGGCTCCCGGTCCGGCCGGGGCCGGCGAACCAGCCGCTCCTGTTCGGGACCGCGTTCAGCCCCGACGTGTACCAGATTCTGACGTACTACCTGACGGTGGTCGTCATCCTCATCGGCCTGTTCGTGATGTACCGCATCACGCAGTCGCCGTTCCGCAACGCTCTGGACGCCATCGGGCAGGAACGGACCCGGGCGCGGTTCATCGGCCTGCCGGTCCGCCGCTACGTCTGGGCCGCGTTCGTCATCTCAGGCATCTACGGCGGCGTGGCGGGCGGGCTGTACGCCGTCGTCCGCCAGTACGTCCGTCCGGAGGGGACGCTGTTTTTCCTCCGGTCGGGCGACATCCTGTTCATGGCGATACTGGGCGGGTTCCGGACGCTGGTCGGCCCGCTCATCGGCGGTGTCGTCCTCGTCTTCCTGCAGGACGTGGGGCAAGACGTGACCCAGTACTACGAGTTCCTGACCGGTGTGGTGCTCCTGATACTCGTGTATGGCTTCCCGCGGGGCATCGTCGGGTCGCTCCGGTCCGGCGGCATCGTCAACACGCGGCTCAGTGAACTGCGTCGTGAGCCGTCCGTCCTGTCGGCGTGGGGCCGGAGCGCCGCGCAGTCGATTGAACGGAAGGTGACAGAGGCGCTGACTAGCCTGCGGATAATCCTCTTTGGAGTCGACTGAGATGCTTGAAGCACGCAATCTGCAGAAGTCCTTCGGTGAACTGGTCGCAACTGACGACATTACGCTCGAGTTCGGCAAAGAGGAGGGCGAACTCGTCTTCATCGTCGGCCCGAACGGGGCCGGGAAGACGACGTTCATCAACCTCCTCACCGGCTTTCTCTCACCGGACGAGGGGTCCATCGTCCTCGACGGCGACGATATCACCGGCATGTCGGCAAACGGGCGCGTCGACGCCGGCATCGCCCGGAGCTTTCAGGTCGTCAAGGTGTTCGAGGAGATGACGGTCCGGGAGAATCTCCGGACGGTCGTGCTGACCGAACAGGGCAAGACGTGGAGCCTGTTTTCCATGGCCGACGGCCACGCGGAGGTCGAGAAACAGGTCGAGGAACTGCTCGAGAAGTTCCGGCTCGGAGACGCGGCCGATACCATTGCCGAAGAACTGCCCCACGGTGACCGGAAACTGCTCGACGTAGCGATGTCGTTCGGTCTCGACCCGGACTACCTCCTGCTCGACGAGCCGACCTCCGGGGTGTCGACTCGCGAGAAGGAGTACGTCATCGAGACGATTGTCGAGGTCGGCCGCGCCGAAGGCGTCACGACGGTCACCATCGAACACGACATGGACATCGTCACGGAGTACGCCGACCGCGTCGTCGCGCTCCACCAGGGGGCCGTCCACGGCGTCGGTCCGCCAACGATGCTGGAAACGGACGACGAACTCCGGCGGCTCCTCCTTGGGGTGGGTGACGATGAGTAGTGAACCACTGCTCTCGGTTCGTGGCCTCAACGCCGCCGTCGAGGGGTTCCAGGTGACCGAGGACATCGACCTCGACGTGAACGCCGGCGAGGCGGTCGGCCTCGTGGGCCGCAACGGGGCTGGCAAGACGAGTACCTTCCGCGGTATCATGGGCCTGACGCCGGTCTGGAGCGGCTCAGTCAGGTTCCGCGGCGAGGAGTTGACCAGCATCCGCTCGGAGCTGATACCCAAGCGAGGCATCGGCTATCAGCCCGAAGACCGGAAGCTGTTCACCGGGATGACTGTCGACGAAAACTTCCGGCTCCCCATCTGGACCAGCGGGAAAGCCCGCGGTATCGACGACGAGGATGCGGTCATCGAGAGCGTCTACGACGTGCTGACCGAACTCGATGACCGCCGGAACGCGAAGGTCCAGAACCTCAGTGGCGGCCAGGCGAAAATGGTCGCCATCGGCCGGGCACTGGCGCTCCAGCCCGACTTACTCATCCTCGACGAGCCGCTGGAAGGGTTGGCTCCAGTCGTCGTCGAGAGTCTCAAACGCTACATCCGGGCCATCAACGACCGAGACATCGCAGTCCTCATCGCAGAGTCCAACGTCACGCACGTGCCCGACGTCGTCGACCGTCTCTACGTCATCGAGCGCGGCGATATCGTCGCCAGCGGCGACCCGGAAGACCTGGCGGCCGACGAGGACATCCAGAAGCTGATGCAGGGTAGCGGAGCGGAGTAGCAGCACACAGTCCCAACCGCTGCTCTCACTCGGTCACGTCGTTCATCGCCGTCGTGACGCGGTCGAGTATCTTCCGCTGACTGCGCCGGAGGTTCTTCGAGATAGCCATCTTGGACACGTCGAACTCTTCGGCAAGTGATGACAGGGTCGCGTCCCGCGGCGTGTCGAAGTAGCCGCCTTCGACGGCCTTCTCCAGCGTGTTTCGCTCTACTTCCGAGAGTTCCCGACAGCCATCGACCAGCCGCTTCGCCGAGTCGATGTTCTGTAGCAGGTCGTAGTAGTCCTCCAGATCGACCGATTCGCGGGACCTGATAGTGTAGTCATTGTCGCGCTCTAGTTCAGACAGGGTCCCTTCCGCGACGCGTTCGGTATCGAAGCCAACGTGCCAGATTTCCGACCCGTCACGGATGCGGAACGGGCCGGTGATGTAGCCACTGTGGTCGCGGATGACGCTCATCGCGTTCGTCTCATCGATGCGCGAGCGGATGAGCGCCAGGTCGCCCTTCCGGCGGAGAAGCTGGTAGGACTCCATGTGGTCGTGCGTCTCCAGTGCGTTCAGCCCGCGGTCCAGCTCTTCCCGGTCCGCGCCGTTGACCATGATCCGTGTCTCCAGCTCCCGCTCGACAGGGTGGAAATCCCACTGCTTGGCCAGAAACGACACCTCGTAGTCCCGTGTCGTGTCGATGTACGGACAGTCGTACTGGACCATGTCCATCTCGAGCGATATCATGAACAATCAATCATGTTGAACTGTCTTAGTGATTGCCTCTCCGCTAGATCGTCTCCAGTCTCAATCACGCCGCAAACCCTTTTGACTGCGGCAGTCAAGTTTAGAGCATGTACGTCCGGGATGCGAAAAACCGCGAGGAAGTCTGGTTGCTCGACCGTATCGAAGAGATGGGGCTGGACGAGACGGCTTTTAGATCCCGGGACTACGTCGTCGCTATCGACGAGGAGAGCCACGAGAAGGCCGGCTTCGGCCGCATCCGTATTCACAAGGGCGGCGACGAGCCAGTCTGTGAACTGACCAGCATCGGCGTCCTGCCCGAATGGCGCAATCAGGGCGTCGGCGCACACGTCATCGAACGGCTGGTCGAGTACGCGGGCGACGAGGGGTTTGACACCGTCTACTCGCTGACGAACGCCTCGGAATTTCTCGCGCAGTTCGGCTTCGAGCGCATCGAGCCGGCACAGCTCCCTGACGCGCTCCGGGACCGGCTCGCGACCAAACAGGAAAACATCCAGCCGGACGCGGTGCCGCTCCGGGTGGCCGTTGACCGCTTCGAGGTGCCCGGCCACCTCCGCAAGCAGTTCAAGCAGGCCAGTGCCGGCGAGTCCGAGGAACCTGAGCCAGAGGAGGGTCCCGAGGACTTCGGCATCGACCCCGACGAAGCGACCTACAAGTACGACACGGGCGACTGATAATCTGCTGACGGCGGACCGATTATCTGACGTCGACGACTTCGATATCGAACACGAGCGTCTTGCCGGCCAACTCGTGGTTGAAATCCACCTCGACGGCGTCGTCTCGGACAGCAGTTACGTCCCCATGAAGCCCGTTTTCGGCCTCGACATGGGTTCCGACCTCCGGCTCTTTTCCGACCATACCCTCGAACGTTTCGGGGTCGTACTCGCGGACGCGGTCGGTCTGAAACTCACCGTAGGCTTTCGCCGGGGGTACCGTGATAGTGGCCTCCTCGCCCGCGACCATGCCGACGAGCGCCTCGTCAATTCCCTCAATGATCTCTCCTGCACCGACAGTGAAGGAAAGCGGTGCATACTCGCTCACATCGACGCCCTGTGCCTCGATGAGTCCGTGCTCCCTGGCGACTTCGGGACGTGACGTATCGAAGATGGTCCCGTCCTCGAAGCGGCCGACGTACTCGATGGTAACGCCGTCACCCGGTTCGATTGGCATACGCCCTCGGTAGATGGCGAAGATATAAACCCACCTCGGAACAGCGCGCCGCCATACCACGGCGAGACGCGTATTACAAATCGTGAAGGATTTAAGAACCCTTAAGCCTCCGCCGTCCGACAATCCGTCCATGTTTGACCCCGACGAGCTGGAGGAGATACGGGAGTCGAAGGCTCAGTGGGAGGAAGACGACGTCCAGCCCACCGTCGACCGCTTTGGCGAACGCAAGGAGACGTTCACCACGGACACCGAAGGTCACGAGGTAGACCGCCTGTACACCCCGGCCGACATCTCCGATCTCGACTACGAGGAGGACCTAGGCTTTCCCGGTCAGGAACCGTACACCCGCGGCGTGTATCCGACCGGCTATCGGGGCCGGCTCTGGACGATGCGCCAGTACGCCGGGATGGGGACTGCGACGGAGACCAACGAGCGGTTCAACTATCTGCTTGACCAGGGCCAGACCGGGCTGTCGATGGCGTTTGACCTCCCCACGCAGATGGGCTACGACTCCGACCACGCGATGGCCGCCGGCGAGGTCGGCAAAACCGGCGTCGCCATCGACTCGCTTGATGACATGGAAACCGTGTTCGACGGCATCCCGCTGGACGAGGTCTCGACGAGCATGACCATCAACGCCCCCGCGTCGGTGCTGCTGGCGATGTACATCGCCGTCGGCGACAAGCAGGGCGTCGACCGTGAGGAACTCCGCGGGACCATCCAGAACGACGTGCTCAAGGAGTACATCGCCCGGAACACGTTCATCTACCCGCCGGAGCCGTCGATGCGGCTCATCACCGACATCTTCGAGTTCTGTGCCGCCGAGACACCGAAGTTCAACACCATCTCCATCTCTGGGTATCACATCCGCGAGGCCGGCTCGACAGCCGCACAGGAAATCGCGTTCACCCTCGGTGACGGCATCGAGTACGTCGAGGCCGCCATCGAGGCCGGGCTCGACGTGGACGAATTCGCCCCGCAACTCTCCTTTTTCTTTGCCTCCTACAACAATATCTTCGAGGAGGTGGCGAAGTTCCGGGCGGCGCGGCGTCTCTGGGCGAAAATCATGGACGAGCGCTTCGACGCCCAGAACCCCAAGTCCAAACAGTTGAAGTTCCACACCCAGACTGCCGGCTCGACGTTGACCGCCCAACAGATCGAAAACAACGTCGTCCGCGTCTCCTACCAGGCACTGGCGGCCGTTCTGGGCGGGACCCAGAGCCTCCACACCAACGGCAAGGACGAGGCCATCGGCCTGCCGACCGAGCAGTCTGTCCGGACAGCACTACGGACCCAGCAAATCCTCGCCCACGAGTCGGGCGCGGCGGACACCATCGACCCGCTGGCCGGGAGCTACTACGTCGAGTCGCTGACCGACGAACTCGAAGCGGAGGCCCGCGAACTCATCGAGGAAGTCGACGAACGCGGCGGGATGCGCCGCTCCATCGAGCAGCAGTGGGTCCAGCGCCAGATTCAGGACGTGGCCTTCGAGCGCCAGCGCGAACAGGAAGCTGGCGACCGCATCATCGTCGGCGTCAACGAGTATCAGGTCGAGGAAGAGGGCGAGCAGGACATCGAAGAGGTCGACGAGGCCGTCGAGCAGGCCCAGCAGGACAACGTCGCCACAGTCCGAGAGGAACGCGACGACGAGGCTGTCGAGGCGAAACTCGACGCGCTCCAACAGGCCGCAGAAGGCGACGAGAACGTCATGCCCTACATCATCGACGCCGTGAAGGTGTACGCCACAACCGGCGAGGTGTGTGACGTGCTCCGGGACGTGTTCGGTGAGTACCAGCCCGGGTCGTCGATGTAGGTCCCGAAGTCGCCAGCGATGCTACCGTAGGTCTTCGTCTGAGAGGCGCTCCCGGACCTGCGACCGAATTCGCTCGGGGTCCGGGACGTTCTGGAACCGGAGATGGGCAGGACTCTGGGCGACGCTCCCCGTGAGAAACGAGACGCTGCCGATACCGAGCAGCGTCTCGGTTCTGTTCCGGCGGAGTTCGTGGCTTCGGACCTTCGCTAGCGGTAATTCACGCGAGAACGACCTGTACAGCAGCGTGTACTCTCTGCGGACGGCGTCGGTCGTGAGAACATAGCGGGTCCGGGTCAGCACGTACAGCCGGAGCAGCAGTCTCACGAGCGCGATGACCATCAGAATCGCCACGAGGTTGAGCGCGATTTCGGTTCGGTCGACGGAGCCAAGCAGCGAGGGGTTGGCGTACAGATACGCGATAATGCCGGTCCCGATTAAGACAACCACAGCGAGGGCTATCGCAGTTGGCTTCAGTGTCGGTTGGGTTTCGACGATGACATCGTCCTGTTGCCCGTCGGATGCATCCGTCTGTGCGTCAGTGTCTGTCTCCGATGCTTGCTGTCTGTCAGTGTGTTCGTGGCTCATATCGAAAGGCCTCCGGTCGAGTAAACGAGCAGTAACGTGACGTATATCGCCGGGGAGAGGCCGACCGCTAGCACAGCGAGAATGGCCCCCGTGACGCCGGTTCCGTGATTCAATCGCGCACCGAGATACATCGAGTAGACGAAGTACAGCACTAGCGTGATGAGGACTGCAATGATTCCGGTTTCGGCGTCGGTCAGCTGTCCCGCTCCGACCGACTCGCTGACAGTGAACACGCGTTCGGACGGAGGGACCTCGAACAGGTCGTAGAAGACGGCGATAAATCGGATCTGCAGGTTGGTAACGAGCGTGCGAGCCGTTTCATAGGCGCTGTTCCGCGATAGAAACACCAGAACAGTGAAGATACCGGCGAGATACGCGCTGACGCTGTACACGACGGTGTGTAACGTCAGGACGAACCCGTTGGAACTGCGGGTCAGTACCAGCGCGAGGTGATAGGTCAGCAGCGTCACGCCGGAGAGAGCAATAAGAAACGCCGAGTTCTGGGCAATTCCGGCAAACAGCCGCCAGACCGTGTCGGGGTTGCCGAGTACCGCACCCGCGACCGGTCCGAACCACGCTGGTGCCTCGGATTCGACGGCGACGCCATAGCCTGAGAGGGTCAGCGGCGTCGCATAGAGGACCACGTTGGTGAGAAACACGACGAGCAGGGACCTGGTTCGGTCCATGGTGCCCCACAGAGACGTCTGGGTAACGGCGTCGGGCGCAACGACGAACCGCGACGGACGGAAGACTGCGTTAAACAGACTTCCGACCGTTTGAGCTACTTTCTCCATATACGTACCACTTAGATATGTTTGTGCAGATAGTAGAGTGCTGTATTACCCTATATAAATATCGGATTATTTCAGACCGAAACGACGGGAGCGGGCAGGTTACTGGAGTATCAACCCGGTGTTCAGAGGGGTGAGTTTTATTACTTTGTTCCGTTGAGTGGGCTGTTTGGTCCCGATGAGGAGCGTCCACCCGTACTGTCCCGAATCCAGATCGATGGCCGAAAGGTCGACGCGGAAAACGTCGTCTTCAACCACGTGCTCGGCTTTCTGCCGGGCCTTCGCCTCGAACGTATTCTCTCCAACAAAGAGTTCGGCGATCCACTCCTCGTCCACGGACGGCTGACGGGTGACATACAGTTCGTCCCCCGTCTGTTTCGCTCCCCAGTTGTACCGGATACCGTAGACTTTCGGTGTGGTTCCGCCGATTCTCGACCCATCTTCAACAAGGTCAACCTCGTACGCACAGAACGCCTGTGTGTTGAATATGTCTCGGTCGCCGGTCCACGTTCCGGAAATCGAGACGTGTTCGCTGTCAGTACCGACCTCTAGGCTAATCGTTTCGGGCGGAACGGCTTCGGTTTCAGGATCGATGTCCCATTCGTTGACCTGATAGACAGGGCTGTCTGACGTGGGTTTGAACGTTATCTCCGAGCCGAGCGTCAGATTTCGAATCCGGAGCGACCGGTTCGAATCTCCGCCGAACGCGACGCCGTCATCAGAGATTGCTTCGCATCTGATGTCAGATGTGGTGTAGACGCCGCCTTGCTCTCCCGACCCGTAACTGCTCCCCCAGCCCCCGCCGTGTCGTATCAGCTCGGCGTTGGCTCGGCCGTCCGCGGAGACTGGATTCGATACGCCGGACGCGGCGAAGGACTGCGCGAAGCCGATCGCTTCGGACCGTGACGCGAACAGTCCCTGCCCGTCGGACGCTGTCCTTGCCTCGGAAGATTCTGTCGGCGTCCGCTGTGGCGGATCGTCGACGTTCTCGGTCTCCATTCGCCCCTCTGTGTCTCGTTCTTCGGAAGGAGCAGTGTCACCGGTTAACCGTAAGCAGCCTGAGAGCCCTGCAGTACAGAATGCCGCCAGAACGCTTCTCCGTAACATATGAGTAAGTATAATTAAAATAGATAACAGCTACTATAAAAATAGTGGTCGATGAGGTCTATCTCTTATATATTTGTGTATTCATGATATGCAAAATTAGATTAGTGGATGATACCTTGTTATTATCCGGTTAAATAGCAGTATTGTTATATCTGGATTTGACTATCTCAGGCATGGAACGTCGAGCACTTCTCGCGACGATCGGGGTCGGGCTGAGCGGTTCGGGCTGTCTCCGGTTGACAGGAACCGACGACGAAAGCACTGTAACGGGCTCGACTTCCCGACCGTCTGAGACGCCGAGGTCAGATCCATCACCGACATCTGGAACAACAAGTGAAACTGCGACTGAAACGGAAACGGCGACGGAACGCACATCGGTAGCAGAGCTCGCGTGTGCGAACCAGAAACCGATTACTCCATCAGACACCGATGACTGGCAGCAGCCACACAACGGGTCGCGGAACACTGGCTATGTTCCTGGGGAGACGGTCGGCCGGACCTCTGCCTGCGTCGCTTGGCGGCGGGAAGACATCGGTCCGGTCTCTTCAAGCATGATACTGTCCGATGGGTTTGTCATCGCTGGCGGCTCTGGTGATGAAGGACTCAGTGCATTCAAGCGTTCCACGGGCGCAACGGCGTGGGCGACCACCGAAACGCTTCCGGGCGACGATCTGATCAACGTCCGCGATCCGATTATCGTCGACGAAACGGTGTTCGTCGGTGCCCAGAGCATGCGTACGGGAAGTCACGTGTTTGCCCTGAACCTCGAAACAGGCGCGGAACGGTGGCGAACGACTGTCGTGAACGAGACGCCAACGATCGGCGGACTCAGATACGACAGCGGGATGCTCTACGGCACGACGTACACCGACGGAACAACGAACGCGTTCGCGGTCGATACCGATGCCGAGGCCACGGCATGGCATACTGAGCTCGGCAACACCGGCACCCCGCCAGTGGCCGTCGACGACGGGATCGTGTACGTCCCCGGTGACCGGCAGGCTGACTACGGATTGCGGGCACTGGATGCGGAGACAGGCGAACTACTATGGGGGGCTGTGGATCAAGAAGTACGTGGCGCACCGACAGTCGGCGAGTCATCAGTGTACGTCACGACGCCCAACGACGTTGGTCCGAAGACGCTTTTCGCACTCGATAAAGAAACCGGAGAGACACGCTGGACGTTCGAAACACTGAACGGGACGAACGGCTCGGCTGTGTACGCGGACGGAACCGTCACGTTCGGCACATCAGACGGGCAGCTCTACTGTCTCACTACGGACGGGACCACCAAGTGGCGCTATCAGAACGACGGCGCGCGGTTCTCCCAATCGGGACCGGTCCGGGTCGGCGATACCCTGATCGCTGGAGCGACGTTAGACCAATCGGGACTATACGCGCTCGACGCGACAACCGGAGACCTCCGATGGACGCTCCCCATCCCGGCCGTCGATATGACCCCAGCTGTCTCGGACGGGGTGATCTACTCGTCGTATCGGACCGGAGAGAGATACACGTACAACCTCATGGCGGTTCGGACGGACTAACACACCGGCCGAAAGGAGGCCCGAAGCCGGTCACAGAATTATATACCACACGTTCGAACCCCCACGCATGCGCTTCGATCACGCCGGCATCGCGACGGACGACGCTGACCCGCTCGCGGAACTGTTCGCCGATGCCTTCGGAACACCGGTCGTCCACGAGGAGACGTTTGACGGCCTGCACGTGACGTTTCTGGAGATGGACAACGGCTACTTCGAACTGCTAGAACCGTTGCCGGACGCCGACGGCGCGATTCCCAGATACCTCGACAGCAACGGGCCGGGCATCCATCACGTGGCTCTGGAGACAGACGACATCGCCGCCGCGCTAGAGACGGTCAGCGACTGTGGGATCGACCTCATAGACGAGGAGCCACGGCCGGGTGCGTGGGGTCACGACGTGGCGTTTCTCCATCCGAAGACGACCGGCGGGGTGCTCGTGGAGTTAGTTGAACACTGAACGACATCCGGTCCCGGCTTCACTCGTCGTTTCGGAAGGCCGCAAACCGTTCTTCGGCCCCGGGAGTCAGTCGCTCCGGGGGCTCCGCAAACCACGCCGCGCCGACGAGTTCCGATTCGTCCATATCAAGGCTTCCCTTCTTGTACTCCGCTTCGAGGTAGATGTCTAGCGTGTGCACCGACCCCTGCGCGTCAGTGTCGGGATAGTACTTCGAATGGACGACTTCCGCGACGCCGGTAACTGTGCAGCGGATGCCAGTCTGTTCGTTGACACGGCGCACAGCAGTCCCTTGGACTGACTCGTATTCGTCTCCTTTGCCGCCCCCCGGCAGCGCCCACATATCAGCGCCGCGGCCCAGCACCAGCAAGACCCGGTCGCGGGTGTCGCCGGCCGCCTGGTCGGGTATCTGGTCGCTCAGTTCCGGGAAATCGGTGCCATCACGCGTGACGAACACGACACTGTTCCCGGAGTAGCCAGTCCCGCGGGTCGCAGCGAACACATCAGCGTATTCATCGGGCGATAGCTCGAAGGTCTCCTCGGTGACCGGCACCTTGTCGTAGGCCGCTTCCAGACTCGAAATACGTTCATCAACGTTCGTCTGATTGATTTTCTCCGTGAGGTTCACATCTCCCGCTCCAGCCTCAGGGCCGTCAGCGTCGTCAGTCATACGAGGTTGTACTCCGGGCCACCGATAAGTGCCGTGGTCCAGTCGATGAAAAAGAACTTGTATTCTGGTTGTCTCCTTCCGGACATGAAAGCGATTGTCCTTGCAGGCGGGTACGCCACCCGGCTCTGGCCTGTCACTAAGAACCGGCCCAAGATGCTGCTCCCTGTCGGTGAAACAACCGTCATCGACCGGATTCTCGGGGAGTTAGAGGAGGACGATCGCATCACTGACGTGTTCGTCAGTACGAACCAGCGATTTGCCGGCGATTTCCGAGACCACATCGCTGCAAGTCGCTTCGAGAAAGCATCCCTGACCGTCGAGGAAACTGCCGAGGAAGACGAGAAGTTCGGCGTCGTCGGTGCGCTTGCCCAGCTAGTCAACCGGGAAGGACTCGGTGACGAGGACCTGCTCGTCATCGCCGGCGACAATCTCATCAGCTTCGACATCGCCGAGTTCATCGATTACTTCGAGCAGTACGACGACCCCACGCTTGCCGCCTACGATGTCGGGTCCCTAGAAAAGGCCAGCTCCTACGGCCTCGTCGAACTCGACGGCGAGGAAGTCACAGACTTCCAAGAGAAACCTGACGACCCTAACAGCACCCTCGTCTCGATTGCCTGCTACGCGTTCCCAGCCGATGCGATCCGCTTCGACGAGTACCTCGAAGACGGGAACAATCCGGACGAACCGGGCTGGTTCATCCAGTGGCTCGTCAACGACGGTCCCGTTCGTGCGTTCACCTTCGACGACGCCTGGTACGACATCGGGACGCCCGAAAGCTATCTGGAGGCCGTCGCGTGGGAACTTGACGGGGACAACGTCGTCGCGGAGGACGCTACCATCGAGAACACTACGCTCGGCGAGAACGTCCACATCCTTTCCGGGGCTGAGGTCGTCAACTCCAGTCTCGACGGCACCATCGTGTTCCCGGACACGACTATCCTCGATTCGGATATCCGTCAGTCCATTATCGACCGGGATACACAGGTCGAGAGTTTAGACCTCGCCGGCGCGCTCATCGGTGCGCACACGCAGTTGACGGACGAGAGCTGACGGCCGCCGATTCCGCACGCTCCGCAAGTCACGCCAGCCACGCGTCTTCGATCTGTACCGTCCCGCGACTGCCGTCCCACTCCGTCTCGTACTCAATTTCGATCCGGCGGTCCATGTGCGGACCATCGGTGACGAGCGTCTCGAACTCGCCGCCTTCCCCGAGGATGTGGACGCCGTACTCGTCGTTGAGCGCCTCCAGTTCGTCGAGCGCGTCGGCGTCGAGCGTGCGACCCAGCCAGGACTCGTCGAGGCCGTAAGCGGCCACGCGGATGATCTGTATCTCGAAGCCAGCATCCAGCATTGCGTCGGCGAGGTCACGGGGGTTCTCCTGCCACAGCGGCGCAAACACGTTGGCTTCGAGGCGGTCGGCCATCGACTCGATGCGAGTCGTCTGGTACTCGCTTTCGACAGCCCCGGCGGTGACACCGCTGATACCGCCGTCAAGTTCGGTGTCGAGTTCGTGCAGTGCTGCTTCCAGCGGTTCGAGTTCGGCATCGCCCTGCTCGCCCGAGTCAGGCACGTCGTCGGCCTCGAAGTCATCGGGCTCGATTTCGACCAGTTGGATGCCGATACTCTCGGCGGCCAGGCGGGCTAACCGGGTCGCCGGAACGTGGTACATGTAGGAGTCGCCCTCTGGGTGGACCGTCACCAGACGCTCGACGGGGTGGCCCCGCTCCAGTGCCCGGTACAACGCCCACGAAGAGTCTTTGCCGCCGGAGAACAGCGAAACCCACGCGCCGTCTGTCATAGCCGCCGGTAGCCGTCGGCGGCGTAAATCGCTGTCTATTCCACCAGTTCGTCCTCGATATCGGTGTGGCTGACGTAGGTCGCCACCCGGACGCCAACGAGGCTGATGAGAATGCCTGCGAGGATGAACAGCGCGAGACGGGTGCCAGCCTCCAGCGAGAACCCCTGAATCTGTACGATGCCGAGGTTCGTCTCCGGCACCTGAAACGGCTCGAACACGCCACCGCGTTCGAGGAAGTACGCAGAAAAGCCGCGAACGACGAGCCCGACCGCGACCGCACCGAACGGAAGGTTCACGTACGCGCTCCGGACCCCCTCTTGCTGGATGAGTTCGTCCAGCAGGCGGCCCAGCGAGGCGGCCAGTGCCGCGCCGGTCAGCCACGGGACGGACGCGAAGGCAAAGCGGTTCGCAAGCAAGAAGGGACTGATATCGCCGACCGCAGAAACGCCCAGCACGCCGGCGAAGACGCCGACGAGCGAGAGGCCGGCCGCGACGACGTAGGTCACAAGCGACACCTGCCCCGAGTACAGCGCTTCCCGGGTCTGACTGGGGAGTCGCGACAGGTACGCGTCGATACCCAGTCCCTTGTAGATGAGGAAGACGCCGATGGCGGCCGCGATAGCGCCGACGGCGATGGTCGGGCTGGTGACGACGAGCAACAGCGGGAACGCGAGCATGATGATGCCGACGGGGACCAGCACCGTCTTGCGCAGTTCCTCGTCAGCCAGAAACTGCTTGAGCAGGTAGTACGTAGATTCGATGTCACGGGCCTGGCGAACGACAACGCGGTCGACGGCATCGACCTGAACGCGGCTCTCGATGATGGGAACCAGCCGCTCGTCGTCGGCGCTATCGACGACGACGACCGCGGAGTCCGGGTTGTGCTCGGCGACCAGACTGTCGATCTGGCTGGCGATCTCCCGGTCCGAGCCGACGCTGTCACTCCCGCCACCGACGACGGCGAGGACCGGCGCAGACTCCTCGGCTTCGAGTTCATCCGCGACTGCGAGCCCTTCGAGGAGGCAGTTGACCCGGCTGTCTTCCGGGTCAACGACTCCTGTCTGCGTGATGAGTGACTCGACGGCGTCGCGGCCGACGACGGGACACGCGGCTGTGGCCGGACTGTCCCTGTCGATACACACCACCAGCGTGGTCACACTACCGCGAAGGCGGTCCCCGGATAAAAAACCTCCCGAGGCTATCGACGGAAGGAGAGGCCCTCGACATCGCCGTCAGCGACGCCGGCGATACCTGCTCCCAGCGCGAACGCGACCTGCTGTGCGCCCCCGCGGAGCTTGCCCGTCAATCCGCGCTCGGGCTCGTACTCCTTGATCGTCACGTCCTCGCCAAGGCGTTGCTCCAGGCTCGCCTCGACATCGTCTCGCGTCCCGAGTCGGTCGACGAGCCCACGTTCTTCCGCCTCATCGCCGAGGAAGATGCGCGCTTCGGTGTCTTTGAGCGCCTCGGCGTCCATCTCGCGGCCTTCGGCTACGGTGTCGATGAACTGGTCGTAGTAGTCGTCGACAATACTCTGGAGATACTCGCGCTCGTCCGCAGTCATCTCCTTTAGCGGGACGCCGGCGTCTTTGTACTCGCCGGCGGTGAACTGCTCGTAGGAGAGGCCCAGGCGGTCGGCCAGTTCCTTGGCGTTGACCCGCGAGCCGACGACGCCGATAGAGCCGACGATAGAGCCCTCGCGCGCCCAGAGCTCGTCACAGCCGGCGGCGATGTCGTAGCCGCCGCTGGCACAGACATCCGTCGCGTAGGCGATAGTCGGGCCGTCGAACTGCTCGGCGGCGATGCGGATGTCCTCGCTGGGGACGATCTGGCCACCCGGTGTGTTCAGCTTCAGGAGCAGCGCATCGGAGCCGCGGTCGCTGTCGGCGCGTTCGATCTGTTCGACGATGTCGTCGGCCGACGCACCGACTGGCGGACTGGTGATGCCGCCACCGCCGTCACGACTGATCGGCCCTTCGACGGCGACTTCCGCGACGTTGTGTGCTGGGAGGAGGGAGCCGGCGATGTTGCTGCCGATACGGGCTGTAGCAACGGCGACAGCAACGACCAGCAGAACGCCGAACAACTGAGCAAGGTTGTCGGGTGTTCTGACAAACAACACCCACCCCAGGACCGTGCCGATACCGACGACAAGCACCACCAGCAACCCACGAACGATGTCATCTGCGCCCGCCATTACTGATACATCCCGAGCGGCTGTGCGCTCGTGCTTTCCTCCTGGTTTTCCTGGAGTTGCTGTGCGAGCTGTGCCTTGGCGCGACCGATTTCTTCGGCCTGCTCGACCAGTGCCTCGGTATCGATATCAAAATCGGCCAGTGGGCTGATCGCTGTCTGCAGCAGGGCTCGCGCCGCTTCGGGGTCGGGGAACCGCTGGTCGGCTTCGACGATGAGTCCGACACTCGTCAACCCGGTTCGCTGTGATTCATGGACTAGCGCGCCGGTCGGCCCGGTAATCGCGCCGTTCTCCGAGGGCGGATCTACGTCCGCCTCCGCAAGCATTGCCGCCCCGTCGCCCGTCGAGATGCCGTACACGTCCGGAACGCCGTCTTTCTCGGCGGGACGGCCGCTGAGGTAGACCGGCGTTGCATCGTTGGCCTCAAACCAGCCAACCATACAGCCGGCGAACTCCGTCGCGCCGGACGGGGAGATCGGGGCATCGCTCTGGAGGACGAGCAGGTCGCGGTCTTCGTCCGCGTACAGCCGGACCGGCGGGCGAACCTCTGGGTCGTCCGTTCCGTACACGGCGATTTCTGGCAACCCTTCGCAGTGGGCCGACGCGTAGTACTCCATGTCGTAGACATCGACAAGATGGTCAGCGGCTATCTTGCCGACGAGTCCGACCCCTGGGAGTCCCTCGATCAGTGTCGGTGAGTCGAGGGACATATCCTCGCGGTGGACCTGTATGTGTGCCATACCTCGGATATCGTCCGCCGACGGCTTGAAAGCCATGGGCCGATGCCGTTCGAAACCCACAAACCGACCGCCAGCGAACGCCGGACAATGGAACCACTCGACCGCTACCGGCCCATCATCGACGACTTCGAGGCGTTCATCGACGCGTGTGAACGCCCGCTGCCGTCGGCTATCAGGGTCAACACGATCAAAGCCACCGTCGAGCGGGTCCGGACGGCGCTTGCGGATGCAGACATCGCCTACGACCCCGTCGACTGGCACGACGGCCTGTTCGTCCTGCCCGAGGACTCTCCCGGCGCGAACTGGCCGTACTTCCACGGCTGGATTCACGGTCAGGAGGAAGTATCCGTGATTCCAGCGACCGTACTGGACCCCCAACCCGGCGAACGAGTCTGGGACGCCTGTGCGGCACCGGGGAGCAAGACGACCCAGCTCGCCGCCCTGATGGAGGATACCGGCGAAGTCGTCGCAACCGACAACAATCTCGGGCGGATTTCGGCGCTGCGGACCAACACTGAGCGGCTGGGTGCGACGACGGTCGCCGTCACCCACGAGGACGGGCGCAACCACTCGCTCAAGCCCTTCGACGGCGAGGGATACGACCGTGCGCTCGTCGACGTCCCTTGCTCCTGTGAGGGGACCATCCGCAAGAACCCGGATACGCTGGAAGACTGGTCGCTCTCGCACGTCGAGGGCATCTCCGGCGTGCAGAAGGGTATCCTCAAGCGGGCCGTCGAAGTGACCGAGCCCGGGGGAACCGTCGTCTACTCCACCTGTACGTTCGCCCCGGAGGAAAACGAGGCCGTGCTGGACTACGTGCTTGACGAGGTGGCCTGTGAAATCGTGGACTACGACCTCCCGCTCAACCACGCACCGGGAATCACCGACTGGGAAGACGAGAGCTTCGACCCCAGCGTGGCAGACGCCAAGCGCATATACCCGCATCACAACGACACGGGCGGGTTCTTCTGTGCGAAACTGGAGGTGCCCGCAGAATGAGCGACCAGAGCACGGAGTTCACGCGGCTCCCAGAAACGAATGAAGAACGGGATGACCCCGATCGAGCGACCCGCCGGGAAGTGCTCGATTTCTGGACCGAGCGGTTCGGCGTCCCACCGGAAACGTTCGAGGGGTATACCTTCTGGGAACGGGGCGCTGGCAAACTGTGGCTGTATCAAGGCAGCCCGCCGTCGCCGGTAGACATCGAAGGACTGGGAATGACGTTCCTGCGAACGCGACAGGAACACTGGAAACCGACGCTGGAGGCCGTCCAGCGGTTCGGCGAGCACGCCAGCCAGAACGTCATCCATCTTGACGAGGACGCTGCCCGGGCGTTTGTGGCCGGCGAAGACCAGGAGCGCGACTGGGACGGCGACTGGGGGTATCTGGTCGTCACCCACGATCTTGCTGGTGCGGCTGAACCGGTCGGCGTCGGCCTGTACGTCTACGGCGAACTCAGGTCACAGGTGCCGAAAGGGCGCCGTCGAGACGTCTAACCCGAGGACCCACCCGTCCCACTGAGAACCGATTAGCCACTGGAAGACTGTGCGGCTGCCGTTCCCTGCATCGCGTACAGCTCCGCGTACGTCCCGTTGTCGTTGAGCAGCTCGGCGTGGCTGCCTCGCTCTGTGACCTGCCCGTCCTCAACAGTGTAGATCCGGTCGGCGTTTGAAACCGTCGAGAGTCGGTGGGCGATCGCGATCACAGTCTGGTCCCCGTCAAGCGTCTCAACGGTTCGATGGATTTGCTGCTCCAGATTCGAGTCGAGGTCGCTGGTGGCTTCATCAAGCACGAGTACCTCCGCATCGGCCAGAAGCGCGCGAGCTAGTGCGACGCGCTGGCGCTGCCCGCCGGACAGTTTCACGCCGTCGTCGCCCAGTACCGTGTCGAGTCCCTGCGGAAGGTCGTCAAGGAATTCGAGGATGAGTGCCTTCTCAGCGACTTCATAGAGCGTTTCCTCGGTGATATCCCGACCGGCAGTGAGATTGTACCGCAGCGTATCGTTGAAGATATGCGGGTCCTGTCGAACCATCGCAACAGCCTCACGCCATTCCTCAAGCGCATAGGCCGAAATTGGCGTCCCGTTCGCCAGAACCTCACCGCTATCCGGGGTATAGAGTCGCGTGAGCAGTGAGACGACTGTCGATTTGCCGCCGCCGGACTTGCCGACGATGCCGACGAACTCCCCTCGGTCGACGGCCATCGAAAAGTCCGCAAGCACTGGCTCGTCCTCGTAGGCGAACGAGACGTTCTCGAACGCGATTTCCTCAATGCTGTCTGGGACCGACTGCCCGCCAGTTGGTTCCTGCTGGGCTTTGAGGCGGTCGATGAACTGGTGGGTTCGGACCAGATGTGGGAGTTCTCCCTCGATCGCGTAGATGGTGGAGCTGAGCGAACTCAGCCGGGGGGCGAGTCGAAGCATCGCGAACAGGAACACGCCGAGTTCCGCGATAGACAGCGCCCGGAAACTGATGGCGACGTAGACGAGGCCAAACAGGAGCAGCGAGACCGAGAGCCGATAGAGGCTTCCGATTGCAACCTGGTTCCGGCGAACGGCGACGCTAGTCGAAGTGTACCGGTCGAGTGTGGACCGGAACTCGGCAAGCAGCCCGTCGCGCATACCAAACAGCTTCACGTCACGGATACCTTGCGTCCCCGCCTGTGTTGTCTCCTGTAGCTGTTCGTTTGCCGTCGCCACACGGTCGCCAACGGCGTACCCGGGCTCGATGCCGTATCTGATGATCGCCGTGACACCGCCGAGAGCGACAGCTGCACCGACTGCCAGCACCGGAGCGATAGCGAGTGCGATCCCGATATACACCAGACAGAGGATTGCCTGCTGGAAGAACTGGATAATCCGGCCGATGACACGCCCGGCGTAGCGGGTCTGTGTCAGAATCGTGTTCATGATGTCGTCGGACCCCTTGTCGTCGTAGTAGGCGACTGATGCGCCCATCGCCAGTTCGTAGGCCCGGTCTTTGAGGTCACGCTCGTACGTCTGTGTGAGTTTTGCTGCGAGCCATTTCACCGTAAACGACGCTGTGTACCGGACGACCATCACGCACGCGAGGCCGACCAACAGGAATTCGAGTGTGAGCGGCAGTCCTGCAGCGACGTACACGGAAAGAAACCGGCCGGTGACGCCGTCTGCCTGAAGCGGAAGGCTCTGCCCGGCCTGTGCGGCGTCGAGTATCGGAAACAGGAACGAGAGGCCAACACCTTCGAGTAGCATTACAAAGAGGCTGGCGGCAACGATACTCCCCGTCAGCGCCGGCCGATACAGCGCCACGCGGCGCAACGATGCGTATTTTTCACTGACGGAAGGAGTAGCAGCCATTGTTCGGCATGCGGTTTCTATGGGGCATAGTTACCGACTTACTACGGTCGGTTCGTTCTGGAACGAAGGGCACGTCTAACGGCAGTCAGAGTTACTACGGGGGCGAAAAGAGGCTATAACAAATAGTACGAGTATCGCCGATAGCCACATGGTCGCGATAGATTTCGAGTCGGCTGTTGTCGCAACTGACGACTGTGTCACTACGACTATCGACGGGGAGATCGTGTTGCTCAACAACGAGACGGGGCGGTATCAGGGCCTGTCAGGGGTCGGCCCGGATATCTGGGAGCGAATTCAGGAACCGACTGAGCCAGTGGACATCGTCTCGGCGCTGGTCGGGGAGTACGATGTCGAGAGAGACCGAGTGGCAAATGATGTGGAACGCTTTCTGAAAACGCTTGCCGCGGAGCAACTCATCAAGGTCGATGCGAGCCCGACTCCGTGAGTTCAGGGCGTTGTCACGGGCGCAGAAGCTATTACTCTGTGAAGCAGTGGCACTGATCGTTGCGAGCAAAGTACTGCTTACAGTCGTTGGGCTGGAGGACGCAGAGCGCTGTTTCGGCACGGTCTCTCAGTTCCTCCCGTGTTATCGTCAGCCTGAAGCACCAAAGTCAGTACGCTGGGCGGTTTTAACAGCAGGGTCGCGTCTTCCGGGCACCTACGATTGTCTTGAGCGAGCACTCACCGGGAGTACCTTGCTGGAGGCGAGTGACTTCCCACATTGTCTCCGCTTCGGGGTGGATACACAGTCCGATACGTTCGAGGCTCATGCTTGGGTCGAGTCAAACGGTGATGTCCTTATCGGGGATGTCGACGACTTTGGGCGTTTCCGAGCACTCACGGAACGCGAAGTACGTGGCTAACAGATAGTAAACACCACATTCTGTGGAAATTCAAGAGTAATAGATAATATAACAAATACAATGATATCTGAAAGCAGGCGTGGAGGTAACCAATGAAAGAATACGAAACGCCGTCGGTCGAAACGTACGGAACTGTTGAAGAGAAGACGAACTGGTGGGACCACGACGACGGATACGGGAAGTGGAGTTAACGTCCACAGCCGGTTCACACATCTAACTGATCCCTCTTTTATCGGTCCTCGACACTGGCACCGTGCAGTGGATACATCGCGATGGTTTCGTGGCTGTGTGATGGAAGTAGAGAGCGCATTCTTATCCACCACAGCAGTCAAGCGCTCCGGTATGAATCAGGGGTGTCGTAGATGGGGTGTGTTTCAGGATGGACGGAATAGATGGACAACTACGCAAGGGGGAAACTAGCAGGATGGCGACGGCGAACACAGCCACGTACGAAGCCTTTGGACTGACAGTCCGCTCGGCCTTCGACGTACCAGAGCTTCCGTCCGCTGAGACAGCGCCTGACGGGCGGGCTGATGTCACCATCACTGAGGAACGGATTCCTCGCCCACTGTCTGCTGCGTCCGGGTCGACCTTTCACGCGGTAACCGAGCGCGAATACTACCTTCTATACGACGCCGCAACGGTCAGAATTCTCGACGGCAAATCCATCGCTGTAGACCCGGCTCCGGACGTGCCAAACGAAGTCCTCCGCCACGTACTGGTCGGCCCGGCGTTGAACCACCTGCTGGATCAACGGGGCTACTTCGTGCTGCACGCCAGTACCGTCAGTATCGACGGGCGTGCAGTTGCCTTCGTCGGAGAGTCGGGGGTCGGAAAAACGACGACTGCGATGGCCTGCCTGCTCGACGGACATCGTATCCTGAGCGACGACGTGGCTGCGATAGCGCTGGACGATGCGGGGCCGGTCGTCCGGAGCGGCTACCCGTCGATGAAACTCGATCCGGAGGCAGTTGAAGCATTTGACCCTCCGGTCGAACCGCCGGAACAGGTCCACAGCGGACGCCCTCGACACTTCTACGGACTCAGGCACGACCAGCCCGCAACCCCGGTGCCGCTAGAACGGATTTACCTGCTCGAAGACGGCGAGACAATCGAGGTGGACGCAGTCAGGCCGGACAAGCAGGTCATGGCGCTCGTGGATAATACGTACACGCTGGGCGCGCTGGAGGCCGACGGCCAGGCCGTGTCCAACTTCACTGCCTGCGGTGAGATTGTCGATATGACCGAAATAAAACGGCTCCGCCGGCCGCGCACTCTCGATATGCTTCCGGATGTCGCAGCCCGAGTTCAGTCTGAGCTCAAGAGTGAGTCATGCTGACGGAGGCTGAACCCGAACTTCAGGTGGTGGTCGACTGTGCTCGTACCGCGATCGTCACCGACGCCGCTCCCGACCCGCCCCCGCTTGATGACGCGCCAGACTGGGACCGTGTCGTTGCACTCGCCCGGTATCACGGCATCGTGCAACTCCTCTACGAGGGACTGGAAGCAATGGCACGCGAGAGTGGTGATGAGTTCACCGTGCCGGCGGCCGTGTTGACCCGACTTAGCAGCATCGTACAGGGAAAACGGATGCGGAATCTCGCGTTCACGACCGAGCTACAGGAGATACTAGAACGCTTCGAGACACGTGGTGTGCGTGCGGTACCGTTCAAGGGACCGGCGCTGTCCGCCGCTGCTTACGACGACGCAACGGTGCGTGAATATAATGACCTGGATCTGCTCGTCCATCCGGAAGATATCCCCGCCGCTGCGGATATTCTCGAAGAGCGAGGATACGAGTGGCGCGGGGGCACGCCGCGGTTGGATGATGCCGCGCTGTTAGGCGGTCCTGTGACGAAGGCTATCGTTCACGAGTACGAAATGCGCGGTCCGGAGTTCGACGTGGAACTTCGCTGGCGCGTTGGCGATGCCGAGCGACCGTTCTCCACATCCTTCGGTGAACTCTGGGACCGCCGCGACACCGTATCGGTCGGCGGCCAACCGCTTCCGGCGCTTGCACAGCCAGATCGGCTACTCGTATTAGCGTTCCACGGCACCAAGCACCGCTGGTATCTCCTGAAGTGGCTCTGTGATTTCGTTGCGGCACTGGAGGCAGCGGAAACCGACTGGCCACACGTCCTCATTCGGGCGCGGGAAACCGGCGTTGAGCGGAACCTATTACTCGGGGCCGCGCTCGCCCGTGCTGTCTTCGGATACGCCCTCCCAGCGCCGCTCCTGGACCCCCTTCGCACGGACGGCCGCGTCTCCGAATTAGCTGAGGCCGTCGTTGAGTCGCTGGCCGCTGGGACGCCACAGGCACCCACGCAGTTTGAGGCCGCTCGATTTTACCTGGCGGCCAGCGATTCGATGACTGCGCTGGGACCGCTCCTACTGTTGCATTCGTCACTTCACCCGACCTACTCGGAGTACCAGTTTTGCCCGCTTCCCGGCCCGATGCACCCGCTGTACTACGTCATCTGGCCGCTCCGACTCCTCCTCGAAACACCACAGTGGCGGCGACAGCTTTCCGAGGAGCGACGTGACGAAGCGACCTGAACGACGATTGCTCGTTTGATAGCGATGTGGAGATGCTGTATCTGAGACCGGGTTCCCCACCGTTTCTCACAGACCACTCACTCCCGTGGCTGGATTGTCCCCTTCCCAAGTCCTTCCCAGGCGACGCGGTAGCCAAGGTGTGCGAGCGCAGCGCTGTCGTCCTCGATTCCGTGCGCGGAGAGTCGGTCAATCGCCGCCTGATACGCCATTTCGGGTTCAATCTCCTCGGCCAGTTCGTCCAGGACAGCTGGGTCGATAAGCGTGCGGCCGACGCACTCGTGCGCCGGAAAGGCCACGTCTTCCAGCGCATCCTCGCTGACACCGTGCTCCGCGGCGAGGTCGGTGAGCGAGATAACGTCAGCGTCCGGCCGCAGTTCGTCGGGTATCTCCGCAACGCTCTCACGCACGAGTCGCTCCTCGTAGGGTCGCAGGGCGTCCCGCACATCTTTTACTCTGACTGTGCCGGAGTACGGAATTGCCCGGTTGTCCGTCGCCTCGATTTCCTCGCCGACGCCAAGCGATTCGCCGACGGCGACCAGCATCTCGACATCCTCCAGTGCGTCGAGGCGGGTGAGTTTCTTCTCGACATACTCCGGCGTCCAGAACCCCATAATTTCGAAGAAGATGCGGAAGGGTGTGTCGCCGTCGGTCCGGTCTGTGCTCTCTCCACGTCCCGTGTCTTGAACACCGGTGTCAGCGCCGGGCCGCCACTCGAATGCGAAGTCCGGAATGACGACGTGTTCGCCGGCCGCCAGCGGCTCCGGTTCGCGTATCAGGTCCCAGTCGAGGTCCAGCGCGGCGAACCGGCCGGCGAAGTCGGCTTCGACGCCGCTATCGTAGCTGACCTCTGTTACGGGCTCGACGCCCGGCACGGAGACATCTCCATCTGAGAGCGTGAGTTTCCGCTCGGTGCCCCGGTCATCGACGGTCGCCGTCAGCTCCCACTCGTTCGCGGTCGCGACCGTTCGCAGGAGGCGAGCGAAGCGGGTGCCGTACCGGCGCGTGTTCGAGAACAGCGCGTCGGGTCCTGTAACGACGACTTCCCGGCCGTTCCCTGTCCGGCGAATCTCGTACATCAGCCGGCAGCGTTTGACCGCCGAGACGAGCGCTTTCGGGTCCGACGAGCGGACTCGTACCTCGGTGGCATCGAACAGCGCTGTCTGCGCCAGTGAGAGGTTGTACTGGGTCCGCAGTTCGGCCGGCCCCCAGCGAGAGTCCACCGCAGTAAGGACCTGTCGAGAGTCCCGGTCGGCGTACAGCGTGTCGGCTAGTGACGCAGCGTCCGTTCCGAAGTGATCGGCCGCCTCGGCGAGTGCCTGCTCGCGTTCGGCTTCGGTCACGACGCCAACGTCCGAAGCGGCTTCGAACACCCGCCGACGGGCTCGAACAGGGTCGATCGGGGCTTGTGTCTCAAATGTTGCCTCCCGTTCGACGAGTTTCGCCAGCCCGCGGACCAGCTTGAAATCGTCGGCCTCCCGTTCGACATCCGCGAGTGCCGTTTCCAGCATCTCTCGGGACTCGCCGACGTGGCCCTGATAGATACCGAGCACGCGGGCCGCCAGTCGCTCCGCGTCGGCGTCGGCGAACTGCAGGTGATAGCCGCCGCCAGCGCGGGACACCCGCAGGAGGTCTTTCGTCAGCACGCGCCTATCTCCGCCACGGAGCAACAAAAACACGGGGAGTGACGACGCCCCCGGTCGAGACGCCCGTAGCAGCCAGCATCATTCCGTCGGATGTCTGTCCTCGAAAGTGACTTCGACAGTTGTGTCGTCCGCTATCGACCGGCCAACGGCACTTTCAAGGTCGGAGACCAGAGCCGGATACGGCCGGTCGGCGGGCCGACTGACCGTAACGGTGACCACCCGGTCCAGCCGGTACACCGAGACGCCGCCGAACCGGGTCTGGACCGACTGTAATCGGAGCCGTTCGTATGATTCGTTGGATAATGCTTCGGTAACAGCGTTGTTTACGGACGTTTCGACCTGCATCTGTTGGGCGGTGACCGTCCCGGCACCGGCGAACGCGACCAGCAGCGTCAGGACGGCGACGACGGTCGGTGCGTACGTCCGGACCGTCTCGCTCGGCGGGCGGTCAGCCGCCCAGTTTAGCGGACGGAATCCGAGCCCCCAGAGGACGAGAACGCCGGTGAGGTTGATTGACGCGACGTTGACCAGCAGGAGGATACCCGCCCCAAGTGCGACGGCCGGCAGTCCCCAGGCGATACCGACCCCGATGGCCGCGGCGGCAGGAATGAGCGCGGCGGCAATCATCACACCGACCAGTGAGACCGGTAGCGCCGTTGCCAGTCCAAACGCCCCGGCGGCTCCCGCACAGAGGCCGACCACAAGCGAGAGAAACCCCGGTGAAATACGCTGGGCGATCTGCTGGACTGTCGTGACACGGAGCTGTCCGGGGACAAACCCGCTGTACCGGCTGAACAGTCCGAACAGGGCCGCGGTCCCGATGGCGACAGCGAGCCCGAGCAACTGGTCGCGGACGCCATCGACAATGAGCCGGCGGTCGCTGAGCGTCGTCCCGACGCTGGCGATGAGCGCGGATCCGACCTGTGGTGCGATGACCATCGAGCCGACGACGATAGCCGGAGAATCGAGGAGCAGACCCGCCGTTGCGACGATCGCACTCAGGACAGTCATTCCGTAGTATGTCCCTTGTCCGGGGTTCATGCCGACCGCACGACCGCGGAGTTCGTCGTGGGAGATGCGGTCCTCGTGGCGGCGGGCGGAGTTCGACTGGTCTGGCCGGGCGGTCTCGGCGTTCCCAACAACAGTGTACCGGTCGGCGTCGAGCCCGGTCGCTTCGAGGTCGTCGAGTACCTCGTCGACGGCTTCCGGCGGGAGCGGAAACTGCAACAGCCACGCCGCCTCGTCGTCGCTCGTCTCCTTAGTCTGAACGTAGCTGATGTCACGGTCGTCCAGCACGTCGCGGACGCTGTCGAGGACGGAATCGGGAACACGGATGTGTATCAACCGCACTCGGACGCACCTCGCGACCCGCAACACTGGCGATTAGCATCGAACATTTCTCTGCTTCTCGCCGGGGAGAGCCATAGTTATCAAGGAGGTAATCCCGCTCAGCGTGGGAGAACGCTTGGACAACGACGGACCGCCTGCTATCTGCGTCGCCTGGCGACTCGCTCCTCCGCGGTTTCCTCAGTCACAAGTTCGTACAGCAGTGCCCGCCCGCCGTCGGCTTTCGGTCGGAGAACACGGCCAAGTCGCTGGGTAAACTCCCGCTCCGAGCCGCTCCCAGAGAGGAGAACGGCGACGTTCGCGTCGGGCACGTCCACTCCCTCGTCGAGGACGTTCGCGGTTACGACCCGGGAGTACGTCCCGTCGCGGAACCGCTCTAGTATCTCCCGGCGCTCGCTCGCGCCGGTTTCATGCGTTATCGCCGGAATGAGAAACCGCTCGGAGAGGCGATACACGAGGTCGGTGTGGGCGGTGAAGACGATGATCCGGTCCTCGCGGTGGCGGTCCAGAATCGTCGCCAGCCGGTCGACCTTTCGCTGGGCATTCATCATCACCTCGCGGGCGCGCTGTTTCGCCAGCAGCGCCTCGCGGGCCGCCGGGTCGTTGCCGGACCGCTTGACGAGTTCCTGATAATCGCTGCCGGACCGGAGCTGGATGTTGGATTGTTTGAGGTAGTCGGTGAACGTCCCCTGATGCTCTTCGTAGCGGTCCCGTTCGTCCGGCGTGAGTGAAACT
Source organism: Haloarcula sp. R1-2 (assembly GCF_011627385.1). NCBI lineage: Archaea > Methanobacteriati > Methanobacteriota > Halobacteria > Halobacteriales > Haloarculaceae > Haloarcula > Haloarcula sp. R1-2. Next base: position 557,335 of record NZ_JAANTG010000001.1, read on the forward strand.
TCGAGTCGCTTGATATCGTAGTCAGCGAGGTGCTCGCCAGCCAACTCGTCGACGCTGACCCGCTGGACGAGCGGTCCAACGAGGTCCGCAATGGCTTCGTGGGCCCCGTCCGGCCGCTCGAACGTCGCTGTCAGTCCGAGCCGCGACGGCGCAGCGAGCAGTCGAGCGATATCCCGATACCCTTTTCCACCAAGATGGTGGACCTCGTCGAAGACCACGAGTCCGAAGCGGTCGCCGAGTTCGTCGGCCCGCAGGTACGCCGAGTCGTACGTCGACACCGTGATATCCTCGACGCGCTGCTCGCCCCCTCCCATGCAGCCGACGGGCCGGTCGAACTCCCGCTGTAGCTCGCGCTGCCACTGCTCCAGCAGGTCGATGGTCGGGACGACGACCAGCGTTGGCGTCCCCAGTGCGACCATCGCCGCGATGCCGATGACGGTCTTGCCGCTCCCGGTCGGTAGTTCGAGACAGCCCCTGTCCTCGGCTTCATGCCAGGCGTCCAGCGCTGCCTGCTGGTAGTCTCTGAGGTCGTACGCCGTCGAGAGCGACAATGACGGGAGCGAACAGACGTGGTCCTCATACGCCACCTCACGATCGTCAAGCGCGCTTCGGAGGTCGGCGTACCGGTAGGCCGGCGCTCGCCCTGTCTGTGAACGCCGGTCGTACTCGACGCCGGGCAGGTCCGACGGCAGGTCTCCCGACACGCGAATGGTCCCTGACTCGTACGTCAGCTCCAGCACACTCCGGGGTTCGCCGGTCCGGCCGATAACGCTTTCGCGGGCTGTATCGCTGTGTGTCGCCGGGGACTCTCAGCTTCATCTCAGCGTCACGTCGCCAGCAGGTGAATGAACACTACAGTTTACATCTATTCGCCCCCTACACCTCCAACTATGGACGACGCCCGAACGACATTGCCTGCCCTCTTGCTGTCGCTAGTGTTGACGCTGGCTGTCGTGCCAGCCGGCGTGGCCGGAACACAGACGGCGCAGGACACACTGACCGTCGATAAAGGCGGGAGTGCCGACTACCAGTCGATACAGGCCGCTGTGAACGCTGCCGACAGCGGTGACACCGTCGAGGTCCGGCCGGGCACCTACCGGGAAGAAGTCCGAATCAACGAGAGTATTACCCTCGTCGCACCCGACCGGGCGATACTGGACGGTTCGCGGTTCGTCAACGGAACCGGCGTCACGGTGGCCGGCGCAGCCGACGCGAACGTCACCGGATTCACCGTGCGTAACTACCGCTTTGGCGTCGCCGCCAACGAAACCAGCGGTGACTGGACAGTCACTGAAACGACTGTTATCGCTGCCGATGTCGGGGTCTACGCGCCGAATACGGCTGGAAACTGGACTATCGAGGACGCCGCCGTCGCCAGCACAACCTACAGCGGCGTGTTCGTCCGCGGCACCAGCGGCGACTGGACGATTCGCGACACTCGATTCGTCAATGTCGGTGGCGACGGCGTCGATGTCCGCAAGTCCTCCGGTGACTGGACAGTCGCAACGGTTGTCGTCGACCGGTCCGGCGCAGACGGCGTCGACGCCTCCGGGACAACTGGCGACTGGACGGTCCGGAACACGGAGGTCCGCCGAAGCAACACCGGCGTCAAAGCCATCGACAGTGGCGGCAACTGGACGGTGACTGACCTGACGGTCCACCGAAGCGACACCGGCCTCGTAACCGCCTTCTCTGGAGGTGCGTGGACACTTGAAGATTCTACCCTTGAAACCCGAGACATCGGTGTCTTCACCGCTCGAACGACCGGAGCATGGACTATCCAGAATACGACCATTGAGAGCCAACAGCAGGGAATCCACGCCGTCAACACGAACGCGTCATGGACTGTCTCCGAGTCGACTGTCTCCGTGACCGCAGAGCAAAATGCCATCGGTGTCGACGCCCGGTCCGCGAGTGGGGACTGGTCGCTTACCGATGTCACCATCGAAAGCCCCGGCATCGAAGTTGCCGAGTGACGGGACCACGCTGGCAGTGTCTTCCCCGTCACAGGCTGCCAATCTCGTCACCAAAGCGAAGCCCTTAATTAAAACACCCCCCTCTCCCAGAGTGCGGGACCGTGGGGTAGCGGTATCCTCGGCGCATGGGGTGCGTCGGACCTGAGTTCGAATCTCGGCGGTCCCACTTTTCACGAAGCGAAACGAGCGACGGAGTCGTTCAAACAGGCAATCAATGAAAGCTGCCACGCGTCACTTCCAGGTGAAGTACGTCAGCACGCCGATACCAATCGTTTCGAGCATCTGGAGTACCATCATCACCTGAACGGCAACCGCGGGCATCGCCGGTGCGGTGAAGTAGAAGTACAGGGCAACGGCGTTTTCGGCCAGCAGGAACGACGCGAACACGATAGAGCCAAGCGTCAGCGGGGCACGGATTTCCCGGTACGTCTGCACCCAGATGCTGATGAGGACGCCCAGCAACAGGATGTTGACTGCGGCGGCGATACGAGCCCCGTTCAATACAAGACTCATGGTGCGGGCTCCTGTCGTTGGTCAGTGGCCAACTGTCGGCGATGTGGTGTCGTGCTCATGTCAATCGTCCACCTGTGTGAGGATTTGTTCGACCGTGTCCCAGTGGGTTCTCGCGCGCTCGCTGGGGAGATAGATAACGCCGTAGTCGGCATCGCTGCTGGTGATGACGCCGTTGTCTTCGAGGACATCGAGATGGTACCGGACTGTGTTGTACGCGAGGTCAAGGTCATCAGCGAGCTGGTTGGCGTTTCGCGGCTGGTCGGCCAGCGCGCGAAGCACGCGGGCACGGTTGGGTCCTCCGCGGGTACCTGCAAGCGTTTGCCAGAGGACCGTCTCCATTCTGGTTCCATTTCCGGACGGGGTGGCAAGAATCCACCGACATGGGGCACGACCGGCCGCGCACGCCCGGAGATTGCGCCCCACGGCTGAGTGGGCGGCAGCCAGGGTGGAAAACACCACCGTTTGGCCCGGGTCTGAGAACCGTCGCCGCACCCAGCGCGAGAAACCTGTTGTCCATGTTGCAAACGTCCGGGAATGTTCGATAAAACAGTTTCGGGAAATTCGAGCAAACGGCGGGCTCGAACTCTCTAGCCGGATTTGAGAGAGAATTGAGAGAGAGTCACGCCCGAGTCACGAAATGTACTATTTAGCTGACAATCCCAGCAGATGATGGATGTCATCAGACACGACCCGACGACGGATCTTGCTCGGTATCGGAACCGGTGTGACAGTCGGCATCGCTGGCTGTAGCGGCGGCGGTAACGGCGGTGCCGAAGAGCCAGACACCGAGACGGACAGCGGCATGGACACGCCGATGGAGACCGAAACAGACACTCAGACCGAAGCGGAAACCGATCCGGGGACTGCGGCGGTCCGAGTGGCGCACATGTCGCCGAACGCCCCGAACGTGGACGTCTATCTTGAGGGCGATGCAGTCCTCGAAGACGTTCCCTTCGGTGCGGTGAGTCAGTACCTCGACGTGCCCGCGGGAGAGCGGTCGGTCGAGATAACCGCCGCTGGTGATCCGGACACGTCGGTGTTTTCGGGGCGTGTTCCGGTGGAAGCAGACACAGCGTACACCATCGCCGCAGTCGGTGAAATCGGCGATGACGCCGACCAGGCGTTCGAACCGCTGGTCCTGGAAGACGACAACAGCGACCCCGGCGGCGACACCGCACGCGTCCGCCTGGTCCACGCTTCGCCCGACGCGCCGGCCGTCGACGTGACCCTCGCGTCGAACGGAGATGCGCTGTACGACGGCGTCGAGTACGGCGGTTCCGGCTACGTTGAAGTGCCTTCGGGGGACTATACGCTCCAAGTACGTGGTGACACGGAGAGCAACGACGGCGACGTCGCCGCGGAGTTCGACGTGAGCCTGTCCGGTGGGGAGGTGTACACGGCATTCGCAGCAGGCTATCTCACGCCGGACGACGACCCGGCGGACGCGCCCTTCGACCTGCTCGTGACACAGGACACTGGCGGCAGCGCTACGGAAACTGAAACAGAGTCCGAGCCAGCGAATGTCCGGGTGGCACACATGTCGCCGAACGCCCCGAACGTTGACGTGTACGTCGACGGGTCGGCCGTGCTCGAAGACGTGCCCTTCGGCGCTGTCAGTGACTATCTGGAGGTCCCCGCTGGCGCGCGAACGGTCGAAATCACTGCTGCCGGCGACCCGGACACGTCGGTGTTCGAGGGTGACGTGACCGTTGAGGGCGGACAGGCGTACACCGTCGCAGCGGCCGGCGAAATCGGCGACGATACCGGTGACCCCTTCCAGCCACTCGTGCTCGCCGACAATCTCACCGCACCCAGCAATGGGACAGCCCGCCTCCGACTGGTTCACCTCTCGCCCGATGCCCCACAAGTCGACGTGACAGTCGGATCGAGCGGCGACGTGCTGTTCGATGCTGCCGACTTCCGGGAATTCGACAGCGTCGAGGTGCCAGCGGGTGAGTATACGATACAGGTCCGCGGAGCGACACCTGACAACGATGGGGACGTTGTCGCGGAGTACGACCTTAGCCTGGCTGGCGAAACCGGGTACACCGCCTTTGCGGCGGGCTATCTCACGCCGGACGACGAACCGGCAGACACACCCTTTGATCTGATTGTCGCACAGGACACCGGTGGAATGTAGCGGCCCGCGGGACGCCGTGGGCTCCCCGCAGGTATCGACGCAGTCGACCGTGTCGGAACGAGACCGATTTCCTCTACACTTTTGTGACGCCACTAGCAAGCGGGGGTATGGGAAAGGCAAACGACGTAGACTACGCTGACCTGCACGACCCGAACGCAGAGTACACCATGCGGGAGCTCTCTGCGGAGACAATGGGTGTCACCGCCAAGCGCGGCGGCGGTCGCGACGTGGAGATCACCGACGTTCAGACGACGATGGTCGACGGGAACTTCCCGTGGACGCTCGTCCGAATCTACACCGACGCAGGCATCGTCGGCACGGGCGAGGCCTACTGGGGCGCTGGCGTCCCGGAACTCATCGAGCGGATGAAGCCGTTTGTCGTCGGCGAGAACCCGCTGGACATCGACCGCCTGTACGAGCACCTCATCCAGAAGATGAGCGGCGAGGGGAGCGTCGAGGGTGTCACCGTGACGGCCATCGCTGGCATCGAGGTCGCGCTACACGACCTTGCGGGCAAGATCCTCGAAGTACCGGCATACCAGTTGCTCGGTGGGAAGTACCGCGACGAGATGCGCGTGTATTGTGACTGTCACACCGAAGAAGAGGCTGACCCCGAGGCCTGCGCCGAGGAGGCCCGTCGCGTCGTCGACGAACTGGGTTACGACGCCCTCAAGTTCGACCTCGACGTGCCAAGCGGCCTGGAGAAAGACCGCGCGAACCGACACCTCCGCCCGGGTGAAATCCGGCACAAGGCCGAGATCGTCGAGAAGGTCACCGAGGAGGTCAAAGATGAGGCTGACGTGGCCTTCGACTGTCACTGGACGTTCTCGGGGAGTTCGGGGAAGCGCCTCGCGGAGGCCATCGAGGAGTACGACGTCTGGTGGCTCGAAGACCCCGTTCCGCCGGAGAACATCGAGGTGCAGGAGGAAGTCACCAAGTCCACGACCACGCCGATCACCGTGGGCGAGAATCGCTACCGCGTCACCGAGGAGCGACGGCTTGTCGAGAACCAGGCTGTCGATATGATCGCGCCGGATATGCCGAAAGTCGGTGGAATGCGCGAGACGCGCAAGGTTGCCGACGTGGCGAACCAGTACTACATCCCGGTCGCGATGCACAACGTCTCCTCGCCGATCGCGACGATGGCGAGCGCACACGTCGGGGCTGCAGTCCCGAACTCACTGGCCGTCGAGTACCACTCCTACGAACTTGGTTGGTGGGATGACCTGGTCGAGGAGACCGTCATCGAGGACGGTTACATCGAGGTTCCGGAGGAGCCAGGTCTCGGGCTGACGCTCGACCTCGACGCTGTCGAAGAGCACGTTGTCGAGGGCGACACCGTCTTCGACGAGGCGTAAGGTTCGACCCCCATCGTTGGTGTTGACTGGGGCGGCACCGGGTGACGTGGTGGTCACCCGATAGTACTCACGACGGCACAGTTACGCCGTCTCGAACTCGACGCCGGTGATCTCGAAGCGAGCACCGCCGGCGTCGCTTTCTGTGACCGTTATCGACCAGCCGTGGGTATCGACGATCTCATCGACGATTCTGAGGCCAAAACCGGGACCCGACGCCAGCGAGTAGCCACCCTCAAACACAGTGTCGCGCTCGCCGGCCGGAATCCCAACGCCGTCGTCCGCGACGTAGAAGCCGTCGTCCAGTTCGCCAACAGTAAGCGTCAGGTCAGCGGCTGGTCTCTGCGACTGTGAGAGAGAGGTCGTCGCACGCTGTTCGCCGGCGTCGTCTTGTCTCTCGGTGTGTGGCGTCTGTCCGTGTTCCACGCTGTTGCGGATCAGGTTCCCGAAGAGTTGCCGGAGCCGGCTTGGGTCCGCCCGCACCACGGCCGAGGTCTGTAGTTCCAGTGTCGCGTCGCCGGTCTCGACAGTTTGCCAGCACTGCTCAACGACTGTCTGGAGCGGCACCGGCTCGCTGTCGAGCGCTGTCTCGCCGTTCTGGGCCAGCGTCAGGAGGTCATCGATGAGCTGTCCGATACGGCTGTGGGCTCGCTTGACCGCGTCGAGGTGGTCGCTATCGTGCTCAATCTGTGCGAGTTCTAGCTGGCCCCGGGCAACGTCCAGCGGGTTCCGGAGGTCGTGACTGACGACGCTGGCAAACTCTCCGAGGCGCTTGTTTTGCTGTTCAAGCGCCTGTTGGCGGCTTTCGCGGGCGGAGATATCCCGTCCGATACCGACCACGCCGAGCGGCGAGCCGTCAGCAGCTGTTATCCGGCCCCCGGTGAATTCGTACGGCACTGTCGTGCCATCGGCGGTTAGCAGATCGGCCTCGAACGACGTTTCACCGGTCGCAAAAGCCGTCTCGATGCCCTGTCGAACGGTTTCACAATCTGATGGGGCGAAGAGCGCTGTCAGCGACATCGGCCCGAGATCAGCGTCTGTATATCCGGTGGCTGCCGCCAGTGCATCGTTCCAGCGAGCCAGCTCGCCGTTCTCATCGAGTTCATAGAACAGATCCGGCACTGCATCGACCGGTGCGTCAGGGCGGTCTATTTCCGCAATATGTTCGGACTCGCATCGCTTCCGCTCGGTGATGTCACGCGAGGCACCGACGATTCTGGCGACCGTGCCATCTTCAACAATGGGCTGTGCCTTGGCTCGCACCCAGCGCTGTTCGCCATCCGGTCTGGTGATTTGGAATTCGAGTTCGACGGATTCTCCCGCTGAGACGCGCTGCATCGACTGGATGACTCTATCCTGATCCGTGGGATGAATCGCTGTCATGAACTCATCGGGGCTGGTCTGCAACGACTCGACGGAGCGGCCGTAGAGCGTTTCGTATGCCGAATTGACGAACTGTATCTCGGTCCAGTCCCCGGAGAACACCCACAGCAGTTCGCTCGACTGTTCTGCCAGTTCCGTGAGTTGCTGTCTAGTCCGACTCGCGAGTTCTGTCGACCGGTGATGTTCGACGAGTAACCGAATCCGATTGGCGAGAAGGTCGCGACGGGCAACAGCTGTATCTCTTCTGAAAACGTCGGTAACCCCGTTCGAGATTGCGTCGCTGGCGACGGATTCCGGCTCGGTCAGCAGCAACACCGGGACATTACTGTCCCGCTCGCGGACTATCTCAGCGAATTCACGGCCGGACCGGTCCGGGAGGTTGTCGGCGGCAACGATGCCATCGATAGCGGTGCCTCCGAGACGGTCGAGCGCACTGTCTGCCCGGTCGGTCGTCGTCAGCGTCAGCGAGTCCGGGCCCCGACTATCCGGGAACTCGACAGTCTCGTCAAGTAGCGGCCTGTCGTCTACCTGCAACACGTGCATCGAATTCGCAGCCGCATATGTGTCAGACATATTGTGTAAATAGAAATGCATCATCCCTCTTGAAGCTACGCCTGCAGTGACACATTACGCACCGAAGCGGTCTGAAACTGCACCCCGATCAATCTTGTCTGGGCCGCTGGTCGGCATCGCCTCGACGAACGCGATATCGTGGGGGTGTTTGTACCGTGCCAGGCGGTCGTCGAGGAACGTTCGGAGGTCGTCAAGCGTCAGCGGTCGGTCGCCAGCCCCGTCGGTCACAGCAGTGGATGCGGGCTCGATGACAGCCTTTCCGACCTGTCCCCACCTGTCGTCGGGGACCGGAATCACGACGACTTCACCGACCATGGGATGGTCGGCGATAGCGTCCTCGACCTCCGCGGGAAAGACGTTCTCGCCGCCGCTGACGAACATGTGCTTGGTGCGGCCCTCGATGTAGTAGTAGCCGTCCGCGTCGACGCGGGCGAGGTCGCCGGTCGACACCCAGCCGTCGCCAAATGTCTCGGCGGTCGCGTCCGGGTTGTCGAGGTAGCCCGCCGCGGCGTGGGGCGAGCGCAACTGGAGTTCGCCAACGGTGCCGGGGTCGACCGGGTCCCGTGAACCGGCGGGGCTGCCTTTGTTGTCACGGTCTTCGGGTTCGACGACTCTGGCGTCAACGTGCAACACCGGCTTGCCGACCGAACCGGCCTTCTCGTGGGGCCAGCCCTCGGGCATCGCGAAGTTGTTCGGCCCGCACTCGGTGAGGCCGTACCCCTGCGAGAGGTTGACGCCACGGTCCCACCACGTCTCCATCACGCTTTTGCGACAGGGGCCGCCGCCGGATTTGGCGAAGCGGAGCGACGAGAGGTCCGTCTCCGCCCAGCGGTCGTGGTTCGCCATCATCCGCAGGATTGCCGGGACGGCGACAAGGACAGTCCCGCTCTCCGCGTCGATGATCTCCAGCACGTCGCTAGGGTCGAACGCACGGGCGATGACCACTGTCCCGCCCATGTGCCACAGGGGGACGGTGAGAACGTTCCAGCCACCGGTGTGAAACATCGGAAACACCATCGGCGTCACGTCGTCCTCGCGCAGTCCCCAGGCCGTAATCGTATTCAGAGAGTTCCAGACGATGCCGCGGTGGGTTAGTTCCGTCTCCTTTGGCGTTCCAGTCGACCCACCGGTGTGCAGGAGGAGATGTGTGTCGCCGGGGGCCGGCGTTGCTGTCTCGACGGGTGTGTCGTCCTCGGGGAGGGCCGAAGCGTAGGGCGTGCTGTCGAGCGTGGCAGCCGAGGACGCGCTGTCGGCGGCGGTTCCGAGATTGATAAGCTGGGGAGCCGCCGTATCGGCTGTCTCCAGAGCAGTCGAGACAGTCTCGGCGAAGGGAGCCTCGACAACGAGGAGTTCCGGGTCCACGCGGTCGAGGAGTTCGGCGAGTTCCGGGGGCGCAAGCCGGTGGGACAGCGGAGCCAGTCGGCTCCCGGTCTTGGCGGAGGCGAAGAACAGGTCGACGACAGCTGGGCGGTTCCGCGAGACGACGGCGACAGTACCGGTAGACTCACCACTGTCGCCGACGCCGTACCGCCGAAGCAGGCGAGCGGTCCGGTTCGCTCGCCGGTCCAGTTCGGCGTACGTGAACCGCTCGCCGGTCGTCGCATCCACCAATCCCTCGCGGTCGGGGGTGAGCGCGGCCCGGCGCTCGCTCCAGGCACCGACCCACTTTTGTGGGGTACCGGGGCCGAGTTCAGACATCGTCGATAAACTCCTGTATCTGTGTGTTGACGCGCTCGTACTCCTCGATGAACAGCAGGTGTGGGCCGCCGTGGACGGTGATGAAGTCGGCGTTCGGGAGCCCGCGTGCCAGTAGCTTCCCGTTCTCGTAGGGGACCACCTCGTCGGCGGTCCCGTGGATGACGAGGGCCGGGACTGTGATTTCACCGAGGCGGTCCGACGCGTTGAACGCCTGAACCGCCGCGCCTTGCCAGTCCAGTGCCTGGTCGCTGGCGTCGCTGTCGATGCGCCAGTCGATGATGCGCTCGATGAGGTCCTCGTGGGCTTCCATGAACGAATCTGAGAGCGCCGGCTGCATCTTGTACCGTCGGAGTTCGCGTTCGTCGAGGTCATCAGGGACGGCGAACATCCGCTGCTGTGTCTCCTCAGGGACGGGGACCGCTTCGGGACCACCTGGGGAGGTACACATGAGCGTCAGCGACCTGGCCCGGTCGTACTCCAGGGCGTATTGCTGGGCGATCATCCCGCCCATGCTGGCCCCGACGACGTGGGCCTGCTCGATGCCGGCGTCGTCGAGTACGGCCTCCAGGTCGCTCGCCATCTGGCTCATGGTGTACGGACCTCCGGATTCGTCCGAATCGCCGGTTCCGCGGTTGTCCCACACGATAGTCTGGTACTCCTCAACGAGCGCTTCCTGTTGCCACAGCCACATCCAGCGGCCGTAGCCGATGCCCTCAACGAAGACGACGGTTTCGGCGTCAGGCGGCCCCTCGGGCTCGTAAGCGAGCGAGACGCCGTCGTTGGTTGCGTAGTGCATACTGACTGGTTCTGGTTGAATATCCTTCAAGTAGTTCGGTTCCGCGTTCATTGCTCTGGCTCTGCGTTCGGGTGGTCGCGCGGCGTATCGTTTCGCCGTCGATACGTCTCTGTCGGGTAGCCGGGCAGTGACCGGCCGCTCCATGCCCAGGTCGTCGTTCTGTCAGCCGGTTCGATTGTCGTTTTTACGGGTTTCATTGGTCGGACTCACCCCAGACCTTCGCCGGCAGCGCCTCTGCGAACGTCCCACCGACACGTGCCCGGAGCGTCCCAAGCAGCCCGTGGGGGACGTAGAGCACGAACAGCACAAACACGATTCCGACGTAGAGGCTCGCGTGGCCGTTCAACAGCAGGTCAATAAGGCCACCGATGGTCGTCTCGCCGACCAGCGTCGCGTCAAGCGTTTCTTGCCCTAACAGCGCACGGAGATAGGGCAACAGGCCGCCACCCTGCCCGGCCTTCGAGAGGAACTCTCGGACGGTTTCGTCGAATAGATGCCCGTACAGCGAGCCGGCAAGCGTGCCGAAACCGCCGATGATACTCGCAAGCAGGGCGTCGCCAGTCACCAGGAAGTAAAAGGAGTTCTCCGGGCTTGCCGAGCGCTTGAAGCCGGCGAATAGGCCACCGGCAACGGCAGCGAAGAAGCCACTGATGGCGAAGGCCCCGAGCTTGTACAGATACGTGTTGTAGCCGATGGCGACGGCGCGTTCCTCGTTTTCCCGGATGGCGAGCATCACTCGGCCAAAGGGGGAGTGGATGATGCGCTGCATAGCGAAGTAGCAGGCCAGAACGACGAGGCCGATCATGTAGTAGGACACTTCTGTGCCGGACAGCGTCGACCCCAGCAGGGCGACCTCGTCGCCGGTAAGGACGCCGATTGACAGCGAGAGCTGGTCGATGCCGGGAACCCCGATCTGAAATCCCTCGGCGTGGCTTGGCCCGACCGCCGGACCGTCGCGGGGGTTGGTCGCCACGTAGTCCCAGCCGCGGACGAACACGTAGAACACCTGCGCGAAGCCGAGCGTAATCATCGCGAAGTAGACGCCAGAGAGGCGGAACGAGACGAGGCCGACGAGCACCGCCAGCACGACGGCGATGAGACCGCCGACCAGCAGGGACAGCATGAACGGCGTCCCGGGGCCAAGCAGCGGCAGCTTCCCGTTGGCGATGAGGATGACGGTGTACGCGCCAGTACCGTAGAACACCGCGTGGCCAAACGAGAGGTAGCCGGTGTAGCCGCTGATGAAGTCAAACGAGATAGCAAAAAGGCCGAAGTACAGCACGCCGACCATCGTCTCCACCGTCGGCAGGAGCATCTGCGTCTCCGCGCTCACCGCCGAGTTCAACAGCGTGTGATACACCGGCGGGTATAGCGCCAGCAGGGCGATAACGAGGATGTGAGCGGTGTGGTCCCGCAGGTACTCGCGGGGCCAGCCCGTCTCAACAGTCGTGGGGGTCGGTGGCTCGGACGCCGCCTCGGCGTCGGCCTCGGTTTCAGCGCTAATGGCCCCCCACCTCCTCAACGCCGAACAGGCCCTGCGGGCGGACGATGAGCGTCACCACGAGGACCAGAAACAGCACGAGTTCCGGCAGGCCCGTGAACTCGATGACGTTCTGGAACCACCAGGTCGTCACCGCGTCGGCCATCCCGACGACCAGCGCGGCGACGACGGTGCCCCGGAACGTCCCGAGGCCGCCGACGATGACGACGATGAACGCCGGCAGCAGCGTCTCGGCCGCCAGCGGGACGCTCGCGCCCCACGTCGGGTCCCACATCAGCAGCGTTCCGGCCGCACCGGCAAGGCCGATACCCAGCGCGAATACGACGGTAAACACCTGCCGAACGTCGATGCCGAGCGCCGACGCCATCTCCGTGTCCTCACTTCCGGCCCGGATGTACAGGCCATAGCGGGTCTTTGTGAGGAACGCCCAGATGCCGACCACCGTCATAGTTCCAAGGAGTATCTGGAACAGCGACATCCAGCCGACGCTGACGGGACCGAGGGCGACCGGTTCGCGGAGGAACTGCGGCTTGGTCGCCAGCGCGGCCTGCCAGTCCGACAGCGGCTGGAGGCCGTAGACTCCCAGTACAATGCGAACGACCTCCTCGATGACGAGCGTCAGGCCGAACGTCAGCAAGATCTGGTATATCGGCGGCCGGTCGTACAGCGGCCGGATGATGGTCGTCTCGATGGCCCCGCCAAGCACCGTCAGCAGCGCGAAGACGACGACGATGGCGACGAAGAACAGACCGAGGCGAGTCAGCGGCGCTGTTCCGCCAGTGACTGTGACCACCATCAGGAGGCCGCCGAGGTACGCCCCGACCATCGTCAGCGACCCGTGGGCGAAGTTCAGCACGCCCATGAGGCCGAAGATGAGTGTGAGGCCGCTGGCGATCATCACGTACAGCGCCGACTTGGCGAGTCCGTTGACGATGACACCGCCGAGTTCACCGAGGGTCAAAAACTCCGCGAGCGCTTCGACAATCATGCCGATAGATACCTCCTGAACCGCTCGTCGTCAGCCGTCACCGCCGCTGTCTCGCCGTCGTCGACGACGCGGCCCTTGTCGAGGATGTAGAACCGGTCGGCGAGGTCGAGCGCCAGCGGAAGGTTCTGCTCGACCAGCAACATCGTCACCTCCTCGCTCGCCTTCGACAGCGCCTCGGCCACGTCGGCGACAATCTGGGGAGCTAGCCCCTCGCTCGGTTCGTCGACCAGCAGCAGGTCGTTGTCGCCGACCAGCCCGCGAGCGATGGCGAGCATCTGCTGTTGGCCGCCCGACAGCGTGCCGGCGTCCTGCCCCCGCCGTTCTTCGAGAATCGGGAACGAATCGAACGCCAGTCGAAGGCCATCGCTCACATCGTCGGGGTCCGGTATCGCCGCCCGGAGGTTCTCCTCGACACTGAGTTGGCTGAACATCCGACGGTCCTCAGGAATCCAACCCAGCCCCCGAGTCGCGACCTCGTGTGTTTCCAGCCCGACCAGCGACTCATCGCGGAACGTGATCGACCCCTCGCGGGGCGGCGTCAGTTGCAGGATGGTCCGGAGTGTGGTCGTCTTGCCGACACCGTTGCGGCCGGCCAGCGCGACCACCTCCCCCTCCTCGACGGAGAGGTCGACGCCTTCGAGGATGTGGCTGTCGCCGTAGTACGTGTGGACGCCGCCGAGTTCAAGCAGGCTCACGCCGTCCCCTCCTCCGAGTCCGTTTCGGACCCGGCCGCAGTCGTATCGTCGTCAAGACTGCCCGGTTCGTAGCCGCCGAGATACGCCGACTGTACGTCGGGGTTAGCCCGTACCTCTGCTGGCGGTCCGTCGGCGATGACCGCACCCTGATGGAGCACGACGACGCGGTCGGAGACGCCCATCACGATGTCCATGTTGTGCTCGACCAGCAGGACTGGGTAGTCCTCCGCCACTGCTTCGATGAGGTCCCGGATTTCGTCGACGCTCTCCGAGGAGACGCCGGCGTTTGGCTCGTCCAGCAGGAGCACCGCGGGGTCGCCGGCCAGCGCGATGGCGACTTCGAGTTTGCGCTTTGCGCCGTGGCTCAGCGTGCTCGCGAGGTCCTCGGCCCGGTGGGCAAGCCCGACCCGGTCGAGAATCTCGTGGGCGCGCTCCGTGAACTCGTCGTAGTGGTCGACGTTGCGCCAGAACGTCGTGGCGTCGTCGCTGTGGGCCTGCTCGGCGACCCGGACGTTCTCCAAGACCGTGCTGTTGGGGAAGACATTCGTCACCTGATAGGAGCGGTGGATGCCCTTGCTGGCCGTCTCGTGCGGCGACGCGTCGGTGATGTCCTGCCAAGTTCTGTCACGCCGGAGTTCGACCGTCCCCTCGGTGGGCGAGAGGGTCCCGGTCAGCAGATTGAAGAACGTCGTCTTGCCGGCCCCGTTCGGGCCGATAAGTGAGCATAGTTCCGCTTCGAGTTCAAAGTCGACGCTGTTGACGGCGGTGAGTCCGCCGAACTCCTTTGTCAGTCCCTGTGTTCTGAGCATCCCTACAGTGAACAGTCCATCTGGTCGCTATCCTGTGGGATAGTCGTCTCGTCGGCACTGATTCGGGCCAGCGGTTCGCCGGGCATGATGGCGGCGCCCCAGTTGTCGGCCCACTCGTCGGTTGTCGGAATCGGGTTCGCGACGGTCATGGCCGAGCGCGCCTGGTTGTTGTACTCTTGGAAAGTGTAGCCGCCCTCGCCTTTCGGCGTGTCGGTGACTGTCATCCCCTTCAGGGCGTCGGCGATGTCCGTACCCTCGGTCGACCCGCTCTCCTGAACCGCCTGATGGATCGCTGACGCGCCGGTGAAGGTCCCCGCTGAGAACAGGTCCGGGACGACGCCGTAGGCGCTGGTGTAGCTGTCGACGAACGCGTCGTTGATCGGGTTGTCGTACTGGTTCCAGTGGTAGCGAGTCGTGAACGGCCCGAGCTGTGAGTCCCTGATCTTCTCCGCTGTCAGGGGCTCGCCGAGCACGCTCTGCATCGTCCCACCGACGACGCTGTTGGTGATTCTGGTGGCGAACCCGCCGAACACCCGATATGAGTACTCACCCGAGAGGAATGCGTTGAACATCGCCGGGAGTGTCGCGACGGTGAACCCGCCGACGACGCCTTCGGCCCCGGCTTCCTCGGCGTTGTCAAGCAGCCCATCCCACTCGGCGTACCCCTGCTCGACGAAGCGTTCGCCGACGATATCGACGCCTTCGGCCTCCAGCACGTCCCGGTAGTTGTTGACGACCGCACGGCCGAAACTGTAGTCCGCGCCGAACAGGTAGACGGTCGAAACGTCCGTCTCTCTGGCGACGTACTTCCCGCCCGAGCGGGCGTCCATCGCGGTGTTCTCGCTCGCTCGGTAGACGAGGTCGCTACAGGTCTCGGAGTTGGACGTGATGTCGGCCGACGCCGCCGGACCGAGCATGATGGGGACCTGCGCCTGATTGACGACCGTCGTGACGACCCGGCTGGCGACCGCCGAGGACGCACAGCCGGCGAGCATGTCTACGTCTTCGTTCTCGACGAGGTTCGTCGCTGCCGTCTGTGCCGTGTCCGCCGAGAACTCCGTGTCCCGAATTAGCAGGCGATACTCCGTGTCACCGGCGGTGATCGTAACCTCGCCGCTGCCGGGGTCTGTCGGCGGATCGGTATCACCCTTGTACGCCAGCCCGGAGAGGAACCCCCACAGCGACTGGTCGCCGTAGTACTTCAGGTCACCAGCGCGGGGCTGAAGGACTCCGATACTAACGGTCTGTTCCGAACCACTGCCGCCCGATTCGCCGTTCGTGCTACTGTCCGTCGTCCCGCCGTCCGAATCGTCCTGTTCAGTCATGGATGAGTCGTCACTGACACAGCCGCTGAGCCCGACAACACCAGCACCGAGCGCGCCGAGAACGCGCCTCCGTGTAGCCGTATTCTGCATAACAGATTATTGTAGACTCGCCGACCATATAGTGTGCTGAGTTAACATGTTAACGCAGTTCTCGTCCGGACCGGGATTGGTACAAAAATGGCGGTAGACGGCCTATCTCGCCCCTCGCTTGCGGACTGTCCTCTCACACCGATTTGACTATCTGCTACGTAGCTGCTTCAGCGACTGTTGCCCGGTATATCTCAGCGGTCACCCACGTTAGTAACGGGGGAATAATAGAGAGTCCCAGTCCAAGGGCCACCACGAACTGTGTGTCAGACGAAATGGAGTAGATACCTGCGACAAAGGTTCCTTTGACGGCAGCTAGCCAAACGAGTATCACTGTCGGTATCACTGGTCGCTGACGAAATGATGCCCACACTGATACAGCCAGGAGCGTAATTCCGAACAGAAGGTACGCGAGAGTTACGATTTCAGCTAGAAGCCCGAGTTCGTGGCTGGGATCTATTCGCAGGTGTGCCCAATACCGCTTGATACCCAACCAGCAAACATAGAGGCCAGCTAGGCTGAGACCGACAGACGGCATTTGATCGCGGAGTGTCCTACTGAGTTCCATGGGCAGAACCTGTTCTCCTATCGTGAATTGTGTGGTATATGTTTTCTAGTATGTCTTGTAGCTGATAAGGACGGACGGCGGCACAGTTGGGACTCGATCTTTGCTGGGTAGCACTCTAGGTGGGACGCGATCAAGCCGTCAGAGCCGCAGAATCAGTCCTCGATGTCATCAAGCGCTTCGACGACGCGTTCGATCATCTTCCGCTCGCCGCGCCGGAGGTTCTTCGAGACGGCGGGTTTGGACACGCCGAAGTCCTCGGCCAGCGACCCCAGTGTCGCGTCCCGGGGTGACTCGAAGTAGCCTTCGGAGACGGCGGTTTCCAGCGTCTCGCGTTCGGTGTCCGAGAGGTCCCGACAGCCGTCCACGAGTGTCATCGCCGCGCCGGCGTTCTGCACGAGGTCCTGCAGTTGTGGGAGCGTCGCCGACGTCCGCTCAACCACGTCGTACTCGTTGTCACGGTCAAGTTCCGAGAGCGTCGTGTCGGCGTCTCGGCCACGGTCGAAGCCGACGTGCCAGGTCTCGCTGCCTGCCTCAATGTGGAAGGGCCCGGTGATGTAGCCGCCGTTGTCTCTGATGGTCTGCATCGCCGCCGTTTCCTCGATAGTCGTCCGGATGTGAGCGGCGTTGTTCTCGCGGCGCAACAGCACACAGTCGTTCATGTTCTCGTGGGTCTGCAAGCTGTCCAGCCCCGTATCGAGTACCCCCGCATCCTCAGCCTCAACAACCATCCGTGTCTCCAACTCCCGCGCACGCTGGTCGAAGTCCCAGTGTACCGCTGCAAAAGCGACATCGTGGTCTGCCGTCGTGTCGATGAAGGGGCAGTCGTACTGCTCCATGTCCAGAGCGATATCTATCATTGGCAGTCCACTGTATCACGAACAATTCGTGTGATACGGTAAAGAACCCCACGATTAATAGTAGCTATTTCTCGCAACCGGGTTCTTCACGAACGTCTATCCCTGATACACCGTTTCAATAGTGTTTTAGGGCTCGGTTCTGGATGAAGTGGTATGACTTTGCACGCCAGAGAGATAAACCAGGACGTACGGGAGTTGGGTGCGCTCCTGGGCGAAGTGCTGGAAGCACAAACCTCGACCGAGGCGTTTGACACGGTAGAAACTATCCGGAACTCGTGTATCGACTACCGGCGCGGTGACGCCGAGACACGGGACGAGGTCCACCGGGCGCTGAACCGACTGAATCCGGAAACGCAGGACATTGTCGCACGCGCGTTTACGACGTACTTCGAGCTTATCAATCTCGCTGAGGAACGCGAACGGGTCCGCGAAATCCGAGAGGGCAGCCAGGGGGATGTGCTGGCCGACAGCGTCGAGGAAGCCGTCCGGGACCTGGCCGAACGCGGCGCAGACCCGGCGGAGTTCGAGCAGGTACTCGAGGACGTACTCATCCAGCCGACGTTCACGGCCCACCCGACCGAGGCCCGCCGGAAGACGGTGAAGGCGAAGCTCCGGTCGGTCGCCCGCGACATCGAACGACTCGACGAGCGGCGGCTTACCGACCGCGAACAAAAGCGGATCGAGCGCAACCTCGACGCCGAAGTGACGAGCCTCTGGCAGACTCCGCAGGTCCGGGACCGCCGCCCGGAGGTCACCGACGAAGCGCTAAACGTCCAGTGGTACCTTGAAAACGTTCTCTTCGACGTTATCGACGAGGTGTACGACGAACTCGAACACACCCTCGAAGACGTGTACGACGAGGACATCGACATCGACACGCTCTACGAGTTCCGCTCGTGGGCCGGCTCCGACCGCGACGGCAACCCGTTTGTCACGACCGACGTGACCGAGGAGACGCTGGAGCGCCAGCGCGAGACTGTACTGCCGCTGTACCGCACCAAGCTCAAGGAACTCTCCGGCGTGCTGAGTCAGGATGCCTCGAACATCGCGACCGACGCGCTGTTCAACGAGCGACTGGACCGTCACAAGTCCAAGCTCCCTGGCGTCGCCAAGGAAGCCGAAGAGCGGTATCCCGACGAGCCCTACCGCCAGAAGCTCCGGCTGATGCGCGAATCCGTCATCCGGGTCAGCGACGTCCGCCAAGGCGGCTACGAGAGCGAGGAAGAACTGCTGACCGACCTCCGCGTCATCGCCGACAGCCTCCGGGAAAACGACGCCGAGGTCATCGCCGAGGCCCACGTCGACCCACTGATCCGAAAGGTCGAGACGTTCGGCTTCACCCTCGCCAGCCTCGACCTGCGCGACCACCGGAAGATGCATACCGACGCCATCGCCGAAGCTGTCGACCGGCAAGGCATCGACTACGCGTCGATGGACGAGGACGAGCGCGTCGAGTTCCTGACCGAGGCCATCCTCCAGGATAACACCGTTATCGACATGGAAGACACCGAGGGTCTCTCGGAGGACGCTACCCGCGTCCTCGACCGCTTCCGTGCGACCGCCGACTGGCAAAACGAGTTCGGCATCGACGCCATCGACACCTACGCTATCTCGTGGTGTGAAGAGCCCAGCCACGCGCTGGAAGTGCTGTTCCTCGCTGACCAGGTCGACATCGTCGACCTACCCGGCTACTGCGGGTTCGACGTGGTCCCGCTGCTGGAATCGGAGTATGCACTCTCCGGAGCCCGCCGCATCATGGGCACGCTGTTCGAGAACGAGGCCTACTCCCAGGCGCTGGAAGCCCGGGACAACATTCAGGAGATCATGCTTGGCTACTCCGACTCGAACAAGGAGAACGGCTTCCTCGCCGCCAACTGGTCGCTGTACAACAACCAGAAACGACTGGCGGACATCACCGATGACTACGACGTGGAGATGCGCCTGTTCCACGGCCGCGGTGGCTCTATCTCCCGCGGTGGCGGTCCGATGAACGACGCCATGCTGGCCCTGCCAAACGAGACGGTGACCGGCCAGATCAAGTTCACCGAGCAGGGCGAGGCCATCGCCGAGAAGTACGCCAACCACGACATCGCCGAGCGGAACCTCGAACAGATGCTCAACGCCCAGATACGGGCGCGGCAAAACGCAATCGAGGAGCCCGTCGAGGAGATTCCCGACGAGTGGGCGGAGGCGATGGAGACAGCGGCCGACGCCGCCCGCGACGAGTATCAGGACCTGCTTGAGACCGACGGCTTCGTCGAGTTCTTCGAGCAGGCGACGCCGATCACCGTCATCGAGAACCTCAATATGGGCTCGCGGCCGGCTTCCCGAAGTGAGGACCGCAGTGTCGAGGACCTCCGTGCCATTCCGTGGGTGTTCTCCTGGACGCAGGCCCGCTGTATCATCCCTGGCTGGTACTCGATCTCGACCGGGCTGGACGCCTATCTGGAAAATGGCGGCGACATGGAAACCTTACAAGAGATGTACGAGAACTGGCCGTTCTTCCGGACGAAACTCGACAACGCGTCGCTGGCGCTCGCCCGAACTGACCTCGGAATCGCCGAGGAGTACGCCGACCTCGCTGACCCCGAACTCCGCGAGCGCATCTACCCGCGTATCGTCGAGGAGTACGAGAACACCGTCGCGAAGGTGCTCGAAATCACCGGGCAGGACGGCCTGCTCTCGCGGGACTGGCTCGAAGAGAACTTGGAGCGCCGGAACCCGTACGTCGACCCACTGAACCTGTTGCAGGTCCGTCTGCTCAAGCAGTCCCACCGGACTGAAACCGAGCGCCGGACCCTGCGGCTGACCGTTCAGGGTATCGCGGCCGGAATGAAAAACACCGGGTGAGCCACTGAACGACGCCGGCCAATGCGTCGTTGTAACGACTTACTACAAAGGTAGTACCCATCGAAGGATTTACGCGTCTGCCCACGGAGTAGCCGGTATGGCACTCGAAACAGTTCTTCTCGCAGTTGGACCAAACGACGCCGACCGAATCGACGAACTCGCTGACGCCGTGCTTGATATCGCGAGCCCGGCCGATGCGACGGTTATCGTCGCACACGTATTCACCGACGACCAGTACGACGGCGTCGTCGACAGGCTCGAATTCGAATCGACCGGCGAAGCCGACCCCGACGAGGTCGCCGACCGCCACACAACAGTCCGGGAGCTCGTCTCACGGTTTGACGACGCTGGTCTGTCCACACAGGTCCGCGGTGCCGTTGGCAACCACGGCGAGCAGATCGTTAGCCTCGCCGAAGTGACGAACTCGGATCTCGCCGTCGTCGGCGGCCGAAAGCGCTCGCCGACCGGGAAGGCCGTCTTCGGCTCCACAGCACAGGAAGTCATGCTGAACGCGCCGTGTCCGGTCACGTTCGTCCGCGGCGACGAGTAGCGAGGAGGTGTACAACTCCATTTCAGGGTCGCTTTTCAGGCGTCTATACCGCGATATCGTTCGCCAGCCGCGCATCTCGTATCCCGAATACTACCATAGTACGTACCAGATACACAAATGTTGAAGTCTGAGCAGTCCTGCGAAACGATATGGCACAAGAGATCGTTTGGTACGGGGCTGGGGCTGGGGCGTTTTTCATGTCAGCTGTTGTCTTCGTGTGGTTCGCTGCAACGAGGGGTAATATCAGGTCCTCGTTCTACTACCTGCCGCCGATACACACCTCAGTCGCGGGAGCGGCATACGTGGCGATGGCACTCACAGCGGGCGGCCAGCTCGGGGACACGGTTAGCATCACGACGCTCAGGTTTGCCGATTGGATCGTCTCAACGCCGATCATCACGTACTATCTCGCACGGCTGGCTGGCGTCGACACGCAGACGCGGCGGCTCGCAGTGGCCGCAAACGTGGTGATGATCGGCGTGGGATACGGCTTCGTCAGTATGTCGGGGTCGCTCCGGTGGATTGCCTTCGCCGTGTCCACGGTCGCATTCATCGGGCTACTCTATTTGTATATCAAAACGTTTGCCCGGAAGATTAAGGCTGCAACAGCGAGCGTCCGCAGCCTGTTCCAGAGCCTCCGAGACTTGACTGTCGTGACGTGGTCACTCTATCCGGTTGTCTACTTTCTGGGTCCTCTCGGGGCGGGAATCATTCAGGTCCCTGACCTGAACTTCCTCGTTGCAGTTCTTGACACCATTGCCAAAGTCGGATTTATGTCGATTCTGCTTGTCAGATACAATTCGGTTGAGACGTTCGTCGACAGCTGGTCCGTAGCTCCCGCCAAGTGACTGACACTGGTACCTCCATGTATATACCATATACACCGGTTTTATCCGAGAAAAATCCCTAGGGAGGCTATATGTCGGCAGTAACCAAGCGGAGCGGCTCGTACGGTCGGACCTTGGGGGTAGGAGCGGTGTTGGTTCTTGTGTTGGCTACGCTGGCGGTGGTGAATGTGTACACCAATCTGGCGCCCGAAATGAGCGGTTCACAGCAGTCGATGCTTCTCTCGGGACTCGTGAGTATACTGTTGATCGTCGCAGTTGCGTTGCTGTTCGTGGCGACGATCATCGGCCGGGAGCGGACTGCAGCCGTAGAGACACTCGCTGCGCAGGCGCGCCAGATTGAGCAGGGAGAGCTTGACGTCGACCTTGCGACGAACCGGACGGACGACGTGGGGGACATATACCGAGCGCTCGCCGTGTTACGCGATTCAGAGCAGCTAGACCGGCAGCATGGGGTCTCTGCGGAAGTCGTCGCACAGTACTGTGAAACGACTGTCGAAATTTCGAACGGTAACGACGACAGCCGGCTTGAGGAAAACGTAGACGACCCACAGCTGGCGGAGTTAGCGATGCGATTCAACGAGATTCTGGACCAACGTAAACGGGACGCAGAGATCGATTCCCGATAAAGCATCTTATCGTTGAACTGTTACCAGCAGATTTGCCGGCGGCAACTGGCCGCGAGAGTCACGAAAGTCAATGACAGACAAGCCCGACGAAGACGCGTTCGAACCGAACCGTGTGAGAATCTCTGGGGAGACCGAAGCGGACATCGTGGCGCTGTCACTCAGTCTCGACTCCGATACGATTACCATCGACACGCGGACCGGCACAGTGTCGAGCGAGCAACTGACGCTCCCGTATGACCGTCTAGAGTCAGTCCACATCGTCCGCGAGGGAACATACACTGTGGTCTTCGAGACG
Organism: Haloarcula sp. R1-2; assembly: GCF_011627385.1. Lineage (NCBI taxonomy): Archaea > Methanobacteriati > Methanobacteriota > Halobacteria > Halobacteriales > Haloarculaceae > Haloarcula > Haloarcula sp. R1-2. The sequence continues at coordinate 579,768 of NZ_JAANTG010000001.1, forward strand.
GACCGGTGTGAGTACGCGGTCACAAACCTCGCTGCCGACCGGGCAGCCGTACGGGAGCTCGTCGATTACGCCCGGCAACAGGGTGGACTCAGAACCGAGCAAGAGTCGAGCGACTCGACAGCGGAGTCACAGGCTACAGATGCACCAACAGAGCGGGACGACGGAGAGACAGAACAGGAAGCGGCACCGAAGACGGAACTCGACGAGTGGACCTGGGGAGAGACATCCGGGACCGACTGACCGTCTCAATCACGGCGGCAGCCCGTGAACTGTCGGCCGGACGTTACTCCACCAGCGCAGCTTCGAGGAGTTCGAGCGGATGTCGGATCTCGTAGCCGCTGCCGTGTTCCATCTGCATCGCGCAGGTCGGGCACTCGGTCATGCCGGTTTCGCCTTCGGCGTGTTCCATGTGCTCGAACATCTCCTCGCCGATCTCCATCGACTTCTCGTATTTCTCCTCTTTCCAGCCGTAGGTCCCCGAGATGCCGGAACAGGAGTCACCCACGTCCTCGACCTCAGCGCCGTCGAGGTCGCGGAACAGTTCGACGGCCTGGCGGTCGAGTCCCTGGTTGCGCGAGTGACACGGCGCGTGGTAGGCGAATTCCTCGGCGAGGTCGCCGTCCACGTCGGCCGCCTGCACTTCGTCCTTGAGGTCCTCGTGGATGCGAAGGTACTCGACGGCCTCGAAGGTGTTCTCGGCGACCTTGTCGATGCCGTCGATGTCGAACAGTTCGGGGTACTCCTGTCGGAGCGCCATCGAACACGAGGTACAGGAGGCAATGGCGTGGTATCCCTCGTCGACGAGTTCGGACATCGACGAGACGTTCGTCTCGGCGTGGCGGCGGGCGTCGTCGAGCATCCCGTTGGCGAACATCGGCGTCCCGGAACACTTCTGTTCGGGTGCCACAACCTCGTAGCCGAACTCCTCGTACACGCGGACCATCGCCTTGCCGACCTCCGGCGTGTTGTAGTTGGAGTAACAGCCGTGGAAGTACGCCACTTTTTTGTCGGCGTCCTCGGGGAGCCCGCGACGTTTGCGGGCTGCCTTCGCGTTCTCTCGCGACTGGACCTGACCGCCACGGTCGGCCCACCACTCGCGGAAGGTCTGTTTTGCGAATTCTGGGAAGTCACGCTCGCTGGTGACACCGAGCGTCTTCTCCATGACCCAGCGGGCCGGCCCGAAGTTCATGGCGAAGTTCGCCAGCCGCGGAACCTTGCTCGCGAAGAACGCGGAGGTGCGGTAGTTCGCGAGGATGCGGTTCCGGATGTACTCGACGGAGAGCTTGTCCATCTGCTCGCTGACGTACTCCCCGCGAGCGGTGTTGTGCATCTGGCTGAGCGGGACGCCCGATGGGCAGGCGTTGTCACAGCGCATGCAGTTCGAGCAGTCCATCACCGAGTCGTCAATCTCGTGGTCGTCGTCGGACTGCTTGAGCCGCCACTGCTCGGGGCCCTGAAACTTTGGGCCGGGGAAGTCGTCGTCGACCTCCGCGACGGGGCAGTTCGTGTCGCAGGTCGAGCATTTGAAACAGGAGTCCGCGCCGGGCCGGAGGTCGAAGTCGTCGCTGTCGGGGAAGACATCAACTGGTTCGAACTCCTCGCCTGTGTTCGGTGCTACCGGGTCAAACTCTGTCTCTGGTGGGGTTTCAGCGTCACTCATCGTGCTTCCTGTGCGGCGCGCTGGCCCGCCGCGTAGCCTGTTGCGATCGAGACCCCGCTACCGGATTTCTCAGCGGCGAAATCATAGCCGCCCAGTACGGAGCCGGCAGCGCGCAGGTTCTCGAACTCGCTGTGCTCGCTCGCATCGAGGGGTCGAAGGTCGTCGTCGGTCGCCACGCCGTAGCGGGCGAACTCGTGGTCGCCGAACAGTTCACCCTCGAACCAGTCATAGCGGTCCGCGGCGTGGGGGATGTGGCAGTCGAACACCGGTTCGTACACGCCCTCGCGGTCGGACTCGACGCCCTTGCCGACGAAGCCACCGGTCGCGAGAACGTACTGGTCGGCGCTGTTGGGTATCTTCGCGCCGTTCTTCTCGATGAATACCTTCTCGATACGGTCCTCACCGTCGAAATCGACGACTGGATTGCCGGTCTCGATGCTGGCCCCGGCCTCGTCCAGTGCCGAGAACAGCGCGTCCTCCAGTCGGAGGCCGGGTAGCGACGGCGGCCCCATCGGGACCTCGAACACGTCGACGCCGAGGTGGTCGCCCAGTGCATCACGGATCGCACCGGGGTTGTCGTCGCCGAGAATCGCCGGGAAGCCGACCCGCTCTTCGTCCTCCAGCAACGGGTTCACGCGCTGGGCGAGCGCCTCGCGGGCCGGGACCATTCGCCCGCGAACTGCCACCTCGCTGTTGGTGTCGAGCAGTTTTGCGTACCGCGTGACCTTCGCGTCCGCGCGCAGGTCGCCCGGGAACCGGATGGTCTCGCCGCGGACATCGAATGGCACGCCCGTTGCGTCGAGATGGGCAGCGACGTGGGGCGCGTCGAAGTCGACCATTTCCTCGATGCCGACCAGCAGCGTGTCGCGGGTGTCGCTGGCGAGACCGGCGCTGGCTCCGGCCGGGTAGCGGGCAGTCGGTTTGATACTTCCGCCGTGGGTCGGCAGGAGTGCGTTCGTGTCCGTGTGCTCACCTTCGTAGGTCGGGACCGCATCGTCGAACAGCGACAGTGCGTCCCGGACCGTCTGGACGCCGACCTTTCGGTAGGGATGTGCCTCCGGCAGTGACGGGATCGCCTCGTACGGGTCGGTTAGCGGGCCGTCGCCGTCCGGTGTGTAGCCGAGCACGTCTACCAGACCCGACGCCTGTCGGAGCGTGCTCTGTTTATACGAAACCAGTCGCACGTCGGCTCCCTCGCGGGCGGCCGCCAGTGCGCTGGTCAGCCCGCCGAGGCCGCCGCCGATGACGAGTACCTCCGACTCAATAGCCATTTGTCCCTCCGTCGGCGGCCACGTCTGCGCTATCCACGCTGCCGCCTGTTTGTCCGCGGCCCGAATCGAACGCCGAGAAGTCGACCGGCTCGCCGTCCGCCGGGTCCTGGTCGCGGTTCTGCGTGGTAGCGTGCAGTGCGTAGTTCAGGGCTGCCTGAGAGAGCTGTTCGCCCCAGAGGGCGTGTCGCTGCCCCTTCCAGCGTTCCTGAAGCAGTTCGTCCCAGGCCTCCCGGACAACTGGCTCGTCGTACTCCGAGTGGAGTTCACTCGCCATCCGGTGCGAGCAGAAGCCGCCCTGACAGTTGCCCATCGACGCACGGGTCCGGATGCGGACAGCGTTGAGGTCCGAGCCCGAGCCCCCGATAGCGTCTTGAATTTCGGCGCGGGTAACGCCTTCACACGCACAGACTGTCGGGTTCGGCCCGTCGGTCTTGAGCACGTCATCAGCCCGGGAGCCGAGCCGTTCAACGCTCCGACGACCGATCGGCGACCGGAGCCCGAACTCGTCCATGTAATCCCGTAGCACAGAGAAGTCCTCGCTGCCCGGAAGCGGCTCGTCGGCGGTCCGACAGTCAGCGTCGATGCCGAACTTCCCACAGACGTGGTCAGCGATCTGCTCACCCATCATTCGGTAGGTGGTGAATTTCCCGCCGACGATGCTGGTCATGCCGGGCAGGTCGTCGCGCTCGTCGTGGTCGAGCAGGAAGAAGTCCCGCGTGATGTCGGTCGGGTCGTCGCTACCGACATCCGGCGGTTCATACAGCGGACGGACGCCCCAGAACGAGCGGATGGTCCGGGCCTCATCGAGCATCGGAATCAGCTCCGAGAGGGTGTCGATCATCATGTCGACTTCCCACTGCTCTTCGGGGTAGTCCTCGGGGTCCTCGACCTCTTCGTCGGTCGTGCCAAGAATCGCGGTCGTCTCGTGGGGCACGACGATGTCGGCGTCGCCCTTGGGCCGACAGCGGTTGATGACGGTGTCGACCTGACGGATGTTCATGATGGTCATGACGCCCTTGGATGGGCGGACCTCGATGTCCAATCCGGCCATGTCGCCGATGCGACCGGCCCAAGCTCCTGTCGCGTTCACGACGTAGTCGGCCCGGATCTGCTCGGTCCCGCCTTCAGTGCCATGAACTCGCTTCCCGGGGCCAGAGTCGTGTTCGACCTCGATACCGACGACCTCGCCGCTCTCGACGAGGAGGTCAGTGACTTTGGTGTGTGTCTCGATGCGTGCGCCGTGCTCCTGTGCGCTCGCGGCGTTCGCGACGACCAGCCGGAACGGGTCGATAGCGCCGTCAGGGACGCTGATTGCCTTGTCGATGTCCTTGGCAAGATGTGGCTCCATCGCGCGGGCTTCCTCGCCAGAGACGACTTCGGCGGGAATGCCGCATTCCTCACAGCCGTTGAGCTTCTTCTGGAAGTACTCCTCGGAGTCCTCAGGTCGCTTGACGAACAGGCCACCGGTCATTTCGACACAGTGGCTTGCGATATCTCGCAGAACTCGATTTTCCTCGATACACTCGGTCGCACTGGCCTGGTCCGAAACGGCGTACCGCCCGCCACTATGGAGCAGCCCATGCATTCGACCGGTGGTCCCGTGGGTCAGATTCCCCTGTTCTACGAGGGTTACGTCGAGCCCGCGCATCGCGAGGTCCCGCGCGATGCCCGCCCCAGTCGAGCCGCCACCGATGACGGCGATGTGTGGTGTCGGTCCCATCTATCTTTCCGTGATTTTGGAGCGCACACACTTCACTTTACCGTTGCTGGTGCTTGGGTAGTAAATTTTCTATGTAATCATGAGGAATACCGACGAACTGTACTGTCAATTGTAAACGCCTGACATGGAATGTTTCGACTGACAGTTGTCCGAGTGATCGTACACAACTACTCGAATGTGGAAAATAAAATCGAATATTAAAATTCTAGAGCTATAATGACGGACTCTGACAGTATTTTACCTTCTCAAACTTTAATTATCACCGCTACCCACCCAACAGTAACTATTATATATTTTGATAGTTGATTGTCCCCGAGACCGTGTTGGCCGTTTGGCCAACGGGAGTGACAATGAGTAAATGGAACCCACTTGATTCAGAAGACGGCCCGCCTGACGGGGAACGCACCGACGGTGGCGTCACAGAGGGGCGGGATGGAAGCGAGTCAGAGCGTGGACGGCCGTCAACAGAAGCCCTCCAAGAAGAACAAGCGGCCGGGGAAACGGAACCCGACCCCGAACGGGCGGAACTGAAAGCACAGTGTGAGCAACTGGCGGCGGAACTCGAACAGGAGCGGGCAGACCGCCGGGCGCTCGAAACCGCTGTCGACCACCTCGCCACTGTTGCCAGAGAAAACGCCGACGGCGACCTCACCGTGAAACCGGGAGAGCCGCCGATTGAGACGGCTGCACCGCTGTATGAGGCATACGATGAACTGCTCCGGGAGTGGACAGACACCGTCGACCGGATGGCATCGTTCAGCGAGCAGGTGACCGCCGCAACGGAGCAGGTCGACACCCGCCTCGGATCAGTCAAATCAGCTAGCCGGGACGTGAGCGGTGCTGTCGGAGAGATTTCTACCGGTTCGGACGAGCAGCGAGACGAGATACAGTCGATCTCCGACGAGATGCGGAACCTCTCGGCGACGATTGAGGAGATAGCGAGCGCCGCAAACGAGGTCGCGGACACGTCAGGCAAAGCCAGCGTTCGAGGCGAATCCGCACTGGAGTCGGCATCCTCGGCAATGACGACGCTTGACCAGTTGACCGACAACGCCGAAGCGACCGTCGACAAGGTCGAACAGCTAAACGACCTGCTGTCGGACATCGAGGAGATTGTTGATTTCATCACGGACGTCGCGGACCAGACCAACATGCTGGCGCTGAACGCCAACATCGAAGCGGCCCGAGCAGGGGAATCCGGCGACGGATTCGCTGTTGTAGCCGAGGAGGTCAAATCGCTCGCAACCGAGACAAAGGAAGCGACCGACGAGATCGCGACCTCCATCCAAGAAGTTCACGAACAGGCTGACGCAACGGTTTCGGAGATGCACGACACTCGAGACAGTGTCGAAGATACCCGCTCGTCAGTCGCCAGCGCACTCGACGAACTGGATGCCGTCGTTTCGATGGTCGAAGAGGTCGATTCGAGCGTACAGGAAATCGATGATGCGACGGATACGCAGGCCGATTCCACACAGGAAGTCGTGTCGATGGTCGACGATGTCGAGGGGATAAGCGCCCGGACGGCCGAAGAAGCGGCCGTCGCCGCTGACGCCGCAGCGGACCAGACGACGGAACTCGCGGAGGTCTCGACGCGTGTCTCGACGCTCACCGAGCGAGCCGAGTCACTGGATGCATCACTCGATTCCTTTGAACTGGCGACCGGTGCGGCGGCGGCCAACACGAACGGGACCGTCGTCGAGTTCTGGCACGCAATGGGCGGTGAGAAAGCGTTACTGCTGGAAGAGCTCGTTCGCGAGTTCGAATCACAGACTGACGGCATCAGCCTCGCACTGCGGTCGAAAGGGAGCTACCGCGGGACGCTCGATGCGACGCTAAACGCCGCTGAAAACGGTAATCCACCGGCAATCGCACAGATATTTGAGATCGGCACCACGCGTGCGCACGACAGTGGATACTTTAGACCTGTCGAGGAACTCCTCCCGACAGCCCACATCGACTCACTGCTCGACCCGGTGACGAACTACTACCGGTTCGACGGGACGCTCCACTCGCTCCCGTTCAACGCGTCGAACCCGGTGATGGCGTACAACCGCGATGCGTTCAAACAGGCTGGACTTGACCCTGATTCGCCGCCAGAAACTCTCGCTGACGTTCGGAGCGCGGCTGAGACGCTCGTCGACAGGGGTGGCGTGGATGCTGGGATCACGTTTGCGAACTACTCATGGTTCGTCGAGCAGTGGTTTGCCGAGGCCGACCAACTCCTCGTAGACAAGAACAACGGGCGGTCCGGGGCACCGACGGAGAGCTATCTCGATGGCGAGTTCGCCCACAACTTATTCGACTGGTGGCAGGGCCTCGAAGCGGACGGCCTGTACCACGACCCCGGTATTGAGGCCAGAGGCGCGGCTCGAATCCATTTCGCTGAGGAGAACGCCGCGATGCTGATCGGCTCGACATCGTCGCTGAACAGTATCGAAAGCAGCGCCGACTTCGATGTCGGGACCGGCCGATTCCCCGTCCTTGACGACCGGACCGGCGTACTCGTCGGCGGCGCATCGCTCTGGGTCGGTGACGAAGTTTCCGAGGGGGTTCACGAGGCTGTGGGTGAATTCCTCACCTGGCTCACTGAACCCGCTCAACAGCGTCGGTGGCATCAGGAAACCGGCTACTTCCCAGTGCACGCGGATGCGATTCCACAGCTCCGGTCGGCGGACTGGTTCGAACAGAACCCACACTACAGGACGGCGTTCGACCAGCTCACGGAGACACGTGACACCACGGCGACGCGGGGCGCGCAGATAGGCCCGTTCGACACAGTGCGAACGATCATCGAAGACGCCGCCGACAGTATGGACGGACCCGATTCGGTCCCGTCCGCGCTCAAGCGACTCGACACACAGGTCACAAAACAGCTTGAACGGTACGATTCCGGCCGGTAGCACCGTCATATTCTTTCTTTACTCGCCAAACATCACCATTAGTAATCTTTATAATGGTTCACTATGTTGTTTACTGGCAAGGTGGTAGCTTTCATAAATAAGCTACCTCCACCACGGAGAACACAACAATGGCAGACACATACGTTGGCGCGATCGATCAGGGAACGACCGGTACCCGCTTCATGGTGTTCGACCACAGCGGTCAGGTCGTTGCGAATGCCTACGAGAAGCACGAACAGATTTACCCGGAGCCCGGCTGGGTTGAGCACGACCCCGTCGAAATCTGGGAAAACACGCAGGAAGTCGTGACGAAGGGGCTGGCGGATGCAGGTGTCGGTGCCGAACAGCTTGAGGCACTTGGCATCACGAACCAGCGTGAGACGACGATCGTCTGGGACAAGGAGACCGGCAAACCGGTCCACAACGCGCTGGTCTGGCAGGACCGCCGAACCACCGACCGCGTCGAGGAAATTCAGGAAGAGGACAAAGTCGAATGGATCCGGGGGAAGACCGGGCTGGAATGTGACGCCTACTTCTCGGCGACCAAGACCGAATGGATCCTCGACAACGCGGAGCCGCTCAAGATGCAGAGCTCGCGCGGCGCTGACCTCCGTGAGCGAGCCGAAGACGGTGAACTCCTGATGGGGACCATCGACGCGTGGCTCATCTACAAGCTCACCGGCAACCACATCACGGATGTCTCGAACGCATCGCGGACGATGCTGTACAACATCCACGACATGGAGTGGGACGATGAACTCCTCGAAGAGTTCGGCGTTCCGGAGTCCATGGTTCCGGAAGTCCGCCCGTCCTCGGACGAGAGTCTGTACGGGCACACCGACGCGGACGGCTTCCTCGAAGAGGAAGTCCCCGTTGCAGGCGCGCTGGGTGACCAGCAGGCCGCACTGTTCGGCCAGACCTGCTTCGATAAGGGTGATGCGAAGAACACCTACGGCACCGGCGCGTTCTACCTGATGAACACTGGCTCCGAAGCAGTCGCCTCGGATAACGGCCTGCTGACGACCGTCGGCTTCCAGATGTCCGGTGAGCCCGTCCAGTACGCGCTGGAAGGCTCCATCTTCATCGCCGGCGCGGCCATCGAATGGCTCGAGGACGTCGACCTCATCAACAACGCCGCCCAGACAGCGGAACTGGCCCGCTCGGTTGAATCAACCGACGGTGTCTACATGGTGCCGGCTTTCACGGGTCTCGGCGCTCCGCACTGGGACGGCCGCGCCCGCGGGACGATTGTCGGAATGACCCGCGGAACGCGAAAAGAGCACATCGTGCGTGCGACCCTGGAATCCATCGCGTACCAGACCCGCGACCTCGCGGAAGCGATGGAAGAAGACTCCGGTGTCGAGATGACGACGCTGCGAGTCGACGGTGGTGCAGTCAAGAACAACTTCCTCTGTCAGCTCCAGTCCGACATCATCCAGACGGACATCGCTCGACCGCAGGTTGACGAAACCACTGCCCTCGGGTCGGCATACGCAGCCGGCCTCGCCGTTGGGTACTGGGACACTGTCGACGAACTCCGCGACAACTGGCAGGTCGACGAGGAGTTCTCGCCGGAGATGGACGCCGAGGATGCAGACAAGATGTACGATCGCTGGGACGACGCCGTCGACCGTTCCCGCGACTGGGCACAGGAGGAATAACAGATGGCAATCGCATTCGGACTCACGGCGGTTGATATGCTCGTCCTTGCCATCGCGGCGTTCGCGGGTGGCGCGTTCGGGGCCTCTATCGGTGCACTCCCGGCGTTCTGTTTCACCGGCTTCATGGTGCTTATCGGAGAGGCCGGCAACGTCGTCTCCGAGTCATTTGTCGGCGGTTCGCCTGATGTCATTGCAGGTGCCGCCGGTGGCTACGGCGCTGGCATCGTCGGTCCACTGGCCTTCGGTCCCGTGTTCGGGCCGCACGTCGCCTTCGCCGGTGGTGTGGCAGCAGCAGCGTACGCTGCGAAGTACGACGGTATGTACGAGCCGGACGACGGTGACTACCACCCAGCGAAGGACATCGCCTACGCCCTCGGTACTCGACCGGATGTCCTTGCTGTCGGTGGGGTCTTCGGTATCCTGGGTATGGCAATCCGGCAGACGTCCGGTGGACTCGGGATTCCGATTGACCCGCCTGCAGCAGGTGTCATCCTGACGGCTGTTATCGCCCGTCTGGTCTTCGGGTACCCGGTTATCGGACGTGTCCGCGGCAGCAGCCTGCTGGATATGTCGCCATTCGAGAGCGGCAAGATGCGGTCGAGTAGCAGTGAAGAAGTCGCAACGGATGGTGGAATGGCCGCCGAACGACCGGCTGTCGAACCGTGGCTCCCACACCAGTACAAGTGGACGCACGTCGCAATGCTCGGGCTCATTACCGGCATCCTTGGTGCGTACATCTTCGCGAAAACGGGGAGTCTCTTCCTCCCGTTCGGTATCTCAGCAGCGAGCCTGCTGTTCCTGAACCTCGGCGTGGAGAAATTCCCGGTTACGCACCACATGACGCTCCCGGCAACGTTCGTCGCCAGTATGGCGATGACGGACGGAGCGAGTGTCCTAGTCGCACTTGTGCTCGGTGCAGCCTTCGGTATCCTGGGTGCGCTGCTCGGTGAGGTCTACCAGCGTATCTTCTACGCCCACTCAGATACGCACTTCGACCCGCCAGCCGCGTCGATCATCACGACGACCCTCCTCCTGGGCATTCTGGCACTGGCTGGAGTGTTCACGACGTCCGCAGCTGTCCCCCTGCCCTAAGAACTCATACGGCTTTTTATTTACAGGTCCAATCGAATATACACACGATCTAATTTCCAAGCATGGACATTGAAGCGAGAATCAAGCGTCGACAACGCCGGAACGGTGAGCCACGGCTCATTCAGGATTACGAGTCTATCTCACCGGTCGTCCACATAGAGGAGCCGGCCGACCGCGGGCCGGTCCTCGAACGGCTCCTCGACCACCTCGATCCAGTGTTCGATGGGCAGCTTCCGCCGAACGCGTACGTGTACGGCCCCTGCGGTTCAGGGAAGTCCGCGGTTATCACGGCGCTGTTCGCCAACTTAGAACAGCTCCCAACGGAGCAACAGGCGATTATCCACACAACGACCCGTGCACAGCCACCGACCTCGCCGTCGTTCGTCTACGTGAACGCCCGAGAGACCGCAAGCGAGTTCGCGTTCTACCACGCGGTTCTGGACGCACTCGTTGACGAATCGGTGCCAGAACACGGAATCGGGACGGAGACGCTCAAGTCGCGACTCCACGATCTGGTCCGAGAACAACGCACAGGAATCGTCATTGCAGTCGACCACATCAGCGAGCCGGAGAGTATTCAGGCTCCAGCCCTCGTTGACCTGTTTGCTGGCTTACCAAGCAACGTTAGCTGGCTCGCTATCGGCCGTGATGACCCGTCAGCGACTGAACTGACGCGGTACACCGCCGAGTCGATCAGTATCGACCGCTACCAGCGGCAGATGCTCGTCGACGTGTTGATGACCAGAACCTCGAACGGGCTGGCTCAGCAGGGACTCGATCACAGTCTGGCGAGACAGATCGCCGACTGGGCGGACGGAAACGCTCACGACGCTCTCGCCGCGCTGTTTATCGCTGCAGAGCTGGCCGAGGAACGGGGACAGGACCGGATCACACAGGCCAACGTCGACGCGGCCATCGCAGAGGTACCTGACCCCTGCGTTCCGCTGGGCGTCGTGCTCTCTCTGCCGACGAACCGACAGACCGTTCTCAGGGAACTCATCGACCTGGAGGAGAGCGAACGCTCCTCGGTAACAGCGACGACGGAGGCGATTGCGTCGTCACACTCAGTCGATCTCTCGGCCGGGACGGTCAAGCGGTTCCTCTACGAAATGGCCGAATCCGGCGTCGTTGACCGCGTCGAGGCGACGGTCACTAACGGACAGGGACGCCCGCCGAGCCGTGTCGAACCACGGTTCCCCCCAACGGCCTTCCGGCGGCTGTACGACCTGCAGCAGTAGCCGACGTTCCGCGGTCAGGTCGACGCTTTTTACACGCGCTGTGACGGGTCGCCTGTGCCGCCAGTCAGCGCGGACGCCAGTGCGCCCCGAACCACGACATCGTCGCCGAACTGCGTCAACTGGATGTCCGGAATGTTCGACATCACCATGTCATCAAGCCGCTCCCGAATTGGATTTAGTACCTGCTCGGGGTTGTTGAGCGCAACGGCCCCACCGACGTAGACGACGAGGGGGGCGTACGCGTGAACGATGTTCGCGACGCCGATAGCGTTCCAGTGACAGATCTGGTCGAGAACGTGAGACGCGAACTCATCTTCACCAGCATACTCGAAGATATCTGCCGCCGAAAACTCCTCAGTCTCGATTGGGAGCGCCGTCTCGACGGGGTCCTCTCGGTGCAGTTGTGTGGCATACCGGGGAATGTTCTCGCCCGAGCAATATGCCTCCCAGTGGCCGTCGTGCCCACAGCCACAGGTCATGAAACCGTGCGGATCGATGGTCAGATGCCCGACTTCGCCGGCGTTGCCGTCCCAGCCTGACAGGATGTTCCCGTCAACGGCGACCCCAGCGCCGACTCCGGATGAGATAGTGAGATACACCATGTCATCGGGGCTCCGGTCCGAGTAGAACCGTTCGCCGATGACGCCGGCGTTGGCGTCGTTGTGTAGCGACACTCGCTCGCTGCCGATGAGGTTTTCGACCGGCCCAGTCAGCGGAATCCGGTCGATGGTGTCTGGAAGGTTCGCTGGGTTTTCGACGACACCTTCGGCCAGATCCATCGGGCCGAAGGATCCGATACCGGCGGCAACCACGTCTGTGGGGGCGATGTCGGCGGCGTCACAGGCCTGCCGGATCGCGTCGAGGACAGCCTCCGTGACCGCAATGCCCGCCGGTCCACGTGGTGTTTCAGTTTTGTGTGACGAGACTATCGAGCCCGTCTCGTCACCGATAACAGCGCGAATATGTGTCGCTCCGAGGTCGACCCCTGCGTAAGCGCCCATGCTGGTCGAAGGGTTGCCCCACCGATACTTAACTACACAGATTCTACTGCGGTCAGTAGTCTCGCTCCCTGCCTGAGATGTCCTCTCGTCCAACGGACTCCTCGTAGACGACGCCGCGCTCGGAGTCTAGTGTAACAGTCGACCCGTCGGAGACAGCATCAGGCAGGTCCGCGTTCGATATCATCGGAATCGAAAGCTCGCGGGCGACGATAGCTGCGTAGCTCGTGACGCCCTCGTGGCCGTCGATGATGCCACCGATGCGGCTGGTGTCGCCAACGAACTCGCCGTCAAACCCTTCTGGAACCGCCAGTATCGCCCCCTCGGGGACGTTCGAGAGGTCACCTGGCGACTCCCGGGGCGGGGCCGTCGAAATCCGATGGACGGGGCCAGTCACTAGGCCATCAACAATGGACCGACCGCTCGCGACCGTTTCGGCCGCAACGTGGACTTTCAGCATATTCGCCGTATTCATTCCCTCCAGTTCGGTCATCATCCCAGAGAGGACGACGACCGTGTCACCGCTGTCCGCGGCCTCGGTGTCGAGGGCTGCCTGCACTGCCGTTTGGATGACGGCATCAGCGCCCTCGGTAGTGTACTCGGTCGTTACGGGTGTGATACCCCACGAGAGCGCGAGCTTTCGGCGGACGCGCTCGCTCGGTGTCGACGCGACGATGGGAATCGACGGCCGGTATTTCGCCGATTTCAGGGCAGTGTAGCCAGACTCGGACGCGGCGACAATCGCCGACGCCCCGATGTCGCGGGCGAGGAACCGACCCGAGCGTGCGAGCGCGTCTGTTCGGGTATCCCCGGCGTTTGGAACGCGCTGTTCGCGGGATTCGGCGTACTCTTCGCTGCCCTCGACATCGCGGATAATCCGGTCCATCGTCTCGACGACACGGGCCGGGTGGTCACCGATCGCCGTCTCACCAGAGAGCATCACTGCATCGGTACCGTCCAGAACTGCGTTTGCCACGTCTGAGGCCTCCGCGCGGGTCGGCCGCCGGGAGTGGACCATCGAGTCAAGCATCTCGGTGGCCGTGATGACCGGGACGCCGGCCTCGTGACACCGGCGGATGATGCGCTTTTGAATGATAGGGACATCCTCAAGGGGGCACTCCACGCCGAGGTCACCGCGGGCGACCATCACGCCATAGGCCTCGTCGATGATCGAGTCGAGGTTTTCGACGGCACCGGCCCGTTCAATCTTGGCGATGATCGGAATGTCGACACCGCGCTCTTCGAGTGCCTGGCTGATCTCGTAGATATCCTCGCCGTCACGGACAAACGAGGCGGCCACGAAATCAGGCTCCTTCTCGGCGGCCACGTCGAGTTCTTGTTCGTCGTTTTCCGTAATCGTCGGCAGGTCGAGTTCGACGCCGGGAACGTTGACGCCTTTGCGGGCGGCCAGTTCGCCGCCGTTCTCGACGGTCGCAAACACTGTCTCGTCCTCGACACGTTCGACGGTCGTCTCGATTCGGCCGTCATCGAGTAACACCCGGTCGCCCGGCTCGACTGCCGTAATCGACTGCGAAAGCCCGACCTCTTCTGGCGTCGCGTCGTCACCGACGACATACCGGATGGTAGACCCCTCCGTGAGCTGAATCGGTTCGTCGATCTCCGCGGTCCGGACTTCCGGCCCAGGCATATCGAGCATGGCCGCGACCGGTTCCTCGACTGCCTCGTCCACCTGCCGGATGCGATCGATCATTTCACGGCGGTGTTCCGGCGAGCCGTGGCTCGCGTTCAGTCTGGCAACGGACATACCGGCTTTTGCGAGTGACGCGATGTCGTCGACCGAGTCCGACGCAGGACCAAGAGTACAGACGATCTTTGCGCTACGCATTGTGACCTCCGCATTCGGGGAGCCACAGTTTACAGCGTTCATAGTTAATCATACCCTGCCGTTCCCCGCGAAGGGATAAGAAGCTTGCTGGACGCCGTAGCTACCGCGAAATCGCTTCTGTATCACCGCTGAGAATAGAACGGATTTCGTCTGGTGATACGACAGCAATATCGCCTGGTATCGTCCGTTTGAGTGCGGCCGTCGCGGCACCCCAAGCAAGCCCGTCTGCAACGGTGCCACCGGAGAGGTACTGCGAGAGGAAACCACCGACAAAGGAGTCGCCGGTCCCAACCGGGTGCGCATCGGTCGACTCGAACGTCGGTTGCTCCGTTACAGTCCCATCAGCAAGCGCGAGCGCCCCATCGCTACCGCGGGTGATCACTGTCGCTTCGAACCCATACTCGGCGGCGAGGTCCCGAGCGATCGTTTCGGCGTCGCCGGTCCGGTCCAACACGACGTTCGCATCGCGTTCGGCAACAACGAGCAGGTCGACAGACGGGAATAGCTCTGTCAGAACTGAACGGGCTTCCGCCGGCGTCCAGAGCTTCGAGCGGTAGTTCAGGTCGAAGCTCGTCGTCGTGCCCGCGTCTTGTGCGAGCGAAAGGAGGTCAGCAGTGGTCGATTCGAGCGTCTCCGAGAGCGCCGGTGTGATCCCCGAGGTATGGAACCCCGCGGCGTCTGCGATGGTCTCCGTGGGAAGCTCAGCTGGTGTGGCGGTTGTGACACTGGCGTTTTGGCGATCGTAAATAACGTCGTTGCCCCGTGGTGGGCTGCCCTGTTCTAGATAGTATGTTCCCTGTCGGGCGCTGTCGGAGTCGTCCCAGGCAACATCGACCGACACGCCGTGGTGCTTGAGTTCACCCGTGACTCGGCGACCGACCGGTGACTCGGGGAGTTTCGACGCCCACATCGCGTCGACTCCGAGCCGTTGCGCAGCAACTGCGACGTTCGACTCCGCGCCAGCCGCCCTGACGGCGTACTGGTCTGCAGTCTCCAGTCGCTCGTCGCCAGGTGGCGATAACCGCAACATCGTCTCACCGAACGTAACTAACTCCGTCATATCCACCGTTGCTCACTGGCTTAGTATAAATCCCGGAGAACCAGTCGTCTGACGGCGGTGGTAATCACCTCTTACTATATTATAGACAGTTACTTCGTAGTTTTAATTGGTGAGTACCGCCAGCATTAGTTTTCTCCAAAAGTTTATGTGCTATAGTAATTTACACACGCCAGTATGGATTCAGGGAGAAATGGTGGTGGGCCGTCCGTCTTTAGGCGAGACCTACTCCGTTCGATTGGTGCCGCCGGGTTGGCCGGACTTGCGGGCTGTGGTGGCAGCGAGGGTGTGACAGATGGGGACGGGACGCCGACCCCAACTCCAGTTGGAAACTTTCCGGTATCCGGGGATTCGGTGACGTTCGGTTTCAACGTTGCTTCCTCCGGGGCGTACTCAACGGCCGGTAAGCAGGAGATACGCGGTTTCAAACTCGCGGTCAAGCACATTAACAACGGTGGTGGGTGGGTAACAAGCGAGAAGTACAATTCGCCTCTGGACGGTGACGGACTTCTGGGCAAAGATGTCGAATTCGTTGTCGAGGACACGGGTGGAAGTTCAGATACTGCCCGAAGCAACGCACAGCGGCTTGTTGATGGTGAGGAGGTGATTATGCTTGCTGGTGGGACATCAAGCAGTGCTGGCCTGGCAAATCAGGAGGTTGCTGCGCAGAACCAGGTTATCTACATGGCGACGATGGCTAACACGAACTCGCTGACGGGTGCTGACTGCAACCGATACTCCTTCCGCGAGATGTTCAACAACCACATGGCGGCCGAGGCGCTGGCCCCAGCCCTCAGTGACGAGTTCGGAAAAGATGCCAATTACGTCAAGATATTTCAGGACAACGACTGGGGTCAGACGCTCCGGGACGATATGGATGCAGCCCTCGGGAATGTCGGCTGGGCACCTGTCTGGGATACGACTGCACAGGTCGGGACAAGCGATTATTCCCAGTACGCCGCAGACATCAAGTCGGTTGATTTCGACGTGATCGTCCTCGGGCTCGGCGGCCTCGACGCAGTAAACGCACTCAGAGCGTTCCGAGACGAGTTCCCGGAATCGAATATCGTCCTTCCGATGGCTTCGAGAGAGATTGCCGAGACCGCAGGCGGTGCGATAGAGGGCGTTATCGGAACAGTCGCCTGGAGTCCGGCGATCAACTCGCCGCTGTCTAACACCTTCCGAGAAACGTTCCGTGAGGAGTATGGCAGTTCGACAGGGTCCTCGAAATCGGCAGCCCCATCGGGGGCAGCGCACATCGCGTACACGCAAACGTTGCAATACGCCAGCGCAGTCGAGCGGGCGGGAACGTTCAACCCGATCGACGTCATCGGAGCGCTCGAAGGACACGAGTACGACGCCGGTCTCGGACCGCAGACGCTCCGGGCCTGTGACCATCAGGCGATGCGTCAAGTACCGGTTGTAAGGGGGAAGTCAGAGATACAGCAATCCTACGGCACCTACTACGACTTGATTGGGGAGCCAGCGGATGTACAATATGCGTGCGACAGCGGGCCAGCGGCTAACTGCTCGCTTGGAGGGAGCTAAGTATGAGTTCAGGAGAGACACAGATACCAGACAGTTCAGAGAACGATTCGAACGCCTCCGGTGGGATTCTGGCGACAGTCGTCCCGGATGCCATCCGGCGAAACTTCGCACTCAAATTCGGTATCGTCCTCTTTATTATGGCGCTGTCGGTTGGTCTCGTTGGCCTTGCCGCGACAGAGCAGGTCAAAAACTACACGGAACAACAGGTTCTGAGTGACTACGAAAACGCCGCTGCACAGGAAGCTGACATCCTGTCACAGTGGGTCGACCGAAACCGGCTATCGACCCAGTTCGTCTCTTCCAACGACATCTGGGCCAGTAGTGATACCGATGATATCGATATCGAACTCAACAATCGGAAAGCCGCTTTGTCCGCAGATGCTGCCGACATCCATCTGGTTGAACGCAATGCCGCCCAATCGCAAGTTGTCGCCAGCACATCTAACTCACAGGTGCTGACCAACTCACCGCTCGAATCGACGAGCAGGGCCTGGCTTACCGGTACGAACTTCGAAACGGCAAGCGATGTCGTCGTTTCCGACGTGTACCAGACGAACTCGGGCCCGGTCGTCGGCTTTGTCAGCCCTGTCGATGCCTCGCAGAATCGGTATATCCTCATCGAATACTCGCTTGACGAGATCGCGAACTCGCTTCAGGGGAACAACAGGGCTGAAGGCGGGTTTACCCAAGTCGTCAACGGGTCGGCGGTCGTCATGATCGACGAACCCAGAGACGGGAGCCGCGGCCTCGGAGGGAATATGCTGCAGTCGTACAGCGAGAACAGTCGCGCTAACGAACCGATCAGCGAAGCGAACGGCCTCCGATCCTCGGAACAGCAGTCTGGTGTCACCGCTGATATGCCGGCGGCCGACGTGCTCAGTGAACGCTACACCGTTGGCTATGCACCAATACAGGGGACAGACTGGGTCGTCCTCGTGCACGCGCCCAACTCCGCGGTCTTTGGCTTCGTCCAGAACGTCCAGCAGTACGGGCTCATCGGGACGGCGCTGATGGTGTTGCTCATCGCAGGTGTCGGTGCAATACTCGGATACAACACGGCAACATCGATCGACCGCCTGACCCGAAAAACGGACCAGATGCGACAGGGGAACCTCGACATCGACATCGCTACCAGTCGTATCGACAACATCGGTCGCCTGTACAGCGGGTTCGCTGATATGCGCGACGCCCTCAAAGAACAGATCAACGAGGCCGAGCGTGCACAGAAGGAAGCGGAGGTTTCCCGCGCCGAAGCCCTCGAAGTCAACAAGTACCTCCAGAAGAAGGCCGAGGAGTTCTCCGACGTGATGGAGGAGACGGCCGCTGGAAACCTCACTGAGCGAATGGCGACAGACGGTGAGAACGAGTCGATGGACCGTATCGCCAGCGAATTCAACGGCATGGTCGACGAACTCGAAAAGACCATCGGCCAGCTCAACAGCTTCGCCGACGAAGTCGCGGAATCTGGAGACGTCGTTCTGTCGAGTGCGGAGTCCGTCCGTGACGCGTCCGAACAGGTCGCCGAATCGACACAGAAGATCTCCGACGACGCCTACGACCAGAAGGACCGCCTCGCAACCATCTCCGAGGACCTCGACACCCTCGTAGACACGCTCGAAGAGTTGGAAGCGGATAATCCGGACATCGATCTGGGCGACTCGCTTGAGCGGTTCCGGACGGTGGCGACGACGCTACAGTCAGCCGCCGAAACGAGTGACCAGATGATGGCCGAAACCCAGACCGTCGCCGGCGCAGCCGAAGAGCAGGCTGCAGAGCTCAACGAAGTGTCCTCGCGAGCCGAGCAGCTCAAACGATATGCGAAACCACTCGGTGACATCCTGAACCGCTTCGAAACTGAAGCCGAGCACGAGTTCGTCTTCTCGGGCGGTCCGTCACAGAGCCTCGGAGAAGAGGAAGAGGAGTAACCCGCCTCACTGCTCTCACCGAAACCGACTTTCGCGCTGGCGTCGTACCAGATTCAATGAGCGACGACGCAGGCGATATCTCACGAGCAGAACTCGCCGAGTACTGTCGAACCCAAGCTGCGATTCTTGCGGGCCATCTGGACCAGCGCAGTGCGGAGCTTTCCGATTTACTTGCGGAGATCGAACAGGACACTGCTGACGCGCGCGCCTCATTGGCTGGGGGTCCCGAACGACCGGACGCCAGTGCGGAGGCGACTGTCGCAGACATTGAGGCCAAGCAGGAGCAAGCGCAAGCGAAACAGGCAGAACTAGACGAGTACCGAACGCTCGCTGAGGGGTATACCGATCTTGCAGAACAACTCGCCGGGGGCTCCGGCGATCTTGAGACCGTTCTGGAATTCGAAATCGACACCGATGCGCCGACGTATTTCGACACCGAAACGACGATTCTGGGAGCGGCGACCGGAGAAGATGGGGACGGCTGATTTCACGGTGAACAGGCGGTTATACAGCGTCGGCTTCTGCTGACAGCCATCGTTTTTCACGGTGAGCCAACGCTGAATTCAAGTAGCTCGTGGGGAGAGACTGTCCTCGCCACGAGGGAGCCCGGCTCACCTTTTCCGGAGTCAGTCGACGTGCCAGCGTGAGATAGCCCGCCGTTCCCCAAGGGATTGCTCTCCAATCTGAATAGGTAGTGCTAACTCAAATTCGATATAGCCACATACAGTTTATGTGTTCCGGGTAGATCACCGAGGGTGGAGTATAGAGATTACCATCGGTAATTATGGAATGGATCACCCGCGGAAATATCAGTCAGTCAGCCCCACAGTCAGAAACCCCAGCAGGCCCGAACTTATGAATTAAACGTACGCTCGACGAGGTATTTGACCAGATAGAACCCGCCAATAAGGGTGACAGCCATGACTACCAGTACAATCGCAATCATGAACAAAAGGACGAGTGCGTCGTTAGCCACCGGACTCACTCTCCTGAGAGAACGCGTGTCGTCGGGAACGCATATCGCTAGCTTCAGTCTCGACACGCTAATGTAGGAGGGTTTCGGTTCAGCAATATTAGTGCTCGTGAGTTATACTGGAGTCCATCTATCGGAGGTGTTTGGTGTTACGTGCGCGGAGCTGCCACGCCGAGACAGGGTCGCTTGAAGCCAATACAAGGCTATTCTCGGTGCACTACACTCTCCGGATGATACACAAAGACAGCGAAGCGCTACGCGGGTTCTTCGATACGAACAGGTCTCGTGACGAGCCGAATACGTCAGTCACAGGATACCGAGCCCGCCGGACTTCCGTGGCAATGATCGTGATTGGCGTGTACGCAAAGGTAGCATTCGCAGCACTCATACATCGTCGAATGAGGCGAGCAGTCTGAGTCTGAGTCTGAGGTGCCGAATGGGGTCCAATTGAAAACTGATACAACCACACCAAGCGTCTCCAGCTCGAAACCGCTGGTGACCCACATTATTCCGACGACAAGAAGCAGGCTGGACCTACGGCACGACGGGGCTGAGTGCACCTGTCGAGCGTTGCAACCCGCGACTGTTTCTGGCGAGGCACGGGACACGCTACTGGCCGACGAAATGGCGCTCCGGACATTGGTGCGCATACTCTCGTCTCCCGTACTCCACGACTGACGAGCAATACCTGTACGAAGGCTGTGAGTTGGTCCAGCGGTTCCGTAAAACGACAGAAAAGCGCCCAGTGACAGTCCAAGTTGCCCGAGAAACGGAATCGCTCGGAACCACGGAAGGCGGAGTTTTCTGGACGGCCACAGGAGGCCAATGCAGTAGCGAGCGTTTCCGGCAACTGTCCCGGAAGCGGACCCGACGCCGCCACGCTCTAGAAGCGCTATGTCGCGCCCTCCTGGAACGACTGGACGAGGGCAGCGTGGACTCAGTGTCTCTCGGTGAGAAGGATGCCGGAAGTGCCTGCAGTGGGCGATGCAGGCCTGTTGACGGGGGATCAAGACCACGCTCACTGTCCGGTATGTATCAAAGGCCGAGCCGACCGTACGTTGTCAGAAACGGTTCTGGAGTGGCACGCAAAACAGGCAGTCAAGCTGACGACGCGGCTCGTGGGATTGAGCGAGACGACCACGCCTATTTGGAGTCTACCCTTCATTGTCTCAAAGACTAGCGCATAGACCGGAGTACCGTCCTGTGTGACAAGCATCTCGCGTCCGGGAACACTAGACTGGCTGAGACTCAAGAGGAAAACTGCCGCCGTTCTCCGCTGAGAGGATGCCAGCTACAGTGACACATACCACATCCGAGGGACTGTGGATGCTACGTAGTGTGGGAAGGTCAAGGAGCCAACCGAACCGTGCAGAGAAATCAGTGAGGCCGAGCAGGTAGACAGACTGCCAGCTCCATAGGTTCGACTTCGGCGAGTAGTGGATCCTGTATAGTCTTGGCCTCGACCCCGTGGTCGTTCACTGCACCAAGCCGAATATTGATGTCCTCTTAACAGGCGGCAGTCTGCTTTCGTCCACCTGAATCTGGTTGAGCAGGCGGACCAACCAGAGAGAGTACGGTGATCTGCACCTGTTTTAATATTTGTGAGTGTGTGCTTACTACCCGTCAAAATGTAGAATTTTTTGCAGTAACGCAGCAAATGCCGGCGAAATGGGGTACTATACACCCAAATAAAGGCTTTTATCCCGAAGTATGGGACTACATTGAAGTCCCCGGCGTCCGAGGGTGAAATATGTCCAGTGGTAGTGAGCGGACGACGGTTCGGACGTACATTCCGGCCTACCAGAAAGAACAGTGGCAGGCCCACGCCGAGGAGTTGGATATGAGTCAAAGCGAGTTCGTCCGGACGATGGTACAGGCGGGTCGAAGCGGATTCGAGTCAACAGCCTCCGAGACAACTGAATCAGACGCCGCTGGGAGCAATAGTGAGGAACCCCATTCTCCGGACGCTACCCCCGGGGGTGACGGGCTGAAAGACCGGGTCCAGGAGATCCTTGCTGACGGGGACTACTACGAGTGGGACGACCTGCTCGCAGAGCTGACCGACGATATCGAGGAGCGACTCGAAGACGTACTGCAGGAACTGCAGTCAGACAACAAAGTGCAGTACAGCGGGCGACACGGGGGGTATGTTCGAGACGAATGAGCACAGATACAGCGACACCGGACGCCGAGTCGGACCCAGTCGGGTACTTCTTGGATGACATCACGTACCACGGAAAGAGCGACCGGACTCGTGCATCCTACGAGCGCGTCCTTCGGGACTTCGAATCCTATCTGGCGGACGGCCACCAGCCCCTCCCTGTCCGAGAGGCCTCGCACCGGGACTGCATGGCATACGTCCACAGCCTCCGTGGTGATGTCGAGGAAAGCACTGTCGCGACGTATGCCTCCTATCTGCACCGGTTTTTCGCATACATGACTCAGGTAGGCGCCTTCGAATCGAACCCGATGACGCTGGTCATGGAGGAGATGGATGAGTCCATCAACACCGACCCGACCCGCCGGGAGATAGACCTCCAGTCGATGCGTGCGTTCGTAGACAGCGTCTCGCACCCGCTAGAGCGAGCTATCATAGTGACACTGTTGAAGACGGGAATGCGGGCCGGCGAACTGTGTAACCTCGATATCCGTGACCTCAACCTCGAAACCCCCGGGCCCAGACCGGAGATCCCGGTCCGAGCGGGCCTCGACGGGCGTCCAGACTCATTGTTCGTCGCCTCGGACCCGGCCCGTGGCGAGGCCAGCAACGGAGAAGAACGGACCGCGTCCAACAAGCGGAAGCGGGAAACGACGATTCCAGTCGACGCCGAGCTGGCATCCGTGCTGCGACGCTGGCTCGCGATTCGGCCGGACACACAGTCCCCGGCAGCGCCGCTGTTTGTGTCTACAAGCGACAGTTGGGGAGAGCGGGTCACGCCGAACATGGTACACCACATCGTCGAATCCCACGCCCGCGAGTTCGGTTGGTACACGGACGGTGGGGGAGCCGAAGAGAACGTGACGCCGCACTACTTCCGGCACTTCTTCACGACGCATCTTCGGGACCGGACCGGCGACCGCGGCGTCGTCAAATACCTCAGAGGCGACGTGGCCCAAGACGTCATCGACACGTACACCCACGAGTGGGGGACCCGAGTCAGGGATGTGTACGAGGCTGAAATCTACTCGCTATTGTAATTTTTTAATCAATTGTTTAACACCGTAATCGCATTCGGGATGGTCGCTGCTGAACTAATAAACTTCATACCGCTATATCGAATTGGGTGCACTCTGCTTCGCATTTATGCAGTCTCAATGACTACTTTGCTAATTGCATACGGGACAGGCGGGTTCCATGCGCCGGTTGCCCCGTGGAACGATCCTGTGGTGAAATCGGTCGAACAGTCCGTTGACAGGCACTTTCCAATCAGCAAGCCAGCATAGCACATCACGGACTGAGACGGGGGCAGAACCAGAGACTGTCGGCACTAAGCGCACACACTCACATATCAGACGCTATCTGGAGGAAGGGCCATCTGGAGAAACTACTCAGGGTCTAGAAGTTTCGACTCGGCGGTTCGGAGATGTTCGAGAAGCGTCGTCTTCGAGATATCCATCTCGGCGGCGAGTTCGCGGACCGAAATCCCGCGCGGCCACTGGTAGTAGCCTGCTTCGCGGGCTGCTTCGAAGGCTCGTCGCTGAGCCGGCGTTAGCGAGTCGGTTCGCAGCCCACCCACTGACCGCTCAGTATCGCTGTCCGGCGTGACGATGGATTCGACCGACACGTCAGCGTCGGCATCAGCCTCAACAGCATCGAGTGCGGGCTGAATCTCGGGCCGTTCGCCGGTGAAACTCACCTGCCACCGTTCGCGGCCGTCTTCGATGCGAACGGGGGCGCTGTGGACGAACCCGTGTTCAAGTAGCGTCGGACAGACCAACTCACCCGGGTCGTACTCAAGCAGGAACTGCCTGACGACGGTGCCCGGCGCATCGCGCTTGTGGCCGACACGTGCCTGAAGTTCCTGTATCTCTCCAGCGTGGGACGACGCGCGGACTGCGTCGAGACAGTCCTCGACAGCCGACTTCGTGGCACCGTACGCCGTAAACACGCCGTTGACCGATGCTGTCGGCGACTGTGCAGTCTGTTGCACCGTGTGTGCCAGGATACCGCCATCGGTGCGGTCGGTTGCTTCGATAGCCCAGCAGTTCGGGTGCCACAGGTCGAGCGTCAGTCGTGCGCCGGCGCTTTCAGTGTGACTCATGGGATGTGCTGAAATGATTGGTTGGGGGCCCTAAGAGAGTGGTCATTGTCTAGTGTGTCCGACACCGGCGGTTGCAGTGTGCGATTCGACGCGGTCCATCAGTGCTGATGCCGACACAACGAGGGCCAGGTACAGTATTGCCACCAGCACAAACAGTTCTGTATACTGGTACGTCTCGTTAGCGAGGGTGCTTGTCCTGCCGTACAGTTCCTGAACAGTGATGAAACTCGCCAGCGAGGAGTACTTGATGAGATACACGAGTTCGTTCGTCCAGCTGGGAAGCGCGAGTCGCAGACCCTGTGGAACGACAACGTACCGTATCCCTTCGAGCTTCGAGAGCCCAATTGCGCGTGCGGCAGTCAACTGGCCGCCGTCGACCGAGTCCAGTGACGCGCGCAGATATTCGGACTGGTAGGCGGCGCTGTTCAGCGTGAAGCTGATAACGGCGACCCAGAACGCCTGTGCTGGAATGAATCCGACACCGACCCCCGGGACGCCTCTGAGAACCTGCGTGAGTGAGGTCGCGAAGTAAAGCACGAACAACTGGGCGAGCAGCGGCGTTCCGCGGATGAGTTCAGTGTAGGATAGGGCGAGCCACCGTGCCCACCGCCCTCCGTACACGCGAACGACGCTGAGCGGGAGCGCCAGCGCGAATCCGAGACAGACACTGAAGACCGTCAGTAGGACCGTCGTCCAGATGCCATGTGCCAGCGCCGGCAGGTACGCCGTCGCGTCGGCGGCGAACTGGAGCGTCTCAGCGAACCATGCCAGCGGCGCTTCGGCGGCACCGAGCGGCGCGGCGAGCGATGCGACGGTATCCGCTGCTGTCAGGAACGGGGCCGCCGGGAGAAACGGTGTGCCACGGTCGAGTCCAAATACTCCTGCGAGAACGAAATCGGTAGTCCACCGGGCCAGAACCCAGATCCAGAACAGCGTCAGGCCGATTGTGAGTGGACGGACGGTGAAAACCGTCCCGACGCGGTCCCGGAGCGGTGATGTTGTGGATTCAGCTGTGCTCATGCCGTTTCCTCGTGCGCGTGCAATCTGCTCAGGAACTGCTCGGTTCGGTCCGCTGTGGGGTTCTGGAACAGTTGCTCCGGTGGGCCGTGTTCGACGACCTCGCCGTCATCAAGGAACACGATGTCAGACGCGGCCGACCGGGCGAAATCCATCTCGTGACTGACCACGAGCATCGTGATGCCCTCCGCTGCGAGGTCGCGCATCACCTCAACGACCTCGCCAACGAGTTCGGGGTCGAGCGCGCTGGTTGGCTCGTCGAACAGCAGCAGTTCCGGGTCCATCGCGAGTGCGCGAGCGATGCCGACGCGCTGTTTCTGTCCGCCAGAGAGTTCGGCGGGGTATGAGTCCGCCTGCTCCAGCAATCCGACCTGTTCGAGATGCGTCCGTCCGGCGGCCTCGGCGTCAGCAGCGTCCATCCCGAGTACTTTCTTTGGGCCGAGCGTGACGTTTTCGAGCGCAGTCAGGTGCGCAAAGAGGTTGAAATCCTGAAACACCATCCCGACCTGTTTTCGCAGTTCGTTGACGTCGGTGTCTGCCCCAGTCACGTCTTCCCCGTCGAGCGCAATCCGGCCACTGTTGATCTCGGTTAGCCGGTTCACACATCGGAGCAACGTGGATTTGCCCGAACCACTGGGTCCGATGAGGACCGTCACGTCGCCCTGATCCATCTCGAGGCCAACGCCTTCCAGTACTTCTTCGCTCCCGTAGGACTTGTGCAGGTCGTCGATTGAGAGTAGTGGCTGTGTCATGTCGTTCCCTCCGGTACCGCGTAGTAGTCGCTGAGTCTGTCGAGCGACCGGTTCGTCGCGAACGTCAGCACGAAGTAGACGAGGCTGACGGCGAGGAATATCTCGAGTGCCGCAGTCGACTGCCCGCCTTCGTAGAGGTTCTGGCCCGTCGTCAGGAGTTCGCCAATACCGATGACGATAGCGATGCTCGTGTCCTTGAGGACGATAGTGAACTCGTTCTGGAAGCCCGGAACGCTCCGGCGCAGCGCCTGCGGGACGACGACGTGCCGAATCGCTTCGAACCGGGACATTGCGACGGCGCGTGCCGCTTCCAGTTGCCCATCGTCGACGCTCTGGAGCGCACCGCGGAAGATCTGGGACTGGTAGGCGGCGCTCCGGAGTCCGAGTGCGATGGTCGCCGTGACGAACGCGCTACTGGAAACGGACAGGCCGAAGTACAGGATCATGATGATGACAAGCAGCGGCGTGCCACGAAGGACAACCCCGACCTGTTCGACCAGCCGACGGGCTCTGTCCGAGCCGTACACCTCTATCGCACCGGCCGGGAACCCGATGGCGAATCCAAGGAGAATACTGGCTACGGTAAGCGCGACGGTGACAGCTGTCCCGCCGAGCAACAGCCCCATGTTATCGACAACGAACAGCCAGTCGGCAGTCTGGAGTAGGATTGCTGCCATGGCCTCACTTCTGTCCGAACCACTTCTCGGTCAGGTCTCGGTACGTCCCGTCGTCCTCGACTGTGGTTAGCCCGCTGTTGAGCGCGCCCGCAAGCTCGTCGTTACCGGACTGAATCCCGAAGCCGAACTGCTCACCAGTCTCGTGGACGAACGCAGACTTGATCGGGCGGTCTGCCACGAACGAGTTCGCGACGGGGACATCGATGATGATGACGTCGACGTTTTCGTTTAGCAAATCCTCGACGGCGAGTACGTAGTTACCGTATGCATTGTACTGCGACTCTGGAATCGTCCCCGCTTCGATGAGCTGATCCTTGATGACGGATTCACCGGTCGTCCCTTTCTGTGCCCCGACCGCTGCCTCAGAGAGGTCTTCCAGCGACGACGGTGAGAACGACCCGTTCTCCCGGACGATGATAGCCTGATTCGAACTGTAGTACGGGTCGGAGAAGTCGATGGCTTTGTCGCGTTCGTCGTTTATCGTCATGCCCGCCGCGACGACGTCGACGTTCCCGTTGTTCAGCGCTGGAATGAGTGATTTGAATTCAAGTTCTTCCCAGCCGCTCAGTTCGTACTCCGTCGCCGCGACAACGGCTTCCAGCAACTCGACGTCGAAGCCGACGAGTTCGCCGTCCTGCTTCATCTCAAACGGCGGAAAGCCCGGCGCTGTGCCCGCGGTGAGCGTCTGTGAGTCCCCGCTGTCCGACTGACAGCCAGCGACCGACAGGGTTGCGACAGTACCACCGATTGCCTGCAGATACCTCCGTCTGTCTACGCGTGCCTCTCGTGGCATAGTGCCACAGTCGAATCAGTCATATTTTAACATTTCGGTTACCGCAGAAATAGCGAGGGTCAGGCGGACGCGACAGCGCCTGCAACCTCGGTAAACACCGAATCGAGGATGTCGAGACAGAGTTCCAGTTCGCGCTCGGTAACGTCGAGTGGCGGGAGGAGTCGGAGAGATTTCTGGCCACAGCCGAGCGTGAGGAGGCCGTGCTGGAGCGCGGTTTCCATCACGGCGTCGCGTCGATCAGCCGTATCGAACTCCAGCGCGGTCATCAGGCCGAGGCCGCGCACGTCTTCGACCAGCGAACGGCCCGCCGAGATTTCGCGGAGCCGATCCATGAAGTACGTCCCCTTCTCGGCGGCGTTCTCTAGCAGGTCGTGGTCCTCGATAGCAGCAAGAGTCAGCGCGCCGCGCATCGAGCCGAGGATGTCGCCGGCCCCCCACGTCGAGGAGAGCCGCGACGTTTCGGACGGGAAGATGTCCGACCGGGAGACGGTTGCGCCGACCCGGAGCGCTTTCGCGCTCGTGATGACATCCGGTTCGATGTCGTAGTGGTCGACGGCCCACATCTCGCCAGTGCGGCCGACTCCTGACTGGATTTCGTCGGCGATGATCGGGATATCGTGTTCCCGGCAGAGGTCGTCGACGGCTGAGAGAAACTCGGGATTCGGAACGCGATAGCCGCCTTCGCCCTGTATCGGCTCGAGGATGAGGAACGCGACTTCCTCGGGCGGGATGTGGCCGGTGTCTGCGTCGAGTTTCGAACGGAGGCGCTCGACGCCAGCCTCGGAGTACTCCACGTCGTGAATCCCGCTGATTTCGGGGAATTTCCGGCGATAGACGGATTTCGAACGGTTCAGCGAAAGCGCCCCCAGTGTCCGACCGTGGAACGCGCCGTCGAAGGTAATGCCGTACTTCGGCGTCTCGCAGTTATCGTAACAGATCTTCATCGCGTTCTCGACGGCCTCGGCACCGGAGTTCGAGAGGAAGACGGTGTCGAAGTCGTACTGGCTGGTAATATCGGTCAGTTTGTCCATCAGGTGGGCGGGTCCCGGTAGCGACGTTTCGTCGGGTGAGCCGCCGGTGCTGATGTAGAAGTCCTGGCCGGCGATCTTCAGCGGGTCGACCATGTCGAACTCGTCGGCACGGTCGAGCACCTTCGGGTTGTTGTATCCGAGCGGCGACGCGGCGACGTGGCACGTGAAATCCAGCAGGACGTTGCCGTCCGCGTCTGTACAGAACGGACCGATTGCGTCCTCAGTGATGTCCCAGACGAAGTCGTACACATACGTGCTCGGCGCGGCGGTTTCGTGATGGTACTCGACCCACTCGCTGCTCTGTGGGCCAGGCATACTATCGACACGTGGCTCCGCAGTATCGCGGTCCATGCTAGCATAATTGAAATCATCAGTAATAAATCACTGTGTTCCGGGCCCGCGTACCGGCCGCATAACTGGGTCCTTGCTGCGGTTCGAAACGGGCTACAGGATCCGCTTGCCGAATGCGCTGGCGGCGAGTTCGGCCGCTCGCTCGCCCGTCGTGTTGCGCTGGTCGAGGATGGGGTTGACTTCGACGACATCGAGCGAGCGCAGCACTGATTCGGCGGCGTCGCGGTCGGCGACCCGTTCCATCGCCGTATGTGCCTCCCGGTATGTGACTCCGCCGGGAACCGGTGTCCCGACGCCCGGTGCGTCATCCGGGTCAAGCCAATCGAGGTCGAGGCTCACGTGGATGTCATCGACCCCGTCAGTCGCGATATCAAGTGCCTCATCGGTGACTGAGCCGATACCCTGCTTGTCGATGTCCGCCATCGTAAAGACGGAGATGTCGCTCTCGCGGAGGACCGCTCGTTCGTCGGCATCCAGACTCCGTGCGCCGACGATGACAGTGTTCTCCTCGGCGACATTCGGGGCGGTGGCCCACGGCATCTCTGCGAAATCGCCGTAGCCGTGAGCGGCCGCAAGCGGCATCCCGTGGACGTTGCCGCTGGGCGAGGTCGTCGGGGTGTTGTAATCCCCGTGCGCGTCGAACCAGATGACGCCGAGTTCGGACGCCTGAGCCGCACCGCGCATCGTGCCCATTGCGATAGAGTGGTCACCGCCTAACACCAGCGGCACGCTCCCGTCGGCTATTTCGGTCGCCACCCGGTCGGCAAGCGTGTCGGTCATCTCCGCGATAGCATCGAGGTACTTCGCACTGGCGTCGGCGGACGCCGGTTGGGACTGTAGCGTCGGCGGTGAAAGGTCCCCCGCGTCAGTGTAGTCGACGCCGGCCGTATCGAGCGCGGCGCTAAGGCCGCCGTAGCGAATCGCTGACGGACCCATGTCGACGCCGCGTCGGTCGGCACCGAGGGCGAACGGGACACCGAGCACCGCGACAGGTGACGTGGGACGACTGCGGTCTCGCGACTGGGTTGACTGAAGCGACATCCGTTGTTACGGCCATAGCCCACGGGCGTTCATAGCGTCACCGATTCGCGAGAGCGCGACAATATAGGCAGCCGTTCGCCACGTGACATCGCGATCCTCGACTTCGGCCTGCAGGGCCTCCCAGGCATCGAGCATCTCGGCTTCGAGTTCGTCGTTGACCTCTTCCCGGGACCAGCTCCGTCGGTTGATGTGCTGGAGCCATTCGAAGTAGCTCACGGTGACGCCACCGGCGTTGGCGAGGATATCCGGGATGACTGGGATATTGCGTTCCTCAAACACTGTATCGGCCGCTGTCGTTGTCGGGCCGTTCGCTCCTTCGACAATAATGCTCGCCTGCACGTCCGCAGCGTTCTCCTCGGTCAGGACGTTCCCGACTGCTGCGGGAATGAGGACATCGACATCGAGTTCCAGTAGCTCGGCGTTGGATAGCTGACGTGGTGCGTCAACAGCCCCCAGCTGGCCGTGCTCGTCACCATCGGCGGAAATGGATTCGATATCGAGGCCGGATTCGTCGTAGATACCGCCGTCGACATCGCTGACAGCGACAACGGAGGCGCCCCAGGAATCGAGGAGGCGTGCGGCGTTCGCCCCCACAGCGCCGAAGCCCTGTACAGCCACAGTGGCTCCCTCGACGCTCCCATCGTAGTAGTCGAGTGCTTCGCGGGCAACGATAGCGACGCTTCGGCCGGGTGCCTCCTCACGGCCGTGCGTCCCGCCGACTGCCGTCGGCTTGCCGGTCACAATTCCGGGAACCGTCTCGCCTTCCTGCATCGAATACGCGTCCATGAACCAGGCGACGGTCTGCTCGTCGGTCCCCATATCGGGTGCAGGGATGTCTTTCGTCGGCCCGACGACTTCGCGTAGTTCCTCGGCGAACCGGCGGGTCAACTGCTCGGTCTCCTGTGCGTCGAGCGTCGACGGGTCGACGACGATGCCGCCCTTCGCGCCGCCGAAGGGCAGGTCCATCACCGCGCACTTCCACGTCATCAACATCGCCAGCGCCGTACACTCCTCGGCGGAGACGCTTGGGTGGTATCGCATACCGCCTTTGTATGGCCCTCGGACCTCGAAGTGCTGGACGCGATATCCGTTGAACACTTCAACACTCCCGTCTGTCCGGTGGATCGGAACGGATACCTCGACAGTTTTCGATGGGTGACGGAGCTGTTCAAGCATCCCCTCAGAAAGGTCGAGGTGTTCGGCCGCTCGCTCCAGTTGGCGGCGGGCAGTCGCGATTGGCGATTCGTCCTCGTCTGTCGCTTGCTCTGGTGGCTCCTTCTGTGTGCTCATGATTGGTTGGTAGGTTTGGCGGTGCGTACGCCCACTCGGGACCAATTGGGCGAGTACGCTGGGTTGTTCAGCACGCTGTGTCCGTATGTACTGTCAACATCCGACGGCTGGAGTGAGACAGTGTATCGGCATCAATACTGGTATTGTTAATAAACATTTGGGACTGTCTGCGAGGCAGATAATTTGATACTAGCAAAAGCCAACAAAAATTCATCAAGCAGTTTTCAGGGAACAGTAAGCACCTCTAATGCCCTATCTGTAAAATACTGCCGTTAGATGGACTTGATATACTCAATTTGAGAGGGGTTACAGTATTTGCACAAAGGTGCGCCTGCTGGCACAGAGGATACTGTATGCGCGCTATATCGCGTCTAACTACCGGATAGGGTGCCGGCAACTGGTTTGAGAAAGTCAAAAACAGGCTTGGCGTCGTAGCAACGGAGTACTGTATCGAGGTATGTCAGCGACAAAGGTCTCAATCTCGGAATCTCCGGCCGTAGACCGCAGACAGCCACAGCTACTCGACCCGCTGTGCTATCCTGGCAGGGCCACTAACGATGGTACGACTGTTATTGTGGATGCCTTGCTGGAAGAATCACCCCGACCCACCGTCACAGTAGCGTAGCCGAGATTTGAGCTATCCAAATGTTGGAGGGCGGATACTGTCGTTGGTTAGTGGTCATCGCTGACACACAGCGACGAGCGTCTGACGCCGCTGTTACGTGCTCCGGTCAAACGAGGTCATTTCGAGATTGACTTCGATGAGGTTCGCTGCCTCCATCACCATCTCAGGAATTTCGCTGTCGAAGCGGGCCCCTTTCAGACGGCTGGTCGGTGCAGTCACACTGACCGCGCCAACAACGGTCCCATCGTTGTCCAAAATCGGCGCACCGACTGCCCGGAGGCCACGGATCTCTTCCTCGTCGTTTGTCGCGTATCCTCGCTCCTGAATTGTTTCTAGCTCGTCACAGAGCGTCTCTCGGTCCGTAATCGTGTGCTGTGTCTGTTGTGAAAGGCCTTCCCGGTCGATTATTTTCTCAACGCGCTCGTCCGGGAGACACGAGAGGATTGCCTTCCCCGAAGCGCTGTCGTGGAGGTGTTGTGGGGCCTCCCGCAACTGGAGGTGGTAGTCCATCCCGACGGCGTGTTCGCCCCGCCGCTCGTAGATGGCGACTTCGCGGCCGTCGTTTTCGACGACCAGATGGACGTACTCACCGGACCTGTCGGCCAGTTTGTCGACTTCCTCCTGGCCGGCAGTGTAGAGCTCTGTCTCGTTGCGGACGTGTTCGCCCATCGTGACGAACCGAAAGCCAAGCTGGTACGTGTCGTTGTCCTTCGTGAGAAAGCCACAGTCGGTCAGGGTCGCAAGATACGTGTGCAGCGTTCCCTGGGAGAGTTCGATTCGCTCGCTCAGTTCCTGCAATGTCGCGCTGTTTGCCTCTTGTACGGCTTCGATGATTTCGCAGGCGTTCTCCACGGACTGTATCCGCCGGCCCGTGTTTTGTGTGTCGGCGTCGTCGGTCATTACCGAGTAGAGTTGCCGTCATTATTTAAAACCCAGATGTAAGCGATGAGCGGCCGGACCAACCAGCGGCCGCTGGCAACCGACACCTGTCAATACCCGACACAATAAGACTGTACGGGTACCGGTATATAGAAATACTTCGCTCGAAACATATCCAAAGTCGTGTTTTTAATATTACTCATGCAGATAGACAGCCTTCAGCTATCGATACCGCAATTATATCTCAATAATCCGAGTTTATAGATGTAGTTAGGCGCAAAAATAATCACAGATGTGTCTATTTTTGATTCAGTAGCGAATTTTGGCCCTCGTATATTTTAGATGGCACATATTTATATCCAAATCTGATCGATAGGTCTTGGTCCCGGAACCAGATGCTATTCCATTCCAACTGGAATTGCCGATGTACCGAGACCGCAAGACACACAGCGAACGCAACGCTCCTGTCCCGAGTGCCTTTATAAATAACCGTCCAGAACACGGTGGTGTTGACGGGTAACTAAAACACTTATTGTTGTTACTGAACGAGAGACTAGTATGTCAACGACGCCTGCGCAGGACGGCACGCAGTGGTTCCTGCACACATGGCGAGACCACATTCTCGAGCCGATAGAGACGGCTCTCACTGTGCTCGACGTGGAGCATACCGAGCTTGCAGCCGAGCAAGACGGGCTCGAGGACTTTCTACAGCGTCTGCGTGCCGTCGACCCCGCCCAACAGCCCTCCGCCCCCGTTGGTGCGCGAAGTCGACAGTCCGAATCCGGCCCCGTCAAAGCGCTACGGGACGCCTACGCCGACACGGTGCTGGCTGTCGACCATTACGAGTCAGTGTACGACGAATCGCTGGTCGAGAACGTCGCTATCGAGTTCGGGCCAGACTACGCAGCGCTGTTTCACCCTGAGACGAACGTCGGGTTCTCACCGCCGCTCAAACGCTCGCTGGTGGCCGCGGCTGAGCAAGCAATCGACGAACGGATCTCGCTGGACCGCGCTGTCAAAATCGAACAGGAATCGATGCAGGAGTACCACAGCAGTTTACAGGAGATCATCGAGACACTCGACAGCACAGTCGTGCCTGAGTGGTATCGCGAGACGTTCCGAAACGACGTTACAGCGCTGCTACAGGAGCGCCAAGAACAACTCCACGCAAGCGTTCACCGGTTCGAGACACACGAGTTCTGCACGTATATGTACGAAGAGCAGTTCTGGACGTACCCGGTGTTGACCAGTCTCGCGCGGCTACAGGAATCTGTGGACAGTTGAACGAAGGCGGTCCCCAGAGCAGACAGTCGTAAGCGTCACCGAAGCGCGGTGAACTGGCCGCCGGCATCCACCACCCAACTCGGGGAGCCCAGAGACGATTACACAGTCGTTGTATTCTGTGGCAATCGTCACGAAGGGTCACCATTCACTATTTACCGGCGAACATATTCGCCCGGCTTCCTGCCAAATGAGAGTGCGGTTCCCTATATATACAGGCTGGTCTTCGAGTTGCAGCCGTGAGCTATCATGGAAACGCGTAGAACATTCGTACGCGGTCTGGGTCTCGCGGCTGGAGTCGCGCTGGCTGGCTGTTCGTCGGGCGGCGGGTCCGATAGTGGCGATGACGGCGATTCGGGGAGCGGCGGTGACGGGTCAGACAGCGGCGAGACCGAGTCCAGTGACGGCGGGAGCGAGTCCGAGTGGGTCGAGACGAGCACCGTCGAAATGACGGATGAACTGGCATACGAGCCGAAGAAAATCCAGGTCGAGTCAGGGACGACGGTCACGTTCGAGAACGTCGGTAGCATCGGCCACACGGTGACGGCCTACGAAGACAAGATCCCCGACGGCGCGGATTACTTCGCATCCGGCGGGTTCGACTCCCTGCAGGCCGCGAAAGACGGCTACAGCAACGGGCAGGAAGGCAATATCCCGAAAGGTGAGAGCTACGAGGTCACGCTGGAGACGACCGGGACGTACGAATACTACTGCATCCCCCACGAGATGAACGGGATGGTCGGCACAATCAAGGTGGTCTGATATGAGTAAGCACGAAACCCCACGCGACCCGAACGAAGTCCTCGAAGAGTACGAAGAAACGCTCGATTCGGTGCTGGCGGAGGTCGAGTCCCCCGATGAGGCGACAACGGATGACGACATCTCCCTGGGACTACCCGGCCTTTCGCTCGGTCGCCGGGACTTCATGAAAGCCGGCGTCGCCGCCGGTTCGATGGGGTCGGTGGCCGGCTGTTCAGCGTTGAGCGGCGGCGACAGTAGCGCTGGCAGCCAGTCAACGCCCTCGAGCAGCGGTGCGAGTCACACGGTCGAGCCGGGCGAACACGACGAGTACTACGGCTTCTGGTCCGGCGGCCACTCTGGCGAACTGCGGGTCATCGGCATCCCGTCGATGCGGGAACTCACCCGTATTCCGGTGTTCAACACCGACTGTGCGTCGGGCTATGGCTTCACCGATGGCACGCAGGAGATGCTGGAGGAAGGCGGTGGCTACAGCTGGGGTGACAATCACCACCCGAACCTCTCGGAGACGGACGGCGACTACGATGGCGAGTATCTGTACGTCAACGACAAGGCCAATGGCCGCATCGCCCGTGTGAATCTCACGTACTTCGAGACGGACGCCATCACGGACGTCCCGAACATGCAGGCCATCCACGGCTGTTGTGTCCTCTCGCCGGACACGAAGTACGTGCTTGGCAACGGCGAGTTCCGCGCGCCCCTGCCTAACGACGGGACCGACGCGAAGAACCCGGACAACTACACGTCGCTGTTCGTCGCCGTCGACCCCGACTCTATGGAGACCCAGTGGCAGGTCAAAGTCGACGGGAACCTCGACATCGTCGACACCGGCAAAGAAGGTCGGTGGGCCATCTCCTCGGCGTACAACAGCGAGGAGGCCACCGACATTCAGGGGATGACGAAGGACGACCGAGACAACGTCAAGGCCTTCGACATCCCGGCCATCGAACAGGCCGTCGAGAACGGCAACTACGAGGAGGTCAACGGCATCCCCATCGTCGACGGGACGCAGGGCAGTTCGCTCAATCAGGGCGACCGCCCCATCGTGAAGTACATCCCGACGCCGAAAAGCCCCCACTGTGTCGAGGTCGGGCCGAACGGCGACTACGCCTTCATCGCGGGGAAGCTCTCCCCGACGGTGACGATGCTCGACCTGAACGCGCTGGCAGACTCCTCCGACCCGGAGGAGGTCGTCGCCGGGCGACCGCGCGTCGGGCTCGGCCCGCTGCACACGACCTTCGACGGCAACGGCCACGCCTACACGTCGCTGTTCATCGACTCCCAGACAGCCAAGTGGGACATCGAGGCGGCTGTCGAGGCAGAGGAGGGGTCAGAGGACCCTATCATCGAGAAGCAGGACGTCCACTACAACCCGGGGCACATCCAGGCCCTTGAGGCGATGACGACCGACCCAGACGGGAAGTGGCTCGTCAGCCTCAACAAGCTCTCGAAAGACCGGTTCCTCCCGGTCGGTCCGATAATGCCTGACAACGACCAGCTCATCCACATCGGACAGGGCGAGGAGGAGATGGAGCTGGTCGCGGACCACCCGGCCTACCCCGAGCCACACGACTGCGTGTTCGCGCACAAGGACAAGATAGACGCCAAGAAGGTGTACGACAAGGACGACTACGAGGAGACCTACATCACCGAGGAGGACTCCGGCGTCGAGCGCACGGGCGACAACAGCGTCCACGTCAAGATGACGACCAAGCGCTCGGAGTTCGGCCTGCCGGACTTCACGGTCCAGGAGGGCGACGAGGTGAAACTCTCCACGACCAACATCGAAGGCGTGCAGGACATCATCCACGGCGTCGCCATCCCCGAGCACGACATCAACTACGCCGTGGCCCCACAGGACACCCGCGAAGTCACGTTCACGGCTGATGACCCCGGGGTGTACTGGATCTACTGCACGTACTTCTGTAGCGCCCTGCACCTGGAGATGCGCAGCCGGATGATCGTCGAACCGGCGGAGGGCTAGCCACGGCCCGCTTCGGAGGTGTCCAGCCATGCAACGACCTACTTTCGACGACTTCCGCGAGATCCGGCGGGGCCTCCCCGCGGTAGCGGCGCTGCTGTTCGTCGCGGCGCTCGCGTTCCCGATGTGGCACATTAGCGTCGACGCGGTCCAGTACCCGAGCACGACGCTTCACGTCTCCCTGTACGCCTACCCGCGGCTGACTGGAGACTTCACCGAGATGGCGCGGCTGAACCACTACATTGGGTTCTACTTCCCCGACCCGGTGTTAGTCGAGCCGAACTTCCCCGTTGAGGAGAACGCCATCGACGTGCCCGAGTGGTCCCTTGGCCCGGTGGCGTTCATCGGCGTCTCGCTGCTGTCGGTGTTCGTCGCCGTCGCACCGACTACCGAGAAGCTCAAACGCGGCCTGAAATACCAGTTCGGCGGCACCGTGCTTGTGTTCACCGTGATGCTCGGCGACATCCAGTTCCGGCTCTGGCAGGCCGGGCACACGCTCGACCCGGGTGCGCCGGTGATGGGCGTCGCCGGCTTCACACCGCCGCTGTGGGGGCAGTACCAGGTCGCCAACATCACTAGCGTCTCCCGGTTCGGCCTCGGCGCGTACATGGCCGCCACGGCCGTCGGACTGCTTGCGGTTTCGTACTACTACCGCGACCAGGCGGCGACGTTCAGCGAACTCCCGGCCCGAATTCGCAACGGGCTCACCGGGCTTCCCGACGCCGTTCGGGACCGTGACGACGATACTGACGATGAGGAAGGCGCCCCGCACCGTCCGACGACCACCGCGGCCGAACCTGACAAACCAGAAACCCACTCATGAGCCCACTGTCCCACGATTTCGAGCGAGTGTTCGCCGTTGGTACCGCGGTCCTGCTCGTGCTGTCGGTCATGGCTGTCGGGATGGCCAGCGCCGGTGAGGCCGACGGCACCCGCGACGACCTCGCCTTCGACCCCGACGTGCCCGACACCGACTCGTTCACCACCCCGTCGGCCGACGGCACCGCGACGGTCGACGGCCAAACGTACGACAGCGCGCAAGCGGCGGTCGACGCGGCGGACCCCGGCGACACCGTCACGCTTGACGGTCGCTTCGACGAGACTCTCGTCGTGACGACGCCGAACGTCACGCTGGCCGGGAGCGGTCCCGGGTCGACGTTGCTGCACGGTGATGGCGAGGGCGATGTGCTCGCCGTCGAAGCCCAGGGCGTTACCGTATCAGATCTCTGGGTCCGCAACAGCGGCTACAGCACGGCGACGAACGACGCCGCGATATTCGTCAACGCAAGCGAGGTCACTGTCCGTAACAGCCGCGTGACCGACATGACCTTCGGCATCTGGCTCGACGGCGTCGACGACGCCGAGGTCCGCAACAACACCATCGTCGGCCGCGAGGAGATAACGCAGTTGACCAAGCGGGGCAACGGCATCCAGATATGGAAGACCGAGGACAGCGTCAT
This sequence comes from Haloarcula sp. R1-2, assembly GCF_011627385.1. Taxonomy (NCBI): domain Archaea; kingdom Methanobacteriati; phylum Methanobacteriota; class Halobacteria; order Halobacteriales; family Haloarculaceae; genus Haloarcula; species Haloarcula sp. R1-2. The sequence continues at coordinate 617,859 of NZ_JAANTG010000001.1, forward strand.
CCGGAACAACGACATCACCACCGTCCGGGACGGGCTCTACTTCAACTGGGCGAAAGACGTCAACGCCAGCGAAAACACGATGTGGGGCCTCCGGTACGGGGTCCACTACATGTACTCCGACGACTCGAACCTGCGGAACAACACCGCCTTCGACAACGACGTCGGGTACGCGCTGATGGTGTCGAAACACCTCGTCATCGAGGACAACGTTGCGGTGAACAACAGCGGACAGTCCGGCCACGGTATCCTCGTCAAGAGTATCGACGACACGGACATCCGCGGCAACCACCTCGTCGACAACGAGAACGGGCTGTTCGTCTACAACTCCGTCAGCAACCGCATCATCGGAAACCTCGTCGTCGGCAACAACATCGGCGTCCACATCGCCGCGGGGAGCACCGACGGCACCGTGACCGAGAACAGTTTCATTCGCAACAACAGGCCGGTGCTCGCGGTGATGAGCGACCAGGTCCACTGGAACGAAAGCGTCGGGAACTACTGGTCCCGGGCGAACCCGACCGATGTTGACGACGACGGTGTCGGCGACACCCGCTACCAGCCGGCTGGGACGGTCCAGCAGGTGACCGCCGAAAAGCCCGCAGCACGGGTGTTCGCCAGTAGCCCGGCCTTCGACGCCGTTCGGCTGGCTGAGTCGTCCGTTCCAGTCGTTCAGTCGCCCGGCGTGGTCGATGCCCGCCCGCTCACCGAACCACCCCACGAGAACTGGAGGAGCTACTATGAACGTGATTGACGTCGACGACGTATCGAAAGCCTACGGCGATGTGCAGGCGCTTGACGGACTGAGTCTGTCTGTCGAACAGGGAGCCACCCTCGGCGTGTTCGGCACGAACGGGGCCGGCAAGACGACGCTGTTCAAACTGCTTGTCGGGCTGAACCGACCGGACGAGGGGAGCGTCTCAGTCGCCGGTGCGGACCCGACCGACGGGACCACCGTTCGCGAGCGAGTGCGCTACCTGCCGGAACACGCCGGCTTCCCGCCGAGCCTGACTGGCCGCGAAATACTCAGCTTCCACGCCCGGATGCGCTCGGTACCCCGGGAGGACCGAGACCACCACGTCGAGCGCATCCTGCACACTGTCGGACTCGCGGACGCCGCGGACCGACGCGTCGGCGGCTACTCAAACGGAATGAACCGCCGGCTCGGCCTCGGGACGGCGCTCGTCGGCGAGCCGGCCGTGTTGATACTCGACGAACCGACCGCGGGGCTCGACCCCGACGGCATCCGGGCGTTCCACGAGGTCGTGGAAGCCCTTGCAGCCGAGATGGACGTGACTATCGTCTTCTCCTCGCACGCGCTCGGGGAGATTCAGCGGCTCTGCTCGGCGGCGGTCATCATCGCCGACGGACAGGTGGCAACCGCGGGGCCAGTCGAAGAGCTTCGCCGCGCCGCCGCCGACCAGGTGACGGTGTCGCTGTCGCTTGCGTCCGAGGCGGCCGCGAGCGCCGCGGTGACCGACCTCGGGGACCACGAGGCAGTGTCCAGCGTCAGCCGCTCCGGTGCGGACGTGACGGCACGGACCACGCCGGCTGATGCTTACGACCTCCTGACCGCCGTTGGTGAGGGGGCCAACATCGACCGCTTCGAGGTCCGCGAACCAGGCCTCGAAGCCGCGTTCCACGAGGCCGTCGGGGCGGATAACGGCGATGGCTCCGGCTCCGACAGCACAGCGTCGGCAGCGGCTGCGGAGGCGGCGACCGAGGACTCGGGAGGTGAGCCGGCATGAGCGAGGACGAGTCATCGACGGACCCGGCCCCCGACGGCGGCGTCGTTTCGGTCGACGCTCCAGCCACCCGGTTACACGACGGTGGAACCGAGGGGCATACGGCCACGGATACGACCGACGAATCGGCGCTCGCCCGGCTTGCCGACAGCAGTCTGCTGACCATCGCTCGTCGGGAGTACCGGCTGGCCGTCCGGAGCCGGTGGGCGCTCGGCGTGGCGCTGCTGTTCGGCCTCTTTACCACCGCAGTCGTCCAGTTCGGCGCGAGCTCGGTCGGCCCGGGTCGGTTTGACGCGGTGGTTGCGACTATCGCCGAACTCGGCGTCTACCTCGTCCCGCTGACCGCGCTAGCGGTCGGCTACGACGCCATTGTCGGTGCCGACGAGCGCGGCTCGCTCGAACTCATGCTCGCGCTCCCGGTCACGAAAGGCCGTGTCGTCATCGGCACTGCCATCGGCCGGGCGGCGGTGCTGTCCGGCGCGATGTTGCTCGGCTTCGTTCCCGGCGCGCTGTTGACTGTCCGCTACATCGGCCTCGCCAGCGTCGGCCAGTACGCGGCGGTCGCCCTCGCAGCGGTGTTGACCGGCTGTGCGATGCTCGGCGTGGCGGTGCTGGTCTCGACGGTCGCACGGACGAAAACCCACGCGCTCGGTGCCGCACTCGCCATCTGGCTGTGGGTCGCGCTGTTGCACGACCTGGTGGCGCTAGGGGCCGTCGCGGGGTTCGACCTCGGGTCCGGCGCTATCGCCGCGGCGATACTGCTCAACCCCGTGGACTGTTTCCGGGTACTCGCGCTCTCGCAGGTGGACGTGGTCGCCGGCGGCTTCGGGAGCGTGCTGGCACAGGCCGGGCTGACCACGCCAATGGTCGCTGCGGGACTCGTCGCGTGGGTCGTCGTGCCCGTCGGCGTCGCCGCGAAACTCATTCAGCGGCGGCGTCTCTGAACCTAAATCGACTGCAGCGCTGTTTCTTCTGGTTCCTCGAACAGACTGGCGACCCGTTCCGTCGTCTCGGTGCGCTCGTGAGCGTTTTCCAGAAGGACGGTTTCGCTAGGGAACAGCTGCTCGCCGAGTTCGAGCCCGTGGTCCCGCGCAGTCGACCCCGTAACGGTGAGGTAGACGCCGAGGCCGGTCGCCGCGATGTCTGCCTCTTCCTCGCCGCCCTCCGTGGGATACGTAAAGGAGACGCCATCGAGCGCACTCGTCCCGAGGACGGCTTCAACGAGCCGCTCGTACCGCGGTGAGATACAGAGTTCACCCTCGTAGTTGGTGACGAAATCCCGGTCGAGAGGCCCGTCCTGTGTGTCCATGACCTCCGGCGTCGCTAGCAGTGTGTGATACACTGTATCGCCCAGCCCGGTCACGACCCGTACGTCGGTGTCCAGCGGATCGATGCGGTCGTTGATCTCGTGGATGGCGGTCAGCGGTTCGTCCCGAAGCTGAACGACTTCTTCGAGCACGAGGTCGGCGCTGTCGAACCCGAGCGCAAACTCGTGTGTCCGGAGCGCCCGGAACGGTTCCTCGCGGCCGACCAGCTGGACGTCACCGTGTTCGGTCGGGACGGTGACGCTGTCGAAGACGATCCGTCGGGGCATCCCGTCGCGGTCGTCACGGAGCAGCGTATACTCTGGCTTGTATGGCGCATCGAGCGAGGAGTAATCGCTGATGCGATGGTACACGTCGGCGACCGCGTCCTGATTGCCTTTGGTGACGGCCTTCTCGTAGCGAAGCGTCGAGATGATATCGTCGGCCAGGTCGGTCGTCCCCGTGCGTCCGGCGAGTCGCTCCAGCACTGCTTCGAGGGGCCGGCCCTTGCGCGGGACGGCCACTCTCGTCGTCGTCATTATGCAGGCACAGACGGGGGACCGGTAAAACGAGTTCGGTTAGTCGCCGCCGCCGATGACCGACGACAGCTGTTCGCGCCACTGTTTGAGCTCTTCGATCTCCGATTCGGTTTCGTTTATCCGGTCAGCGAGTTTCCCATCGTCAATCTCCTCGCGGACGGCTTCGATGTCGTCTTCGAGATCGTCAAGCTGCCCTTCGACGCTCTCGACTTCTCCGGAAAGCTCGTCGACCTTGTCGGAGGCGGACGTGGCTGTATTCGTCGCCGACTGGACCTCGTCCTGAAACCCTTCCAAGGCCTCTTCGAAGGAATCGAGGCGCTCGCCGAACTCCTGAATCATGTCCTCGCCAGTGCCGTTCTCCTCGAGGAACTCTTCGAGGGCATCGGTGTACGCACGGAGGTCTGCAACATCGCTCTGGATGCGCTGAATCCGAGCATCATTGACGCCGCCAGTGTCGCTGTCGTCCTCAGAAACGGCGTCAAGCGCGCGCTTGAGGAGCTTCACGTCTTCGGGTGAGACATTCTGATCGCGGATTTCCTGTGCCATCGTCGCAACGACAGCGCCGGATTGTACCTCGGAGTCCGCCGGTGCGGCGTTGCTCTCTTCGGGGGCTTCGACACTTGAGTCCGGGTTGTTCGGGTCCGAGAGGTCGAGCGTCTCGATGTCCTCGTCGTCATCGTCTTCGAGGCCGGGAACGCTGTCGGCGTCACCAGCGATGACGTCTCGGACAGCCTCGTCGCCGCCTCCGACGAGGTCCTCCTGGTCTTCATCCAGTGGCGGGTCCACACTCTCGATTTCGGGTTCCGTCAAGAATTTCTCGACGTCGTCGGTGCCCGTCGCACGAATGCCGTAGACAGTCGTGTAGTCGGCTTCGGCTTCAAGTTCCTTCTCGAAGGCGATCCGGTTTTCGTTGATGTCCCAGTACTCGCTGCCGTACTCGGGGTGGAAGCCCAGATCCTCGACTGCCACGTCGTCTGGAACAGTGTCGACTAGCCTGACTGTCACCGGAACGGACCGCCGCGAAGTGAGATTAAACGCTATCGCGGGCACGGGAAACTCGTCCGCCTCGAACCGCTTGGTCACTGTCACACCATCGGCAGCGACAGTGACTTCGTCGTAGGCTTGCGAATTGCTCATGGTCTGTATGGTCTCAGCAATAGTATTAAAGGTACGTACCTGACCAACATTTACGCCTTTTTTCTATACGACGGTCATTAATATAATGTGTTAGACGTAAGCTCAGTAACACGAACAGGGCGTGAGACAGGAAGGACTGATAATCCGTCTGCTCAGCACTGGCAGACCGCTTTCAGTCGAGGTCGTACCGATCGCCGATTTCAATGATTGAAAACGTCGAGGGATGCTCGAAGCTGTTGGCGTGGTTGTGCAGGACGGTCGGCTCCGTTGTCATTCCCTTCCACATGTCCCAGTGGGTCGGGATGAGGGTGTCCAGCTGGAGTTCGTTCGCGGCTTCGATAATCATGTTCTCGTCGTTGTACCACTGCGTTCGCGTCGGTTCGCCGGTCTCCTTGTCGTCGATCATCCCGACCGTCCCGAACGCGAGAACGCCGACGTCAATGTCGTAGTGCTCGCCGACAGACTCGAACTCGCCGGGGCGGGCGTCGCCGCCGTGGAAGAACGTACCGGCGTCGTGTTCGAACACGTACGACACCGGGTGCTCGGCGTCGGGATCGTTGGCCGGTTCGACGTGAACTGTCAGGTCGCCGATTTCGAGCGTGTCCCCCTCCGTGACTTCGTGGAGCTGGTCGTCGGTGACGCTGTAGTTCTCCAGCCACGCCTCCTCTCGGATAACGTCGTGACCACTGTCAGTCGTATAGTAGTCCGCGCCTGTCCCGGCGAGAATCGGCGCTTGTGACGGCCCGTGAACGTGGTCGGTATGCTCGTGGGTACCCAGAACCGCGTCGCACTCGGTGATGTCTTCGGGATTGAACGGCACTGGGACCATCCGGACGGTCCGCGGCGGGTCGCCCGTGCCGAGATACGGGTCGATGAAGACGGTCGTCCCGCCACTGGATTTCACGATGAAGCCGTTACAGCCCAGATACCAGATCGCCAGTCCGTCGGGTGTCGCCGACTCCACCGCACGCGGGAGCCAGTCGTCCCAATCAGATTCGACTGTCATGTCGGGAGATGCCACGCCCGGTCGCTAAGATGTTTCGAAGACGCCGGGCCGTCGGTCGCTGGCTGCTGTACGGATACTTCGGCCAGCAATTCGAACCGACCTCCGCAGTCGCCGATGGCTTTCGGTCGTCGTGGGGCCTCTCGCTGTCTGAGAACGGAGCCCTCGGTTTATTTACCAACTGAGAGAAATACAACCTGTATGTACGATCACATTCTCCTCGCCTCGGATGGAACAGAAGCTTCAACCAACGCCGAGTCCCACGCGATTTCCCTCGCAGCGGAACACGGTGCGGCCCTCCACGTGCTGTATGTCGTTGACGAGGACGTGTACACGGCCTACAGCGGTGACGAATACGTCGACGAATCGGAGGGGCCCGAGCATGGTCTCGAAGAGACGGGTCAGGAGACGCTGGCCCGGATACAGGCCGACGCGGAGGCGTCGGGCGTCGACGCAACGACGACCCTGAAACACGGACGGCCGGCCGAATCCATCATCGAAACCGCCGACGAGGCGGACGTCGATCTGCTCGTGCTCGGGACGAAGCGGCGGCCGGCGGAGTACCGGAGTCTCCTCGGCAGCATCACCGACAAAGTGCTCAGGCTGAGCGAGCGACCAGCGGTCGTGGTGAAAACCGAAGTCGAGGAGTAACCCTCAGCCGGTCAAGTGTTTCGCTGACTGGCAATAGCTGTCGGCGGCATCGGCGCTCCTGACCGGCAGCTTCAGGGTCGGCGAAAAGTACGACCGCGAAAAATACCGGGGTTCAGTCCTCGCAGCAACCGCCGGCTTTCTGGCCGAAGTCGACAGCCAGTTCCTCGGACACGATCTCGTTGAGTTCCTGCAGGCGCAGTTCGAGTTCGTTCTGGGCCTCAAGATAGTCGCTCATCACCGGGATGTCGTGAAGTTCCTCCTGCTTTTGCTGGACCTTCCGGAGGTCCTCCTGAGAGGCGTTCCCGGTCTGGCGGGCGAGCATGAACTCCTCGCGGATCTGCTCGAACTCCTTGATGGCCGCCTGCGCCTCGTCATGGTTTTCGACGGCGTCTTTCGTCTCCTTGAATCGCTGGTACACCGGGAGCTCGGCGATTGCTTCGCCGAACTCTGTAGCGAGTGCCTCGACGCGGTCACCGTCGATGTCAGCGGCGGTATCGGTCTCGATACTCATCGCTATATCGTATGGACTCGGGCGGTATAGGCCTGCCGAAACCGGGTTGTTATACGCAGGACAGTGCCTCAGTGCTAGCACAATAGGCTGCGTCTGTTACGTTGGGCGGGACCCGGAACTGTAGTTCCAGTTGCACATAGCCAGCCTTGCTCGGTCTCGATATGGCGAGCCGGAGTTATCAGTGGTTGTAATCAGCCAGAAATGATATATCCTGCCCGTTGGTCCTTACAATAATGGCTAAACAAGCTACAACGAGCAGACTGTTGCCGGAATCTATGGACAACAGTGGAGAGTTCTGGCTTCACGCATTCGAATCGCTTGTGGCAGATTTACCGGAGCCGGCGTTCGTGGTCGACGCGGACGGCGATATCACGCACTGGAACCAGGCGGTTGAAAACATCCTTGGGCTCCCGGCGAGCGAGGCTGTCGGGATGAACGCATACGACGTGTTCGGCACAGAGGGACAGGACGAGACGCTCGCCCAGGAAGTCATCAGGACTGGGGAGCCAGTCCGAGAAGACGAGTTCCGCTCCGCAGAACGACCCGACGGGACGATGGCACACGCGCGAGCGGTGGCTATTCCGCTCATGGGTCCCGGCGGGGACGCTGTCGGTGCCTTAGAGCTACTGATCGATTTCAGCGATATCGTCGAACAGCGTGAGGCGCTCCAGAGCCTCCAGTCACAGATGGCGACGGACGTCGAGTCAGCGGTCGGCGAAATCGGCGACTCCGCCGCGGCCGTTACCGAGCAGTCCGACGATATCAAGCAGATGGCCGGCGAGCAGTCTGAAAACCTCGATGAGGTCCAGTCCGAGGTCTCCGGGTTCAGTGCGACTGTCGAGGAAATCGCCTCCAGTGCCGAGGAAGTGAGCAGCCAGAGCGGTGAGGCCAGGGAACTCGCCGAGGAATCCGTCGAGACAGCCGAGGAAACCATCGAACGCGTCGAAGACGCGACTGAATCCGCCGAACAGGTCGCGTCGGACTCGACGGAACTCCGGGGCCATATCGAGGAGATCGACGAGTTCGTCGAGGTGATCAACGACATCGCGGACCAGACGAATATGCTGGCGCTGAACGCCAACATCGAAGCCGCGCGAAGCAACAGCGACAGCGACGGGTTCGCGGTCGTCGCCGACGAGATCAAGGAACTGGCCGACGAGTCCAAACAGCACGCTGACGAAGTCGAGCGCATCGTCGGGGAGGTCCGCGAGATGGCCGACAGCACCGCCGAAAACGTCGAGGAGACGACGGACGCGATTCAGCAGGCACTCACCGACATAGAGACGGTGCTAGACAACCAGCAGGCCATCGTCGACGCGACCTCGGAGACGGAACAGGGCATCGGCGAAGTCGCGGCGGCGACGGACGACCAGGCCGCAAGCGCCGAAGAAATCGCTAGCATGATCGACGAAATCGCCCAACGTGCCGCCGAGGTGTCCGAGTCCATCGACGAGCTGGCTGACGCAAACGAGACCCAGCACCGACTGGCGCAGGACCTAGAAGAAAATGTCGAGCGGGTCGAGCGCCGACTCGCCGAGATTATGGAGTGACTGGCGCTCATCGAAACACGGGGGTTATGACTCTCGAACGGATACAGGGGTGCAATGAGTCAAGAGCGGACTGACGGCGACCTCCGGAACACTGGACTGTCGCTCAAGCACGACCGCGAGTGGGATTACGAACTCGACCGAATCGTCGAGGCCGTCGAGGAACGCGACGCAGAGAAAGTGGGACTGCAGTTCCCCGAGGGGCTGAAGCGCCGTGGCCCGGCCGTGGCCGATGATCTCCGCGAGGAACTGCCTGACGACGTGACGGTGTTGCTCTCGGGCCAGCCCTGCTACGGTGCCTGTGACCTCGATACGTACATGATGCGCCGGACGGACGTGTTCGTCCACTTCGGCCACTCGCCGATGAAAGAATCGGACAAGATCATCTACGTCCCGCTGTTCTCCAACGTCGACGTCTTCCCCATCATGGAGCAGGCCCGGGAGGAACAGCTCGCCGACCCCGAAGACGACCCTGATGTGGGGCTCGTGACAACGGCCCAGCACATGAACAAGTTCGACGAAATGCGCGAGTGGCTGGAAGAGCGTGGCTACACGGTCCACACGCAGCGCGGCGACGAGCGACTGACCCACGAAGGACAGGTGCTCGGCTGTAACTACGCCAGTGCCGACGTTGACGCCGACCAGATGCTGTATGTCGGTGGCGGGAAGTTCCACCCGCTTGGGCTGGCGATGGAGCACCCGGAGAAACACGTCGTCATCGCCGACCCCGTCAACAACGTCGTCACCGTCGCCGACACGGAGAAGTTCATGAAACAGCGCTACGGCGCGGTCCACCGCGCGATGGACGCCGAGTCATGGGGCGTCATCTTCTGCACCAAGATCGGCCAGGGTCGCTGGGATCAGGCCGAGGAAATCGTCGAAAACAACGAAAACGCCTACCTCATCACCATGGACGAGGTGACACCGGACCGGCTGACGAACTTCGGGATGGACGCCTACGTTAACACCGGCTGTCCCCGAATCACCACCGACGACGGCCCGCAGTTCAAGAAACCGATGCTCACGCCCGGCGAGTACGAAATCGCTATCGGCGAGAAACCACTGGACTCCCTGGAGTTCGACACCTTCCACGGCACTTGGTAGCCCCCGTTCTCACGGCTGAGAACCAGAGGCATACCGTCTTGTAGCCTGCCACCGCACCACACGTATGGCTTCTACGGAGGACACTGCTCTCTTCCGCGACGTTTTCCAGGCGAATCCGGACCCGATTATGGTCCACGACGCTGACACCGGGATAGTCGTCAGGGCTAACGAGGCAGCGGGCGCGTTGCTCGGGCGTCCCCCGGCGGATATCGTCGGGATGCACGTCGGCGAGTTTAGCCCGCCGGGGTTCTCGACAGCAGACGCAAACGCCCTGATTACGGAGGCAGCCACATCGGGGTCGGCACAGGTCGAGTGGACGACACGGGGCCCGGACGGCGAGAGCCGGCGGGTCGAAGTGTCGCTCGAACGCGCCGTCATTGACGACACAACCCGCGTTGTGGCGTTCATTCACGACGTGACCGAGATCCGCCAACAGGAGCGCAAACACACTGAACGGAGCAAGCAACTCCAGACGCTGATGGAGAACCTCCCGGTCGTCGTGTTCACGCTTGACCCTGATGGCGTCTTTACGTACTCGGCCGGGAAGGGGCTGGACGGACTCGGGATAGAACCCGGCGAACTCGAAGGGGTACCGGTGTATGAGGTCTATAAACAGTATCCGGAAATCATCGAGGCTGTTGAACAAGCTCTCGATGGCGAAGAGGTTCGCGTGACACAGGAGATCAATAACCTCGTCTTCGAGACGTGGTATCGGCCGGTGTTCGACAATGACGGCGATCTAACGCAGGTGGTCAGCGTCGCCCGCGACATCACTGACCTCAAACGGCGCGAAGCACGCATCGAAACACTCAGCGAGGCGACGAACGAACTGCTGTACACCCGCACGGAGCGCGCGGTCGCGGACACGGTGACACAGATCGCACAGCACATCATCGACCAGCCACTGGCGGCGATGTGGTCCTACAACAGCGACGACGATACCCTCTATCCGATTGGTGCAACAAGCGAGGCGGCAGACTTCGCGGCGGTGGAGACGGCGTCTGACCTCTCACCGATGGGTCCCGAAAGCGACGAAAACCGCATGTTTCACGATGGCAGTCCGACCGTCGTCGAGGACTATCAGGCGCTTTCGAACCCATCAGCGCCCCAGGCACCGCTACGGACGGTGTTGTTTCTCCCGCTTGAGGACTATGGAATGTTGTGTATCGGTTCGGCAACTGTCGAATCCTTCGACAGCCACGAGCGGTTCCTGCTCGAAATTCTCGCGAGCACCGGGGCCGCCGCACTGAACCGGGTCGAACGCGAGACGCGGCTCAAGTCCAAACAGGCGGAACTGGAGCGCTCAAACGAGGCGCTCCAGCAGTTTGCTTACATCGCGTCGCATGACCTGCAGGAACCCCTCCGGATGGTGTCGAGCTATGTCGACCTGCTGGACAGCGAATACGGTGACGACCTCGACGACGAGGCCGCCGAGTACATGGCCTTCGCTGTCGACGGGGCCCGCCGAATGCAGGAGATGGTCAATGCTTTGCTCCGGTACTCGCGGGTCGAGACAAACTCGGGTGACTTCGAGGAGACAGACCCGGAGGCGGTTCTCGACCGCACGCTGGACGCCCTGCGGATGCGAATAGAGGAGGTGGACGCGACCATCACAGCGGAGTCACTGCCACCCGTCGAAGCCGACCCCAATCAGGTCGGTCAGGTGTTTCAGAATCTGCTGGACAACGCCATTGAGTACGCCGTGGAAGCCGGCATCGAACCACGTATCGAGGTCAGCGCGGACAGAAATGACGACGATATTGTGTTCACCGTCTCGGACAACGGGCCGGGGATTCCGGCGGCGGACCACGAGGAGGTGTTCGACATTTTCCATCGCGCTGGAGCACACGACACGGACGGAACCGGCATCGGACTGGCCGTCTGCCAGCGAATCGTCCTGCGCCACGACGGGCGTATCTGGGTCGAACCGTCGGACAACGGCGCGATGTTCAAGTTTACGTTGCCCGCGGTGACGGAGGTGAGCGGCGATGGCTGAGTCCAGCGAGGGGCGACCGGTAGAGATTCTACTGGCGGAGGACAATCCCGGCGATGTCAAACTGACCGAGAAAGCGCTGGAGAAGGGGAAGGTGCTGAACAATCTGCACGTGGTCAACGACGGCGTCGAGGCGCTATCGTTCCTCCGGCAAGAAGGTGAGTACGACGACGCACCGCGGCCCGACCTGTTGTTGCTCGACCTCAATATGCCACGTAAAGGGGGACAGGAGGTCCTCGAAGAAATGAAGGATGACGAGTTGCTCCGCCGGATTCCAGTCGTCGTGCTGACCAGTTCCGAGGCGGAGGAGGACATCATCGAATCGTATGACCTCCACGCAAACGCCTACCTGACGAAGCCGGTCGACTTCGACGGCTTCGTCGACATCGTGAGTAGCGTCGAGGAATTCTTCCTTACAGTGGTCAAGCGGCCGCCGAAATAGCCATGACGGAGACGATACAGCTCGACGTGCTCCTCGTCGAGGACAACCCGGGTGACGCCCGCCTCGTCGAGCACCAGCTAAATTCGCCGGCTGTAGCGCATTTTGTCGATGACGTGACGATTTCCCACGTCGAGTCACTGGCACCGGTCGACGAACGGTCGGGGGCAGCCTACGACGTGGTACTGCTTGACCTCGGACTCCCCGAGTCAACAGGGCTCGCGACACTCGACCGGGCAACCGAGATAATAGAGGGGGTGCCGATCATCGTCCTCACCGGAATGCAGGACCGGGAGATGGCGGTCGAAGCGATCAACCGGGGCGCACAAGACTACCTGCCGAAAGCGGATCTGGACGGCGACCGGCTCGTGAGAGCGCTCCGGTACGCAGTCGTCAGGAGCCGTCAGCAGCGTGCCATTCAGCGCCAGACCGACCAGATGGACTTCTTCAACAGCATCCTGCAACACGACATCCTCAATGGGATGAACGTCATCCGGGCGCGGGGCGAATTCCTCGAAGAGACGCTCGACAGCGAGGAACGCGAGTACGCGTCGACAATCGTCCAGTGGAGCGACGACCTCATCGAACTCACCGAGAAGGTCCGGTCAGTGCTTGAGACCGTCACCGATGGCGACGGGCGGGACCAGGAGCACCGGGAACTACAGGCCGTCCTCGCGGACGCAGCGGACCGCGCCCGGTCGGTCAGCAACGACTGTACCGTTACGATCGATCAACAGGCGGTCACTGTCGTTGCCGACGAGTTACTCGATGACGTGTTCGGGAACCTCTTTCTCAACGCGGTCGAACACGGCGGCGACGACGTGACTATCGACGTGACGACGACGGTTGCAGACGGTACCGTGACTGTCTGTCTTGCGGACGACGGAGACGGGATTCCGAGCAGTGACGCTCGCCGCATCTTCGAGCGTGGGGAGAAGGGGTCTGAGTCCGGTGGGACTGGCTTTGGCCTCTACTTCGTGGACACAATGGTCCGGAGCTACGGCGGCGACATCTGGGTCGAGGACAGCGACCTCGGCGGCGCAGCCTTCTACGTTGAACTCCCGCACGCAACTCTGTAGGGGTGGCCGATTGTCACATTACCATCGGTCAGCCGCATTTCAGCTTCTGAGAAACGGGTCCGAATCTTCAATTCCGGGGAGGTCGAGTCACCTGCTATGGATGATCCGCTGGACGGGAACGAGGGGAGCGATTCGGACGAGCGGGATCGCTATCTCGCGGCTATGCAGGACCTCACTGCGGCGATGGCGGCCAGCGGAACCACCTTTCAGGAGCGTGTCGAGCCGGTCTTGGCCGTCGGTCGAGAGCATCTGGGGTTCCCGAACGGTCACATTGCAGTTGTCTCCGGCGACGAACACAAAGTCGTCGCCAGTAGTGGTCTGCCGTCGACGATTTCACCGGGCGTCGAACGCCCACTCTCCGAGACATACTGCAAGCACACGCTCAACGATTCCGGGATTCACATCATCACTAACGCGAGTGAATCAATGGCGGCCGACCCGGCATACAAGGAGGCCGGACTGGAGGCGTACGTCGGCACGACGCTTCGGGCGGACGGGTCGGAATACGGGACGCTGTGTTTCGTCAACGACGATGAGGCAATTTCGGAGTTCTCGGACTGGCAACAGACACTGTTCGAACATCTGACCCAGTGGGTCGAAGCGGAGATTGAACGCGAAATCGCGGTCGATTCACACAAAGAGAGCCAGCGGCTGTTAGAAGCGACGTTCAACTCACCGGAGACGTTCATCGGTATTCTCGACGCTGATGGGACTCTCATCAGAGTAAACGAAACGGCGCTCGGGTTCATCGACGCTGATGCTGCGGACGTTTGCGGGGAGCCGTTCTGTGAAACGCCCTGGTGGAACCACGACGAGGCGGTCGCGGACCGGTGTCGGGAGGCTGTCGAGCAGGCGAGAACGGGTGAGACAGTCAGGTTCGAGGCCGAACACGTCGGCGCAGATGGCCAGCGTATTTCGACTTCCGTCGTGGCCCGACCGGTAACGGCCGACGGCGTTGTTCGAAAGATAATCGTCGAGGGGACAGATATCACGGACCTCAAGCGCCGCGAAGAGCAGATGGAGTTTTTCAACAGTATCCTTAGGCACGACATCCTCAACGGGATGACTGTCATCGAAGCGCGCGCCGAGACGCTTGCAGACACGCTCGACGGCGCACAGTCGAACTATGCAGAGACGATTCTGGACTGGAGTCAGGACATCGTCGACCTCACACAGAAGGTCCGGAGCGTCCTGAACACGATGTCGGACGACGGGCTGACAGAGGCAGAGACAATCGCCCTAGGACCGGTCGTCGAAGGGGCAACGAAAAAAGCGGCCTCGATGGACGAGGACTGCACGCTCAGGACAGACATCCATGACGATATCGAGGTCGTGGCTGACGACCTTCTCGACGATGTCGTCGGAAACATCCTGACAAACGCTGTCGAGCACGGCGGCCCAGGTACCACAATCGAGGTGACGACGGAACGTGTCGGGCCGATGGTTCACCTTCATATTGCTGACGACGGGCCCGGGATACCACCCGCAGAGCGTGATGCAATCTTCGAGAAGGGAGAGCGTGGAACCGAATCGACAGGGACCGGGTTCGGACTCTATTTCGTCTCAGTGATGGTCGATAGCTACGGCGGCAACATTTGGGTTGAAGAAAGCGACCCCGGCGGCAGCGACTTCGTCGTTGCGCTCCCGGTGAGATAACTACTGGGCATTTCCAAACGTTTTTGAATGAATCGGGCGTATCTCGGGTAATGCCGACAAAGAGTGCGCTCGCCCAGCAACTCGCCGTTGTCGCCGGGTTTGACAACCCACGGGCCAGTCTCGAACAGTACCGGACACCGCCGGACCTGGCAGCGCATCTGGTCCATACTGCAGACCTTCAGGGCGACATTCAGGGCCAGACTGTCGTCGATCTGGGCTGTGGCACCGGGATGCTGTCGTTGGGTGCAGCGTTGCGGTCACCGGCGCGGGTTGTCGGGCTGGATATCGACCCTGCGCCGTTGTCGACAGCACGCGAAAACGAACGGAAGGTCGGGTCGACGACGCCAGTGTCGTGGGTTCGAGCAGATGCCACCATGGCCCCGCTGGCACCTCCTGTCGAGGAAACCACTGTCGTCATGAATCCGCCCTTTGGCGCACAGTCGGACAATGAACACGCTGACCGACGGTTTCTCGAAACTGCCGCGTCCATCGCGGGCGTTTCGTACTCGATTCACAACGACGGAAGCCAATCGTTTGTCGAATCCTTCACTGACGACAACGGCGGCGAGGTGACCCACGCTTTTGAGACGGAGTTCGACCTGCCGCGACAGTTCGATTTCCATGAATCGGAGCGACAGGTGATTACCGCGGAAGTGTATCGCATCGACTGGACCTAGCTCTGCGCCGCTTGCTGGCGACGCTCCGCGATCTTGACGCGAGTGCCATCTGTCCCTGCGTACAGCCGTGAGCGGTTCCGCTCGAAGGTCAGCCCGCCGATCCGCGTCTGCGTCATATTCGCCGGAAGCGGTGCCTGCCCGACCGTTTCGTTCCCCTGTGTGACGACCACGTCGAATCCGTTCTGCCGGGCCGCGACTGTCACGTTCCGGCCGTCAAGTATCACGTCCGCCGTCGACGGCTCCGAGGTGTATGCCGTCCGGGGCTGGCCGCCCTCGCGCCTGAGCTGGACCCGGTAGACGCTGGAATTGCCGAGTACCGACCAGTCCACCCGGTTTGCGTACACCGATTCGCGCCAGGTCGGCCCGCCGACTGTGACCCGCTCCTGACCGTCGACGGCGAGCTGGCCCGGCTGGATAGCGGCGATCCAGACCTCCCGCTCTGCGCTGGCAACGATGACACCGCTTTCGTTGACGCTCACCCCGCCCCGCTGTGTTGGGACCCAGATACCGTCGAAGTACGCGTTAGGCACGTTCTCGTCGTAGGTCACTACGTAGTCTCTGACTTCGATACCGTCTTCGGGCAGCTGGTCATCCTGCAGGTCGACGACGTTCGTCGGGACGGCAGCGAGACTCAGTGCGCCGAGGACGACGAGCAGAACCATCACTGCGAGTGACGCCGGATGGCGGTCGAACGATGGGCGAAAACGCCGGTCAGAACCGATGGTCGCCGCAGCGACGACGAGCGCCAGAACGAACACCAGCGCCGTCCCGGCCCAGCGGAACAGCCGAAACCGGCCGCCGCCGAGCGGGATGTACACCGCCCAGAGCCCCTGTGCGACCGCGAACACGAGCGTCGCAAAGAACACCCGCAGCGTGTCGGGGCGTTCGTCCCGACGCCACAGGAGTGCGAGTGCCACGACGACGCCTGCCAGAATGCCGATGGCGTGCCCCTGAATGGCGATGTTGGACCACCACGGCGTCACAAAGCGGGTCTGACCCGAGGCCGTCGACACCGGGTAGCGGAGCGCCGAATACAGGAGGTCGAGCACGCGGTTTCCGAGAAACGCGCCGAGAAACAGCGTCGGCCGTGTCACGAGCGCGAACCCGGCAATGGCAAACACCACGCCGGAAAAGCCCACAATCGGCCCGATAGCGAACACCGCTGAGAACACGCCCACAACGAACATGACGGCGGGAACGGCCAGAATTCGGGCAAACGGGTTCGTCCGAAGCGACGTGAAGGTCTGCACCCCGCGCTTGCGAGGATAGTGTCCCCAGACGTACTCCGCGACCGTCCCGTACACCAGTGTGCCCATGAGGTTTCCCGTGATGTGGCCCTGACTGCCGTGGGTGAACGCGCCGGTGAGCATCCCGAACGGGTAGAAGTACGACCACGTCCGGAACGGGGTCACAAGCGGGTTCCGTGGATGCCACCACGCGCCCTGCAGGAACAGGTACACCGCCGCGACACCCGCAATCGTCAGCAACGTTCCCCACGGGGCCCCGAGGAGTAGTCGTCCCCGCAAGCCGTCGCCAAGCCGCATATCCGAGACGCGGCGGATGGTAAGGAGGACGGCAAGCACCACGACGAGGACGACCGCTTCCTGCCACGGGAGCCACGCTGGCACGGCCGGCGTCGGCAGCGACTGCATCATTCACGCACAGTTCAGGTACGGGACGGCTTATGGATGGCGGCAGGTGTCACTCCCGAACAGTGATTGGGCCACAGTCAGGAGACCGGCATAGACTGGGTCGCCGCCTCAGAACAGGGACATGCCGACGGTGTAGGGCCACGAGGTGCCGGCCACCGCAAGCAGCGACAGCGCGCCGCCGGCAAGGGCGACGTTCTTGAGGAACTGCGTCATCTCGTCTTGTACCTGGTCGTCCGGGACCGCCCAGAAGTCGTGCATGGTGACGGCGGAGACGACGAGGAACGTCGCCAGCGCCCCGGCCGCGATGACGGGGTACGCACCGAGGATGACGAGGATACCGCTGACGAGGAGCAGTCCGCCGCTCCCGTAGACCGACGCCACCGGTGCCGGGAGCCCCTTTGCCTCCGCGTAGGGGGCCATCTGTCCGGCGTTCTGGAAGTGGTTCAGACCCATGAACGCAAGCACCCCGCCGAACAGGAGTCGGCCCAGCAGGAACAGCTCGCCCGCACCGGCGGACTCGAACGCCATCAGTCGCTCACCTCCGGGACAGGGGTCATTTCGCTGCGAGACTGTCGAACCGCGATTGGTGGTTTCATTACGTTACTTGGTTCGTATGCGAACCTATTTGTACGTTCCCGGACAAAGAAGATACCAGGTAGCACCGATGTCATCTGAAGTATTCACTGCCGCGGACGAGGAGGAAGAAAGCGGGCCGTGTGCCGTCATCGAATCGCTGGAACAGATCGGGTCGCGCTGGCGACTTGTCGTACTCCACGAACTCCAGAACGGCGAACAGCGGTTCAACGAACTCAAACGCGCCACCGACGCTAGCTCTCGCACCCTCTCGCGGGTCCTCGACGACCTCCAGGAGATGGGCTTCGTTGACCGGCGGCTCGAAGAGGACGCTCCCGTCGCAACGTACTACCAGCTCACGCCCAAGGGCGAATCCCTCTGTCCGGTGTTCGCCGAAATCGAGGGCTGGGCCGAGGAGTGGCTGGCTGGTTGCGAGAATTAGGCCGACAACGCAGACTTTTCTATCCCCCGGCCCCATCACGTTACCAATGGGAGTACGGCCACCAGCCGATAACAGTGACGAGCCAGACGTCATCGAGTTCGGTATCGCGGCACTCGACGCCCGCCTGTCGGACGTGGACATCGAGTATCCCGCGACTGCGAGGGAGGTCCGGGACGCCGCCGGACACGTCGCGGTCCCGTTCGACGCGTCGGGTCACTCGATGACGCTCTCCGAGGCGCTCGACGAGACGACCGCTACGGAGTTCGACAACGAGCAGGAGCTACTCAACGACCTCCATCCGATATTCGAACGAAAACGGGAAGCCACCAGAAACAGTATTCTCTCCCAGCTACGCGCGCTGGTCCCGTTCTAAAGGAAACAGCGAGAGTTCCACGGGTCACCCGACCCGTGGTCGTTTACATTACTCGTCGGACTGGTGCGGAGATACCGCCGGCTCTGTCTCTGTGTCGCTATCTTCGATGCCCTCCGCGCCGCTGACCTGCTGGTCGTCAAACACGTCCGCCGGCTGACTGTGGCTCTCGTGTGTGAGCTGGACGGCGATGTCCTCCAGCCGGCGCGTCTGCTCGCGGTTCACCGCCACGAGCATATCCGACAGGACGCCGAACATGAGGAGTTGGATTCCCAGCAGAATAGCAAAGGAGCCCACAACCGCAATCACCTCGTGTGAGATGCTGTTGACAACCCAGTCGTAGGCCACGTACGCGCCGAGCAGAAACCCGACCACAGTGCTCCCGAGACCAACGCTCCCGAAGTAAAACAGCGGATTGTTTGTCTTTGCCATCTGGTACAGCGTCAGGATGATCGTCGCGCCGTCCCGGAACGGGCGAAGGTTCGTGTCGGACTCGTCGGGGCGGGGCTGATAGGTGATCGGCACCACCGCCGTCGAGATGTTGTGTTTGACACACTCGACGGCCATTTCCGTCTCGATACCGAAGCCCGAGGCCGTCAGCGAACTCCGCTGGAAG
Organism: Haloarcula sp. R1-2; assembly: GCF_011627385.1. Taxonomy (NCBI): domain Archaea; kingdom Methanobacteriati; phylum Methanobacteriota; class Halobacteria; order Halobacteriales; family Haloarculaceae; genus Haloarcula; species Haloarcula sp. R1-2. The sequence continues at coordinate 636,894 of NZ_JAANTG010000001.1, forward strand.
GACTGACGCGTGAACGCGCGATAGCCCGAGAGAATATCGGTGAGGTCTCGTCCGTGAATCGTTTCGAAGGCACTGTTGATGATACGGTTGCCAACCTGATTCAGTTTCGTCATCGCTCCGGGTCGCATATCCGCAAACCGGTTTCCGATGACGTGGTCGGCCTGGCCCGACAACAGCGGTTCGAGTAGTCTGTCCGCCTCGTCGGGTCGGTAGGTCTCGTCGCCGTCGGCCATCAGGACGTACGGCTGCTCGATGTGGCGCGTCACCGCCTCCCTGACAGCCTGTCCCTTCCCCGAGCCGGACTGTTCGACGACTTGTGCGCCGGCCGATTCGGCGCGGTCCTGTGTCCCGTCAGTCGAGCCGCCGTCAATGACGAGGATGTTGTCGAACCCCTGCTTGCGGAACCCGGACACGACCGACTCGATAGTCTCTGCCTCGTTGAATGTCGGCAACAGTATACAGACGTCGTCTCGGTCGGCCATTGACTCAACGTCATCCACGCGAAGGCAAATAAATGCGGGTCTGACCTCAGTCGTCGCGCTGCTCGCTCATGTGTTCCCAGACCTCCGCGCAGCCACAGCCGTCTTCAATGTCTGCCAAGTGCTCGTCTTCCTCGGTCTGGGATGTCGCAGTCATGTTACTCACTCTGCGAGTAACTACTTGCCGCCACCCACTAATAGATTTGGGCGCCGGGCGACGCGTTTTACATCCCGTGCCACACATGGGCGTGTATGAGCGACCCTGCGGACGTGTTCGACCTGGTTGGGCTGACCGAATACGAGGCGACGGCGCTGGAACAGTTGCTCTCGCTGGGCCGAACGACAGCCCCGAATCTCGCGGAAGCCAGCGGCATCCCCAAGGCCCGCGTCTACGGTGTGCTGGAGTCGCTGTCCGACCGCGGCTTCATCAAGGTGATACCCGGCCGCCCCAAGGAGTACCAGCCGAAATCTCCCAGCGACATCCTCGACCGGGCCGTCGAAAACCGCAGGCAGTCATACGAATCGTTCGCCGCGGACATGGACTCCTACCGCGACGCCTTCCTCGCCGAGTACGAGCCGCGGTTCGAACGCGCTAACGAGGACATCTCACCGACGGCTGAACTGTTCCACGTCGTCGACGTCGGCGAACCGAGCGAACGAGAGACCAGACGGCTGTACGACGACGCTGATGAAACGCTTCGGGTTATTACCAATAGCTTCGCCTACCTCGACAACGTCGAGCGCGCACTGGCGGAGACACTCGACCGCGGGGTCGAAGTTAACGTTCTCTTCTTGCACCCCGATGCACTCCCACCGGAGAAAGCTGCTGTTCAGGCTGACATCGTTGACCGGCTGACGGCGGAATATCCCGCCATCGACCTGCGGTTCAGCACAGAGAAGCTCCCCTGGCGCGGCACGCTCGTCGACCCAAGTATGGATTACGACAGCGGCGAGGCGATTCTGCTTGTCGAGGAGCCGGACGTTCCCAACCATATGCGCCAGGCCGCAATTACGGACAACGGGTCGTTCGTCGCTGGGATGAAACGCTACTTCGATCTAGTCTGGGAGTATGAGAGTGTCCAGCGGTCGAACTGAAATTACCCAACAATATCGTCGTACAGTGCGCTGTACTGCTGTGCGACGGTCCTGATCGTGTATTTTTTTTCAACTAAGTTCCGTCCTGTCTGTGCCAGCGCCTCCCGACGTGATTCGTCCGACAACAGCACCTCCAGACAGCCGGTGAGGCCGTCGACGTTGTCGACCTCATGATACAGCGTGGCGCCGTCGTACAGTTCTCTGAACGTCTCAATATTCGATAGCACCGTCGCGGTCTCCGCGGCCAGTGCCTCGGCGACAGCTGAGCAAAACCCCTCCCAGCGGGACGGCATTGCGAAGGCATCAACAGCCTTCGCCATAGCGTAGACGGCCCGGCGCTCGACCAGACCAGCAAAATAAACCCGCGATGTAATGCCAAGTGTCTCGGCAAGCGATTCAAGCCGTGGTCGTTCGGGTCCGTCGCCACAGATAACGAGTTCGACCGGTCGGTCGGTTCGCCTGTTCAGTTGGGCGACGGCCCGAATCAACGTGTCCTGTGCCTTTTGTTCATAAAGCATGGCCGCGTTGCCGACGAGGAAAGCGTTGTCTGAGGGGGTGATGTCATCTGGTAGCGCAGGTGCAGTCTCGTCGATTCGGTCCATATGGACTCCGTTTGGGATTCGTCGAACTCTTCGTTTGGGTAGTATCGCTCGCTCCCAGAGAGTGAATGACTGATAGACGCTGTCAGAGATACAGACTACACGACTGGCAAGCGGGTTGGTGACGCCATTGGCTATCCGACCCTTTCTGGTGAACCCGTCGCGGGTGTTCCCCTCGCGAGAGACGACCGGTACGTCGACGCGCCGCGCAATGACCTTCGCGAATGCCCCAGAGTGGTTGTGGTGGGCTTGGATAAGGTCGTACTCCGAAAGGATGTCGGTAGCACGGCGGTATGTCGCCGGATCGATACCGAGCGCTGAATCCGGCGCGTCAAGGGACCGAACGTCCAGTAGCTCCTCGCCAGCAAACGGTCCTGAATCGAACCAGGTCAGGATGTCGACGGTATGATCGGTGTGCCGTGTTACCGCCGTCGCAATCTCCGCCGGGATGCTCCCTTCCCCGACCGCATTCACGACGAAACAGATGTCCAACGAAACCACGATGGTCCATCTTCGCTGAGACCGGACAAAACGGTTGTGACCTCAGGCGTAGCCCAGATCTTCGAGGCGCTCCATCACTGGGTCCGAGACATCGATGTCGTCGGCATCCTCCAGATATTCGAGATCATCGACTAGTTCGTCCATCCGGTTACGGGGAGCTTCAAGCAAGGCTGTCCCGGATTCGACGAAACTCCCGTCGAAGTCCTCATACCCGTAATAGTTCTCGGCCGCAGCGATGCCATACAGCTCCCGGTCATACGTCGAGAACTCGTCGGCTTTCCCGGCGGCCTCTAGCTTTTGTTCACGCCACATGTTTAGACCAAGATACTCAGTCAGCTGCGGTTCGTGATCTACCGGTGACCGGAGGTCTCGGCCACGACCCTCGTACCTGTCGTCCTCAACGCCAACCATCCCCAGTATCGTTCGGTGAACATCAATCAGGCTGACAATCTCCTCACGTGTCTCCCCATCGTCCATCCCCCATATTGACAGTGGAACATGGGTCAGCTCCTGATATAGGCCCAGCCCGTGGCCCCATATCCCGTTTTCACCGAGGTTCTCTCCGTGGTCGGCCAGTGTGATCACATAGTCAAACTCATCACGGAGTTCCGAAAATATAGCCTCGTACTTCTCGGAGAGATACCGTACCGAGTCGTCGTAGGCCTGTCTGATGGTTTTAGCGTATGTTTCGTCGATTGGTTCCTCTTGGACAGACTCGGCAAAGCCAGGCATCTCATCGAACTCCACTGTTCGGTACTCCTCGGGTGGCCTGTACGGTCCATGAGCTTCCATTAGATTCATAAAAAGGAAGGCATCGTCTGCGAAGTCTGTCCCTCGAACATATGAAAGCCCCTCCTGTGCTCCGGAGTCGGACACCGTATGGGTCCGGTATTTGATTTCTAGCCCGTGTTTAAGACTGGGGATTGTGTCACAGTCGCCCGAAAGACACGACCACAGCGCCTTCAAATAGCGCTTTGGGCCCTCATCGCGGTGTTCCCGAATGAACGCGTTCCACTCGAAGATGTTGTCGGTCGCATTGGCGTGTTTGGAGTTCCAAGAGCCGCTGTAGCTGTCGAATCCCCAGTCCCAGCCAAACTGCCGTGAAATCTGGACGTTCGCACTGAAGGCGTGGGTTTCCAGTCCCTCGCCCTGAAGTCGGCGGGCAAGCGGGGGACTGGGCGCGGTGAACTGGTGGGAATTGGCGTTTGTTCCCGTTTCACTCGGGTAAAGGCCAGTGAACAACGAGGCGTGTGATGGGACGGTGTAATGACTCGGTGCATAGGCGTTCTCGAAGTTGGTTCCCGGAAGCCACTGGAAGTGTTTGTCGAAGGCGTCTTTCCGGAGCGTATCCAGCACAATCAGGGCGACGCTGGTCATATCTAATCGGAATCACGTCGTCGGTATAAATCTCACTACGATAGATTACATGTACCCGAGGTCTTCGAGTTGTGATGTCACTGTGTCGTTCCCCTTTATGCTGAGAGAATCGCTACTTGGGCCGCTGTGATCTCGGTGACGAAGTTCCGCCTCAATTGCTCCTCGAACATCGAGAACGCTATCTATCCCCTCAACGAGACGCGGTGACGTGCCTGCCACCATCGCCTCGTGGGTGTGGACACCGTTCTGAAGCCCATGATCGCTCACGAGGAGGAGCTCATCGTCCTCGCGTAAGTCGCTGGCCACCTCGCCGACAAAATCATCGAGTTCACTGTAGGCCTGCATCTGGAGGTTAGGCTGGTCGTAGGTAACGTGTCCGATAAGATCAAGTCCGCTCGTGTAAGCGAATATGAGGCTCTCTCGACCACCTCGGAGTGCTCTTCGTGCTCGGGCGATCCGAACCATCGACATCTCCAGACATTGTTCATAAAACGTTGCCGGGTCGGATGATGTATGGCCACCCTGAGCGCTTCCGTCACGTTCGAACAGGTCTCCGAGGTTCCGCCGAAGGCTGTGTTCTCGGTCCTCATTTTCCGGATCGACGACGTAATTCGGGATGCCAATGGTCGCCGCTTCACGCCCGTCGAATACCGTCGAGATCCCTTCTTTTTCGTAGTAGGTCGATGGAACACGAAACGCGTCTTCACCGGTATTGTTGAGCAGCCACGCACCAATGCTGGTTTGAATCCCGTCAGGCAGCAGGTAGCTCGCGGCCGCACTCCCGTACCGTAGCAAGGGATTCTCCCATGCGACACCGTCTTCCAGTTTGAGTCCGTGTTCTTTGGGAGCAAGCCCAGTGATAATCGTTGGCCACAGTTCGTGGGTACTCGGCTCCCCCTCAACACTGTTTATTGTCTCTATGGACTGATAGGTATCGAGCGTGAGGTTTAGATGGTTCGCAGGGTCTACCAACTCCGGGTCCAGCGCGTCGATACCAAGAACGACCAGCACCATGATTGTCTCAACTCGGCTACGTGCCCATTTAACACTTTATTTACTCTGGCTATTCAGCATACCCCAAGGCCTCCAAGCGGTCTTTGACCGTCCCGTTGTCTACCGACTCAGGCTGAGAGGGTCCAAACTCGACCCATGGGACAGCCGTCAATGGTCTGATTCCCACCTTGCAAGGGTGTTCGTACATTGTGGCCTCTGTGAGTCGTCCAAAAACTTCACCGTGGTCGGCAGTGACAACGACACTGTGACCGTCTGCGACCCACGACTCGATGGCTGGAAGCAACGTCCGCCAGATGCTCCGAACTGATGCGCGGTAGGCATTGTAGGCTCTTTCAACATCGATCTTTCCGCGGGCCATCGCAACTTGCATTCCGGCTATCTCTTCGTCACCATCCGTCCACGGACCGAGGTCGGGGTATGCGAGTTCCCAATTATCTTCGATCCGGGCGACGTAGGGCCAGTGAGGTTGCTGGAGGTGCGCGATGACAGGTGGTCCGTCCCCGCTGACGTGTTCGGTAACTCTATCGAGAACTGGTTCAGGCAGCACGGTCTGGCGGCGCTCATCCCAGTGGCTCTGCCAGAAGTGTTCGAGTGAGTCAGCCTCAAATTCGAACTTTTTGTACTGCGGATTGGCAGTCAAAACTGTCTTGTCAGCAAACAGGTTCCGATCTCTAGCAGCTGCGAGCCAGTCTGGGGTACAGCTGGCTGGTGTGGTGACTTCTTGGACAGGCCAATCGACGGCGTCCCGACAGGTGTCAAGCCGACAGGCGTCAAGAATGATCAAGATGTCCCAGTCGTCCTCAGCGATTCGCTGGTGCTGATCAGCGCCGACCGTCGAGGTGGCATGCTGGAGCAACCATTTCCTGAGCCGGTATGAAAGCTGCTCGCTCGCGCTGGTTTCTGCCGTCGGGCTCTCTGGCATATATTCGGCTCTCTCACAATGCGTGATAAATCGTCCTTCTCCGGCTGGAACCGGAATATAAATTACCGGAGGAGAAATCAACAAATAGTACACTACATGTCGACGCCGAATATCGTCTGGATAACTCTCGACAGCCTCCGATCAGATCACACGACAATCGGGGGATACGAGCGCGACACGACCCCGGAGATGGCCGACATAGCTGATTCTGGCCACGGGTTCGATACGTGCATCGCCCACGGTAAATCCACACTACCCTCCACTGGCGCAATCTTAACTGGCTACGCTCCGACCCACACGAATATCGGCATCGAAGGGAACGCAGTTCCAGACGGTATTACTACAGTCGCGGAGCGCTTCCGCGACGCTGGCTACCGGACGGCCTGCCTGTCGCGCAACTCCTATCTGAGCTCGGCGACCAATCTGGACCGCGGCTTCGATCGGTTTCAGTGGCTCGCGTCCTCTACAATTCATCAGGTCGGTGCAAAGACCCTTGCTTCATATCTCTGGAACATTCGGAGCCACTCTGCCGGGCTGACGACGGACACGTCGAAACACGCGTCGCCACTGCTGATGAACGGCGTCGCAAAGCAATGGCTGAGAGACTTCGAATCCGAGTCCAAGCCCTTCTTTTTTTATCTTCATTATAATGAACCCCATCGGCCCTATTATCCACCGGGGAAATATCTCAATACCTTCGCTGATGATCTTGAAATGTCCGGACGTGAGGCCGCCGAACTTGCGCTCGATATCCACTATGATCTCGACGAAATTGTCGCAAACGGCTGTGAGTTGACCGACGATGAGTGGGCCGCTCTGCGTGCGATGTACGACTCTGAGATTGCCTACACGGATGAGATGGTTGGTCAACTCGTCTCGAAGTTGCAGTCGCTCAATCTCGGCAACACCATCGTTGTGATTACGGGCGACCATGGCGAACTGTTCGGCGAGTGGGACTTGCTTTCGCACAGTTACGTCCTGAACGATGCCGTTACTCGCGTTCCGCTCGTTATCGACGGACTCAACGATCCGTTAGCCGTCGACGACGATGATATCATCCAGCATAGCGACGTAATGCGGACGCTACTCGAAGTCGCCGGCGTGGATGGTTCGGATACCATCGGGGTCGACCTCCGTGAAGAGAGTCGTGAGTTCGCCGTTTCCCAGCGGGGCCCGAACACATACGAAGAACTGCTCACACACAACGCTGACTTTGATTATTCGGCGCTCCATACCGAGACGCTGAGCGCACTCCGGACAGAGGAGTGGCGCTATCAGGAGAGCGCGGAGGGTGCAGAGCTGTTCGACTTGGCCGACGAGGAAACCGATGTGCGCGAGACACACCCTGAGGTGGCCGAGTCACTACAGTCCGATTTAGCAGACTGGATCGGGGCGAACGGCCAGCCGGTATCGAGGGGACAGCAAGAGGAGTTCTCCGGCGCGGTTCAGCGCCAGCTCCGGGACCTGGGATACATGGAATGAAGCTTGGGAAAACCGCCTTCTCGCACTTTGTCTCACAGGTCGTCGTCACGCTGGCTGGCTTCGCTGCAACATGGCTCATCGCTGTCGTTCTGGGTGCAGACGGTCTTGGACGGTATTCTGTTATCGTCTCGCTGGGCTTCTTTTGGCTGGTGATTCCGGGTAACGCTGTTGCGAACGCGATGAAAAAGCGGATTAGCGAGGGTGACAGCCCCGCCGGTTTCATCGGCGGCGGTATCCTGCTCAACGCGGTTACGACCGCTGTGCTCGGCGTCCTCATCTTGGCGGCCGGCGAACTCCTTGGAGGGATTGTCTCCCGTAACCGCGAGATCATGCGGGTCCTCATCGATTACGACGTGGAGATCGTGGTGATGTTGGCCGCGGCAGTAGCATACCGGACGACACAGGGAAGCTTGCAGGGACAGAAACGAGTTGCCACGACGGGTTGGCTCAAGGCCGGCGAGCGCGTGACGCGGACCGCTCTACAGGTCGGGGCGCTTCTGGCGGCACTGGGCGTTGCCGGTATCGCGCTGGGCCACGCCTTGTCCTTAGCTGTCGCCGCCGCGGTCGCTTTCCTGCTGAGCGAACGGCGGCCGGCGCTGCCCACCGTCGACCAACTCCGGAGCCTCGTCGACTACGCCAAGTACGCGTGGATGGGAGCGCTCCGAGGCCGGGTCTTCGGCTGGCTCGACACCATCTTTCTCTCGTTTTTTGTCAGTGCATCTCTCATCGGTATCTACGAGGCGGCGTGGGGCATCGCATCGATGCTCGCGATCGCGAGTTCTTCCATCAGCCAGACTCTTTTTCCCGAGGTCAGCGACCTGAGTACGGCGGACGGCTACGACCGTATTGTTCACTACCTCGACGAGGCGCTGGCGTTCAGCAGTATCCTCGTCATTCCGGGACTCGTCGGCGCGGCCGTCATCGGCGACCGGGTCCTTCGGTTCTACCGCCCGGAATTCGGTCAGGGCGCGACGGTGTTGCTCATCCTCATTGCGGCCTATCTTGCCGACGCGTTCGCCTCCCAGTTCACAAACGTCATCAACGGGGTCGACAGGCCTGACGCAGCATTCCGTGTCAACATGGTTTTTATTGTCTCTAACGCGATCTTGAATGCAGTTCTCATCTGGCAACTCAGCTGGACAGGTGCGGCCATCGCCACCGCGCTGTCGTCACTACTTCGGGCGCTGATCGGGTACTGGGTGCTCGGGAACATCGTCGGATCCATCCACATTCCGTACCGGACACTCGGCACCCAGGTCGCCGCTGCCACGGTGATGGCCGCTGCAGTCTCCCCTGTCGCCATGCTGATGCCTCCGGGTCGGTTGGGGACGCTGCTGCTCGCTGGCTTCGGCGGGGTCGTCTACGCTGTCGTCCTGGTAATCATTTCGGCGCGGGTCCGTGCGAAGGCCCGATTGGTTATGCCGGAAACGACACTATAGCAATCCTTAATTGTGCCACTGGCGGACGCAGTAGCATGAACAACGTCCTCCTCGTTACTATCGATTCGCTACGAGCGGACCACGTGGGGTACCACGGATACGAGCGAAATACTACACCACAGATTGACACTTACGCGGAAGAAAGCAGTACGTTTCTGAACGCCTTCTCTCATGTCGGTGGCACCCGCTTTTCATTTCCCGGCATCCTCTCGGGCGTGACGCCGATGATGTACGGCGGTCACGAACGGATTTCCGAGGAACAGACACTCATCTCGGAGGTATTCAACGACGCCGGCTACCGCACCGGCGGGTTTCACTCGAATCTCTACGTCTCTGGGAAGTTCGGCTACGACCGGGGGTGGGACGAGTTCTACGACTCGGCGCCCGATGAGTCGGCGACCTCGAAGCTCCGCAAGTGGGCCAAGACGAACCTCGACGGCACACTGCTCTCCCTCCTGCGGCGGGGCTACGACTTCCTTGAGTCTTCACAGGGTATCAATGTCGGGTCCTATCACGTCCCGGCCGACGAAATCACAGACCGGGCGATCCAGTTCATCGAGGAGAGCGACGATGAGACGCCGACGTTCGTCTGGGCACACTACATGGACGTCCACCATCCGTTCCTCCCACCCGAGGAATACCAGCGGAAGTTCCGGGATGAGCCAGTGTCCGACGACGAATCGATCCAACTTCGTCGCAAGTATATCGAGGAGCCCGAGGCAGTGACTCCGGAAGAGCACCAGACGTTCATCGACCTCTACGATGCGGAGATACGGTTCAACGACGCGGAGGTCGGTCGTCTCATGGACGCCGTCAAGTCAACGTGGGGAGACGACTACGTGATGGCGCTGACCGCGGACCACGGCGACCACTTCCTCGAACACGGTTACTTCGGCGGCGCCCGCCTCCTTGATGTGAAAAACCACGTCCCGCTCTTGATTAACGGCTGGGACGATACGGGAAGCTACGACGAGCTAGTCGGGCTGACCGACCTGCCCTGCACGCTCGTCGACACCGCTGGGCTCGATATTCCGAACAACTGGTTTGGACAGAGCCTCCGGCGACTCGCCTTCGACGGGGAGTGGGACCGCAACGAGATTCTGGGCGGCTACCGCGATAGCGATGGTTACGAACACCTCCGCATACGAGAGCCCGAGTGGAAGCTTATTGCCCACGAGGACGACGAGGATGACGAGCTATACGACCTGACAGCGGATCCTGAAGAGCAGGTGAACGTCATCGAGGATCATCCATCTCGGGAACGGCGGCTGCGCAAACAGCTCGATGACCACCGGCAACTCGTTCGAGCAACGGAGGCTGACGATGTCGAGCGCCCGGATATGGATGAGGATGTCAAGGAGCGGCTCCGACGGCTGGGTTACGACGAGTAGCCGGCGACGGAACGAAGAATGCCGCGGTATCGCTCACAGGCCGCGTCGAAACTGTACTCGCGTTCGATCAGGGTGCGTCCGTTCTCGCTGATTGCTTCCAGATCGTTCCTGTCGAGAATCTGCTCGATACCCGCCGCCAGTGCCGTGGATTCGCGCGAATCGATGGTGAAACCGGTCTCCTCGTCCCTGACCACGTCCGGGACACCTGAGACCGGACTGGCATATACCGGCGTTCCGCAAGCCAGCGCCTCCAGAATAGTCGTCGGGAGCCCTTCGGTCGGCTGGGAGGGCAGTATCAGGAGTTCGAGGTCATTCAGGGCGTGTGGGACCTTATCGTGGTCTACCCAGCCGGTCAGTTCCACGTGACCGGCCTCGATATCTGCGGCGAGGTCTTCTTCCAGCCACTCTCGGAGGTCGCCGTCCCCAACGAACCGGAAGGTGATGTCGTCGGGGAGTTGTGTGGCAACTGCAGCCAGTTCCCGGACACCTTTTTCTTCGTCGAGCCGTCCGAGGAACCCGACGACGCGGTCGCGGTCAGCGTAGGGTCGCTGGACGCAGAATTCGTTCGTCCGGACGTAGCGCGCCCCTGTCGGATATACGCTCGGAGATTCCGGATGCAGGTCCAGTTGGCGAGCCATCTCGGGCGTGTAGGTGATGACGCCGTGTGCCACGGCGAAGCCGGCTCGTTCGAGTGCACGGACGGCCCCAGCAAGGACAGCCGCCACTTGATCAGGCAACTGCTGTTCCCAGTTCAACCGGAGCGTCAGCGGCACGTCGCCGCGGGGTTCGATGAGGACGGTCTTCCCCAGCAACCGAGTCACGACAATGGGTAGTAAGTACGACGTTGCGCCGAAAAACAGGACCACGTCCTCGTCCCGGCCAGCGATGACGCGACACATCCGGAGCTGGTTCAGCAGAAACCGGAACGCGGCGATGACAACGGAGTCACCCGCACCTTTCTGCGTGAGTTCGACGAGTTCGTGCCGGTCGCGGATCTCGGAATCAGCTGGCAGATCAGCTGTCACGAGCGCAACCGATGTGATCGCAGAGAGGATATCCAGCAGGCTCCGCGTGGCGTTCTCGCCGGCCGCGGCAAGCGGATGCGTGACGACACAGACGCTCGGCAGGTCCGCTTCCTGTGTTTCCGTTTCACGCTCTTGATGACGTGTTGGTTCCGTCATCTGTTACCCCCAGACAGTCATGCCGTACAAGTAGCCAAAGCCAACGAAGGCGGTGAGGGCAAACAGGAACACGAACTGTAACACGCCGGCCACAGAGGGAGCGCGGACGAGGCCCCAGATCCTTTCGGGGGCAAACCGGAACAGGAGGTCGCTGAGGAAATCGGACTCCTCGCCGGTCGATTCCGGGACAAACACCTCCATACCGCGCTTCGAGTACCCCTGCCAGAACGCCCGGTCTAACAGCCAGCCGGGATCAGTCCGGTAGTCGAATATCTTGTGCGCGACAAGGGCCTCCGGGGTGTAGTACACCCCTTCGTCGTATTCAGTTCGTAGGCGCGCACAGAGTTCCGTCTCGCCGCCCTGCAGGTTCTTTTCACCCTGTCGACCGCCGATGTCATCGTCGAAGCCGCCCAGTTCGAGGAACACGTCCCGGTCGAAGGAGATGTTCGAGCCGAAGGTGTTGCGAACGACGCCGGGTTCGTCGGGGTCGCCGTTCGGTCCGAACCCGCGGTGGGTGACACCGATGAGCCAGTAGAACTCCGCGGGGAGAAAGCTGGGTTTGCCGGCGACCCACGCCGGCGTCATTCGGCCGCCGACCGCGAGCGCGTCCTGCTGTTCGTAGGCATCGACTAGCGCCGCGACCCACTCCTCGTCAGCGATCGCGTCGTCGTCGATGAACGCGACAACGTCTCCGGTAGCGACCTCGGCCCCGTTGTTCCGGCTCTCTAGCAGTCCGACGTTTGCATCGTTACAGTGCGTCAGGATATCGTCTCGGTTGCCGAAGTCAGATTGGTACTGCTTGTACACGTCCCGGTTCCCATCTGAGACCAGTACGAGTTCCACGTCGTCGTAGGTCTGGGCTAAGACGCTCTCGGCCGCCGCTCGACAGTCGTCATATCGCTCCATCGTGTGCGTACAGAGCACGACCGAGACTCGCATGGTCGGTGGTGTGCCACCGGTGTTGTTAGGCGTTTCCATCCTGCGCTCGCATAGAGGTCAAAAGGCTTATGCGCGCCTTGGCAGTTTTTCCGTGCAATGAGTCAATCACGGGGCTATCTTGACGACAACCCCGAACTCGAGTCCGCCCTGGAGTGGGCCGAGCGCTGGTACCACGTTCCGGTCCTCCTGGTACTGCTCGGGTTCATGCTGTGGAATCGCGTACGGAGTTGGGAGAACTTCATTGTTGACGGCGAGGTACTCTTCAGCGGAAACGACGCCTGGTATCACTACCGGTCGACCCAGTACGTCGTTAACAACTGGCCCGCGACGATGCCGTTTGATCCCTGGACGTATTTCCCATACGGAACCAGCACGGGGCAGTTCGGAACGCTGCTCGATCAGATCGTCGCGACAGTTGCCCTGATTATCGGTCTGGGTTCGCCCAGTGAGCAGACTGTTGCGATGACACTCCTGTTTGCTCCAGCCGTGCTCGGGACGCTCGTTGCGGTTCCGACATACCTTGTCGGACGGCGACTCGGCGGCCGCCTCGGCGGCGTAACTGCGGTTACTGTGATGGCATTCTCGACGGGGGGGCTCCTACAGCGGAGCCGCGTCGGGTTCTCTGACCACCACGTCGCTGAAGCGCTCTTCCAGATTCTCGGTGTCCTCGGTGTCATGGTGGCTGTCAGCGTTGCCGCGCGGGACAAGCCGATCTATGAGCAGTTTATCGAACGAGATATAGACGCACTCCGAGATACCATCAGTTGGTCCATGCTGGCCGGTGTGGCAATTGCGATGTATCTCTGGGTCTGGCCGCCGGGTGTGCTCCTTCTCGGGATACTCGGTGTCTTCTTCCTGCTCCGACTGTGTCTTGAGTACGTTCACGACAGTAGCCCGGAACACACGGCCATCGCGGGCGCAATCACGATGGTGACTGCCGCTGTGGTGAGTGCATCGAGGATCAACGTTCTGGAAATTACAGCAACCGCTCAGTCGCTGCTACAGCCGGGGCTGGCGTTGGCCGTTGGCTTCGGTTGTGTGTTCATGGCGTGGCTAGCTCGATTCATGGAGCAGCGAGAGTACGGCCAGTACGTGTATCCGGCGACCGTGTTCGGAATCCTCGCGTTCGGGGCCGTTCTGATGGCAGTATTGACCCCTGACCTGTGGAGCTTCTTCACAAACAACGTGATGCGGATAATCGGACTCACAACCAGCGAAACGGCCAACACCGTCGGCGAAGCCTCGCCACTGCGGAACGCTGGCGTCTTGTTTGACCGGCACGGGTTCGCTGTCATCGTGGCGGGAATCGGCGGCCTCCTCCTGCTCGGAAAACAGTTCCTCTCCGACGACGCGCCTGCGGAAGAGATGCTCGTCGTAGTCTGGGCGGTATTCATTCTGCTGGCCACGTTCACCCAGCGACGGTTCGCCTACTATCTCGTCGCACCGATTGCAGTGTTATCGGGAATGGTTGTCGGCCGATTCATCCGCTGGTTCGATTTCAGTGCCGACGATGGTATCGAGTACTATCAGGTCATGACAATTCTCACGGTACTTCTCGTCATCGTCGTCCCGCTGTTTGCGTTCGGCACGACGCCGGTTGAAGCCGGTTCGACCGGTCCCGGGCCGAGTATTCAGGGCTGGGACGAGAGCCTGCAGTGGATGGAAGGCAACACACCTGCAGAGGGAGCCTACGGCTCCGGCGGTGACGCGACACTCGAGCACTACGGCACCTATGAGCGACAAGAAGACTTCGACTACCAGGAGGGACAGTATGGTGTTCTGTCGTGGTGGGACTACGGGCACTGGATTACCACCAGAGCAGAGCGCGTGCCAAACGCGAACCCGTTCCAGCAGGGAACTGAGACAGTTGCCCCGTTCCTCGTCGCACAGAATGAAACGCAGGCGAACAACATCCTTGACAGTACAGATGAGGATGACGCGAAGACGCGGTACATCGCCGTCGACTGGAAGATGGCTGAAACCAACGGCAACCTCAATGGCAAGTTCTTCGCGCCAGCGACCTTCGCTGATGGCGTGGAGCCGGGTGACTACTACAGCCGAATGTACATCCAGTCGCAGGACGGTGCCAGACAGATAACGTTCCAGCAACAGGCCTACTACGAGACGATGACCGCTCGGCTGTACCGGTTCCACGGCAGCGCCGCAGAGCCACAACCAATTGTCGTTGACTGGGAGAACAAGCAGACACGCCAGGGTGCCCAGTATCGCGGTGCGCCGACCAACGAGCAGGAACCAGAGGGCCAGCGACAGGGACAGATCGTCCGCCAGTTCGAGAGCATGGAACAGGCCCGTCAGTACGTCGAAGAAGACGCGACCGCACAGATCGGTGGGTTCGGCGACAACCCATCTGAACGGGTTTCAGCAATGGAGCACTACCGCCTAGTCGGTTCCAGTGAGACTGAGGCGTTCCCGAACAACCCGCGGTATCAGTCCTCCGCCTGGGCAAAGATATTCGAGCGCGTCCCAGGGGCAACGATTGAAGGGACCGGACCGGCGAACGCGACAGTCCGGGCCGCCGTCCAGATGCGCAACCCGGCCACGAACAAGACGTTCGTCTACCGCCAGCGGACCCAGACAGATCAGAACGGGAACTTCGAGATGACCGTTCCCTACTCGACTACTGGGTACGACGACTGGGGTACTGACGAAGGCTACACGAACGTGAGCGTCCGTGCCGAGACTCAGTACCAGTTCACCGCAATCGGGGCCAACAACGGCAACCGAACCGGCTTTACCGGCGCGACCGAGGTCACTGAAGGACAGGTCATCGGCGAGGACGACGACGCCGCAACCGTCGAACTGGAACCGGTAACGATTCAGCAGGGCAATGGCACCAGCGGTGAATCTCGCACGCCAATGACTGAAGACGCAGCTGAAGCGGGCGCATAGCGGAGTCCCAGCGGTCGGTCGCTGGCCGACCGCCTGTTTGATCTACCTGAGATTTTTGCAGGGTTCCGTCAGCGAAGTACGTTCTAACGGTGATAGCCCTGTCAGTCAAGAAGGCGATAGCAGCGGAACGGTCACTCGGCCAGCGGATTGAACGTGCCGTTGATGTCCCACTCGTGGAGACAGTGTGGGTCGCCGGATTGTTTGGTTCCACTGTCGGTGACGATACGCCAACTGTGTTGGTCCGGGTCCCACTCATCGACCCGCCCACACCGCTCACACTCGCGTTTGCGTGGGGTGACGATTTCAGCCATATCTGGTGCAAGCGCGTGGGTGATTATCAGGCTGCCGGTCCCTGACCGGTCCGACCGGAACGATTCACAGCCGACGACGTGAGAGTGCTGTACCGACGCTGACGCCGGTAGTGCAACCGCTGGCGTGCTCAAAAGTCCGGGAGGTCGTCCGCGTCAACCTCTTCGGCTTCCCAGTCGAGGTACTCATCGGCCAGCACCTCGCAGACGACCTGTCCGAACTCGGTCAGTCCGGCGTTGATGCCCGACACGGTGCCCCAGGAGTCGATGTCCGGATGGATCTCCCGCTCGCGCCAGTCCTCGGGTAAGCCCGGAGCGTGGTAGCCGACGCGGCCCGCAAAGGAGTCCCAGAAGAAATCGAACTCTTCGATGAGCCCCAGATCCGTGACAATCTTCCACTGGTCGGCATCGAGCGACGCGTCCGTGGCCCATTCCTCGAAGGCGTCCGCCCACGCGCCGTCGTCCAGGGCCTCGGCGAGCTCCTCGCGCCGGTATTCGTCGCCCTGTACCTCCGCGTCATCGTACTCGTCGGCAGCGACGCCGGTGGACAGCTCCGGCCGCTCCGGCGTCTCAACATCGAGTGTCATAATCGTGGTACGTGGCGGAGCCGAATAAAGCTCATACTGTTGGCTGTGCCTCCGTGACAATACGCGCCACTCCGCGGTGACAAATATTTCACGGGACTACAGCCAGCAGTATCAGCGGTTCGCTTCCCCGTCAAGGGCGCGCTGTCGCAGTCGTTCACCGCGCTCAGTCTCGGTCGTCACGTCGGGAACGGGAACGGGGTTCCTGTCCTCGTCGACTGCGACGTACACCGAGTACGACTCTGCCGTCGACTCAGTCTCACCAGTTCTGAGGTTCTCTCGGGCAACTTGGAGCCGGACTTTGACACTCGTTTCGCCAGTGTCGTAGACAAACGCCTCAATGAGGGCCGTATCACCGACAGGTATCGGCCGCTTGAAATTCACCTGGTCCATCCGCGCGGTAACGCAGGTTTCGCCGGCAAAGCGCATCGCCGACATCGCCCCGAGTTCGTCCATCCACTTCAGCACGTTTCCACCGTGGGTCGAGCCCAGGTGGTTCGAATGGTTGGGCTGGACCATCCAGCGGTTCTCGATATAGGTTTCCAGTACCGTTGGCATGGCGCGAGGTTGGCCAGCACCGGGGTTGAGTCTGTCGAACGGAGTTCGAAAAGGTGACTATGCCGAAACGTACTGCGCTTCCCACTCCTTTCGGGCGTCGAGTTCGCGCTGGCCACGCTTGGTCAGCGTGTAAAAGTTCGTTCGGCGGTCGCGTTCGCCCTTCTCGATGAGTGCCTTCTCAACGAGCGTGTCAAGGTTCGGATACAGTCGACCGTGGTTGACCTCGCTCTCGTAGTAGTTTTCGAGCTCTTCCTTGATTGCTAACCCGTGGGGCTCGTCAAGGCCTGCAATGACGTACAGCAGGTCCCGCTGGAATCCAGTCAGGTCATACATCGTATATCCGATACAGTTTGACCCCGTACATATCAGTCTTTTGAATCAGTAAATCTATTGTGTATTTACAAATCCCGCCCCCGTCCAGTAGTTACCACGGCATCTGTGGCTGGATTAACACAAGAGTGGGTAATAGCTTCGGCACGTATCGAGAACATACAACGCCGCGGACATGATTTTGGTCGCCGTTTCTCGGCGGTCACCCGGACCCGACAAGGGTAAAGGAAACGAATGTGTAACGCGGGTGATGACCGAACACGCGGAGTCGGCGGCAGACGAGTTCCCGGAACCGTCAGGGGCGGGACGCGTCGATGTCGTCGGAACCGCTCACGTTTCCGAGCACAGCGTCACGGAAGTGGAATCAGCGATTGAAGAATCCGAACCCGATATCGTCGCCGTCGAACTCGACGAGGGCCGGTATCGCCAGATCAAGGGCGAAACACCTGATGACCTCGATGCGAGCGACCTCCTGCGCGGGAACACCGTCTTTCAGTTCCTCGCGTACTGGATGCTGTCGTACATCCAGACCCGGCTGGGCGACCGGTTCGACATCGAGCCGGGTGCGGATATGAAGGCGGGCATCGACACTGCCGAACGCCTCGGTCTGGGCGTTGCACTCGTCGACCGGGACATTCAGACAACCGTCCAGCGGTTCTGGGCACGGTTGACGGCCGTCGAGAAACTCAAGCTCGTCGGCAGCCTCGCAGCCGAGATGGGGCCGCCGTTGACCGTCGGACTGACCATCGGTGCTGTCTTCGGCGGGCTGTTTGCAGTGGTCGCCGGAGCCTTCGGTGGTCCGTTTATTGTCCCGAGTGGAGCTCTTTCAGTTTTGCCGGGGGGTCTCGGCGGAACGGTTGAGGGCCTGCTCGATACGCTGTTGCTCATCTGTGTAGCCGCGGCCGGTATCGGAATCCCCATCGCCGCACTGCTGGTCCGGTTCCGCGGCGAGGCCGACGTGGAGGAGTTCGACATGGAGAAACTGACCGACACCGACGTGGTCAGTGCGATGATGGAGGAGTTCCGTCAGTTCTCCCCCGGCGGCGCGGAGGCACTCATTGACGAACGTGACGCGTTCATTGCTCACCGACTTATCGCCCTCCGTGAGGCCGGCTATCACGTCCTTGCCGTCGTCGGCGCGGGCCACCGCGAGGGGATTCAGGGCTATCTCGACAACCCGGAGACGCTCCCACCGATGGAGTCGCTCACCGGAACCGAGGGCGGGCGTCGCGTTTCGCTGTACAAACTCGTCGGCTACGGCTTTGGCGTCGTCTTTCTCGTCTTCTTCGGCCTGCTCATCCTCGGTGGCGCGAGTCAGGCCGTCCTACTGCAGCTGTTCGTCGCCTTAGTCGCCGTTAACGCCGTGCTAGCCGGCGGGCTAGCGAAGGTGGCCGGTGCACACTGGTCGAGTGCGGCCGCCGCCGGCGCGTTCGGCTGGCTGACGAGCCTGTTTCCGTTGCTCGCGGCCGGCTGGTTCGCGGGCTACGTCGAACTACGGTATATCTCCGTCAATATCAGCGATATCGCGACGCTCAATGAGATACTCAACGACCAGGAATCACCGGTGATGGACCTCGTCAGCCGGATGCGTGCGGTGCCGTTGTTCCGCCTGATCCTCGTCGTCGCGCTGACGAACGTCGGCAGCGCAATCGCCTCCTACGTCGTGTTCCCGGTGCTGATTCCGTACATCTCCTCGGACATCGGCGGGATGCAAGGTGTCTCGCGCTTGCTCTGGCAGGGTGTCCGCGAAGGGACCCAGATACTCGTGGGGGTGCTCTGATGGCGGGTCGACGACGGCGACCCACCACGGACCGAACTATCGGTGGCCTCAGCTTCAGCCAGCGCGAACTCCGGGACCTTCTCGTCGCCTGGCTCGCGCTCGGACTGGCGTTTACCTTCTTCCTTGAACGACAGTTCCGCCGCATCGTCTTCGGCCAGTTCGGCGGCCTCTCGGGTGCCGAAATCGCCAGCACGTTCGCGGTCAGCCTGCTGACGGTCGGTGTCGGCTTCCTGCTACACGAACTGGCTCACAAGGTCGTCGCCGTCCGCTTCGGTCAGATTGCCGCATTCAAGGCCGATTACCGGATGCTCGGATTTGCAGTTCTGGGCGGCCTCGTCGGCTTCCTGTTTGCCGCGCCGGGGGCGGTCGTCCACCGTGGCCGCCTCACGGCCAAGCAACACGGCCTCATTGCCGTCGCCGGACCGGTGACAAACCTCGCGCTGGCTGTTGTGTTCCTCGTCCCGTTCATCGCGGCACTCCTGTCGGGCACCGGTGGCTTCCTCTGGGAGGTTGCACAGATGGGGCTGCAGATCAATCTCTTGCTCGCCGGCTTCAACATGCTTCCCTTTGGCCCGCTCGACGGTCGGACGGTTCGAGAGTGGAGCACGCCGGTATTTCTTGCCGTCGCGGTGCCGTCGATTCTGCTCGGAGTCGGCGCGCTGTTCGTCCTCTGAGCAGCCGGAGCGCTCCGCCGGAACGACGCTCTTTTGCCCCCGCCACGCACGCTCTCGGGTATGACCGACAGTGAGTCCGAGGCCGACGACGCCGACAGCGAGGAGGGACTGACCTACGCAGAAACCGGTGTGGACATCGACGCCAGCGAGGCGGCCACGAAGGCGCTCATCGGCGCGGCCGGCGAGTTCGAGGGCGACTACGCGGGACTGGTAGACATCGGCGACCAGTACCTCGCGCTCGCGACGGACGGCGTTGGAACGAAGCTCCTCGTCGCCGAGGCCGTCGACGACTACTCGACTATCGGCATCGACTGCATCGCGATGAACGCCAACGACCTCATCGCGACTGGTGTCGAGCCGGTCGCCTTCGTCGATTACCTCGCAGTCGAAACGCCCGACGAGGAGACGAGCGAGGACATCGGCGCAGGGCTCCGGACAGGGGCCGAGCGAGCCGACGTGGCACTCGTGGGTGGCGAAACCGCCGTGATGCCGGATGTCATCAAGGGGCTGGACATCGCCGGGACCTGCGCCGGACTGGCACCGAAAGACGCCGTCTTCCCCGGTGAGGCCGAGGCCGGTGACGCTATCGTCGGCTGGCCGTCCTCAGGCATCCACTCCAACGGACTCACGCTCGCTCGTGAGGCGGTCACGCAGGACCACGAGTACACCGACCCGTTCCCGCCGAACCCTGACACGACCATCGCCGAGGCACTGTTGACGCCAACGCGGATCTACAGCGAGGTGCTTGCGCCGCTTCGGGCCAGCGAGACCCACGCAGCCGCGCACGTCACCGGCGGCGGCTGGACAAATCTCACGCGGATGGGGAGCTATCGGTACGAGATTACCGACCCCTTCGAGGCCCAGCCCGTCTTCGAGTTCATCCAGGCGGAAGGCGAGGTCTCTGACGAGGAGATGCACCGGACGTTCAATATGGGGACCGGGTTCGTCGCTGCGGTCCCCGAGGCCGACGCTGCGGAGATTGTCGCCGACAGCGAGGACGCTCGCGTGATCGGGGAAGTGGCTGACGGAGACGAGGCGGTTGCGATTCGCAACCTCGAACTCACCGAGTAACCGATTTGGGGCGCTGACAGAAGCCGATCAGGCGGACAGGATGTCTTTGCCGGCGGTTTCCTCCGCAATCCGAATCTGGAGTGCCTGTCGGATGTGGTATCTGGCCGCTTCACTTTCAGCGGTTTCGAGGGCCTTTTCGAGTTCGGTATACAGTGGGTCGCTGGGATTGGCCATATGCGTACGTCTCTCGTTAGTGAGAATAGACATATACCCCTGACACTGTTTTCGGTATTAAGTCCCTCCTACGGGGATTACGGACCCACTATCCCTATTTGCGTTTGTGAGAATTGGAGTTAGCTGACCGTACGCGCGAGGTCCGCTTCGGTTATGACACCGATAGTTTCCCCACCTTCGACAACCATCACAGCGGCATTGTGGTTCAAGTAAGCGTCGACTTCGTCGATAGGAGCGTCGGGCTCAACGGTTGCGATAGATTCGTTCATTACTTCAGCCACGGGGAGGTCGCCGACGTTTTCCTCGGGGCGCTGTCGGATGTCGGAGTTACCGATGAGTCCCTGCGGTGCCCCGTCACGGATGACGGGGACTTGCGAGTACCCTTTCTCGTCCATCAGGTCCTTCGTCTGGTGGACGGAATCGTCGGGTGCGACGCCAACAACGGGAGAGTTCATCAGGTCGCGGGCCTTGATGATACCGCCTTCGGCCTCTTCGAGGGCGGTCACGATCCGACGGAGTGTCGACAGCCGCGGGTCCACGTCGCCACCTTCGATACGAGCGATAAGGGGCTGAGAGACGTCAGCCCGTTCCGCCAGTTCGCTCTGAGTTAGCCCGAGTTCGTTGCGGCGCTCCCGCAGATCCTGTGGCGTCGGTAAGTCCATATCCGCTAATTACCAGAGGTAATATAAAAAGCCCACGGCTACTGCGGCGGGCGAATCAAGTGGAGCGCGACTATGCTTCGGCTTCGGCTTCGTCCTCGTCGGCTTCGGTCTCGAACACCTCAACGACTTTCAGCGGGACGTCCCGAAGTGCGCCGCCGATTTCGCTTTTGGCGATCCGCTGTGCGTGTTCGGGGGATTCGGCGTTGAACACATCCATCTCAAGTACCAGTCCGACGAGCGCCGTGTCGGCCGCGATGAACGCCGAGTCGAACGGTTCGCCACAGGCCGGACAGCCGGTCGCACCGACTTCGACCTCAACGTAGTCCATCTCGGCTTCGTTGAGTCGCTTTCCCGCTTCGCTCACTGCTACACCGATAGCGTCGTCGATGTCGTCTACGTCACGAACCAGCCAGGCTGCTTCCATCGCCACGAGGTAGTTCATACACGAACTCTCGTGGTCCGACTATTCGATAGTTTTGATTCGCCGCTGTTGCGCACGTCACCATTACTATCTCTATAACTTATGCGAACCAGCTATCTGACTCATACCCCCATTATGTCTAATCGGGAGATCGGTCGGGTAACAGTCCGGTCTTTCATGCATCTCAGCAAACCGCAAGACAGCGGCCCATTAGTTCATCATAATCAATACTGCGCAACTGAAATTCGGCAACAAAGCTTATATACTAGACTCACTCTGGAACGACCGAGGAAGATGGTAGCTCGACTGTACTCCGCAACGCTGTTCGCACTGTACCAACTCACCCTGCTGCTGGGCATCATGCTGCTGCCGGTGGCAATGCTCACAGAGCAGTTCGGACTCCGGCTGCCGATGGACCGGGCCGTGTCGGGACTCAACGAGGCCTACGACCAGGCGAGCGCGTAAGACGAAGCAGCCGACTGAAGACCTGCCCGCAGTGGATGCCGTCAGGTCTATCAGGAAAAGAGGTTTTATCAGCACCCGACTAGTATCCAACAGTAATGCGAGATATGACTCCGGGGCCGGACCTTTCTGGACCCCAGGCTGCCGACGAGTTCCAGAGTGACCCGTACGCGCCCGAAGTCGGCGAGCTCCCTGAACAGTCCGCACAGGATTCAGAGAAGGTCAACAAGACCGGGACAACCACCATCGGCATTAGTACGTCCGACGGCGTCGTCATCGCGACGGACATGCGTGCCTCACTTGGCGGTCGCTTCGTCTCGAATAAGAACGTTCAAAAGGTCGAGGAGATTCACCCCACGGCGGCGCTAACCCTCGTCGGAAGCGTCGGCGGCGCACAGTCATTCATCCGGACGCTTCGTGCGGAGGTCAACCTCTATGAAGCTCGGCGCGGCGAGGACATCAGTATGAAAGCCCTCTCGACGCTGGCCGGCAACTTCGCTCGCGGCGGTCCCTTCTTTGCGATCAACCCCATCCTCGGCGGCGTCGACGACGACGGCCACCACGTCTACTCCATCGACCCGGCTGGCGGGGTCATGAAAGACGACTACACTGTCACCGGCTCCGGGCTCACCGTCGCGTACGGGACCCTCGAAGACCGCTACGAGGAAGACATGACCAACGAGGAGGCAAAAGAGGTCGCTGCTGCCTCCATCAAGGCCGCCGCCGAGCGTGACACCGGCTCCGGTAACGGCATCTACCTCGCCGATGTCACTGCCGACGGCGTCGATATCAACGGCTACGACTTCGACGAACTGCTGTAGCGGCACGCGACATAATTGTTGCAGTCAAGTCTCGTCTCCGACCCTGTTTTCACTGCCGAAGTCTGCGATATTTTAGCAGTTCGACCAGAGAGTCTGAACGGCAGGCGGACGCACCGTCGTGTGACCTGAGTGGAACTATGGAAGCGCGTGAAATAACCATTAATCGACAAGTATAGGTAGGTGGTCTTAATAATATTTCCAAATGACACTTTCCGATGTAGCTGTTCACCTTGCATCTCAGGCTGGAGTCAAACCGCTTCTCGGTACCCTCTACAGCCGGTATCGCGACTTCTCCTATCGGATTGCTGGTGAGACGTACGCAGTTACGGTCGGCGATGTCAGCACAGAGTTTCTGATACCGACCTACAACGAATTTACCGACCTCTGGAAGATAGATGAACGGCCGGTACTCGCCGATCTACTGGGGGAACTTCGGCCCGACGACGTGTTCTACGATATTGGAGCTAATATCGGCCTGTATGCCTGTCTGGCATCACAGGTGACCGACAGCCCGGTGATCGCATTCGAACCACACCCTGACAACGCCGAGCGGTTGCGACAGAATATGCAACACAACCGGGCCGATATCTCGCTATTCGAACACGCACTGGTCGATGAAAACGGTGAGGCAGAACTCTCCATTACGCTCGAAAAAGTCGGTTCAGCCGGGCATTCACTGGTGACGACAGCCAACACGCACGAGACAATCACAATTAGCAAGCGACACGGCGACGAGTTCATCGCCGACAACCAACTGCCGACACCAACCGCAATTAAAATCGATGTCGAAGGAACGGAGGGCGCTGTTCTCAATGGTCTCTCAACGACGCTTGACCAGCCCTCGTGCCGACTCGTCTACTGTGAAGTCCACGGAGACCGACTCGAAGCCAATGGCCACTCCGTCGCTGGCATCCGGAGTCAACTGGAGGGCCATGGTTTTGCTGTGGCCGAACGGGTCATCCGTGACGGCAAGGGCGACACATTCCTCATCGGGAAGAAGTGAGGGCCGAACGAGAGAATTATACGGTCGGCCTCCGCATCGCCGGTATGGAACTGTTCGGGACCGCGGGAATCCGCGGTGATGTCGTATCGAAGGTGACGCCGGACCTTGCACTGCGAGTTGGACAGGCGACTGGCCGAGACGGCGAGACGTTCGTGCTGGGGTACGACGGGCGCGTAACCTCGCCAGCACTTGCTGATGCGATGGCCGCGGGACTGCAAAGCGCCGGCGCGCGCGTCGTCAGAATCGGCCGCGTACCGACGCCGACGCTGGCGTATGCCTCACAGGGCCGCCACGGCGTGATGATTACCGCAAGCCACAACCCACCGACCGACAACGGCATCAAGCTGTTTGCAGACGGCACCGAGTACGGCGACGACGACGAGACGCGCATCGAAGGGCGAATCGAGGACGGCTCGACACCGACAGCCTGGCGCGACTGGGGCGACACGGAGTCGGTCGACTACCTCGACGAGTACCGAGGTGCTGTCGCCGACTACGCCGAGTCGCTCGGCGGCGACCCGTCGGGGCTGACAGTCGCCGTCGACTGCGGGAACGGCATGGCCAGCGTGGCGACGCCGCAGGTCCTCCGGGAACTGGGTGCCGACGTGCTGGCGACGGAGGCGAACGTCGACGGTACCTTCCCTGGCCGCGAGAGCAAGCCGACGCCGGAGACGCTGGCCGACTTCCGCGAGTTCGTCGCCGAATCCGACGCTGACTTCGGGTTCGGCCACGACGGCGACGCCGACCGAATCGTCGTCGTCGACGCCGACGGCGATGTCATCCACGAGGACACGATACTCGCGATGCTCGCCGAGCACTATACGCGTGCCGCTGACGTTTCGGACCCGGTGGTCGTGACGACGCCCAACGCCTCCGGGCGTATCGACGAGCGTGTCGAGGCCGCCGGCGGCCGCGTCGAGCGCATCCACCTCGGTTCGCTCCACGTCGGCATCGCCGACGTTCGCGCGGACGCGACCGACGAAACCGAAGTCGTCTTCGCCGCCGAACCCTGGAAGCACATTCACACCGCCTTCGGCGGCTGGATCGACGGCGTCGCCAGCGCGGCCGTGCTGACGCGCCTGTTCGCCGAGGAGAGCGTCGCCGACAGGCGGGCCGTCATCTCCGAGCGGCCCTATGAGAAAGTAAGTGTGGAGTGCCCCGACGACGCCAAAGCCGAAACGATGGAGCGACTGGAATCCGACCTGCCGGACGCGTTCCCCGAGGCCGACGTCTCGACCGAGTACGGCGTCCGACTCTCCTTTGACGACGGGTCGTGGACGCTCGTCCGGCCGAGTGGCACCGAGCCGTACGTCCGGGTGTACGCAGAGAGCGACGACATCGACGCGCTGGTCGCGGACACCACACAGGCGGTCCGCGACGCCGTCGCGGCCGTCAGTGCCGCGGACGCCTGACGCCCGAGCACCGACTGCTACCGAGACCGATAGAATTTCTACACGGCCCTTCGACGCCCAGTGCATGGAGGACCTCCTCGACGCAGCGAGAGACGCCATTGACGAGGCGTACGCGCCGTACTCGGAGTACACGGTCGGCGCGGCGCTCGAAACGAGTGATGGAAGCGTCTACACCGGTTGTAACATCGAAAACGCCAACTACAGCAACAGCTTGCACGCCGAGGAAGTGGCCATCGGTGCGGCTGTCAGCGACGGGCACCGGTCGTTCGAACGCGTCGCTGTCACCTCTGGCAAGCGAGACGGCGTCACTCCCTGTGGGATGTGCCGCCAGACGTTTAGCGAGTTCTGTGACGAGTCGTTCGAAATCATCACTGACGGCGACGAGCCGACGGTGTACGAGCTCGGGGAGCTTCTGCCGACGACAATCACCAGCGACCATCTCGACAAATGACAAGCGATAGTGAAGACCCGAACGACGACGTACAGTACCATCTGGAAGTAGGCGAGGACGACGTGGCCGACAGCGTTCTGCTGCCGGGGAACCCGGAGCGTGTCGAAAAGGTCGTCGACTACTGGGACGACCACGACATCGTGGCCGAACACCGCGAGTACCGCACAGCAACGGGCACTCACGACGGCACGCCAATCTCCGTGACCTCGACCGGTATCGGCGGTCCGTCGGCCGCTATCGCGCTCGAAGAACTGGCCCGCGTCGGCGCTGACTCCTTTATTCGGGTCGGCTCCTGTGGCGCAATCCAGGAGGAAGCCAGCATCGGCGACCTCGTCATCACGACCGGCGCAGTACGACAGGAGGGGACCAGCAAGGAGTACGTCCGCGAGGACTATCCCGCCAGCGCCGACCATCGGATCGTTTCGGCGCTCGTCGCCGCCGCCGAGGAACTCGGCTACGACTACCACCTCGGCGTCACCTGCTCGACGGATAGTTTCTACGCCGGGCAGTCACGCCCGGGGTTCGAGGACTTCGAGGCCAGCGGCAGCGACGAACGCATCGAAGCACTCCAGGAGGCTGGCGTCCTCAACTTCGAGATGGAGGCCGCGACGATTCTCACGCTCGCGAACCTGTACGGCCTGCGGGCCGGCGCTGTCTGTACGGTGTACGCCAACCGCGTTACCGGCGAGTTCCGCACTGAAGGGGAGCGCAAAGCGGCCAAGTGTGCCAGCCTCGCCGTGTCGTATCTGGCGGAGATGGACGCGACTGTCGAGGAAGCTGACGCCGATGGGTGGCACGCCGGCCTGTCTATCGACCGCTAGATTTCTCTACGGCTGTAGCCGCGAGCGGCCGCTGTTACAGTCGGCGGTGCAGTACAGTGGGAGGGAGCAGTTATGACTGTGGATTCAGTGGCAGTCGTGGCGCGGTAAAGATAGCATACCGCGCGAGCGGAGCGAGCACGGTTTCACTCCGAGCGCGCTCGCAGAGCGCGACTCGGAGGGCGTTTTTAGCGTAGATTTTTGCAAAGGGGGTTCCCGCAGCACCGCAGGCGCGAGGAAACCCCCCTGCAGTAAAAAGGTACTCGCTACATGTCAGGCCAGGCCTTGGCGGCCCGACCGACACCAGTCATGTCGTTGATCCAGCGGGCGGCAATCGCTTTCTTCAGCAGTTTCGCCGGCATCCCGCCGAACGTCTCGATAGGCATATTCACCACGTCGTGGGCGACGGCTTTCTCGCCGACCGAAACGACCGTGCCCTTGTCCTTGTGGGTCCACGTCTTCAGCGGCTGGCCGCGAACCGCACGAGCGAGGTTCTCACCGGCGACTTCGGCGGCCTGCCAGGCGGCCTGCGCGGTCGGCGGGGCGGGCTGGTCGCCCGGCTGGTCAATCAAAGCCGAGTCGCCGATTGCGAAGACGTGTTCATCCTCGGTCTGGAAGTTCCCTTCGGCGTGGACGCGGTGGTTGCGCTCGTCCTTGTCCAGATCGACGTCTTGCATACAATCGCGGCCGGTGATGCCGCCCGTCCAGACCAGTACGTCGTAATCCAGTTCGTCCTCGTCGCCGATGTACACCGTCTCCTCGTCGACTTCGCCGATGAACTCCCCGCACTTGATGTTCACGTCGGCGGCTTCCAGACGCTTGCGCAGGGCACCCTGCAGTTCCGGGTCGCTGTTGGGCAGGACCTGGTCGAGGCCTTCCACGAGATGGATGTCGATTGGCGCGTTGTGTTCGTCGCGGAACTCGGCGACCTCGCCGGCGGTCTGAATGCCGGAGAGGCCAGCGCCGCCGATGACGACCTGTGCTGGGTCGTTTGTGGAGGCTTCGCGGGCCGCTTGCTGAACCTTGTCGTGGATTGCAAGCGCGTCGTCGAGGCTCTTGAGCGTCAGAGCGTGCTCTTTGAGGCCCTCGATGCCGAAGAAGGCCGTCTGGGAGCCCAGCCCAACGAGCAAGTAGTCGTACTCGACGGTGTCGGAGTCGGCGAGGTCTACTTCCTGAGCATCGGTGTCGATGCCGACGACCTCGTCCTGAATAAATGACGTCGACGGCTGCTTGATTCCGTGGACAGGGATGGCGATGTTCTCCTGCACGCTCGGGTCCCGGATGCAGCGGTGGGACTCGTGCAAGACCAGATGATAGTCCGTCTCAGAAATCCAGGTGACATCAACGTCCGTCTGGCCATCTAACTCGTCCTCGAAACTCTTTATTGCCCCCGCACCAGCATACCCCGAACCGAGCACCACTACGTTCTCTGTCATATCGCAGACTCTGCAACCGACTGATACAAACCCTTTGAAATCCCTCTCAGCGGGGGAACAATTCCCCAGCGCTGCTCATCGTCAGAGCGGTACGATGCAGCCCCGGTGACCGCAAAAAACAATTCAAAAGGCCAATCAGACGTACTAGTGTTCCGGCTCGCCCGCCGGTGCCCGCATATCATCGATAGCGAGAATGAGTTTGTTGTTGGTGTCGTCCTTGCCTTCGAGGGTCCCGATAATCTGGAGCTTCGACAGCGGTGTCGGTCCGACTGTCACCGAGTCGCCCTCGTGGAATTCGGACATCGTGCCCTGAAGCTGAATCTCGGCGCGGCACTCCTCGGGGTGGTGGACGCTAGTCAGGTCGATCTCCTCGACGTTTGAGTGTTCGACAAGCTCGCCGTTGTGGCGTAGCGGGACTTCGGCGGCCTGGTCCATGTCCTGAATCTGGAGCGCGTCGTAGGCGTTGGCGGTGGGCTTGTACCCACCTTTGGGGCCAGGGACGCCCTCGACCAGCTGCAGGGCTTTGAGGCTCTGCATCTGGTTTCGAATCGTGCCGGGGTTCCGGTCGACTTTCTCGGCAATGTCCTCGCCTTTGACAGCGCTTTCACTTTCCCGATAGAGATTTACCAGTTCCTGCAGAATGTTCTTTTGACTGGGTGTCAGTTCGATAGATGACATAATCTCTTGTTCGGTACAGCCGTCCTTAAATGCGACGGTAAACCGTCTGGAACCGTCTTAGAATCGCGGAAAACGTTAGTACTTTATTCCAGCGCTGACCTGACACAGATATGGAAAATCAGCGCGTTCTGGTGACTGGCGGTGGGGGGTTTATCGGGGCAAACCTCGCAAACAAACTGGCCGAGAACAACGATGTCGTCGCCCTGGATGACGGCTATCTTGGCACGCCTGAGAACGTATCAGAAGACGTAGAGTACGTCGAACAGAGTGTCCTCGACGACGACCTGCCGACTGACGTGGACGTGGTGTTTCACCTCGCGGCACTCTCCTCCTACGCGATGCACGAGGACAATCCGACCCACGGCGCTCGCGTGAACGTCGAGGGGTTCGTCAACACGGTCGAGCAGGCCCGGGACGACGGCTGTGACACCATCGTCTACGCCTCGACGTCCTCAATCTACGGCAGTCGGACCGAGCCCTCGCCGGAAGACATGGACGTG
Source organism: Haloarcula sp. R1-2 (assembly GCF_011627385.1). Classification (NCBI taxonomy): domain Archaea; kingdom Methanobacteriati; phylum Methanobacteriota; class Halobacteria; order Halobacteriales; family Haloarculaceae; genus Haloarcula; species Haloarcula sp. R1-2. The sequence continues at coordinate 666,366 of NZ_JAANTG010000001.1, forward strand.
ACGGTCAACACCGGCTACGAGGCCTCGAAGATGGCCCGGGAGACGTACGCGGAGTACTTCCAGAACCACTACGACCTTACGCTGGCCGGGATGCGCTTCTTTTCGGTGTATCAGGGCTACGGCGGCGCGGAGGAACACAAAGGCGAGTACGCCAACGTTATCGCCCAGTTCGCCGACGACCTTGCCAGCGGCGACGCACCGAAGCTGTACGGTGACGGCGAGCAGACCCGCGATTTCACCCACGTCGACGACATCGTCCGCGGGCTCGTCCTGGCCGCCGAACACGAACTGAACGACGTGTACAACCTCGGTACCGGCGAGGCCTACGACTTCAACACCGTCGTGGAGATGCTGAACGACGAGCTCGGAACGGACATCGAGCCGGAGTACATCGAGAACCCGATCCCCGAGGACGTGTACGTCCACGACACCTGTGCCGACTTCTCGAAGATGCACGAGGCGACGGGCTGGGAACCGGAGACCAGCTTCGAAGAGGGCATCGAGCTGGTCTGTGCGCCGTATACGTAGGCGATAACTGACTGCCGTCGGCTCAACGCTGGGTCTTTATTCGCCGCCCGTGGAGGCGACAGTATGCAAGAACAGGTTCGTGTTCTCGGCGTGCCGATGGACCTCGGCGCTGACCGGCGCGGCGTCGACATGGGACCGTCAGCAATACGGTACGGCGGCCTCGCCGACCAGTTGTCGGATATTGGTATCGACTGCATCGACGGCGGCGACATCGCTGTGCCGCGACCGGAGGAGCGCGACCCCGATGCCGGTGGTCTGGACAGTGGGCGCGCGAAGTTCTTCAGAGAGACAAAAGAGGTCTGTGAGGACGTGACGACGGCGGTCGACGCGACCCTCCGGGAGGGACGGTTCCCGCTCGTTCTGGGTGGCGACCACTCTATCGGCATTGGAACCGTCGCCGGTGCAGCCCGCGAGGACGAAGAGCTGGGCGTCATCTGGTTCGACGCGCACGGCGATTTCAACACGCCGGCGACGACACCCAGCGGGAACATCCACGGGATGTCGCTGGCGGCTGTCCTCGGTCTCGGTGCGTTCTCCGACCATGCGTGGGCGCACACACCAGCGGTAAGCGAAGAAAACGTCGTCATCGTTGGGCTGCGAGACGTGGACGACGGGGAACGCCGGCTGATCGAAGAAAGCGATATCACGGCATACACGATGTCAGATATCGACGCCCGGAGCGCGCCGGCAGTCGTCGATGAGGCGCTGGATATCGCAACAGAGGGGACGGACGGGATACACGTCTCGCTCGACCTCGACTGGCTCGACCCGACGGAGGCCCCCGGCGTCGGGACACCGGTTCGTGGCGGCGTCTCCTACCGTGAGGCCCACATCGCAATGGAGTACGTCGCCGAACAGCACGACCAACTGCGCTCGATGGAACTGGTCGAAGTGAACCCGATTCTCGACGAGCACAACCGCACTGCCGAACTGGCCTGTGAACTCGTCGCCAGTGCCTTCGGCAAGCGCGTACTGTAACTGTTTAGACGGCAAGAAGGCAATCCAAACCGCGCGACCGGGAATCGGGCCGTATTCGTCGGTGACGGCTGGCACGACTGTCACGCTCGCCACGCGATCGTCGTCTTCGAGTCCCATAATCGTCACCCCGCTTCCACCTTTTTCCCGCTCGGGTGGCCGGGGGCCACCACTCGCGGCAAAAACGTGGGCGAAAAAGGCCGCTCGCTTCGCTCGCGGCCGCTATTCAGTTTCTGCCGGCACAACTGTCACACTCGCCACGCGGTCATCCTCTTCGAGTCCCATAATCGTCACACCCTTTGTGTTCCGACCGACCTGGGACACGTCGCCGGCGCGGATGCGCATGATCTGGCCCTGTTCGGACATGATGACCAGATGGTCCTCGTCGGTGACAGCCTTGGCCGTCGACACGCGACCGTTGCGGTCGTCGGTCTTGATGTCGATGAGGCCCTTGCCGTAGCGTGACTGGGTGCGATACTCGTCGAGTTTGGTCCGCTTCCCGAAGCCGTGTTCCGTGACGGTCAACAGCGACCGGGGGTCGTCGTCGTCGGTGGCGACCATGGCCGCGACTTTGTCGTCACCCTGCAGTTTGATGCCGTTGACACCGCGGGCGGAACGACCCATCTCGCTGACCTCGCTCTCGCTGAAGCGGATGGTCATCCCCGCCTCCGTGGCGATGACGAGGTCGCCGGTGCCGTCTGTGACGTCCACGTCGATGAGTTCGTCGCCGTCTTCGAGTTTGGCCGCGATGATACCCGTCGAGAGGATGTTCTCGAACTCAGAACAGCAGGTCCGCTTGACGTAGCCGTTCCGGGTCACCATCGTGATGCACTCGTCGTCGCCGAACTCGTCGGTCGAGACGACGGCGGTCAGTTCCTCGCCGTCGTCCAGGTCGATGAGGTTGATAGCGGACTTGCCCCGTGCGGTTCGGGACATTTCCGGGATCTCGTAGGTCTTGAGCCGGTAGACCTGTCCCTGATTGGTGAAACAGAGCAGGTAGTCGTGGCTGTTGGCCCGGAACACCTTCGAGACGCGGTCGTTCTCCTTGGGGTCGGCCCCGATGATCCCTTTGCCGCCGCGGTTCTGGGGGTCGAAGTTCTCGACCGGCATCCGCTTGATGTAGTCGTCTTCGGTGATGACGACGACGCAGTCCTCCTCGGGGATGAGGTCCTCGTGGGTGACCTGGCCCTCGTCCTCGATGATGCTCGTCCGGCGGTCGTCGTCGTACTCGTCTTTGACTTCCTGGAGTTCGTCTGCGATGACGCCGTCGAGCTTCTCGCGGCTGTTGAGGACGGATTCGAGGTAGTCGATAGTGTTCTGTACGTCCTCGTACTCCTCCTCGATTTCCGTCGCTTCCATCGAGGTGAGCGAGCCGAGTTGCATCCGGACGATGTGGGCGGCCTGCTCCTCGGAGAACTCGAAGGACTCCTGCAGACCAGTGCGAGCGGCGTCGCGGTCCTCGCTGTTACGGATGAGTTCGACGACGTCCTCGACGTTTTCGAGCGCCTTCAGCCGGCCTTCGAGGATGTGGGCGCGGTCCTCGGCTTCGGCGAGGTCGTACTCGGAGCGCCGGCGGACGACCTCGCGGCGGTGGTCGATGTAGTGCTGCAGGGTCTCTTTCAGCGAGAGGACCTTTGGCTGGCCGTCGACCAGCGCGAGGTTGATGACGCCGAAGGTGGATTCGAGATGGTGGTCGAGCAGGCGGTTCTCGACCACGTCGACGTTCGCCCCACGCTTGAGTTCGACGACGATGCGGACGCCGTTGCGGTCGGACTCGTCACGGAGGTCGGAAATCCCCTCGATTTTCCCCTCGTTCACGTCGTCGGCGATGCGCTCGACGACGCGGGCCTTATTCTCCTGATAGGGGAGTTCGCTGATGACGATGCGACCCTCCTCGGGGTCGACTTCATACTCTGCGCGAACCCGCAAGCGGCCGCGGCCGGTCGCGTACGCCGAGTAGATGGCATCGCGGCCGACGATGTTGCCGCCGGTCGGGAAGTCCGGCCCCTTGACGTGCTCCATCAGGTTCTCAACGGTGGCGTCGGGGTTTTCCAGCAGGTGGACCGTCGCGTCGACCAGTTCGCCGAGGTTGTGCGGCGGGATATTGGTCGACATGCCGACGGCAATCCCGGACGACCCGTTCAACAGGAGGTTCGGGACTTTCGACGGCAGCACGTCGGGTTCCTGCAGGCGGTCGTCGTAGTTGCTGGAGAAATGGACGGTGTCTTTCTCGATGTCTTCGAGCAGTTCCTCGGCGATGGGGGCCATCCGCGCCTCCGTGTACCGCATGGCGGCCGCCGGGTCGCCGTCCATCGAGCCGAAGTTCCCCTGGCCATCTATCAACGGATACCGCATCGAGAAGTCCTGTGCCATCCGGACGAGCGTGTCGTAGATGGCCGAGTCGCCGTGCGGGTGGTAGTCACCCATCGTGTCCCCGACAATCGAGGAGGACTTCCGGTGGGCGGTGTTCGAGGAGACGCCCATCTCGTGCATCGCGTAGAGGATGCGCCGATGGACGGGTTTGAGACCGTCCCGAACGTCTGGGAGCGCCCGTCCCGCGATGACCGACATCGCGTAGTCGATGTAGGACTGCTCCATCTCGTCCTCGATGCGGACGTGCTTGATCTGCTCTGCCGGGGCGTTCGCGTCGTTAGCGTCAGAGCTCATATGTCGACCCACTCCGCTTCAGGCGAGTGCTCCTTGATAAACTCCTTGCGCGGTTCGACGGCGTCGCCCATCAGGATATTGAACATCTTGTCCGCGGCTGCGGCATCCTCGATGGTTATCTGCTTGAGAATCCGGTTGTCGGGGTTCATCGTCGTCTCCCAGAGCTGGTCGGGGTTCATCTCACCGAGGCCCTTGAACCGCTGGACCTGAGTGGGGTTCCCGTCACACTTCTCCTCGATGATTGTGTCGCGCTCCGCGTCCGTCATCGCGTCGTAGGTGTTCCCGCGGTAGCGAATCCGGTACAGGGGCGGCTGGGAGGCGTAGACGTAGCCGGCCTCAAGCAGCGGCTTCATGTGCCGGTAGAACAGCGTCAACAGCAGCGTCCGGATGTGTGCCCCGTCGACGTCTGCGTCAGTCATCAGGATGATCTTCTCGTACCGTAGGTCGTCGATGTCGAACTCGTCGCCGATACCGGTCCCCAGCGCGGTGATGAGGTTCCGGATTTCGTTGTTCTCCAGAATCCGGTCCAGCCGGTGTTTCTCGACGTTCAGGATCTTCCCTTTGATGGGGAGAATCGCCTGGAAATCCGGGTTGCGGCCCTGTTTGGCGCTGCCGCCCGCGGAGTCACCCTCGGCGATGAACAGTTCGGCTTCCTCGGGGTCCCGGGTCTGGCAGTCGGCCAGCTTTCCGGGCAGTGCGGTCGAGTCGAGTGCCGACTTCCGCCGGGTGAGCTCCTCGGCCTTCTGTGCGGCCTTCCGCGCCTTTGCGGCCTCAACGGCCTTCCCGACGATGGCTTCGGCCGTGTCGGGGTTCTCCTCGAAGAAAGTCGCCAGTCCGTCGTGCATCGCCGATTCGACGATGCCACGGACCTCGCTGTTGCCGAGTTTCGTCTTGGTCTGGCCCTCAAACTGTGGGTCGGGATGTTTGACAGAAATGACGGCCGTCAGCCCTTCGCGGATGTCGTCGCCTTTGAGTGTATCGTCCAGATCTTTCAGCAGATTATTGTCGGTCGCGTAGTCGTTAATGACCCGTGTGAGTGATGTCTTGAATCCTGTGAGGTGTGTCCCGCCCTCGCGTGTGTTGATGTTATTTGCGAAGGCGTGAATCGAGCCCTGCAGGTCGTCGGTCCCCTGCATGGCAATCTCGACCTGTACCGGCCCCTCCGCGATCTCTTCTTCGTCCTCGAAGTAGATGATATCCCGGTGGAGCGGGTCCTTGGTCTCGTTCAAGTACTCAACGAACTCGCGGATGCCGCCGTCGTAAGCAAACGTCTCAGTTTCGCCGTCGCGCTCATCGTCGATAGAGATGGCGACACCGGAGTTGAGGAAGGCGAGTTCACGCAGTCGGGACGATAGCGTCGAGAACTTGAACTCGCCGGTCTCGAAGATCTCGTCGTCGGGCCAGAACCGGACCGTGGTCCCCGTCTCTTCGTCGGGCTTGAGGTCGCGGACCTTCTTCAGGTCGTACTCCGGTTTGCCGTGGTCGAAGCGCTGCTTCCAGAGCGCGCCGTCGCGCCTGACTTCGACTTCGAGCCACTTCGAAAGCGCATTAACCACGCTCACCCCGACCCCGTGGAGTCCGCCGGAGACCTGGTAGGACTTGTTGTCGAATTTGCCACCCGCGTGGAGGATCGTCATCACGACCTCGACGGCCGGGCGGCCGTGCTCTTCGTGGGTATCGACTGGGATTCCCCGGCCGTCGTCGCTGACAGAGACGGAGCCGTCGTCGTGAATCGTTACGTCGATGTTGTCACAGTAGCCGGCGAGCGCCTCGTCGATCGCGTTGTCGACCACCTCGTAGACAAGATGGTGGAGGCCACGAGCGTCCGTCGACCCGATATACATCGCGGGTCGCTTCTGGACGGCTTCCAGCCCTTCAAGGGTCTGGATCGACTTTGCGCCGTACTCATCAGACTCTCCTGACATAGGAACTTACCCGTCCTAATAGAGGGGGACGTATAAAGCTCCCGCACGCGCGCGGGACTGCGATTTTGAAGCGAGGGTTTACTTTCACTCCGGTGGCGATTACCTTTTAACCCCGACGCGGGTACGTACCGCACGACAATGACCTCGTATCAGTCGCAACTCGGCGAGGGCGAGGGGATCGCCGAGGAGTTGGCCGAATCTCAGCGGGCCATCTCCATCGCCGAGTTCTTCGAGAAGAACAAGCACATGCTGGGCTTCGACTCGGAGGCCCGGGCGCTCGTTACGGCCGTCAAAGAAGCCGTTGACAACGCGCTCGACGCCTGCGAGGAAGCCGGTATTCTCCCCGATATCTACGTCGAGATTCAGGAGTCCGGGGACTACTACAAGCTGGTCGTTGAGGACAACGGCCCCGGGATTACGAAGGAACAAGCGCCGAAGATCTTCGGGAAGCTCCTCTACGGGTCCCGATTCCACGCCAGAGAGCAGAACCGCGGCCAGCAGGGGATCGGTATCTCCGCGGCCGTGCTCTACTCACAGCTGACTTCCGGCAAGCCCGCAAAAATAACGTCCCGGCCGAAGGGTCAGGACGAGGCGCAGTACTTCGAACTCATCGTCGACACGGACACTAACGAACCCGAGATTAGCGTCGACGAGACAACGACGTGGGAGCGACCCCACGGGACGCGAATCGAACTGGAGATGGAGGCCAACATGCGGGCCCGGTCGACGCTGCGGGACTACATTCAGGACACCGCTGTTGTCAACCCTCACGCCCGCGTCGAGTTCGACGAACCGGGGCTGGACGAGTCCCTGAAGTTCGAGCGGGCCGAGCGCGCGGAACTCCCCGACGAGACCGAAGAGATCCGCCCGCACCCCCACGGCGTCGAGTTGGGGACGCTCCTGAAGATGCTCGAAGCGACGGATTCGTACTCCGTATCCGGCTTCATGCAGGAGGAGTTCACCCGCGTCGGCGGGAAGACCGCCGACAGCGTCATCGCGAACTTCAACGACCGGCACTACGGCCGCGGCATGGCCTGGCAGCCGCCGAAAGTCAACGAGGACGCCGATATCGAGCGCGCTGTCGAGGACGCCGTGGCGAACAAGGGCGCTGAAACCACTGCGACGTTCGCAGCCGCCGTCTCCGATGCTATCCACGACCGCGACCGGGTCGCGTACCACGAGGTCGAATCCATCGTCGATTCGGCGGCCGAAGACGCCGAAGCGGACGGCGACACGACGTTCGGCGCGACAGTTCGAGAAAACGCCGTCGACGCCGCCTGGAACGCCGTCAGCGACAACTTGTCGAGTGACCTCTACGCCCTCGTCGACGACGTGACGACGAAACGCAAGGACGACGCCGCAGTCGAGGGGCTGGCGAGCCGACTGGCCGACAAGTTCGACGACGACGGCCGCCACCGGCTGACCCGCGACGAACTCCGGGGCTACATCGACCGCGCGGCCGACATGACCGAGGAGCAAGACGACGCCACCTTCGGCGAGACGGCCCGTGAGAACGTGCTAGAGGCGCTCTGGACGGCCGCCGAGGGCGTCCCGGAGGAGCCGCCGAAGGTCTCAGATATCGCCGACGACCGCGACACCGCCAGCGAACTGCTGTCGGCGATGCGCGAGACGGACATCATCGCGCCGCCGACGGACTGCCTCTCACCCATCAGCGCGGAACTCGTCGAGGAGGGACTTCGCAAGGAGTTCGACGCGGACTTCTACGCCGCATCGACGCGGGACGCGTCGGTCCACGGCGGCGACCCGTTCATCGTCGAGGCCGGCATCGCCTACGGCGGTGAACTCGAAAGCGAGGGGACAGTCGACGTGATGCGATTCGCCAACCGGGTCCCGCTGGTGTACCAGCGCGGGGCCTGTGCGACGACGGACGTGGTGAAGTCTATCCGCTGGCGCAACTACAACCTCGACCAGCCCGGCGGCTCCGGCATCCCGAAGGGACCGGCAGTCATCATGGTCCACGTCGCCTCGACGAACGTCCCCTTCACCAGCGAATCGAAGGACGCCATCGCCAACGTCCCCGAGATGGAAGACGAAATCGAACTCGCCATCCGAGAGGCTGCTCGCGAACTCAAGAGCTACCTGAACAAGCGTCGGTCGATGCAACAGCGCCGCGAGAAGCAGGACAAGCTGGCGACTATCCTGCCCGAGATGGCCGAAAAGCTCACCGAAGTCACGGACAACGACGAGCTACACATTGATGACTCGCTGGCCCGCATCATGAACAACGTCCTCGTCGAGCGCGAGGTCGAGGACGACACGGTCCGGGTCCGTATCGAGAACAACGACGACACGAACGCGGACGTGGAACTGACCGACATCGTCACCGCCGAACCGCAGGTCACCAACGGCGCGACGGTCGTCGAGATGGACGGCGAGTGGTTCGTCAAGTGGTCCCCGACTGTCGGGGCCGGTGAAACCGCCGTCCTCGAATACAGCGTGACCGACGAGGCCGAGTTCACCGTCTCGGTCGACGGCATCGAAGAGGAGAAACTCACGGTGAACGCCTGATATGAGCACCGACTCAGACACCACACCCGACACCGAGGAAGCGCGCGAGCAACTCATCGACCTCGCGGCGGACTTCTACGACCAGTTCGCCGACGGCGAGGTGCCGACGATGACCATCCCGACCCGGACCAAGTCCAACATCGTCTTCGACGAGGACGAGCAGGTCTGGGTGTACGGCGACCGGAACTCCACGCGGTCGGCCAAGACGATATCCGGGGCCGAGAAGATTCTGAAGGCCGTCTATACCATCGACTTCCTCTCCCAGCAACTAGAGGAGGACCGCTCATCGACCCTGCGTGAACTGTACTACCTCTCGGAGTCCTGGGACCTCGACGAGGCCCAGTTCAACACGCAAGACGAGTCGAACAATCTCATCGAAGATCTGGAAATCGTCTCCGATGTCAAGCGCGAGGACTTCCACATGCGTCCGGAGGAGTCTGGGGCAAAGGTAATGGGGCCGCTGCTCCTCCGCGAGCAGACCAACCGCGGGGACCGCGAAATCCACTGTCAGGACGACGTGGGCCAGGGCGGCTACCAGATTCCGAACAACCCCGACACCATCGAGTTCCTCGACAACGACGCGAAGTTCGTCCTCTGCGTGGAGACTGGTGGCATGCGCGACCGACTGGTCGAGAACGGCTTCGACGACGAGTACGACGCGCTGGTGGTCCACCTCGGCGGCCAGCCCGCGCGGGCGACTCGGCGGCTCATCAAGCGCCTCCACGACGAACTCGACCTTCCGGTCACGGTATTCACTGACGGTGACCCGTGGTCGTACCGCATCTTCGGGTCGGTCTCCTACGGCTCCATCAAGAGCGCACACCTCTCGGAGTATCTGGCGACGCCCGAAGCGCAGTTCATCGGCATCCGCCCGGAGGACATCGTCGAGTACGAACTGCCAACGGACCCGCTGTCGGACTCTGACGTCAACGCCTTAGAGAGCGAACTGGAGGACCCACGCTTCCAGACCGACTTCTGGGAGGAGCAGATCGAACTCCAGCTCGATATCAACAAGAAAGCTGAGCAGCAGGCGCTCGCTTCTCGGGGGCTTGACTTCGTGACGGAAACCTACCTGCCCGAACGGCTGGACGAGATGGGTATCCTCTGATTAGCTCTCGTCCAGCACGACCGGAACGCCGCGTTTTGCGACGTCTTCGGCGAACGCACCGGAGTCCGCTTCCAGCGAGGTGAACGTGTTGTAGTGCATCGGGAGCACGAGGTCCGGGTCCATCGCCTCGGCCAGGTCGGCGGCCTCGTGGCGGTTCATCGTGAAGTTCTGGGCGATCGAGGGGACGAACAGCGACACGTCGAGTTCGGCGTGGCCCTCCAGCACGTCGGTGTCGCCGGGCCAGAACACGCGGGTGTCGTCCAGCGAGACGAGGAAGCCACAGCCGATACCCTTCGGGTGGATGGGGCTGCCGTCGTCTTTCACGTTCCGGCCGTCCTCGTGGTTGTACGCCGGCATGGTCCAGATCGGGACGTCGTCGACCAGCACGTCGGCCTCCATCGACACCTTGCGGACCTCGTAGTCGAGGTCGGCGAGGCGGTCGAGGTCGCGGTCAGTCGCGTGGACGTTGATACCTTCGAACGCGACGACGGTGGCGTCCTCGCTTGCGACGCGGCGGATGCCGTCGGGGTCGTAGTGGTGGATGTGGGTCACGCAGACGATATCCCCGTCTTTCGGGGCGTAGTCCCGCGTCGGCGGATGGCCGATGCCGGGCGTGTCCGGTTCCCACTCGCCGGTCAGGACGCCGTACCGGCCGGGGTCGAAGTAAACCACCGTATCCTCGCCTTCCAGTCGGAGCGTCGCGTAGCCGAGCCACTCCGCAGTGATGCCGTCGTGTCGGACTGTCATGAACGGTTGTTCTTGGAGACGCCCATTACGCGTGTCGGTCCGTCTCGAAACGGCCCAGCGGCGCTACTGTGACTCGGCCAGTCGCTCGACGCGCGCAAGCGAGTCAGCGCTGTCAGGCGTCTTGTCCTCGCGGACCGAGAGGAACCGGGGGAACCGAAGCGCGTAGCCCGAGGCGTAGGACTGGGAAGCCTGTATCTCCTCGTAGCCGACTTCGAAGACAATGGCCGGGTCGAGCACTACGTCGCGGCCGTCCTCGCTCCGGATGTACGGTTCGAACCGCTCGGTCAGGTCGTCCAGTTCCTCGTCGGTGATGCCAGTTGCGACGTTCCCGACGGTGGCGTAGCCGTCGTCGGTTCGGACAGAAAGCTCGAACGAGCCGAGCACGTTCGCCCGGCGGCCCTCGCCCCACTCCGCGCCGGTGACGACGCAATCCAGCGTCTCTACGTCGGGTTTGCGCTTGCGCCAGTGCTTGCCCCGCTTGCCGGGCGAGTACGCCGCTGTCGGGTCCTTCAGCATGATCCCCTCCTGTCCGGCGGCGAGGGCCTCAGCCTCCAGATTTTCAATTTCCTCGGCGTCGTCGGACAGCCACATCCGCGAGAGGATATCGCTGTCGGCCGGGAACAGTGATTCGAGGCGGTCGTGGCGCGTCTTCAGCGGGGCATCGAGCAGGTCCTCACCGGCGGCGTGCAGGCAATCGAAGGCGTGCAGGCGGACGGCCACGTCCTCGCGGGCCGCGGCCACGTCGTGTTTCCGGCGGAAGCGACGCAAGACCTCCTGAAACGGGAGCGGGTCGCCGCCGTTGTCGACCGCGACCACCTCACCGTCGAGGATTGCCGGTGCGTCCAGCGTCGACTCCACGGTCTCGACAACCTCCGGGAGCGGGTCGGTGACTTCCTCCATGTTCCGGGAGAACAGCCGCGCGTCCTCGCCGTCGAAGTGGACCTGCACGCGAGCGCCGTCGTACTTCCACTCGACCGCGGCGCGGTCCCAGTCTTCGAGCGCGCCAGCGACCGTGCCCGCCTGTGCCAGCATCGCCTGAACGGGGCGACCGATTTCGAGGGTGACGGTCTCCAGTCCGGACTCCCCTTCGTCGCGGGCCACTTCAGCAACCATACCGTAGTCGTTCGACACCTGCACGGCCCGTTCGACGGCCTCGACCGGCACGTCGAAAGCGGCCGCCACAGCGCCCCGGACCGTCCCCTCGCCGACGCCGATACGCATCTCTGAGAGGACGAGGCGGGCGAGGTAGCCGGCTTCCGTCGACGAACACCGCGAGAACAGGCCAAAGAGGATATCGACTTTCGTCCCTTGGCTCCCACTGCCGTCGACAGCCGCCAGGTTCCGTAGCTCGTCGTCGAGTTCCGCGACGGTCAGCGCGTCGTCCCCTCCACCACCAGCACCGAACGCGGCGAGGCCCTGCTGACCACCGAGGTCGTAGCTGGCCGCGACGGCCCCGATTTCGCCCATGTCCGCGAGGCGCTGCTCTACGTCGTCGGCACTGACGTTCTGGCCGGCCGCCCGGGCAATCGCCTCGTAGCAGAGCCGCGGCCCGATGTCGAGCGTGCGGGATTTATAGGCCGGAAACACTCGACCTTGAACGAAGCGAGCAAGCGTCGAGAGGTCCGGCCCAGCGTCGGTAAGTAGGGCAGTAACCGCCTCCGTAATCGCGGTGTCGGCGCTTTCGGCTTCGATTGCTTCGGCCCGGTCGGCGAAGGCGGGGAACTCCATCAGCGCCTCCTACCCGATTGGGCACCGTAAATCCAGCGTCACTCGACCGTGTATTCAACGGTGACGTTCTCGCCGGCCGTCGACGACGAGTATGGCCGGTCCGGTGCCCCCGAATTGCTGTTGAAGGGATAGTCAAGCTGCTGGTTCCCGTTGGTGTCCTGATGGGCGACGAGCACGAGCGACTGGCCAGTCGACGGCGGCCTATCGAGAGTTATCTGCACATCGCTGTGGGACCCCGAAGGGAGGTACTCGGAGGTCCCGAGCACTCTGCCGTCCTCCTCGAACTCCCGGACAACAATGAACCCTCCCTCCGAAAGAGACGCTGATTCGACCGTTATCTGGTCGCCGGACACGGCGGGGCTGGTGACCGTCATCGACGCGACCGGCGAGGACAGCAAGATGAACGCGATGTACGCGACGCCCAGCAGAATCGCAGCGTGTTTCGCGCCGTCCTTGAGCGTTCCTTCCCCGAGTTGGCCGCCGATGAAGCCGGTCAGGACCGCCTGAATCAGCGCAGTGTGGAAGAAGACCAGCGTGTACGCGGCCTTGTCGACGCGGCCGAAGCGAGCGAACTGGTCGACGCTGACGCCCAGACGGTTCGACTCCCCGGCCGGCGTCGGCACGCTGGAGGGCAAGCTCGGGACGAGCACCTCCTGCACGGCGACGATGATGACGAGAAACACCAGGAAGGCGACGTAGATGACGACGAGGTAGGTGAGCATCTGCTGGCGTCGCCGGCGCTTCAGCCGGAGGTCGGCCCGCGACTGGGTGGCTGCGATGCGGAACACCGGACCAAGCTGGCCCGAGGCGTGCATCGCGTGGGTCAGCAGCGTCACGATGCGCGTGACGGCCGTGGTCTGGACCCGGCGGCCAAACCGGACGAGCGCGTCGTCGACGTTCGCGCCCATCCTGATGTCGGCCCAGATACGGTGCATCTCCTCTGTGAGTACGCCGATGTCACTGCCGCGGACCCGACGGAGGCTCTCGACGACAGTCATCCCGGCCTCGTTCAGGCTTGCCAGCCGTTCGAGTAGGTCCGGCGTCGCGTCCTCAATGCGGGACAGCCGCTGCGTGTAGATGAACCGAACCAGCGCGAACGGCCCCAGAATCAGCAGGACTGACTGGATGACGAGGTCGTCGAGGAGACGGATGTTGACCGTCGATGCCTGGAACGCAGGTGGGGCACGGACGAGCAACAGCACTACCGCGACGGGCACGGTGAGATAGAGGACGTACACCGGGTTCCAGACCAGCGACTGAATCGGGGAGCTGAGCAGTTCCCGAAGCGATTTCACGCGGTCGTGGAACCTGAGCCGGTCCCAGTTCGCCTCGTCGGCCGGGACGACGCCGCCATCAGGCAGGCCGAGAGGGCCAGACCCCAGACTGGGTTTCCCCAGCGTCGCCGTTTCGTACCGGTCCAGAATGTCTGTTGTCCCGCCGTTCCCGATACCAAGCGACTGGAGCTTGCTATCGAGATATACCATGAACCCGACGTTAGCCAGCGGGATGACGAGATATGCCATCATCTGTAACAGCCAGAGCGTGTCCGTCGTCGTCAGGCCGAACACGAGGAGAATCGTCATCAAGAAGAGCACGGCGGCGACGAACACGGTGACGTACGCCTCGGCGACCGTTGCCAGCCGTTCCAGCAGGTCCTCCTGACGCTCGGCGGCTTCTTCCTGATGGCGCTCGTACTGCTCGCGGAGGAACGGGGCCAGCGACTGGCCGCTCTGGAGGACGCTGGAGAGGTTCTCAATAAACGTCTTGAATTGTTCGCTGGGGGTCCGCCGGGAGACGTGTTCGAGCGCCGTAATCATGTCCCGGCCGAACAGGTCCATCTCCCTGACAGCGACGCCGACCTCTCTGGCTGTGTCACCGTAGATTTCTTGATTCCGGGCCAATACACGCATCACGTCCGAGAAGGACATCCCACCGCGGGAGAGCGCGTACATGAAGGCGATGGTGCGGGCCATCCCCTCGTCGATGTTCCGGCTTCGCACGTCTGCCTGATTCTTGAGCCGCTCCCAGCGGTAGAGGTACGTGAGGCCGGCCGTCGCCGCGCCCGAAAGCACGCCGCCGCCGATGAGGATGTAGAGCGTCTGCGTCGGCGTCAACACGAGTTCAAACGTGCGCAGGCCAAAGGCGGTCACCATCGTCGAGGGGAGCCCCTGTGCAAGCTCCACCAGCGCTGGCAGAATTAACAGCAGGCCACCGATAGCGTACGCGCCGGTGATAGCTCCCCCAACGGCTCCGACACAGGCGTACACCAGCGTTCTGGCGGCGTAGCCGCGGTACGTCTCGTCGACGTATGCGGCTTCGAGCTGTCGTTCGCGTTTTGGCGACTGGCCTACGTACCGGCCGAAGAGCCGTCGGGACAGCCGCGTGACGTTGCGGTCGAAGCGCTCGTTGACGGTGCTGTAGCCGACCAGCCCGAGAATCCCAACGACGACGGCGAGCGGTGCCAGACCGAGCGGGTTCAGCGCCATGTCAGGCTATCGCGTCGTCGTCGATGTTTGCTATGACCTGCTCTTTGTCCGCGTAGTACTTGTTGACCATCGCCGTGAACTTCCGGTAGTCGGTAATGCCCTCGGACTGGAGATAGCGGAGGAACCGCTGGCGGTTGCGGAGTTCGGTCAGCAGTTCTGACTGACTCCAGCCGCGCTCCTCGCGGATTTCGTCCAGTAGCTCGCTGTTGTTCTCGGAGAAACGGTCCTCGGTGGCCCGCCAGTTGTATGTCGTCGAGTAGTCCAGTTCGCCGGTTCGCTGGTCGATGCCCTCGATTTCGGCGAGCGTTTTGGCACGGCGGACGCGCTCGTCAC
Organism: Haloarcula sp. R1-2; assembly: GCF_011627385.1. NCBI lineage: Archaea > Methanobacteriati > Methanobacteriota > Halobacteria > Halobacteriales > Haloarculaceae > Haloarcula > Haloarcula sp. R1-2. The sequence goes on from NZ_JAANTG010000001.1 coordinate 681,392, forward strand.
CCGAGCGGGCCAGCACCTGCACACAGAGGATATCGAGGCTCTGAACCATCGGCCGCGGGACGTTGATTGGCTCGTTCTCCAGCCGGTTAATGACGGTCTGGACCGAGTCCGCGTGCATCGTCGAGAACGTCGTGTGCCCGGTGTTCATCGCCTGGAACAGCGTGATAGCTTCCTCGCCACGAACCTCGCCGACGATGATGTACTCCGGGCGGTGCCGGAGCGCGGACCGCAGCAGGTCGTACATCGTGATATCCGAATCGTCCAGTCGCTCGCGGGTGACCGAGGAGAGCCAGTTGTCGTGATACAGGGATAACTCGCGGGTGTCCTCAATTGAGAGTACCTTCGACCGGGGCGGGAGGAACATCGCCAGCGCGTTCATCGACGTGGTCTTGCCGGCCGCCGTTCCGCCGGCGAAGATGAGCGACTTGTTGGACTCGATTGCCAGCCAGAGGTAAGCCAGCATCTCGACGGAGAACGTGCCGTACTCCAGCAGTTCGATAGGCGTGAACGGCTCGTCGGCGTACTTCCGGATCGTGAACGCGGAGCCGCGTGGGGTCACTTCCTCGCCGAGCGCCAGTTCGATACGGGAGCCGTCCGGGAGCGTCGTCGAGACGACGGGGTCAGAGACGGAGACGTGCCGACCGGAGCGCTGGGCTAGCTGGATGACGAAGTCGTTCAGTTCGTCGGCGTCGTAGGTGATGTTCGTCTCGATGTCCGTGTAGCCGTCGTGGTAGACGAAGATGGGGAGGTTCGCCCCGTCACAGGAGATGTCCTCGATGTCCGGGTCGTGCATCAGAGGGTCGATGTGACCGTAGCCCTGGAAGGAGCGATGCAGGTAGTAAAACAGGCGGTAGAACGTCTCGGGTTCGATGACGACGCCGTACTCCTCAAGCCTGGCTTCGAGTTCTTCGGCGAGGACGCGCTCCGGGTCGGCGTCGACATCGTCGCGGTAGATAAGCGGGATGCGAATGTCCTCGAACAGGCGGTCAAGCAGTTCTCGCTCGATGTCGGTCAGCGACGGCTCGACGACCTGATACAGGTGCTCGTCGCGGTCCGGGTCGTGGTTGATAGAGGCAAAGGCGAAGGGGGCGTTCAGCCAGTAGCGTTCGACCTCGTTGTAGCCGTTCAGGCCGTCGAACTCGACCAGCGTCCCGTGGCGGCTGGGGTCGTAGTTTGCCGTCGGAACCGCTGACCCGCTCAACACCGTCGCGGTCCGCGAGAGCCACGACTGGATGTGGCCGAGAGGGTCCGAAACGAAGGCACCGGGTTCGGGAGATTCTGGGTTCGACATCGGTGGTTCAGTGGGGAGCACACGGTGCTCCGCGGAATATACCTCTGCTATCGTATCCACCTACTTAAATTCGCTCGCCAAATTATCAGGAGTATAATCGCCAGCGGTCGGACGAACGGGACCGGACTGGCTGTCACGCGCGGTCGACAGTCAGCAGCAAATAGGCGAACACGAGGGCGACGAGCGCCCCGATGGGGACGGTGATACCGGGGAACGACGTGATGAACAGCCCGCTGGCCGCGAGCGTGAGGACGCCAACAAGCCCAAGCAGCCCGCCGAACAGTCGCACTGGGTCCATAGGGAGAACCGCTTCAACGCGGTCCTCAGCGGCGTAGTAGTAGAGGCTGAGGCCGAGCGGGAACAGGAAGCCGACCAGGGCCGCGACCCCGAGTGTCCCGGCGAGCGCAAGCGGGTCCGACTCCTGGAACGCGGCGACCTGCCACGCCCAGAGAAACGGCCGCTCTCCAGGGAGCGTCGCTCCGAAGATGAACTGGAACCGGAACGGAAGAAAGCGAAGCCCGACGACAGTCACCCCCTCAATCTCGAACAGCGACACCGACCACGGGGCCAGCCCCACGAGCCACGTTGCAAGCACCGCGAACTCGCCCGCGTACTCTGATTTCACCCATGCCATACTACTGTCAGAGGGTGGGCCGGTCCGGTAAAAGCTACCGATACCGACAGTCGGTGCGCCGTTACGTTCATTTGGCCGGGCCACGTACCTGTAAACACCGGAATGAGGCGTGATTACTTCACCGTCGACATCCAGGCTTCGGCCACCGACAACGACGACCCGACGATCGCGATTGTATACGATGGGCCGACAGGAGAGCTCCGCGAGCGCCTCAGTAAAGTAGACGGCGGCACACTCGATGGCGAGGAGATCGACGTGACCTTCCGCCGCCAGCCCGAAAGCGACGGGGTGCTTTCGCTGACGAACCGCCTCACCGGTGAGTACATCTTTGAGGCGACAGCACCGACGGCGGACATCGACGCGCTCGTTTCCGCGGCGGACGCTCAAGAAGACCCACAGTTTACAGTCCGTCTCACCGACGGCGAGGGCGAGTCACGAACCTACGAGCTACGGACGCTGCTCGTCTACGACCACGACGGGAGCCTCCTGCGCGGGCAGAGCCTGATTCCCGGCGGCGTCGAGTTGTAACCCGCTACAGCCGCTCGACAATCGCCGGGAGCACCTGCGTGACATCCGCACGGAGCACATGGGCCGCACTCGCGTCACGCGGCGTCTCCTCGTAGTTTACCACGACCAGCGTACTGTCTCCCTCAGCCGCGATTTTCGGAAGCAGTGACGCGGGCTGGACCGACAACGACGAGCCAACCGCCAGAAACACGTCACTGTCCCGTGCGAGACGCTGGGCCTCGTTCATCGCCACGTCGGGCATTGGTTCGCCGAACAGCACCACATCGGGCCGGTAGACGCCGCCGCAGTCACAGCGTGGCGGCAAGTCGCTGCTTTCGGCGGCCTGTTCGAATACCACTTCCGCGTCCCGGCGGTGACCGCAGTCGTCACAGACCACGCGCCGATGGGTTCCGTGCAGTTCGACGACCCGGTCCGTCCCGGCGGTGTCGTGCAGCCCGTCGATGTTCTGCGTGAGCACGGCGTCGAGGTGGCCGTCCGCTTCAAGCGCCGCCAGCGCCTCGTGGGCGGCGTTGGGTTCGGGGTCGATGTCGCCGTAGATAGCCTCTCGAAGCGAGAGTCGGTCCGCCCAGAAGCCCGCTGGGTCGGCGTCGAGCCGACGGCGGTGGAAGTCCGCGGGGTCGTGGCGTTCCCAGATACCGTCGTCGCCGCGAAAGGAGGGGATGCCCGATGCGGTCGAGACGCCTGCGCCGGTGAGCGCGACAGCAGTTTCGGCGGTGCGAAGCGCCTCGGCCACCGCATCGAGCGTTTCGCCGTCAATATCGTCGATCCCGTGCCTGTCGTCGGCCATACGCTTGCTTCGGAGTCCAGCGCTGTGGGTCTATCGGATTGAACGGGACAGCAGGGACGACCGTGGATGCGCCTTCGTGTTTCGAACCTCTATACTGCAACTGGATACCACCGCGTGCGTTTATAGTAACAATTGAAATTATTTACACACTAATCGCACTGCTGTCGTGCGATCAGGTGTGCATTGATTTTCAATAGCTACTATAGCTCGCTCTCCTACCCACAGTAAACTGGGACTACCTGCTTGGTCGCAAGAAGAGAAACGGACGGATTTAAATCGCCACCGCTCGCCTTTCTGCATGACATGCGCTTGCACGAATACCAGGCGAAGCAAGTCTTCGCTGACGCGGGCATCCCGACGCCCGCCTCGCAGCTGGCCGAGACAGTAGATGAGGCCGTCGACGCGGCCGAGGAAATCGGATATCCGGTCGCCATCAAGGCACAGGTCCACGTGGGCGGCCGGGGCAAGGCCGGCGGCATCAAGCTCGTCGAGTCCAAGGAGGAGGCCCGCGAGGCCGCCGAGGACATCATCGGGATGGACCTCAAGGGCTACCACGTCTCGAAGGTGCTCGTCGAGGAAGCCGTCGACTTCGTCAACGAGCTGTACGTCGGCGTGACGATGGACCGCGGCGAGGGCCGCCCCGTCGCAATGGTGTCCACCAAAGGCGGCGTCAACATCGAGGAAGTCGCCGAGGAGGACCCCGACGCCATCGCCCGCGAGCACATCGACCCGGCCTTCGGAATGCACCCGTTCCAGGCCCGGAAAGTCGTCTACGAGGCCGGTGTCGACCGCGAGGTCGCAAACGACGTGGCGAGCGTCCTCACGACGCTGTACCAGCTCTGGGACGACCGCGACGGCGCTGACACGGAAATCAATCCGCTGATGATTACCAGCGATGACGAGGTCATCGCGGCCGACGCCGTCATGAACGTCGACGGTGACGCCCTGTTCCGCCAGCCCGAAATCGCGGAGATGGGCGAGGAAGCGGCGGAAGGCGATGAACTCGAACAGAAGGCCGACGAGTACGGCTTCGATTACGTCCGACTCGACGGCAACGTCGGCATCATCGGTAACGGTGCGGGCCTCGTGATGACGACGCTGGACCTCGTTGATTACTACGACGGCGAGCCCGCCAACTTCCTCGATGTCGGTGGCGGCGCGAAGGCCGACCGTATCGCAAACGCGCTCGATATGGTGTTCTCCGACGAGAATGTTGATTCGGTCGTGTTCAACATCTTCGGCGGTATCACCCGTGGTGACGAGGTCGCCAACGGCATCAATCAGGCGCTGGAGCAGTTCGACGAGATCCCGAAGCCGGTCACCGTCCGACTCGCAGGGACCAACGCAGAGGAGGGGATGGAAATCCTGAACGAGGATCTGGTGACGGTCGAGCACACGCTGGAGGACGCCGTCCAGCGTGCGGTTGAGTACGCAAAGGAGGTGGAAGCATGAGTGTTCTAGTCGACGAAGACACGCGCGTCGTTGTACAGGGAATTACCGGCGGTGAAGGGAAGTTCCACACCGAGCAGATGCTGGAGTACGGCACGAACGTCGTCGCCGGCGCAGTGCCCGGCCGCGGCGGGCAGGAAGTCGCCGGTGTGCCGGTGTTCGACACCGTGCAGGGCGCGGCCCGTGAGGCCGATGCGAACGCTGCCGTCGTGTTCGTGCCGCCGGCCTTCGCTGGTGACGCCTGCTTCGAGGCGCTCGATGCGAAGGGTATCGACCTCGTCGTCGCCATCACCGAGGGCATTCCGACCCAGGACATGGCCCGGGTCTACCGCAAACTGCAGGAGACCGACACGCATCTCGTCGGTCCGAACTGCCCCGGTGTCATCACGCCCGGCGTCGCCAAGCTCGGCATCCTCCCGGGGAACATCTTCTCGTCCGGGAACGTCGGTCTCGTCTCCCGCTCGGGGACGCTGACCTACCAGGTCGTCGACAACCTCACCAACCGCGGCATCGGCCAGTCGACGGCCATCGGCATCGGCGGCGACCCCATCATCGGGACGGACTTCATCGGCGCGCTCGAACAGTTCGAGGCCGACCCCGACACCCACGCCGTCGTGATGTGCGGCGAAATCGGCGGTGAAGACGAGGAGGAGGCCGCGCGCTACATCGGCGAGCACATGGACACGCCGGTCGCCGGCTTCATCGCCGGTCGGACCGCACCGCCCGGAAAGCGCATGGGCCACGCCGGCGCTATCGTCTCCGGCTCCGGTACCGGGACCGCGCAGTCGAAGATTACCGCGCTAGAGGACAACGGCGTCCCTGTCGGTGACACGCCGGAGGAAGTCGCCGACCACGTCGAAGACCTGCTGTAGGGCACCGTCGGTTTCTTACCGCCTGTTTTCGTAGTAGCACGGGATGACGCCTGCTCGTGGCACCGTCTATCTCGTGGCCGGTACCGAAGCGACTGACCTGGCTAAGACACTCTCCGAAGCACTGACGACGGACGAGACAACCGCCGAGGCAGTCCAGAGCACGAGCGCCGTACAGGACCGGTTGAACGACGGGGACGTCAGGGGTGTCGTTCTCGGTGACGACGGTGAGTACAACGGGGTTGCGGCATTCGAGGAACTGCGGGCAGGCGGGGCCGAGGTTCCGATTGTGCTTGTCGGGACCGACCCCGAACCAGACCGGGTCGCCGAGGCGCTCCGGGTCGGCGTCACTGATTACGTGACCGCGGAGACGCCGGCATCCCTGCTGGCCGCAAAGCTTGACGCGTACGCGACCCGGTGGCCGACTGACTGGCGGGTCGGTGCCAGACAGTGGGACGAGATTTCGAGCGGCGTCTCTCATGACGCGAAGAACCCGCTGAACGTCGTCATGGGCCGATTAGAGCTACTGGACATCGGTGAGCCCCACGAAGATGCCCTGTTTCGGTCCGTCGACCGAGTCGAGTCGCTGCTGACCGACCTCTCTCGCATCGGAAGCACCGCATGTCCTGTCTCGGAAACCGATTCGCTTGCACTGGCTGACGTAGCCACTGAGGTCTGGGCCGCAGCAAGCTACGAGGACGCGACGCTCGAAGTACAGACGGACGCGGCTATTGACGCCGAACACGACCGACTGCAGTTGCTGCTTCGCGAACTGTTCGACAACGCGGTCGCACACAGCGAGGGACCGGTAACCGTCACCGTCGGTGCCACTGATTCGGGATTCTACGTGGCCGATGACGGCCCGGGAATTCCCGAAGCGGACCGCGACAAGGTGTTTGAACAGGGCTTTGGGACAACGCGGGAGGGGGAGGGATACGGTTTGTTCCTCGTCGACACCGCGGCGAGAGCCCACGGGTGGACTGTGTCAGTCCGGGACAGCGAATCTGGCGGCACGTGGATCGACGTGACGACGGGCTAGCGGTTTTGTCACATATAGCAGAGTGGTGAGTCGGTGACACAGTGGCCGAAGTATCTGGCCCCGAACTGGCCTTTGCCGAGCTGTGTACATGGATAGTCAGCTCTGCCACGCTTTACTGTCCGAGATGTGAGATGTATGTGACGCCGAAAACCGACGGACGGCAGCCGACCGGTACCTTCCGTCAACGGAAAGAAGCGGCCGTGAACGTTCCGGTATCGCTATAAGGGATGAATCTGTATTTTCGAATATGCCTCATATTTGTCGGAACTGCAAGCGGACCTTTGGCACAGAGCTCGAACTCGAACTCCACCGCGACACGTGTTCGGACGGGCAGCTCTACTGTGACGAATGTGGCGACCGGTTTACCGAACGAGCGGCCACGGAAGACGGCTGGCACTATCGATGTCCGAACGATGACTGCGACGGCACCGGCATTGACGACGACATCCACAAAGTATCGGACGCACGCGTAACCAAGCAGTAGCTGGTAGAAAGAACAGGCCGGGACGGTAGCTGTCGGACGACAACGATTGGACGTATGTCGCTCGCCTGTTCAGTTGGCCAGTAGCGGTAAATGCACGTCTCACAAACAAATGCGGAAGTGACACACCCAGATCGCCGCTCAGACCGCCTGCCAGCCCTTATTCAGGGAGTCGGGTTTTTCCTCCTCCTCGGAGGTGTGGGTAACTATTTTTATTTTTCTGACGCTGGACTGCCGGCCCTTTTGACGGCAGATTTCGTGGTCAGTATGCTGGCAGTTGTGCCGTTTGCAGCAGCGATCATCGTTGGCGGGTTCTGGCTCGACAACTCGAAGATTGACCCGGACCAGTATCGGCGTATCGGGGTCTGGTTCGCTGGCGGACTGGTCGCTTTTTTGCTGTTGAATGTGGTGATGATTTTCACCTGGCCGACGGGGTCGCTGGGTGAAGACATCGGCTGGGCACTGTTCGCGGCTGTCGTCGGCGGCGCTGGCGGCCTTGTGATGGGTATCTTCGAGGCACGTGCGATATCCCGGGCTGTCGAGGCCGAGCGGCAGCGACTCCAACGGGAGGCCATCGAGCAGCGCAACGAACGGCTTGACGAATTCGCCGCCGTTGTGGCACACGACCTCCGGAACCCGCTCAACGTCGCGTCTGGGCAGGTCGAACTCGAACGAATGGACCGCGACTCGAAGCACCTGCAGGCGGCTGCAACAGCGATGGACCGGATGGAAACGCTCATTGACCGGACGCTAACGCTGGCCCGGAGCGGGCACGTCATCAGCGATACGGAGACCGTTGCTCTCGCAGAACTGGTCGACGGCTGCTGGGAGGCCGTGCCGACGATGGATGGGACGCTAGAAAACGAGGTAACAGCCGTCATCGACGCTGACCCGGATCGGCTCCGTCACCTGTTCGAGAACCTGTTTCGGAACGCCGTGGAACATGGTTCCACAGGCAGTCAGACGGAGTCCGACGACAGTGTCGAGCACGGGTCCACGGGCAGGCAGTCACCGTCAGCGGACACTCTCGAACGTGGCAGTGTTGACCTGACGGTCCGTGTCGGCGAGATGGCTGGTGGGTTTTACGTCGCCGATAACGGCTCCGGAATCCCGCCCGCCAAGCGTGATGCAGTGCTTGACGACGGCTACACCACCACTGACGGCGAAGGCGGGCTCGGACTGGCAATCGTCCAGCGCATTGTCGAAGCCCACGGCTGGGAAATCGACATAACTGAAAGCGACGAGGGCGGGACACGCTTTGAAATCACGAACGTCACGAAAACACCTCGCTCCGACGAAGACACCGACACGCGCTCGAAGACACCGATTCAGCCCTGATGCTCGGCGCGGTCGCTGCTTACGCGTCGCGTTGTTGTGCCAGAGTGGCGATCCGCTGGCACGCTCGGGCACACACCGGGGCGTAGCCAGTTGCCAGCGGGGGAATTTCGAACCCGACGACGGAGCCACCGGCCCGTTCTTCGACGAAGTGTCCAGTCGCCGGAAGCCGTGCGACGGTCCACGTCCAGCGGTACGGCGTACATGCTGTCACTTCAAACGGGAGCCACACCGCACCAGCAACGCGAACGCGGCCGGTCGTCCCGTCGTCGATATACCGGGTCGCTGTTTCGACGGCTGTGACAGACGGCCCCCAGTCTGCCCAGCAGTCGGTGTCGGTCAGGACATTCCACACGGTGTCGACCGACGTGTCGGCGTCGTGCCGGACGACCAGCCGCCGTCCGTCCGGTGTTTTTTCAAGCGAAACGCTGCTCGTTCCCAGTTCGAGTGCCATTATCAGAAGCAATAGGCCGGAGCCAAGGTATAGGTTAGTTCACTCGTAATCAATCGGCAGATGATTGACGCCCGTGATATTCGGAAGGAGTACGGCGGTTTCGTCGCTGTACAGGGCAGTTCGTTTTCGGTCGACCGCGGCGAAGTGTTCGGTATCATCGGGCCAAACGGGGCCGGCAAGACAACGACGCTAAAGATGCTTGCGGGCCTGCTGGAGCCGACGAGCGGCTCCGCCGAGATAGCGGGACTCGATACCGAAACCGCGGAGATGCGCCAGCAGCTGGGCTTTCTGCCCGAGGAATCGCCGCTGTACGAGGAGATGACGCCGATCTCCTACCTGAAATTCTTCGCCGACCTCTACGACGTGGACCCGGACGTGGCCGAGGAACGGATGCACGACACGCTGGACGAACTCGAACTCGAACACCGCGACCGAAAGCTCGGCGATATGTCCAAAGGGATGAAACGGAAGGTCGCCATCGCTCGCTCCCTTATCAATGACCCTGACGTGCTCATCTACGACGAACCGGCGTCGGGGCTGGACCCGTTGACGACGAACTACGTCATCGAGTTCACTGAGCAGTTAGCAAAGGAAGGCAAGACCATCGTCTTCTCGGCGCACAACCTCTTTCACGTCGAATCTATTTGTGACCGGGTCGTCATCATGAACGAGGGCGAAATCGTCGCCCGCGGCGACCTCGAAGAACTCCAGGCCGAGTACGGCCACACGCGGTATCACGTCTACACGACAGTCGACGTGCCCGACGCAGTACAGGAGAACGGGTCGTACAAGCGGGTCGTCGAGAGCATGGACGCCGTCGAAGCGACGCGAGAACAGGCGGAGTCAAACGGCGGTGACGTGGTCGACATACGGACGGAGGAGTCCAGCCTGGAGGAGGTGTTCCTCAACGTCGCTGAGGCCGGCACTCGCGGCACGCGGTACGTCGAGGAGGACGCGGAGTAGATGCAACTGGATAAGCTCCTGCGCGTCGCGAAGTGGGAGGTGACAAAAAACGCCGGCGGTGTCGACAAGCGGACCATCGTCGTGATGGCGCTGTCCCTCGTTGCGATGGGCGCGGTCGCCGCGATAGCCGTCAGTGGCGGCACCGGTGCGGGGATGGACGACGGCATCTACCGGATCGGCGTTGACGATGACAGTCCCTACTACGGCGTCGCGGCAGATGACCGGACGTTCGATATCCGTGAGCCGGACCCAGCAGCCATCGAACGACGCCAACAGGAACTCCTGTATCGGGGGACCCAGCTCCAGAGCGTTCCACGGACGGCGAAAGAACGGGCAGCGCTGGCCGAACTCCGTGATAGTACAGCGCAGTACAACGACCGAACACTCGCTCGGGACGACAACCAGACCGCCGCGTTCCCCGTTTCTGTGACGCTCGTCTACGAGCAACAGTCGGGGAGCAGCCAGCTTGACCCCCGGAGCGACGACAGCAGTGACGGGTCTGGCTCCTCGGACGGCGGCACCAGTGTCGCCGATGAGGGAGAGACGAGTGCTTCGAGCGGGAGCGATTCGGACACCAGTGGCAGTACTGGAACGGGCGACGGCAGCAGCGATGATAGCGACGGAAGCAATGGCGATAGCTCGGCAACGGGCGATGACAGCGATAGCAGCGGTAGCAGCCAAGAGACCGTCGACAGCAATGTGAGCACCAGCGGCTCGGTCGCGAGCGGTGACGGCGGAACCGCCGGTGGCAGCGGCGCAAACCTCGGCGCTATCGGCGCACGGTTGACCGGCGACGTGCAGGGCGGCACTCCCTCCGATATCTCGCCGCCGTTCCCCTTCGAGTCGCTCGTGCTCGCCTTCCTTTACATCGTCCCGATGAACTTCGTTATCCAGGCCTACGGCTCGTCGATGCTCTCGGAACGGTTGAACCGCCGCGGTGAACTCCTGCTGGTGACGCCGGCCTCGCGGGGCGACATCATCGGCGGCAAGACGCTCCCGTACCTCGCGGGCGCTGTCGGCGTGGCGGCGCTCATCACCGCGGCGCTACGGTTCGGGAACATCGCGCCAGCGGGGAGTTACGTCGCGGTGCTGGCGGTGGTCCCGCTCGTCGTCCTCTTCCTCTCGGCGACGTTCTGCGGGGCGATGTTCGCCCGCTCGTTCAAGGAACTCACCTTCGTGACGGTGACCATTACGGTGACGCTGACCTCCTACGCGTTCGTTCCGGCCATCTTCACCGACGTGACGCCGATTGCGCTCATCTCGCCGCTGACGCTGGTCGTGCTTGACCTGACTGGCCAGTCCGTCGGGCTCTCGTCGTTCGTCTTCTCGACGACACCGCCGCTCCTGACCGGACTGGTGTTGTTCGGTCTGGGGGCCGGTCTCTACCGAGAAGAAGATATGTTCACTCAGCGGCCGATTCCGCTGAAGGTGCTCGATGCGCTGGCTGGTGGTATCAACTCCCGCCGGAGCGCGTTAAAGATGAGTATCGTCCTGTTGCCGCTGGTCATCGTCGCCGAACTGGCGGCCATCGCGTTCCTGTTCGTCCTTGACTCAGTATCGCTGAACGTCTTCGGGACGAACCAGTCGCTCGGCATCGTGCTCGTGCTCGGCGTCATCGTCGTCATCGAGGAACTGGCAAAGAGCCTGCACGTCTACGCCGGCTACGAGCACGCCCGCTACGAGCGGACGCTCCGGTCGGCGCTCGGCATCGGTGCGCTCTCCGGACTCGGCTTCTTTATCGGGGAGAAAGGGCTGCTTATCGCCAGGCTGTCAGACCTTGAGAGCCTGCCTATCGGCGAAGCTGCCCTGCAGGGCGCAACGTTGCCCGCCGGCCTGCCGCTGTGGGTTGCAGGGCTCCTGTTCTTGCTCCCGCTGGCGCTGCACACGGTGACAGCAGCCATCTCATCGGTTGGCGCGAGCCGCGGGCGACGGGCCTACGTCGCTGCGCTAACTGTGGCTATCGTCGTCCACTTCGCCTACAACTTCACGGTGGTGAGCACCCTTGTCTGAGGACCGCCCCCTCTGGCGCGACCCGCGGGTCGTCATAGCCCGGCGGGACATCCGGTCGCTCTCCCGCGAGAAGACTATCGTGCTGGCGTTGCTCATTCAGCTGTTCGTCGCGGGGTTCTCCTCGTTCCTCGTCGTCGGCCTCACGTCGCTGTACGACCCCAGCTCGGTCGCAGCCGGCGAGGTGGAGATGGCCGTCACCGGCGACGCCCGCGAGGAGCTGGAGGCCGCGGCCGCTGAACAGGACGGGACCAGCGTCACCGCCTTCGAGAACGAGGCCGCCGCACAGCGGGCGTTCGACCAGCGACGGGTAGATGCGATATTGCGCGGCCAGTACGTGCCGTCGACGAGCGGGCCGGGGGAGCAGATAGCAGTCACTGCCATCGTCCCCGAAGGGAGCATCCGGTCGACGCTTATTGTCGTCGAAGTGCGCCGGGTCCTCAGCGCCCTAGAGCGCCAGGAGCGACTGGAGCGGACGCCGTATCTCGACCAGCCGCCCGTGCCGCTCCCGGACACCGTCAGCGCGAGCCAGTACTTCGGGTTCACCTACACCATTCTGATTCCGCTGCTCCTGTTCCTCCCGCCGTTCATCAGCGGCTCGGTGGCCGTCGACACCGTTACCGAGGAACTCGAACGTGGGACGATGGAACTGCTCCGTGTGGCCCCGGTGTCGCTGCTCGACATCATTGACGGAAAGGCGCTCGGGATGGTGTTGCTTGCCCCTGCACAGGCTCTCATGTGGCTTGCGCTGCTGTCGACGAACGGCATCGCCGTTTCGAACCCGGCGGCGATTCTGCTGTTCATCACCGCAGTCACCGTCGTTGTCGTGACGCTCGGGGTCGTGCTGGGCATCACGCTCCAGAACCGTCGCCCGGCGCAGTTACTGTTCTCCGTGCTCACGCTCGTGCTCTTTGGCGGAGCCGTACTCCTCCCGGAACACCCGGCAACGACGGTGGCGAAGCTTGCGGTCGATAGTCCAACCCTACTGACCTACAGCCACGTCGGCGGGGCGGTCCTGCTGGCGGTTGCCGGCTACGCCGTCGCCAGAGTGTACATCGGGCGAGTCGCAGCCGAATCACTGTAACCGACGGCGAACTTTTTTCGCCAGCGCGGACGCGAGTCCGAGCATGGAGTACACGACACTCGGGTCGACTGGCATGGAGGTCAGCCGGCTCTGCCTGGGCTGTATGAGCTTCGGCACCTCAGAGTGGCGCGACTGGGTGCTCGACGAGGACGAGAGCCGCGAGGTCATCGAGCGGGCCATCGACCTCGGCATCAACTTCTTCGATACGGCAAATATGTACTCGATGGGCGAGTCTGAGCGCGTCCTCGGGACCGTTCTCGATGACTACGACCGCGACGGGCAGGTCGTGGCGACGAAGGGGTACTTCCAGATGGACGAAGACAACCCTAACTCCGGCGGGCTCTCGCGGAAGGCCATCGAGCAGGAACTGTCGAACTCGCTTTCCCGGCTCGGGATGGACACCGTCGACCTCTATCAGACCCACCGCTGGGATTACGACACACCCATCGAGCAGACGCTCCGGGCGCTGGATGACGCCGTCCGGCGGGGACAGGCGCGGCACGTCGGCGCGTCGTCGATGTGGACCCACCAGTTCGCGGATGCGCTCCGGATGAGCGAGCGCGAGGGGCTGGAGCGGTTCGAGACGATGCAGAACCACTACAATCTGCTGTACCGCGAGGAAGAACGCGAGATGCTGCCGCTGTGTGACAAAGAGAACGTCGGCGTCATCCCGTGGAGTCCGCTGGCCCGGGGCTATCTCACCCGGCCGCACGAGCAGGTCGAGGAGACGGTCCGGGGCGAGACGGACGACTACGCCCGTGAACACCCCTACTACGAGGGCAACGGCCGCGAGGTCAACGAGCGCGTACAAGAGTTGGCTGACGAGTACGACGCCTCGATGGCACAGATAGCGCTGGCATGGGTGCTCGACAAGGAGTGGGTCGACGCACCGATTATCGGGACAAGTAGCCTCGAACACCTCGAAGAAGCGGTTGCAGCGCTCGAAATCGACCTCTCAGAGAGCGACGTGGAGTGGCTGGAGGCCCCCTACGAGCCGGTTCGGGTGTCAGGCCACGAATAATACTGTCGGCTGTCCGCCCGTGGGAGTTTCGCCGCCCCGAGCGAGTGTCCTGAAACGGGTACAGACAGCGGTTTATCCCGGCGAAATTGTTAATACACAGTAAAATCAAACCTAGCTTGAGGAAAGGTAACAATGACCAACGCTCGGGGGCCGAGCAGCGAGACACTCGAGGAGACGACGGGCGGTGACGCCTGCGTTTGCTCGATAGGCAATGCAGCCGAACACTACATGACCGGGATACTGGGGCTCGTCGCGACGCTCATCGTCGGTATACAGGCCTATCCGTGGCTACAGTCTGTCGCCGATACCACGCCGTATCTCGGGCCGACGTGGCTAGTGTTTAGCTTCGCCGCGATATGGCTCGTCTGCTGGATCGCACTGGAAGTCGCCTGGGAGTGGCGTGCCGGGCGCGTCCACCTGTTGTGACAGACAGTCAGTTGCGAACGCCAGCCGCGGCGCGTTGCATCCCTTCGAAGTCGTCGTCGGAGTAGGCGATGAGTCGCACGTCTGTCAAGGATTTGGGCTGATACTCCTCGATGACAGTGCAGATGATTCTGATACCCTCCTCGAAATCGAACCCAGCGATGCCACACCCGATGGCCGGGAAAACGACTGATTCGCAGTTTAGCGCGTCCGCTTCTGCTAGTGCGTTTCGGGTTGCGTTGCGGATACTCTCGGCAGTCGACTGACCACCCGGCGGCATCGCGGCGGCGTGGATAACGTACTCGGCGTCGAGGTCGTAGGCGTCGGTCGTGGCGACACCGCCGAGGTCGACCGGGCCTTTCGCGACGGCCTCGTCGTTCAGGCCCGACCCGGCCGCACGCTTGAGCGCCCCCGCGACGCCGGAGCCCATCCGCAGACTCGTGTTCGCCGCGTTGACCAGTGCGTCCGCCGACTGTGCAGCGATGTCGCCCTGGATTACCTCGAACTCCATATGCGATGCTGGGAGCGGCACTGACAAAGTTTTAGTGCTGACACGACCGGCCGCTCTTATGCTGTCTGTCACCGCGCCCCACAACAGGCAGAAACCCGTCTAGTTCCTACGGACAGGTATGGACCTGCTGACGATGACGTGGCGGGACGTGGGGTTCATGCACTGGCCGGTCGAGTCTGACAGTGTCCAGACGACACTGCCGGACGGGCTCGATGTCGACACGTACGACGGGCAGGCATGGCTCAGTGTGGTCCCGTTCCAGATGGCGGACATCAGACCGCGCGGCAGTCCAATCGGGCGGTCCTTCGGCGAGCTAAACCTCCGGACCTACGTGGTCGCCGACGGGACGCCAGGGGTGTACTTCTACAACCTCGACGCCGACGACCGGCTCAGCGTGACGCTGGCCCGACAGCTGTTCCAGCTGTCCTATTATCAGGCGTCGATGCAGGTCCGGACCGACGGCGACAGCGTCGAGTTCCGGAGCCGGCGGACCAGTTCGCGGGCCCCACCGGCGGATTTCCACGCCACCTACGAGCCGACTGAGCCGCCGTCGACACCCGAACCGGGCTCGGTGGAGTCGTTCCTGGTGGAGCGGTACCGCTTCTATGCCGCGAGCGACGACGGGACGGTGTACTACGCCGACATCGACCACGAGCCGTGGCCGCTTCAGCGCGGGCAGGCAGATATTCGGACGAACGGCCTGTTCGCCGCGTCGGGGTTCGACAGGCCCGACGGCGACCCGCTCGTTCACTACTGCGCCGAGATACCGGTGACTGCGGGGCGGCTCCACCGGCTCGACGGGGTCGCCCAGTACACTGATTAGCGTGTCGCCCCCAGTGACTGTGTGGTCGCCCTCCGTCCGCTGCAGGTCACGTTAGACGACGTGTGCTTCTGTCACTGGCCGGTCTCCGAGGCAGCGGTACGAGCGGCAGTTCCCGACTGGCTCACCGTCGAGACGGCCGATGGCGACGCCTGGGTGTCGGCCGTCGTGGCGACTGTCGACCGCGTCGAGACGTTTGGTATCGAGGTCGCCGGGCCGTCTGAGTTGCTCACGGTTCGGACCTACGTCCGCGGCCCAACCGGTCAGCGCGGGGTCTGCGTGCTCGGGCTGTTCGGTGACGACAGGCGGACGGCGACTGCGGTCTCCGAACTGTTTCGTATCACAGTGGGAGATGCCGTCCCGCGGATGCTCTCAACGGCTGACCGTCGCCGGGTCCTTGATGCCGGCAACAGGCGGCTGTTCGAGTGCCGGTACACAGCCGGTGGTGACCCAGTGGCTATCCCGCCGGACTCGCTGGCCTCGTTCCTCGTCGACCGGCAGCGTTACTTCACAACGGGACGCTTTGGGACACGGCTCGTCGGCAGCGTCGGCCACGACCCGTGGCGACTCGACCGCGTTGACGCCACTGTGACCGGGTCTGTACTCTCACTAGTTGACATATCGGCCCGTAACTCGGACCCACTGGTTCATCACAGTCCTGCGCTTCGAGTGTCAATTGCCCCACCGGTACCGCCATAGCCGGGACCAGCGGGCAACCTAGCTCCCTTGAAATATAAGTACGGACAGACCGTTGGGGGGATAAGGACCTTGCCGCCCATATGACATCTGAAACTAATATACGGACGCTTGTTGTTGACGATAGCGATTTTTTCGCAGAGATGACCGCTGATACGCTCACGCAACAACACGACATTGAGTCCGTCGCTGCAAACAGCGCCGCGGAAGCGCTGGAACGGCTCGAGGGGGGCGGGTTCGACTGCGTCGTCAGTGACTACGAAATGCCCGAAATGGACGGGCTGGAGCTCCTTGAGGCGATCAGAGAGACAAACCCGTCTATCCCGTTCATTCTCCTGACCGGGCGAGGAGACGAGGAGACAGCGAGCGCGGCTATCGCGGCGGGCGTCGCCGACTACCTCCTGAAACTCGAAGTCGTCGAAGACAAACAGTACGGTCGGCTGGCAAACCGGATCGAGAACGTCGTCTCACAGGAGCGAACCCGCAAGAAGTTCGAATCGCTTGTGTCGGACTCACCAGACGGTATTGTCCACCTGACGACTAACGGAACCATCCTCTCAGTGAACCCTTCGATGGCAGGCAGGCTGGGTGCTGACCCCGATACGCTCGTCGGCCAGCAACTGAGTGCGGTGATGGACAGCGAGGCGGCCAACCAGCGTCTCGAAGCCGGGAAAAGCGCGGTCGAAAACGGGACTGCGACACGCTCCGAGGACGCTGTCGGAGGCCGACATTACCACAACCAGTATATCCCTGTCGACAGCCATCGCAAGTCAGATACCTTCCAGCTGGTCTCACGCGATATCACTGAACGTGTCGAGCGTCAGCGCGAACTGGAGCGCCAGAACGACCGACTCGAGGAGTTCGCCAGCGTCGTCAGCCACGACCTGCGGAACCCGCTGAATGTCGCTCAGGGCGCGGTCGACTTGCTCGGAGAGCCCGCCGATAGCGAGGAGGCCGAACTGGTCGCCAAGATCGACCGGTCGCTGGACCGGATGGGCTGTATCATCGAGGACGTACTCACACTGGCGCGGCAAGGCCAGACCGTCAGTGATCCACAGGAGACGGAGCTATCGACGCTGGCGTCGACCGCGTGGACCTGGATCGAGGCCGAACAGGCATCCATGTCGGTCGCGTCGAGCACGAAACTCGCCGCCGACAGTGGGCGTGCACAGGACCTGCTGGCGAACCTGTTCCGGAACGCCATCGAACACAACGACGGCGACGTCGAAATCGAGATCGGATTACTGGAGTCCAACGACGGCTTCTACATCGCAGACAACGGCGAAGGTGTCGAAGGCGACGCCGAGGACGTGTTCGAGATGGGCTATTCCTCGACGAAGGACGGAACCGGGTTCGGCCTGGCTATCGTCGAACAGGTCGCTGAGGCCCACGGCTGGGAAGTGTCACTGACCGAGAGCGACAGCGGCGGGGCGCGTTTTGAGGTGTCGAGCGTCGAACTACACGACTGAGACGGACTTTTTACTGCCGGGTCCCCAGTAGTGGTAATGACAGTTGCGGGGGCTATCATCGACCTAGACGGAACGGTGTACCACGGAGACACGCTGTTGCCGGGCGCGGCGTCGGCAATTGATGTGTTCAGAGAGCGTGGCCTGGGAATCTGCTTTTTTTCGAACAACCCCATCCACGACGGAAGCGAGTACGTCGAGCGATTGCGTGGACTGGGTGTCGACGCCCGTGAGGGTGAGGCCTGTTCCTCTGGCGTCGTCACCCGCGAGTACCTCAACGGGTCCCATGCGGGTGACGACGTGTTCGTCATCGGGAGTGACCCGCTCCGCAGTATGGTCACGGGGACAGAGGCACGGCTGGTCGAGGACCCCGCTGAGACCGACGTGTTGCTGGCCTCCTGGACGGATGGCTTCCACTACCACGACATGGTTGACGCGCTCCGGGCCATCGACGAGGAAACCGTCTTCCTCGGGACTGACCCGGACCGGACGTTCCCCGGCGAGGACGGCGACCCGGTCCCCGGTTCCGGGGCGATAATCAATGCCGTTGCCGGCGTCATCGAGCGGGATCCGGACCGGATACTCGGCAAGCCATCGGAGATTGCCGTTCAGGCGGCGCTGGAACGGCTGGACTGTGCCCCAACAGAGTGTGTTATTATCGGCGACCGACTGGAGACAGACATCGCGATGGGCGAGCGGAACGGCATGACGACCGTTCTCGTCCGGACCGGCGTGTCCAACGAGCGGTCACTGGAACGGAGCGCCGTAACGCCCGACTACGTCATCGACTCGCTGGGAGACATCGAAGAAGTGCTGACGTCGCTCGACGTGTGACACAGAGCTGGTAATTCACCTGCGACTTTATTTTGACGGCGACCGTACCTTGCAGTGGTGTTTCCAATGGGCAAAGACATCCTCATGATCGCCGGTGACTTCGTCGAAGACTACGAAATAATGGTGCCGTTTCAGGCACTACAGATGGTTGGCCACGAGGTCGACGCGGTGTGTCCCGACAAAGCGGCCGAGGAGACAGTCAAGACAGCGATACACGATTTCCGCGGCGACCAGACCTACATGGAGTCCCGCGGCCACGACTTCGCCCTGAACGCGACGATGGCCGACGTAAATCCCAGTGACTACGACGCACTCGTCGTTCCCGGCGGGCGTGCCCCCGAATATCTCCGGACGTACGACGAGGTGCTGGATGCAGTACAGCACTTCTTCGAGGAGGACAAGCCGGTCGCAGCGCTGTGTCACGGTCCGCAGATTCTCGCCGCCGCCGACGTGCTCGACGGCTACGAGATGACGTCGTACCCGGCCTGTCGCGCCGAGTGTGAGGCCGCCGGGTGTTCGTGGGTCGACGAAGTGGTCACCGACGGCAACCTCGTCACCGGGCAGGCCTGGCCCGACCATCCCGAGTGGCTCGCACAGTTCATGACGCTCCTTGGCGACGACGTGTCCCACGGCGAGCCGATTCCCGCTGACGACTGAGGCCACAGAAGTTTGGTGGGATTCATAACAAACAAATAACGTGGGCGTTTCCCTCCGTTGAGGCGGGTGGGAACTGGCATAGTGCACCATTACGTTCGCCCGCCTCGTTTTCAGCGCTTATAGAATATGATAGATACTAGTAACTGGTTGTGACGACCGGCAGGGAGCCACGGACGTGTCGCAGTGGCACCAGATTTGTTATGCTGGGGAGAGAACAGTTGCGTGTAATGCCCTCCGACACACATTCCACTGATGACCGCGGCTGTCCGAAGTGTGGTCACACCGGCACTGACGTGGGTAGCATCTCGACCACGGGCGGCGGCCTCTCGAAGATGTTCGATATTCAGACCAACCAGTTTCAGGTCGTCACGTGTACAAACTGCGGCTACTCGGAGCTGTACCGTGACACCGGGTCTGGCGGGAGCGACCTGGCAGACATATTCCTCGGCTAACGATGCCTGCCATGACCGGGCTGTTCCTCGTGGTCGTGTTGCTCGCGGTGGCCGCACCGCTGGCCCTGTACGCGCTGGTTCGAAGCGAGCACGACCAACGCGTCGAGACGGACCGTGAGACCGCCGAACGGCTTGCTCGGCGCGATACAGACGACGAAAGTCGCGTCCGGTGAGTACTCGGGATATCCCATCGACTGTAGGCGTGGGTTGTTCAGACATCGGGACTGTACCACGAGGGTCCAGAACGTCGCAGGCCTCGAATAAACTCCAAACAATGGGAAAGTGTACCGATGTCGAACCTTTTATCATAATACTCCCACAACGTCCGACCATGGTTGACAGAGAAGACCTCCGCTCACAGTTCGTTGAGGCGTTCGAGGAAGCAGACTACCCGATATCCAGTCCGATGGACCTCGTCCCGGCACTTCCGGGCGGTCCGTCGACGAAGTTCGAGTCCGGCGATTTCTCGATGACAGCGATGGAACTGAACACGAAGCTCAACGGGGAGTTCCCGTACGAGAGTGTCGACGACTTCGTCGACGACGTCATGGCTTCGCTCGAAGACCAGGACCTCATCTGACGGGCCACACTGGCTCTCGGCCGTTTTACCGGTTTCACGCGATAACTCGCGAGAGTCCCGGACGAACGAGTCGCTAGCCGTTCCGGCGTACCCTTGAGGTTTATCAGGGCAACGTCCATAGTCAATGTATGGTCGGCTTGCCGGGGATTGAGACGCTTGTTCAGACGTTCGGACCGTTTCTCATCCCCGCAACGCTGTTCGTTCTGGGTGCCATCGGCTATCTGTTCCTGTGGCTGCTGACCCGGAACCGACGCGAAACGTACGCTGCCGACGAGTGACAGCGGGCAGCCAAATGTGGACGGCGCGCACAATGTTGTTGGAACCGCCAATCTTTTGCGTTAGATTCGTCTAATTTGGTGTATGCTGAGTGCCAAGATGGAGGATTATCTGAAGGCTATCTATCGCCTTGAGCGGGACGGCGACCCGCCGATTGCTCCGTCTACTATCGCCGAGATGCTGGACGTTACGGCACCGACGGTCACCAGTATGGTCGAGAAGCTGGCTGACCGCGGGCTGGTCGAACGCGAGAAGTACAAGGGCGTGCAGACAACGCCGGAAGGCGAGACGGTGGCGCTGGAGATTATCCGCCACCACCGCCTGCTTGAGACGTTTCTCACCGAGCAGCTGGGGTACGACTGGGCCGAGGTCCACGAGGAAGCGGAGGTGCTCGAACACCACATCAGCGAGGAGTTCGAGCGACGGGTCGCGGCAGTCCTCGACGAACCGGAGTTCGACCCCCACGGGGACCCGATTCCCAGCGACTCGCTGGACCCCATCGACGACGAGTCCGCGACGGCGCTGTCAGAACACGGCGAAGGGGGGCGACTTGAAGTTGCACGGGTCCGGGACCGTGACCCCGACGAACTCACGTATCTCTCCGACGCCGGCATCACGCCGGGGACCGTGCTGACTATCGAGGAGGTCGCCCCCATCGGGATGGTGACAGTCCAGCTGGAGAGCGGGTCGTCGGTGTCGCTCCCGGACCACATCGCCGATGCGATTCAGGTCCGCGCACCGGATACGCAGGGCGAAGACGGAGTGAGCCAGGCGTGAGCGACGCGACGTGGCTGACAGTGGTCGCGATAGCGGCCGGTGCGCAGTTGGCGGTCCTCCCCGGCGAGAAGGTCCAGTTCATCATCGCCGGCCTGTCGACGCGGTTCAACCCGTTCCTCGTCGTCAGTGCCGCGGGCACCGCCTTCGCCGGCTGGACGGCACTGGAGATCTGGTTCGGCTCCGCGATCACGTCGGTACTGCCGGGAATCGTTCTCGAAAGCCTCACCGCCGGGATGTTCCTGCTGTTCGCGATACTACTGCTCCGCAGTGCCCCGGCAGCCGGCGCAGAGCAACAGGAGCCTGCGTCCGGCTTCACCACTGACGGCGGACAGCTAGACGTTCGCGTTCCCGTCGTCGACTGGCAAGTACCGAACAAGCTCGGCGGCTTCCTCCCAATCTTTGCGATGATGGCCTTCGGCGAGTTCGGCGACAAGACTCAGCTCATTACAATCACACTCGCCGCCCAGTACAGCGCCCACGCCAGCGCTATCTGGACCGGTGAGATGCTCGCCATCATTCCGGTGAGCCTCGCCAATGCGCTGTTTTTCCACCGGTTCGCCCATCGGTTCAACCTGCGGAAAGCTCACTTCGTCGGCGCAGGGCTGTTCCTGTTTTTCGCCGCGGACTTCGCCCTGAGCGTGACGATGGGGGTCTCGCTGTGGGAAACGATGGTCTCATCCATCGCGGCGCAGGTGGGCGCCTGAGACGAACGGCTGATTTGAGCGACAGAAGACTTTTCGAGAACGGCTGAACAGTTCCGAGTAATGCCCTCCAGACGTAGCGTTCTCACAGCAGGAACACTCGTTGCACTCTCGGGCTGTGCAGCACTCAGTCCTGCGAGCGCTCGACTCGCTGGCGTACGGCTAACGAACACCGGGTCGGCGACACGTACGTTCGAATCCACAGTCACGGTCGACAGTGAGACGGTGTACGAGGAGACACATACTGTGAGGGCCGCGGAGGACGGTGCAACCGTGGAGCTGGACGATACGCTGCCGGACAGACAGGGCAAAATAACGATAGCGACGGCCATCGCCGGGACCGATATCTCAGAGGAGACAACGTTTGATGATAACAACTGTTACGATGTCATTGTCGAGTACACCGGTGACAACGTCGTCCACTGGCAGAGTGGGCGCAGCGACTGTGACGCATTCCAGTGACTCGCTCATCGGCCAGCGTTTCGTCGCCAGCCGTGGCTCCCGGTTGCAATCATCAACTTCAGTCGAGAAAGTCGTTCAGTCCTGGCTGATAGTGTCGAGTTCTCGCGTTTCATCCGGCGCGCCTGTCTGTCGGACTTTCCCGGCAAAGACCGAGAGGACGTAGATTCCCACTGCGACGAGAACGATGACGCCGCCGGCTGTCGCACCGGCGTAGTACGAGATACCGATACCGAGCAGGACGGCCAGCTCGGCCAGTACAATCGAGACCAGCAGTGATTCCGAGAAGCTCCGGGACACCTGTGTCGCGCCGGCGACCGGGACGACCAGCATGGCCGCGACGAGGATGACGCCCATGATCTGCATCGCGCCGACGACGACGAGCGCCGTCAACATCACCATAATCCGGTTGTACCAGACGACCGGGATCCCGGCGACGGCGGCGGCAGTCTCGTCGAACGTGACGTACAGCAACTGGTTGCGGGTGAGCGCGACCGTCCCGACGATGACGCTGAACAGCCCGAGCATGATGACCGCGTTCTCGGCGGACACCGTCGAGAGGTTGCCAAAGAGGTACTGATTGATACCGACAGCCAGTCCGCCCGCGTTGAGGCTGATGAGGACCGTCCCCAGCGCGAACCCCGTCGAGAGGACAATCGCCATCGACACGTCGTTGTAGGCGTCGGTCGCCTCGGAGATGAGTTCGATGAGCAACGCCGCGATGACAGCCACGACGACGGCGGTGAGATACGGCGAAACGCTCAATTCAAGGACGGCGTTGAGAAACAGCCCGACAGCGACGCCAGCGAAGGCTGTGTGGGCGAGTGCGTCCCCGATGAGGGCGAGCTGGCGGTGGACGAGAAAAGTCCCGATTAACGGTGCGATGACGCCGACACACAGCCCAACCAGTATCGCCCGGTACATGAACGTGTACTCTGGATTGATGAGGTCCAGTCCGGTCAGCTGGTAGAGTAGTGCCAGAAGCCAGTACCACACTTCGAGAATCGGGAGGAACGCCTCGTAGACGCCGCCAGCAGCAAACGCAAGCGTCATCGGTTACCTCCGGTCAGCGACTGCGCACCCGTCCCGAACGCTCTGGCCAGCGCCGCACTGTCGGTGAATTCCGCCGATGGCCCGTCGAAGTATATCTCGCGGTTCAGGCAGATAACGCGCTCCGCGTGTTCGATGACGGCCTGAAGATCGTGTTCGATGAGCAGGACAGTGATGCCCTCGGCGTGGAGCGATTCGAGCAGTCCGTAGAAGGCGTCGACCGATTCGGTATCCACGCCGACGGTCGGTTCATCCAGAACGAGCAGGTCAGCCTCACCTGCGAGCGCCCGGGCGATGAACGCCCGCTGGCGCTG
Source organism: Haloarcula sp. R1-2 (assembly GCF_011627385.1). Taxonomy (NCBI): domain Archaea; kingdom Methanobacteriati; phylum Methanobacteriota; class Halobacteria; order Halobacteriales; family Haloarculaceae; genus Haloarcula; species Haloarcula sp. R1-2. The sequence goes on from NZ_JAANTG010000001.1 coordinate 705,350, forward strand.
CCCGCCGGAGAGCTGGGTGATTCGCCGGTCGGCGAACCCCGACATCCCGACGGTATCGATGGCCCTGTCGACGATACGCCAATCGGCCGCGGAGAGACGCCCGAACCCGACGTGTGGGAACCGGCCCATCTTGACCACTTCGCGGACCGTTATGGGCATCTCCCGGCTCGTCCCGGCACGCTGTGCGACGTAGCCGACTCTGGCGCCGTCGTCGAACGCTGTTGCGTCGACGCCGAACAGCTCTGCAGTCCCGGCATCGGGCTCCAGCAGGCCGAGCAGCAACTGCATGAGCGTCGACTTGCCGGAGCCGTTCGGGCCGACCACGGCGACGTACTCCCCGGCGTCGATACTGACACTGATGTCTTCAACGACGGGCGTAGACGTGTACCCGAACGACACGTCCGTGAGTTCGACAACGGCTGGCCTGCTCTCGCTCGATTCGGTCGTCGCTTCGTCGGCATCGTCTCGATGGTGTGAGCGCATGGTCATCCTTATTCGAAGTTCCGCCACTTCTCGCTCCAGCCGTCGGGGCCCGCGTCTGCAGGTGCCGTGTTGCCCAGAACGACCTCGAACGTCGGCATATTTATCTGATAGGCGATTTCCTCGTACCCCCAGCCGTTTTCGACCCACTCCTCACGGACGCCAGCATACGGTGTCACGGGGTAGTAGGCTTCGACTGGTGTCTCGGCGAGGAGCTGCTTTGCAGGCTTGCGCGTCTCGAAGACACCGGCCCCAATGTACCGGATGTCATTGTCCTCGATGACCGCTTTCGCTTCGGTGATGTCCGAGGGCTTCACGTCACCGCTGGCAGCGAGGTTGACCACGAGCGGGCGCATCTCGACGCCGTAACGCGAGCCGATGTACTGGAAAGCGTTGTGCGCCGCAAGCTGGACCACGTTCCTGTCGGCCCGGTCGAAAATATCGGCGTAGTCCGCGTCGATGCGGTCGAGAACGTCCGCGTTGTACGTCTCGGCGTTGTCCCGGAGCGTATCTTCGGCGTCCGGTGCGAGCGCGACCAGCCCCTCGGTAATATTGTTGACCGACTGTTTCGCGCGTTGCGGGTCGAGCCAGAAGTGGGGGTCGCTGGCTCTGTTCTGTCCGACACCCTCTTCGTCGCGGTCGAGACTCGCCGCGAGCGATTCGAGTTCGATACCCTCACGGACGTTGATGAGTTCGGTATCGACGTTGTCGTCTTCGAGGGTCTGAATCGCGCGGTCAGCCCATGGCTGGAAGTCCGGGCCGACGTGAATGAACGCGTCCGCGTCGATGATATCTCGCGTGATCCCAGCGTCCGGTTCCCAGCCGTGGCCGTGCAGTCCAGTCGGAATGAGGTTCTTGACCGTTATCGGCGTCCCGCGGGCGACCTTTCGAGCAAAGTCATAGAAACTGAAAAACGACGCAACCGCGACCGGTCCGTCCGCACCACTGGTGCTGTCGCTGCTATTCGTTGCCGCTTCCGTCCCGCCGCCGGTCAGACAGCCGGCAAAGCCGGACGCAAGGACCCCCGCCCCGGCACTGAGTGCCTGCCTGCGGGTGACCCTACACGACTTATCGTCACAGGGTTGGTTAGTTTCCATGTGTTGCTTGCTGTCGGGAAAGGGTATAATAGTTCTCCTCTAATCAGAGTATTAGACTAATCTAATAAGGCAGGTCACTTGTGGCTGAAATCTACTCGGTGTCACAGACACGAGCGGACACAACACATAAACCGGCGCTCGAAGTTGGTCCGATATGCCCGGACTCGACGACACGGACCACGAAATCCTCCGGTTGCTGCTCGAAGACGCCAGACGGCCCTACAGCGACATCGCCGAGCGAGTGGATCTCTCGGCCCCTGCGGTCTCCGACCGCGTCGACCGACTCGTCGAAATGGGACTGATACAGGGGTTTACCGTCGATGTCGACCGCTCGCTGTTACAGGCCGGCGTACCGGTCCTGATCGAGATAGATGCAAAGCCGGGTCGGGCCGCCGATATCGCTGAGTCGGTCAGCGACGCCGACACCATCGAGCGGGTCTATCGAACTGCCGGCGGCCGAGTCGTGCTCGCGGCGACCGTTCCTCAGGCCGACGCGAGCGAACTCCTCGCCGAACACGTCGACCTCGGGGACGTGGACCGCTACGAGGTGCGGATGATTGCGGACAGCGAGTGGACCGCCGGGCTGGGTGCGGCGGAGTTCGCGCCCGACTGTGCGGAGTGTGGCAACACCGTCGATGAAGAAGGCGAGCAGCGCACACTCGACGGAGAGCGATACTACTTCTGCTGTGGGTCCTGTGCAGGGCGATTTGTCGACCAGTACAAGTCGCTGAAAGGCGGTGCCTAAACTACGATAGTCCCTTTTGATTGCTGACTTTCCGGCGGTTGGAGTTTGGATACCAACCTAATAGTCTGCTTTGAGATTTGAATCAAAGGGACAAACCGCATGAATACGGAGGACGTACAATGAAACAAGATGAGTGACCGAACCACCCGGCTCGAACTGACGGGAATGAGCTGTGCCAACTGCGCGGGCACTATCGAGGAGTCGGTGGGCGAGCTGGACGGGGTCTCGTCCGTCGACGCGAACTACGCCACCGACGGGGGGAGCGTCGAGTACGACCCTGACGTGGTGTCACTGGCTGATATCGTCGCCGCCGTCGAAGACGCTGGCTACGGTGTGGCGACGGAGACGGTGACCGTCGGCATCACCAACATGTCGTGTGCGAACTGTGCAGACGCCAACGAGGAGGCGCTGGAAGGGACCGCGGGCGTCATCGACGCCAGCGTGAACTATGCCACCGACGAGGCCCAAGTCACCTACAACCCGGCCGACGTGTCACGTGCGGACCTCTACGACGCTATCGAATCCGCCGGCTATACACCCGTAAGGGAGGACAGTGGGAGTGCAAACGGCGACGGCGACGATGGTGAGCAGTCCGGCGCTGACCGCCGTGCCGCCGCGCGCAACGAGGAGACGCGCAGACAGCTCCGGCTCACGCTGTTCGGGGCGGTGCTTTCGGCCCCACTCCTGCTGTTCATGGCGGACCACCTGTTCTCGCTCGGTATCGTCGGCGAGACGGTGCTGGGAGTGCCACAGGGCTGGGTTGCGTTCGCGCTGGCGACGCCGGTCCAGATACTGCTGGGCAAGCCGTTCTACGAGAATTCCTACAAGGCGCTGGTCAACAACGGGCGGGCGAACATGGACGTGCTCATCGCACTGGGTTCCTCGACAGCGTACGTCTACTCGGTGGCTGCGCTGTCCGGCCTCATCGCGAGCACGGGGCTGTACTTCGACACGGCCGCGCTGATCCTCGTGTTCATCACGCTCGGAAACTACCTCGAAGCCCGCTCGAAGAGCCAGGCCGGAGCCGCCATCCAGCAGCTGCTTGAGATGGAGGCTGACACGGCAACGGTCGTCCGCGAGGACGGCAGCGAGGAAGAGATTCCCATCGACGAGGTCGGGGTCGGCGACCGGCTGAAAGTCCGGCCCGGGGAGAAGATTCCGACGGACGGCGTCGTCGTTGACGGCGATTCGGCGGTCGACGAGTCGATGGTGACCGGCGAGTCGGTCCCGGTCGAGAAAGGTGAGGGCGACGAAGTCATCGGCTCGACGGTGAACCAGAACGGCGTCCTCAAAGTCGAGGCGACGAAAATCGGCTCGGAGACGGCTATCCAGCAGATAGCAGAGCGGGTCCGGCAGGCCCAGTCGCGCCAGCCCGACATCCAGAACGTCGCCGACCGCATCTCGGCGTACTTCGTCCCGGCGGTCATCGGCAACGCCGTCCTCTGGGCGGTGCTGTGGGCGGTCGCGCCGGAGACGCTGGCTGCAGTCGTCGACGCGCTCCCGCTGTGGGGGCTGGCCGCGGGCGGCCCGGCCGGCGTTGGCGTGAGCGAGTTCGCTATCGTCGTGTTCGCGTCTGCCGTCCTGATTGCCTGTCCCTGCGCGCTGGGGCTGGCGACGCCCGCGGCGACGATGGTCGGGACGGCTATTGGCGCGCGCAACGGCGTCCTGTTCAAGGGGGGCGACGTGCTCGAACGCGTCCACGAGGTCGACACCGTCGTCTTCGACAAGACGGGGACGCTGACGAAAGGCGAGATGGAACTCACGGATGTGGAGGTTGTCGGTCCTGCGACGGACGGCGGGGCGCTCAAGCCCGAGCGCGAACGGACCGAGGCGTTCGTCCTCGAAGTCGCCGCCAGCGCCGAACACGCCAGCGAACACCCGCTGGCTGAGGCCATTGTCGACGGCGCACGCGAGCGCGGTATCGAAGTCGATGATCCCGACGAATTCGAGAACGTCCCCGGACAGGGCGTGAAGGCGACGACGCGCCACGGTCGGGTCCTCGTCGGCAACCGGAAACTGCTGTCCGAGGCCGGCGTCGACACCGCGCCGGCGGAGGAGCGGATGGACGCGCTCGAACGCGAGGGCAAGACGGCGATGCTGGTCGCGCTGGCCGAAGATGCAGACGATGACGACACCGAGGGCGACAGCGACCCGGACTATCGGCTCATTGGCATCGTCGCCGACGCGGACACGGTCAAGGAATCGGCGAAGGCCGCCGTCAGTGGGCTGCGAGAGCGCGGGCTTGGCGTCTGGCTCATTACCGGCGACAACGGGCGGACTGCCCGCGCTGTCGCTGAGGAAGTCGGAATCGACCCCGACAATGTGATGGCCGACGTGCTCCCGGAGGACAAAGCCGACGCCGTCGATGAACTCCAGAGCGACGGCGACCAGGCGATGATGGTCGGCGACGGCGTCAACGATGCGCCAGCGCTGGCGGCCGCGAGCGTCGGCTGTGCTATCGGTTCGGGGACCGACGTGGCAATCGAGGCCGGAGACGTGACACTGCTCCGGGACGACCCCGCCGACGTGATGAAGGCCATCCGGATCTCCGAAGCCACGCTCCAGAAGATCAAGCAGAACCTCTTCTGGGCACTCGGGTACAACACGGTGATGATTCCGCTGGCCTCGCTGGGACTCCTCCAGCCGGTGCTTGCCGCCGCGGCGATGGCCGCCTCGTCCGTGTCGGTGCTCACAAACAGCCTCGCGTTCCGCCGGTACACACCTGATTCGGCGTACCGGCTGCTCGGGTTCCTCCGTCGCTGAGCCGTCTCCAGCAGACTCATTTGTCGCCGGGCCACACATACGAACAGTGACTGCTGAGGAGCGTGTCGCCGACGAGCCGACAGGAGAGACAGTGTCACAGCCGGGCGGCCTCGGCGTTCGGCTCCGCGCGCTCTGGCGGGCGCTCGTCATCGTCTGGCAGTTCGTCCCGCTGCTCTGGCAGTGGGGCCGGGACCGGAAGCGGTTCCTCCTGTTCGGCCGGTCCCGGTCAGTGGCCCCCGAGACGCGGACGCGGCGCGCCCGCTACCTGAAGGATACGTTCGTCGACCTCGGCCCGGCGTTCATTAAACTCGGACAGATGCTCTCGACTCGGCCTGACGCCCTGCCACGGGCGTACGTCGACGTACTCTCAGAGCTACAGGACAACGTCCCACCTGACGCGTGGGCGACCATCGAGCCAGTTATCAAACGCGAACTGGGCGACGATATCGATACGCTGTTCGAGGCATTCGACACGACAGCCATTTCGGGAGCCTCGCTGGGCCAGGTGTACGAGGCACAGATCGGCGGCCAGCGGGTCGCCGTGAAAGTGCTTCGACCCAACATCAGAACGCGCGTCGAATCCGACCTGCGCGTGCTGTCGACGCTGCTGCCCGTGCTCACCTACGGCGCGGACCCGGGCCAGGCATTTACGCTGGAAAATCTCACCGAAGAGTTCGCAACGACGGTCCGCCGGGAGATGGACTACGGCCACGAGGCGCGAATGCTCCGTGAAATCGGCGACAACTTTGCAAACGACGACGACATCGCCATCCCGGACGTCGTCGGGAGCCACTCGACGGACCGCGTGCTGACGATGACGTACCTCGACGGCGTGAAAATCGACGACGTAGAGCGGCTGGACGAACTCGGCATCGACAGGCCGGCACTCGTCCGCCGGCTCGAAGAGGTGTACATCCAGATGATCGTCGAGGACGGCCGCTTCCACGCTGACCCCCATCCCGGCAATCTGGCGGTCCAGCCCGACGGGACGCTCGTCTTCTACGATTTCGGGATGACCGGCTACCTCGGTCCCCGAACACAGGACCAGCTGCTTGAGTTCTACGTCGGACTGGCGACTGATGATGTAGACCGCGTGATGGACGCCTTCGTCGAGATGGGTGCGCTTGACCCGATGGCAGACCGTGACGTGATGCGGGAAGCGTTCGACATCGTTATCGAGCAGTTCCGCGGCGAGGACATCAGTGAGTACCGCATCGAACAGCTCGTCGGCCAGTTCGAGACGCAACTGTACGAGTTCCCGATGCGGCTGCCACAGGATCTGGCGCTGGTGGTCCGGGTAACGACGGTCCTTGAAGGCGTCTGTCGCACGCTCGACCCCGAGTTCGACTTCATCGAGATCATCTCCGAGTACGTCATGGAGCAGGGCGCTGGGGACGACGTTCGAGAGCAGATCAAGACGGAAATCCAAGAGGCAGTGACTGGCTCGACCCGGTCAGCAGTGCGGGCAGCCCCGAAGGTGGAGGACGCACTCGACAGAGTCGAGCGCGAAGAACTGCTCGTCAAGACCGTGCTCGAAGACTCTGATGGGCTAAGCCGGGTGCTCGCCAAGCGACTCCTGCTCGGTATCGTCGCCAGTGCCGGCGTGCCGGTGAGTGCCTACCTCTACACCGTGAGCGGGCTTCAGCCAGCAGGCCTCGCACTGGGCGGGAGCGCGGCGGTGCTCGGAATTCTCGCGTGGTCGTTCCGCCGACGGCGCGGACCAGCGCTGTCGACGCCACAGTTCACCCGCCATGAGATGCAACAGCGGCAGGCGACCGACGCTGCGGACGGAGACGAGTAGGCAAGCGCCAACGGTTTCCCACAAGACAGCGGCGCTCAGAGTTCGCCTTTGGTCGCCATTTCACGGATATCCTCGGCTCGCTCGCGTATCTCCCCGAGTTCCTCGTCGCTTTTGTTGTCGACGTGGCTGTACATCAGTCCCATCCGGTGGTTCGACCGGAGCGTCTCCTCGTTGCGGTCGAGGAAGTCCCAGTACAGCGCGTTGAACGGGCAGGCTCCGTCACCCGTGGTCTTCGTTTTGTAGTACGGACAGCCCGAGCAGTAGTCGCTCATCTTGTCCACGTAGTTCGCCGAGGAGGCGTAGGGTTTGGTGGCGAACACGCCCGCGCCGTACAGCCCCATCTCGACGACGTTCGGCGTCGTCACCCAGTGGAAGGCATCGACGTAGCCAGCGTGGAACCAGCGGTTCAGCTGTGCCGGCTCAACGCCATAGATGAGGCCGAAGTTCGCGAGAATCATCAGCCGCTCGATGTGGTGTGAATACCCGCGCTCCCGGACCCCGTCGACCACGTCGGAGAGACACGCCATGTCGGTGTCGCCGTTCCAGTAGAAGTCGGGCAAGGCCTCGTTCGCGCCAAGCTGGTTCGCTTCGGCCAGACTGGGCATCTCCCGGCGGTACACGTGCCGAAGAAACTCCCGCCAGCCGAGCACCTGCCGGATGAACCCTTCAACGCTGTTCAGTGGCGCATCGCCGTCCTCGTAGGCGGTGATAGCGCGCTCGATGACCTCCGCAGGGCCGAGGAGTCCCAGATTGAGCGACGTGGAAAGCAGGCTGTGGCTCATCGCCCACTCATCTTCCAGCATCGCGTCCTGGTACGAGCCAAACTCCGTGAGTCGATTCGTGACGAAATGGTCCAGTGCTTGGACGGCCTGGCGGCGAGTGACGGGCCAGCGGAACGGCTCTGGGTCGGCCCAGTCACCGCCGTATGGTCGCTCGTCGTAGCTTCCCTCGAACGTCGAATCGACCCACTCCATAACGTCCTCGGTCACGCCGTCCGGCTCGAACTGCGGTGGCTCCGGTGGCGTCCACCCGTCGGGTGGCGTCTCACGGTTCTGGTCGTCGTAGTTCCACTCGCCGCCAACTGGGTCGCCATCCGCCATCAGGTAGCCCGTCTCCCGGCGCATGAACCGGTAGAAGTCCTCGTGGCGGTAGCGGCCGTCGCCGCGCCACTCGTCGAACTGGGACGGTGAGCAGAGGAAGCGGTCGTCGGCGACAAACTCGACGGCTCCGCCTGCCTCGGCGACCAGCGATTCGAGGCGCGCCTGTGCGGACTCAGTCTGCGGTCGGTGAGTCACGAGTGTGTCGTCAGGGTTGGCCTCAAAGTGTGCCGCCAGTCCGTCCTCAAAGGTCTCTGTCTGCTGGTATCGGACCGTTCGGCCGTCGTCCCGGAGATTGTCGCGGAAATGTCGCATCGCGCTGAACAGCAGAATCAGCTTGTGTGGGTGGTACGGCAGCTTGCGGGCGAACGACTCCGATTCTATCAGAAGCACCGGTTCGTCAGGTCGTCGAGCGACGGGTCCGGACCGCCGGATGAGGTGGTCACCGCGAAGCCAGACAGTCATCGGCAAACGGACACTCCCATTAGTTACAGTATATGCCTGTATCCGCATCAATCCCCGTCCGAACTGTGTTGGTATCCCGGGACAGCGGGGTGGTCAAAACCTCAATTATTGTTTCTTTACAAACGACAGAAGCGACTTCCTTATAAGTACACAGTCATAACTTTAAATGCATGACAAACGACCTCGACAGACGGACGTTCATTCGCACGACGGCGGCCGTATCAGGCGCTGGACTCCTCGCTGGCTGTGGCGGGTCCGGCGGCGACGGCGGTAGTGGCGGCGACGGTGGCAGCGACGAGACGGAAGCCGAAGAAATGGAGACCACCGAAGCCGAGGAGATGGAATCCACTGAAACTGAGGAAATGGACACCGAGAGCAGCGGTGGGATGGAAACCGCCGAAGCGCCGAGCGAGGTCGCAGACTACGTTGGCGAGTCGTCGAATTTCGATGGCTCCATGGTCGTGATGACGGACCAGGACGAGGTTTCCGTCTCCGTCGGAGCCGAAGGCAACGGCGGCGCGTTCGCCTTCGACCCGCCGGCGATAAACGTCTCGACCGGAACGACGGTCGTCTGGGAGTGGACCGGCCAAGGGGCCGGCCACAACGTCAAGTCCGAAGGCGACGGGCCGCTTGACTCGGGTTCGGCTGTCGCAGAGGAAGGAACCACCTACGAGTACACGTTTGAGGAAACCGGCACCTACCTCTACAACTGTGTCCCGCACAAGGCGCTCGGGATGGTCGGCGCAGTCGTCGTCGAATAACGGATAGCTGGCTGGCAGATTTTATCGTGTTACCAGCGTGGAGCGACTGGTGACGTACAGCGAATACGCGATGACGGCGAAGCCGACCGCGGTGAGCGCGTTCTCGAAAATCAGTGCGGCATCGGTGGGTAAACCGAACAGCTGGTCCGCGACGCCAGCGATGAGCGACCCGACAGTAATGGTCGCGAATCCGACGGCGAGATACGTGAGCCCGGTCGCCCTCGTTGTCAACGCTGCGCGAGCAGCGAAGTAGGTGATGAGCCCGCCAAGTAACACTGTTACCGTCTTGAATCCGATGACGATGAGTGGGATATCTCCGTTCATAGTTCCTCGCTGACGCGCGACCACAGGAGTGCGAGCCGGTCGCTTGGCCGCTCCTCGGCAGGCAGCACGTCGACCTCGAACGCGCCGTCGGCGTCGATCCCGACGAACACCCCGTCACAGTCCCGAATGTACGCCGTCGCGTGATGACCGTCGGCACGCACCTCTGTTTCCTCAGCGACCAGCTCGGCCTCGCTCAACTGTTCGAGCTTCCGGTAGGTGCTTGTCTGGGGCAGGTCACAGACCGAGGCAACCTCTTTGGCTGGCAACGGCTCGTCGAGCACCCTGAGGATATCGCGACAGTCAGGGTCGGCGAGGGCGTCGAACAGCGCCTGTGTCTCGCTCGCGTCGTTGTATGCCACGGAGGGGCCCTCTCAGGGGACGGGTGGAAGTGGTTCTGCGGACGGTTCGGTCTCGATATGACGGGGCATCGACGTGAAACCTGTGGGATATTGTTCCCACGGTGTCTTGCGGTACCCCGGCAGCCGCTCCCAGTCAGTGTCGGGAATATAAACCACCCTCAGATAAAGGGCGACTGTTTGTTTCCAGAATCTGGAAAGGGGCACCCCTTTTTCTATCATCGAATATCAACGACTAGTTTGCTATGCAACGGCCCTCCACGCGTAGACAGTTTCTCGCAGGCACGGGGTTGACAGCGCTCGCCGTTACCGCCGGGTGCGTTTCCTCAAGCGGCACAGGCCCGACTGACAATGAGACCGAAGCCGCTACATCGACACCAGAATCCTTTGACACTTGGTTTGACGACTCCAACGGCTACGATGGCGAGCCCGTCAAGTACGGCCCCCTCTCACAGCCAGTGATCATGGTCGGTGAGACAACCGACGGGGGCCTGGCATTCGATCCGCCAGTCATCGAAGTGTCGCCGATGACAAACGTTACATGGGACTGGACTTCCCATGGTGGTCAACGGAACGTCGTCGCGCTTGATGGTACCTTCGACAGTGGTCGGACGAACGCCCAGATCGGGACGAGCTACAACTACATCTTTGACGAGGTCGGCGAGTACCCCTACGTCTCCGAGCCCCACCGCGATGAGGGAATGAAAGGGGCGGTCATCGTCAAAGAACGGGAGTCCTCAGGATACCCTGCCATCGATCAGTGGCTCGGGTCAACGGGCAACTTCGACGGGACCATTACTGACCGCACCGGTAAGTCTGAAGCCACAGTTGCCGTTGGCGCAGAAGGCAATGGCGGTCAGTACGCGTTTGACCCGCCCACGATCAAGATTTCAACAGGGACGACGGTCATCTGGGAGTGGACCGGCGCTGGCGCAGCACACAATGTATTCTCGACTGACGGTAGTCAGATGGAGTCGGATAGCGTTATTTCGGACGACGGTAGTCCGCTTGATTCAGAACTCGTTTCAGAGGAAGACAGTACCTACAAGCATACCTTCGAGGAAACCGGAGTATCTCTGTACACCTGTCAACCGCACCAGGGCCTCGGTATGAAAGGTGCGGTCGTCGTCGAATAACGCAGCAGTCGGTACCTCATTTCCAGAATCTGGAAAGGGCACACCGACTTTTCTATCATCGAAAAACAACGACTAGCTTGCTATGCAACGGCCCTCCACTCGCAGACAGTTTCTTACAGGTACAGGGGTAGCAGCGCTTGCCATTACCGCCGGGTGCGTGTCCTCGGGAAGTAGTTCAGAACCAGCGGCCGAAACCGGAACCGGAACTGAAACCGCGACGGAAACTGCGACCCCAACCGCGACGCCTGAATCGACGCCCGAGTCGCTTGACGACTGGCTTGATGATGCCAACGGCTACGACGGCGAGCCCCGCAGGTTCGGCCCCGAGTCTCGGCCAACGGTCTGGGTTGGGCAGGAGATGGACGGCGGACTGGCGTTCGACCCGCCTGTCATTGAAATCCCACCGATGACGACAGTTCGGTGGGACTGGACTGGGCACGGCGGCCAGCAGAACGTGGTCGCCCTCGATGATACCTTCGACAGCGGCCGGACAAACGCGCAGGCCGGTACAATGTATCACTACTTTTTCGAGGAGACCGGCGAGTATCGCTACGTCTCCGAACCCAATCGTGACGGTGGCATGAAAGGTGCGATTATTGTGAAAGAGCCACCGTCCTCGGGTAACGACACTGTTGATGAATGGCTCGCAGCGGCGAGTAACTTCGACGGCACCATTGTCGACCGCACCGACACTGACACTGCAACTGTTACCGCCGGTGTGGAAGGGAACGGTGGGAAGTTCGCGTTCGGCCCCCCGGCGCTGAAGATCTCGACCGAGACGACCGTCCGCTGGGAGTGGACCGGCGAGGGAGGGCCACACAACATCGTCTCAAAAGGCGATGGCCCGCTCAACTCGGAACTCGTCGCCGAGGAAGGAAACACCTACGAGCACACCTTCGCGGAAACCGGGACCTACCTGTACTCCTGTAAACCGCATAAGGGCCTGGGGATGAGAGGCGCAGTCGTCGTGGAATAACTACCGAACTAGTGTGGCAGCCGCCTACGGAATCTTGACGCTGTGTTTGAGCGTGCCGATACCTTCGATTTCGACTTCGACTTCGTCGCCGTCTTCCATCGGTCCGACCCCTTCAGGGGTCCCCGTGGCGATGACATCGCCCGGTTCCAGCGTCATGTACGACGTTATTTCGGCGATTAGTTCGGGGACAGAGAAGATGAGGTGCTCGCGGGAGGAGGACTGCTTCGTCTCGCCGTTGAGACGGAGTTCGATACTGGCGTCTTCCGGAACGTGCTCTGGCGTGGCCACGAGCGGGCCGATTGGACACGCGTTGTCGAAGGCCTTCCCGCGGACCCAGTTCTGCTCCCGTCGCTGGTCGTCACGGTTGGAGATGTCGTTGACGCAGGTGTAGCCCGCGACGACGTCCATCGCCCCCGATTCGCTGACGTTCCGACACTGCTCGCCGATGACGACGCCAAGTTCGGCCTCGTAGTCGATGCGTTCCTTCCCCGAGGGCATCGTGAGGTGCTTGCCGTGGGACGCGACGGCGTTCGGGGCTTTGAGAAACAGCATCGGCCGGTCCGGAAGCTCCGAGTCCATCTCCTCGGCGTGGTCGGCGTAGTTGCGCCCGATACAGACGACTTTCGTCGGCTCGCAAGGCGGGAGGATGTCCACCTCGTCGGGGTCGTAGGACTCGTCGCCAAAGGCAATACGGCCGTACGGTCCGGCGGCGGCGGTGACGACGGGCTCGCCGTCCTCGACGGTCCAGCGACCGCCGCGAACGTTCCCCCCAGTATCACGGAATCGAACGCGCTTCATGTCACCGTTCTCTCAGGGCCGACAGATAAGCGTTTAGGAGGGGGAAACCGGACTACAGCGGGCTATTCGACGGTTGTCTACCCGGCCATCGTCACCTGCGGTGTCGCGGCGAGCAGGCGTGTGACCGAACGGCTTTTGAGACGGGACGGGCTACGCTGGGCCGATGAACGTCCTCGTCGTTGGTGCCGGCGCGATGGGCCAGTGGTTCGCACGCACAGTCCGGACCCACGCCGACGCGGCCGTCGCCTTTACCGACCTCGACCAGTCGGCTGCTGAAGCTGCTGCAAACGCGGTCGGCGGGCGCGCTGTCGCCAGCGACGCGGCCGAGACTTTCGATGTTGTCTGTATCGCAGTGCCGATGCCTGTCGCCGAGACGGCTATCGACGAGTTCGCGCCGTGTGCCACGGACGCAATCGTTGACGTAACGGGGAGCATGGCAGGCCCCATCGCAGCAATGCGGGACGCGATGCCCGATGGCCAGCGACTCAGCCTGCACCCACTGTTTGCCCCCGAGAACGCGCCCGGCAACGTCGCTGTCGTCGCTGACGCGTTGGGACCCGATGCTACTGCCGTCGTCGACGCAATCGCTGCAGCCGGAAACAACTGCTTCAAGACGACGGTGTCGGACCACGACGAAGCCATGGAAACGGTACAGGCCAGCGCTCACGCCGCCGTACTCGCGTTCGCGATGGCCGCCGCGGACGTGCCCGACCAGTTTCAGACGCCGATTTCGGCCGGCCTGTTCGACCTTGTCGAGCAGGTGACCGGCGGCGACTCGCGGGTGTACGCCGATATCCAGCGGACATTCGACGGCGCAGACGCGGTCGCCGACGCCGCTAGCGAACTCGCCGACGCCGACGCAGATACTTTTGAGCGGCTCTACGAGCAACTCTCATGAACCAGGACACACGCCAGCAGATACGCGACAACGCCCAGTACCTCCGGAACGTCCGACCGCTGGACCCCGAGGAGCTACACGAATACGTCGAGGACCAGCCCCACCCCGCCGTCGTCAAGCAGGTGCTCCGAGAGGAGGCATTCGACCTTGGCATCGTCGAGCAGGATGACGGGACCTTCGTGCCGGCACCTGAGGGCCGGCTTTCAGTAGATTTCGACGGTGTCGACCGGTTCCCCGACAGCTACGAACAGCAGGTCATCGACCTGCTGACGGAGTGGGGCGGGCTGGAGTGGCACAGCGGCGACAACGGTGACGAACTCAGGGAGCGCATCCGCGACATCAAAGAGCGGTATCTGCAGGGCCAGGCCGTCGAATACGACGAACTGACCGCGCTGGGCTACGCCGTCTACCACCTGCCGGACTACTACGCCGTGGCGAAGTACGTCCTTGCGGACCTCGCCGCCGACGGCCTGCTCCCGTCACAGCTTCGAGTGCTGGACGTGGGGGCCGGCGTCGGTGGCCCGGCGCTCGCCCTGCGTGACCTGCTCCCCGACGACGCCCTGCTGGACTACCACGCCGTCGAGCCGAGCGCCGCTGCGGATGTGCTGGAGAGCCTACTGGCAGATAGCGGCCAGAATGTCTGCTGGGAGATTCACCGGGCGCTCGCCGAGGAATTCGACCCGTCGTCGCCGTTTGTCGGCGACGACAGCGGTGGAGGGACCGACAACGGCGACACCGACGCCGAGGGATACGACCTCATCATCTTCGGCAACGTCCTCAGCGAACTCGACGACGCGGCGGCGACCCTCTACCGGTACGTCGAGGCGCTTGCCGACGACGGGACGTTGCTGGCGCTGGCCCCCGCCGACCGGAACACGGCCATACAGCTCCGAACTGTCGAGCGCGAGGTGGCCGACGGCGGCCCGGCGACGGTGTATGGGCCGACCGTGCGACTCTGGCCTCACCAGTCCCCCAACAGCGAGTCGTGGTCGTTCGACCGCAAGCCGGACATCGAGGTCCCAACCATGCAACAACGCCTCGACGACCCCGCGGGCGGGACGGGCGAGTTCGTCAATACGGACGTGCAGTTCGCCTACAGCGTCCTGCGAACCGACGGCAAGCGAGTGCACGATGTAACACCGGACCGGGGCATCCACGCGCCGATGGCCGACGCCGAGAACTACGTCACCGACCGGGTGAATTTTCTGGGTGTGAAACTCAGCCACGACCTCGCCGAGCGGGAGGGCGCAAATCCGCTGTATCTGCTGGGCGATGGAAGTCAGCAGGTCGACCACTTCGCCGTGCTCACCGAGGCGTCGATACTGAACGAGGACCTCCGGAAAGCCGACTACGGCGACCTGCTGTCCTTCGAAAACGCGCTGGTGCTGTGGAACGACGACGAGGAGGCGTACAACGTTGTCGTCGACGGCGAGACGGTCATCGACCGGGCCCGCTAGCGGTGGGCTTTTCTCGGGGACGGCCCCACGGAGCGTATGGACGAGCCGACGATTCTGCTGACGAACGACGACGGCATCGAGAGCGCCGGCCTCCGGGCAGTGTACGATGGTCTCTCGACGGTCGGCGACGTGACCGCGGTCGCCCCGGCGGAGGACCAGAGCGCGGTCGGTCGGGCTATTTCCCACGAAGTAACCGTCCACGAGCACGAACTCGGCTATGCTGTCGAGGGGACGCCCTCGGACTGCGTCGTGGCGGGGCTGGAAGCGCTCGTCACCGACACCGACCTCGTTGTCGCGGGCTGTAACCGCGGGGCGAACCTCGGCGCGTACGTTCTCGGCCGCTCGGGGACCGTCAGCGCCGCCGTCGAGGCCACCTTCTTTGACGTGCCGGCGATGGCCGTCTCGATGTACATTCCGGTCCGCGAAGACGCCGCCTTCGCGGACATCGAGGCCAACGGCGACAGTTACCGCGAGGCGGCGAAAGCGACAACCTACCTTGCCGACCACGCCGTCGACGCCGGCGTGTTCGAGCAGTGCGACTACCTGAATATCAACGCCCCCGTCGCCGAGTGGGGCGACGCACAGATGACAGTCACCCGACCGTCCCACCTCTACGAGATGGACGCCGAACAGGATGGCGACGCTGTGACGCTCCACGACCGCATCTGGGAGCACATGGCCGACGGCGACATCCCCGACCCTGAGGGGACCGACCGTCGCGCCGTCGTCGACGGAAAGGTCAGCGTCTCGCCGCTGACCGCGCCGCACACGACGGAGCATCACGAGGCCCTCGACGCGATTGCGGAGACGTACGAGCCGGACGACGGCGGCGAGGCGGCCGACTGAGCAGACGATGCGGTTCCGCAACGCCATCCTCTTCGTCGCGCTCGCAATCGCCTGGGGCAGCGCCTTCACCGCGATCAAGGCTGGGCTGGAGTACTTCCCACCAATCCTGTTTGCGGCGTTCCGGTACGACCTCGCCGGCCTGTTGATGCTCGGCTACGCGGTGTACGCTACCGACCAGTGGGTCCCGAAAAGTCGGACCGACTGGATTGTCGTGGGTATCGGCAGCTCACTCCTGATCGCCGCATACCACATCTTCCTGTTCGTCGGCGAGCAAGGAACCACCAGTGCCGCCGCCGCTATCGTCGTGAGCCTCTCGCCGATTCTTACGACCGGGTTCGCGCGTGCGTTTCTCCCGGACGAACGGCTCACGACGCTGGGCATCGTCGGCCTCCTTGTCGGGTTCCTCGGTGTCGGCGTTCTCAGTAACCCCGATCCAGGGAACCTCCTCGACCCCCGAACCGTGTCGCTGTTTCTTGTATTCCTTGCGACCACGTCGTTCGCCCTCGGGAGCGTGCTGACCCGTCGGTTCGACGACGACTTGGAGATAGAGACGATGGAAGCGTGGTCGATGCTGCTCGGTGCAGTGCTCATGCACGGCATCAGTTTCGGTGTCTCCGAATCGGTTGCCGACGTTCAGTGGACTACTGAGGCCGTGCTGGCCCTGCTGTATCTGGTTGTCGTCGCCAGCGCCCTCGGCTTCCTCATCTACTTCGATTTGCTTGAGCGGCTGGGACCCATCGAAATCAACCTCGTCTCCTACGCCGCGCCAGTCGTCGCCGCCGCCACTGGACTGCTGTTTCTCAGCGAGACGCCGACGGTCTACACAGGTGTCGGCTTCACCTGTATCCTCGTCGGGTTCGGACTGCTGAAACGGGACGCGCTACGAAACGAGGTTGCGCGGTTCAGCGGGACGCCGAACCGCGGGGAGTAAGCTCAGTCGCCGCTGTCTGCCGTCACTGACTCGTCCCGGAGGAACGCGACGATTTCGTCCCCGTCGGCACCGAGTCCCCCGCCCTGAGCGACTGTCGGTCGCCCGCCACCGCCGCCACCGAACTCTGTAGTCACCTGATCGACCACTTCACCGGCGTCGACGCCGCCGGTCGTCCCGACGCCCAGGTACTGGCCGTCGGCGTCCACCAGCGCGGCCACGTCGACGTCGTCACCGACAGCGGACTCCGCTCGGTCGGCCAGTGCGTTTGCGTCGAGCCCTGCCACGGTGCCGACGAGCCACCGCTGCCCGTCCACTTCGATGGCGTCGTCACGCAGGTCAGCGAGACGGGAATCGACGAGGCGCTCTCGGAGGGACGACACCGTCTCCCGGAGGTCGTCGCATTCTGAGTGGAGTCCGTCCACAGCGGCCGGGAGCTCCGCAACGTTCGTATCCAGCGACTGGGCGGCAGTCATCGCCCGCTCGTGTTCGGTCGCCCGCCGGCGGATAGCATGCGGGCCGACGGCGAACTCGACGCGAGTCAATCCCTCTCCGGGATTGGACCGACCGAGTACCGTCACGGGCCCGATTTCGCGAGTGTTCCCGACGTGTGTCCCACCACAGGCTGCCACGTCCCAGCCGTCGATGGTGACGACCCGGACTGTCTCGCCCTCGATTCCCTCTTCGGTCTTCGTATTGAACGCGATATCGTCGCGACCCAGTGCCTCGTCCCGCGGAATTTCTTCCCAGGTCACGTCGTAGGATTCCCAGACGGCGCGGTTAGTCAGCCGCTCAAGTTCGGTGAGTGTCTCGTCGTCGATTTCGGTCGTTGTTTCGAAATCTACCCGCACCTTCCCGGTGATAGCCGGTCCGAAGTCGTCGTCGGCGTTGTCAGGGACCGTCGCGCTGATGTCAAAGCCCCCGTAGCCGAGATCTGACAGCAGCCGGCGACCAGCGCCATAGAGGACGTGACTGGCCGTGTGGGCACGCATACAGTACGTCCGGAATGCCGTGTCAATCTGTCCCTCGACTGTCTCGCCCGGGTCGAAGGCCGGCGGTTCGGCCAGTTCGTGGACAATATCGCCGTTTCGATGCTGGACATCGACGACTTCGACGCCACCGAGGGTTCCCCGATCCGCCGGCTGGCCGCCGCCTTCGGCGTAGAAGTACGTCTCCGTTAGCACGACAGCAGTCGTATCGATACGGTCGACGTTCGACGTGAAGGTCGTCACAGTGGGCTCGGCTGCGGCTGTTCCCGTCATCGGGCGTGGCTACGGCGGCGTGAACAAAAATGTCTGGGCGTACCCCAGACAGTCGTCTGGGGCCACCCAGCCGACAAGAGCGCAGCCCTCGTGTGCACCGAGTCGGTAGGGGTGACTGACGCCGCCCTCACAGTTACCGGTGGCACAATCCGCTGTGTGACACCGCATCCGCTCCCGATACAGTGCTACTAATTAAGTATCGACAGTGATCTTTACAGTCCATGCTCGGGAGTGGGGGCCACTCGATACTGCTCTGGCTGGTGGCGGTCTGGCTGTTCGCAGTTGGACTGTTTCTGGCACTTCTGTACGCGTCCGGCAGGCGGGACCGGCGTGAGCAGGCTCGCGCGTAAGTGAGTGACTGTGCGGGCTGGGCGGTGTGACAGCGACGTCTGACGCTCGGCTGACGGACACTCAGAATCGGCGTCGAGTCGTGCGGTTTTCACTTTCACCGTGAATTACCCGATTATATGAGTCCCGGTGTCCTGTCTGGCAATATGATGGAGCGATTACGCCTGGTCGTGGGGACTCGACAGCAGTCACATCTGGAGGTCGACGCTGTGGAACCACCCTCGAAACGGACGGGACGGCCTGTCCGGCCTGTGGCTCCAGTGACATCGCGCGGTACGATTTCTAGTCGTTGTCTCCAGTTAGTCCGTCGTCGCTCCCGCACCCACAGCACTCGACTGGGCCTGTTGTTCCTGTCCATCAAACTGGGCGACGAGCGAGAAGTCCCCCAGCTCGCTCGACACCGGTCTGTAAATCTGTCACTCCTGAGACGGTCACACTAGTCTAGACTTCAAGGATCGTCTTCGTTTCAACAACTATCGCGACTGCCGCTTCGCACTCTGGGCTCCGTTAATGGCCTGCTGCGACTGGATAACTTTGACACAAAAGCGAACACGAAAATATCACGTCAAGATATCAAATACCAAGACTCGATAATAAATGGAGCAACGATTCCACTGATTACTGTTCGACGTCCATCCAGATATCAGATGTTATTTTCGCGTCCGAGTTGTCCGGATGCGTCATGGTGAGCTGGTCCCCGCCCTCGACTGCGATGAGGTCGACAGTGTTGCTCTCCGTGTGATTCCGTGTCGGGTACGTAAACGGCCGTGACCGCGTTGGAAGGTCGCTGATCGACGGGCACTCCGGCGGCGCAACAACGTCGTCAGCGAACCCATCGGTGTGGATCTTCGACTGTGGCTTGTCTCGACCACGGTTATCAAGCCACGCAAAACATCGCTCCCCAAACGAAATGGTCTCAATGGCTGAGCGCACGCGGTACCTGACCCGGTCCAGCAGCGAGGGCGGCGGCGCGTCGCCGTCGTCCATCCTCCCCCGGGCACCCCGTGGCTCATCCATGGGTGTGAGACTCATGAACATAGCTAGGGAAGCACGGTACAAAACCGTTGTGTCGGTCCGGTTTAGAGTTCGATTCGCTCGACAATCTGGTTGCCGTCCTCCCGAGTGTTGAGCGCGACGATACGGACGTGTTCCTCCAGGCCAGAGTCCTTGAGTTTGGCTTTCAGAAGGTTATCGACCTGATAGACACCGGCCGCGTTGTTCATCGCGATTTCGACGAGGACGGGATAGTCGTCGCCCAGGCTCAGCGTCACCGTCTCGATAGCCTGGCTGGAAACGGTGTCGATACCGCGACCGCCACGCTTGTACGGAATGCGCGAACGGCCACGTTCCATGTCCAGCGCGTCGGCGACGCGGACGACGCCAGCTTCCAGCGTCAGTGGGTTTTCCTCGGTGTGATGGCAGAGAATTGCGTGGAGTACCTCGCCCTTTATCTGAACTGCCTGACGGATGCCGTAGAACTCATCGAGCAAGTCATCCAGAATGTCAGCGGCCAGCGGAATCGAGTAGTACGGGTGTGAATCGCGGTGGACAACGTGCCCAATGTCGTGTAGCGTCGTCGCAAGTGCAATAATAACGGCCTCATCGGCCTCATCGAGTCCGTGGTCGGCTGCGCCGTTGAACTCAACGCCGGCCTGCTTGAGGAGGTCATACAGACACAGCGCTCGGTTTCGAACGATGCCGATGTGTTTCGCGCCGTGGTCGTTGTACCGCTTGCGTGCGACGGGGTTGATGTTCTGAGCTTCGAGATACGCCTGAATCTCTTCGTCAGTCGTGACGGTGTCGAGAACTGCGTTCAGCCGCCCGTCCGGGAACGCGTGATCCGCCTCGGGGTCATAAATACGGCCACCGGTATCAGGTCTATCAACACTCATACTACAACCCAGACGACCCACCGCGAAAAATCCCCCTTCCGGCGCGGTCAGGTGGCGGCGTCAATAACCTCGTCGTAGTCCGGTTCGACGCCAGGGTCGTCGCTGACCCAGGCGTACGTGACTTCTTGATTTTCGTCGATAACGAAGACGGCCCGCTTGGCTACGTTCGGGACGCCGAGCGCCTCAAAGTCCATCGAAATGTCGTAGGAATCGACAATCTCCCGGCCTGAGTCACTGACGAGGTCGAACTCGAGCCCCAGTTCGTCCCGGAACGCGTTCTGTGAGAACGGTGTGTCGATGCTGACACCGTACAGCGTCGCCCCCGCTTCAGTGAGTTCGTCGAGTCGGTCTTGGAACGAGTTCATCTCGTGACTGCAAACGCTGGTGAACGCGCCCGGGAAGAACGCGAGCACAACGGGCCCGTCGTCAAGCGCTTCAGACAGCGTTATCTCGTCAACGTCGCCGTTTGCGATCGGTGCCGTGAAATCAGGTGCAACGTCTCCAACTGAGACCATACTGCCGAGTGGACCCAGGCGAGTAAAACCCTTTCCGACCTGATCGAGTCCGGGCGAGATTAGAACTGTGCGAACTTCGCCGTGACCTCGTCGATCCACTCCGGCAGGTCGCGGTCCGCAAGTGTCCCGTCGGCATCACGGGTCGTGACAACATCGGCGATTTCGCCCTCACGCGTGATATCGAGTCGCCACACCCCCTCAGCCTCGATGTCAACCCGAACAACGTCCTCCCCGACGGGTTTGATCGGTCGAATCGTTACTTCTTCCCCGCTCCTGACTTCCATCGTGTGACTATCGGCCGGCATCTGGTATCTCTGAGCGCCCGATAGCAGTTATATCCCCGGGCGGCGGAGGCATCTCGCTAGGGCTGTTCCCGCTGTGAAGTAGATTAACAAGCGGATAATGAATTGACAGGGCGATGTAGCCAGTGCCGCGGGTGCGAACCCGCAGACGGACAGCCCACGAACGTAGCACATGGCCACGCAAGCCGTGTCACTTGGGTCCCTCAGCTATCAATCTGGTCCCGTAGACATGGTGTAGTCCGTCTGTCGACGTGCCGACCCAGACCAGCGACATGGAACGGTCGGAGACCTGGTGCCTCGCGTTACCCCGTCCGATTCACACCCCGTTGTCGGGCCTCGCCGGCAGTTCCCGGCGAGGCCGTTTCCACAGACTGAGTGGGTCCGCCTCGCCTGTGTCACATATCCTGTCTCTGCCCGATGTCAGCGCAGCGTCAGTCCCACTGGCAGTGAATCACTCAGGAGGCCGTCCTGAGCAAAAAGGTTATAATAGCAACCACGTAACCTTCGGATACAATGTTAGGGACATCCGGAGTACTGTTCCCGGGGATGCCCGGGACGACGGAGATGATGGTCATCCTCCTCATCGCCGTCCTGCTGTTCGGCGCGAACAAGATTCCGAAACTAGCGCGGTCGACTGGCGAAGCCATGGGTGAGTTCCAGAAGGGGCGAGAAGAAGTCGAACAGGAACTCGAAGAAATGCGCGACGGCGGCGCTGCAGAAGGGACCGATGCGTCCACCGTGGACTCGGCCGAGTCGACCGAAACGGCGACGGAAACCGAGACGTAATCTCGACCACTTCTCCGTTTTCAGCGGGCCACAGTGATAACGAAAGGATTTTTCACCGCTCAATCGACCACCCGGTAGGGCGTGTGGCCTAGTGGACTAGGGCGAGGGGTTCCTAACCCCTAGAACGCGGGTTCGAATCCCGCCACGCCCGCTTCGTGGTTTCTCGCATTCGCTCGAAACACACTCGCGGCCGTGGCGACCTTCGCGAAACCTGCGGTTTCGCTCAGTCCCGCCACGCCCGTTCTGCGAGGAGCGGACGCGACGAGCGAACGGGCACGGAGTTCGAACCCTGCAAGTCGCAGCGCCGAGCGAAGCGAGGCGACCGTCTTGCTCCGGTTCGAATCCCGTGAGAGCCGTCGAGACGGGTCTCGCGTAGCTCGCAAACGCGTCGTGTTTGCTCAGTCCCGCCACGCCCACTTTCGGAAGCAACAGCGAGCCAACAAGCGAACCGAGCCGTCGCCACCAGACACGGCACCTGAGATGCCAACGTATAAGTTTAGGCTTGCCTAACTCCTGCTGAAATGGACCGGGAGCCGTCCGAGCGGGCAGATGTCTGTGTCATCGGGGCTGGGCCGGCAGGGGCACTTATCGCGAGCCAGCTCGCCAGCGACGGACAAAGGGTGGTCGTGCTAGAGGCCGGGCCGCGGTTCGACAGGTCGAACCGAGAGCAGCAGATGGAAGAGGCAATCCGACCCGGCGACCACGGGTCCGTCTGGGAGATGGGCGGCGACCGCGACGCGTTCAGTGCGAGCGGCGAGCGGTACTACCCGCTGAACATCTCACGAGTGAAAGGCGTCGGCGGGTCGACGCTGCACTGGCAGGGGATGGTGATGCGGCTGCACCCCTCGGATTTCGACGGGAGCCACGACACCGACGATCCGGCATGGCCGATCAGCTACGACGACCTGCGGCCGTACTACGCCGACGCTGAGCGGGCGCTAGGTGTCGCCGGCGACGCAGACAACCCCTTTGCACCGCCGCGAGACGGTGCATATCCGCTGCCCGGGTTCCCGCCATCATACAGCGACTCGTTGTTTGCTGAGGCCTGCGAGCAACTGGGCATCACGATGCACTCCGTTCCTAACGCCCGGAACTCCGAACCGTACGATGGCCGGGGGCCATGCGTCGGCTACGGGACCTGCCAACCGGTCTGTCCGTCCGGCGCGAAATACGACGCCAGCGTCCACATTGAGGACGCGGAAGCCAGAGGGGCACGCGTTGTCGACCGCGCGCCGGTCCAGCGCCTCGTTACCGACGCCGACGGACGCATCGAGGCGGCCGTCTACGCAACGCCGGACGGAACCGAACACCGCCAGATGGCCCGCGAGTTCGTCATCGCGGCGGGCGGCGTCGAGACGCCGCGACTCCTTCTCCTGTCGGCGAGCGAGGACCACCCGGACGGGCTGGCGAACAGTTCTGGACTGGTCGGTCACTATTTCATGGACCATCTGTTCGCCGGGGCAGGCGGCACGCTTGACCGTGAAACACGCCAGAACCACGTCGGCTTTCTCACGAGCGAGTGCCATCAGTTCTACGACGACCCCGGGCAGGCAGTCGAGCGTGTCGCGGACAGCGAGACGGTCGTTGCGGCGACCGACAAGGCGCTGTCGCCGCTGAAACTGGAGTTTCTGAACTACGCCGGTCCGTCGCCGGTCGAACTCGCGCTCTCTGGCGAGGAGTGGGGCGATACGCTGCTGTCGAGCCTCCGCGAGAGTTACGGCAACAGCATCGCGATGGGCGGACTGGTCGGCCAGCCGCCGCGGAAGGAAAACCGCGTAACGCTGGACACGTCAACGACGGACGACCACGGGAACCCGGTGCCGGACATCCGGTGGTCGTGGGGCGACCGGCTGGAACGGTCGCTCTCGCGGGCGAACGAGATTCAACACGCCGTGCTGTCGGAGCTGGGCGTCGACATCTCGTGGACGGTCGGGCCGGCTGACACCGGGCCGGCGTATCACCACATGGGGACGACGCGAATGGGGACCGACCCTGAAGAGAGCGTGGTCAACCCGCAGCTACGGACCCACGACGTGTCGAACCTCTCGATTGCGTCCTCGTCGGTGTTCGTTACCGCCGGGTCGATGAATCCGACGCTGACCATCGCCGCGCTCGCGCTGAAGTGCGCTGACCACGTTTCTGAACGACTCTAGTCTGCAGATTCGGTGAACGCTGCTTTGCTCCGCCGGGTGACCGACCGAAGCCCGGGCGCGCCGTGAGCGAGCCATACGGCGACAGCGAGGCCGAACAGTCCGAACTGAAACAGGACGTACGGGTCGAACGAGAGCGAGGCGAACTGCTCAACGAAGGAGGTGTCGTTGGCGTACGGCGGCGGTGGCTGGAGCGGCCAGACGAGAAAGCGAAGCCACTGAAGCTGTGTCAGGTCACCGCCAAGCACCCCGATTACTGCTGTCGGGCCCATATCAGTCAGCGTGTGTACGAATGCACCGAGCGTGAACGCTGTCGAGAGGTCCGTTCGGCGATATCGGACTGCGAGCCGGTGTAAGACTACGGCAACAAGGAGGAGCGTGAACAGCGAATGGGCAAGTGACCGCCCGGACGGCAAGACGCCGAACGTCCAGGCGAAGGGCTTGTCGATCAGGTCCGGAAACTGCGACCCCACCGCCAACGCGGTCAGCGTGGCCGCTGTCTGGCGACGGGTCGGGTCAAACTGAGTGTACACGACGTAGACGAGGTAGGCGACGGCGAGATGTCCCCACGGCCACATTGCGTGCTGGTATGCCGGATGGTGATTTGTATCTGCTGATACAGGTATGCGTGAGGAAGAAGCGGCAACCGAGATGTCGGCCGGTCAGTACAGGCCGAGAATCGCGCCGGCGTCAAGCAGGAGGAGGATTGACACAAGAGACGCCCCCAGCAGGAACGGCCGTGCGTTCCGGGCCGGTTCGCGCACCTTCTGCTGGTCGAAGCCGTCGCTGAGCTTCGACGCGCCAACCTCGACGAGCCCAGCCAGAATGAACCACAGGACGATCATCGTGATGACGAGGTGGCCGCGACCAGTTCCCGTCAACGACTCGGCGGTGTAGCGGGTCGCTGCCAGATGCCCACCCGTCAGAAACAGGAGCGTCGCACTCGCCCGGGACACCGTCCGGAGCTTCCCGGTAATCGCTGACAGCGGTCCCGGCGAAGAGTCGCCGTTCATCGCCGTTGGGAGAATAGCATAAGTCATGAACAACACGGTTCCAGCCCACAGCGCGGCGAATATCAGGTGTACCCCGAAGACAGCCGCGTTTACGACACTCATATGCGGCGGTTGGACGCGACCCTATTCAACGTCGTGGGTTCGACACAGCTACTTTGAGGAATCGAAGGCATCGAGCGCGTCCGCATCACCTGACATATCGAGTTCTTTGACTGCGTCGGTGTCGGCAGAGATGTGCGTTTCCCGGTCGGTGTCGTAGTCCAGTTGGTCGATAAGGTGGACGAATGAGCCGGGATCGGGGATGAGGAAGATGCGGAGTGAAAACGCCACATCGCTCTCCTTGATGTCGACGAGCGAGTCGAGCACGATAGTCAGCGAGTCCCGGCGGACATGGGAGAGCGCCTTGTCGGCGATCTCGGTCGCGTCGTCCTGTACGACCGTTGGCGTCCCCATGTTGATTGTCGCGTTCAGCGTGTTCGCGATGCCGTCGATGAAGCCCGAGGTGAGGATGTTACACATCTCCTGCAGCGCGGACTCGTGAAGCTGTGTGAACCCGTCGTCAACGCTGGAACCGGTCATCAACTCCGCGATCTCCGCGGCCGTCTCCGTCTCGAATGTCATCAGGAAGACGCCGTACGGCGGCTCTGTCAGCCGAACACGAGCGCTGTAGATGGTCCCGCCGCCCATCTCGGTGGCGATGTCCTCCGGCTGGACAAACGAGAGGCTCTTGATCTCGACGGCGGCGTCGACGCCGGCCAGTGTCGCCAGCGAATCGGCGACCTGCTCGGCCCCGTCCTGAATGAGTCTGGTGATGAGTGTGAGTTTCCGAATATCGATGAGAAGCGGCATTGCACAGTATCAGGACCTATGATGTGTTACCGTTTTCGGTGGCTGTAGGGTCGGCAACCCGACGGTGGGCCACCGTAACCCTCATTACCACTGACTGACAGGGATTTGGTGGGGAGCGTGCTATTCCGTGTCTTACCCGTCATCGACGGGTTTCTCACGGAAAGCCGCCATCGAATTTCTGTGCCATACGCGCTGGGGAGCCACGGCCACGCCCGATGTGAGCACGCTTAAGCCGCCCCGTCCGTTTTGCACAGCCATGGAACCACGGGACCTCTCCGCTCACACTGTCTATCGGGCAGGTCGCGGTATCGAGGAGGTCGCCCGGGAACTCGGTCTCGACCCGGACGACATGGTGAAGCTGGCGTCAAACGAGAACATGTTCGGGCCGAGCCCGGACGCCGTCGAGGCGATTCGCGGGTCGGCCGAACGGATGCATTCCTATCCGAAGGCCTCCCACGCCGACCTCGTCGACGAACTGGCGGATATGTGGGACGTAACGCCCGAACAGGTGTGGCTGAGCAACGGCGGCGACGGCGCGCTCGACTGCCTCGCCCGAGCCATGCTCGACCCCGGGCAGGACGTGCTCGTCCCGTCGCCGGGCTTCGCGTACTACGCGATGAGCGCCCGCTATCACCACGGCGAGGTCAACGAGTACACGCTCTCGAAGGCCGACGACTTCGCCCAGACCGCCGACACCGTCCTGAAAGATTACGACGGCGAGCGCATCGTCTACCTCACCAGTCCGCACAACCCAACCGGGGCAGAGTTCACGACCGAGGCAGTCCGGACTATCGCCGAAGAAACCGACGAGCAGACCCTCGTCGTTGTCGACGAAGCCTACGGTGAGTTCACGGAAAAACCGAGCAAACGGCCGTTACTTTCCGACCGCGACGACGTTGCGCTCCTGCGAACGTTCTCGAAGGCGTACGGACTCGCAGGGATTCGACTCGGCTACGCGGTCGTTCCCGAGGACTGGGCCGATGCCTACGCCCGCATCAACACGCCGTTCTCGGCCAGCGAACTCGCCTGCCGTGCCGGACTGGCGGCGCTCGACGACGACGAGCACGTCGAGCGCTCCGTCGACACCGCCGCGTGGGCCCGGGAGTACCTCTCCGAGGAACTCGACGCACCGACCTGGGACAGCGCGGGGAACTTCATCCTCGCGGAGGTCGGCGACGCGTCGGCCATCGCGGATGCCGCCCAGGAGCGCGGCGTCATCATCCGCGACTGTTCCTCGTTCGGGCTCCCCGAATGCATCCGTATCACCTGCGGAACGCGCGAGGACACGGAACGCGCCGTCTCGGTACTGAACGAGGTTATCGAGGAGGTTAAGGCGTGAGAGTCGCCGTTACCGGCACTCCGGGGACAGGCAAGACCACGGCAGCGGAACACCTCGACACAGACCTCGATGTCCTCCATCTCAATGACATCATCAAGGACGAGGGGTTTTCAACGGGCATCGACGAGGACCGCGGGAGCCTCGTCGCGGACCTCGACAGGCTGTCGGAGTGGCTTGACAGCCGCGACGACGTGCTGTTCGAATCCCACCTCGCGCATCATTTCGCCGCCGACCGGGTGATTGTGCTGCGAGCCCACCCTGAAACCATCGTCGAGCGGCTTCGTGAGCGCGGCGACGACGATTCGAAGGCCTACGAGAACGCGGAATCGGAATCGCTCGATGTCATCCTCGGCGAGGCCGTCGAGGAGCACGGGATGGAGTCCGTCTACGAAATCGAGACGACGGACCGGGACCCCGACGAGGTGGCACAGGAGATTCAGGCCGTCGTGGCCGGTGAACGCGAGCCGAGTGCGGGGACTGTCTCCTACATCGACTGGCTATGACGCTCGACAAGTTCCGCCCGCTGGCCGACCGCGCGCTTGGCCCGTTCGTCAGCGCCGCCAAGGTGGCCGGCCTCTCACCCAACGGCGTCAGCGTCATCGCGTTTCTGCTGGCCCTTGGAGCGGGCGGAGTGTACGCCGTTGCGGCGCGGGAGCCCCTGCTGTATCTCGGCGGTGCCGTTCTCGTCTTTTTGAACGGCTGGCTGGACCTCGTCGACGGCGCGCTCGCGCGGGAACTGAACGTCGCGTCCTCGGGCGGTGACCTGCTGGACCACGTGCTCGACCGCTACGCCGACATCGGCATCATCGTCGGCCTCGCCGCCGGCGTGAGCCAGTGGGAACTGGGCATCGCCGCCGTCACTGGCGTCCTGATGACCTCCTATCTCGGGACGCAGGCACAGGCGGTCGGCCTCGACCGCGTCTACGGCGGCCTGCTCGGTCGCGCTGACCGGCTTGCACTTGTCGGTGTGGTCACGGGCGTCGCGGCGTTCGTCCCGAACGCACTGGCCGGACTGACGCTGGTCGGCTGGCTGCTGGTCGTGTTCGCCGTTGTCGGCCACGTTACCGCCGCCCAGCGGTTCTATCACGCGATGCGGGCGCTCGACTGAACATCGGTTCAGCAATTGACGGACCGGCATCCCGCTGAGAACGACCAGTGCACTATTTATACTGATCAGCGTGGCGAACCCCCCGACACACCATGAACGGGGATGAAGCCGAAACTCCATGTCACAAACCATTAAATAAACATGTCGACAATCAAGGATAGCGATGGAACACAGTTACCGCTACCGTGCCTATCCGACAGAAGGGGTAGCGGACGAACTGGAACATCAGGTAGATATTCATCGCCAACTATACAACCACGTCCGATGGGACTACACGAACAGCCCCGTGGATGCTAAGCCGAGTGAGTTCGACCAGAACAACAAACTCCCTGAGTGGAAGCAAAAATGGCCAGTGTTCGCGGAAACGTATTCGAAAGCCGCGCAAGCTACCGTTGCCCGCTTCCACCGCAACCTCTCGAACCTTCGTAAACAAAAAGAGAACGGGCACACCGTCGGTCGTCTCAAACGGCAAGCACCTACCGATTACCGGAGCGTGACGTACAACCAGTCTGGTTTCGACCTCGATGAAAAGAGGGGCCAAGACGGGTTTGCGTACGTTCGCTTCAGCAAAGTCGGATGGGTCAAAATACGGTACTCCCGTCCAATCCCTGCTGATTCCTCAATAAAGGAAGCCACGTTCAAGAAAGAGACTACCGGTGAGTGGTTCGTTTCCTTTGGGTTGGAAACCGACGACCCTAACTTGCCCGAGAAGCCCGATGTGGACTCACTCAACCCGAGCAACAGCGTGGGTATTGACCTCGGCATCTTGAACTACATCCATACCAGCGACGGGAAGACCGTGGATTGGCTCGACCTCGAAGGCGAATACGAACGACTCCGACGTGCGCACCGCAAACTCTCGCGGAAAGAACATGGGTCGAACAACTACGAGAATCAGCGAGTCGAAGTGGCGAAGGCCAAACGCGACATCCACCGGAAAGTACTGGACTACCAGCACAAAATAACGACGTGGCTCGTCAAGGAGTACGATGCCGTGTTTGTGGAGGACTTGAACGTTCAGAGTATGCTTCGAGCGGATGGAAACGGTCGGAACAAGCAGGATGCGGCGTGGCGACAGTTTATCACTTTGCTTGAATACAAGGGCGATGTGTACGGTACGCACGTTGTGCAGGTCGAAGCGGCAGGGACGACAAAAGAATGTGCGGTGTGTGGTGTGGAGTCATCGAAGTCCATCTGGGTCCGGGAACACTCCTGTCCATCATGTGGGTTTGAGACAGATAGGGATGCGAATGCAGCGATGAACGTCTTGCAAAGGGGGTTTTCTGAACTAGGGCTGGGATGGCCCGAATCAACGCCTGTGGAGACTGTGACCGCTACGGACACCGCTGATCTTCAGCGAATGTCTGTAAGTCACGTCATCGAAACAGGAAGCCTGTCTACGTGAGAACAGGATTCCCCGCGCCAGCGTGCGCAGGGCAACATTCAAACCGCGCCCCGTCCAAGCCGTCGGTATGGTTCAGTGCGAGATGTGCGGGACGGAGGTTTCGTCTCCGAACCGCGTCAAAATCGAGGGAGCCGAACTCGACGTCTGTGACGAGTGTACCGACTTCGGCACGGAGGTCAAAACGGAGGAGACGTCGTCTACGTCGACGAAGTACTCGACGTCGTCCTCCTCGTCATCGTCGTCGAGTTCGTCCTCCTCGTCGAGTTCCTCGGGTGGTGGCGGGTCCGGTGGCCGCCGTCGGGATATGTTCGACGAGATGGACGAGGTCGCACAGGATTACCACGACCGGATCCGCAAGGGCCGGGAGTCCCAGGGACTCAGCCAGGAGGAACTCGCAAAGCAACTCAACGAGAAGGCGAGCCTGATCCGGAAGCTCGAACAGGGTAACTCCCTGCCCAGCGACGACGTCCAGAAGAAACTCGAAAGCGCGCTCGAAATCTCCCTGAGCGCCGGCGGCAGCGCCGACGAGACCGAGTGGTCCGGCGGCAGCAGCGACGGCGAGTACACGCTCGGCGACGTCGTGAAGCGGAAGGACTAGGTTACAACTGGAGGTCGTCTTTCTCTACGTCGAGTTCGTCGGCGAGTGACTCGACGTTCGACGAGATAGTTTCAATCTCGTCTTGGAGTTTCTGATACCGTTCGCTGTCCTGCAGTTCCCGGTCGGTTTTCTCGACGCGGAGGACGTTGCGCTTGAGCTTTTTTGATGTGAGTGTCCGGAGTCGGTCGTTGTACTCCCGAATACTGTACAGCCGGTCGACGACCTCCTGTAGCTCGTCACGGGTGACAGGTTTGACGAGGTAGTCGTCGACGCGCATCTCGATGATGTCGAAGTCGGGGTCGATGGCGGTAACCATCGCGACGCGGCACCGGAGCCCCTGCTCTTCAATCTGTGCGAGCACTTCGTTGCCGGAGACGACCGGCATCCGGCGGTCGAGTAACACCACGTCGATATCGGTCGACAGCAGTTCTAATCCCTCTTCGCCGCTGTAAGCCGTCTGTACGTGGTACTGGTCGGCCAGGTAATCGGTGTACAGGTCGGCCAGGTGTTGTTCGTCCTCGACTATCAGAACGGTCGGTGTGTCGTCATCCCCTGCTGTCACGGCTTGTCTCGTTTCTTGTCTCGGCTGAACCCTAATAGTTGTCACCCCGGGCGGTGGGCCGGGAAGGAACGGAGGCACAGTGGTAGGGACGCCAAGCGGCGGCTTCGCAATCTATTTCCCCACAGCAACCGGTGCGTTTTGTATGTTCGTCCTTGTCAATCTGAAGGCGTACCCGTGTGACCCAGTCGAGGTAGCAACCGCTGCTGCTGACGTCAGCGACGATTCCGGCGTTCGCGTTGCCGTCGCGCCACAGGCTGCCCAGATCAGCGCTGTGGCGGAGACCGGCGTCGAAACGTGGGCTCAGCACGTCAGCGCCGTCGAGCACGGCAGCCACACCGGCAGCACCCTCGCGGAGGCCGCTGCAGACGCCGGTGCCGTCGGGACGCTGCTGAACCACTCCGAAAACCGGCTCAAGCTCGCGGACATCGATGGGGCACTCGACGCCGCCGACCGCGCGGACCTCGAAACGATCGTCTGTGCGAACAACCCCGCACAGATCGGCGCGGCCGCCGCGCTCGACCCTGACGGTGTGGCCGTCGAGCCACCGGAACTCATCGGGACTGGCACGCCCGTCAGCAAGGCAGACCCAGATATCGTGACCGGCGCAGTCGATGCTGCCGCTCGCGTTAACGGTGACGTGGACGTGCTCTGTGGGGCCGGCATCTCGACCGGCGAAGACCTCGTCTCGGCGAGCGACCTCGGCGCGAGCGGCGTCCTACTGGCAAGCGGCGTTGCGAAGGCTGACGACCCGCGCGCCGCACTCGAAGACCTCGTCGAACCGCTGCTGTAAAATCGACGGCGTCGCAGTACTACCTTTTCAGTCGCTGTCCCCGTCCAGAAAAACCGATTCGAGTCGAGAGACGACTGACTCGACCTCGTTGTCGTCGAGCCGGTGGTCGCTCTCCTCCTGAACCAGCGCCGCCAGCCGCGTGTCGTACTGTCCGCGGCCAACGTGTTCGACCAGCCCGCGGAGCCGGAGTTCTCTGTTTCGCGCATAGGCCGCCGTCCGGTCGCCGGAGCCACCGGCCGAGAAATGTGCGTTCAGCGGCGTCCCGGGGCCCTGCTCGCGGTAGTACGCGAGCATCCGGCAGGTCTTTCGGTCCAACTCCTCGATATCGGCTTGCAGGTCGCCGTAGACAGCAGGGCCGTCAAAGTCGGCTGGCGTCTCGCTGTCAGCGGACCCCGTTGCCTCGTCCGACTGCTCAGCTTCAACGGCCTCGGCGATGGCCGCCCTCAGAGCTTCGTCATCAGCCTCAGCAGTTTCTGTCTCAGCCTGGTCGTTGACTGGCGCGGCCACCGCACCGTTGTTTGCGACGGCCCCGTTCGCCACTACGTCGGCGTTCGCAGCGTGACCGTTCGATGTCGGTTCAGCGTCCACACTGCTGGAGTCTGACGCCGATTCAGCGTCCGTGCTGCTAGCATCCGACTCCTGTCCGGCGTCCGCACTGCTTCCATTCGCGTCTGCGCCGCCACTGGCGCTGCCGCCGTTCATCGCGGCCCCGTCCTCGGCAAAGGCACTGAACGCATCGCCAAATCCGCCGCCAGACGTGGCGTCAGCGGTCTCGTCTGGTTCCGGGGGCTGCTCACCGTCGGCGTCCGCCTCACTGACGGCGTCTGTGTCGCCGTCCGACGCTTGCTGGTCGGCGAACCGTTCGCGCTGGCGACGCATCTTCTCCTGTTCTGTCCGGCCGGGGTTGTAGTCCTCGGCCTGATCCAGCATTGCTTCGGTGAACTGCTCGGCCATCCGCGAGAGGTCCCGGGCGTCC
This sequence comes from Haloarcula sp. R1-2, assembly GCF_011627385.1. Classification (NCBI taxonomy): domain Archaea; kingdom Methanobacteriati; phylum Methanobacteriota; class Halobacteria; order Halobacteriales; family Haloarculaceae; genus Haloarcula; species Haloarcula sp. R1-2. The sequence goes on from NZ_JAANTG010000001.1 coordinate 738,173, forward strand.
TGCAGTTCTGCCTCCAGTTCGGCGATGCGGGAATTCTTTTTGTCCAGTTCCTCACGGAGTTCCTTGATGCGGTTCTCCGTCTCCTGCTGGTCCTCGCTGATGGTCTCCAGTTCGGAGACGAGGTCGTCGCTGACGGACTTGAGTTCAGGGCGCTCGAAGTCGTCAAGACCCGGCGTCGCACCGGCATCGAACGTCTGCTTGCGGTGGAACTGGACCCGGCTGACCTGCTCGGCCCAGTCGTTCATCATGAACGCCTCGCCGTCGTCTAAGTCCTCGACGGCGTCAGCGTACTTGTTATCAAGAATGCGCCCGACGACTTTCGTGTCGTTGTTCCAGGTCAGGCGATGCCAGACAAGCCAGTCGCACTGTGTGATGTAGTCCTTCTTTACGTCGGCCGGGCGCTGGCTGATGCCGACGATGCCAAGCCCGTGTTTCCGGCCGCGTTTCCCGATTTTGATGAGCATCTTCCCGACCTCGCCCATCGACCCCTTCTCCGGCATCCACTCGTGGCACTCCTCGACGAGCATCAGGAAGGGCTGTTTCTGTTTTTTTGCCTTCGCGAACAGTTGCTTGGCGACTTCTGTCAGTAGCGTCTCTGCTTCCTCCTCGTCAAGGAACGACGAGATGTCGAGGATGATGGGGACGTTCTGTTCAAGCGCCAGCGAAGCGATCTTGCCGGCGTGGTCGTCCGTGACCTGAATGTCACACTCCTCATCGCCACCGACATGGAGTATCTCGTACTCCTCTTTCAGACCGTAGTACTCGCCGTCGATATCGACGATAAGCAGTCCAAACCCGTTGTCAAGCAGTTTCTCGGCGATGACACTCGCCGTGTTCGACTTTCCAGACCCGCTCTTGCCGGTGATGAACCCCCGGCCGGTCAGCAGCTCCACCACCGGGAGATTGACGGTCTCGCCCGGCTCCCCGGTCCCACCCGGCCCCGCGCTCGTCGTCGCGACAGTTATCTGTTCGGTCTCTGCCATGCGTTTCTGTCACGAATGAGACGCGCAGGCCCCATAACTCTCCGTCAGACGCCCATCAGCTGTGGAACAGGTCTGGACGCAGCAAGCAGTTCGAAGCCAGTCCGAGGTTTCGCTCGCTCGGGCTTCAAATTCTCGTGTGCTACCGACGGGGCTTCGGTTACCGACGCCGCTATGACTTCGTTTCGGGCGTCCGACTGGGGTCCCACTCGTCGTAATGGACCAGTTCAGATCTGTCGATACGACTACGCCAGCCTTCCTGTTGCAGTACTGGTTCGGACGGGAAGCCGTCCTCTGGGTATCCGACACAGAGGTAGGCCACGGGTTGAATGTGGTGTGGAATGTTCAACACATCACGGAGTTCGTGAGGATACAGAAATGAGACCCAGCCGACACCGATGCCCTCAGCACGGGCAGCGAGCCAGAGGTTTTGCACGGCAAGGCACGTCGAATAAACGTCCATTCGCTGCATCGTGTTCCGGCCGAGAACGTGTGGCGCATCACGTGTGGGGTCACAAGTAACACAGATATTCACCGGCGCATCGGTTATTCCCTCCAGTTTCAACTGGCCGAACTCTGATTTGCGCGGCTCTTTGTAGCCTTCGCGTGCGGCGGCTATCGCCCGTTCGGCAATCGCTGCGACCGCTGATTTCGTCTGCTTGTCTTCTATCACAATGAAATCCCACGGTTGCGAGAACCCGACGCTGGGCGCGTTGTGGGCAGCGTCTAGAATCCGTCCGAGTACTTCCTCGGGAACTGGGTCGCCGACAAATCGTCTGATGTCCCGTCGCGAATAAATGGACTTGTAGACTGCCTCGCGGTCTCGGGGGCCGAACTCAACCATATGTTCCATGACAGACGACAGTTGTATACCGGTTGTGCTGGCCAGCGAATGTCCCGAATACAGCGAGACCCGAATGCAGGGCAGACCGTGGTGGCTACCGGTCAGTTCAGGACGGGGTAACGGCTATTGCGGTGGGATGCCTTGACACGGTTGTTCGGCTGGGCTGTCTATGGACAGATACGAGACGTTCGTCGAGGACGGAACCGTGTACGTCGGGAGTGACGACGGTCCCCTGAAAGTGGCCCCGCTCGACGATATCGTCGCGGCCGCAGGTGGCCCGGCGTGGACGATTTCCTACACCGAAGCGGAGAAAGAGCGCTACGCCGGGATGGACACCAGCGACGAGGGGCTGGTGGTCGATGTGGTCGATATGCTGCACGCAATGACCCACAGCCAGCGGTTCGTCGACACGCTGGCCGCACATCCGACGGATGTCCCAGCTGATGACACTATTTCGCCGCGAGCCGGCCTGTTCGTCGGGAAGCTGCTGGAAAATCTGGAACACGGTGTCGCCTGAGAACGTCTAGAACTCTGCGAGCGTGGTCTGGCCGGGCGGGAGCGAGATATGCGTCTCACTGGCGTCTGTTCCCTCGCCCGCCGTGTCTTCGACAGCCTCGGTATCCCCGTCGTTCGCAACGAACGTCCCGAGTCCGACCTGCCCGTCGTCATCCAACTCGTCGGCTGCCGCTGGGGTACTGCTGGTGCGGGAACTACCGGACGCCTCCTCGGAACCATTGTCACCGCCAAACCCGTCCAGATTGGCCTGTTCGCCGGCAGAGAAGTCCAGGTTCGAAACACGGACACCGACCTTCCGAACGGGATCGTCGGCGAACTCGCCGAGCAGGTCCAGCGCGATGCGTCTGACCAGTTCAGGCTCCTCGACTGGACCGGGGAGCGACCGGGCCCGCGTATTCACATCGAACGGCGGCGTCACGACCTTGATGCCGATAGTCTGATACCGCGCGCCTTTTCGCTCGGCGCGGTCAGCGACGGCATCGGCGAGGGTGCGGACCTGTCGACACTTGGCTTCTATATCGGTCGTCGCGTCAGTGAACGCGGACTCCCGTGAGAGACTCTTGGGGTCGCCTTTCGGCGTCACCGAGCGCTCGTCCTCACCGCGGGCGTAGCGGCGTATTTCACGACCGCGCTCGCCGAAGCGTTCGGCCAGCAGTTCCGGGTCAGCGGCCGCGAGGTCCCCCGCGGTTTCGATATCGAGTGCGGCGAGTTCTCTGGCGGTGACCGGGCCGACGCCGTGCACGTCCTCGACAGGGAGGTCATCGAAGAACTCTCGGACGGCCCCCGGTTCGACGACGACCAGGCCGTCCGGCTTGTCGCGGTCGCTGGCCACCTTCGCGGCGCTCATCGTCGGGGCAACGCCGACACTCGCGACCACGCCCACCGCGGACTCGATTGTGTCTTTCAGGTCCTGCGCCCACGACCTGACCGTCTTCCATGAGACCCGCTCGGTCACATCCAGATACGCCTCGTCGATACTCACCTCGCGGACGACATCCGCTTCGGTATGGAGGATTTCCCGGACATCCGCAGCAACGGACTCGTAGAAATCCATGTCAACTGGGCGATAGAAGCCGGCGTCTTCGACAGTGAGGTCCGGGTCTGCAACAGCCTCAACCTTCCGTGGAAGGCGTTCCAGTGCTTCGGAGATGGCCATCGCTGATTCGACACCGTACGCTCGGGCCTCGTAGCTCGCTGTCGCAACAGCCCCGTGGGTCGCGCCGTTCTCGTAGCCCATCCCCACGACGAGTGGCTCATTTCTGAGTGCGGGCTCCCGCCGCTGTTCACAGGCGGCGTAGAAACAGTCCATATCGACGTGCGCGACTATCTGCTCGGGGCCGCTGGTCCCGGGGAGCCGCGCAGCGTCCATACCCGACGCTACGCGTACTGGCAGAAAACCCCACCGGCCCTCGCCGAGCCAATCAGGTCAAGTCGTAGTCTGGTGTATCGAATCCCCCTCGAAAAACGGGCGCAGGGAAAGTGGTGGGGTGGGGGTGGGGTGCCAGATGCTCTGTACGCCGTTGGTTGCAAAGCGATACGTGGCCGGTGGAGTGGCCATTGCTCCACCGGCGAGTTGTCGTCCGCCGATGCCAATCCCGGATGGTACGACGGTCGTTCCCGCCGGGAGCGTAGGAAGCTCCATGTTAACAAAAGACATGATAGCACTTCAATGTTGGCTGAAGTTATATCTAGCTCACACTTTGAGCGCGCTCCGCTCGAAACGCTTTCAGTCCTCTCCCCACGACTGCGACGTAATGACCGAACTGACGGACTCGCTGCCGGATAGACCGCTCTCGACCAGCGAGATTTCGGCCCTCGAAGCCCAGCACGACGACTACGGGTTTGCGCCGGTCGGGTTCTTCCCTGACCTCGATGTAGTGGCCGCGTTCGTCGTCATTATCAACGGGGACCATGGCTACAGCCTCGGCTACGACCGCGATGGCGACGGCTGGGTTGTCGTTGAGTCCTTTGAGGACGGCGAGGACTTTGCCGGCGTCACCGACCGCCTGCAAGAGTGGATGGGCGACGACTGGGAGGAGTTCGAGCAGGCTGCCGTCGAACCGGAGTGAGGGTGTCGGCAGTTGCGGAGTCGACCAGAGAACGAACGCGGCGAAATTCAGACGCCTCGGCTGGTCGTCACTGTCTGTGGCACAGTACGGCGACCGGGATTTGAACTCGACTGCAAATCCTCGCTATCGCTCGGCTTTCCGTAGTTTAAATCACTCTGTACAGCATTTGCTGCTCGTGGCTGTACTCGCAGCAAAATGCGGCGACCGGGATTTGAACCCGATGGCGAGACTCGTTGCACTCGTCTCGCGTGATTCAAATCCCTCCGTACAGCATCCGCTCGTCACGTCCGTTCCTCGCAGGATGCGGCGACCGGGATTTGAACCCGGGCCATGAGCTTGGAAGGCTCAGGTCCTATATCGCCGGTTTTCACCGGCTCTACCGGCAACCGCTTCCGCCTTCTCCCTAACGCAACAGCAGTACCTACACTAACATCCGATAGCTGTAATAAAGCTTCGGTAGACCCGGGGGCTTGACCTCCAGAGAATCCCGTCCTAACCGCAAAAATTGGTCAAATCTCCATGCTCGTCACCGGATTCACGACCAAAAACACTCGCTCAATGAATCACTACAGCAATTCTTTCTCCCAACCAAGCAGTACTGCTACGTGTGACTGTGCGGAACTCTCCGACGGCTTCTCCTGCTAACCGTGTGTGAGAAACGGGAAGCGAGAACTGTCGAACGGGTCGGAGCTAATCGATTTCTCGCGGTTCAAGCGGATTTTCAGGTCGGGCAACGCGGTCGCGGATGATTTCCTTCGTGTCCTCGTCCAAATCGTAGAGGTCGTACACGACTTCGTTGTACTCCTGTTCGAGGTCTTTCGCTTCCTCCGGAGCTTCTTCGACGGTGTTGCGTGCATCCTCGTAACGCTCGTACACCGCCATGAGGTCTTCTTTGAGCGCGGGGAGTTCGAGACTCCGGAGTTCATCGCCCGTAGCGACTTCGAGGACCTGTAACAGTTTGTATACGATTTCAGCGGCTCGCTCGTCGTTGAACTCGATACTTGCCCCAGTCACTCCGAAACGGATGGTCTCCGCATCGAGGTTTGGGTGTAGTTCTCCCTCCAAGTCCTGAAAACCAAGCCGGTCGATGTATCCGGCGTAGGACAGGGACTTCGTCTCGAACTCGTCCAGTAGCTCCGACGGGTTATCCTGAAGCTGTTTGGCTTCGACGTATTCCTCACGGAGGTCGGAAAGCTCCTCGGCGGCGTCTTTGACCTTCTCGACTAATTCGGTAGGAACGTCAGACGGGTCGGGCAGGGGAACCTTCTTCATATAGTCCCATTGATACCTCAGGTAATCGCTCCCGTAGCTCGAAGCGATACGCCGGATAAAGAACTGCGCGACATTGCTGTTGAGAATCCCTAACTGGTAGTATGGTTTCATCTTCTCAATCAGATACAGTACATATACGGAGTTGAGGCCGTAGACTTTACCAGAGTTGTCATACCAGAAGTTGCTATAGTAACTCATATCTGGAGTGAAAATGAGGGGTTGTCCGAAGGTATCTGGTCTATATTCTGCCAATTCGTACCACTCTCGAATTCCATCCGTTACGCAGTACCGGGAAGCCAGACCCTTCTGGTCATCCCCGTCTTCTTTGTGGTCGAGAAGATACTCCTCCGCACCGGGATATTCGTCTAAGTTGGTGTGCGGGGTAGTGTATAGGAGCTTAGGGTTTTCAGGCACTTCGGAGTGCCAGCGGAAAATATTCTCCCCTGCGACTAACGGTTTGACAAGCTCATCCTCAATCTCGTACTTCTCGATGGTTTCGTCGTCGATGAGGAAAATAGGGTTTCGACCAGTTTGGACACCGTTCTTAGCCAACTTCTCCCCCTTAGCATATTCCTGAATCGGTGTCCCGTTCTCCTCAATCTGATTAAGTGCTTCCTCCTCGTCGGCAGGTACGAATCGCCAATCTTCCCCGGCAATCATTGAGGATGGCACAGAGAACGCGTGGAGGGGGGCCTGCTCAAACGCACTATCGGGTACAAGTTCTTTGAGACGGGCTTCCACTTCTTCCCATGCAGGCGGCTTCTTATCAGCGGCAGTTGGAAGGCAAGCAGAAATAATGTCCGCAATACGTCCCTCAGGTGGGTCTTCGCCAATCTCTCGCCCCGGTGTTGTCAGGGTGGAGTCTTCCTTGCCGTCGCTGGTAGATTCATTTCCGTTCTTGACTTCCGCCCGAATAGCTGTCTGAGAGATTTCAGGTAGTGTGTCGGTAGCCTCAGCAAAGGTGAACACGTAGTCTTCGGGTTGGAACTCCTCCGGAGACCGGAAACGTTCGTCTTTGTTGACTCTCTCACCGCTGAAGATGATTGGATACGCCTGCGGGGTCTCAAAGACCTCGTAATCCCCGAAATCAATCAGATACTTGAAACGGAAGTTCTGAGCGAGATATGGTCGAATATCTCGTCCATAGCGGTTCGGTATGAACTTGTTTGAGGTGATGAAGCCTACTTGTCCTCCCTCTCGAAGCCAATCTCCTGCTTTCCGGAAGAACAGAATACTTAGGTCGTAGTTCCAAATAGAGACGTCATAATCATCGTATTCGGTGCGTGCTGGCCCCTTCGGGATATTCTGAATCCGGACATACGGCGGATTCCCGATAACAAAGCGGTAATCGCTCCGAGTTTTGAGTCGGTTTGCTTCCCGACGTTCCTCTCGGTATCGGCGTTGTACCTCGCTACTGTGAAGCGCCGTTAGAGATGCCTGATTGTCCGAACGGAGGGAGTCCGTCTGGTAGATATTAAACCCATCGAGCGTGAAGTCCGGGTTCTCCTCTTTCGCTGTCTGGTACTTGTCGATGACTTGGAACAGGAGGTTGATTTCCGCTATATGGCAGGCGAACGGGTTAATATCGAAGCCGTGGAGTCGTTGACGGACAATCTCGATTGTCTCGCCCGCCGGTACGTCCTTCCGGTCAAGCCGTTCGAGAAGACGACGAGCGGCCCGTACAAGGAATCCACCACTCCCGCACGCGGGGTCTAAAAGGTCGTAGTCCTCCCGTTCGAGTGGTTCGTCCGGCGTGTAATCGACGCTGTCCAGAATCAGGTCGATAATCGCCGTCGGCGTGTAGAACTCTCCGAGCTTCTTCCTTTCTTCGGGAGAGAGGTGTTCCTCGTAGAGGTGGCCAAGTATGTCTCGGTTGACCTCGCTGAAGTCGAAGTGGTTCAAGTGCCATAGCGTTCGCTGAATCACCTCATCGAGGTCGGAGTCGTCTCGAATCTCCCAATCGAAGATACGCCGGGCGAATAGATGTTCGTAGATTTCGCTTAGTTCCTCGGAGGCCAGCTCGAATAGGTCAACATAGTTGCGTTCGACGTACTTCGTGTAGTCGTCCCAAAACTCGAAGTAATCCTCAACTCCGCCGTTGCTTACCATCCGGTTTGTGAGTCCTTTGTCCTCGGCAATCCGGATGAGGAGGAGTTTGTTTAGCTGAACGTACACGCTCTCTCGGCAGAAGACGAGCTTGTTGTCCTCGAAGTCCTCGTCTTGCCGACCGCTGAGGCGAACCCACGTCTTGAAGTCGTTATGGAACTGAGCGTACTCTTCGTACTCGTCGTTCAGTTTGCTCAACTGCGTTCGGAGTTCTGCGACCTCCGCTTCGTCATGGTCGCTTCCTTCCAGTCGTTCGATTTGGTTTTCGAGTTCGTCGCGTTGACTCTCGTACTCCTCGTAGCGGCTCCAATACTGGTCGAACGTTTGGGATGCATAGGGAACAAAATACTCATCCAAGGAGATACCGAGAACGCGGATGAGTTCGCGGAAGCCTTCGTCCTCGCCAATGTCGGCAGGGTTCTCGAAGGAAAAGTCCTCGTAGCGGTCGGCATTTAGGACTTCCTCGCGTCGGAGAGCGGCCAACTTCTGTAACGACTGCTGCTGTCCGTGAGAGAGGTCTTCGTGACTTGCCACACGACTGTTGGCCCCGCTAATGGATTTAAAATCAACCTCGGTAACAAGGCGGGCACTTACCCCGTGGTGGGTGATTGCGTCGGGATGAGTCGGTTCGCATCGCCGGTAGAGACGGAATGAATCAATGTTGGTGGAAATTAGGAGGTCGGCATAGGGTGTCTCTGAAGCATAGCGAAAGACTTGGGGGACACCTTCGCTAATGTCAACCTCTCGCCTCTTTCCCTCGATGATGATTACAGGCGTTCTATCTTCGTCGTAAAATCGAACATCGTTCCAGTCGTCCTCTTGAGCGTACTCGCTATGCTCCCATCCGAGAGCGTTACAGAACAGTCGCCGGATGAGTCGAGAACGTAGGTCAAGCTCGCGCCGCTCCCCGTCCTCAATTTCCTCGTAGAGGGAAGCGTACTCCTCGATGAGTTCGTCGATAAAGTCGTCCCCGTGTGTTCCAGTCATACACAAATCCCTGAATCGCAACTGTTCGATTCAGAAACGACCCGGTAAGGTAGTGTTTTCGCATCCGTCTATTGGTCCGTTTCGGTAGTACCGATGTTTAGACCGAGGTTGTGAGTGTATCCCCGGAGTCTGAGGCAGAAGATGCCAATCCAGAACTCAAAAATACCCGCTGATATCCACGGGGAACACCAACCAGGTAGGACTTGCGAGAATCGACGCATTGAGGGGGAAGGTGAAGCCGAAGAGTTGCAGGCTGAACTTGACAACGTAATTCTCCGCAACATGTACGACCTTAATAACGAGGATGTGGAAGTCGCTGACGAGTTCTTAGATGTCTGGTAGCTGTTCAAGTAAGGGCATTATTACCTCCATGCATACATCCGGTTTCATTATGTATGGCTATGAATAAAACTTGGTGTAATCTGACCTGAGAGGAGAAATTTCGGAGAGGAAGTTGCCTATATGCGCGCTGTAATCCATGACCAATGTTCCAACTCCTCCCAATGTTTAGACAGAATCGCTCAGTCAGTGCTTGTGAGGGTTTCGTACCAACATGCGCCATACACACAGAATGCAATAGTAACACCTCACAGTCCTGTGAACACCATTAAAATCGCGCTGAATACATGCACCCAGCTCAGATTATAGTTTCGCCCATTAATCTTCAATCTACAAGAAGTATTAAATAGTACGTACTATGAGATATTTTTGCTACAAATCTTCTAAATCCCATTTCATTGACTGGTTTATAGGCATCTAATTCTATTTTAATTTTAGTGTTAAATTTAAACGCATTGAGTGGCTATAGAGTTATCACTAAGTTGTAGTAATTTCATTAGTTATATTTAATTTATTTGCAACACTACTAAACTCCTTAAACCCGTCAATGGGTTGAAACATATGAACTCAATTTCAAAATCAGCCATTCCCGAAATAGTCCTTTGAGAGAAGTGCTTTCAGCTGTTATTTACAACCTTCCACTTTAATGTAATGCGCAGGGGTTTATATACCACCCTTCCAGCGGTGTCCTTCTTGAACACCTTTGGAGACAGAATCCACGACTCGCTTGTTGGGGTGGGAATTCGGTTTCCAGTTTGGCTTCCGGTCGTCAAACTTGACTGGTGGAAGTTCCTTCGTGAATGTCTGGTCGAACATTCGACAAACGTTCTCGATGCGGAACTCTGCCAGCTCCAACGTCTCGGCCACCTTTTCAAACAACTTATCGTTCTCGTCCCTGTTGGGATGATAGTGCCGATTTTTTGCGTAATCCGTTTCGTCTCGATGGACAACATAAGCACACGTACAGAAGACAAGCAACTCCAGACGTTGACCGAACTTTTGACCATCAATATTCGTTGCCCTTGCAATGGCTTGCTCAATCTGGCGACCAGTCATATTTAGCATCTCGCCGATGACTTCTACGAGGTGCTTACGGAGTTCGTACGTCTGGAGTTCACTATGCTCCCAGGTTGGTCCGTTCTGCTCTCCCCTATTAATTGCGCTGAGCATTTCGAAGTATTTCTCCCTATCACGATAAAGGAAGTCTGCACGCCATCGTTGTCCACGAACTTCGGTGTGGTTGATGGTCGTAGCCCAGTCCGTGTCCGGTTTCTTAAGCGCTCTATACGCAGCAGCGTCAATGCGAAGGGACTCTCTCTGTTTTTTTCCTCGTCCTTCGGTGCTCGAATCTTCCGCAGGCAAGGTATCGGGAGACGGGTCAACTTCAACTGTAAAAGCTCGTGGGTCGGAAGGTTCATTCATCGGTATAGATGCATCGCTGATGGATTTTGTGTCAATCATGTTTAATTAGGGTGCGCGACAACGCTACAATACTGAGCGATACTGCTGTCACTCAAAGGGTAGCTATTGTCAGAAATTTTCCGTACTAATTAGACGGGAGCCAGCCGTATATAGATGGTGTGAGAGGGATGTAACATGCCCCTCTTGTCAAGGGCCTATGTCACCACTTGTTGTTGGCGTAGTTCTTCCCACTCCGCTCGTTCGTTCGGAGATACTTTTTTGTAGTACTCAAGTTTGAGTGCCGGACCTGTTCAGCAGCCTTAGCGATTCCCTCTTTCTCGGTCCAAATGGAAGCTGCACCATGGCGGAAAGAATAGTACGACAATGTCCGGTTCCCCTCATCAAGGTTAGCTCGCTCCATGAGTGTGTTCAGCACCTTGTTCAGCGAGCGGGACTTGTACTGGTTCCCGTATTTCGTAAGCCAGAGGTAGGGACTGTTGTCGTATTGTTCGTAGGATTGTCGCTCCTGCATCCAGTTCTCCAGTGCGTTGCGGGACTTAGACGAAATTTCGCACGCCCAGGACTCTTTATTCTTTGTGGACTCTGATGCAGGGACGTTGATAGTGTTTTGTGGAAGGTTGAGCCAGTCTACTTTCATTTTCCCTACTTCGATGGGTCGAAGCCCAAGGTCGGCACTGACAGCGATGATAGAGGGATACTTCCACGAGGAGGCTTCTTTGAAGTGTTCTTCATCCACTTCCCCGAGCTTAACCCCCTGTTGTTGGGCGATGAAACGCTTTAGTTCTGCTCGCTCCTCGGGTTCCGCTGCCCAGTAGCTCTTGATGGAGTATTCATCGAGCGACACTTCATAGAGGCGGTTCATCTCTTCCGGGTAGAAGCGGTCTTTCGTATGCTCCTTGTCGTCAGACCCCCGAGATGGTTCGATTGGTATGTCGTGTTCCCATTCTTCGACCTCTCGGTTCTTCTGCTCACGGAAGAACTTGAACAGTCGCCGGATGCACTTCTCGAAGGTGTGGACGTAGCTATCCGGGTGTGGGGAGTTCCTCATGAGCTGGTCGAGCAGTTCCGTCGCTTGATGCGGTGTTATCTCCTTGGTGAATTCACCCTCGGTTTCCCAGAGCCATCGGTATGCCTCTTCAACTTTGTAGTGTGTAGTCTTGACAGTCGATTCTGCGAAGCCTTCTCGCCGATAGGTGTCTTTTCCCTCGTTGAGGAGCCAGCGTAGCAGGTCGATTTTGAACCGTTCGTAGTCCTGCTGAATCATAGGGGAGTAGTTCTCCAGCGCGCTTTCGGTGTCGCGCGCGACTGGTGGTATTGGTAGGTCGATTTCTTCGTCGTGGGTGTCGTCGATTTGCATCTTGAGCCTGAGTTTCTGCCAATCGTACCGCCGTCTTGCGGTTTTACCGATTGTCGTTAGGACTGATTTGCGAATTGTATCTTTCAGGCTGTTACTTCGGTAATTTGCCGTTTTCACGGCTTAGAAGGCGTAATGCGGCGACCGGGATTTGAACCCGGGCCATGAGCTTGGAAGGCTCAGGTCCTACCACTAGACCACCGCCGCTCATCGCTTCGCGTCTTCGTTCACGCGCGGCGTCGTTCGCAAATCCGTCGGATTTGCTCACCTCCGCCGCTCACTCGTGCAGGCACAGGCTCGGTTGACTGTGTTTCGCCCGAGTGCGAACGTATACCCTCATAGATGGAAGGCAATTAAGTGCGTTTCCCTTCTGGCTCGACAACCCCGTAACAGTTGCCGCTTGACAGCTCCATCGAGACGAGCCGGAGGTCGCTGTCGGCGACATCGCGCTCGAATTCGGCCGGCGCGTAGATGTGATAGAACCGCGGGACCGTCTCGCCGCCGGGGAGCGTCCAGTCGACGGTCGTGTCAAAGCCCTCGTCCGCGTCGGGGTCGGCGTCGAAGCGGTCGTGGGCCGTGCTCCACGCACTGACGAGCGCCCGAGCGCCCGGCGCGAGGACGCGGGCCAGTTCGTCCAGACTGGCGCGACGGGCGGCCTGTGACGGGAGGTGATGCAGCGTCGCGACGTACACCGCGAGGTCGACGGCCCCGGCAGCGAGCGGAAGGCGGGTCGCGTCGCCCTGCAGTAGCGCAACGCTGTCGCCGACGCGGTCGGTCGCCGCCCGCAGGAGCGCGCGGCTGGCGTCAAGGCCGACGACGCGGTCAGCGACCCCCGCGAGCAGTTCCGCGTGGCGGCCGTTGCCACAGCCGACATCGAGCGCCGTCCCGACACTGCCGGACTCGTCGACGAACGATTCGACCTCCGGCCAGGCGTACTCGCGGGTCTTCGAGAAGTGGTCACCGATGTCCTCGTAGGTCCGGCGGACGGCAGCCCGCGAGCGCGCCGGGTCGTCACTGTCGCCGCTCGAATGGGAGGGTGACATCGGTCGACCGCGTCACTCCGCGCCGTACTTTTCGGGGTAGGCCTCGGCGAGTAGCTCGTCTTCGTCGGCCAGTCGCTCCCGAACCGGGTCGATAACGTCCGAGATCGCGCTGGCGGCCGACGGCTTCAGGTCGGCGGGGTGGAGTTCGCCGCTGACGAAGTCCGATTCGACCTCGTCGTAGCTCTCGTAGGTCAGGTCGCCGCCGTACTCCTCCGGGCGCTCGACGACGAACGAATCGCCGCGAACGTCCAGCACCGGAAAGACGAGGTGCTGGAGGTACTCCAGCACGCCGTTCTCCTCGACCTCGCCGGCCGGGCAGTACGCCTGATTGATTTTCTCGTCGACCTCATCGGGGCTGTCTGTGAGGTTGACCTTCGACGCTTCGTCCGAGGCGCTCATCTTGCCGCCGGACAGGCCCGACAGCAGCGGCGCGAACAGACAGATCGGCGACTCGCCGCCGTGGTCCGGGAGGATTTCGCGCGAGAGCATGTAGATGCCGCGCTGGTCGACGCCGCCGTAGGCGATGTCGGCGTCCAGCGCCTTCACGTCAAGCGTCTGCATCAGCGGGTAGATGAGTCCGCCGAGGTTCGGGCTCTCAGATTCGCGGACGACCTCGCTGGCCGCGCGCTGCGTACGAGAGATGGTCGTCTCGGCGGCCATCCGGTACATCTCCAGCGTGTACTCTTCGTCGAGCTGGAAGTCGGTCCCGCGGACGAAGGTCACGTCCTCGGGGTCCGCGCCGGCCGCTTCAATCATGCCCTCGATGGCCGTCTCGTAGTAGGCCGAACGGGCATCCAGCAGATCGAAAGGCGATTTGTTGTCGTCGAGGTGAGCATGCAGGTCCGCGATGAGAACCGTCACGTCGACGCCGGCCCGCAGGAAGTCAGCGAGCTTTCGCATCGTCGTGAAGTGGCCGATGTGCATCTCGCCGGTCGGCGCGTAGCCGATGTACGCCGACGGGTCGCTCTCCTCGAACAGCGTCCGCAGTTCGTCCTCGGTGACGACCTCTGTGGTGTGTCGCGTCACCAGATCGAGTCGCTCGGCGGTATCCATACGGATGTGTGACCGGTCCGGCGATTAAAACGTTCCTGTCCGGTGTGACGGGCTGTCGAGGTGGGCCGTACTGTTTTATGACAGCAGGGCACATTCGGGGGTAGATGTCGCTCCTGTTCGACCACGTCATCGGGTCCTTCGACCTCGACGGCGCATCGCTGTGTGTCCCCGACAACGACGCCCTCGACGACCACGGCGATGTCGTCCCTGTGCGGCCGGTCGCCGAGTTTGCGGGCCATCACGACGAACTTGCCCACCCCGAGGAGGACTGGGTCTGTATCCCGCTGCACGAACCGAACTCGGCGCAGGTCACCGACGAGTTCGTCGCCTTCACCGACCACTCCCTCCACGGCGGGATATTCGTCTTCGAGCGCGACGGCAAACGGGACTTCGTCGACGCGGATGCCTTCGGAGCCACGGGGCTGGCCGACCGGATCCGCTTCTGGCACTCCGACTACGTCCCGGAGACGTACCCACCCTCCTACGACTCGCCAGTAGACGACAGCGAACCGGCCCGAAATCCGATCCCGTCTGCAGAGTTGCTCGACGGCTTGCGTTCCCACGTTGAGCGCGAACGCGAGGCGACTCGCCGGCAAAACCGAGAGCGCGCCGAGCGGCGCTCACCTGACGGGGTGTACGAGGCCGGTGGCGACGCAGTCCCCGAACTCCATGCGCGGGGCCGAGACGACAGCACATACCGGTTCCACGTCGACCCGCCCGCGGATGTCGCCGCCAGGCAGGACGGCGACTGGGCGTTTGTCGTAGAGTCGGTGTTTGGCATCCACGAGGGAAACGAGGTGCTGGTTCACGACGTGGACGGGACCCGAGAGAACGGCCCGTTCCCGGTGCCAGCGACAGTCGAGCGTATCCGCGGCCGGTCGGTCTGGGTCGCGGTGGACTGGGCCGAGGTCGACGGTGCGACGACGCTCGAAAGCGCACTCACCGACGGTGACACCACCTACGGGCTCACAGCAGTGCTCAATCCCGTTCCGTTTGACCGCGAACGGGAGGCGATTGACTCGCTGGCCGACCACCGCTTCCGGGACGTGCTCGCCGGCGACCGGCCGATAACATTCTCAAACGGAGCAGCCGCCCGGAGCAACCAGTTCGACGCGGAACTGAATCAGGAGCAGCAACTGGCCGTCGAGCACGCGCTGCTGGCCGACGACCTGTTCTGTATTCACGGCCCGCCGGGGACCGGGAAGACGCGGACGCTGGTCGAAATCGTCCGGCGTGCTGCACAGGCCGGTGAGGACGTGCTGGTGTGTGCGGACTCGAATCAGGCCGTCGACAACCTCGTGGCGGGGTCGTCGAGGAGCGACGAGGCCGACCCGCAGTCGCTGCACGCCTACGGCCAGCACGGCGACGGCGACTACACGCTCGACCGCGTGAACGCGAGCCAGTCGGCAAACGACGTTGTCCGGCGCGCCTACAGCGACGTGCCCGGGCGGGCCGACGTAGTGGCTGTGACAAACAACAGCGCCGCCACGCTCGCCCGTGAGTTTGACCTGGTCGTGCTCGACGAAGCGACACAGTCCACCTGCGCGGCGTCGTGTATCCCGCTGGTCCGGGCCGACCGCGCCGTGCTGGCCGGCGACCATCGACAGCTCCCGCCCTACAGCGCCAGCGATGAACCGCCAGAATCGAGCTACGGCCACTCGCTGTTCGAGCATCTCTACGCCGACGGCGGCGTCTACGACGGTGTTGGCCTTCAGCTACAGACCCAGTATCGAATGCACCGAGACATCGCGTACTTCCCGAACCGGCGGTTCTACGACCGCACGCTGCGGAACGGCCGGGCCATCGACCCGCTTCCCGACCGGCCAGCGATAGAGGGGTACAACGTCGGCGGGCGGGTCGAGACCGTCGGGCACTCCAAGTCCAATCCCACCGAAGCCCGCCTTGTCGCGCATCTCGTTGAGGACCTGCTGTCGGACGTGCCGGCCAACGAAATCGGCGTCATCACACCGTACAGCGCGCAGGTGTCACGTATCCGCGAGACGCTCACAGAGCGGACCGACGCTGGAGACAGGGTGACTGTCGACACCATCGACTCGTTTCAGGGCGGTGAACGGACGGCCATCGTCCTCTCGCTCGTCCGAAGCAACGCCGAGGGGACCGTCGGGTTCCTCGGGCGGCCGGTCGACGGCCCCCGTCGATTGAACGTCGCGCTCACCCGAGCGAAGCAGTACTGCGCCGTTGTCGCCGACTGGCACACGCTCCGCTACGACGTGGACGGGAAGTGTACGGACCTCTACAGCGACTTTTATCAGTTCGTCTCGAACACCGACCGCCTGAATGACGTGGACCCCGAGTTCATTCCGGTGTAGAGAGCCACCGTCCGACTGCGATGGGTCCAAATATCTCCGACCCAACTGTCGCACATGTACACGGGGAAAACGGAGAAAGCCTGCTGTCTGTGCGGGAATCCCGACACGAAGACCCGTCTGGACCTGCCGCCGCGGGCGGTCCCGTTGCTCAAGCACGCCGACCCCATCGCCTGGCAGGACATCGTCGGCGAGGTGTCCATCTATTTCTGTGGCTCCGACTGGGAGACGGTGCGGGACCTCGTGTTAGAGACCGGAATGAGCCCGCTGTCCCGGTGTAACGCCGCCCGCGCCTCCTTCGACCTCCGGGAGGACTTCGAGGCGCTGCTGAACGACATTCGGGACGAGCCGGACCACACGGAAATCGAGGCGGAGATGCGCGCCGAGGCCGAGGAGGCGCTGGCGAATCGCGACGACCCCTACGTCGAGGAGCGGGACCTCGTCGAGGCCCGCGTCATCGAATGGGTGTTCGAAGACACTGAAAACGAGTAACCCGACGAGGGCGGCGGTATGGCTTCGTATCCAAACTGTTTTGACCACCCGTAGCCGTGTGTCAAGCGATGACTGTACGCGTAGGTGTGCTCGGTGCGACTGGCGCAGTCGGGCAGCGACTTATCCAGCTGCTTGACCCCCACCCCGAGTTCGAAATCGCAGCACTGACCGCCAGCGACGCGAGCGTTGGCGAGACATACAAGGACGCCGCCAAGTGGCGCGTCAACTCCCCGATTCCCGAGGACGTGGCTGGGTTAGAAGTCCGCGCCACCGACCCGGATTCGGTGCCCGACGACGTCGGTCTCATCTTCTCCTCGCTCCCGTCGAGCGTCGGCGCGGAAGTCGAACCGGAGTTCTGTGAAGCCGGCTACACAGTCTCGTCAAACTCCTCGAACGCCCGGATGGACGAGGACGTGCCCCTCATCATCCCCGAAGTCAACGCCGACCATGTCGACCTCCTTGAGGTCCAGCGCGACGAGCGCGGCTGGGACGGCGCGCTCCTGAAGAACCCGAACTGCTCGACGATCACGATGGTCCCGCCGCTGGCCGCCCTCGACCGCGAGTTCGACCTGACCGACGTGCGTGTCTCGACCCTGCAGGCCGTCTCCGGCGCGGGCTACTCCGGCGTTACGTCGATGGAAATCATCGATAACGCCATCCCACACATCGGCGGCGAAGAGCAGAAGATGGAGAGCGAATCGCGCAAACTGCTCGGCTCGTTCGACGGCGCAGAAGTCCAGCTCAACGAGATGGACGTGGCCGCCTCCTGTAACCGCATCCCGACGCTCGACGGCCACCTCGAGAACGTCTGGGCCGACACGGCTGAGGACATCTCTGCGGCCGACGCCGAGGCCGCGATGGAGTCCGTGACCGGCATCGACCTGCCGTCTTCGCCGGAGAAACTCATCACGGTGTTCGAGGAACCCGACCGCCCACAGCCACGCCTTGACCGCAACGTCGAGGACGGCATGGGCGTCGCAGTCGGCGGGTTCCGCGAGACGACCGACGGCGTCCAGTTCAACTGCCTCGCACACAACACGATGCGCGGTGCCGCGGGCGCGAGCGTGCTGAACGGCGAACTGCTCAACAAGCGCGGCTATCTGTAACGGTCGGCCTCGCCGAGTGCGGTTTTTCGGAACTGACCGAGATCCGGTCGCCAGGTAGACACTTTTCACGATCAGTATCGACTGCGTACACATGGTCTCCCGCGATACGAAGCTTCAGATTGGACTGGTGAGCGTGGTCATTGTCTCCTGGGCGCTCCTGTTCCGGGCGGTTCCGCTCGGCCCTGTTGCCTCGGTCGTGCTCGTCGCAGCTACGTACTTCGCCGTTCTGGCTGGCACACACCTGTATCTCGCGCTGGCAGGTGATAGCGAGACGCTTCCGGTCGCGGCCCGCTGGCGGTACATTGGGCTCGCGGCGGTAGTGGCCGTAGTCGAACTGCTGCAGGGTACCGTCGGGAGCACTAGCCTCGGGAGCGTTACAGTCGCGCACCTACTCGGCGGCGTGTTCGGTGTGACCGTCGTCTCGTATCTGGTGTACGAAGCCCGCGCTGGCTATCTCGCCAGCCGGCAGTGACTACAGTTCGATCTGGTTCCTGAGCCCGTCCCACTCGCCGGTTCGCTCGGCCTTCTGGACGTTCTCGGCGACGATATCGGCCAGCCGCTCGTAGTAGCTCGGCGTGTGGCCGGCGTTATGTGGCGTGATGAGGACGTTCTCGAAGTCCCACAGCGGATGGCCGCTGGGCAGCGGTTCGGGGTCGGTCACGTCCAGTGCCGCGCCGCCGATGTGGTTGCGCTGAAGCGCACTGACCAGCGCGTCGGTATCGACAACTGGGCCGCGGGCCACGTTGGTGAGCACGGCGTCAGGATGCATCGTCCGGAACACCGCCGCGTCAATAAGGTGGCGCGTCGCGTCGGTGAGCGGGCAGGCGAGCCCAACGTACTCCGTGTCGGTGACCGCTTCGTGGATCTCGTCGAAGCCGTACACCTCGTCGGTCGGGCCACCTTTCTCCGGCGAGTAGCGGACACCGACGGTCTCCACGCCGAACCCCTGCACGCGGTCGACGATGGCCTCGCCGATTTCTCCCAGCCCGACGATGCAGACGCGGCTACCGGCGAAGTCGTCGGTGTGAAACGACTGCCAGACGTGGTCGCGCTGGTGGCGACGGGCAGTGAAAAAGCCCCTAGCGAAGGCGAGCCACGAGCCGACGACGTTCTCGGCGACGTTCGGCCCGTGGACGCCGGAG
The DNA here is from genome assembly GCF_011627385.1 of Haloarcula sp. R1-2. Lineage (NCBI taxonomy): Archaea > Methanobacteriati > Methanobacteriota > Halobacteria > Halobacteriales > Haloarculaceae > Haloarcula > Haloarcula sp. R1-2. Next base: position 757,225 of record NZ_JAANTG010000001.1, read on the forward strand.
GCCGTCGTGAGCGCGATGTCGCGGTCCGCCAGGTCCGAGAGTGGGAGGTGGTCGTATCCAGCGTATGTCCCTGCAAACAGCTTCAGCGAGTCGGCAGTATCGACCAGTTCCGGCGAGACATCGTTGCCGGTCAGAACTGTCGCATCCGCAATCAAGTCCCGCTCGGCTTCGGGCGTCTCTGCGACGGCGACATCCCACTCCGGCAGTCGTTCCCGGAGCGCTGTCACGTACTGGTCGACCGGCATTCCGTGAACGCCGTAGCGCGTCACGACGATGTCGGCCATTGAACCTCTCCTGTGGCGTGCAGAGCCATACCGTCTGCTCCACGCGGGGGCCTCAAAACGGTGCCGGCAGTCTGTTGATAGTCCGCCAGAGATAGTGTTGCTATTGCTATAGTTAGAGAACGGTAGAAATACCAGCCTGAATTAGTAAAATTTGTAGTAATAGTACGCCGATATCTTAGCATATTTGTAGGATGGCCAGCGTACAGCGTTCAAGGAATGGGGAAATCGACGAGCGTTGCGGTGATCGATGACGACGAAGACTATAGACAGCTCTACAAGCTCTGGCTTCCGGAGGAATACGAATTTATAGAGGCTGGTGACGGTCGTACGGGGTTGCAGTGCGTCGACGACTCAGTTGATGCAGTACTGCTGGACCGGCAGATGCCGGAACTGAGCGGCGAAACGGTCGCCGAAAGGCTCCGGCAGCGGTCAGTTACCCCCGCTGTCGTGATGATAAGTAGCGTCAAGCCGGACGTGGATATTCTGGATATTCCAGTCGACTCGTATCTCAGAAAGCCCGCTGACCGGGACACTCTGTTGTCAGTACTTTCGACGGTCCGGACCCGATGTGAATACGAGGCACAACGCCGGGAACTTCTGGGACTTGCCGACCGGCGGGCAACAGTTGCCGACGCTGTACGGGCCACAGCGCTCGCAGAGAGCGACGCGTACCGGCGGGCCGTCGAACGGCTGGAACAACACGACGTATCACTCGCCGACGCAGTGTCCGAGTCGTAGGGCACAGTGCGTTCCAGTTCAGTCAGGTGAGCGCGTCAGACCCCAGTTTCGATGCAAGACAATAGGTTTTAGCGGGCGCGGGACACCGTAGCGGGTATGGAACACGTAGACGTCGCCATTGTGGGTGGTGGTCCGGCCGGGTCGTCGGCGGCCGAGGCTGCAGCCAACCACGGGGCCGACGCCGTCCTCCTCGAAAAGGGGGTCCCCAGAGCCGACCGCGAGGGGACGGGGCCGGACTCGACGGACGCCGCCGGGTTGCTCGATTACTGGTTCGACATCATGGATATCCCGCGGTCGGAGTTCCCCGAAGACGTGGTGTTGAGCGAACTCGACGGGGCGAAGTTCTACGGCCCCTCGACGGAGATGACGCTTACCGAGACCGGTATCAGTTCCAGCGCTGACGGCTTCGGCATCACCTTCCATCGAGCGCGGTTCGACGACTGGCTTCGTGAGCGGGCGACGGACGCGGGCGCAGACTACCGCGTCGGCGTCAGCGTCACCAGCGTCGAGACAGACCTCCGGAATTCGCCGCGACACACCGTCCGGCTGGCCAACGGCGAAGACATCGCCGCCGAGTACGTGATTCTCGCCGACGGCCCACAGCGGACTATTACCGGCGGCACGCTCGACCAGTTCCTCCCGGCCGGACAGACGATGGCCGATATCATGCCGTCGAACAAGGTCAACCACATCGCCTATCAAGAGCACCGCCGGATGCCAGAGGAGCTGTTCACACCGGAGTTCATCGAGTTCTGGTGGGGCATTATGCCCGGTCACACGGCGTACCCGTGGATTTTCCCGAACGACAATTCCGTCGCCCGCATCGGTCTGACGATGCCCATCGGGCTGGATATTGACGCCTACGACAGCGCCGAGTGGGACCTCCTCAACGCGAGCGACGACAGCATCCCGCAGGGCCGGCAGTACATCGAGCGACTGCTCGAACGGGAGTTTCAGGCGTACGACCTCGACGACTTCCCGCTCGTCGAAGAGCGCGGGAAATCGAAGGGGACCGAAACGTACCCCATCTCCTCGACCCGGCCGATAGAATCCCCGGTGGGTGCTGGCATCGCTGTGGCCGGTGGGGCAATGGGGACCACCTCGGCGTTCCACGAGGGCGGTGACCACGTCGCCGTTCGCACCGGAAAAATCGCCGGCCGCCTCGCCGCGAACGATCGCCTCGAACGGTACAACGACGCCTGGCACGACGCCATCGGCGACGAAATCCTCCGGAACGTCACCTTCGCGGACATGGTTCGAGACTGGCGGCCCGGCGACTGGGACCGAGCCTTTAGGACCGCCAACGACCTGATGGACGCCCGCGGAATCAAGGCCGATGCGGCGCTCCGTGGCGGCTACAACGGCATCAAGATGGTTCTGGCTTACAAATGGGGGAAGTTCTCCTCCCGCAACGGCAAGTACGTCCAGCTGCGCGAAGACGACTACGCCGTCTGAACGTCACCCTTAGGTGTGCGACCGGCTAACTACGGCTGCGTGCCTTTAATCCCCGGCTGAGACCCGTCACCGGGACAATGACGACCCGGAGAACCCGGGCACGCGACATGACCGCGGTTCACACCGCATCTGGTCGTTATTCAACGACCTGCCAGACGGTTGCACCGTCTGGGCGTTCGGTGATTACGCCGTAATCACCCGCGCTCGCGGCTGACGCCGCTCGCGCAATCGGTCGCCGTATCCGGCGACCCGCCCGGCACGAGGGTTTGCCGGCTGACGTGGCACACCGCCGAGGATGATGCCGGACGTTAGTGTTCCGGGCGTACATTTCAAGTGTGTTAGTGGGTACGTCTGAAATAGTACTGACACTGTCCACATTGGCTCTAGTGTGTCACTGAGGCAGGTATTTCCGTAGTTGCACCCTGTTAGTCGGATATTCAGGAATAATTGATGCCGGTGCTCCCGGGACTATGGCCATCGAGTAGACCCATGTCTGTCATTTTTACAGCCTCAGTAATATCGTTAGGCGACCACTATCGTTCGAGGGGTAATGATTCACTCAGGGTTGCGTCGTATTTTCTCACGGTCGATCCCAGTACGACAAAAGTATTTGCAGTAACATTTAAATATTGTTTGGTTGACATTATATTTGTAGATTAGACGATGTTCGCTCCACTGGCGCCGATGACCGTTGCCGTGCAAACTCTCGCAACACTCACCATCGTCGCATTGCTGTACATAGAGGTGAAATACGACTCCGGATCCGAAACCGGACAGCCCGAACAGGCTGCAGTCGATGACTGACCTACCCGCTATCAATCAGGCCGTACGTCAGCGCGAGCCGTCGCCCGACAAGGAGACGTTTCACATGTTCACATCTTTAACGGCCACTGTATCTGTCCATCGCGTCGGCTCAGTTCGTATTTGAACCAGCGGGTGAGCAGTTCGACAAAGGCCTGTTCGTCCTGTCTGAACTGGCCCGACCGGGGGTCACGAGCAACGAAACAGACCGTCCCGAACAGTTCACCGTCAACTTCGATCTTCGCACCGAGGTAACAGCCGATACCGTACCGCTGGTATGCGGGGTCGTCATCCAGACCCTGCTGCTCGGCGCTGTAGATAGAGAGCAGACCGTCGGAGTCGACGGTTCGTCGGCAGTAGGTCTCGGAAAGCGACGTGATATCGCCGGGGTAGTGAGAGACGGGTCGCCGCTAATGGCGATTATTTCATGCGTTCCCGCCTCAGGGTCGATTGCAACGAGATGGGCCTGGTCGACATCAAGATACTCGACACCGAGTTCCAGCACGTCCACTAACCGCTGTTCGAACCGGCGATCCGAATCGTTCGTGATCTCGTAGAGTTTCTCCCGGTAGCGTTCGGCCATTGCCTGCTGTCGCTCCCGTTCGATCTGCCCCGTGATGTCCTTGATCACTTTCGCAAAGCCGCGGGCGTCGCCGTTTTCTTGGAGCGCCGTGACGGTCACATCGGCCCAGAACGTGCTCCCGTCCTTCCGAACCCGGAGCCCGCGGTCGATGGCCTTACCGCACTCCTCGGCTTCTTGCAGCAGTTGCTCGGGGATGCCGTCGGCTACCTGTTTCTCGGTGTGGAACGTCGAGACATGCTCGCCGAGGATATCAGATTCCTCGTACTGGGTGAGCTGTTTTGCACCCACGTTCCACGACTGGATGAGACCGTCGGGGTCAAGCAGGAATATCGCGTAATTCTCGACCGCATCGACGAGCAGCCGGAACCGTTCGCGCTCGTGTCGCAGTTGTTTGTCAAGTTCTTCGCGGTCAGTCCGGTCACGGACCACGCAGACAGCACCGTCATCTTCGATGCTCGCGACGGTGTGTTCGCCGATGAACTGTGTCCCGTCGGCGCGTTCGAGCAGTGTCTCACCCGTCCACGTCCCGGTCTCGTCGACAGCCGGGAGGATTTCACCATTGACCGTTTCGAGGCCCTCTGCCGAGTGGATTTTCTGCCAGTGGTCGCCCAGAAGCTCCTCGCGCTCGTAGCCGAACGTGGCCGCGTAGGCGTCGTTCAGATACGTGAATCGGCCCTCGTGGTCCAGCGTGCTGATGCCATCCCAAGCCGCGTTCATTGCGCGGTGCCCACGCGTGACCTGCAGTTCGTCTCTGCGGGCTTCGACGGCGTTTTGGACCCGGTTTGCTAGCACCGTGTACTGAGACGTTCCCGGTTCCTTCTGAATATAGTCCGTAACACCTGCGGAGATTGCTTCGGCTGCGATCTCTTCACTGCCTTTCCCAGTATAGAGAATGAACGGAAGCTTCGGTGCGTCCTCGCGAATCCGTTCGAGGAACGCCAGCCCATTCATGCCAGGCATATCGTAGTCGCTGATAATACAGTCATACGTGTCCTGCGGACGGTCCGCGATAACCTCGTCGGCCCGCATCGCGGTGTCGACGGTGAGTGAATCCATGGTCCGCTCGAGATATGCCGCAGTTAGATCGGCAAAGTCCGGTTCGTCATCGACATGTAAGACACGCACTGAACCAGCCATCTGTTTAAACATTGTGCGAAAACTGCAATAAGAGGGTTGTCATTTCAAAGTAATATCATCAATGTATCGCCTGTCACTGGGTAAAAATCGGGTGATAGACAGAATGCTAATTCTGTCTTAGAGAGTATAAAAGTCCCAAAAACCGGCTTTAAGAAGTACTTGTCGAACACGAATGTCATCTTCCCTTGCGTGTAAAGGTCAGGAAACTAACCACATGATTTACAAACGTCAGACAGCACGGCCCTGCTGTGACAGGGTCGGTCAGAACCCGCTGCTACTGAGGACGTTCGCGGCGGACGAGAGTTCACCACTGAACTTCACGGTGACATACAGACCAGTAAACAGCGTGGCGTTGTATGCACCGTGGATGAGTGACGGGACGACGATGTTGTCCGTGTACTCATAGGTTGTGCCGAGGATGAGTGACGGAATGAGGAGGGCACTCACCGCGACTAGCTTCCCCGTGACCGACCCGCCGCTAAGGGCAGGGTAGTGAATACCAGCGAAGATGACGCTTGCAATGGCGACGCCCGAAATCGGGCCGAAGTAGTCCCGGATGCGGCCCTGAACGACGCCGCGGAACAGCAGTTCCTCGCCCGGGCCGATGAGGAGGAAGGAGGCGGGAATCAACAGGAGGAGGACATCGGGGTTCTCCATCCCGGTCTCCGCTGCCTGATTGGTTGCCGGTTCTATCCCGAACATCGAGACGAGCGCCGTGATGACGACAGCCACCACTACGAGCCCGCCCATTGCGCTGGCGTAGCCCAGCACGACGATGCCGACCTCACGGAGGCTCGGCACAGAAATGCCGATACTGAATGCTCCGGTGTCTGGCGCATACGAGAATACCTCACGGAGCTTCGCTCTGATCACCGGCCTGAGTTTGATGTACGTGTATGCGATGACCGGGCAGCCGATTCCCTGGACCGTTATCAACCCAAGAACCAGTGTCTGTACTTCGGTTATCTGGACTCCTGCGCCGAGTGACAGGGAAAAAGCGATGGTAAGGAGCAGGACTGATCCGAACCCGAGTCCTATCACACCCAGCGAAAGCGCCGAGAAAAGCGTAAACCCGTACTGGAAGGCCTGCAGAATCGGACGGTCGCGGGTCGCCGTTGCCATACACTGTCTTGGTCGTGGCGATGTGTAAACAATTCGTTTGGTGTTGGTGTCGTGACTGCCGGCAAAGACGCCTCAGTCTATCCGCTCCCCGGCCGTCACCGCAGTTTCGAGCCAGTTTGACTCCGGCGGGAGCGGACAGGAGAAGGTGTCGCTGTAGGCACAGAACGGCGAGTACGCGAGATTGAAATCCAGCGTAATCTCGTCGCCGTCACTCAGGTCGCGGTCGGGTTCCAGTTCCATGTACCGGCCGCCGTCGTAGCTCTGTTGCCCGGTCGTCTTGTCCCGGAACGGAACAAAGAGCGTCCGTGACTCGTCGGCGGCCTGCCGGAACGCATGGAGGTCGCGGGACTCGCCGTCGAGGTCGAACGAGAGCGTTGCGACGTGGAGATAGCGCACTGTTCGGTCGTCACTCGTCTCCAGATCGACTGATTCTGGTGTCTCGTGGACGGTAACCGTTGCTTCGACCCGATAGTCGGGGTCCGGGTCGAAGTAGCTGAGTCCGTCGAAATCATCGCGTTCCTCCGGCGGAATCGGTGATTGGCGGTGTTCGGAAAAAAAGCGGTCTTTCTCGTCCCGGTTGGCTTGCAACTGTGTCTCCCAGTCCTCGGTGTCTTCGTCCATACAGAGACGGTGGTGGCCACGCAGTTTCAGTCCGGCGACTCGGCGACAGACGAGCGATATCGTAGCGTGAGGGAGTGAATACCTTATTATACGCCTAGTCCAACTGGATAAATACACAGGGGTGTGTATGGAAGCGACGTTCTACGGTATTCTGGGGGTGGACCCAGATGCCACCGAAGAGACGATAGTCCGCGCCTACCGGGAGCAGACGAAAGCGCATCACCCGGACGTGAGTGACGACCCTGCCGCCGGAGAACGGTTCAAGCGACTCACGCAGGCGAAGAACGTGCTCACTGATGAGGCCGAGCGAGCGCGATACGACCGACTCGGTCACGACGCATACGTCAACAGGCACGTCGACAGCGGCGCGGACGGAGGCACAGCCACGGGCGGTGTCAGTGACATCGCACAGCAGTACGTCGACCAGCGGGCCGATGCAGAGACGACGGGCGAGGCAGCGGCGAAAGCGACACAGCGGCCCACCCAGACTCGGGGCGGGAGCACGGGCTACGGGACTGCCACGGAGTACTACCGGCCCGGTAAGCGAGTTCGGCCCACACAGCCGTCGGGAGTCGAGACGCTGCTCGATTCACTGCGACGTATCGGTCCGTGGCTATTCGTCCATCTGGCCCTGCTGGTCTGTACGATCATTGCCGCCGTGCTGCTCGCAGTCGGTGGCCTCACCGGGAACCTCTCACCGGTCGTCGCCGGTGTCATGGCTGTCTCGATGGTAACGATTTCGCTGGTCGTCTCCGCGACCCACGTCCTCACACACGTGTCGGGCTGACTGACGAGGGCGGTTTCGAGCGATAGCAGTTTCGAACAGCCAGCGAACACATGACTGCCAGAACAGCTACGTCCTCACGCTAGCGGCCGGAACCAGACAGCGGTCACGAGGACGGCCAACAAGAGATACGACCCGCGAATCAGCAGCATCGTCGCAGTTTCGGGGTCGCCTCGCTGAGCGATAGCCGCGACCGCCCCGAAGACGAGCGCGGCCGCCGCAGCACTCGGCGGGATACCGGGCAATGCCACGGACAGCCCCACGATTCCAAGGAGGGCCACTCCGAACAGGCCGAGCGCGAGTTGTCGGGCGCGTTGGTGACCCAGTACGACAGCGACGGTCCGTTTCTGTATCGACCGGTCGTAGTCGTAGTCCTGCTCGTCGTCGATGATCTTGATGCCGGTCAGCAACAGGAGGAACACGGCCGCGAGACCGACGGCACGCGGCGTCAGCGTCGTCACCTGCGCGTAGTAGCCGCCCAGTAGCGCCAGCGCGATACCCGCCGGATAGCCCATCGTCGCGCCGACGGGATTCATATCCAGTTGCGGCGCGTGGGTGTAGCCGATAATCCAGGTCGGAAGCGTCAGCAGTGCCGCGCCGGGACCGACCAGCAGCCAGATGGCCGCCGTACAGAGCGCGAAGCCGACACCAGCACCGACCAGCGCCATGCGACAGCCAGCACCAGTGAGGGGATGGTCGTCGTCCTCGCCACGGACGTGGAAATCGACGTAGCCGTCCTTGACGTGGGCCGTGTAGACGGCGAAGAACATCGCGCCCGCATGGAGCACAGCCACCGGTGGCCAGAACCCACCGGAGAGCAACCCACCGAACAGCGACGTCGCGAGCGGTGGCAACATGAACACCGGATGTACCTGCGAGGCCAGGGCACTCACGGTCGCAAACGGACCGGTCTCGTGTCGGGCGACTGCCATAGGGCAACAAGGCACGGCTGTGTAAAAAAGCCACAGCCGTGTTGGTTCGGCACTACCGCCAGTTCGACCGGTCCAGCACGAACCCAGAGATGTGCGAGGCTAATTCTCTGGCAGCCTGTTCGGTACCCGCGTGGAGTTCGCCGGACACCGGGCCGGCCTCGCCGCCGACGCCCTCCGTCTCCGAGATCGGGTCCGTCGTCGTCGGGTACGGTCGGCGGGACCGCACACGGTCCCGAAGCGCCTGAACGGTGGCGTCAGAGAGCTCATAGGACAGGTGCTGGAGGTCGTACCGGACGATGAATCCCCGCGTCGCCTCTCTGACGGCGAGGACCGGGTGTCCACGGTCCCGACAGCGCTCCCAGATCTCGCGCTGGTGTTCCCGCGTCGCGTACACCGGCACGTTCGACGGTGCGAGGTGTTCCATTGCCTCTTTGTACGGGCTGGAAGTGTATTATCCTTCGGCAGTGCCCCGCACAGAAATGCCATGCAGGAAACGTTTAGGGGGAGGGCCGTGTCCACAGGATTGCTATGGCAGATATCGAAGTCGAGAGCACCTGCGAGGAAGGATACACAGTAGAGAGTATTATCAACGGCGAGTGGGAACTTATCGTCGATGCGCTGAGCGAGAACGGCCCGTCGCCGAACGAGATTCTGGCCGCCGACTACGCCTCCTGTTATATCCCGGCACTGCGCGTCGCCGCCGACAAGTACGGCCACGAGGACATCGGCAGCGTCGATGTCGAGGTCGCTGCGGGTCTCGATGAGGACGACGACCTGGAATACATTGACTTCCACGTCGAGGTCGAGGCGTCACTCGCCGACGAAGAGCAGGATATCGTGGAACTCGCCGAGGACATCTGTCACGTCCACTCGGCGCTGCAGGATGAGCTACACGCCGAAATCACCATCGAGTCCGGCGTCTGAGGGACAGGAACAAGAGTGGCGTTTATTCTTCGCTGGTCGCAGTCCCGTAGTCGTTACTCCGGGAACAGCAGGATGACTGAGGAAGTGTTGTGATAGCCAGTGTAATCCTCGTCGGCCGAGCAGACTTCACCGTAGGTTTCGAAGCCGGCGAAGGGCGCGTCGATAGCGCTGTGAATCGTGTCGACGGCGTCATCGAAATCCTCGCCGAGAATCATCGCACGGCAGGCACAGTCGTAGACGAACCCACCCGCGACGCTTCCGCCGCGGAGTTCATTGACAGCGTTGTTGGCGGCGTTCCGGACCGCATACACCTGGTCGGATTTATTGCTATGTGTCACCACCACTTCCGTTCCTTCGGAGACAGTGACAGCGAAGTCCAGCGGCCCCTCGGTGTCGGTTGTATGGCCCGGCCATCGGATGTTGTATCCCGTCGTCGAGATGAGTTTACTCTCGATGAAGGTCTTGATTCGGGAAGCGAGTCCGTCCGCGTCAGATTCTGGCTCCGACTCGATACCGAGCTCGTAGCGACCGAGCAACATGACAAGGTCTTCCGACCCCGCCTCCAGCTCGTCGACATCGATATCGTATGTCTCCATCGCGTCCTCCCGAATCGCGTCCCGCCAGGCTTCGAAGGCAGGTCTGCCGTCGAGTTCGTACACAGTGCTTCCCTCTGCACGGGTTACCGTCATCGCCTCGGAGATCGGTTCGTGGCCGTGATTGACGGTCACCGGGAGCGCGTCCTCTGCGGCGATGAGCGTGAGGACGACGGCGTCCGTCTCGACGCGGTCGTTCCGGAAGACGTGGGTCTGCTGTAACTGGAGGTCGTCACCCGCAGACCCGCCGACGACCGGCGTCTCCTCGTCGTCGAGGTACTGCTCGGTGAGTCGCGTGACCTTGTTTCCGATTCCGGCCATGCCGTCGTGGAGGTTGATGATCGTCCGATGCGGATACCCATCGACAGCAGGGTCGCCGCTCGCGGGGAGGTCATGAACGGCTTCGAACAGACAGCGTTCGGGATCAGCACTGAGTTCAGTCGAAATGCTGGAGAAGAACCGCATCGAGTCCGACGAAACGACGCCGACTGTAACAGTTCCGTTCCCCGAGCCGGTTTCAGTGAACTCCCCGGAAGACGAACAGCCCACGATTTCGGTATCTGAACCGACAACACTTCGCGCACCCCACAGTACCGCATCGTAATCATATGCCGGGGAGCAGAAAATCTGACAGAAGTCCGGTTCGCTGGCCGAGATGTCGGCCATAGCTTCCCGTATGGCGTCCATCGCTGCTGCATCTCCCGAGTCCCCCGTCGCCTGCCCTGTCCCAAACTCAGTAGTCATTGAGATACAAGTATATCATGAGCTAACTTAACATATTGGAACCGTTTTGGAGACAATAATACGTAGCGGTCGCGGCAGTCAGCGCCGTAACAGTCGGCCCGGACACGGTACTTTTTACCGTAGAACACCGCACGGAGCGGGAAACGCTCATACCGCCGGCCCGCAAACACCAGTTTATGAGCGATTCAAACTGGACCGACCGCATCGCCGGCGAACGGATGGCGGTCGACCAGCGGTTCAACGAACAGGTCAAAGCGTCGTCGTTCTCAAGCCAGCAGTGGGGGCTGGTGATGACTGCCGTTGAGTTCGAGATCGAGAACCCGGGTGACCCAGACGCCGCTCGAATCGTCGCCGATACGTCGAAGCTCTCTAGCGTCATGCCCGAGATGGAACGGGTCGCCAATCAAGGGCCGATGGGCGGTCCCGGCGGTGACCAGTCCGGAGGCTCAGGCGGCGGTCTCCTCTCAGGTGTCAAGGACGCGCTTGGACTAGGTGGGTCCGGTGGCGGGAACAAACAACAGGAGGAAGAGGCGGCACGGCTCGCACAGGCGTACGCTGAGCAACTGCAGGAGAAACTGGAGTCGAACGGGCGCTGGAAGTCCGTCTGTGAGCAGGCCCAGGGTTAGTCGCCGCTGTGAAACAGTGTTAGCTCCTCGGCCTCGTAGATGTTGATGAGTTCCGTCACGATTTCGTCGTACGACTCGTCCTCGACACGGAGGTCGTCAAGGCGCGCCACTGTTTCGGCGTCCAGTTCCACGGATGGCATAACCGAACCTTTCACTGGAACACACTTAATTCCCGCCCTCGCTCAAAAACAAACGCGAACAGTAGTAACAAATCAGAACCGAAAACGGTTAATGGTCGTTCTGGGTAGAAACATGACACATGCGACCACTGGGTGACTCACCGCTCGTACGGAACGACAAGACGCTGGTGTTAGCACACGACCACGGGCTGGAACACGGTCCCAAGCAGTTCAGCGGCGTCGAGGAGCGCCTCGACCCGCGTGAGGTGTTCGAGATGGCGACCCACGACGCCGTGACGGCGCTAGCTGTCGGGAAGGGCCTCGCCGAAACGTACTACCCGAGCTACGAGGACGACGTGAACCTGCTGGCGAAGCTCAACGGCGGTTCGGACCTCTGGATGGGCGACCCGTACTCGCCCCAGAACTGGTCGGTCGACTACGCGGCCGAACTCGGTGCTGACGCCATCGGCTACACCGTCTACCCGGGTGTCAACCGCGAGACCGATATGTTCGAAGACTTCCGCCCGGTGCAGGAGAACGCCCGCGACCACGACCTGCCGATTGCGATGTGGTCGTACCCGCGCGGACAGGCCATCAAGGAGCACCGGAGCCCCTCGACCATCGCCTACGCGGCCCGAATCGGGCTCGAACTCGGGGCTGACTTCACGAAGGTCAAGTACCCGCGCGACAAGGAAGCGATGGCCCACGCCGTCCGCTCGGCCGCAGACAACCGCGTCCTGCTCTCCGGCGGGTCGAAGACCTCGGACCGCGACTTCCTCGAACTCGTCGAGGACTGCATGGACGTCGGCGTCGCCGGCCTCGCGGTCGGCCGCAACGTCTGGCAGCGCGACGACCCCTACGACATTCTGGACAAACTCGAAGGCGTCATCTTCGAGGACGCGACAGCCGACGACGTCCTGTAGGCCATGGACGAGGAGACGCGCCGAGCCGTCGCCACAGCGGATGAGGCGTTGCCCACCAGCGACGCGCTCCCCGACGCTATCGATACCGGGCAGGTCGTCTTCGGTTTCGACGGCTACCTCGACCGCGTCCGAGAGGTCGTCGCTGACCGCATCGACCCCGAGAGCCACGAGCGCCTCGCTACACTGGAGAGTTTCGGCGACCGTATCGACCGCTCCGTTGCCGCCGACAGTTCGCTCTCCTTCGAGTGGCTCCAGCAGGGCAGCCGAACCGGCGGCCACACCAGCCACCTCGCGCGGGCCTTCGGCGGCTGGTCGTTCGACCCCGTGATGGTCGGGATGTACGGCGACCCGGTCCACGACGCATTCGAGACGGAGTTCGGCGAGTACGAACTCCATTCGCTGGGTGAACCCGGCGTCACCGACGCTGTCGAGTTCGACGACGGGAAGCTCATGCTCACGGAAATCGGCGACACGATGTCGCTTGACTGGGCCGAACTCGACGCGGCCTTCGGCCACGACCGATTGGCCGAGAAACTCGACGGCGCGAGCCTGTTAGGAACTGGCTACTGGTCAGAGACGCCAGACCTGCCGACGGTCTTCGACGGCCTCCGTACCCTGTGGGATGGTATTGACGACCCGCCCAAGACCGTGCTGGTCGACCCCGGTGACGTACGAAAACTCGACGCCGACCGGCTGCGCGCCGGTCGGGAGGCCATCGGCCGGCTGGACGAAGTGACCGACGTGGTGGTCACGTCGAACCGTGCCGAAACGGGTGTCCTCGCGGACGCCTACGCCGGCGACGCCGAGCGGTCGTTCGCCGACGACGCCGAGGCAGTGTTCGAGGCGCTGGAACCGACCTGGTTCGTCGGCCACGGCGTCGAGCAGTCGGTCGTCGTCACCGCCGCGGGCACCGACAGCGTGGCCGTGCCTTCGGTCTCGGACCCGGAGCTGACGACCAGCTCCGGCGACCACTTCAACGCCGGACTGGGGCTGGCCCGCATCGCCGACCTCTCGCCTGCGGCCGCCGTCGTCGTCGGCAACGCCGTCGCCGGCTACTTCGTCCGGACCGCGGACCAGCCGTCGCTGGCCGACGTGCGCGCGTTCGTCGACGAGTATCTGGAGAAGTTCTGAGCGGTCCGCACCGTTTCTGATTTTTCGACTGCCGCCAAAACCAGTTTCCGCCTGCTACAGCCGTCGGACCGTCACGCCATCCCGGAGTGAGCCGATATCGTTCAGGTCCGGAACGGCCGTGCCGGCCCGCTGGACGACCTGCGATGAGACGGCCACGCCGGTCCGGAGCGCCGTCTCGTCGTCCGCGCCGGCTTCCCAGGCGCTCAGGACGCCAGAGAGGAGCGCGTCGCCGGCCCCGACGGTGTCGACAACATTGATGTCGAGCGCCTCCGCGTACAGTCGGCCTGTGTCGCCGACAAGGACCGCGCCGTCCGCGCCGAGGGAGGCCAGCACCCGGTCGAAGCCCCGGTCCCGGAACGCGTCCGCCGCGTCCGCACACCCCTCGACGGTAGAGACGTCGGCCCCGGTCGCGTCCCCGAGTTCGGCGCGGTTCGGCTTGCAAAGTCCATACTGCGCGTCGAGTTCTCGAAGGACATCGCCGCCGGTGTCGACGATGGTCTCCCAGTCGCCACCGGCCGCAATGCGGTCGATAGCATCGGGGGACAGCCCCGGCGGCAGGCTCCCACCGATGAGTACGCGGTCGGGGGACTGCGCTCGCACCTGTTCGAGCAGCGCGTCGACAATCGACTCGCCGACAGTCGGGCCGGCCTGATTTAGCTTGTACTCCTCCGCGGCTGCGATAGCGGTGGTGTTGAGCCGCGTTGTCCCGTCCACGTCGATGAAGGCTGTCTCGACGCCGTCGTCTTGCAGCGTCTCTCTGATGAACGACCCCGTGAACCCACCTAGGAGTCCCATCGCAACGCAGGGCCGGTCCATCGCGGTGAGGAACTGCGCGGCGTTGATGCCTTTCCCGCCGGCGTCGAACTGCGCTTTGTTGGCCCGCATGACACGCTCGGGAGCCATCTGCTCGTCGAACTGGATCGTCTGGTCGACCGCGGGATTGTAGGTGACGGTGACAATCATGTGCTGACCTCCTCGACAGCCACGTCGGCGTCCGCGAGTGCCGCAGCGAGCGCCCCGGGCGGGCTGGCATCGGTGACAAGCAGATCGACCTCATCCAGAGCGGCAAAGCTGACGAAACTCCGGTCGCCGAACTTCGACGCATCGGCGACCAGCACGACCCGGCGGGCACGCTCGACCATCAGTTCCTTGATCGCCGCCTCGTCCTCGTTCGGAGTCGACAGCCCGGCGGCGCTGTCGAGCGCGTTCGTCCCCAGAAACAGCAGGTCGAAGTTCATCCGTTCGACGGCGCGCTCGGCCGTCGGGCCGACGAGCGCGCGGGTTCGCGGTCGGAGGCTCCCACCGGTGAGTTTGGTGTCGACATCCCCCTCGGCCAGTTCAGTGGCGAGGTCCGGCATGTTCGTCGCCGCGACGTAGTCGGTATCCGGGATCGCACGCGCAACCTCCATTGTGGTCGACCCGGCATCGAAACAAACCACCTGCCCTTCCCGGACTTCCTGAGCGGCCCGCTCCGCAATCGCCTGCTTCTCGGCGTAGTGGTCAACCTCACGCTGGCCGTAGGGGCGTTCGGTCCCGACGGAGGACGCCGGCACCGCGCCGCCGTGGGACCGCTCGATCCGGCCTTGTGATTCCAAGTCCCGGAGGTCACGGCGTATCGTCGCCTTCGAGAACTCCAGTTCCGCGGCCAGCTCCGACACTGAACAGCCGTCTCGCTCTGTCACCAACTGGACGATAGTGCGCTTTCGCTCGGCCGGGAGCATTCTTTCGGCTGTGATTGTTTCGCTTCGGTTTTACCTCTTTCTATTGGGCCGTGCTTGTTTCTGCCCAGATAGAACGCGAGAAAACTGCTTACAGTGCGTCGATAACCGCGGCGGTCACGTCCTCAGTGGATGCGTCGCCGCCCAGATCCGGCGTTCGAGGCCCCGAATCGAGCACGGACTCGACAGCCGTCCGAACTGCATCGCCCTGCTCGTCGTAGCCGAGGTGGTCGAGCAACATCGCTGCGGAGAGAATCATCGCTGAAGGGTTGGCGATGCCTTCGCCAGCGATGTCCGGGGCGGAGCCGTGGACCGGCTCGAACAGCGCGTTCTCCTCGCCGATGTTGGCCGACGGCAGCAGGCCGAGGCCGCCGACAAGGCCCGCGGCGAGGTCCGATAGCATATCGCCGGCGAGGTTCGGACAGATGACGACGCCGTAATCCTGTGGGTTCATGACCAGATGCATCGCAAGCGCGTCCATGAGCGCCGTATCGTAGGACGCGTCCCGGTCCTCGCCGACTGCCGAGGCCGCATCGAGGAACAGCCCGTCTGTAGTGCGCATGACGTTGGCTTTGTGGGCAATCGTCACATCGTCGTAGCTATTCTGCTTCGCGTAGCTGAACCCGTATTCGGCGATTTTCTCAGAGGCGTCTTCGGTGATGACCCGCGTACAGGTAGTGACGCCTTCCGAAATCTCGCTCTCGATGCCCTTGTAGACACCCTCGGTGTTCTCCCGAATGAATACGATATCAGTGTCGGGCTGGACGGCATCGAGTCCCGGATACGAGCGGGCCGGGCGGACGTTTGCGAAGGAACCGACGACCTGCCGGAGCGGCAAGATGACATCGGCCGCTGTCTCGCCAGCCGCGCCGAACAGCGTCGCGTCGGCGTCGGCCGCCAGTTCGCGCGTCTCCTCCGGGAGCGCGTCGCCGGTTTCTTCCTTCACTGCGTCGCCGGCTTCACCCTCGACGAAGTCGAAGTCGACGCCGTCGATGGCCTCCAGCACTTCGACCGCGGCGGGTGTGACCTCCTGTCCGATTCCATCGCCCGGAATAACGGCTATCTCGTGTGTCATAGCGGGAGGCACGTAGCCGGCTGGTGAAAGTCGTTCGGTTCCGGCGTATCGGTTCCGAACGTCTCCTGTGAACTGGCGGCGCTCCACACGCGAGTGAACGGGGTGCGATATCGGCTCGGCAACACAGAAAACGGACACGCTCAGGGGGATGGCACGGGTGACCAGCGGACGACGTGAGCGTGTGGAGGGCCGAAGCGAATCGGGGGTGATCGCTGGCGACCCGTGCGCAACTGTTCGTAGCGATGGCGACTATGTAGGTTCTATCTCAATACTACAGAAACAGTTGATACTATGTATACTATCAATACAATTGCTACTACTGGTGTAATCCACGGACTGAGACAGACAAACGGCGTCGTCCAACATTCTAAATATGCAATTGTCTCCCGGCTATCGGTACACCATCGCCTGAGCGACCTGCTCGCCGCGGTAGTAGCCGGGTGCGGTGGCAATCGTCGCTGTCTTCACCTCGCCCTCGGCGGTCATCACGCGGTACTCTCGTTCCGGAACCGAGACGCCCTCGCGCATCAGCCGCTGGAACCGCTTTCTGGCCGCGTCCCTCTCGTCAGGATGGAGAAAGTCGCTCGCCTTCTTTCCGGCTATCTCTGTGAAGGAGTCCGCATCGAGGAACGCTATGGCCGCCTCGTTGGCGTACAGGGCCTTCCAGTCACGGTCGAAAAGGAGAATCGGGATCGGCGCAGTGTCGACGAGGTTGTGGTACCTGTCCTCCGTGCGCTGGACCGCGGTTTCGGCCCGTGCGCTCCGGACCGCGTTCCTGATTCGGTTTGCCAATACGGTGTACTGCTCCGTTCCGGCCTCCTTCTGGAGGTAGTCAGTGACGCCGGCCGAAATCGCTCGACTCGCGATTTCCTCTGATCCCTTGCCGGTGAACAGGAGAAACGGGAGATCGGGGTAGTCATCCCTGACCAGTTCCAAGAAGTCCAGTCCGTCCTTTTGGGGCATATCGTAGTCGCTGACGACGCAATCGACCTGGGTGTCCTGAAGCATCACCAGTGCATCGTCGACGCTCGTCGCGGTCTCCACGGAAAAGGCGTCATCTTCCCGTTCGAGGAATTCTGAGACGATTTCGGCGAAGCCGGGGTCGTCGTCAACGTGGAGTACCCTGATGTCATCTATCGAGAAGTGGTTCATGTGGGCGTCGCCCAACTGTGTTCAAATATAATGTGGAACTATGAAAGCATTAGGTTCTGTTTCTTGCGTGTTACAACCGTCTGTGTGACATATATTCAGAGTTTGTGTCGGAACGCTTGGAGAACGTTTTCACCGGTCTCTGTCAGTGCAACCTGTTTCGTCCGTCCGACATCGTTGACTTCGATGTAGCCGTCCTCGACCAGCGGGTCCACGATGTTCGCGTTCAACAGCGCGAACTTCGCCTTCTCGTTTGCCGGGTCGGCGTCGTCGATGAACGAAAGACCGGCGTCCTCGGCGAACTCGATGAGGTCCGACTTTTTTGCGGTGTAGGTGTCCGTATTTGTCCGCTTGAGATAGTCCAGCACCGCGACCTGGTCACGAGAAATAGCTTCGATGGGATACGACGGGAGGACCTCCGCGCGCTCCATCCCGCAGGTGAGTGGCTCCACAGCGACCGATGGGACGTGTTCCTCGGGATGGACGTAGTATGCCGTCGCCGCCGTCGCCATACACGCGATGGCGCTTCCGATAGCCGCCACCTTCGGCCCGCTCGAGACGTTGACGCGCACGATGTCCTCGGGATGGTCCGCAGTTAGTGTCGTGACCTCGGCCAGCACGTTGTAGAGGTCGTGTAAATCCGCTCGGTGTAGTTCGACGCTAACGCCGTTGGCGTCCAGTTCCTCGACGAGTGCCTGCTGGTACGGCGTCAACCGTGACAGCTCTGTGGTCGCTGTGAGGAGGTACACGTCGTCGGCGTTGTGCTGGTGAATCGGCTCGGCGATCCGGTCACGCTCGTGCCCCAGCGGCGCGATGTGTATCTCCCGAATCTGGTCCATGCAGGAAGAACGCGCCCCGCACAGCTATTGGTCTTGCCATCTCCAAGGGAGAAATCGACAGAGGCCGACGGTAGTAGCTGCCCTCCGCGATCTGGATATCGGCGCTTCAAAATGAGCGCACTGCGCGCACGGCTCTGCCGTTCGCACAAACCGAGGTCACAAAGTGACCTCGCGTCAATCGTCCGCTTCGATATCCGACCGCGTCTGATCGAGGTACGGCAACTGCGAGGCTGTCTCCTCGATAGCGTTCTTGTTAGCCTTCATCAGCGCCGTCGTGTCCCAGTTGCCCTCGACGAGAGCCTCGCGCTGGGCGCGGTCAACGCTGACGTTGATCTCGTTGTCGCCGTAGGTGACAGTCTCCGCCCGCACGTCAACCTCAATCTCGCCGTCGGGGTTGTCATCAACCCACTGCTGGAGCGCGTTGATCGTCTCGTGGTCGGCGGTGACCGTCGGGATGCCGAGCGCCAGACAGTTTCCGGCGAAAATCTCGGCGAAGCCCTCGCCGATGATGGCGTCGATGCCCCAGCGCATCAGGGCCTGTGGCGCGTGTTCGCGGGAGGAGCCACAGCCGAAGTTGTTGTTGACCACCATCACGTTCGAGTCCTGGAACCGCTCCTCGTTGAACGGATGGTCCTTCTCGTTGTCCTCGTCGTCGAACCGCAGGTCGAAGAAGGCGAACTCGCCCAGCCCGTCGAAGGTGACGACCTTCATGAACCGCGCAGGGATTATCTGGTCCGTGTCGATGTCGTTCCCGTGGATCGGGATGCCAGACCCCTCGACGTAGTCGACTTCAGGGATGTCCTCAGTCGCGTCGCTCATGCCAGGGTCACCTCCTTCAGGTCGCGCACGTCAGACACTTCGCCGGTGATGGCCGCCGCAGCCACCATCCGCGGGTTCATCAGGACGGTCCGACCGTCCTTGCTGCCCTGCCGGCCGACGAAGTTCCGGTTCGAGGAGGAAGCACAGGCCTCGTCGCCTTCCAGCTGGTCCTCGTTCATGCCCAGACACATCGAACAGCCGGCGTTGCGCCACTCGAAACCGGCCTCCTCGAAGATGTCCTTCAGGCCTTCTTCCTCGGCGGCGCGCTGGACGCGCTGGCTGCCGGGGACGACGAACGCTCGCACGTCGTCGGCGACCTCACGGCCCTTGACGATGCGGGCCGCGCGGCGGAGATCAGGCAGCCGAGCGTTGGTACAGGAGCCAAGGAAGGCAACGTCGATGTCGTACCCTTCCATCGTCTCGCCGGGCTCGACGCGCATGTGCTTCTGGGCGCGGCGGGCGGTGTCGACCTTGTCGTCGGCCAGATCCTCGGGTTCCGGAATCGGGTCGTCGATACCGATGCCCTGGCCGGGCGTGGTCCCCCACGTGACGACAGGGTCCAGTTCGCCCGCGTCGATTTCGACCACGTCGTCGTACTCGGCGTCCTCGTCGGAGCGGATGGACTCCCAGTAGGGCTTGAGTTCCTCGAATTTCTCGGGGTGTTCCTGGAAGTAGTCCGTCTCTTCGAGCCACTCGTAGGTGGTCTCGTCGGGGTTGACATAGCCCGCGCGAGCGCCGCCCTCGATGGACATATTACAGATGGACATCCGACCTTCCATGTCGAGGTTCTCGATTGTCTCGCCGGCGTACTCGTACACGTAGCCGACGCCGCCCTCGGTCCCGAGCCGGCGGATAATTTCGAGGATGATGTCCTTTGCCTCGACGCCCTCGTCGAGTTCGCCGGTGACCTCAATTTTGCGGACCTTCTGTTTCTCCATCGCGATGGTCTGGGTCGCCAGTACGTCGCGGATCTGGCTCGTCCCGATACCGAACGCGAGCGCGCCGAACGCGCCGTGGGTCGAGGTGTGGCTGTCACCACAGACGATGGTCTTGCCGGGCTGGGTGATGCCCTGCTCCGGGCCGATGACGTGGACGATACCCTGGTCGCCCGTCGTTGGGTCAGAGAACTGGATACCGGCGTCGCGGACGTTCTCCTCAAGTTCGGCCATCATCGTCTCGGCCGCGTCGTCGCTGTAGGGCCGGTCCTGATTGGCGGTCGGGACGATGTGGTCGACCGTCGCGTGGGTCAGGTCCGGGCGTGCGACCTCAAGACCACGCTCTTTGAGCATGCCGAAAGCCTGCGGGCTGGTGACCTCGTGAATGAGGTGCAGCCCGACGAACAGCTGGTCTTGGCCGTTCGGCAGGGTCGTGACTTTGTGCTGGTCCCATACCTTGTCGTACAGCGTTCCCTGACTCATACTGTCTCGTCCCGTCCTTCAGTTCCGCGTTCGTACGCGCGGGTGACACCCTCGTCGGGTGCTTCGTGGTCGATGTCCTCCATCGTCTCGTCAGTCTCCTCCTCCTCCGCGCCGCGTTCGCCGCCGTCGGCGGCCACGACCGGGCCGCGGCGGAACACCGCGCCGAAGGTTCCGTTGGTTTCAGGGTGGGTGTGCTGGATGCTCCCCATCGTTGTGCGCGATTCGCTCTGTTTGCCGTCCGTTGGATCCGTGCGTTCGTTAGTCATCTGCTGGGGCTTCTGTCTTCTCTGCGTCGGCGTCCTCACCCCACGCGAACAGTTCGCGCAGGTTCTCGCCGACGGCTTCGATCTGGTGGTTCTGTTCGGCGTCGCGATACTGCTTGTAGGCGGGTCGGTTGGCCTGATTCTCGTTGATCCACTCGCGAGCGAACTCGCCGTTCTGGACCTCTTCGAGGATCTGCTCCATGCCCTCACGGTCGATGACCTCCTCACCGCGGGTCAGGCCGCCGTACTCGGCCGTGTCGGAGACGGAGTTCCACATGCCCATGTGGCCGCCCTCGTACATCAGATCGACAATGAGCTTGAGTTCGTTCAGGCACTCGAAGTAGGCCATCTCCGGCGCGTAGCCGGCGTCGACCAGCGTCTCGAAGCCGGCCTTGACCATCTCGGTGACGCCACCACAGAGGACGGCCTGCTCGCCGAAGAGGTCCGTCTCGACCTCTTCCTGGAAGGAGGTCTCGATGACGCCAGCGCGGGTACAGCCGATGCCCTTCGCGTAGGCCAGCGACTCCTGCTTGGCGTTGCCGGTCGCGTCCTGATACACCGCGATGAGACCCGGCGTCCCCTCGCCGCGTTCGTAGGTCCGGCGGACGAGGTGGCCGGGCGATTTGGGCGCGACCATCGTCACGTCGACGTCTTCCGGCGGTTCAATCTGGCCGTAGTGGATATTGAAGCCGTGTGCGAACTGGAGCGTGTCGCCGGCGTCCAGTTCGTCCTCAATGGCCTCGTAGACGGCCGGCTGAATCGTGTCCGGGACGAGCATCACGACGCGGTCCGCCTCGCCGGCGGCCACGTCAGGCGTCTCGACACGGAGGCCCGCGTCCTCGGCGTCAGCCCACGACGAAGAGTCCTGTCGGAGGCCGACGATTACGTCGACGCCGGACTCGTGAAGGTTCAGCGCGTGGGCGTGGCCCTGCGACCCGTAACCCAGCACGGCTACGGTCTCATCGTTGATTGTCGATACGTCAGCGTCCTCGTCGTAATAGACTGTTGTGGTAAGTTCGTCAGACATCTTTCTCTAATGTTTTCGGGCCGCGTTCCAGTGCGGCGGCCCCGGTTCGCACAATTTCCTGCACATCGAACTGCTTGAACGCCTCGATGGCGGCGTCGATCTTCTGCTTGCTACCCGTAATCTCGACGGTGACCGAGTCGGTCGACGCGTCGACTGCCTGCCCGTTATACATATCGGCGACCGCATTGACATCGTCGGGCTTCTCGCCGCTGACTTTCACCAGCGCGAGCTCCCGGCGGACGGCCTCGCCTTCGAGTTCCCTGACCGAAATGACTGGCACGAGCTTCCGCAGTTGCTTTTTCGCCTGGTCGATCCCCGGTTCCGGCTCCTCGATGAGGATCGTCATCCGGGCTGTGTCGTCGTCGACTGTCGGCCCGACGGTCAGGCTTTCGATGTTGAACTGCCGTCGGCTGAACAGCGCTGACACTTCCGACAGCACGCCCGGCCGGTGTTTGACCAGCGCGGACAGCACCGCCTGTCGCGGTTCGTGTGTCACTTCGGCCTCGGGGTCGACGCGGATTCCCTGCGTGTTGCGTCGGCCCTTCGGGCGCATCCGTTCGTCCGGCGCGGGGCCTGGCATTCCTCCAGTCATTGTTAGATCATGTCCAGATGGTCTTCGTTGAGCGCGAACTGGCCGTTGTCACCGCCGCTTGGGACCATCGGGAAGACGTTCTCCCCGGGGTCGATGTGGGCGTCGATGACGCTCGGGCCGTCGTAGTCGCGTGCTTCCTGTATCGTCTCCTCGACATTGTCGTAGGATTCGAGCGTGAACCCGCGTGCGCCGAAGGCCTCGGCGAGCTTGTCGAACTGCGGGATCCACGGGTACTCGGAGGCCATCCGGCGGCCCTCGTAGAAGCCGTCCTGCCACTGGCGGACCATCCCGACCGCCTCGTTGTTCAGGACGACGTAGGTGATATCGAGTTGCTCACGCACCGCGACCGACAGGCCCTGCACGGTCATCAGGAACGAGCCGTCGCCGTCGAAGCAGACGACCTCCTGGTCCGGCGCGGCGAGTTTGGCACCGATGGCGGCTGGCACGCCGTACCCCATCGTCCCGAGACCGTGGGACGACACCCACGTCCGGGGCTCGGTGTACTCCCAGAACTGGGAGGCCCACATCTGGTGCTGGCCGACGCCGGTACAGACGATAGTGTCGTCCGGCGTCATCTCCGAGAACTGCTCGACGACGTACTGCGGCTTCAGCGGCTCGTCGTCGGGCGTGTCGTAGTCCATCGGGTACTCATCTTTCCAGGTCTGGCACTGGTCGCGCCACTCGTCGGCGTCCGGCGCACGCGGCATCGCGTCGAACAGCTGCCGGAGCACGTTCCGGGCGTCTCCGATGAGTGGGTAGTCAGCGTAGACGTTCTTGCTGATTTCGGCCGGGTCGATGTCGACGTGGATGACCTCCGCGTCGGGGGCGAAGGAGTCGACGCCGCCGGTCAGGCGGTCGTCGAAGCGCGTCCCGATGGCCAGCATGCAGTCGGTGTTGCTAATCGCCATGTTGGCGTAGCCGGTGCCGTGCATCCCGGCCCACTCAAGCGAGAGTTCGTGGTCCTCGGGGAAGGAGCCGATGCCGGGCATCGTCGTGATGACCGGAATCTCGTACTCCTTTGCGAACTCACGGAGCGCACTCGATGCGTCTGCCTTGATGACGCCGCCACCCGAGAGGATGACCGGGCGGTCGGCTTCGGCTAAAGCTTCTGCGGCCTCCTGGACGTTTTCGTCGTCGGCTTCCTCCGGCACCTCGTAGGTCTCCGGCGTCTCGGGGGAGCCGGGTTCAACCTCGGTTTCGCCCTGAGTCACGTCCTTCGGCAGGTCGACCAACGTCGGTCCCTGCCGGCCGGCGTCAGCGAGCGCGAACGCTTCGCTGACATCGTCGCCGACAGTGTCTGAGTCGGCAGCGAAGTAGCTCTCCTTCGTGATCGGCTGGGTGATGCCCACCGTGTCCGTCTCCTGGAACGCATCGTTGCCGACGAATTCCGTCGGGACCTGGCCGGTCAGCGCGATGACCGGGTCCGAGTCCATGTTGGCGTCGGCGATGCCGGTCACGAGGTTCGTCGCCCCGGGGCCGGACGTGGCGAAACAGACGCCGGGGTCGCCGGTGACGACGCCGTACGCGTCCGCCGCGTGTGAGGCCCCCTGTTCGTGGGCCATCGTGACGTGGTTGATATCGGAGTCGTACAGCGCGTCGTAGACGGGCATGATTGCACCGCCCTGAACGCCGAAGACGTAATCGGTCTCGGCGTTTTCGAGCGCGCGAATAACCGACTGCGCGCCCGTTGTGACCGGCTCCTGTTCGGTTTCTGGTTCTGTTTCTTCCTCTTCCTTGGGGACGGATGCGCGCTCGCTCATCGTGTCATCCCTCCGTCTGTTCGTGTTCGGGGTCGATACCGCGGTGATGTGTGTGCTGCGTGCATGACTGATGACTCTGTGGTGGTATGACGAATCGATTCGGCCGGGGGTGAAAAGGTAAAGAGAGGGGCTATAGTGCCCCTACAATACGCACGCCGAGAATAGCGGTCGCGGTGCTGGTGGGGGTTCGAACCTGACGCCCAGCAGCCGCGGTCATCACATCCGAATGCAGTTCGTCCCGAATAATAAACGTTCTGTGATAGCTGTTGGCGGGCAACCGCTCGAAACCGGGTACTCACCGGTGGCTGCTCACTCGTAGTGACAGCCGGAAGCGAGGTCATTGGCCTACGCCCGGACCTCCTCGCTCTCCTCGGTCACGCCGATCTCCTCGGCGAACCGTTCAAGCACCGACATGGTGACCTGCTCTTCCGCGCCGTACTCCTTGACGCGGCGAGTCACTTCGCGGACCTCCGCCTCGCTCGGGTCGTATCCGGCGTCGACGAGCCGTTCCCGAACCGAGTGGGCTCCGGTGTGCTTGCCGAGCACGAGCTCGCGTGTGGCCCCGACCATCTCGGGAGTCATGACACCCGGCTCGAACGTGTCGGAGTTCTCGATGACACCGGCAGCGTGGATACCGCTCTCGTGGGAGAAGGCGTTACGCCCGACGACAGGCTTGTTCGCCGGCACCCCGATGTCAGACTTCTCCTCGACGATCCGCGACAGCTCTGTGATGCGGGTGGTGTCGATTCCGGTGTCGACATCGTACAGCGACTCCAGCGCCATCACGACCTCTTCGTAGGCCGCGTTGCCGGCGCGTTCGCCGATCCCGTTGACCGACACCTGCGCCTGGCTGGCTCCGGCCTCAAAGCCGGAGATGGCGTTGGCCGACGCCAGTCCGAAGTCGTCGTGCGTGTGCACGTCGATGTAGGCATCGGTGCAGTCGTCGACGATTTCGATGAGGTCGTAGAACCGCCGCGGCGTGGCGACCCCACACGTGTCCGGAATGTTGATCCAGTCCGCCCCCGCCGCGGACGTGGCCTCGATGACTTCGACGAGGAAGTCCTCGTCAGTCCGAGTCGCGTCCATCGGCGAGAACATGCATTCGACGCCCGCATCTTTGATCATCTCGACACAGTCGACGGCAGTGTCGAGTGCCTCCTGACGGGTCGCGTGCATGGAATCTTGCAACTGTACGTCCGACGTCGAGACGAAGGTGTGGACCATGTCCACACCGGAATCCAGAGCCGCCTCGATGTCTTTCTCGACCACACGCGCCAGTCCGCAGGTCGTCACTCGCGTGGACTCGGCGATGTCGCGCACTGCCTCGAACTCCGCGTCGGAGTTGACGGGGAACCCGGCCTCGATGACGTGGGTGCCCATCTCGTCGAGCAGCGCGGCTATCTCGCGTTTGTCCTCGTAGTTGAACGACGTGCGTGGTGACTGCTCACCATCGCGCAGCGTGGTGTCGAAAATCCGTGCGTCTGTTATCTCAGACGTGGAATCCAGTGTGCCCTGGAAGAACTCGATCCGCCGGAGATTCCGACGTGCCCTCGTTGTTGGACATAAGCACCCGTAACTGGATGCTTCCACTATTTATACCTGTCCATAAGGCGGTGATGCGTACACACGTCACACAGGTACGACCGCGGCCAGTGCGACTGCCGCGCGTCAGACAGGTGGGGAGGATTTTTGCTCTATCCGCCCATGTGTGTGGCTATGAGTGATTTCGAGGGGCTGGACCTACAGGCCGTGGAGGACCAGATGGATGAGGACCGTGATGGGGCCGGTAGCAATCGCGTCGTGCTCGGCGTCCTTGACGGATCGGAATCGCCCGACCAGTGGATCGACACCATCGAGAACGGGTCGGTACTGGTCCTCAACGTCGAGGGCGACCTGAACGAGCTTGCAGCCGGGTTCGCCCGACCGGTCCGCGAGGCCGGCGGCGAACTGATGCACTTCCGCGGGTTCCTGATTGTGACGCCGCCGGGGGTCAGCATCGACTCTGAGCGGCTGGGTTGAGCGACACAACAGGTTGCATCCACGGAGCGGTGCTGTCGTGGGCGATTCAGTTCTCTGTGATGTCTATCGAAACCACGGGCGTAGCGATTTCGGCCGACGACAGAACAGCTAGCACGACCGCTCACGGCGAGAGCAGTCGCTGCAACAGGCCGTGCCACACGCGAATACCGTGGTTCCACGCTTGCCAGTAGGCGTCAAAGAAACGAGGGGAACCACTGTCAGTGTGGCGCGGTCGGGTCGTGATCTGGGTGTGGCAATCCGGGCAGCGGTAGTGCGTACTACCACACCGTTCGACCACAGCCCAGTCACCGTCGTACCTGCTCTGGTGCCCACAGTCCGGACAGAACAGCGTCGCCTTCGCGGGGACATCGTGTTCAGTCCGGGAGTCAGTCAGGGACATCCTCGACTCGAACGTGGCTCTCGATACGAAAAGAACCTACCTATGAGGGGCCTATACGGCTACTAGTACAGGGGAGGTCATTATATTCGCATCCAGCGAGTGCATCCCCGAATATCACTGGGCGGCCACGCCGACACCAGCGGCCGCCTACGCTGATACCAGCGTCAGGTAGTGGCCGTCCCGGTCCCTGATTCGGACGCCCTCGTCGACCGATGTGACCGCAAGCGCGTCGTCAGCGACTTCCCTTGCCGTCGATTTCGGGTCTTCGGCGACGACACCGAAGTCGACGTGGACGCCACCGCGGGCGTCGGCGATGCCGAGTCGTGGTGACCACAACTCTAGGTCGAGGTCGCCGGTCGACAGCCTGACCCGGCCTTCGTCGCGGCCGTCGTCGACCAGCTCGAAGCCCAGCGTGGTGTAGAACTCCACCGCCGAGGACAACTCCTCGACTTCGAGGACGAGTTCGAATAGGCCGGAGACACCAGTGCCGTCGACCGCCCGCTCGCCGAGTTCCACGCAGTTGCCCTGTGGGTCGTAGAAGTACAGCGAGCGCGCGTCTCCGAAGGTGTGTTCGATCAGATCGAAGCGCTCGTCGAGGCGGTCGTACCAGTCATCGTACTCCCGCTCGGGAATTGTGAGCGCGTAATGCGTGTGGAGCCCACCGCGCGGAACCGTTCCCGGAGCGCGGAGTCTGAGTTCGGTGTCGCCGGCCGCGAGCACGGCCTCGTCTGGAGCCTCTGAAACGACGTCGAGTTCCAGAAAGGCCTCGTAGAACGCCGTCGCACGGTCGGGATACTTCACCTCTAGCGTGATCCAGGCGGGCGATGAGAGCATATCGGCGCTTCGACCGCCACCGACAAAGCCGCTGTGGACGCCGTCCTCGCCGGCGGAACAACCCCCGGCATACGTGTTTCCCGTTCTCGACCATTTATTCGCGTCAGGCTCGTACAGAGAGGTATGCCAATAAAAAGTCAGGACGAAACCGCAGGCTGGATGGAGACGAACCGCTGGGAACGCGGGGTGAGCTACATCCCGTATCCCGACGAAATGATGGTCCGGGCGAGTCACGTCCTCAAAACGGATGCCGGCGTGTTCGTCGCCGACCCGATAGACGTCGACGGTATCGACGACCTGTTCGCGGAGTTCGGCGAGGTGGCTGGCGTCGTCATTCTGTTAGACCGGCACAAACGCGACAGCGCCGCCGTTGCGAATCGACACGACGTGCCGGTGTATATCCCCGACTGGATGTCAGGTGTCGAAGAAGATATCGACGCACCGGTCGAACGCATGCACCAACAACTGCCGGGCACGGACTACGGCGTCCACAAGATCATCAAGAACTCGTTCTGGCAAGAGGCCGCGCTGTATGGCGACGAAGACGACACGCTCGTCGTCCCAGAAGCGGTCGGGGCGGCGGACTACTTCCTCGCCGGCGACGAACGACTCGGTGTCCACCCGATGTTGCGCCTGTTCCCGCCGAAGAAGCTCACGCGGCTTGACCCCGAACGAGTGCTGGTCGGGCACGGAGAAGGTGTGATGGAAGACGCCGCCGAGGCCATCGACTACGCGCTTCGCGGGTCCCGCGGCCGAACGCCGGGGCTGTACGCGAAGAACCTCAAGTCGCTCGTGCTCGGCTAAATCGGGTCAAACGACGCCGTTTTACCCGGGCCGTGCGAAAGTATGGCGTGGTCTACGTCACACGCGGACTCGTCGAGACGCTGTTACGGCTCGCCAGCGAGGCCGAACCTGACGACGTGACGATTTCGCTGGCCGTCACGCCTGCTGGAGAGCTTCCTGACACAGACTTGCCGGACGAGACGCCGGTGTTCACTGACTTTTATCTCCCCTCAGCCGGGGCCTCAGTGAAGGCAGTGTTCGGCGTCGACCTGGGGACGCCAGCCGGCCAGACGCAGGGCCGGTTCGTCTCCCATCCTGAGGGGTACATGGGTGTTAGCAAGACCGACGACCTGCATGAAGTGATTTTCGTCGGCATCCCGCCGTGGGATATCGACGCCTTCGGAGCCTTTGACAGAGCCGGGCAAGCGCAGGATGTCACGATTCTCGACATCGAGCCGCCCGAGAAGTATCCGCAGTAGCGACCTAGCTACTCCAAGTAGCCCAGGTCTCGCAGCTGGTCAGTGATATCCTGAAACTGCGCTTCGGTCAGTTCCCCTTCCCGCTGGTGTTCAACGACGATACTCCGGAGCAGGAACCGGACGAGGTCGGACGTACTGGAGAAACTCGTCCCTTCGATGGTCTCTTCGACGCGCTCCGCGAGGTCCTTCGGAATCGATACTGTGGTGTAATCAGCCATATCGACACGGAGGTTTGCCTGCGGGATATGCGTTGTGTCCCAGTTTAGCGCGGGTCCGTGGCCTCAGTGTCGAACTGGCCCATCGTGGCGTGATTGGTCGGCGAGAACATCTTTGGCGCGCGGCGGGACCGAGACTGGTCGTCCGCGTTGTCAAAGGGCAGCGTGGTTGTCGGGTACGAGTCCTCGTTTCGGGGGGTCGTGATTCGTGTTGTCATCCTGGGGGTCGTGTCGGCCGGCGTCTGTGGTTTGTAGGCAGTGCAGTGTGGGTGTCGCGTGCAGGGCGTACATCTGATACAAGCATTGGGTACCACCACCTTTTGACCCATCCATAATAAATGTTCATGATGGTGGCGCAGAAATACTGTTGTGTGGTAACAAGCCGTTTGAAAAGGAGTATCATAGAGTAACGGCGGCCAGAATGAAACTGCAACTATAGCTTTCGGGCCGATTCAACTACCTCAGACCACAAACTGGATCTCGTACTCGGTCAAGTTTTCGTAGCCGTCGGCAGTGACGACGGCGATGTCCTCGATTCGGACCCCGCCGACAGCAGGGTCGTAGAGGCCGGGCTCGATAGTGACGATGTGCCCCGGTTCGAGTTCGCCGCCGTTCGGCGCCAGCCGTGGAAGCTCGTGGACGTCCAGCCCGACGCCGTGGCCTGTGCTGTGGATGAATCCCGTCTCCGTTCGGTCGTCGTCACGCAGCGTCGGTTCGCCGGCGTCCTCGTACACGTCACAGACCGCGTCGTGTACGTCCGCGCCGGTCGCACCGGGTTCCAGCGCGTCGAACGCGGCCTCCATCGCGCGTTCGGTCAGGTCGTACCACTCGCGCACCGTCTCGCTGGGCTCGCCTTTCACGAATGTCCGCGTCATGTCGGCGTGGTACTTCGTCGCCTTGTCCTTCGGGAAGATGTCGATGATAACCGGCTCGTGGGCGACGAGCGGCCCGCTCCCAGAGTCGTGAGGGTCCGCAGCGTCCGCCCCGCAGGCGACGATAGTCTCGTCCAGCGAGCAGCCGTGCCGGAGCAGCGTCACCTCGATCTCCTCTTTCACCCGCTCGCTCGTCAGCGTCTCACCGTCAACTTCGAGCGTCTCGTCTTCGGCAATGTCCGACGCTTCGAGCAGCGATTCAGCAGCCTCCATTGCCGCCTCGTTGGCCCGCTGTGCCGTCCGGACGTAGTCGACTTCTGTCTCGGTCTTGGTTGCTCGGATCTCCGTGACGATGCCGTCGGTGTCTGCCGACACGTCGACACCACGTTCGCGCAGGCTGTCTGCGGTCCGGAGCGGGAACCGCGGCGGGACGGCCACGCTATCTACGTCATAGGCCGCGAGGAAATCTGCGAGAACGTGTGAAACGGCCCCGTCAGGGCCGTACTCCTCGACTTTGCTCTGGTGGTCGAAATCGACGTAGCGTTCGACGGTCTCGGCCCGCGACTCGCGCTTGGCTCGGCCGAACTCCAGACTCCGCGGGAAGAGCAGATGTGTGTCACCGTCGTACAGCGTGATGAACGGGTCCGGCGCGTCGAAGCCGGAGAGAT
This sequence comes from Haloarcula sp. R1-2, assembly GCF_011627385.1. Classification (NCBI taxonomy): domain Archaea; kingdom Methanobacteriati; phylum Methanobacteriota; class Halobacteria; order Halobacteriales; family Haloarculaceae; genus Haloarcula; species Haloarcula sp. R1-2. Next base: position 787,672 of record NZ_JAANTG010000001.1, read on the forward strand.
AATACTGGTCTGACACCTCAGAATCCGCATCGAGGAGGTAACCGTCGACGCCGGCGTCATCGAGATATGCGTCCAGTGCTGTGAGGTCAGGTTCCATACGTGTCAGTCTGTCCCCCATCCCCATATACGTCTCCCACTGAGTCGCTCGGTGGTCCGATATATGACCACGAATACCATACCGATGTAGTTTGGCCGCTCATTTATTGACGCTCCAGCCCCTCAGTACTAGTAATGAGTGACTTGTCCGGTGAAGACGTGACTGTCGTCGGTGGCGGCATCGGTGGGCTCTCCGCTGCGTGCTATCTGGCGGACGCAGATGCGAACGTTTCGCTACTGGAGAAAAACGAGCAACTCGGGGGTCGCGCCTCCCGGCTGGAGGTGGATGGGTTCCGGTTCGATATGGGTCCGTCGTGGTATCTGATGCCCGACGTGTTCGAGCGCTTCTTTGCGTACTTCGGCAAGGAGCCACGCGATTACTACGACCTCCAGCGGCTCGACCCGCACTACCGGGTCTTCTTCAAGGACGGCGACCAGATCGACGTGACCGGCGACAACGACCAGATGGCCCAGAAATTCGAGGAGTACGAACCCGGTGCGGGCGAGGCCTTCCGGGACTACCTCGCGACGAGCGAACGCCACTACGAGACGGCGATGAACAAGTTCGTCTATGAGGACCGATCGGAGCTGCGCGACTGGGTCGACCTCGACGTGATGACTGCCGCGCCGGTCGGTCTCCAGCTCATCGGCACGATGCAGAGCCACGTCGAGGACTACTTCGAGCACCCGAAGCTCCAGCAGATCATGCAGTACACGCTGGTCTTCCTCGGTGGCTCTCCGCGGACGACGCCAGCGCTGTACAACATGATGAGCCACGTCGATTTCAACCTCGGCGTGTACTACCCCGACGGCGGCGTCGGCGCGGTCGTCGACGGCCTTGTCGAACTCGGCGAGGAACTCGGCGTCACCTACGAGACCGACGCCGAAGTCAACGAGATTTCCCGGCGGAAGGATGGATTCCTCGTGGAGACAGTCCACGGCAACACGACCCACCCCGACGAAGTGGTTGTCAACGCCGACTACGGCCACGCCGAACGGGAACTCCTGCCCGACCACGAGCGCCAGTACGACGACGACTACTGGGACGACAAGACGTACGCGCCGTCCGCCTTCCTCATGTACATGGGCGTCGAGGGCGACGTGGAGCCCCTGAAGCACCACACGCTCGTCCTGCCGACGGACTGGGACCCCCACTTCGACGACATCTTCGACGAGCCCGCGTGGCCCGATGACCCGGCGTACTACCTCTGTGTGCCCTCGAAAACCGACGACACCGTCGCCCCCGACGGCCACTCGAACCTGTTCGTCCTAGTCCCCATCGCGCCGGGGCTGCACGACGGCGACGAGATCCGCCAGGAGTACCGCGAGAAGATTCTGGCCGACATCGCCGACAACACCGGCGTCGACCTGCGCGACCGCATCGTCTACGAGAAGCAGTTCGCCGTCTCCGACTTCGGCGAGCGGTACAACGCCACGGAGGGCACAGCTCTCGGGCTGGCACACACACTCCGCCAGACCGCCCTGCTGCGACCCAACAACCGCTCGTCGGCCGTCGACGGCCTCTACTTCACGGGGTCGTTCACGACGCCCGGCATCGGCGTGCCGATGTGTCTCATCAGCGGCGAACACACCGCGGAGGCGCTCATCGAGGATATCGCCTGAGTAATGCCCGAACTCCCGACCGACCGCATTACCGCCGTCATTCCGCCGGAGGAGACGCTTGTGGGCTACCTGTTGCGGCTCTCCCGGCCGCGGTTCTGGCTGTACCTCGGCGGCCCGGTCATCGTCGGCGTCAGCTACGCGGCCGACGGCCCGGGAGAGTTGTTCTCGCCGCTGGCTATCGCGCTGTTTCTGTACTTCACCATCCCTGGGAACGTGTTCCTCTACGGCGTCAACGACATTTTCGACGCCGACATCGACGAGCACAATCCCAAGAAAGACGAGGGCCGGGAGGTCAGCTACCGCGGGGACACCGCTATCACAGCCATCGTCGTCGCCAGCGGCGCGCTCGCGTTACTGTTCGTTCTCGGACTGCCGACGCTCGGGGTCGTGGCCCTGCTCGCCTGGATTGGGCTGTCGATCGAGTACTCGGCCCCGCCGTTGCGGTTCAAGACGACGCCGTTCCTTGATTCCATCTCGAACGGCCTGTACATCCTGCCCGGTGTCATCGGCTACGCCGCTATCGAAGGGGTGGCCCCGCCAGCGACAGCGGTCGCCGGCGCGTGGCTCTGGGCGATGGGGATGCACACCTTCTCGGCGATTCCCGATATCGAACCCGACCGCGAGGCCGGCATCCAGACGACGGCGACGTTTCTGGGCGAGTCAAACACCTACTACTACTGCGTGATGTGCTGGCTCACGGCCGCGTTCGTGTTCACGTACACGCACTGGGTGTTCGGACTGATACTGCTCGTCTATCCCGGCCTCGTCTTCGGAATTCTCGGCATCGGCGTCGACATCGACGAGGCGTACTGGTGGTATCCCGCGATCAACACCGTTGTCGGGATGGTGTTCACGCTCATCGCGTTGTGGGTGATGCTGTATGGGTAGTGGCGAAGACCGAACGCTGGCGGGCTGGACGCTCCCGGAGACAAAGACCGACGCGACCGCGCAGTTCGACCAGTTCGTCACCGAGAACCGATTTACCATCGCCGTCGTTTTCCCGCTCGTCGGCGCTGTCACCCTGCTTGCCAGCGCCGAGGGACTGTTGCCCGACCCGCTCGCGTTCAACCCCTACTTCGTCCTGTTCGGAACGTTCGTGATGCGACTGCCCCTCGTGGCCGGCGTCTTTCCGCTCGTGGACCGCCGTGCCGGGCTGGCGCTGGTCGCGCTGACACTCTACTCGTACGGCATCGAACTCGTCGGCGTCCGGACTGGCTGGCCCTACGGCGAGTTCATCTACGGCGTCGACCTCGGCCCAATGTTGCTCGGTGAGGTACCGTTCGGGCTCCCGGTCTTCTTCTTCCCGCTAGTCCTGAATGCCTACCTGCTCGTCCTGCTGTTGCTCGGCAACAGGGCGGCGTCAACCGCGGTCCGGCTGCTGGCGACGCTGGCGACGGTCATGCTCGTTGACCTCGTGCTTGATCCGGGTGCTGTGGCCATCGGCTTCTGGATCTACGAGATGCCGCAGTTCTACGGCGTCCCGTGGCAGAACTACGCCGGCTGGCTCCTGTCGGGATCAGTCGCCGTCCTCCTGTTCGACTTCGGGTTCGACCGCGCGGGGCTCCGCCAGCGACTCCGGGACTGCCCGTTCATGCTCGATGACCTGGTGAGCTTCGTCCTGCTGTGGGGCGGTATCAACCTTTTTTACGCGAACTGGGTGCCTGTCGGTCTGGCCGCGCTGCTGGGGGCTGGCCTCCTCTGGACGGACCGCTTCGACTTCGACCTCTCAGAAACCCGGCTCGGCCGTGCCGTCTGGCGGTGACCTCGTGGCTTGCTGTTGCCCGCCTGTCACGGCCGCCGAGACAGGCCAAGCGTTTAAGCAACCGCGTAGGTAGGTGGACGTATGGATCGAATCCCGTTTGGAATCCGCCAGCTTGATTCCATCATCAACGGTGGAGCGCCCGCGGGGAGCGTCGTCCTGCTCTCCGGCGAGGCCGGCGCTGGCTCCCGGGAGTTCATGCATACGAGCGCACTCATCAACGGGCTCGAACAGGTAGACACGGAGCTGCACGACCTCTACTACGGCGACCGTTCGCCGGACGCTGTCGCCCCGGACGAGGTCCACTACATTTCGTTTACGACAAACGAATCGCAACTGGTCAGCGAGATGCGGCTGGCGATGGACGACGATGTGGTCGATAAGGGGAGCCGGGCGGTCGAGTTCCACGACCTCTCAGAGCGATATTTCCACATCAGTCCGGTGCCACGGGACTGGTACGCCAGCGAAACCGCATCGATCACCGACCTCCGGGCGCGGCACGAGCGGGAGGACCTGCTCGGGACGCTCGGCATGGTGCTGAACGAGGTGGCGGCGAACAACCTCGTCGTCATCGACTCGCTATCGGATCTTGTCAGCGCCATGGGTGAGGAAATCGAGTGGTCGGACATCAGCTCACTCGTTCAGGGGCTTCAGAAGGCGGCCCATCAGTGGGGCTGTCTGCTCCTCTTGCACATCAATCCCGAGACGCTGTCGACGGTGCGACACGGGCAACTCGTCGACGCCTCCCACGGCACGATGGAGTTCGCGTGGGAATCCGGCGGCTCCACTCGCGCCCGAACCCTCGTCGTCCAGCAGTTCCGTGGCGTCCTCTCACAGATCGAGGACGAGGACATCGTGCAGTTCGAGACTGAACTGGGCGATGCCGGCTTCGACATCAGCGACGTGCGCAAGATTCGATAGCGATAGTCGGCGGGACAACTGGCTGTAGCTGTCGGCAGAGAACAACGAGAACGCTGCTGCGTGGTCGCTTCCACTCTCGGTATCTGAAATCGGCGGTAAACCCTTATCAGTGTTGTTCGTCAAGGGTGTCGTAATGTCCTCCGAGTCGACTGATGACGGGGGAGTGTACGTCGAGCTATCTGCAGATCTAGACGAGTGGCTGACCGAGCAAGCCGAGGCACTCGGCGTGCCTCGCGACGCCGTCATGGAGCAACTGCTGGCCGCATACATGACAACAGCCGATTCGGACGGCGAAATGGGCGACCACCTCCAGCCGTCGTCGGACGAACTGGATGCCGTCGTCGCCGCAACCGTAGACGAGAAGCTGAACGGCTCAGTCGAAGCGGCGACCGAGAGCGCTGTGAGTGCCCAGATCCCCGATATCGTCGATACGGTGGAACGCCAGCTTGCCGATCGGTTTGACGCGCTCGAAGCGGACTTTCAGACGAAAATCGACGACGTTCGCGAGCGCGTCGTGCAGGTCAAACGGGAGGCTGACGCGAAAGCGCCGGCTGACCACAGCCACGAGGAGTTCGACCGCATCGAGGCACTCTCACAGGAGATTGACGCGATGGAGACGGAACTCACCGCGCTTCGAGGCGATCTGACCGATTCGGTCGAAACGCAGGACGAGCGAGTCGCCGACATCGACGCCCGTCTCGACGATGTCGAAGACAAACTCACTCGCGTCGCCTGGGTCGTCAGCGACCTCCGCGACGACCATGGCGGCCGGGACCAGAACCAGAAAGCGGTCGACCGGCTGAAACGCGCCGCGGCACAGGAGAACATCTCGACGGCACGGTGTTCGAACTGTGACGAGCAGGTCGATATCGGGCTCCTGACCGAACCCCAGTGTCCGCACTGTAACACGACAGTGTCGGACGTGCGACCCGAGGGCGGCATTATCCGCTCGAAGGCGCGGCTGGTGGCCGCAGCACAGCTTGAACCGGGCGAGACCAATGAGTGACGACGAACGAGACCCCTTCGAAGAACTCGATTCCGGCGACGAGCGCGAGGGCGACCCGTTCGAGCGCCTCGATGCGGGGCCTGACGGCGCGAACGACTCGACAGACGCACGCCAGCCACCCGACGATAGCTGGACCGACATCGAATCGAGCGACGAACCGACCGACGATATGTCCGAGACGGGTCCCAGTGCAACTGATGATGACGACCTGCTCTCAGCCGTCGACACGGAAGAGTTTCGTTCAGATTCGGCAACTGACTCTGACAGGCCACTTTCTGGATCGTCACCCGATTCAGATGACCCCTTCTCGGGAATGGACGAGCGCGGCGAAGACCCCTTCGGGAGCGGCGAAAGCGCGTTCGAGCGGGTCGATGTCGACCACATCGACGCGGATAAGGTGTGGGCAGAAATCGCCGCGGACGACGATAACGAAACCACACCAGAGAGCCGGTACGCGGAGGTGTCGAAACACCGCTACTGTGAGCAGTGTGAACACTTCTCCGCGCCGCCGAACGCACACTGCACGAACGACGGGACCGAAATCATGGAGTTCCTCGACATGGAGACGGTCCGGCTGCTGGACTGTCCGGTGGTCGCAGAGCAACACGAGATCGAAGACGAGCAGTAACGGCTTTTTGCCTCGGTGTCGGACGGGCGTGTATGCAGTTCTGCGACGACTGTGGCTCGATGATGCACGCCGATGGTGACGAGATGGTCTGCCAGTCCTGTGGCGCGCGGGTCGCGAAAGACGAGGACCGCGCGGCGGCGTTCGTCAGCACGGACGAACAGAGCGACGACGAACTGATAGAGACCGAGGAGGGGTCGAACTTCGAGGGGAAGCCCACGGCCGACGACGTGACCTGTGAGGAATGCGGGCACGGCAAAGCGTGGTACACGATCAAACAGACCGGGTCAGCCGACGAACCGCCGACGCGATTCTTCAAGTGCCAAGAATGTGGCCACCGGTGGCGTGAGTACAACTAGAGCAGCGAATCTAGAATCCGGAGCTCTTCGTCCTCGGATATTTTCTCGGAGTCCATACACGCGTGGACAACCTTATGGACGAGTTCGGGGTCCTGAAACGGGTCGGATTGCGGCGATCCGCCGCCATCCGCGATGGTTTCGACCTGCCCTTCGAGCTCGGCCAGTTGTTCGGAAAGGTCCTCAACAGTCGACTGGAACGTTGTCAGTGTGGTGTTCACCTCGCCGGCTGCTGTTTCGGCTGCCGCGATAGAGGACTCGGTGCTGTCGGACGCGGTATCTGGTTCTGACACCCGACCGTCGGCGTCATCTGGGGTGTCTGTTGACTCCGATGATTCGCTGTCGGATGCTGGGGTTTCGGTCTCACCGGAGGGGGTCGCCGACCCGGTCTCCTGCTCGCAGAACACAGCGTTTGCGAACGCCTCGCGGTTCGTCCAGTCGAACCCGTCGATGCCGTTGACGCGATTGCTCACGGTCGAAGCGGTGACGCCGAGCGTTTCTGCGAGATCTCGCTGGGACGCGGTGGGGTGTTGCTGAATTGCCCGGAGCGTCTCGCGCTCTGTCGACGAGAGGTCCTCGGGGGCCGGATGCGACTGTGACCCCGCCGACGGTTCAGCCGGTGACTCGTCGGACGAGTCCGTCTCGTCGGTTTCAGCCGGGTCGCCGTGTTCTTCGAGGACCCGTTCGACCAGTTCCGCTGTCGCGCTCGGTACTTCGGCCGCAAGCTCTGCGATGGACGCCTCAGGGTTCTCGGCCGCTACGTCGAGTATTTGCTTGTGACGCATCGATTTGGGGGCCGTTCGGCCCTTCGTTGATTTGCTCATTGATATCACCACGTAGGGAAGGTGCCGCCACCCAATTCCCCCAACCTGATATACATTTGACCGAAACCAACGGAATTGTCAAAAGCTTTTGGTTAGACACAAACATTAATTAACATGTTATTTAATCAGACCGTGCCTGAATTTCGGTAACACAGACTATGGAGAGCGAGGAGGCAGGTGGGTTCCGGTCGAACGGGGAACGGTCGGTCAAAACAGAATCTGAGCCTTCTGAAGGCATTTATTCAGGGCAGGGCAACCCAGAGTCATGTACCGCCGTCGTGTTCTGGCACTCTGTGGACTGGCTATCATCGGTGCTGGATGTCAGGGTGAGACTGCTGACACCGAAACAGTGACGCCGGTCCGGTCGCCGGTCGTCAGCGAAACTGACACCGGGCCGCCGCCCGCGGTGACGGTTACCGACGCCGCGGTGATGCCCGGCGTCGTGGTCCCGGGTACCGACTCTATCACTGTCCAGCCAGCCAACGGCCAGTTCCTCGTGCTGACAACAACTATCCGGGGCTCGGGAGTAGACCGCACCGCGTTTTCACTCAGGTTCGACGGGTCGACGTACAGCCCCGAGACGTTCAGGAACGGCCTGTATCGCGATGGCGAGTGGGGCCGACAGTTCACCGAGACCGGTGGGCCGCTGGTCTTCAACCTCCCCGAAACCGGCTCAGCCAGCGATACTCAATTGTCCTGGCCCGGCGGGAAGTGGACGCCACCGGAGGCAGTTCGAGACCGACTCCAAATCCCGCTCCCCTCGTTCGATATCACGCTTGGCGGGCCAGAGCAGGTCACCGAGCCCGCCAAGCCAACGCTTTCGATAACGGTCACAAACACGGGCGACACCGCTGGTCGGTACGTCATTGCACTCAACCGAACCGGTCCACGCGTCGCCTACGCGCCAGTCGGCCGGTTTGACGGAAAACTGAAGCCGGAAGAGACAGCGGTCATCACGCACGACGGTAAAACACCGTACGTCGACGATACGGAACCCCGCGAAGTCATCTACCGACTACGAGCCCCGAAAGACTACAACGACGCGACACACCGAATCAAGCCGGTCGACGAGGAAACCGCAACCGAATCGTAGTGCTCTATCGCGTTCGAAAACCGACTTTGCCTCGCAGAAAGTTACCAGACAGCCATGCGCTGGCGCAGAAGCGCCGCCTCAGACCCCTTCGAGGTCGGACCGGTACTCGTTGATCTTGTCGTCGGCGTCTTCGATGGCTTCGGTCACGTCGTCCGCGTCACCGCTACTGAGGTCGTTGAGCGCCGACTGGATGCGGGCGAGTCGACCGTGGTCCGGGCCGCGTTCGTCAGTCGCAAGACTGTCAAGCTGGTCGGCGAGTTCGGCGAGGCGTTCGCTCGCCTCATCGCTGCCAGTGTCTTCGGCCGCCGATTCGAGCAGTTCACTCGCGGACGCGAGTTCGTCGCGTGTCATACGTGGCAATTTACAGATGGGGACTAAAACGATTCGGCTTACGCGAGCGGGTTTATTTAAATAAGCAATGGGTGTCCAACGGGCCGGCATGACACTCCTGCGTGCAACAATCGGCATAAGGATGACCTGCGGTCGGCACGACGGACAACGTTTACCCCGCACCCGCTCGCAGACGTGCTATGGCAAATTTCCTCTTCTGTTCGCTGGACGCAGCGCTCATCGGCGACATTGCGTGGCAGGTCACCGAGGAGGGACACGACGTTCGCTATTACATCGAGGCCAACAGCGATCAGGAGATCGCCGACGGGTTCGTCCCGAAAACTGACGACTGGCGAGGGGACCTCGACTGGGCTGATGTCGTCATCTTCGACGACATCTGGGTGGGCAGCGATATCGGTACCGGCGAAATCGCACGGGAACTCCGGGCCGAAGGTCACGCCGTCGTCGGCGGGACGCCCAATACGGACGCGCTCGAAGAAGACCGCGGCTACGCGATGGAGATACTCGAAGACCACGGTGTCAACACTATCGAGCACCACGTCTTCGAGGACTTCGACGCCGGCATCCAACACGTACAGGAGAACCCCGCCCCGTACGTCATCAAACCGCTTGGGGAAGTCCAGAACGTCAAGCGACTCCTCTACGTCGGGAACGAGGACGACGGCAGTGATATCGTCGACGTGCTTCGTGCCTACAAGAAGGCGTGGGGCCATCGGATGAAAGGATTCCAGCTACAGCGGAAAGTTGCGGGCGTCGAAATCGCCGTCTGCGGGTTCTTCAACGGCGACTCGTTCGTCGAGCCAGTCAACTTCAACTTCGAGCACAAGAAGTTGTTCCCGGGCAACATCGGTCCCTCGACCGGCGAGATGGGGACCTCGATGTTCTGGGCGGGCCGGAACGAACTGTTCGCGGAGACGCTCGGCAAGGTGGAAGGCTGGCTCGCCGACGAGGGGTACGTCGGCAGCATCGACATCAACTGCATCGTCAACGAGACCGGCATCTATCCGCTGGAGTTCACGCCGCGCTTTGGTTATCCGACCATCGCGCTCCAAGAAGAGTCGTTTGAATCAGAAACGGGCCAGTTCTTCCTCGATCTGGCACACGGGCGCGACCCGGACTTGGAGGTCCATCGTGGATATCAGGTCGCGGTTCGGGTCGTCCTCCCGCCGTTCCCGTTCGACGACGAGGAGACCTACGATGAGAACTCCCGCAACGCCGCGGTCGTCTTCGAATCCGACAGCCGTGAGGGTATCCACATCGAGGACGCAAAGCGGGTTGATGAGCAGTGGCGGGTCGCCGGCGAGAGCGGGATGCCGCTGGTCGTCACGGGCAAAGGCGAAACAATGCAGGCGGCCCGCGAGCAGGCCTACAAGCGCGTCGATGCTATCCGTATCCCGAACCGCTACTACCGCGACGACATCGGCGAGCGCTGGATCGACGGCGACGGGGATCGGTTGCAAGCGTGGGGCTATCTCGGCCCGGCCCTGTAAGGACAGAGTGCCTGCATTGTCTTGCACCGCGCCCTTTGGCACGCGCCGAACGGGGACCTTTATGTGTGTAACACATACTCATGGATGACGAATGGATGCACAAACTGAACGGTCGCCGCTACACGTCTCGCACACCGACCACGACGACGGCTGGACGGTCGCCGTCGACCTCGACTCACTTCAGGTTAGCGACGACCACGTGACAGTTGACATCATCGGAACGGAGGCTATCGTGGCCGTCGACGCCCCGCACCTCCAGACGGAGTTCGACATCGACCTGCCGGCCGCCGGCGCAGTCCAGACACTCAGGAACGGCGTGCTCACGCTATCGCAGCGGAGCTAGCGCTGTCGCGGACTACTTGTTCAGCCGCAGTTTCGTCGTTGTGATAGCTCCATAACACGATGGGACTCCACAAGGGATTTGAGCGTGATGCTGGAAGCGTTCAGTGATGACCACTCATCCCGACCGGGACCCAAGCGACCTGCCGACGATTCGGGGCTCGGTGCCGCCGCTCCGTGCGTGGCTTCGAACGTTTCTCATCGGCCTCTGTATGGGCAGTGCCGATGGCGTCCCCGGCGTCTCTGGCGGGACAATCGCGCTTATCGCCGGGGTCTATGAGCGACTCATTGCTGCGATTACCGCCGTCACCCCGGGCCGGATAGTGCAGTTCTTTCGCGCACTCGCTCCCGTTGACGGCGGTGTCGATGTCCGTGGCGCGTTCTCCGAACTCCTCGAAATAGATATCTGGTTCCTCCTCGCGCTGGTCGCCGGCGTCGCCACCGCTGTCGTCATCGTGACACGAATTGTCCACATCGCCAGTCAGGAGACGCCGGCACTCCTCTTCGGATTCTTTTTCGGGCTCATCGCCGCCTCAGCGATAGTGCTACTGCGAAGTCTCACAGTCGACTCCCCATTCCAGGCCGGGGCCGGCGTCGTCGGCTTTCTGGTCGCATTCTACGTGTCCGGCGTCTCGAACGCCGCCACAAATGGTGGCGGCCTCGCACTGGTCTTTTTCGCCGGCATGGTCGGCGTTAGCGCGATGATTCTGCCCGGCATCTCGGGGTCGCTGTTGCTCATTATCCTCGGCCAGTACACCCGCATGTCGACAGCCCTCAGTGAGTTTGTCGACGCGCTCATCGCGCTCGTTACTGGCGGCCCAACCGAAGACGTGACCACGACCGCCGTGCCGGTCGTGACGTTCATTCTCGGCGGACTCGTCGGCTTGTTCACCATCGCGCGCGTCGTCCGGCGGGCGCTTGATTACAACCGCCGGGCCACGCTGGCCTTCCTCGTCGCGCTCGTCGTCGGCGCGCTGCGCGCCCCCGTCGTGGAAGTGCAGGAGAAAGTGGGTTTTTCGACGGACGTGCTCATCGCGTTCGTCGCCGCTGGTGCCGTCGGCGCGGCCTTCCTGCTCGTGCTCGACTGGTACGCCGTCGACCTCGACCTCGATAAGGTGTAGGGCAGTCAGAAGCCCCAAGCGCGGCGGTACTGTGGCGGCCCCTCTATTTCGTCGGTCGCGTCGAGTTCCTTCGCAGCAGTCATCGTGAAGTACGGGTCCCGGAGGTGTTCGCGGCCGACGATAGCCATGTCGGCCCGGTCATTAGCGATGACGGCTTCGGCCTGTTCGGGCGTCGTGATGCCGCCGACAGCGCCGACAGCAATGTCCGACTCGGTTTCCGCTCGAATCTGCTCGGCGTACTGGAGTTGGTAGTTCGGGCCGGCGTAATCGGGGCGGGATTCGGGGTGGATGCCGCCGCCGCTCACGTCGATGAAGTCCGCACCGATGTCGGCGAGTCGGTCCGACAGGCGCACGGAGTCCTCGACGGTCCATGCGTCGCGGTCGGGGAGCCAGTCCGTCGCCGAGATACGGACGAACACCGGCTTGTCGTCGGGCCAGACCTCGCGGACGGCAGCGGTAACCTCCCGTGTCAGTCGCGTACGCCCCTTGAAGTCGCCGCCGTAGTCGTCCTCGCGGTGGTTCGTCACTGGCGAGAGGAACTGATGCAAGAGGTAGCCGTGGGCGGCGTGGACCTCTGCAACCTCGAAGCCGGCGTTGAGTGCACGCTCGGCGGCGGTGCGGAACGAATCGATGACAGCCTCGATACCGTCCTGGTCGAGCGCTGTCGTCGGCGGTGCCTCAGTGTCCTCGTACGGCCACGGGTCGTCACTCGGGCCGACGACTTCCCAGCCCCCGTCGTCAGGCTGGAGCGGGTCGTGCCCATCCCACGGTCGTTCGATGGATGCTTTCCGGCCAGCGTGGGCCAGCTGAATGCCCGGGACGCTGCCCTGTTCGCTGATGAACTCCGTAATCGGTTCCAGCGCCGCCGCGTGCTCGTCGCTCCAGATACCCAGGTCCTCCGGCGAGATGCGGCCGCGAGCTTCGACGGCGGTCGCTTCGGTCATGACCAGCCCCGCGCCGCCGACGGCACGGGAGCCGAGGTGGGTGCGGTGCCAGTCGGTGGCGAGGCCGTCGCGGGCGTCACAGGAGTACTGGCACATCGGTGAAACCATGACGCGATTCGGGACTGTCGTCTCGCGGAGTTCCAGCGGTGAGAACAATGCAGTCATCGCCGAGGATTCGCTGGCGAGACGGATAACCGCACTGGCGGCTGCAAGCATCGTCGTTAGTTCCGGCGACTGGTACTGACCGGCCCGCCGCTTGGTCCCTATTCAGTCAGCGACGCACCGGTGTTCCGGGGCGCGACAACGCGAACCGTTCCGTCGACATCGGCCGCATCGAGTGCCAGCACACCCGCGTCACGGGCCTCCGATTCGTAGTCCGCTGTCGTCAGTCCCCAGACGGTTGGCCCCCAAGAGCTCTGGCCGGCCCCGGAGATGACCGGGGCGCTCGCCAGTGAATCGACGAGTGCGCCGGCTGGCGGGCGGTAGACGCCGCCCTGTTCGTCAGCGTACCACGCGCCGTTGAGTCGGCCCAGCCGCGCCGCGGCCTGCCCGAAGTCGTCGTGGTCTCTGGTAGCAATCGCAGGAAGAACCCGGCGAGTCAGTAACGTCGAAATCTCGTCGGCGATGCCGGGGTCGGCGCGCTCAACGGCCTGCCGCATACTCTGGTCTTCCGCACTCCCGCTCTGGCCGGGGTCGGTGTCCGGGACGACGATAACAAAACGCCAGTGTGCGGGCACATCGTGATGCGCCAGCACTGGCGGCACATCCCAGTCGCCTTCCGCTGGGGGTTCGGCCGTGAACCGCTCCGTTGGGTGACCGCCGTCAACGATGAATCCGCCCGACTCGAACGCGGCTACGCCGACGCCGCTTCGGCCGCCCCGTCCCAGTTGCGGCGCGTAGGTCCGTGCGTCAGCGGTCCGGTCGTAGGCCCGAACGACGGCAATGAGCGTCGCCAGCGAGAGCTGTGTGCCGCTTCCGAGGCCGACGTGTCGCGGGAACCGCTCCTCGACGGAGACAGCAGCGCCGGGAACGTCAAGCACGTCGACGACGCGCTGAACGTACGGCTCGGTCGCCGGGTCGTCACACTGGACTGTGTCGGCTCGTGTCGCCTCGACGGTCAGCCGCGGCTCGTCGAGGGCAAGCCCGACACCGCCATAGAGGCGCTCGTGGGCGAGCGAGAGGTTCTGAAACCCGAAATGAAGTCGCGCAGCGGTCGTGACCGTCGGCATACCGCGGCGGAAGTTCCCGACAGAAAAGAACCTGCTGTCACCGGTGGGTTTCGCCGTGCTCTCATGTGGGACGTTAGCGCGAGTACAAGTTATTTAAGGTTGCCCATGGCCTCGGTGAAATATGAGCAATCAGGAGCGGCAAGAACGTCCGGAAAAAGACCCGGACCTGCGGAGTACCGAGGTGACGGAGGGATACGAGAAAGCCCCCCACCGCGCGATGTTCCGCGCGATGGGCTACGACGACGAGGACCTCTCCTCGCCGATGATCGGCGTTGCGAACCCCGCTGCAGACATCACGCCGTGTAACGTCCATCTCGACGACGTGGCCGACGCCGCCTACGATGGTATCGACGACACCGAAGGGATGCCAATCGAGTTCGGGACCATCACCATCTCCGACGCTATTTCGATGGGGACCGAGGGGATGAAGGCGTCGCTCATCTCGCGTGAGATAATCGCCGATTCAGTCGAACTCGTCACCTTCGGCGAGCGCATGGACGGCATCGTCACCATCGGCGGCTGTGACAAGAACATGCCCGGGATGATGATGGCTGCCATCCGGACGGACCTGCCCAGCGTCTTCCTCTATGGCGGCTCCATCATGCCCGGCGAGCACGACGGGCGTGAGGTCACTATCCAGAACGTCTTCGAGGGCGTCGGCGCAGTCGCCGACGGGGAGATGAGCGAAGGCGAACTCGACGAGATGGAACGCCATGCCTGCCCCGGTGCGGGCTCCTGTGGCGGGATGTTCACCGCCAACACGATGGCATCTATCTCCGAAGCGCTCGGTTTCGCGCCGCTCGGGTCGGCCTCCCCGCCGGCCGAACACGAGTCCCGCTACGAGGAGGCCCGCCGGGCCGGCGAACTCGCTGTCGAGGTGGTTCAGGAACGCCGCAGTCCCTCGGATTTCCTCACCCGCGAGTCCTTCGAGAACGCCATCGCCCTGCAGGTCGCGGTCGGCGGTTCGACCAACGCCGTTCTCCACCTGCTCGCGCTCGCGGCGGAGGCCGGCATCGACCTCGATATCGAGACGTTCAACGAAATCAGCGCCCGGACGCCCAAGATCGCCGACCTTCAGCCCGGCGGCGAGCGGGTCATGAACGACCTCCACGAGGTCGGTGGTGTCCCGGTCGTGTTGCGGGCCCTGAACGACGCCGGCCTGCTCCACGGTGACGCGCTCACGGTCACGGGCAACACAATCGCGGAGGAACTCGAACAGATCGACCCGCCAACGGTCGAGGACCTCGATGTAGACTATCTCAACACTGTCGAGGACCCGATCCACGAGCGCGGTGCAATCCGCATCCTCTCCGGCAACCTCGCGCCCGACGGTGCGGTCATCAAAATCACCGGCGAGGACCACCTCCACCACGAGGGGCCGGTCCGCGTGTTCGAGCAGGAGGAAGGAGCTATGGAGTACGTTCAGGAGGGCCACGTCGAGTCCGGGGACGTGATCTGTATCCGCAACGAGGGGCCACAGGGCGGCCCCGGGATGCGAGAGATGCTCGGCGTGACCTCTGCCGTCGCCGGCCAGGGCCACGCAGAGGACGTGGCGCTATTTACCGACGGCCGCTTCTCCGGTGCGACCCGCGGCTTCTCTATCGGCCACGTCGCCCCCGAGGCGTTCGTCGGCGGCCCAATCGCCGCTCTGGAGGACGGCGACACCATCACCATCGACATCGACGACCACGAACTGTCAGTCGACCTCACTGAGGACGAGATGGAACAGCGCCTCGAAGACTACGACCCAGAACCGACGTACGACAGCGGCGTACTGGCCAAGTATCACAATGATTTCGGCTCCGCGGCCAACGGTGCGGTGACGAACCCCGGCGCGAAGTGGGACTGAGAGCCTAACGAGCTCAGAGTTTTTATCGGACCGAACAGCGCCGTCAGTCCGGCAGTACAGACTTATTTCCGTGTGACCGTGATGAGGCCCTCTTTGAGCGCCGCTTCGAACCGTTCGTCCAGTGTCATCTGGTCCCAGCCATCCGGCTGGTTCTCCGTGGCGATCTCGGAAAGTGACTCGACCAGCGACCTGTGGAGGAACCGACCGTTCTCGCCGCACTCGCTGCAGGTCCTGATGATCGACCGAACCTCGAAGTTTCGCTCGACGGCGTCCTGACATCGGGCGCACACGTACGTTTCGGACACACCTGACTATACGCCGCCCGGATACTCGGATGTTGTGAATCCTTTCAAGTGTGTGTCAGTATTGACTATCGACTGCCCCGTCAACGGCCCGTTCTATCGAATATCACGCCACTGTTCTCTGGTCGAGAGACAACCATCGTGACATGAGATTGGCCTATAGTGAGCATTTCAGTTCACGTAACGGGCCAATCCGGAAGTCGGCTGGTCGCTTCGGGTAGCGGTGTCCAGTATCGGCTGGAGGGGTCGTTCCGCTGTTGTATCCTGTTTTATTTTCATCATGACTGCTAAACCTATTTACAATCCCAGTACAAATCGTGGGCGTGTTGATGTCCCCGCCGACTGTCCTCCTCATCGCTACCAAGACTGCTGCCGGAGAGCAGTTACAGGCGGCACTTGAACAGGCAGCAATCGACGTCACGGTCGATACGGCTGAACCCGAATGCGTCGATACAACGCTGCTACGTACTGCGGTTGACTGCCTCGTCGTCCCGGTGACGTGTGAGGGGATGGCGGGCGGACATCTGGCGGAGGCTGCCACCGGCCTCTACCCGAACCTCCCAGTGATCATGTACGGCAGTGCAGCGGACCGTGGAGGCCATATTCAGACGGTCGCTGCCGACGATCTGGGTTCGCCGGAACTGGCAGCCGCAGTCGGTGAGGCGCTCGAAAACAGTGAGACAATGGCCGCACGGCCGGCTTCCCGGCCGGAGACGATTCTCGCCACGATGTTCGAACGGAACTCCGAACACCTGTACGTAAAAGACACTGACAGGCACTATCTGCTGCTCAACGATTCCTCGTACGCACCCCCGGAACTGCTTGGCCGGCGAGACGAAGACGGACTCCCCGCCGGGGCGACGTATCTGGATGCAGCACGCGGCGACGACTTACAGGTCATCAACGACGGGACCGACATCCTTGATGTCCATGAGTTCTCGCCGTCGATGGGGAAACACCTCCGAACGTCGAAGGTCCCCTGGTACGACGAAACCGACGAGCTGGCCGGCCTTATTGGCATTACGCAGGATGTCACCGACCAGAAGGAACGCGAACGCCTCCTCAGGCAGCAGAACGAACGCCTCCGGAAGGTGGCGTTGCTGGCCGCACACGAACTCCGAAACGAACTGCAGGTATCGACCGGCCATCTCTCCCAAATCGAGGCCGATGACGAGCACGTCGACGCAGTCGAGCGTTCTATCGACCAACTCTCCGGGATTGTTGATAAGGTCGTCTCGCTGGCCTCAAGTGATTCGCCGACGTTCGAACCCGAACAACAGTGGCTCTCGACGGTCGTCTGGGACGTATGGAGTTCGCTGTCGCTCGAAGCCGCGTCGCTTGAAGTAACATCTGACAGGCGACTGCTGGCAGACGCGGAGTCGATGCGCCTGTTTGTTGAGATTCTGCTCTCGAACGCTGTCGAACATGGCGGCCCCGACGTTGCGATACGCGTCGGGGCCACGTCGTCTGGATTCTTCGTCGCGGACGATGGGCCCGGTGTTGATGTCTCGCCACCGGAGCGGGTGTTCGAGGCGGGGTACGCATCAGAGAAACAAAACAGCGGGTTCGGACTCTACATCGCCAACCGGATCGCAAAAGAACACGGGTGGTCGCTGTCGGTCGGTGACAGCGAGAACGGCGGCGCACGGTTTACCGTGACCGACGTGGAACGACCGGATTAAAGCTCGAAGGTCTCGTCGCCGTCAAGGACGTGAACGTCGGCATCGCTTCCGGTGCCTTTGACCTCGTTCACGAAGTCTTGCGCCTCGATTTCGATGGGTGGGAACGTGTCGTAGTGCATCGGGAATGCGTGGTCGACGTCCAGCCAGTCGACAGCAACGGCAGCCTGCATCGGTCCCATCGTGAAGTGGTCGCCGACCGGCACCGCCGCGGCGTCCGGTTCAAGGAACGGGCCGATGACGTCGCGCATCTCTGTCATGAGACCGGTGTCGCCGGCGTGGTAGAACGTCGTCGACTCTGCGTCGCTGACCTGTGTCGGCTTCGTATCGGAGATGATGAACCCGCCTGGCATCCCGCCGCTCGCGCCGTAGCTGGTTTCCATGCCGTTCGTGTGGTCTGCCCGGTGCATCGTGACGAACGCGTCGCCGATTTCGACAGTGCCGCCGAGGTTCATCCCCATGCCGCCGACGGCGTTGAACTCGCCGAAGTTGTCCTTGCAGTACTCGACGACCTCCGGCGTCGCCACGAGCCCACAGCCCTCGTAGCGGTCCACGTCGCCGATGTGGTCGGCGTGGCCGTGGGTCAACAACACGTAGTCCGGGTCCAGTTCTTCGGGGTCGGTGTCTGTGTGTGGGTTATCGAAAAACGGGTCGATGAGCAATTCGGTGTCGTCGACTGTCACGTGCCACGTCGAATGGCCGTACCATGTGAGTTCCATACCGGATGGACGCTACTCGTGGCGTCTACTTAATATTACAGTGGACTGGCTCTGTGGTGTCCGAGCGAGAGACCGGTCCCAAGCTATCACCGCTGGCAGCACCCAGTCATGGTGATTATCCGAAGGGTCTTTCAGCGTGTTCCCAGTCTGTCCGTTTGACTGCACTGGCCCCACCGGTAGCCACGCTTCGATGGGAGCGTTCTATGGGACGGGAACCGAAGCCGTTTTATAATTTTTAGTCTAGCCTAAAATCATGTCGAGTAATTCAAATGACCAGTCGGAGCTGACACGACGCAAATACATCACCTGCGGCGGGACGGTCCTCGCTGGAGGACTGTTGTCTGGGTGTACGGGAAGCAGCGGCTCAGACCCGTCGGACTCGGAGACAGCCACGGAAACGGCCACAACAACAACGGAATCCGAACCAACGGATACAGCGGCCACGGACAAACCCTACCGCGTCACCGTCGAACCAGTGGGAGAGGTGTCATTCGAGACAGTGCCACAGACGTGGGTCGCAGAAAACGCCAGCTGGGCCGATATGGGCGTCGCACTCGGCCTGACCAAACCGAGCGCGGTCGTTCTCACCGGGGAGTACCGAACATGGCATTACGAGGATGTGCCGGGACTTTCACCGTCGAAAGAGGACATGGTTTCACTCTGGCAGGACGGTATTTCGAAGGAACTACTACTCGAAATCGACGCCGGTGTTCACTTCATCGACCCCAACTACATGGTGAATCTCATCCCGAACTGGGACCGGTCGGATGTCGAGGAGATGCACGAACGCGTCGGCCCGTTCTGTGGGAACACCAGTTTCTCGACGTACTCCTGGCACGAGGACTATCCGTACTTCAGCCTGTACGAAGCGACCGAGAAGGTAGCCGCGGTGTTCCAGCGACAGGACCGGTTCCGGGCACTCTCAAGTCTCCACGAAGGGTTCCTCGACCGATTGCAGGAACGGCTCCCCCCGGAAGACCAGCGCCCGGAAATCGCGCTCCTCTCGCCGGGGTCGACCGAGCCGGAGACGTTTTATCCGTACCGGCTCGGGGACCGAACGGCATACAAGCACTGGCGCGACCTGGGTGTGAGCGATGCGCTCGCCGGGAGCGAGATCCAGAGTTTCACGTCCGACCGAGGGACGATCGACTACGAGCCGCTCCTCGAAATCGATCCGGAGGTGCTGTTGCTGTACACGGACACCCATCTCCAGGATACGGCGTTCGAGGATACGTACCGCTCGTTTCTGCAGGACCATGACACAGCGAGCCAGCTCACTGCCGTGCAGAACGGCGCTGTGTACCCGGCTGGCGGGATGTACCAGGGGCCGATTATCAACCTCTCGAAGACAGAGCGAGCCGCAAAACAGCTGTTCCCGGACGAGTTCGACGACGAAGAGACGTTGTATGACCGCCAGCGAATCGCGGACATCCGCGCCGGCGATATCTAACCGTCGCCGCTCTCCGACCGGACTCGTGAGAGCCGCATCGCGTTCCCGGTCACGGCCGTTGTCATGCCGGCGTCGCCGGCCAGCACAGCAGCCCAGATGGGAACGACGCCGAACGGCACGGCAAGCGCGAGCCCAGCCTTGACCGCCAGGCTGGCCCAGATGTTCTGCCGGATGACGCCGTTCGCGTCGTTCGCCAGTTCGTACAGGTACGGAAGCTTCGAGAGGTCGTCACTCATCAGGGCGATGTCGGCCGTCTCAAGCGCTGTGTCCGTGCCAGCGGCCCCCATTGCGACGCCCACGGTCGCGCTCGCCAGTGCCGGTGCGTCATTGATGCCGTCTCCAACCATCGCGACGTTTTCGTACTCGGCAACGAGGTCATCGATAGCGGCGACTTTCTCGTCGGGCAGGAGTTCGGCCTGATAGTCGTCGATTCCGACCTCCCGGGCGATAGCCCCCGCAGTGCGTTCGTTGTCACCGGTCAGCATCACCGTCCGCTCAACGCCCAGCTCTCGAAGCCGTGAGACGGTGGCTTTCGCCGCCGGGCGTACCTCGTCGGCGACGGCGATGATGCCCTCTATCTCTTCGTCCGTGCCCACGATGACGACCGTCTTCCCTTCGGCCTGAAGCTCGGGGACGGCGTCTTCCAGCAGGTCCAGACAGTTGTTGCGCTCACAGAGCTGCTGGGCCGTTTTTGTGACGACGCCGCCATCGGTAGTGGCGTGAACGTGTGAGAGGTCGAAGCCGAGCTCCTCGAACAGCCCCGGCTTCCCAGCGTAGTGGGGCGTCCCGTCAAGGTCCGCCCGGACGCCCTTGCCGGTGATACTCTCGAAGTCATCGACGTCGGCGCTTTCGACGCCGGTCGTGCCCGCCTCCGCGACGATGGCCTCGCCGATGGGGTGTTCGCTCCGCTGTTCGAGCCCGCGAGCGCACTGCAGAACTCCTTGTTCGGTGTTCCCGTTCAGCGGAACCACGTCGGTGACGGTCAGTTCCCCTTTCGTCAGCGTCCCCGTCTTGTCGAAGGCGACCACGTCGACATCACCCATCGCTTCGAGGTGGTTCCCGCCCTTGATGAGTACGCCGTTCTTCGCGGCGCTGGTGATACCTGAGACGACCGACACGGGCGTCGAAATAACGAATGCGCAGGGACAGGCAAGCACCAACAGCGTCAGTCCGTGCACGACCGCGGTCGACCACGCCACCCCGAATACGGCGGGAGACGAAAGCGTCACAAGAACGGCGAAGGCGACGACGACCGGCGTGTAGTACGCCGAGAAGCGCTCGACGAACTGCTCGCGCTCGGTCTTGTTCGACTGGGCGTCTTCGACCATCTGAACGATGCGCGAGAGGGTGTTGTCGCTGGCCGCCGCCGTGACCTGCACTTCCAGATACCCCTCTTCGTTGATGGTTCCAGCGTACACCTCGTCGCCCTCGGTCTTGTCGACCGGGACGCTCTCGCCGGTAATCGGGGCCTGATTCACCGCGCTGGTTCCGTCGATGACCTCACCATCCATCGGAATCTTTTCGCCGGGCCTGATGACGACGACATCGCCGACCTGTACGTCATCGACAGGCAGGACCTCCTCGGCTCCGTCACGTTTGACCGTCGCTTCGTCGGGCGAGAGGTCCATCAGTTCCGCAAGCGAGTTCCGCGCGCGGTCCATCGAGTACCGCTCTAGCAGTTCCGCGATGCTGAAGAGGAACGCCAGCGTCGCGGCCTCGAAATACAGCGCCTCGCCGAAGGCCAGACTGGCGGTGAGCGCGCCCAGAATGGCGATAGACATCAGCAGGTCGATGTCAAGATTCCGGTTTTTCAGGGAGTAGTAGCCGCCACGCAGGATTTCCTGGCCGCCGGTCGCTACCGCGATGAGAAACAGGATATCGGCGACGTGGAGCGGCGAGCCGAGCACGCTTCCCACCTGCGCGTTCGCGCCGCGCAACAGGAACTCGAAGAGGAGGCCGAAGGCCACGAACACGCCGCTGGCCCACGTCTTCAGCGCTCTCGAACTGGTCCAGAGCGAGCCGTTTTCGTCCGGCTGTCCGGTCCCCGTGTCGTCCTCGCCCGTCGTCTCCGTGACCTCGTAGCCGGCGCTCTCGATAGCCGCCACGAGGTCTCCTTCCGTCGTCGCGTCCCGGTCGTACGTGACAACGACCGTCCCGGTGGTCGGGCGTGTTTCGGCGCTTCTGATGCCGTCGACCCCACCGAGCGCGCTTTCGACCTTCCCAGCGCAGGAAGCACAGTCCATCTCCGGAACGCTGAATCGCAGCGTCTCGCCGCCGTCGTCTGGGACGGTGTAGCCCGCCGCCTCGACGCGCGCCGCTATCGCATCCACGTCCGTCTCAGTCTCGTCGTACTCAACGGTGAGTCGACCCGTTGTTACCTGTGGGTCAACGGCCTTGATGCCAGACAGTTCACGGACGCTCGACTCGACCTTTCCCGCACAGGAGGGACAGTCCATCTCCGGGACGGACAGCTGTGCGACGTGGGGCCCATCGTGCGAGTGCGTTGCTGTAGGGGGACCGTCGGCACTCGCGCCGCCACACGCACCGCCATCCGAACAACCGTCGGACTCTGTCATTACCCGGACTAGGCTACCCTGTCTTATTAATTCGGCTGCTAAAAACAGGTCCAACGGTGCAATAAGTTAATAAAATACTCCGGTTGAGATATTAAAACGGGCAGTATCGACTCTACATCTAGCCGGGGCGGTCGCCGCTCTCAGTCGAACGGCGTCGTCCGCGTCGGCTTCCCCTGTGCGTACCGGATCCAGCGCCGCATATGCCGGCCGACTGCCCAGAACAGTACCACTGTCATTGCCAGTAGCGCCGACAGGAAGACGATTCCCAGCCGTATCGGTTCCTCGGTCGGGAGGCCGATGAGCAGGACAATCGTCCCGACGAGTGCCATCTCGACACCACATCGCAGTCCGGGCAACACGAACCCCGGTGTCGGCGTGTTCGTTCCCGATGAATCCTCTGCCATGCGCCCCCGTATGCAATCGGGACGATTGTAGTTTGTGCCCGCTTGCGGGCCGAACTGAGAGTCAGCGCGCACGGCAATCAGGCACTCTGGTTGCGGTAAAGAGTTCTGACCGTGCCTTTTTCGCGGCACAGACCCACGCCCCAGTATGAAACAGTCTCTCACTCGCCGGGCGATGTTAGGAGCCCTCGGGACAGCCGTCGCAGCCACGGCCGGCTGTCAGAGTCCCGGGACCGGCAGCGACTCAGGCAGTGACACCGGAGAGCAGCCGGAGTCAGCCGACGCGGTTGCACAGTCCGACAGCGTCTACACCAACGTGTATCAGGAGGTGGCCGATGCCGTCGTCTCGATCAGGGTGTACGCCGAGGACTCCCGTGGTGGGCAGGGGAGCGGCTTCCTCATCGACGACGAGCATATCGTCACGAACGAACACGTCGTTGCGGGCGGGGACGAGTACTACGTCCGCTTTACTGACACTGGCTGGCGGACTGCCTCCGTCGTCGGCGCAGACGTGTACAGCGACCTGGCGGTCCTCCGCATCGGTGCGACCCCGGACGTGACCCCTCTCTCGTTTGTCGAGACCGAACCCACAGTCGGAACCGAAGTCGTCGCTATCGGGAACCCCTTCGGACTATCCGGCTCAGTGTCCGCGGGCATTGTCAGTGGCGTCGACCGCACGCTCCAGAGCGCCAACAACTTCTCCATCGCCGATGCGGTCCAGACCGACGCGCCGGTCAACCCCGGCAACAGCGGGGGGCCGCTCGTCACGCTTGAGGGTGACGTGGTCGGTGTCATCAACTCAGGTGGCGGCGACAACGTCGCGTTCGCCATCTCCGCCCCGCTCACCCAGCGCGTCGTGCCGTCGCTCATCCAGACCGGCGACTACGACCACCCGTACATGGGTGTTGGACTCCGGAGTGTGTCGCCGCGAGTCGCTGAGGCGAACAATCTGGACCCCGGGTCGGGAGTGTATATCACTCGTGTGGTCAGTGATGGTCCGGCGGCGGGCGTTCTGCAGGGAAGCGATGGGGAGACGACGATTTCGGGGACAGCAATTCCCACTGGCGGTGACGTGGTCAGACAGATGGACGACACCCCGACGCCGACGCGGCAGGCGCTGGGGAGCTTTCTTGCACTGGAGACCAGCCCCGGCGAGACGGTCGACGTACTGGTCGAGCGCGACGGCGCACAGGAAACAGTCGAACTCACGCTCGGGACCAGACCGGAGCCGTAACGAACGTCGGCAGCCGAATCCGCTGTCCAGACCGCGGTTACTGCGTCTGGACCTCACCCTGTTCGCTACGGCTGCCACCGGCCACGAGGTAGCCGACGGCGGCAGCAAGCGGCAGTGTCACTGGAAGCCCCGCAATAAGCAGGCTGATACCGAGACTCCTACCGAGGACCACGTAGAGCCCAACGCCGGCCGCGGTGACCGTGACGAAGTCCGCAATGGTCGCCAGCGCTGCCAGCCGAAGGCGAACAGCGCGCCCGGAAACCGTACCGGCGGCCGCCTGATCGCGGTGCCACAGCAGGACGTAACTGGCAAACAGCGCGGTCAGGCCGGCCGACACACCCACGGGAAGTCCGATGAGCAGCGAGAACTCTATCTGTGGCTCGAAGCCAGCGGTTACCGCGACCGTCGTGACAGCAAATACGAGTGCACCGAGGAGCAGGGCAACAACGATGCGGACGTGCGTGTTCATACGTATCAACTGAACGACTGTATATAAATAGTCCGCCGCTGCCGCAGAACAGGGTATCCAGCGGCGTTTCACACAGCGGCCCGTTCGCCCCCATCGCATCGGCTTATTCTAACGGCTCGGCGGCGTCCTGTTCGACCAGCGGGTTGGCGTTATCGGCCGGCAGCGTCACCACGTCGTCCGTCGAAAGGTCGTACTCGCGCTGGTCGACGCCGAATATCTCGCCCACGTCGTCCGTGATGCGGACCGTGCGCCGGTCTACGTCGGCGGCCCCCGTGTCAGCACTGGCTGGTGACTGCGTTCCGCCGCCAGCCTGCGTCGGGTCCGCCGCGGGGCCGGAGGTCGACTCAGCACTCTGTTCAGCTGGCGGGGCAGGAACGTCGTCGCCGGCCGGCACGTCCGCCGGGTCAGTCTGGCCGTCGGCCGTGGGGTTGCTGCCCGTGTCCAGCTCGGGCGGCGGCGTTGGTGCGTCGGAATCCGCTGCTGGCGGGGACTGGTCCCCACCGCTGCCCATCATGTCAGCCGCGTCAACGCCGGTGTCCGGCGTCGACTGCTCGGGCTCACCGGCTGTCGCCTCGTCTGCCGTCTGTTGTGGGTCCGGGTCAGGGGCCTGTCGCTCGCCCGAGTTCGGCTCGTCGCCGACCGCGCCGGTCGGAGCCTCGCCCGCGATCACATCGAGGACGTGGCCTCGGTTGGATTCGATGGCCTCAACCATCGTCTCGAACAGGTCTCGTTCCTCCTGTGTGAGACCGTCGTCCTCGGTCGGCATGTCCGCCGCTGCCAGCGACGCCATCTTCACGATTTTGCCCACGCGCCGTTCGTAGACCGCTTCGACGGTCTGTTCAGCGGTCTTGATGTCGTCCGTCAGGCGGTTGACCTCGGGCGAGTCGAAGGGGTCCTCGGCGCGCTCGGCCGCGCGGTCGCGCTCCGACCGAAGCTGTTGAATGAACTGCCCGGCGTCCTCGTAGAACGTCTCGCGCAGCTGCTGGAGCTGGTCGGTCTGGCGTTCCCGCGATTGGACGGACTGTAGCTCGTCTACGTTCATTCCTTCCCCTTCTCAGCACGCCCGCGGGCCATGAGAAACACGCCCACGTGCTCTGGTACAGTCTGATTACCCGCCTCCAGTGTAAAGCTATCGCCATCCAGTTCGACGAGGCCGCCGTCGGTCACCTCAACGGTGATGTCGTGGCCCCGGAACGTCTCCGGGACAGGGTCGACCAGCGGGTCGAACGCATCGAGGTCGTCGCGGTCGATTCGTTGAACCTCCAGCCCGCTGCCGCCGTGGAGTGAGCCGGGCAGGCGGATGAGCCGGTTCGTGTCCGTCGTCACCGGTTCGTCGATCGGTGCGTTGTCCGCCGCGACGACCTCGTGGAGCAGAATCTTCGCCAGCTGGTAGAACGCCGGATGCACGTCGATGTTGCCGGCTTCCAGTTGCTCGTAGTTCGACCGGGCGGCGTTCAGCGCCGCCGTCGCCTTCCCCTCGCCGATGCCGTCGTACTCCTGCAGTTGTTCGAGCGCGTCGGCCTCCTCCATCGCGAGCAGGTCATCGACGACGGCGAGCATGTGTCGGTGGGCGCGGGCGCTCCAGCCGCCTTCCGTCGAGAGTGTCCGTTTCTGGGCTGGACTGGACCGACCAGCCGTGCCGGCGACGGATTCCTCGTCCACGAGTTCGTCGAACTCCAGCCCGATGCCGCGGACGTAGTCGACAACCTCCCGGCGCGCGTCCCGCTCCAGGTGGCGGATACGCTCGTCACGGACGTGGACGTGGTAGCCCCGGCCACCGGAGAAGACGATAGTCAGGTCATCGAAGCCGAAATCGTCTTCCAGAAAGTCGAGCAGCCTGCGCAACGCGTCCTTGCACTTTGCGAGCATCTCGGCGTAGCTGTCCTCGCCCAGCACTACGGAGGGTAGGTGGTCGGCGTCGAGGTCGAACACGAGGTCAGAGGAGCGCCAGCCCTTGTCCGACATCGTGGAGGCGCTCGGTTCGTCGTAGCGGCCCGCGGAGAAGTAGACGTGGCGGGGCTTCCGGCGGCCGAGGAAATCCTCGATCTCGCCGAGGTCCAGCAGCGAGCGATGGCGGACCATCGTCTCGCCGGGGCCTTCGGTCCACGGGATGAACCCCCATTCACGTTCGTTCGCGGCCGGCGGCGGCGTTACGGATGCCTGTCGGTAGTGGTCGCCGAACCGGCCACGAAGGTACGCGCGGGTCCGCTCTTCCATCGGCTACCTCGTTGGGGAGGTCCCTTGAAAAGCGTTCGCTTAGCCGCGCAGGAACTTCGACAGTTTGTCCGTAATCGAGTCCTCGCCGAGTTTGAGGTAGTAGGCGTCGCCGCCGTCCTCGTAGTAGTTGTCGATGCGCCGCGTGATCTCGAAGCCGATGTGTTTGTAGAACCCGAGTGCCTCCCGATTTGTCGCCCGGGCGTGACAGGTCACGCTGCCGTAGTCCTCGGCGACGCGGGCCACCAGCCGCTTGCCGAAGCCGTGACCCCTGTACTCGTCACCGACTGCGAGAAAGAGAATGTAGCCGTCGCGTCGAACCGCGGCGAAGCCGATGAGGCGGTCTTTGGAGCGGTCGATGTAGAGATAGGTGGTCGACCGTCGGTAGGCGTCGCGAAAGAACCCCCGTCGCTGCCGAAGAACGCCGTCGGACTCCCGGATGTCTTCCTTGAGCCGCCACGCCGCGTCGACGTGTTCGTCGTCCCCGCGTTCGACGATCTGTGTCTCGATGTTGACGCTCACTGCCGTATAAGTAGTGGAGGCGTGGATATAATTCCACCGCCTACAGAGAGGGGTGTCTAAGCGTCCAGTTTCACGGACCGGACGAACAGGATTAGGTAGATAGCGCACGAATTCTCATGTATGGACACGCGTATACCGAGTTTTATCGGCACTGTCGCGCTCGTGCTCACGCTCCTTTCGCGACCTGCGGCGGCACACGTCGACTACGTGACGGAAGGGCCGGGCGAGGCCCTTGATGCAGTGGCGTTTGCGATATCCGTGCTATCGAACCCGGTGAATGCGGCCGTTTTCGGCATCTCGGGACTGGCTGTGACTGGCGGCCTCGCGGCGTATCTCTGGGTCCGACCGACGATTGCAGACATCGTCATCCTTCGGGACGTGCTCGTCGGCTACGCAGACCTCGTCCCGTGGATGCTCCGACTCAGCGTGGGGCTGCCACTCGTCGGCGCCGGTTTTCAGGGGTATCTGTTCGCCCCGACGGTGACCTTTGACCCCGCAACGAGCCCGGTCGTCCGCATCCTGTTTATCGGGCTGGGGTTCACACTCCTGTTCGGACTTGCGACCCGTATTGTCACGACGATTGGGCTGGTGACCTTCGGCTGGGCGCTGAGCGTTGACCCCGGTGTCGTACTCGCCATGGAGTACGTGCCGGCCTTTCTGGCACTGTTGATTCTTGGCGGTGGTCGTCCGAGCGCGGACCATATGCTCCAGCGGGTCGCCAGCACTGACGGGACCTACTACGGTCGCGTTGACCCGGTGCACCATCTCAAGGGGTTTCTGGACACAACAACGGCAACGTATCGTGAGTACGTCCCAGTCATCATCCGAGTCGGCATGGGTGTGACGTTCATCTATCTCGGACTGTTCCAGAAACTCGCTGAACCCGGACGGGCGCTTCTGGTCGTCGAAAAGTACAATCTCACCGCCGTCGTCCCCGTCGACCCTGGCATGTGGGTGCTCGGTGCTGGCCTGACTGAGATGCTGGTCGGCCTAGTGCTGATATTCGGCTTCATGACCCGCGGAGCCGCGGCTGTCTCCTTTGTCCTGTTCACCACGACGCTGTTCGGCCTGCCTGACGACCCGGTACTCGCACACATCACGCTGTTCGGAATGGCCTCGGCGGTGTTCACGATGGGTGCCGGGCCGCTCTCACTCGATGACTGGTTCGGTCGGCCGGCACAGAGCGACCGGGAGAGCGTCGTTTCGGCGGACTGAGCCGGGTTGAAACGCTGACCGTGCTGGTCAGTTCGTGCCGTTCCACTGGTCCAGCCGGGTCCGATTCCCGCTCGCGTTATGATAGATCGTGATTGTGTCCTGTGCCCTCACCTGTTGCTGATAGGCACTCCCGCTGCTCAATTGCACAACATCGCCGGGTCCGACAGTTGCCTCCGAGTCTCGGCCAGCCACTTCTGCCCATGTAACCCGATTGTCAGGGCCCTGAATGTCGACGTTCCCAGCTTTGAACTCGTCGCCGCGTTCGTGTGTGACGATAAGGACTTGATTATCTGAGATGTAGTCGTAGCTGTAATTCGCCTGCGGGCCGCCGCCGTCGTCGTCCTCGATGACGAGGACGTTCAGCCCGACAATAGCCGTGACGAGTAGCGTCAGTCCGATGAGGACGGCGACACCGATGCCCTCTGTCATCCCGACTGTCTCAGTCCTGAACTGTCCCATAGCCGTCTATCACTCCTAATGTGAGACGGCGTTAAATGCTGTTCGACGGCGAGGGGAAGACACATATCGGTTCAACTCACAGCCACCGGTATGATAGACGAGACTGTCGAGGAGATCTCGGAGATGCAGACCCACAGTTCCTCCGTGGTCGCAGTCAAAGCCGCCCAGGCGCTCCGGGACCTGACTGACAGGGAGTACCCGACGGTCGAGGATTACCTCCGTTCGCTCGACCGGAACAGCAGCGCCCTCCGGAGAGCGAACCCCTCACACGCCTCCCTCCATACGACCCAGCACCGGATCGTGAACACCGTCTCGGATGCGGAGCCCGACGGCGTGGCGGCCGCCAAGGAACTGACCAACGAGGCTATCGACGACGTTATCGACTCGGTGGAGTCGTCAAAAGACCGCGCCGCTGCCCGCGCCGTGTCGGAGATCGCCGATGACGACGTGCTGTTGACGCATGACTTCTCCTCGACCGTCCTTGCGGCCATCGACGACGCCATCGAAGCCGGCCACAGCTTCGAGGTGTACGTTACGGAGTCCCGACCGCGCTTCCTCGGTCGAAAGATGACGCGCCA
The DNA here is from genome assembly GCF_011627385.1 of Haloarcula sp. R1-2. Classification (NCBI taxonomy): domain Archaea; kingdom Methanobacteriati; phylum Methanobacteriota; class Halobacteria; order Halobacteriales; family Haloarculaceae; genus Haloarcula; species Haloarcula sp. R1-2. The sequence goes on from NZ_JAANTG010000001.1 coordinate 817,116, forward strand.
CCTTTCCGACCGGGACGGGGTCGACGTGACGCTTATCGTCGACAGCGCCGCCGGGCACTTCATGCCAGAGGTCGACCGCGTGCTCGTCGGCATGGACTGCATCGTCGACGACACGCTGTACAACCGCATCGGCACGTATCCGATTGCGACGGCGGCGGCGGACAACGACGTTCCGGTGACGGTCGTCGGGGCCGCCGCAAAGTACGTCGACGGGGCATTCGCCTTCGAAAACGAGATTCGGCCACTGTCGGAGGTGCTCCGGGAGCCGGCAGACGGATTCGAGGTCGCAAACCCGGCCTACGACGCCACGCCGACGCACCTGCTGGATACAGTTGTCACTGACGACGGGGTCCACGAGTACTGAGACTGCTGTACGTTCGTTCCGGCATCACTGGCCAGCAGGGCGGGTCCCGGCAACGGAACGCAGGTTCGAAGGTTCTTGTTGCTGGCAGTGAAGAAGCATATATGGACGACACTGCCCTCCTCCGCCAGACGATCCGTCGGTGTACCGCCGTGCTCGTTGCAACGCTTGCCACTGTTGGTGTGAGTCTGCAGCGTTCTTCAGGAGCGGGTTTCTTGCTCATACTGGCTACCGGCTCAGTGGTGTATCTCGTTGTTGGGTTCATCAAAGTGAATCCGCCTACCGAGAACGCCAGTCGTTCCTCGTCTACAGAAGACGAGGGGTAAGTACGTAGTCTACCGATGTTGGACGACGGTGTCACAGTCCGGACACCGGAGTAACAAACTGTTCTCGGTTGCTTCGGCTGTCCAGTCGCCAGTCACTGCGCTCTCGTGACCGCAGTCGGGACAGAACAGCGATGTCTTGGACCGCGTCTGTGGTGGTGGGTCTGAGTCGACCGCGCTGGTCGTGTAGATTTCGGTGGAGGTCATCAAAGAAAAGAACGCGCTGTAGGCTCAAAAATGTGTCGGCAGAATGTTTGATTGTTCACGCACAATGTGGAATTAGTATAGTTTAAATCCCAGTAAATGTGGACACTCGTGCCAAATTTTACCCTTTACATGTACATTCGGTCATCAGCGAACTGGTCGGAATCGGCGGCGTCCATCCGTTCTGCAAGTGCCTGATAGTGGGCCTCGATGTTCGCAGCGAAGTTCTCCAGTGGACCAGTGTCAATCTGGATCGAGTGGCTCTCTTTCAACGCAGTGAGCAGTCTGATTGCGGCCGCTGCGTCGGGCGCTTGTGGGTGGGTTGGCGTCGTGAACACACCGGTTGGAAGCGACTCATCGATTCCGCGCGTGACTAGCTCGGCACTCAGTCCGTCGAGGAACCCATTTCCCATTGGTCTGATGTCGGTGTCGTTGAGATACGATTCCTGATACATCGGCGTTGCAATGTAGAACGGGACGTGGTCGTCCGGGCCGTGTGCGATGGGGACGCCGGTGAGCATCGTAATGTCTGAAACCTCCAGTTTTCTCCCCGCGGTCGCAATTGCGCCAGCGAGCGATCCGGCCTGAGCCGGCGGCACGAACCGCTCACCCACTAAGACAGCAAACGACGACGCCTCATCGACATACAGCCGTGTGTGATGTCTCGGGGTCCCGTTCTCGAAAGGGGTACTGAACGGCGGCTCCGACGTCCGCAGATGGCCGACTTCGCGCATCGAGTGCTGGTCAGCGAGATAATCGACGGCTGTGAGGCCGGCCAGGCCGTACTCAGAGACACCGACTGCCAGCGTATCTACCGGTGGTCGGTCGTCTGAGAGGACCACCGAGATGTCATCTGAAGACATATTACCTCAAACGGAGTGAGATGGCTAAGTAGTTCGGGAGGGGAATCCTTTTCTCGTGGCGGGATTGATTCCATGTCATGCGTTTTGGCCTTGTCTGGCCGTTGCAGACACCCACTCCGACGCCGACCGAAGCCGCGACGGAAGTGGCGACAGAGGTAGCCACTGACATCGGTGGATTGCTCCCCTTCGAAATCCCGATATGGATTGCCAACATCGGGAAATCCCTGATCGTCATCGGGCTGGCAATTGTCGTTTCCCGCGTTCTCGTCCGTCTTCTGGGTCGGCGCGTCGCTCAGCAGTTCCGGCGGCCAAGTCTCACTCGAACAGCGCTTCGCGGCATCCGTGCCGGTGTGTACATTTTCGCGTTGCTGACCATTCTGGGCATTTACGGTCTGCAACTGGGTGATATTGCACTCTCCGTCACTGTGTTTTCTGCCGTGGTTGGTGTCGTGCTGGCCCCGATTCTCGGGGGCCTGATCTCTGGCGTCTTCTTGCTGGCTGACCAGCCATACGAGATCGGTGATATGATCGAACTCGCCGACACTGGCCAGCGAGGGTTCGTCGAAGATATCACACTCAGACACACCAAAGTGTTCACCCTTGACAACACGTTTCTCGTCATCCCCAACGGGGAGATTCGCCAGCGGGATGTCGTCAACTACTCGGCAGAGGACTCACGAACGCGGCTGTCGCTTGACGTAATGGTCACCTACGAGAGTGACATCGCCGTCGCGCGGAGCCTCATCGAAGCGGCGGCCCGGGAAGTGGACAACGTCATCTCCGGCGGGCCGGACATCCGCGTCGGTGCGGCCCGGTACCCCGCCTCGCCGACGGTGTATATCAATAATTTCGCCGACCACGGCGTGTTGCTGACATTACGGTACTGGGTGACCGAACCGTACAAGCTGCTTGCTGCCCGCTCGAGAGTCCAGACGAACATCTGGCGGCGGCTCGAAGACGCAAATGTCGAAATCGCCTATCCACACTCCCACCTGTACTTCGACGACACCAGCGGGGAGATGAACGTCTCACTCACCAACGGATTGGGCGGGCTTGACGGCGTTGACCGGTCCCACACGGCCACCGGAGACGCGCCGGTCCCGCCGCGTCAGGATCCCGATGAACTCGGCGACGAGTGACGGCTGGACTGGGCATCCGGCTGGGCGGTGACGATTTCGCAGTCGAGTTCCTCGCGAAGGAACTGTTCGACATCGGGGTCGTCGACCAGCCGTCGGATCATCTGTCGCCAGCGACTCGCCTGTTTGCTCCCGATGACGACGATATCGGCGTCCTGTGCAGCGACCTCATCGAGGATCGTCTCTTCGACCAGCATCCCCGACCGGACGACGTACCGCGTCCGCGGGACGTGGCCGAACGACTGCTCGACGGCGCGTTTGAGCTCTGTCCGGTCGACGTGGTGGCTATTCTGGTATAGATTTACGTGGAGGACGGTGAGGTCCGCATCTTCCGCGTCGGCGATCTGAATGGCCTCCGCGAGCGTGGCTCGGGAGTTCTCCGAGAGTGGGTATCTGACCGGGACGACGACCTGTGGCATCGGCGGAACGTACCGCGCCGAGGTTTAAATCGCTAGCGACGAGTGAGTCGTCCGTCGACCGCCGGGGCGATGTCCGTCTCGCGGACGTAGTCGGCCAGCGCCTCGTACTGTACGTCAGCGACGCTGACCCGGTGTGATTCAGTGAGGACGGGGAACTCCAGCTCGGTGTAGTAGAGGTAGTTACTCGTCGCGAGCGTGTACGTCTCGGTGTCGCGGACCGGTCGCCCGTCGACCTGCAGTCGCTCGATGGTTTGTGTATCATCGTTCCAGACCAGTTCGACGCCGCTGAAATGGGCGTGCCACCAGTCCGGCTCGCCGAACGCGACCTGTTGCCCGCTCCCCTGTCGACACAGCGTCCGGAGCTCCGCCCCCGTCAGTTCGGCGACTGTCAGGGGTTCCTCGAAGGGGACGACAGAAACCATATCGGCGACCGTCAGCGCCCCATCGAGCGGAACCGTGTCGTTTCGGAGACCGCCGCTGTTCTGGAGGGCCACATCTGCGCCCGTCGCCCATCGGTACGCGTCCGCAACGAGGTTGCCGAGCCGACACTCGCCGCCATAGGTCGTCGCCTGACTACGGTCGATGGGGTCGGCGGCGTGACCGATAACCTCGTGCAGTCCCGCTGCGGAGAGCCTGTCTTCGATTGCCGCCGCGACGCGGTCATCGAGAGGGCCATCAGCTGTCTCGCGGAACTGTGCAGTCGGTTCCGGTCCGGTAAGGTCGACCTCAACGACGGTCCGGCCGTTGGCTCCTGGTCTGGTGAGCAGCGTCCCGTCGAGACGGTCGATGCGGCGCTCGTGGACGTGCCCGCCGAGGATTACGTCCACGTCGCAGGCGCGGGCCAGTTTCTCGTCAATCCGGCCCAGATGTGAGAGCACGACAACAGCCTCCGCCCCGGCGTCCCGAAGCGCTGTGGCCGCCTCGCTGACAGCCTCGAACGGATCTGTGAACGTCAGCGTCGTCGCCTGTGGATTGGCCGAGGCCGTGTCCGGGCTGGTGACACCGACGAAGCCGACTTGCACTCCGTCGACGGTCCGGTTCGCCCACGGTCGGGTCAATCGTCTGGCAAACCGCTCGCCGTCCTGTTCGACGTTCGCAGTCAGCCACGTCTGTGGCGACCGTGCGATAATCTCCCGCGTCATCGCGAGTCCGTGGTCGAAATCGTGGTTCCCCAGCGTCTCGAACGCGGGCGTCAGCGCGGTGAAGAGGTCGAGCGACTGCTCGCCGTCGGTGACCAGCGACAGCACTCCCGGACCGGTGTTGTCCCCAGTGCCGACCACCAGCGCATCCGGGCCGTCAGCGGCGGCGACTGTCCCCGCAAACCGCCCGATTCGCTCGGGTGTATCGTACGCTTTCTCCACGTCGGAGTAGTGGATGATCCGGGGACTCACACCCATAGTGCACGGGAACCAGCCATTAATGATTTCCGCAGCGATTTAGCCGCTGGCGCGTCATGAGTCCGTATGGACGCACTCGACGGTCCCGATGGAGAGACGCTGTACGTCGACCGGAGCGACGGCGACACCGGTACGAAAGGCGCGTTTTACGTCGTCTACCGCGACGCCGACCGCGAGCGCCGCTGGGGCTACTTCTGTAGCAACTGCGAGACGTTCAACAACGCGATGGACTCGATGGGACGCATCCGCTGTAACGACTGTTCGAACCTCCGCAAGGCCGAAGAGTGGGACGCCGCTCACGAGTAGTAGTCGGCCTGCGCGGCCGAACTGCCTACGCCGGCCACTGAGCTAGGTCTACCCCAGCCCCTGTGCCGAGTCGAATCACCCACCAAGCGTCCCTGTCTCATTGGTAGCGCTGCCGATTTCGTTTGTTTCCCTGGCCGTTTCCCCGGGAGAACTGTCAACAGCATGGCCAGTGGGAACGTTTATCAGATAGCCAGTGGTACTGGATCTCAGATGGGGGCCGTTACCACATCACTCGACGAGCAGGCCCGGTCGATATTCGACGACCTCGGATACACCGTGTCGCGCACTGGCACCGAACTGCGAGCGGAACGCGACTGGCGCGTCGTCACTGTCACAGTGCTCGACTCGCAGGACCCGATACCCGAGGGCGGCGACTTGCGTTGTTTCGTCACACGCACCGACGATGCGACGCACCTCAGCCGCCGCCTCAATCGGCAGGACGTATCCTATGACTGGGCTGTCATCGGGATTACTGAGGACGGCGACTACGAGGTGGTCCGTCACCCCGGCGATACAGCCATGTCGGCTGACGCCAACACTTAGGGGCCTCTCCCTTCACCATCCGGCGTGCAAGTCGGTGTCATCAATCAAGCGCTCGAACAGCTAGTTACGAACGTTGTTGACGCACTTCCGCGCCTCATAACCGCGTTCGTCTTTCTTGCGATCGCTGCGGTAGGCATCAAAGCGATCATGTTCGTTGTCCGGGCCGTTCTGAAACGGTCGCTGCCCGGCGAATCCCCCGTGTACCGACAGTTTCTGTCGGTGATCGTACTCGTGTTCCTGTGGTTCGGCGTAGCGCTGTCGTTCCTTTCTATCGTCGGCCTGACCGCCATCGCCGCGTCTCTCGGAACTGCGACCGGATTCCTCGCGCTTGGCGTCTCATACGCGCTATCGGAGATGATCAAGGACGCTGTTGCCGGCGTCTACCTCCTCCGTGACCCCGATTTCAACCCCGGCGACACCGTCAAAGCCGGCGACACCACCGGGGAGGTGGCCGCCATCGAACTCCGGAAGACGCGGTTCCGCGTCGACGGTGACACCGTTGTCAGGGCCAACGCGGCCATCGAAGAACGCTGGACGAAAGTCGAGTCCGAGTCCTGAGCGAGGGTGAGGGCCGCGCTACCCGTTCACACGTGGTGTTTAAGCCTATCGACATCATATTCGACGTATGTTCGTCGGCCACGCGCTACTTGCGTTCGCCCTCGGCGCCCTCGCCGCGTGGTGGCTTGGGCTCTCCCGTGAGCGAGCGGTCCAGTTGGGCGTCATCGCCGGCCTGTTCGCCGCAGTTCCCGACGTTGATATCGTCTACGCCCCCTTCGGGCTACTCGTCGGGGCCGCCGAGAACCTGACGGCCGACGGCTTCTGGGAAACAGCAAACGTCGTCCACCGTGGGCCGACACACTCGCTCCTGTTAGGGGCGGCACTCGCCGCCGCCGCCGGCCTCTGGGCCAGTAACTCGCGGGCTACCCGAATCGGGTCGCTGTCCATCGGCGCCGTACTGACCGTTCTCACGGGCGCAGTCAGCGGTCCCATCGCGGGGCTCGTGATGCTCGTGTTCGTTCTGGCCGTACTGGGTGTCGCCACAGTCGCACAGTCCCGCAATGTCAGCCCCCCGACGGTGACCGGGCTGGCGCTACTGGGACTCCTTACTCACCCGTTCGGCGACCTCTTCACCGGCGGCCCGCCCCCGTTGTTTTACCCCTTCGACGTGACACTCGTCGCCGAGCGGGTGATGCTCCACCCCGACCCGACCACGCACCTTCTGGCGGCGTTCGCTATCGAACTTGCGACGGTGTGGCTCGCCGTGTGGACGTACGTCCACCTCCGCGGCTACACGCTGACCGGACTCGTCCGTCCGCGGGCAGCGCTGGGACTGGGGTATGCAGCAGCCGTCCTGTTCATGCCCGCACCGACGCTCGAACAGTCGGCGCACTTCGTGTTCAGCGTCCTCGCACTGGGCGTCGTCGGCGCGCCGACTCGGCCCTTCAGTGACGGTGTCGACTGGCTGGAGACCGTCGTGACGGGGCTGGCGGCAGTGTCCATCGCTGCGCTCGCGTACGCCATGGCGTACGGGGCCATCTGAAACAATCCCTCCGCCAATATCGGTCGATAGGGTTTTTCCAGTCGGGATGCACCAGCCAATATGAGCCGAGACGTAGCGCGGTTGCTCCGGGACGAGCGCGTCAACGCCCTCGCGGCGTGGTGCATCGTCGCTATGCTCGCGGCCGTGTCAGTGACAAGTGCCGTTCAGGCCGACCTGTTGTGGGCCGGATTCGCGGCGGTCGTTGCGGCGTTAGCGCTCTTTCCGCCAGTTCTATTGCGCAACCGGGACGCCATGCTACCCTGGGAAATCCTCTTGCTGGCGGCGTCACCCGTTGTCGGCCGGCTGTTTGCGACGCTCTCGATGACCGGTAATCTCGCGACGTATCTCTCGGTTGCCGCCATCGCGCTCATTCTCGCCGTCGAACTCCAGCTCTTTACCCCTGTCCGGATGACGCCCCGGTTCGCCGTCGTCTTTGTGGCCATCACCACGATGGCTACCGCCGGCGTCTGGGCCGTCGTCCGCTGGGTAGCCGACCAGTTTCTCGGGACCACCTTCATCCTCGATCCGACGGTGTCCGAACACGTCATCGAGGAAGCGATAATGTGGGAGTTCGTCGCATCGACCATCGCCGGCATCGGTGCCGGGGTGGTTTTCGCGTACTACGTCCGCCGGCAGGCTGGGACCAGCCGCGTCCCCGAGGAGGTCCAGCCTGACCTATGAGGGTCCGTGACCGCTTCAGCATCAGCACGGCGACACAGCAACGGCTCTCGCGAAGTCTGTCACTGGCTCTCATCGGCCTCTTCGCGGTTGGTATCGAGCGGGGCAACGTCGGCATCATCGTCAATTCGGGCGTCGCCATCCTCGTCACGCAACTCCCGGCGCTGCTGGAGCGGGACTACGGCATTGCACTCGACCCCGCGCTGACGCTGTGGATTACCTCGGCGGCGTTCTTCCACGCGCTCGGGACTGTTGGCCTCCCGGGGTCCGAGGAGAATTTCTACGTCACTATCTGGTGGTGGGACCACTTCACCCACGCCCTCTCGTCATCAGTTGTCGCCGCAGTCGGGTACACGACCGTTCGTGCGCTCGACGAGCACACTGACGAGATCTCGATTCCCTCGCGGTTCATGTTCGTGTTCCTCCTCCTGTTCGTGATGGCCTTCGGCGTGTTCTGGGAGGTCATCGAGTTCTCGATTACGCTTGCTGCCTCGGCGACCGGGAACGACACGATTCTGACACAGTTCGGGCTCACCGACACGATGCTCGATCTCGTGTTTGATACTATCGGAGCCATTATCGTGGCTATCTGGGGGACAGCACACCTCACTGACGTGGTCGGTCACGTCGAGACACTGCTGAACCGGCAGTCGCAGTGACCTGTCCGTACTTTTATCACATATCTGTGTGAACGAATAGCACGCAGATGGTTTTCAAAAAGATCACACTCATCGGGACCAGTTCGGAAAGCTTCGACAAAGCCGCCGACGATGCTATCGAGCGCGCGGAGGCCACACTGGACAATCTCAAATGGGTGGAAGTGGAGGAACTGGGCGTCGAGATCGCTAGCGTCGAGGGCCGCGAGTACCAGGCCGAGGTCGTCGTGGCGTTCGAGCTCGAAGCGTAGCTACGTCCGGAAGGACTCGCCACAGCCGCATTCGCTAACCACATTCGGGTTCTTGACGTGGAACCCGGCTCCCTGCAGGCCACCCTCGTAGTCGAGGACTGACCCCTCGATGTAGTCGATGCTGGCGTCGTCGACAAACACGCGGAGCCCGTTGCGCTCGAACACCTCGTCGTCTTCCTCGGGTGCGTGCTCGAACCGCATCCCATAGGAGAGTCCGGCACAGCCGCCCTGCTGGACGTACAGACGGAGCCCAGATTCTTCGACATCCATGCCTTCGCTTTCGAGGAGGTCCAGTGCCTCTCCCGCTGCCTGCTCGGTGACGGCTACGTCTTCGCCCCCGAGGTTCGGGTCGCCGTCGTCCGCTGTGCTGCTCATACACTTACGTGGACGCCCGAACGTGTTAACAGTGACGCCGGCACAGGGGGAACGCCCCCCATTCAGTTGACCTCGCTGTACAGCGTAACGATATCGTCGTATTCGAGCTTGCCGTTCTCGTTGAAGTCGTAGGCCGTCTTGTTGAGCGCGACGCTGTCGTCGTCAAAGCTGTCGAACAACAGCTGGATGTCATCGTAGTCAACTCGCCCGTTGCCGTTGACATCCTCGAAGTGGCCGTCGCCGTCGGGGTCGGTCGGCTCGTCGCTCCCGGTGACCGGCGGCGGGCCGACGATGACAACACCCAGTTCCGTGTTCGCTACGAGCGCAGTACCACTGTCGTCATCCAGCCTGTCGACCGACACTTCGATGTCGGCCGTTCCGGCGCTCTGTCCGCGGATGTCGAGCGTGGCAAGTCGCGTGTCAGTGCCACCGACAACTGACTGGGCGTTCTTTTCCACATCGGCAAACCGGATATCGGCGGACGCTCCATCACTGGCAACGTCCGTCTCGGAGATACTGAATGGGTCAGCGACTGTCACACCTGTTATCGTTGCGATTTCGGGGTCAGAAATAGTGACAGTCATCGCTGCGCCTGAGAGTCCTGTCTCCAGCCAGCGGCCGGTCAGTTCTGCCGTCCCGTTCTTGCCGTTGCCGACGGCGATAGAGTCGGCGAGGATCAACGGGTTGTCATCGGGGATGCCGGGCTGGCCTGCGGTGAGTTCAACTGTTGCATCCGTTCGCATCGGCGCACCGGGTTCGTCGACGTACTCTAAGACCTGAAACTCCGTCGTCCAGTTGTCAGGCGTGACCGTACAGCGGACGTAGCCGCGCTGATTGTTGTAGTACTCTACGTTGTCGTTCTCTGTGACGACGTAGCGACCGAAGTCGTCCATGTCGGTGCCGTTCCCGCCCGACGAGATTGATGTCCCGACGAACTCCGCGCCAACTGGTTCACTGGAGCCGTCTTTGGCACTGATAAGCGTATTCGCCCAGTGAGAGTGGAAATCACCGGTGATGACCACCGGGTTGTTGGCGTCCTCCTCAAACGCAGTTTTGACCAGATTCTGCTCGGGGACGTAGCCGTCCCACTGCTCTGTCCGGAACCCTTCTTCTGGCCCCTGCTTGAAGTCCATCGTCGCGAAGGGAAGCTGGTTCGCCAGCACGTTCCACGTCGTCTCAGTGGCCGAAAGATTCTCAAGCAACCACTCTTCCTGTGCGTCCCCGAGGATTGTTCGGTCCTCCTCGAAGCGCTCCGCACAGTCGACCTTATTGAACACGTCATCACAGGCCTGGTCGGACCGGTAGAGTCGCGTATCGAGGACGTTGAAATCGAGCAGGTCACCGAACTCGTAGTACCTGTAGAGCTTCTGGCTGGCGTCGTCGGGCTTTTGCTCCATCCGGAACGGCAGATGCTCGTAGTACGCTTTCAATGCCGCCGCGCGGCGCTGTATAAACGCCTCAGTAGATTGCTTGTCGGGGTCCTGCGGAACGTTCCCTGCCCAGTTATTGTCGACCTCATGGTCGTCGCGAGTAACGAGCCACGGGGCGCTGGCGTGAGCGGCTCGCAGATTCGGGTCTGATTTGTAGAGGCCGTAACGGAGTCGGTAGGTGTCAAGATCCGTCGTCTCCTTCTTGTATTCCTGTGGGAGCGACTTTTCGCGCGGTGATTCTGAAACATCGATGCCGTATTCGTAGATGTAGTCTCCCAGATGGACGATGAGGTCAAGCTCGTCTTCAGCCATCTGCCCAAATGCTGTGTAGTGGCCATCGACCCAGCGGTTACATGAAGCAAAGCCGAACTGAAACGCGTCGACGGACGCGCCGGCAGCGGGCGCGGTCTTAGTCCGGCCAATCGGACTCGTCTCACCGCGGCACGCAAACTGGTAGTAGTACTCGGTAGCGGGTTCAAGCCCGTCTGCGTCGACGTGGATAGTGTGCGCGTGGTCCGGTTCGGCAGTCGCGGTCCCGGTGTTAACGATATCGCTCATCCCTTCGTCAGTGGCGACCGTCCACTCGACGCTGAATGTCTCACTGGGCATCGCACCGTCCGCTTCGAGGGGGTTCGGGGCGAGCCGCGTCCAGATGATGACAGAGTCAGGGAGCGGGTCACCGGATGCGATCCCTAACGTGTACGGGTCCGATTCGAAGTTGCCGTCGTCGTCCACCATCGCACTGGCGCTTGTAGACAGTCCGAGCACAGCCGCCAGCGAAACGCCGCCAGTTCGCTGCATGAACGTTCGCCGGTTCTGTGCTGTTGTGTCTATTTCAGGGAGGTCCGTAGGCCTCATGCCTAACTGCCGCCCCAGACGCCGATTAAAATTTTATAATATTGATATGTTATAGTTGTATCTCTTCGTTCCGGGTATGTTGTTTCTGGGTTGCGAGTTACGCATACACCGGGCGCAATAGGTATCGATACCTGTAAAATCAAGCACCTTATGCTGCAGGCTATTCGGTGACCCGGCAGCAACGCAGACGCGGTGTGGTCCTACCCACGCATCTGACGAAAGCACGGAGTACCGACGGACTCACACCGATATATCGACGGCCACTGTGCTGTCCGGTGTGGCAGCTACTCGAACCGTTTGCGGACGCTCTCAGCGTGGGCGTCCAGCCCTTCGGCTTCGGCGAGAGTCGTAATCGTGTCCGCGATGTCGCCCAGCGAATCCTCGGAGAGGCGCTGGACTGTCGTCGACCGGACGAACGTGTCTACGGAGAGACCGCCGGTGACCCGCGCGTTGCCGCCGGTCGGCAAGACGTGGTTCGTCCCGGTCGCGTAGTCGCCGGCTGCAACGGGGCTGTACGGGCCGAGGAACACGGACCCGGCGGAGGGAATCCGTTCGAGGAGCGATTCGTCGTCAGCGGCCTGAATCGAGAGGTGTTCGGCGGCGTACTCCTCGGCGAAGAGGACGGCTTCGCTCATCGAACGAGCGAGGAGGACGCCAGATGCGTCGTTGTCCAGTGCGGCGCGGATGACTGCCTCGCGCTCCCGGCCGTCAGCCTGCTCGTCAACGGCATGGACGACCTGCTCGGCGAGGTCCGCGTCGTCGGTGACGGCGACGACAGAGGCGTTCTCGTCGTGTTCGGCCTGTGCAACGAGGTCTGCCGCGACCAGTTCCGGGTCCGCGTCGCCGTCGGCGACGACCATAACTTCGGAGGGGCCGGCCAAGAAGTCGATTGCCACGTCGCCACGGACCTCGGCCTTCGCTGCTGTGACCCAGCGGTTGCCGGGACCGACGACGATGTCCGTCGCGCTCACGGTCTCGGTCCCGTAGGCCAGCGCCGCAATGGCCTGTGCGCCGCCGACCTGATAGACGGCGTCAGCACCGGCGACGTGGATGGCAGCCAGCGTTACGGGGTTGACCTCCTCGGCTGGCGGGGTGGCGACGGCGACGTGTTCGACGCCAGCGACCTTCGCCGGGATGACGCCCATCAGCACGCTGGAGGGATAGGCCGCCGTGCCACCGGGGGCGTACACCCCAGCGCTGTCGAGCGGGCGGAATCGGCGGCCCAGTTCACGCCCCTCGAAGTCGTCGCGCCAGTCCTCGGGGACCTGTCGCTCGTGGAACGCGCGGATGTTCGCCGCGGCGTCTTCGATGGCCTCGCGCACGTCGTCGTCGATTTCCTCGTAGGCCCGCTCGGCGGCGTCCGTGATGTCGATGTTACCCACGGAGACATCGTCGAACTCCTCGGCGAAGCGCCGCAGCGCCACGTCGCCCTCCTCGTGGACCTGCGAGACAATATCGCGGACATCGTCTCTGACGGCGTCGACACCGGCGTCGCGTTCGAAGAAAGCGGCCCGTTCGTCGGGACCAAGGTCAGCTATCGTCCGTACGTTCATACGCCTGATTCGGGACGGGGCAAAAAACGGGTTTCCCTTCGTCGGCTGGCAACGGCAATGGAGCGGAGTGCGGGAGAGAGGGACCGATTCGTCGGGCAAGAGTGACTTCAGAATCAGAGGCTGTCGGGACGCACATGCCTGTCGCGAATGTTCGACTCACTGTCAGTCGCTCTCTCGTCACCGTTTTCCGGTACTCGGGCCTACACAGACTATGGCTTCAGTCGACGACCATCGTCGCCGGACAACCGACCTCCCTCCGGCGACGACCGAATATTTCGCCCCCGAACTAGCGACTATTGATAGCTATCTCGAAACGGTCCCGCCAACTATCGACACGGCGGCCGGCGACGCCGCAGTCGGCCCGATACACACGCTCCCGTGGTTCTACGTGGCCGACCTGACTGGCTGGCGCGGCAGTACGCTCGCCCGACTGCTAGCCGCAGAGCAGGGCGCGGCCTGCTACGAACTCTCGGCCGGCGCTGCGGACGCGCTTCCGGCCCTTTGGTCCCTCATTGACGAGAGCGGTGACAGCCCCGTTGTACTCCATCTGGACCTACAGGGCGACGGCGGACGGATTCAGCGAACGCTCCGGGAGGCGCTCCGACGCGGCTACACGCATACTCCCGACGGCTGGGACGAGCCGGTGCGCGGCGAACCAGCGAACTTCCACGTCGTCTTCACCGACACGAACCCCTCGAAGCGCCTGTCTGTACCACTGCCCGCTGCAACCACGCCCACCACTGGTGCTGTCCTCTCGTATGCGCCGCGCCGGAGTATGCTCCCGGAACGGCCCGACGGGACGACCGTCCTCTCGGACCCGCCAGCGCTCCACGACCGTGAGGCCGAACTGGAGCAGTTCCTGCTGGCTGCGCTGGCTGGCTACGGTGACGACGACGCCAGACAGCAGTACGTCGACAACGCCGTCGAAATTCTGTCGATAACCCATTCGCTCATCGGGAAGCGTGACCTGCTGTTCGACGTGTCGCCGCGACTGGCGCTAAAATACGGGTCGCTCTTGGACAGGCTTTCAGTCGGTGCGACGACAGAGCGACTCGGTCAGGACGTGCTCGGGCAAGTGCCACAGAGTCCCGGGAGCGAGGATATTCGGGCAACGCTTCGGGACCTGCTGCCGAAATAGGTGGCCGAGATGGCGGTTGTAGCGCCGTCCGCGCGCTCAGTTCGCGTCGCTGACGATTTTGATGACCGCTCCCTCCTCAAGCTCCGTCTCATCGCTGATGCGCCGGTTCTCACGGGCGTCGACGGCGTGGATGTAGCCGTCGCCGATGTCTGAGTGGACAGCGTACGCAAGGTCTTTCGGGGTTGCTCCTTGTCGCAGCAGGAATGCATCGGGGAGGACGTTCTCCTGCCCATCGGTCCAGTGCGTTTCGTTCTGGACAGGGTAGGCCGTCAGATGGTCGAGCAGGTCGTAGACGGCGGTGTCGAGAGCGCCCTGAACGCCGGTGCCGCCCCAGTCGTCCATCACGCCACGGATGCGGTTCAGCCCCTCTCGTTGCTGGTCGCTCACGTCGCCGACGATATCGAACTCCGGGTCGCCCGGGTCGTAGTCGATGACGCCAGCCTGTGCGGCGTTGCGCAACGCGAGTTCGCCGTCGGCGGTCGCGGGCACGACCACATCGGCGGCTTCCTGCAGGGCTTCGATGTTTCCCTCCGGAGCGATATCGGCCTTGTTCGCGACGACGACGAGCGGCTTCGTCCGCTGGCGTATCTCTGTCGCCAGTGCTTCGCGGTGCTCGTCGGTCCAGGCGATGGGGTCCTCGGGGTACTCTAGGTCACGGAGCGTCCGTGCCACGTCGAGTTCGGAGGCCCCGACGCCGGCCAGCATATCCACGAGCGATTCGTCGAGCTTGAAATCCGGCGACCGGGACTGCCGTTCGATTGACTCCCAGTTGCGCTCGACGATGCTGGCGAGCCACAGGTCCATCTCCTCCTCGACGAAGTGGACATCCTCGACAGGGTCGTGCTCGCCGACTTCGACGGGTTCGCCCTCGGCGTCAGTCCCACCAGAGGCGTCGACGACATTGAGGATCACATCGGCGGTCGACAGCTCGTCGAGGAACTGGTTCCCGAGGCCGCGCCCCTCGTGTGCCCCGGGAACGAGGCCGGCCACGTCGATGAGCTCCACCGGGACGTAGCGCTTGCCGTCCCGGCAGTTATCGTCACCACAGCGTTCCTCCCGGTCGAGACAGGGGCACTCCGTTCGGACGTGGCTGACCCCGCGGTTGGCGTCGATGGTCGTGAACGGGTAGTTCCCCACGTCCACGTCGGCCATCGTCGCCGCCTTGTAGAAAGTAGACTTGCCGGCGTTCGGCTTCCCGGCCAGCGCGATAGAGAGCATGGCAGGACCTACCAGTGGCCGCCGAAAGGGGGTTTCGGTTCGCGGCCCTACAGGCTGACCCGCTCGCCGCGGTCGTCACTTTGTTCGATGGCGTCGAGGACTCGCTGTGCGGCGAGGCCGTCGGCGAAGGACGGCTCCTGTTGCCTGCCATCGGCCACGGTTGAGAGGAACTCGTAGTTCTCGTGGACGAACGTGTGCTCCCAGCCGATGACGTGGCCGGGGGGCCACCAGTGGTCGACGTAGGGGTCGTCTTCGTCGGTGATAAGCACCTGCTGGAAGCCGCGGTCACCCTCGGTGAGCACCTGCAGTTCGTTCAGCCGTTCGAGGTCGAACTTGATTGCGCCCTTCGACCCCTCGATTTCGATAGTGTGGGCGTTCTTGTGGCCGTTGGCGACCCGTGACGCTTCCAGTGTCCCCATCGCCCCATTCTCGAAGGCAATCTGGGCGCTGTAGGCGTCGTCGACGGTCACCGGGCGCGTCTCGTCGCTGCCCTCCACAGGGCGCTCCTCGGTGAACGTCCGGAGATGGCCGCTCACGTCTGTTATTTCGCCGGCGGCGTCACCGAGCAGGAACCGGGCCAGGTCGACCGTGTGCGACCCGAGGTCGCCGAGCGCCCCGCTGCCGGCCATCTCCTCGTCGTTGCGCCAGGACCACGGGGCCTCGGGGTCGACCAGCCAGTCCTGAAGGTACTGCCCGCGGAAGTGGTGAATCTCCCCGAGGACTCCGTCGTCGATGAGCCCCTTCGCGTACTGGATGGCCGGGACGAACCGATAGTTGAACGCCGCGCCTGCGGGCACATCGGCGTCAGCAGCGGCCTCGGCCATTTCCTCAGCCGTATCGAGCGTGGGCGCAAGCGGTTTCTCGCAGAACGTCGGCGTACCGGCCTCTAGCGCCGCGATGGACGGCTCGGCGTGGACGTGGTTCGGGCCGAGATTGTAGAACACGTCTACCTCGTCGACGATAGCCCGCCAGTCTGTTGCAGTCCGGTCGAAGCCGAACTGGTCGGCCGCGTCGGCCAGCGCGTCCTCGTCGCGGCCGACGAGCACGTCCTTGTTGACGGCGGGCGCTTCGGGGAAGAACATGGGCAGGCGGTCCAGCGCGTTTGCGTGGGCCTTGCCCATGAAGCGGTAGCCGAGCATACCGATATCGAGGGTCATACCCGGCTGTTCACTCGGGGCCGAAATAACGCTCATGGTGACGGCAGGGCAGCGGGCCGCCCCGAGGGAAAAGCCAAAACCGGATGCCCGTGTTGATACTCCATGGCCACTGAAACGACCGTTCGTATCGAGGATATCATGTCGACGCCGTTAGAGACGATTTCTGCCGACGAAACCGTCAAAGCGGCCGCGACGCAGATGCAAGCGCAGAACATCAACGGCATCTTCGTGCCGGGGGCAGAGGCGGGCATCATCACCACCACCGACATCGTTGATGCCGTCGCAAGCGGGAAGGACCTCTCGTCGGCGACCGTCGGCGACGTGATGACGTCGCCGGTCGAGCGGGTGACGACCTCGCTCGAACTGGGCGAGGCCGCCGCGATGATGACGACCTACGACATCAAGCACCTCCCAGTCATCGACGAGCATCAGGACTACGTCGGCATGGTGTCGTCGACGGACATCACGCAAGCGCTCTCCTGAAGCGGGTTGTTCTCCAGCGGACTTCCGACAGTCAGATGAAGTCGTCAAGACCGGACGCATCACCGTCGTTGTCACCCGTTCCGGGCAGCGCGTCAGCGATAGCCGAGGTAAACGAGCCGAGGCCGCGCGTCTGATACCAGACTGTTCCGGGGCCGGTGAAGTCCATCACGAGGCCCTCGCCGCTGAGCAGCGTCGACTTCAGCCCGCCGACGCGGTGGGCGTCAAAGTTGACTGACTCCTCCCAGGCGACGACGTGGTCGTTGTCGATTGTGTAGGACTCGCCAGCGTCGAGTTCGACGGTCTCCAGTCCGCCGAAGGCCTCGATGAGGACGTTCCCGGTCCCTTTCAGCGCCAGCGGCGTGATGCTCGCGCCGGCCAGCAGCGATTTGATACCGCCGAACTCGGAGTCGATGTCGATGCCGGGGTCGGACGCGAGGAACGCCCCGTCGACGGCGTACAGCGTCTCGCCCGTGAGTTCGTGGTGGTGGACGTCACCGGGCGTCGGCGGCGCGAGCGTCACGGTTCCGGGACCGCCCCTGGCGGTGAACTCGTTTGCGAGCAGCGACTCGCCGCCAAGCATCGACTTCGCGGAGCTGAGGAGGCCGTCCCGGCTGGTCGTCGTTTCGATTTCGATAGTCGGCGAGTGACTGACCATCGCGCCGGGTTCGGCGAGTATCGATTCGCCGCTGTCGAGGGCAGCGCGGACGTGCGTGTACGAGGGCTTGTGTGTGAGTTCGATGTCCATAAGTGTCACTGGATACAGGAATCCAGTCGTAGTATCTCACAGACAGTATATAAGAGTAAGTGTCAAAAAAAAGCCGCTTCGTTGGTTCTATTGCTTACTCAGCCCAGTAGGCGTCGCCGGGCTGGGTCTCGAAGACAGCGCGGTCGAGCACGTCGACGGCCTTTTCGAGCCCCTCGCGGGCGCTGGTCAGCGAGTCCTCGTGTTCAATAGAAAGTGCACCGTCGTAGCCGACCATCCGCAGCGTCGACACGACGTCTTTCCAGTGAGATTCGTCGTGGCCATAGCCGATAGAGCGGAACAGCCACGACCGGTCCGCCTCGTCCGTGTACGGCGCGGTGTCCAGCACGCCCTTCTCGCGGGCGTTTGACTCGTACACTTTCGTATCCTTGGCGTGGACGTGGTGGATGGCGTCGTGCTCACCGAGCAGGCGGATGGCTTCGGTCACGTCGATACCCTGCCAGTACAGATGCGACGGGTCGAAGTTTGCGCCGATGCGGTCGTTCGTCCGGCGGCGCAACTCCAGCAGCCCGCGGGGTTCGTACACCAGCATGTTGGGATGCATCTCGATGGCGAGATCTACGTCGTGTGCGCCCGCATGGGCCACGAGGTCCGACCAGTATTCGTCGGCGACGCGCCACTGGTACTCGTGGGCGTCGGCGTGCTCGGTCGGCCACGGGGCGGTAATCCAGTTCGGGACCTCATCGTCAGGTCCGCCGGCGGGCAGCCCCGAAAACCCCGTGACGGTGTTCACGTCGAGCTGGTCGGCCAGCCGAATCGCTTCCCGGAGTTCCCGGTCGGCCTCTGCGGCGCGCTCGTCGTCCGGGTGAAGCGGATTGTTGTGTGTCGCCAGCGCGCTCACCCGGAGGTCGTGTTCGTCTAAAAGCGCCTCGAGTTCGGCCTGTTTCTCCTCGTTGTCGAGATACGCCTGCCGATCGAGGTGGTCGTCGCCGGGGAAGCCGCCACACCCCAGTTCGACCGCGTCGACGCCTAAGTCGCTGAGATACGCCAGCGCGTCATCGAGTGACTGTCCGCCCAGCGGGACCGTCAGTACACCAATGTCCATGCGCGGCGATACAGCCGGTGTCGAAAAAAGCGTACTGCCGTCGCTCCGGCCTCGCTATCCAGCCCACAAGCAGTACAGACCAGAGGCGGACCGCGACAGACCGCGGCGTAAAGGATTAACGCCGGGAGTGCGGTGGTACTGTCATGATTGTGGCCGTACTCGGAACCGGACAGCGGGGGCGGGATGTCGCACAGCGATGTGTCCGTGCGGGCCACGAAGTGCGTCTTCGGGGAACGGATGCGTCGGACGTGATGGACCGGGTTGACGAGATCCGGCGCGCATTCAACAGGGACCTCTCGGCCGGTATCGACGGAACCACCGGACTCGAAAGCGCCGTCAGCGGCAGCGATGTCGTCATCGACGCAACCAATGGCGGGACGGAGAGCCATCGAGAGGTGGTCGCCGAAACTGAGACCATGGTCGAGGACGAGACGATCATCGCCGTCAGCGACACGTCACTGTCGGTGACTGCCGTCGCTACTGGCCTGCGGAGCCCGGACCGTGCCGTTGGCCTCAACCTCGTCGACCCGCCAGACGGCGCTATCGTCGAGGTCGTCATCGCCGAGCAGACGACGGCGGCGACCCGCGACCGCGTCACTGACTTCGTCGAAAGTCTGGACGCGTCGCCAGTCGTCGTGCGAGACACACCAGGGTTCGCCGCGCTCCGCCTCGAACTCGCTGCCATCGCCGAAGCGATCCGGATGGTCGAAGATGGCGTCGCCGGGATTCGTGACATCGACCGGACGTTCGAGCGCGGGGAGTCGGACCGCGACGGGCCACTCGTCCGCGCCGACCGCCACGGGCTGGAAACGGTGCTCACAGCGCTCGAAGACCTCTCCAAACGGCTTGATGAACGGTTTGCGCCCCCGGCGCTGCTCCGACAGAAGGTCGCAGACGGGCAACGCGGCGCAGTCACCGCCGAGGGATTCTACGTCTGGGAAGACGGCACACCGACGACCGGTGCCGAGCCGGACCCAGACGTGCCAACGCGAGATAGCGAGCCCGATCTCAGATGAGTACGCAGGAGGACCCCCCGGCCGAACCGGATAGAGAGGACGACGAGTTCGCGACGCTGTTCAACGAACTTCAGGAGCTAGAACAGCTCGTCGACTCCGAAGACGAGCGACGGCAGGTCCGGGATGCAATGCGTGCGGCCGCCGATTCACAGGACCACGAGCCTGCGACCTTTGGTCGGGTCGTCTGGGGCTTCGGGCGGTCCGACCTCGCGGAAGCACTGCTTGGCTCGCTGTTGTTCGGGATTCCGATGGCTGTCGAAGGCGGAACAGTGGATGCTGGGCTTCACATCGCCCAGCACCCGCTGTATCTCGCCGCGACAGTCATCATCGCAATCGGGCTAGTCATCTCAATTCTGTACGTCGCTGATTTTCAGGACGTGCGTGTTGCGAACCGAATACTGGGCGTCATCCCCCGCCGACTCGTCGGCGTCACCGGGACGGCACTCGTCGTGTCCGTCGCGCTGCTTACTGGTTGGGGGCTGGTCGAGTGGTCGACCGACCCCGCAGTCGTCTACGAATCGGCCTGTATTTGTGCCGTGGCGTTCGTCCCGATGGCGATCGGCGCTGCGCTCGGGGACATTCTGCCCGGGAACTAGGGCCATGGCAGTCACTCGCGGTGGCGGTCGCGTTTGGCAATCGTTAAAAGCCGCGGTCGGATACGGAGTGGTATGAGCGAGAGCCAACAGAAACAGGCGCGCAAGTGCGTCTCGTGTGGCATCAACATCGCCGGCACGAACGCCGCCGCGTTCAAGTGCCCGGACTGTGGCCAGCAGATCTACCGCTGTGCCACCTGCCGGAAGCAGAGCAACCTCTACAAATGCCCGGATTGCGGCTTCATGGGGCCATAACAATGGGGAAAGTAGCAGCCAAGATCAAGGTCATGCCGGAGAGCCCCGAAGTCGACCTCGACGACCTGCAGGAGCGTCTCGAGGGCGTGCTTCCCGAAGGAACGAAGATCAACGGATTCGAGCGCGAGGACGTCGCCTTCGGCCTCGTCGCGCTGACGCCAACGGTCATCGTCCCTGACGATACTGGTGGCACGGAAGCCGTCGAAGAGGCCTTTGCGAACGTCGATGACGTCGAGTCGGTCTCCATCGAGAGCACCGGTCGCCTGTAATCGACTCGTCGCTGTCGTTTTCTACTCGGCTCCGTAGCAACTGCAAACGCGTGGCTGGCGACAGTCACGGAACGCACGTTTTATTAGGGCGACCGGATTAGCGAAGAGCAAGAATGCCTAGTTCAAACGGACCTCTCGAAGGAACACGAGGCAAGCTCAAGAACAAGCCCCGCGACCGCGGCACCTCGCCGCCCCAGCGCGCCGTCGAAGAGTTCGACGACGGCGAGAAAGTCCACCTCAAGATTGACCCGTCCGTGCCGAACGGGCGCTTCCACCCGCGGTTTGACGGCCAGACCGGAACCGTCGAGGGGAAGCAGGGTGACGCGTACAAGGTCGATATCGTCGACGGTGGCAAAGAGAAGACCATCATCGTCACCGCTGCGCACCTGCGCCGGCAAGAATGACGATATTCAAAGAAAAAGTCAGTGAGGAGTTCCTGACGGTCGCGGAGACCAAGGAGATACTCGAAGACCTCGAGATGGAGCGGGCCGCGGACGAGGACCGCGAGATGCGCTACGAGCTCAAGCGGGCTATCGAGCACGTCAACCGGTTTGCCCTCCTCGACCCCGAGGAGTCGCTGCAGCTGGTCGAAGAGCTCGAAGAGCTCGAGAAGGTCGACACGCCGACGGCCTACAAGATCGCGAACCTCCGACCGCTGGACCGCGACGAGCTCCGGGCCGTGTTCGCTCAGGAGCGGTACACGCTCGACGGCGACGAACTCGACGAGATAATCAACATCGTCAAGCAGTACGCGTAACGACGCCGTCAGTTCGGCTGCCGCTGCTCTTTCTCTGATTTCGACAACGACCAGTCACGCGAACAGTGGTCGCTTTCCGCTGCCGTCGAACCGAACACGAAGAGAGCGACGGCGTCCCGTGAAGCGGTTGGGGGCATCCACCGGCATTAAGTGTGCTGTGCTCGTACTGCCTGACATGACTGAATCGGAGAGCGGCGGCGACACTATGATGGCGGCTGTCCTCGATGTCCTCCCGCACGGGCGGCCTGGAGACGACCGGCCACAGCACCAGAAGGAGCCGCTCGCGTACGCGCTCGACATCGATGAGTTCTACATTTACGAGCTGCAGCTTGCGGACAAGGATGCCGATATCGCGTTCGGTGACCGCATTGATCTGACAGAGTTCGGTCGCGTGACGGAAGTCGAGTTCGAGGATATTCCGAGCGGTGCCCGCTCGGAGCTCGACTACGCCGTCGAGGAGGTTGTCGAGGCGAACGAACAGCGCTTCGTCGACTTCTACAACGACGCCCAGCCGATCACGCTTCGACTCCACCAGTTGAACCTCCTGCCGGGCATAGGGAAGAAACTCCGGAACACGATTCTCGACGAGCGAAAGCGAAAGCCCTTCGAGAGCTTCGAAGACCTCGAAGAGCGCGTCAGCGGCCTCCACAGCCCCAAGGAGACGCTTGTCGAGCGGATACTCGAAGAGCTACAGGATGACGACCTGAAGTACCGACTGTTCGTCCGGCGCGAGGAACAGTCCTCGTAACACTGTCGGCTGCAAGCAGCTAGGGTAGGGCCACCAGCACAAGGCGACCCTTTTCTACCGCGACCCGCTACGGCTCGCTAATGACTACGACTGAGACAGGGACTCGGGACCCCGACGCGCTTGTCCGGCGGGCCGGCAAACGGGCCGACACCCGGAAGGACCAGCACTTCCTCGTCGACGACCGGGTACTGGACCGAATTCCGGAATACGCGACTGATGCGGACATAGACCTCTCGCACGTTCTGGAGATCGGCGCAGGCCCGGGTGCGCTGACCGACCGCCTGCTCGCAACGGCCGAGCGGGTGACTGCAGTCGAGCGCGACCCGGACTTCGCGGCCCATCTCCGCGAGGAATTTACCGAGGAGGTCGCGGCGGACCGGCTCACTATCGTCGAGGGTGACGCGCTTGAAGTTGACGTACCCGATTTCACCGCCAGCATCTCGAATTTACCCTACGGCGCATCCTCTGAGATCGCGTTTCGGTTGCTGCCGGAACAGCGCCCGCTTCTGTTGATGTTCCAGCAGGAGTTCGCCGAGCGGATGGCCGCCGACCCGGCGACGGACGACTATGGGCGGCTGTCGGTTACGGCGGGCCACTACGCCGACGTGGAGGTCGTCGAGACGGTGCCGCCGGAAGCGTTCGACCCCCAGCCTCGTGTGACGAGTGCGCTCGTCCGGACGCTGCCGCGGAAACCCGACTACACCGTCCCCAGCGACGACTTCTTCATGGACTTCCTGAAGGCAGTGTTCACCCAGCGCCGGAAGACGATGCGCAACGCCGTCCGCAACACGGCCCACATCTCCGGGCTGGGCGACCCTGACACAGTAGTTGAGGCCGCTGACGAGGACCTCATGAGCGCCCGCGCCGGGAAGCTCACGCCGGCCGACTTCGCCACGCTGGCGACACTCGCGTACGAGGTCGGGCAGCCGGAGGCCTGAGATGGGTGAAGAGGCGAACGACAGCGGCGACGGGGGCGACGGTTCCGGCAGCCGCCCTTCGCTGGCCGACCAGCGGGGCGTCGAGTCGGTGTACCAGCCAGCGGAGGATTCGGACCTGCTGGCCCGGACGGCCCGCGAGCGAGTCGAGGCGGGCGATACCGTCCTCGATGTGGGGACGGGCTCCGGCTATGTCGCCGCGACGCTTGCCGACGCCGGGGCACGGGCGGTGGGCGTCGACGTGAGCCCGCTGGCCTGTCGAGAGGCAGCCGACAACGGCGTCCCGGTCGTTCGCGGCGACCTCGTCGAGCCGTTCCGGGCGGACGCCTTCGACCTTGTCGCGTTCAATCCGCCGTACCTGCCGACGCCGCCCGAACAGGAGTGGGACGACTGGATGGAGCACGCGCTGTCGGGTGGCGACGACGGACGGCGACTCGTCGACCCGTTTCTCGAAACTGTCGAGCGCGTGCTGGCTCCGGGCGGCGAAGCACTCATGCTCGTCAGCAGTCTCACGGACCCGGCTGCAGTGCGAGCGTACGCGAGCGAACACGGGCTGGCGAGCGAGCAGCTTGCGAGTGAGAAACACCCATACGAGGCCCTCGTCGTCCTGCGGTTCTATCGAGATTGATTACTGTTAAGCATTTTAGTGAATAGGAAATATTAAAGCCCGTCATTGACTACTCCTTGGCAATGACACAGGTAATCGCCACGACCCCTGGGCTCTTTCCGCTCCCGGACTGGGCCAAGGACGAACTGGCAGATCTGAAGGGCCATCAGAAGACCGACCTCATCTCGGGCGACGAATCCGGTGAGGTTGTCGCGGCCTACGACAAGGCCCGCGAGAACGTCATCACCATCCAGCAGGACGCCGGGCTCGACCGCGTGGTCGAGGGCCAACTCCGCTGGGACGACATGCTTGCGCACCCGCTCGCGGTCCACGACAGCGTGGAGACGAAAGGCATCGTCCGCTACTACGACAACAACAATTTCTACCGAGAGCCGGTCGTACAGGGCGACCTGAGTGCTGACGGCGGCGACGTTGCCGCAGACCTCGGCGCGGCCGCCGAGCACGTCGACAACGGCCTTCAGGCCGTACTCCCCGGGCCGTACTCGCTTGCGGACCTCGCGACGGACGAGCACTACGGTGACGACGCCGCGTTCCTCGATGCTATCGCCGACTTCCTCGTCGAGGAAGTAAACGCCTTCCCGGATGTCGAGACGCTGTTCCTGCTTGAACCGTCGCTGGTCGAGAACGCACCCGCCGACGGCGAGGACGAGCGCGCCGCCGAAGCAATCGACGCCGTCGCCTCAGCCGCCGACGCCGAGGTCGTCGCTCACACTTACTGGGGCGCAATCGAGGAGAAGGCCTACGCGCACCTGATGGACGCCGACGTGGACGCCATCGGCTTCGACCTCGTTGCGAACCACGACCAGACCGTCTACAACGTGCAGGAGTACGGCACCAAGGACGACGTGGCGCTTGGCGTTGTCGACGGCCAGAACACGCTCGTCGAGTCGCCCGAAACGATCCGGGACCGAATCGACTGGTTCGAGCAGCAGACCAACACTGCTTACGACACCGTCTACGCGACGGCGAACACGGAAACGTTCTATCTCCCGGTGAACAAGTTCGAAGATAAGCTCGAAGCGCTCGCAAACGCCGCGGATCTGGAGGCGGCGGAGGCATAACGATGACAGGACCACGAGACCAGTTCAAACCGGCGGATCACCCGAACGACCACTTCCTGCTGACGACCGTCGTCGGCTCCTACCCCAAGCCCAAGTGGCACGACCGTGCCCGCGAGCTGTTCGAGGACGAGGACGCCGACTTCAGCGAGGACGAGTGGGAGGAATCGAAAGACGACGCCTCGCGGCTCATCACTCACGAGCACGAACGTGCAGGCCTCGATGTCATCTGTGACGGCGAGATGCGCCGCAACGAGATGGTGGAGTACTTCGCCCACCGCATCGACGGCTACGAGTTCAACGGCCGTGTGAAGGTGTGGGGCCACAACTACTTCGACAAGCCGAGCGTCGCCGACGAGGTCGAGTACGGCGAGCAGTGGCTCGTCGAGGAGTTCGAGTTTACTGACGAGGTCGCTGAACGGCCCGTCAAGGTTCCGATTACAGGGCCGTACACGCTCGCCAACTGGTCGTTCAACGAAGTGTACGACAGCGAGGAGCAGTTGGCCTACGAACTGGCCGACCTCGTCAACGAGGAGATCGAGGCGCTGGTTGAGGCTGGCGCTCGATACATCCAGATCGACGAGCCGGCACTGGCCACGACGCCGGACGACCACGCCATCGTCGGCGAGTGTCTGGAACGCATTGTCGACGAGATCCCTGACGACGTGCGTCTCGGCCTGCA
This sequence comes from Haloarcula sp. R1-2, assembly GCF_011627385.1. NCBI lineage: Archaea > Methanobacteriati > Methanobacteriota > Halobacteria > Halobacteriales > Haloarculaceae > Haloarcula > Haloarcula sp. R1-2. The sequence goes on from NZ_JAANTG010000001.1 coordinate 842,754, forward strand.
CGTCTGTTACGGCGACTACTCGCGCATCTACCCCGAAATTCTGGATTACCCGGTCCACGAGTACGATCTGGAACTCGCAAACGGCGACTACGACCAGCTCGACGTGTTCAAAGAGCACGAGTTCACGAAGGACTTCGCCATGGGCGTGCTGGACGCCCACACCGCAGAGGTCGAGTCCGTTGCGGAAATCAAGGAGAACATCAAGAAGGGGCTGGAAGTCGTGCCCCCGGAGCGACTCACCGTTTCGCCGGACTGCGGCGTGAAGCTCCTGCCCCGTGAGGTCGCCTACGGCAAGATGGAAAACATGGTGCAGGCGGCCCGCGAGATCGAAGAGGAGCTGGACGCCGGCGAGATCGACATCGTTGCGAGTGGTGCGGAAGCGCACGCAGACGATTGAATCGGTGAGCAGTCTCGGCTGCAAACTGTCAAGCGTCTGTGTAGCGGACGATTGAATCGGTGAGCAGTCTCGACCGCGAGCTGTCAACTGTTTTGTAGCGAACGAGTAGCGAGAGTCCGAACGTGGTGCGGGCTCTCGAATACCAAGCGAAGGGTGCGGGACACGCTGCGCTTCGAACCTGAATCGGTGAAGCCGTGCATGGAGCGACCCGCGAGCAGCGCGGGCTGAGCGACCGACAGGAGTCTGCTCACGGTGCACGGTTGACTGTATTTCGACGAAGGTGGGCTTTGATTTCGGCAGCTATCGAACATTCTCGCACGCGGCGGCCCCTAAACCGGCAAATGTAGCAGACACATCTGGCGACCATATCGGGTGCGGGGTCGACCAAGAACTGTGGAACTCCGACCAGCGCGATCTCGAACTGTCCGTCACGGGAATGCTTGAACACCAAGGCACCCGGAAGACAACTATTTACTTTCTTATAAATTTGTGAATTTGCCGTCTAAACTGGAAGAGACACACCGTACGTTTGTTCGACAGACATCGAAACTAACATCGACCCAAGAGGAATATAATTGTTGATGTACTAATAGTATAAGGGTATTCCATAGTCAGGTGAATACCCTATATTATGGATATAGAGCGCCTCAAACCAATGATTCTCGAATATAGTTCGTGCTGTGTGTTAGCACATAAGTCTGGGAAAGAGTTTTGAGGGTCTCTGGAGAAGCTAGCGATGAGAAAACTATGACAGGGGACACACATCTTCGGGCAGAACTGTATCTTCGTGGAGATACGTACGGCACGTTCGACGCACAACAGCAGGTGCTCAATCGGGTGAAGCGACTGGAGGCCAACGGCGTGTTCAGCGAGTCGATGGTCGCCGGTGAGTGGCAGCGGATCAGGACGATGGCGGAGGACAAGCGGTCGGAAGCCATCCAGACATACGAGGAATTCACAGACTGGGCGGGCCAGAACGGCCACTCGCTCGAACCGGCGTTCGAGCGGCGGAACCGGAGCTACGTCGGGATGGACCGCGTCGACGACGTGGTCGTGTTCCCAGTCGTCTCGCTGGCAATTTATGACGGCGACGACCTGGAGGGCGTGTTCCCGTGCTCGGACGAGAAACGGACCTACACTGTCGGCGACGCGCTAGAGGCTTTCGAGCGCGGCGACGAAGATTGGCTCGCGCAGTTCGACTCCCTGTCGGTCGACCGGACCGACCCGCTGCTGGAACCGGGCGTCGACGCGACGATTTAACCGCGTAGCGCGTCGACTGGTTCTTCGCTCGCTGCTTTCCAGGCCGGATACAGCCCGCTGATGATACTCGTCAGCACCCCGAAGGAGAACGCCGCACCGACGTACCAGGCGTTCGGTAGCCTGAAGACGGCCATCGCGTCACCGACGGCGTAGTGGTTTATCGCCAGCCCGGCACCGAGGCTCAGAATGACACCAGCGACGCCACCGAGGAACCCAAGCAGCGTCGCTTCCATCAGCATCACTTTGAGGACATCCCGCTTCTGATAGCCGACAGCTCTGAGGACGCCGATTTCCTCCCGGCGTTCGACAGTGGACATCAGCATGACGTTGAGAATCGAGATGCCGGCCACGAGCAGCGAAATCGATGCGATGCCGGCGAGGACGGTGTTGATGATCTGGAACTGCTCTTCGATGGTGTCGACGAGCGAGCCCAGTTCCTGCACGAAGACCCGCTCCTCACGGTCGTTGAGCGCGTCGCGGATCCCCATTGCCGTCTCGTTGGCCCGTGTCCCGGTCGACTCGATAACGTACACTTCCGAGTAGCCACGCTGGCTGAACGACGTCGCCGGCATGATGATTCGGTTGTCGGGGTTCGTCGAGGAGAACGGGTCACCTTCTTCGAGCACAGCCCGGATACGGACACTGGTCCCGTTGACGGTGATCTGGCTCCCGGGATGCAGGTCGTGCTCCTCCGCGACGTTCGACCCGACAAGCGCACCGGACCGGAACGGCGATACCCGCCCCTCCTTGGCCTCGTACAACTCCGCCGGGTTCTCAACGCCGTATATTGTTTCCCTGACTGCGTCCTCGCGGTTGTACGACACCGGCTCCACGCGGGTCTTCACCGGTGAGACAGTTGCTGTCGGGCTCGCCTCCCGGCGGATCGAGCGTATATCTCGTTCGGTGAGTTCAGTGATGTTTTCGCCGGAGTTCGGATACACCGTGAGCTGGTTTCCGACGTTGCCGAGGTTCTGGGTAAACGAGTACTGGAGCGCGACGCCGAACATCCCCAGCGAAGCGATGGCAACGACGCCGATGACGATACCCAGCGACGCCAGCAACGACCGCATCTTCGTTCGCGTGAGGTTGCGCCGCGCCATCAGCGCGGCCGGGAAGAACCTACCCGCCATTTTTTCGTTCCCTCCCGATGGTGCCGTCGACCAGATGGACGGTCCGGTCGACGTATTCGTTGACCAGGTCGTCGTGGGTGACTGCGACGATTGCCACGTCGTCCTCGTCGGCGATGCGTTGGAACTCGTCGAGTATCTGCCGCCCGGTTTCGCTGTCGAGGTTACCCGTCGGTTCGTCGGCGAGAACGACCTTCGGGCTGTTGATGAGCGAGCGGGCGATGGCGACGCGTTGCTTCTGGCCGCCGGAGAGTTCGTCGGGCTTGTGGCCCAGTCGGTCACCGAGCCCAAGCCGCTCTAAGAGCGTTCTGGCCCGTTTTTTGACTTTCGGGTCACTGTCCAACAGCAGTGGTACTTCGACGTTCTCGACAGCAGTCAACGTCGGCAGGAGATAGAAGTGCTGGAACACGAACCCTATCGTTTGCTTGCGGAGCGCGGTCCGCTTGCTGTCGCCGAGGCCGGTCACGTCCTGCCCCTCAAGCAGGACGGTCCCCTCTGTCGGCGTATCTAGCAGTCCAAGGATGTTAAGCAGGGTCGTCTTGCCACTGCCGCTGGGGCCCATAATCGAGACGAACTCGCCGGCTTCGAGGGTGAAGTCGATACCCGCGAGTGCGTAGAGGGTCTGGCCGCCGGTCCGGTAGCGCTTGACCAGTCCCTGTGCGTCGATAACCGTCATACCTCGATATCGTCGTCACCGCGGCGATAGCGGCGCACGAGGACACCGACGACGACGAGTAGTGCCAGGCCGCCGGCGATGAACACCGGCAGCATACTGTTCTGGTCACCGCCCCCGCTGTCGTCGTCCTGGCCCGCTTGCTGTGCTGAAGCGCCCATCCGGTCGATATCCACGTCGAACGTCTGTCGCTTCCGCGTGTCGTCGACGAGGTAGGTCACCTCCAGCGGTACCGACGTGACATTCCCCGTCGTCTGGGCGTACACGTCGAAGGAGACGAAGTCACTGGCCGGGACCGTGCCGACGAAGTAATCCCGGTTCGGGGTCGCCGGAGTGACGCTCTCAGTGTTGACGACGCTGACGAGGACGCTGTCCGCATCCGTCGACCCGACGTTGCTTGCACTCCCTGAAATCTGGAGGCGTCCCCCCTGTCGGATCACGTCCAGACCGGTGAGGTCGATCGTTCCCGGGACGGATCGGAGCGTCGTTTCGGTCGTCATCTGCTCCGTTTCAGTCCCGAGTTCGTAGTTGGCCGTGACAGTGACATCCGCACGGGGTTCGTCCATCGTGGCGTTCAGTCGCACCTGTCGGGTCGTACTCGCTGAGATGTTCTCAAGCAGGACACGCTGGAACGACGCGTTCTCCGACGTTGCACTAATCATGACATCCGAGAGCGGAGCGTTGGCCCCGTTCGAGACCGCGACCCGCAACGCGCGGTCAGTGCCGCTGCCGACCGCAGTCGTATCGAGTTCCACACTGTTCCGTAGCGGGTCCGAATCGATGACTGTCGTCCGTGTCGTGCTACGGGTAGTGTCTCCGTCAACAGTGTAGCTAATCGTTGCGGTCAGTGAGTGTTCGCCGGCAGATTCGGGTCGGAACCGGAACGGGGCTGTAATCGAGCCGTTCTCTGCGACGCTTGACCGGACTGTCCGACTGTTTGTCATCTTGACGCCATCGCCTTCGACGACAATCTCAACGTTCGTTATCTGGGTGTCGAGCCCGTTTGCGACGGTGACCTCGCCGGTCGACTCAACGCCGGCGACAGAGTCGTCAGCCGTGATATCCATCTGCGGGTGCCGCTCCTGAACGTTCAACTGGACCGGATATTTGAGTTCGATGTTGTCTCCGGTCTTGCGGTCACGGCCGTACACGATGACGCGGAGGTCCTTGCTTCCAGCCGAATCAAACGAGGCGGTCAGGGGTACTTCCAGTGTGCTGCCCGGCGAAATTGAGCCAAGGTCCGAGACGCGTTCGTACTCTGTGATTCCTCTGCCGCCCGACTTCCGGATTGCAATATCGTTGATTTCGAGCGGGGCATCGCTGCTCTCAAGATTCCGGACAGTCGTGTCGAACGTGACGGTTTCGCCCGGCGCTGGCGATGACGGCGACACGTCAACGGTTGATATCGATGCGTTGACGCTCGCGCCGGCGACTGACAGCGGAAGCGAGCCGACGATGACCAAGCAGGCGAGTACAGCCACACCGTGACGCATCACGCAGTCACCTCTGGCTGTAGTAATCGTATGCTGGTCCGACAACTCATTGGGAGGACGCTATCGGGGACCGTTACCATGTGCGCCGGTCCGTTCCGGTCAGTGTTAAATATGCTGCATAGACCGCAGTGGGAAACTGCTATGATAGCGCCCCTCCCAGCCGTGGATATGCGCGTCATCTGTGCCGGCCACGTCAACTGGGACGTGACGCTCCACGTCGACCACCTTCCAAAGCCCGACGGCGAGGGGCGCATCACTGACCGGTCACAGTCTAGCGGGGGGAGCGCATCGAACGCGGCCGTCGCACTGGCCGGACTTGATGCGGACCCGCTAGTCCTCGGTAGCGTCGGCCGGGACGACCACGGCACCATGGCCCGGCGCGAACTGGCAGCCACCGGCGTCGAGACGTTGCTGATCGAGTCGGACGAGGCGACGGCCATGAAATACCTCATCGTGGACGAGAACGGCGATGTCGCGGTGCTTGGAAACGACGGGGCCAACGAGGCGTTCAACGCGTCGGACCTCCCGGCCGAGACCCTAGCCGAGGCCGACCACCTCCACCTGACCGGCCAAAATCCGACGACGGCTGCGACGCTCGCACGCGACGCCGCGGCCGCGGATGTTCCGGTGAGCTTCGACCCCGGCCGGCGGCTTCCATACCGCGATTACTCATCGGTGCTCTCACATGCGGAGATCCTGTTTTGCAACGACCGGGAGGCCGACCACGCCAGAGACAGCGGGCTCTTCGAGACAGTGCCGACAGTTGTGGTCAAGCACGGGGACTGCGGCGCAACGGCCCACATCGGCGACCAAACGGTCACGAACGCTGGGTATCCAATAGAGTCTGTGGACACTGCAGGCGCGGGCGACGCGTTCGCTGCCGGGTATCTGCTCGCCAGCGCACAGGAGACTGACCCGGAGCGTGCGCTCGCAGTCGCCAACGCCTGTGGCGCACTCGCAGCGCAGTCATCCGGCGCACAGACGACACTCGACTGGGAGTCCGTGTGGGAGCTTGTCGACAGCGGCCAACCGCCCGAAACGGCCTAATTCGTCTGTATCTCCTCGACGAGCCGCTCGAACTGCTGGCGGTACTGGGCTTCGGCCCGAGCGGCGGCAAGGCCTGACTTGTCGTCGAAGACGGCCTCGAAGCCGGCCATCCGCCACAGGAGCGTCGAGAGCTGGTAGAGGGGCCGTCGCTGCTCGTACCCCTCGTCGAACTCCATCGGGCGCATCTCCTGATATCCCTCGTGGAACACCGTTCGGAGCGATTCGCGCCGTTCCGGGTCCTGAAACGACGAGTCGATGAAGAGGAACTCGGTCTGTGCGAGGTTGTACTCCGGTAGCGCCGCGAGTACGTCCTGCCAGTCGAGGACAGCTGTAATCGGCGATTCCTCCGTCTGCTCGAACATCAGATTTGCCGGCCTGAAATCGTCGTGTACCAGCCGCGGAACGCCGTCTTCGGGCACCATACTCAGGGCCGGTTCGATACAGTCCCACGCCCGGTCTGTCATGTCCTCGAAGGGCGTCCCATCGAGGTGGGACAGGTGGGATCTGGTGAGACTCTCGAAGTACTCCTGCCAGTTGCCCATCCAGTCACTCACGATGATCCGGTCGTCATGAAGCGTGAGCCGACCGAACGCCTCGAACCCGATCTCGGAGTGCATATCGCCGAGTATCCGGCCGGACTGGGCCAGCACCCGCCGTCGGTCCGCAGTCGAAAGCCCGGCGAACTCCTCGGCCAGATTCTCGCCGTGGATACGCTCGGTGACGAAATACGGCGGGACATCGGCGTCGGGGTTGTCCTCGTAGACAAGGATGCGTGGAACAGGGACATCGGTCCGGCCGGCGACGAAGTCGTGGAGACAGGGTTCGACGGCGAACGGGACATCGCCCTGTGGCTTGAACTTCACGACCACCTCGTACGCCTCGCCGTTGTGGCGCAGCGTTACCATGTAGACATCGCTCTGGTGGCCCCCACCCGGGGTCTCGAACTGGAACCCTTCGTACTCCGGGCCTGACTCTTTGAGCACGGCTTCGATGTCCTGTTCCGGGGTCTGCACTGACTTACCATACAGTGGGCGACCAAATAAATCTGTCAATCCCACCACGGACAGCACTGGCACCCAGTTCAGACGCTGTCAGTCGCCAGTTCCGTGCTACCAGGAGTGAAACGGTGAGACTGGTTTCGTCCCGTCGGTCACTTCGAATCGTGCGCCGCCGGCCCTGCTCTCAGACACCGAGATGTCCCAGCCGTGGGCGTCGGTGATCTGGGCAACGATAGACAGGCCGAGGCCGTTGTTACTGCCTGAGAAGGCGTCGACCGAGAGAACATCGTTCAGTTTGTCGGCTGGAATACCCGGTCCGTCGTCAGCGACGTAGAAACCTGTCACTCGGCCCTCGCCTCGCTCGTTCGCACTGTCTCTCTCGGCTGCCCCGTCGCCGACAAGCGGACCGACCCAGACGGTCACGTCATCGCCAGCGTGGTCCGCCGCGTTCCGAAAGAGGTTCTCGAACACCTGTTTGAGGCGGTTCTGGTCACCGAACACCGGGGCGGACCCTTCGATCTTCAGCGTTGCGTCGGCTGTTCTGGCCATCTCCCACGTCCGTTCGACAATGGTGTCAAGTGAAATCGTTGTTCGGTCTTCGACCGCATACCCCTTCTTTGCGAGGGTCAGCAGGTCATCGATGAGCGATTCCATGCGAGCCACGCCTTCCGCCGCATCGTCGAGATGGGACAGGTCGCCGGTCTCTCGAACGAGTTCGAGTCGCCCCTCGACAACGTGAAGCGGGTTTCTGAGATCGTGTGAAACGACGCCAATGAGCTGTTCCATCCGGTCGCGCTGGACGCGGAGGTCGTGCTCGCGCTCGGCTTTCTGCAGTGCCGCCTGAACGTGCGTTGCGTACATCCGCGCGAGTCGAACCGTTTCATCGTCGAATGTAACTGGGGTCAGCGACCCGATGTTGATAACCCCGTACTCGGCGAGCGGCAGAATGATCTCGCTACTGACGGGGGAGTTTTCGTTGTACTGGCTTCGCTCGTCGTCGAGTTCGGAGTACGTCCGGACATCGTCCTGCTCGAACGCCTCCCACGAGAGGCTGTTGCCGGGTCGGTACGTCACCGGCCGGTCGAACACCTCGTCCGCCCGCTCCGTCGACGCAGCCAACTGCAGTTCCGAAGCGTCGCTATCATACAGCCACAGCGCTCCGAGTGGCACGTCGAACACAGACGAAACTCCGGACATTGCGATCTCACAGATCTCCCGCTCGGACTCCGCAGCCATCAGCTGCTGTGTTACAGCCTCGAACGAATCGAGATCGAATCTGATCATTAACTCCCCACCCACCCCGTACAATTCATGCATGAATATAAAAACTCGGTGATTCTGTATCAGTGATATGTCGCGTGGCGTTGCCGTTTCGCCGATGCCGCGAGACCTTTGTATCCACAGTCCTCAGAGAGCGGTATGCGAACGGTCGAAATCGATGGCCTCCCGGTGGGCGATGGTCACCCGACACGCGTCATGAGCGTGCTGAACATGAGTTCGAACTCCGGGTACAAGCCGAGCGTGTATCTGGACCCCGCGGAAGCCGCCGAGGCTATCGAGGAGAACCTCGTCCCCGCCGGCGCGGACATCATTGATGTCGGCCTCCAGTCAGCGAACCCCAAATACGAGTCCAAACCGGTCGAGATGGAGAAAGACCGGCTCGAAGAGGTCGCGCCGCTCGTCGACGAACTCGACGCCGACGTGCCGCTGTCGCTCGAAACGCGCTATGCTGAGGTGGCCGAGGAAGCGATCGGCCACGGTTTCGACCTTATCAACGACGTGTGTGGCTTCGCCGACCCGGAGATGAAAGGTGTCGTCGAAGACCACGATATGCCGGTCGTCAAGATGGCCAGTCCGCCGGACCTGGCCAGTCCCGGTGCGCTGAAAACCATCGACGACATCTTCGAGGCGCTCCAGCGGGACGGGTTCACGGATAAGACCATTATCGACCCGGCGTTCGGCGGCTGGTACGACGGCAAGGAGTTCGAGGACAACTGGGAGATGTTCCGCCGCCTCCGGGAGTTCCGCGCCTTCGACCGGCCGATGCTCACCGCGACCAACCGCGAGGACTTCCTCGGCGATCTGGCCGACCAGCCCGAGACGGAGAACCAGCTCGCCGTATCACTGGCCGCGGCGACGATGGAAGCGGAACGCGGCGCACACATCATCCGAACCCACGACACTCGTGAAACCCACGACGTGGTCAAAGTGGCCGACGCGCTCGGTGACGAGCGGACGACACGACCGGAGACCGACTCCGGTCCCACCGTGGCGGAACTGACCGACGTGACGCTGCGGGAAGTGGCGCGTCATCAGGCGCTCGGCGAGACGGTCGCCGGCGGGACCGACGACGGCGCGACACTCACGTTCCTGCTCGGGGATGTGACCGACGACGCCCGGGCAAGCCTCCGGGCCGTCGCCGAAGTGACTGATGTAGTGGTGGTCGAGAAAGACGGCGGGAGTCTCTACGTCGGCGGCTCCGCGGCTGCGCTGAAGGTCGTCACCGACAGCCTCGCCGAAGACGGGCACCGGGAGCTTGCCGGCGAACTACGGACCTCGCTATCCCGGCGCGTCTAAGTGCCGCGGCTGGTCGTACTGCAGCGACAGATTTTCACGCACTCCTGCGTCGCATCCCGACTGCCCGCGGCTGTCCGTGGAAACGAGCGTATCACACGGAGCGCGCAGCGATGAGGGAAGGCTGACTGCGGGTCACTAGCCGCGCATCAAGTTCAGTACCTCATCGACGACATCAGGTTCAACGGCGATAACGTAGCGGCTCCCCGGTGTCAGGGTCGTGTCGGCACGGGCGATCCGCTCACCGTTATCGTCGGACACAACGACGGTGCCTTCGGGAAAGCGGACGTCTGTGAGTGCTTTTCCGGCGGCCGGAGCGCCGTCAGTAACGCGGACGAGCATGATATCGAGGGTGCCAGTCACGTCGGCAAGCGTCTGGACATCGCTCCCCAAGATTTCGTTTGCTGCCACCCTCGCACCGGCTCGTTCGGGAAAGACCACCGCGTCGACAAATCGGGTGTACGCCTCACCGGCTGTGCGGTCGATGCGTGCAATCGTTCGGATGTTGGGCGTCAGCTCCGCAGCAGCTAAACAGACCGCAAGGTTCAGTCCGGTTTCACCTGTGAGCGCGGCAATTGCGTCCGCTCGCTCGATGCCTGCCTGTTCTATGATGTCCGGATTCGTCGCGTCACCCTGGATAACCGTCGCTACCCACTGATCGGCGATATCCGAAACCATCCGCTCGTCGCGTTCGATAATCGTCACATCGTGACCGCGGTCGGCGAGTATCTCGGCTGTCTGGAAACCGACGCGTCCACCGCCTGCGATGATAATATCGAGTGTTCGGGTCATGAGTTAGTCTTCAGCCTCGGGTTTTATTTCGCTGACGGCAGTCGCTTGTTCACGGTCCGATTGCTGTCTTATCCGTTTGAGGGCGAAATACACGACTGCGCCGAGCAAGATCCATGCGACGCTGAGTCCCAGTGCCAGTGGATCCGTCCGGAGCAGGAACTCTATCAGCACCCCCGTCAGAATCAGATTGAGTGCGATACCGATTATCGGCGGTGCCGGGTAGAACGGCATCTCGTACGGCCGGTTCATGTTCGGTCGTTCCCTGCGGAGTCTGATGACCGCGACGTTGACGATGATAAACGAGAGCAGGAAGAACAGGCTCGACATATTGCCGGCGCTCTGTGTCGGCAGTGCGACTGAGCCAAGCATCACGATGGCACTGGTGAGGATGGCGACGAACGGCGTCCCGTAGCGGTGGTGTATCTGGCCAATCGAGGGGAGTAACTGCCCTTCACGCCCCATCGAGAACGCGACGCGTGACGACGCGATAACGACGGCGTTGAGGGCAGTGAGCGTCGAGAACACAGCGCCAAAGACGATGAGTGCCCCACCGTTCTGGATAATCGGTAACCCGGTCGGCATGAACGATGTTGCTGCCGTGGCGATGCCGGCTTCGCCAGCGTCGGCGAGTCCCTCGGCCCCGAGCGTCCCGATGGCGACTGTCACAACGGCCAGATAGACGACGACAGTCACAGCGAGGCTAATAAAAATCGCTTTGGGGATGTTTTCCCGCGGGTTCTGTACTTCCTCCGTGACAGTGGTGATGAGGTCGTATCCCTCGAAAGCGATGAAAGTGAGTCCCATCGCCGGCAAGACGGCAGCCGCTCCACTCCCTTCCGGAAACAGCGGCTGAAATTCGGCCCCGGAAAACATCGGTGAAGTGAGCCCGAACGCGACGAACACGACCAGAATGGAGACTTTGATGATTGTGAAAATCGTCTCGACACTACCGCTGGCAGCCGTCGAGACGGCGTTGAGCGCCACGAGGCCCAGAACCGCAATAAACGCCAGCAAAAAGGCCGGTGGGAGCCCGACATCAATGACCGGAACTGCAACAGCGCCGATCTCGTCCGGTGACGGGACCACGTCGTAGACGTGCAACAGTTCGAGAAAGTTCGGCGCAAAGCCCAGCGCATACAGTGCCCCCGCAATCATGTAGGCGAACCAGAGCATCCAGCCCATGATGAACGAGGCGAAGTCGTCGAATATCTCCCGCACGAACGCGTAGCCACCGCCGCTTTTCGGAATCGAGGCGGCAAGCTCCGCGTAGGAAAGTCCCGTGAATGCCGTCACGACGCCGTTCAGTGCGAAAACGAGGATCGCGGCTGGTCCAGCGATTTCGGCAGCCAACCCCGTTAACACGAAAATACCGGCCCCGATCATCGCACCCATCCCGATCATCGTCGCGTCAAGTAGCCCAAGTTCAGCTTCGGGCGACCGCGTCTGGCTCTTACTCATGCATCCTGTTTGTAATCGGCGCGCCGTCCATCATACGCTGTATGTACTCTATTCGGTCCATTTGAGTACCGGGGTTAGTTCTTCTATTGTAAGAACTGTGAGGGGATTTGATAAAAGCTTCTGCTGACTGGCCCCCAGTACGGCCGACTGTGTTCTCAGTCGGTTGGAACTGTCGGGGCATTGAAGGTGGCACGTTGTCAACAGTAGGCTAATGGCCCAGACAAAGCGATTCGTCATCGCCGGCGGCGGCCGCGTCGGGAAACAGACCGCCGAAAACCTCGTCGATCAGGGTCACGACGTACTGCTGATCGAGTCCGACGAGGAGCGCGTCGAGGCGCTGTCAGATGCGTATATCGGGCCGGTCATCCACGGTGACGCCACGCGACCGTCGATTCTGCAACAGGCCGACTTGGCCGAGGCCGACGCTATCGCAGCGCTCACCGACGAACCGGGCACGAACCTCGCCATCTGCATGGAAGCCCAGCAGTACGCGCCCTCGATTCGGACCATCGCGAGAGCGGAGACGGAGGCGGATCATGAGTACGATGAAGTCGTCGACGCAACGCTGCTACCCGAATATCTCGGTGGGGACCACGCGGCTGATATCCTGACCGGGGAAGACATCCGGACACTCGTCTATCCGACCGCAGACCTCGATATCATCAAGGTGACCGTCGCCCCGTCCGCTCCTGTGGCGGGGCGTCGTCTCGACGAAATTGCGCTTCCGTCCGGCAGCCTGCTGATCTCGACGGCGGACCGAACGGAACTCGCGGGGGCTGATACGGTTCTGAAGGCTGAGGAGCAGTATATTCTCGCCGTCGAAACCGATGTCGTCGACGAAGTGTTGAAGCTTATGCGCGGGTAGTGATCTGAATTGTCGGAGTTCCGTCCGCCATCTCCTGTTATTTCTTCATATTCGAAACAGTGGATACGTACCCTTAACAGCGAGTGGATTCACCCACCACCATGAGCAGTGAGTCCACGGACAGGGATATCCTCGACCACGTAGTTCTCCCTGTCGCCAATGCAGACGATGCGTTGGCGACAGCGAAGGCGCTTGAACCGTACGAACCGAGTAGCGTGACCACGCTTCACGTCGTCGAAAAGGGCGGTGGCGTCCCTGACAAGACACCGGTCGAACAATCAGAAGACTTAGCCGAGGAATCGTACGCCGCTGTCCGGTCCGTGTTCCCTGACGCCGACGACCACACCGCCTACGGTCGAGATATCGCGGCGAAGATATTCGAGGCAGCCGACGAGGTGGACGCCAGCGCCATCGCCTATCGGTCCCGTGGCGGGAACCGGCTCATGCAGTTTCTCTCCGGTGATATCTCCCTGAAACTTGTGACCGGGGCGGACCGTCCCGTCATCGCGCTGCCCCGAGAGGAGGAGACATGAGCGAGGAGGACCTTGCCAAGGACCTCGGGCCACTGGCGGCCCTGACCATCGGTGTCGGGACGATGATCGGTGCTGGCATCTTCGTCCTACCGGGAGAAGCGATCCTCAAGGCCGGGTCACTCGCGTCGGTAGCGTTCGTACTGGGCGGCATCATCGCCATGTTCACGGCACTGTCGGCCAGCGAACTCGGCACTGCGATGCCGCGTTCGGGCGGGGCCTACTACTACGTCAACCACGCGCTCGGCCCCATATTCGGGTCGGTCGCCGGATGGGCCAACTGGCTCGGGCTGGCCTTCGCCAGCGCCTTCTACATGGTCGGGTTCGGCCGATATATCGCCAGAATATTCGGTCTCAGCGGTAGCGTCGGAGTCGGCCCGGTATCGATTACCGTCGTAAAACTGGTGGCACTCGCCGGCGGCGCTTTCTTCGTTCTCATCAACTACGTCGGCGCGAAAGAGACCGGCCGGCTGCAGAACATCATCGTCGTCTTGCTTATCGGTATCCTCACCGTGTTTACGTTCCTCGGGACGCTCCGGGCAGAACCGTCGAACCTCCCGGCCGCGACGGACGTGGTTACGACTCTGGAGACCACGGGACTCATCTTCGTCTCCTATCTCGGATTCGTCCAGATTACGAGCGTGGCCGAGGAGATCAAAGACCCCGGAAAGAACCTTCCGCGGGCAGTCATCGGCAGCGTCGTCATCGTGACCGTCATCTACGCGCTCGTCCTCGTGATTATGAGCGCGGCCGTCCCGCAGGGGTTCATCGCGGACATCATCAGTTCCGATGCCGAGAACCCAATCGCCGTCGTCGAGGTCGGGGACTACATTCAGGGGGCCGCAATGGGGGGTGCACTCCTGTTCGGCGGCTTGCTCGCCACAGCGTCTAGCGCCAACGCCTCTATCCTCGCGTCCTCGCGTATCAACTTCGCTATGGGGCGTGACCGGATCGTCACGCCGGCCCTCAACGAGATACACCCCCGCTACGGGACGCCGTACAGGGCAATCGGCATTACCGGCGGCCTGATTCTCCTGTTTATCGTGATCGGGGATCTGACGCTGCTCTCGGGCGCTGCGTCGGGACTGCATCTCATCATCTATGGATTGCTCAACGTCGCACTCATCGTCATGCGGTACGTGAACCCGGAGGAGTACACGCCGGATTTCGTGGTGCCGCTGTATCCCCTGTTACCGGTTCTCGGTGTCGTCCTCTCCTTCGCACTACTGGTGTTCGTCGCCGGAGACGCATTGTTGCTCTCGTTCGGTATCGCCGCCGCGGCGATACTGTGGTACGGCTTCTACGCCCGTTCGCGTACAGAAAAACAGGGAATTCTGTCGAAACACATCATTTCACAGTCCGACGAGATGCCCGACGCGGCCGTTAGTGCTGCTGCCGGCGTCCAGCCCGACGGCGGCCAGTATCGCGTGATGGTCCCACTGGCAAATCCCGCACACGAACAGGAACTCATCACGCTCGCCAGCGCCATCGCCAAACAGCGCGGCGGAACCGTAATCGCGACCCACATCGTCACCGTCCCCGACCAGACGGCGCTTTCGGCTGCCGCCGACCGATCCGATGAGATCGACAAGAGCTCACAGCAACTGCTCGATAACGCCCGCGAGGACGCCGAGACGTTCGGCGTCGATGTCGAAACACACACGATCCTCTCGCACAAGTCCTACGAGGCTATCTTCGACGCCGCCCGCACACAGACGGCGGACCTCGTCGTGATGGGATGGGGGCCAGACGCGCACGGCTCGCCCGGGCGGGCGGAGTCTGCCATGGACGAACTCACAGAGACAGTCCCCTGTGACTTCCTCGTGCTCCGTGACCGCGGGTTCGACCCCTCTCGCATCCTGCTCCCGACAGCCGGTGGACCGGACTCCGAGCTGTCAGCCGCCATCGCGAAACTGTTGCAGTCCGAATACGGTTCCGACGTGACGCTGCTCAACGTCGACGATGACCGCGAGGCAGGCGAGCGATTCCTCGAAGAATGGGCAGCCGAGCAGGGGCTGGAAGACGCAGATCGCCTCGTCAAGTCCGGGGATGTCGAGACTGCTATCCGGAACGCTGCCACCGATGCAACGCTCCTCCTCATCGGCGCGACCGAGGAGGGTCTGCTTCGCCGACTCGTCTCGAAATCGCTCGTATTGGACGTTGTCGACGACGTGGAGTGTTCGGTCCTGCTGACGGAGAAACGCCGCGACCGTGGCCTGATTGAGCGACTGTTCTGAGTAGCCGGTATTTTCCCTGAGACGCCTGCGACGTTATCTCCTGACGTAACCACCGAACCAGAACCGCGAATTGCCTTTTCGACGCTTCACATCAGTTCGTCGTGAAGATCGTGGAACGACCCGATAGTGAAGTCCGGCTCGCCGGCGAAGGCGTCCCACGGCCCGTCGTCGCGGTTCACCCAGACACCCTGCATCCCGGCGTGCATCGCCCCGTACACGTCGAAATAGCCCGCAGTGACGTGGGCAATCTCCTCGATCTCGGTCCCCGTTCTCTCTGCTGCGTGACGGTACAGCTCTGCTGCTGGCTTGAACGTCTGGATCTCGTCGGCGCTGACGGTGTCTTCGAGCAGGCCGCCGATACCGGCGAAGTCAACCATGGAGTCGAGCATCTCGGGGTTGCCGTTCGAGACGACATAGAGGTCGTAGCCGGCGTCGTAGAGTTTGTTCATGCCGTCACGAACGTCGTCGAACACGTCCAGTTCGTGGTAGACGGCAAGAATCTCGTCGCGCTCTTCGGTCGTGATGTCGACACCGTGAGCATCTACCGCGTACTGGAGCGCATCGCGGTTCATTTCGTAGAACGGCTTGTAAGCGTCAATCTGGTTCGCGAGGAACGTGTACGCCAGCGAGCGGGAGCGCCAGAGCCGGGATACCGGTTGGGGGTCGTCTACCCGGTCGGCGAGGGCTTTCTGGGCGGCCTCAACGTCGACGATGGTGCTGTACGAGTCGAATGTGATCGTCGTCACGCGGTCCGGGTCGAACGGCATAGGCACCCGTAGAACCGGGTGCCTCATATAGCCGGTCGCCGAGTCAGGCACACAGCCGTCAGGCACGAGCGCGCTCTCGACGCTGGGCGTGTCGTGACCGGGTCCCGCTCAGTGCGCAGACATCTCCGAGAGGACGTTGACACAGTACACACCGATGATGATGAGCAGGATGCCGACAGCACCGGGGAGGTCGATAGGCTCGTCGAACACGACAATTCCGATTGCGGCCACACCGACGATTCCCAGCGCGGCCCAGGTGCCGTAGACAACGCCGATGGGGAGGTCTTCAAGCGTCAGCGACACCAGATAGAACGCCAGGCCGTAGCCGACGACGACCCCGAGGCTGGGGACAGGGCGTGAGAAGCCTTCCGAGAGTTTCAGCGACGTTGTCCCGAGCAGTTCGGACACAATCGCGGCTCCGAGGAGGGCATAGGGATTCACGGGTTCACTCGCCGAGAATTGTGGACAGAAAATATACATTTCGGCTGCCGTCAGGTCCGCAGTCTCCTCTCCCGAAACGCTGCCAACCCGGTCACCTCCCTGTCAATAAACCGCGGACAACGGGCGACACTCCCCCTCTCATGTGGCTTTATCTCCCGTGCGGCCGCACTGCGAGCCATGTCTCAGATACATATGTTCCAGTCGCTAACAGGAGTCTGCCCGGTCACCGCACAACGCGTGGAGGGCGACAGATGACAGCGCGAGACGTGTATCTCCCGGTCGCAGCCCAGCCGTCGGTCGACACGCTCGTCGGGATGAGCCAGCAGGCCGAGGACCGAGGTTACGACCGGGTCTGGCTCCCGGAAACGTGGGGGCGGGACGCGGTGACGACGCTGACCAGTATTGCCGAACATACGTCGACGGTCGGCCTCGGCTCCTCGATTCTGAACGTGTACTCGCGGTCGCCGGCGCTGCTCGGCCAGACCGCGGCGACGTTACAGGAAGTCTCGGACGGCCGCTTCCGCGCCGGCGTCGGACCCTCCGGGCCTATCGTCATCGAGGGCTGGCACGGCCGTGAGTTCGAGAGCCCGCTCAAGTACACGCGGGAGACCGTCGACATCATGAAATTAGTGCTCTCCGGTGAGACCGTCGACTACGACGGGGACATCTTTTCCCTGTCCGGGTTCCGACTGCGCTGTGACCCGCCCGAATCCGCGCCGCCCGTGGACGCTGGCGGTCTCGGGCCGAAATCAGTCGAACTCGCCGGTCGCTTCGCCGACGGCTGGCACGCACTCATGCTGACCGCGGACGGCTTGCGGGACCGGCTGGAAGACTTCGAGCACGGCGCGGACCTCGGCGACCGCGACCGCGCCGACCAGCGGGTGACGCTGTCGCTGACCTGCTGTGCGATGGACGACCGGGAGCAGGCCCGGGAACTGGCCCGTCAGCACGTGGCCTTCTACATCGGCGGGATGGGGACCTTCTACCGCGACGCGCTGGCCCGGCAGGGATACGAGGACACCGCCTACGAAATCGCTGAGCAGTGGGGGTCGGGCAACAAGGGGGCCGCCGTCGATGCCATCAGCGACGAGCTACTGGACAGCATTGCCGTTGCCGGCACGCCCGAGGACTGTCGCGACCGCATCGCACAGTTCGAGGACATCGATGGCGTGGACGCAATCAACATCTCGTTCCCCCGCGCTGCAGAACGAGACACTATCGACACGACCATCGACGTGTTAGCGCCCTGAGTCTGCGAGGCGGTTTCAGTCGGTAGCGACCGGCTCAATATCGTCGCGTCGGCCGTCAAGCACGTCGAATCGCTCGCCGCGGCGCTGTTCCAGCCAGCGCAGCAGGCGCTCGGCCCAGCGGAGTTTCTGGCGCTTTTCGGCCGTCACAGACGGGTCCTCGAAGTCCCAGCCGGGGAACACCAGCGAGGCAGCACCGAAGTGGTCCGCGAAGAACGCAGCACGGTCGCCATCAGTGAAGCCGCCGTAGTTGCGGACCGGCGAGGCAGGGGCCGCCTGTGTCGTCGGCACAACGAACTCGCTGTCGTAGGCCGGAATGTGTGTTTCCAGTGCGGGGATGTTGTCACCGTGAGCGTGGGCGACGACTGGTGTCCCGGCAGCTGTCAGTTCCCGCCCGGTGTCGGCGTTCTTGTCCAGATCCGTGACCATGCAGTCAATGGCGACGCCTTCCGCCCGGAGGCGGTCGGCGGCCGTGGAGGCCGCGAGGACCATATCGGCGTCGGCTGCCCGGTCGGCCTCGGATTCGAGCGACGGGCCGGCCCCGGCGACGGCGACCGTTGCACCGTCGAGTCCAAGACTCGCCGGGTCGTACGTCCTGTCGTCACCGAGCAGTTCGACGAAGCGGTCACAGGCGCGCTCGTCGCCGTCACGAGGGTAGCCGAAGTCGTCGAGGATAGCCTCGTACACTGGTTCCCAGGTGCGAAATTCCATTTCTCGTCACGCACTACGCGGGGGGCGTGTTTCTGTCTTGTTCACCGAGCCAGTCATATCGCACCCACACACAAATGCCCCACAGCGTAGCTGTCGCTGCCGAATTCGTGTCCAGATAAACCGAGTTGAGCCGAAATGGCACGTCCGTGTACCCCTACCCGGGTGCCCTTTCGGCTTTCACCCTTTTCTTTCGAGGCCTCCGGTATAAGTTTTCTCTTACCGTCAGACACAGATGGCGGGCTTCACAGGCAGCGATGACTTGTTACGCTATGTCGCTACGCCAGCGCTCCACGACAGCCTCAAGACGGGGCAGTCCTTACCAGCGGCAAATGGGCCCGGGAGTGTCAGGAAACGCGCAGAACGATGCAGTTCCGGACTCGCTCGTGGTCGTCTCGAACCGCGAACCGTATAGCCACGAGCGGGACGACGACGGCGAGATACAGGTCCAGTCCGCAGCCGGTGGCCTGACAAGCGCACTCGACCCGGTGATGCAGTCACGGGGCGGTACCTGGGTCGCCTGGGGTAGCGGCGACGCCGACATGGCCGTCGCCGACGAAGGCATCGTGGAAGTACCGCCATCGGACCCCGCGTATGACCTGAAACGCGTCCCGCTCTCCGACGCGGCGGTGCAGGGCTATTACTACGGCTACGCCAACCAGGTGCTCTGGCCGCTCTGCCACGAGGATACGGGTCGAATATGGGCAGAGCCGGCCTACTGGGAGCAGTACCGCGCCGTCAACGAGCAGTTTGCTGAGGCCGTCGATACGGTCGCCGATGCGGGCCAGCCGGTCTGGTTCCAGGACTACCACCTGGCGCTCGCGCCCAGACTGGTCCGGGAGCGACGGCCAGATGAGACGTTGTTGCAGTTCTGGCATATCCCCTGGCCCGCGCCGTCGGTGTTCCGGCACTGCCCCCACAGCGACGCGCTGCTTGACGGATTGCTGGCCTGCGACATCATCGGTTTTCACACGGCAGGGTACGCCGAGCAGTTCCTGCACTGCGTCGACAGCGCGTTCCCTGCGGTGACCGTCGACACGGACAGCGGGACAGTTACTCGCGACGGTGACAGGACGCGCGCCGTCGCGAACCCGCTGGGTATCGACGTCGGGGGGGTTCGGGACCGAGCGCGGGCCACTGATGTGGCCAGTATCCGGGATACCGTACTGGGCGGCAGCCGCTCGGACACGTCAATCCGTCTCGCGCTCGGCGTCGAACGGCTTGACTACTCGAAGGGCATCCCCGAGCGGATTGAGGCGTTGGCACACCTCTGGGACCGGCGGCCGGACCTGCGAGGAGAATTCACGTACGTGCAGAAGGCGAGCCGAACACGGGAGGGAATCGCCGCCTACCGACGGTACCGAGCGGACGTCGTCGACGCCATCGAACGCGTCAACGACCGGTTCGGAACCGACGACTGGCAACCCATCGTCTACACCGAGGCCAACCTCGACAACGAGACGCTCGCCGGGCTGTACCGGGCCGCAGAGGTCGCGGTCGTGACGCCCCACCGCGACGGGATGAACCTCGTCGCCCACGAGTACCCGGTCGCCTGTACCGATGGCGATGGGGCGCTCGTGTTGAGCGAACTAGCTGGCGCGGCGACCCATCTCGACGGCGCGCTGACGGTCAATCCACACGACATCGAGGCGATTGCGGACGCCATCGAGCGGGCGTTGGAACTGGACGAAGCTGAAACCAGTGACCGGCTTTCGCGCCTGCAGCACAGCGTCGAGACGCTCGACAGTGCAGAGTGGGTCGCCAGACAGTTCAGCGCCGGGCAGTCGCTGTAGTCTTTGCCGTCGGTTACCGGCGCTACGCGTTCGCCAGCCAGTCCGGTTCCGCAACGGTGGTGTCGTCGACCTGCGAGACAGAGAGCGACAGCGTCACCGTCACCGGCTGGCCGTCCCGCTCGGTGGTCACCCGGTACTGGAACGACCGGACGACGCCGTCCCCATCAACGAGAACCGTTGCACTGGCCGTGTCCGTCGTCCCGTTGGCCGAGACGTTCGTCGAGACAGCGTTGTCGGCCGCGAAGCCAGTGACGTTGCTCCCGGTCGCTTCGAACCGCGAGACGCTGTCACCGTCAACCGTCTCGGTTCCGGCGTAGGTCCAGTTGATGTCCGACCCGAGCGACTGGAGCAGTGAGCGGTCGATGACGCTGCTTTCGTTGACCGGCTGGACCGGCCCGTCGTACGGCGGTGATGCGGAGCGGTAGTCCGTCATCTCCTCCTCACCGCGGGCGAGGACTCGCCGCTCAGCGGTAGTTCCGTCGGCGGTGTAGGTCGTCGTTGCCAGCGTGTCACCGCTGGCCTGCACCAGTTCACCGCTGGCCAGCGACCGGTCGCTCTCACGGTCGATAGCGACGGTTCGGTTGATGAACACCGACCGGTTCTTCCCGTCCCGGACTGTCGAAAGCTGGAACGACAGCGAGGTGGTAAGCGACGAGTTCGACAGCGTCTCAAAGTGTCCACGTTCGATGGCCCCCGCGTCGAAGCCGGACGAACCGGGTGCGGGGCCGTTGGCATCAGCCGAGGTCGGTGTCTCAGATGTGCCCGTGCCCGTTTCAGAGCCGAACAGCCCGCTACAGCCAGCGGATGCTATCAATAGCACCACAAGTGCAAGCGAGAGGTGGCGGCGTTCGAGTAACATACTGGAGTCACTGTAGCAGCGAATTAGTTCGTTATGGCCGCTCAGCTGTCACGTTCCCCTATCGTCGAGATTCGATACCCCGCCACTGACTGTGCCGCCAGCGCGAAACCGCGGCGATGCCGTTCCCGTCTGACCCGCGTCAGACGCCCGTCATGCACGTCATGAGGGTTTAATATGAACGAAACCGCTATAGAAACCGTGCCTCTCGGCTCCGACCCGCTGTCCGAACTCGACATTCCTGACGGGACGACTGTCGAGGAACACGACCTGGTGACTGACGGTGACGTCATCGTCGGCGGCCAGTCGACCGTGGAGTTCGGCGTGCGCGGGCGGACAGTCATCGCCGACGAGCGAGTCCGCTTTGACGGCCACATTGAAGCCGAAGGTGACTGTCGGCTCGATATGTGGTGCGACGTGGCGGACAACGTGCTTGTCGGCGAGGACGCCTACATCGGCGAACGGGTACATATCGGCGGCGAACTCCGTGTCGCTGGCGACCTGGATATCGGCGACGACGTGGACATCGAGAACGGGTTCGAGGCGAACGGCTGGATCGTCATCCGCAACCCGATGCCGACCATCGTCTTCCTGTTTGTCTATCTCTCACAGCTCCTCCGCATCGGCGAGGAAGACGCGGCCGAAGAGGTAATCGACGAGATGTTAGACGACGGGAGTGACGAGCACGACCCGGTTCTGATTCCACGCGGTGCGAGCGTCTCGGACGACGCCTGGCGCGTCTCGACGCCGGCGACGGTCGGCGACGACTGCCGACTCCACGGCAACATCCGCGCGAAGTCCCTCGAAGTCGGCCGTGATACGGTCGTCTTCGGGAGCCTGCGCGCGAAAGACGATATCGTGGTCGGCCGGGGCACGGAGATCAAAGGGGATGTAACGACCCGCAGCGGCACCGTCCGCGTCGGCCCGGGCGCGAAGGTCTGGGGCGATATCTCCGGGACGACCGTCGAACTCCACGAGAACGCGACGGTGGACGGAACAATCCGGGCCAGCGAGGAGATGCGGATGCACACTGAGACAGTGCTAGACCGGCCGGACGAGTCCGCTGCAGCAATGGCGGAGATGGCCGAATCGCTCGAAGCTGACACTGACACTACGGAGCCAGCCATCGAACGGAGCGATTCTGACGATACCGAGCCGGCGGCCGATACAGCCGACGACAACCCTGCCACTGTGGACAGTGCGACAACCGACGACGGAGATACAGACGGAGCGACTAGCAACGATACGTCCGAGGACAGTCCCGACGTCGAAGAGGCAGCAGAGTCCGCAGAGTAAGCGCTCGGACGCTATTTTGCGTGTGAAATCGAGCCACGCAGCTTCAGTTCTCAGTCGCCTCTGACACAGCCGCCGGCGGTGAAACGCCGTGTCCCGGCCCGTCGATATCGATACGCGGACCCGACGACATCGATGGCGGGCACTCCTCAAACAACAGGTGGCCGTCGAGGTCGACGTAGTCGAAGGCACCGAGCCCAGCGGCAAGGTGGGCACTCGTCGCAATCCCGGTTGCGCCTTCGAGCATACAGCCGAGCATACAATCGAGGGAAGCGGCCTCAGCGATGGCCGCAATCGCCGCTGCCCCGAGGAGCCCTGATTTTCCGAGTTTGACGTTGATCACGTCGGCGGCCCCGTCACGAACCACAGCGGTCGCATCCGCCGGCGTGAATACGGCCTCGTCCGCGGCGACGGGGACCGAGAGTCTGTCGCGGGTCCTCGCGAGACCGCGGATATCGTCCTTCGGCGTCGGCTGTTCGACTAGGGCGAGGTCAACCCCGGCCGCCGTCACCTCGTCGACAAACTGCTCTGTGGCCTTCGGCGTCCAGCCCTGATTCGCGTCCACCGTAATCGTCGCGTCGGGTGCAGCGTCCGCGACCGCAACCGTTCGGGCAACGTCGTCGTCGATGGCCCCGCCGGTCTTGATCTTGATGTGGTCGAAGCCCGCAGCCGCGGCACGCGTGGCTCGTTCGGCTGCCGCGTCAGGCGTAACTATCGGAACGGTGATGTCGGTGGTAACTGAGGCCGGCGCGCCGCCGAACAGTTCCGAAAGCGGGATACCGCGGTCGCGACAGTAGGCGTCGAGCAGTGCCGTCTCGACAGCAAACAGCGCCGAAACCGCTCCGGGCACTGCGGCCCGCACCTCGCCGACAAGTTCGCGGTAGTCAGCGAGTGGAGCCCCCTCAAGCATCGACGTTACCGACCGAGCAGTCGCCACGGCAGCTGCCTGCGTCTCGCCAGTCACTGGCGGTAACGGGGACCCTTCCCCGTGGCCGACAATACCTGAGTCAGTCTCCACTGCAACGACCAGATTCCGTGCTTTCTCTCGGGTTCCGAGTGAGATTCCGAACGGCTCATCGAGTTCGTGCTCAAGCGGTTCGGCGGAGACGCGCTCGATACGAGTCATAGCGCCCCCAGAACGGCCGCAAGGAGTGTCTCCGGGCCGTCATCGTCGTAGATGTTCGCCGCCGGAAGCCCTGTTCTGGCGGTTTCCGCCTCCGGGTCGCCCCACGTGGAGAGGGCGGCGACTGTCGTTTCTGTGAGGTCGGTAATTGCGCGGCGTTCGGCCTCGACGCCGGCCACGGTGAGGTCGTCGAAGTGGGACCGGGCCTTCCGCGAGGGGTCGTCGGCTAGCACGACTGCATCGGGGGCCGCTCCGTGGAGCAACCCAAGCGTCACGCCACCGTATGCGGTGTGCGTGAGGGCGGCCTGTCCTTCGACGAACACGATATCGTGGTCCCTTGCGACATCGAGCACCATGTCCTCGACGACGCCCGAGACGAAGTCAGCCGGAACCCGGTCGATGACGACACCGCGGTCCGCGCCGACGAGGATGCCGGTCTGACCCGTTGCGACCCAGCCGGCGTCAAGTCCGGCCTCGGTCGCCGCACGGTACAGTTCGAATGTCGTCGTTCGCTTCCCGACCGCACAGTCGGTCCCCATCGTCAGGACGACATCTGCGTCGGCCTCGTCCCCGCGACCATCACCAAGGGTCAGGTCAGATACGGACG
This sequence comes from Haloarcula sp. R1-2, assembly GCF_011627385.1. Taxonomy (NCBI): domain Archaea; kingdom Methanobacteriati; phylum Methanobacteriota; class Halobacteria; order Halobacteriales; family Haloarculaceae; genus Haloarcula; species Haloarcula sp. R1-2. Next base: position 867,040 of record NZ_JAANTG010000001.1, read on the forward strand.
GTGGTTTCCGGACATCAACGAGGTCGACACCGTGTTGCTGGGCGCGCTCGGTCCAGACTGGGCGCTCACTCAGGAAGACATGCAGGCCAGAGACAACATCACAGCCGCGCTCCATCGCGCGCTGGATGGCCTCAACCCACGCTTCTGGAAGGTCACCGCCAGCGGGCGCGACACCGATGACAAGGACGGCCGCGTCCGGAGCCTGATTCAGCGCTTCGGTGACGGTTTCGACGACCGGCACGTCGTCAGCAGCCGACCAATCGAGAGCCGCGCCGGCGTAGGAGCTTGGACACGTCGAGTCCACGACGGCTTGCACGTCGAACAGCTCTCCGTGCATAACGATACCGTTGGCCGTCTTCCCTTCCGGGTGTCCGAACTCCCCCTCTGCGAGTACAATGGCGGGCGTGTCTTCGTCGTATTTTCGCCGCAAGTCCATACTGATGCACACCGCGGGCGTGACTGACAAACCAGAGCCTTACATGTGTGGCATCGTTACCGTCGGTGGAGGACGACAACCCGTAATGAGAGCGAGAACAGGCGAGCGAGACCACGTCCCAGAACCCAGAAAGAATGGACACTGACAGCTCCGATATGACCGCTGCTCCGTCCAGCGGCGGCCTCCAGTTGACGCTCGAACTGGAGCATCCTGACTGCTGGATGCGGGAAGTGACGGCGGCCACTGCGGCCAGACTGCTGGTCAACGCTGCGTACTTAGTCGACGGGAAGGTCAAGGCCCACGTCGTCGCATACGCTGAGTCGGCAGCCGTGGTCGAGGCGCTCGTTGCGGCGACCCGAGCGTCGGACCACACTCATGCAGTCACGGAAATGGATACCCGCCGTAGTTTCGGCGGGATATCAGCACCGGTAAACAAAGCGACGCGGACGCTCCTCGTCGAATACGGCCCCGAAGAGAGCATCCACGACGCGCTGGTCTCACACGGGTTCATGAATCAGGAGCCGATCCGAATCCGCGACGGAACCGAGTACTGGACAGTCGCTATCGACGAATCGCGAGCGACGATACAGGAGAAACTCGACGCCGTGTGCGCACAGAAGGACGCGACGATAACCGTCACACAGATCACGTCGGCGACCACCGGTAGCAGGGAGCGGGACGGACTGGCTGTCCGGCAACTTTCCGACAGGCAGCGGGAAGTGTTCGAACTAGCCCGCAAACGCGGCTATTACGACTACCCGAGAGCGGTAAGCGGAAGTGAGCTAGCCGACGAACTCGGTATCGCGAAGACGACGTTTCACGAACATCTCCGGAAGGTCGAGGCCACGCTTCTCGGTCCCAGCGGCACTGACCGAGACTGATGGCAGTAGAGCCGCGCAGGCCGTACGTTGATTTGGCACGTCTGTGGTCACAGAATCGGCGTCACACAGCTGCTCCTCGCTTGTGACGACAGGCGCGACTGAGCGCTACTGTACCCCGAGTTCCGACTCCAGTTCATCGACAACGTCCTGCAGCATCGATGCGAGTTCATCGTTCGGCGGCAGCCGATACAGCGGGCCGGAGATGTCGAGTGCGCCGAGAACGCCGCCGTGTGGGGCGGTGACCGGCACGCCGACCGACCGAAGCCCCTCGACTGCCTCCTGGTCGTTCACCGAGTACCCGCGCTCTTCCGTGCGGGCGATGTCTTCCAGAAGCGTTTCTCGGTCGGTGACCGTGTACTCGGTCTCAGCGGGCAGTCCCCACCGGTCGAGAATCTCGTTGACTCGGGTCTCCGGCAACGCGGCGAGGATCGCCTTCCCGACTGCCGAGTTGTGCAGGTAGTAGTACCGGCCCACCTGGAACCCTTTCGACGGGACGTTAGCGACGACGTTGAACAGCGTTATCGCACGCCCGTACTCTTCGATGGCAAACGTGACCTCCTCACCACAGCTATCGGCGAGTTCGTGTGTTTTGCGACGGGCGACCTCGTACCACTCGTTCCGGGTTCGAGCGCCTTCCCCGAGATGGAACAGCTTCATGCCGAGTCGGTACTGCTCGCCTCGTTTGACCAGATACTCCTGGTCTAGAAGTGTCTTGAGGTGGACGTGAATGGTGCTCGTCGAGAGGTCCAGCCGGTCCGCAAGCTCACTCATTCGAGCCTCCCCCAGCTCGTTTACCGCATCGATGATTGCGAGGGAGGTTTCGGTCGTCTGGAGACGACGACCGCTAGAGCTATCCATACTACTGTGAACTTGATACCGATATAAAAAAGTCCGGTCATAGTGGAACAGATTCGGTGAATATTATTCCAGAATATGATGTCTATTGGGTGTCTGATTACTATGAGTTATATTTTGCAGAAATGTGCATGAAATTAGTATCTCTCCCTTCAATTTGGGCTATATACAGGGTCGATACGTCTCCCAAAATCCAGTAGAAGTGGACTTTTATATATTTACAGCGCTCGTGACGAGATGAGACTTTACCAGAGGCGGCTCCAATGATTTGTTACCGGTGAGTTAGCTATTATCATGAACTTTTGCGTGTGTATCTGACGAGGCACAGAATGTATGTCAGACACGGATAGTGGCGATGGGACAGAGATCGAAGAGATCTCCGGCCCGGATGTCGAAGCAATCGAGTTCTACGGCGGACGGTGGATGAGTGTTATTCCCATAGGGTTGTTTATCCTGTGGGCGATTGTCCAGAGTGGCCTGTTCGGTATCGGGGATACGACTGGACTCGTCGCGGGAATGCTCGTGGCGCTCATCGTCGGGATGTTCTTCGCCAAAGGGGACTGGAAGAACTACGCGAACACCATCTTCGATGGGATGACGAAGCGAGTCGCCGCGACAGCAGTTGTCGCGTGGCTCTGGGCAGGGATGTTCTCGAACACGCTCCAGGCAGGCGGCTTCGTCGGCGGGCTTGTCTGGGCAGCGAACGCGGCCGACGTCGGGGGCGCGCTGTTCCCGGCCGCCACGTTCATCCTCGCAGCGTTGTTCACGACCGGTATCGGAACCGGCTACGGCGCAGCAGTCGCCTTCTCGGCGCTGTTCTTCCCGGCTGGTATCCTGCTCGGTGCGAACCCGGTGTTGCTGTTCGGGGCAATTCTCTCCGGGGCCGTCTTCGGGGACAACCTCGCGCCAGTCAGCGATACGACGATCGTGAGCGCGGTGACCCAAGACGCTGATATTGGCGGCGTCGTCGCGTCGCGGTTCAAGTACGCCGTTGTTGCGGCAGTACTGGCGCTTGCGGCGTACGTTTTCGCCGGAAACGCGATGGCCGGGCTGGACATCTCCCAGCAAGCACAGGACCTGTTCGTCCAGAACAGCGAACCAGCCGGACTGCTGCATCTCATTTCCATGCTCGTCGTCATCGTGACGGCAGTCATGGGTCGACACATTGTCGAAGCGATCTCGTGGGGACTCATCGTTGCGGTTGTGTTCAACGTCGTCTTCGGTCTCGCACCGCTGAGTGACGTGTTGCTGTTCAAGGTTCCCGAAACGTCAGCAGCCGCGAGCTGGGCCGGCGGACTGCCAATCGCTGAAGTCGTTGCGGCAGAGAACGCCGGTGTCACCGGCTCGATCTACAACGGTGCAGCTGGCTTCTTCCCGCTAATCGTTCTCGTGTTGCTCATCGTCGCCGGATCGGAGATCATGATCCGCGGCGGTGGCTTCGAAGCGATACAGGAATGGCTCCTCAAAAACGTCGCAACGGGCGTTCGAAAGGCCGAGACGACGATGGTGGTCGGCACCGCCCTCGTCAACTCGATGATCACGATCAATACGGCGGCAGAAATCGCGATTGCGCCGTACATCGCCCGCATCGGCCAGCGGTACAATATCAACAGCTACCGCCGGGCGAACATCCTCGACGCGAACACCTCGGCACTCGGATACATCTTCCCGTGGGGCGGTGGCGTCCTCATCGGCTTCGCGACGCTACAGGGTCTCCCGGGACAGTACGAGTGGTTCACCAGTGCGATGATTGTCAACCCCGTGCAGGTGTGGCCGTACGTCTTCCACGGCTGGTTCCTGTTCGGCGTATTCCTCGTTTCCGCGCTGACCGGCTTCGGGCTCGAGTACACCACTGACCGCAAATCCAAGGATGTGACCCGTCTATGAGTATGTTCAGCAAGTTCCTCACCGGGATGTCCTTCAGGTCGACCACGCCGACGTTCGAGGCGGGCGAAGAGATAGAAGTGTACGTCACCGAACTCGACGAGGAATCCGGCGAGTTGGTCGCACAGGTCGGCGAGACTCGCCTTCACTTCGAAAACGGCGAGGCAGATATCGTTGGCTGTCGTGTGCTCGCGAAGGTCGAATCGTTCGACGACGGCGAGCACCGCGGCCGTGTCACTCACAGAAAGACGCTGTCTCAAGGGTCGTTCTAGGAGTGCCACAGAGAGCCGAGCAGCCACTGAATCAGTATCGCGCGGTCAAATAAACCGATATAATACATTCACAACACTATGAGCAATTCACTATATTCCACAGCACGACAGGACAACCAGACGACTATCGTCCCCAGCACGGACATCGAAGCGACCGTCCAGATGGCGGACCTCGTTCCGGCCATCGAGGCCGCGTTCGCCGCATACGAAAACGACACGGCGCAGATGCCGCCGAAGTCCTACATCGACCTGCCACAGCACAACGGGGACTTCCGGTCGATGCCGGCCTACCTCGAAACGGACGACTGGGAAGCGTCGGGCATCAAGTGGGTGAACGTTCACCCGGACAACCCCGACGAGTTCGACCTGCCGACCGTGATGGGGACGCTCGTGTACACGGACCCAGAGAGCGGCTTCCCGCTTGCCGTGATGGACGCGACGACACTGACCATGAAGCGAACCGGTGCGGCCGCCGCCGTGGCGACGGACCACCTCGCCGTCGAGGACGCGACCTCGCTCGGCATCATCGGCGCTGGCGTCCAGTCCTACACGCAACTGGAGGCCATTTCCCAGGTGCGACCGATAGAGTCCGTCATCGTCAGCGACCTCGACGACGACCGTGTCCAGCGGTTCATCGACACCTTCGGCGACGAGTTCGACGTCCGAGCAGGCACGATTTCGGAGGCCGCCCAGTGTGACGTCCTGTCGACGGTCACGCCGGTCGAAGACCCCATCGTCACGCTTGAGGACCTCGGGGAGCACACCCACGTCAACGCCATGGGTGCCGACGCCGAAGGGAAGCAGGAACTCCACACGGAGGTCATCCGTGAGGCGACCCTCGTCATCGACGACTTCGAGCAGACGACCCACTCCGGCGAGATAAACGTCCCCTGGAGCACGGGCGAAATCGACGAGTCGGATATCGACGCCGAACTCGGCGAGATCGTCGTCGGGAACGCGCCGGGCCGTGACGACCTGTCCGGGATTAGCGTCTTCGACTCGACCGGTCTCGCGATTCAGGACATTGCTGCCGCGCGTATCGTGTACGAATCGCTCGGTGACGACAGCGGACACCGCCTCGAAATGGTGTAATCCCGGCGGTTCACGGCGTCGGTTGGTCGTTCATCCGTCGCTATCGAGTGCCGGAGTGTCGATGTGGCACACAGTTGCGGCCCGAGACATTTGTATGGGCCCTGCGATGAGCGGGTATGCGACGCGTCATCATCGATACGGACACCGCGGGCGACGACACACAGGCGATTCTCCTTTCCTGTCTCAGTGACCGAGTTACCGTCGAAGCTATCACGGTCGTTGCCGGGAACGTGCCCTTCGACAGAGAGGTCGAGAACGCGAAGTACACGCTCGAACTCGCCGATTCCCTCGACGTGGCCGTCTACGAAGGGGCGAGACAGCCGCTTCTCAAGGAGTTCGAACACGCGGCGTATATCCACGGCGAGGACGGCCTCGGCGGCGACCTGTTTCCCGAAACGGACATCGAATCAGCGAGCGGATTTGGACCAGATGAGATCGTCGACCGCTGTCGGGCGGCCCCGGGTGAAATCACGCTGCTCTGCATCGGCCCGCTGACCAATCTGGCGCTGGCGTACGCCCGCGAGCCTGAACTTCCGGAGCTTGTCGATGAGGTGTGGGTGATGGGCGGGAACGTCAACTGTGAGGGAAACGTCACTCCTGCCGCGGAATTCAATCTGTGGGTCGACCCCGACGCTGCCAAACGCGTGTTCGACGCCTTCGAGGTGACGCTCGTCGACTGGGGCGTGTGTCTTCGAGACGCAGTGTTTGGCTCCTCCGAGTTCGAGGCGGTGTCGGCGTTCGACACTGAACTGGCGTCGTTCTTCGAATCGGTAACCGAGCAGGCCCGGGCGTTCAACAGCGAGGGCCCCGACGACCCCGGATGGACGGCACTCCCGGACAGCGTCACCGCCGCGCTGCTGGCGTATCCGGAACTCCGCGAGGCGGTGTCGACGTACCACGTCGCGGTGGACGACCGCGACGGGCTCACCCGCGGGTACACCAGCGTCGACGTCAACGGTGTGACCGACGGGGACCCGAACACCCATGTCGTAGAATCTGTCGACAGCGACGCCTTCCAGTCCGTCATGTACTCGCTGCTCCAGTCCCGGGACCCTGACAGCGGCATCGCTGAGTGAAGTGGAACCGAAGCCGGATGCGATAGTAGTAAACAGAGTGTGTCGTCGTTGCCGCTGTGCGGGACCCGTGGCAGCAGTCCTGTTGTCGCGTGTTGTCCCTGGTTTTTACTAGGGGCCGGAGGCATGTCAGGGTATGACGCTCACAGACCGACTCGACCAGTATCTCCGGACAGCGGGACTCGAAGCCGTCTGGTTCGCCCGACCGAACTCCTTCGCATGGCTCACAGGGGGAGGCGACAATGTCGTCGACCGGGAGGGTGACATCGGCGTCGCCGCCGCGGGCTACGACGGCGACGGCGTACGGGTCGTCGCCAATAACATCGAAGCGCCGCGGCTCCGTGACGAGGAACTCGACGGCGATGTGACCGTTGCGACGTTCGACTGGCACGCGGAGTCACTGGCCGAGGCTGTTGCTGATGCGAGTCCGGCCCCGGCGGCGGCTGATTTCGATGTCCCCGGCTTCGAGTCAGTCGACGCCACACAACTCCGACAGCCGCTGACCGAGACCCAGATGAAGCAGTGCCGTGACCTCGCGCGAGACACGGCTGAAGCAGTCGAGGCTGTCGCGCGGAAAGTCGAACCCTCGCATACCGAACTCGATGTGACCGCGGTGCTTCGACAGAAGCTCGAAGGCCGGGGCATCGCCACGCCCGTCGTGCTCGTTGGCAGCGCCGAGCGGGCGCAATCATACCGCCATTACACCTCGACTGACACTGAACTCGGCGACTACGCGCTCATATCGGTGACCGTCCAGCGAGACGGGCTCCACGTCAGCACCACCCGGGCAGTCGCGTTCGACCCGCCGGAGTGGCTCATGGAGCGAACCCACAAGGCCGCCCGCGTCGAGACCACTGCGCTGGCCGCGACACAGGTGGTCGGTCAGGGTGGCGGCACAGCGGGCGACGTGTTCGACGCGATTCAGGACGCCTACGCCGCGGTCGGCTGGGAGGGTGAGTGGCAGAACCATCATCAGGGCGGCGCAACGGGCTTCGCCGGCCGTGAGTGGATCGCCACGCCTGGACATGAGGGCGAGGTCGCGTTGCCACATGGGTACGCCTGGAACCCGACCATCGACGGGACAAAGAGCGAAGACACGTATCTCGTCTCCGACGACGACATCGAACTGCTGTCCGGGACCGGCGACTGGCCGACTGAGACGGTTTCGCCCGTCGGCTACGACCTCGAACTGCCGCGACACACGGTGCTGGAACTGTAGCGGTACTGGGTCCCCCATTGCCCGGCAAGGGTAAGCAGTTTACAACGGGTGTTGTATGAACCCGTGGATTTAAGCGACGTGTCAGGCTACCCCTGTGTATGACCGCAGCGCGCGCCTGGTGGAAGGAAGCAGTCGTCTACCAGATCTATCCCCGGAGCTTCAACGACAGCGACGGCGATGGCGTCGGCGACTTGCAGGGCATCATCGAGCGCCTGGATTACGTCGCCGACCTCGGCGTCGATGTCATCTGGCTCAACCCGGTGTATGACTCTCCCCAGAAGGACAACGGCTACGACATCAGCGATTATCAGACCATCTACGACGAGTTCGGGACGATGGCCGACTGGGAAGCGCTGGTTGAAGAGGTCCACAACCGGGATATGCGGCTCGTCATGGACCTCGTCGTCAATCACACGTCGGACCAGCACGAGTGGTTTCGGAAATCCCGCCAGCGTGACCCGGAGTATGAGGACTATTACATCTGGCGCGAGGGCGGGACAGATGAAGACGGCGACCCCGTGCCGCCGAACAACTGGGAGTCCTTCTTCGGGGGATCCGCGTGGGAGTACGACGAGGAGCGCAGCGAGTACTTCCTCCACCTGTACGACACCTCACAGCCGGACCTGAACTGGCGCAACGATTCGGTCCGGACGGACATCTTCGACACCATCGAGTGGTGGCTGGAGAAGGGCATCGACGGCTTCCGGATGGATGTCATCAACCTTCTGTCGAAAGTCGAGGGGTTGCCCGACGGCGACCCGGACAGCGAGTGGGTCGGCGCCGAGCATTTCATCGACGGCCCGGAGATGCTGTCGTACCTGACGGCGTTAGATGAGGAAGTGCTATCGAACTATGACGTGATGACCGTCGGGGAGATGCCACAGCTCACCGTCGAATCGGCTCTCGAGTACGCCGACACAGACGGCCCGCTGGACATGGCGTTTCACTTCCAGCACACGAAACTCGATTACGCTGACGGCGAGCGGTGGTCTGTCGGTGACTGGAGCCTGCCGGAACTGAAGCGTATCATCGGCCGCTGGCAGGACGGGCTGGCGGCGGACGGCTGGAACACGCTGTACTGGGAGAACCACGACCAGCCGCGGAGCGTTTCCCGCTACGGCGACCCCGAGAACTATCGCCGGGAATCCGCAAAGCTACTCGGAACGTTCATCCTCACGCTCCGTGGCACGCCATACGTCTATCAGGGGCAGGAACTCGGGATGACGAACGCCGACTGGGAGACGATGGACGACCTCCGCGACGTGGACGCGATCAACCACGCGCGAGAGTTACTCGACCGAGACGGCGTTGCGGAGTACGATGACGTGAAAGACATCGTCGGCTACCGGACCCGCGACAACGCTCGAACGCCAATGCAATGGGACGACTCGAAAAACGCCGGTTTCACCGACGGCGACCCCTGGATTCAGGTCAATCCGAACTACAGAGAGATCAACGCTGCCGACCAGCAAGCCGATGTGGATTCCGTCTACAGCTACTACCAGCGGCTCATCCAGTTGCGCGCCGACAGGGACGTGCTGGTGTACGGGGACTACACCGACCTGCTCCCCGACCACGAAACTGTCTTCGCCTTCACACGGTCGTTGTCGGCGGACTCGGGAACCGAGCGAATCCTCGTCGTCTTGCATTTCGACGACGCAACGGAGACCCTCGACCTCCCGGTCGAGTACGCCGATGCGACGCTGCTCGAGGGCAACTACGACTGTGACGACACGGACCCGGGAACGGTGACGCTCGCGCCGTACGACGCTCGCGTCTACGAGCTATTCGACTGAGCACGTCCTCCCTCGCCTACTCCCAGCGTAACGGTCGTCACGAGGCACAGATTGAAGACTCGCCCGTTCCAGCACGTGATATGTATCTCGCTGACGAGACCTGGCCGGACCTCGACGACTATTTCGAGACGGAGTCGCTCGCGCTCGTCCCGCTCGGATCGACCGAACAACACGGGCCGCACCTCCCGCTGGCGACCGACCACCTCATCGGGGAAGCCTTCGCCCGGGAAGCCGCCGACAGGACTGGCTACCTCTGCACCCCGACGATCAACGTCGGCGTGAGCCCCCATCACAGGCAGTTCAACGGGACGATGTGGGTCGACGCGCCGGTGTTTCGTGACTACGTCGAATCGTTCACTCGGAATCTGGCGTACCACGGCATCGACCGGGTCATCTACGTGAACGCCCACGGCGGGAATATCGAGCACCTCCGGGAGGTCGGCCGCCGGCTCCGGGACGATGAAGTGCTGTACGCTATCGAGTGGATGTGGGACGAGAGCATCCCGGACCTCGTGGACGACCTGTTCGAGCAGAACGGGCCACACGGCGGGCCGAAAGAGACGGCCATGATTCAACACCTGCGCTCCGAACTGGTTCACGACGACCGCCTCGAAGACGCACGGGACGGCGGGATTCCGAGCGTCGAGGCGGCAGAGACAAACAAATACGGCTCACGGACCTTCTACGACGCCGCCGATAACACCGACAACGGCGTTCTGGGCGACCAGACGGACGCGACGGCCGAGAAGGGCGCGGAGATGTTCGAGGCCGCGACCGAACAGCTTGTCAGGCTCTGTGAGTGGCTGGACGCGCAGGCGTTCGACGACCTCCTGCCGGAGCCACACGTCTAAGCCTGACGCCGTGGGGGCGAGTCCCACCGCTCGCTTGGCAGGTGGCTTTTTGCGACGGGCGGATGTACGATGGGTATGGCCCTCCTCCTGTTTCCCGGAATGCCCGGCGCTATCGAACTGGTCATTCTCCTCGTCATGATGGGACTGTTTCTCGTCGTTCCCCTCGCACTCATTGTCGCCGCGTACCTGTTCGGGAAGCGCCGCGGCAGAGCCGAAGTGAGCGACCGAGCCGAATCCTGACCAATCGCCAGACGGCGGCCAATCGGCGCGTTACGGCCCTCTCGCCGCGAATCGACTCGTTTATCGGTCCCACCCTATGAGGGTGATGTGTGTCCCCACCGAGTCCCCATCCGGAGTCGCTTCGTAGCCGAGCGTTCGAAATAACGGTCGATGACGGACGAGAGACCTTCAACGCGCTCAGTATCGAGCACGCCGACTGTGAGACGGAGTGGATTATCTCCGACACAGTGTGTGCGCTCGAAAATATGCGGTAACTGTACGCTGTTGTGTTGTGGCGCTACGGTAGCGAACCGTACTGCGTCGGACCGCTGACCCGCTGTGACCGCACAGACGCTCTTCTTGTGCTTCACTCCGCAGAGAGCCGTCGCCAGACTGGCATGAACACACCGTAGAACGAGCCAAAGAACAGGACAACAGCAACGATAGCTAATTCGCGCCCCTCCACGCCGAAGACATCATACAGGGTTCGGAGAACGATGATAACCCCGAGTCCCCAGATAGCGAATGCCGTTTGCTCTTTCCAAGACATCCCCCTCCTACGGAACACACGCTGTCTCCACAACAGACGGTATCAAACCCTGTGGTTCAAATACGATGGCGGAATGCCGCGTAGAAAGCAGTGCCACACGGCCCATGTCGTCAGACGGACCACTGCTAGACCAGATGATGTAGCCATGTCCGGCCAGACAAAAGTCCGCTACCCAGATTACTCGGTCGGAACAGGACCGGTCCCGAGGACATCTCGGACTGCACTCTCGAACTCCTGGCGGTCGGAGAAATACGGCACGTCGACGTCCTCAAGCACCGTTGCCAGTTCCTGCGGGCCGTCGGGCGTCCGAACCGTCGTGTCACCCTCGCGGTCGACGATAGTGCTGTGTTCGATGCCCCAGGTGAGCCGGGCCGAGACGCGGGAAAGCGGCGCACCGGTAACGTCGGGTCCATCGCCGAGTTCGACAGCCGGCTCCTCCGCGTCCTCGCTTTCGTCGTCGCTCATACCCGAACAGTGCCCGTGGGTCCGATTAGTGCTTTCGGAACGGCTCGCGTATCTGTCGGACTGCGTACGCGCGTGCCCGCGTCATGCATCTGTCTGACGGGTAGTTTTATCGGATGTAGCAGTAGTGTACTGCATGACTAGTCTCACCGACGTGTACGAAGGGGAGGTTGGACGCGTCGCATCGCGTCGCCAGCAACTCGTCGGGACGGCTCTGTTTCTCGTTGGTGTTGCCGGACTCGTCGGGGCAATCGCACTCGCAACGACCGCCCTCGGAAACAGATACGGGCTGGACGCTTACGCAGCCAGGCGAGTCGCCGGTATCATCGCCGGGCTCGGGCTGCCGTCGGTTATTCTCGGCGTGTTCGCGGTATTGCCGGCCAGTCGTCGAATCCGGCTGACTGCGCTCGGCGGAACAGGTGTCGCAGCGGGCGGCGTCGGCCTGTTCCAGTCGCTGTACCCCTACAGCTGGACCAGCAGCGACCCGCTGCTGGCACTGCTTACCGGCGTCGTCTACTTCGCTGGTATCGTAACAACGTTCTGGTGCCTGTTCGCGTCGCTTGCGACGTTCAAGACGCGAAACGACCCCGGTGGGACGGCACGCATGGAGGTGACCGAGGAAGGAACGATTCGCCTCGTCGAAGAAGCCCGAACGCTCCCGGGGCTGGGCGGCATCGGATTTTTCGGACAGGACCCGGACGGCACAGTCGAGACGCAGACGAATCGGCCGGGGACGGGTACCGAGGGCGCTGTCAGCGACGGCGGGACCGGACAGCGCTCGAACGATACACGCAGGGCCAACAGCCGCCGTCGGCAACCGACGGGGGACACGCAATCTGACCGCAGCACGCGGTCCAATCGACAGTCGGGCAGCGGTACAGCGACGGAGCGACAGTCGGGCCGTCAGGCGAACACTCGTTCGAGCACCGGTCAGCAAACTACCGCTTCAAGTGGAGCAGACCAGACCGGCCCCTCCGAGAACACACTCGACCCGAGAATAGCTGAGGCAGGCCCGGAAGCAACGCCGTCGGCTGACGGCGGTACGGCGACGACGGGACGCGATGCGATTACCGAGACGGCGGTCCATCAGGGCGAACCAGACACATACTGCGGGAACTGCCGGCATTTCGAGTATGTGATGCAGGACGGCGACATCGAGCCGTACTGTTCGTTCCACGGCGAAGTCATGGACGACATGGAAGCCTGCTCGGCGTGGGTTCGAAACGACTGAGACGGTTGACACGCCGATTTTATTGTTCGTTCCACACTACACGGCAACACGGAGAGAGAACGGCCCGGGCGAAACCGGGTGTTTAACACGGTCGGCAAGCAAACGGTGGTACTACAATGGAGTTTTGCGACGAATGCGGTTCGATGATGAAAACGGACGACGAGCGCTGGGTCTGTGGTAGCTGCGGCTACGAAAAGGCTCGAAACGCCGAGGCCGAACAGGAGATGGCCGTCACCACGCAGGGCCAAGAGGAGTCGGAAGTCGTCGACACCTCCGAGGTCGATGCCGAAGACATGGGGCCGACGACGGGCGCTCGCTGTCCCGAATGTGGCAACGAGCGGGCCTTCTACGAAATGAAGCAGATCCGCGCGGCCGACGAGTCCGAGACTCGGTTTTTCACCTGCACCGAGTGCGAACACAAGTGGCGAGAGGACGACCACTGAGGCCAGCCCGTGCCCACTGACCCCGCGTACCCGGACGTACCCGCTGACCAGTTACGCGATGGCGGCTGGGAGCTCGTCGACGAGAGCGTCGAAACAGTCTTTCAATTACCGACAGCCCGCGTCGAGGGGGCGACGAAGGTGTACGATGCTGCCGAGACGCGTGAGGCCGTCCGGGACGCAATCGGGCTCGACCACCAGTGGCGGTTCTTTTTCGCGACCGCACTATCGTTTACCCCGCCGCTTGCGCCGGGCATCGGACCGGCGATGATTCTCCCGACAGTCCGCTCAGAGGCCCAGTCAGCCTTCGCCGATGAACTGGCCGACAGGGGGTTCGAGTCCATCGAGCGCGGGCGGAGAGAACGAGTCCGCGTGGACAGCGGCGACCGAGCGCGGCTCCGGACCTACAGCGCCGAACTCGATCTCGAAGCGATCGACGCGACGCTGTCGATTACCGGCTGGGTTGGCGTCTGGCACGGCGATGGGTTCCGTATCGCCGCTGGGGCGTATCCCGACCGGTCGCTGGCGACCCTTTTGAGTGTGGAAAGTCCGCCTGAACCGCTCCGGCGGACGCCGTCGGACTACCGGGCCGAACTGCTTTCCCTCATTCGCGCCGTGGCGTAATCGCCAGGAGCGCGCCGTCGAGGAACAGTTGGATCGGCCCGAGACCGAGTCGGTTTGCAAGCGAACTCGGAACGGCGTCCGCGCCGAGGCGGGCAACGGGCGCTCCGCGAACGCGGATTTCAGCCGTCAGTCCGGCAGCGGCCAGCGCCGCGGCGGCGTCCCGTCCTCCGACCAGTCGATCCCGCCAGAGATCGAGCGCCGCCCCGAACGACGGGAAGTCGACGGCGACGAGGTCGTCGTATCCGCGGACGGTGAACGCGACCCCGTCCCGCTCGACGGTCAGGTCGGCGTCGACGAGGAGGTCCGGCTTTCGCTCGATCAGGTCGAACAGATCACCGACCGCCTTCGCCGTGGTGACCACTGTCAGTCGTTGTCGCGTGTCGTGATGGTCAGCGTGCCGTCGACCCGCCAGCGAGCGTGCTCGGCGTCCTCGCCGGCCTTGCTCGGGACATCGACTTCCATGTCGTCGAAGTCGTACGTTATTTCGGCATTGCGGCCAGTCAGGCGGTCGTAGAGCCCGATTGCGAGGTCTGGCCAGGTTGTCGTCTCCATCGGCGTCTCTGATTCGCTCATGCAGTATACCATACGCACTCCTACATGTTTAAAGTCGACCCCAACAACAGGGGGTGAGCAGACCGACGGAGGCCGTCAGGGCCGCCGCGCGAATGTCAGGTATCCGGTGTGACCGACGCCACCGGTCGATGGGCGGGAGCCTCGGTCGTCGAAGTCCATCTCCCGCTGGATGGTGTCAAGCGTTTCGACGCCATCGAGTCCGACCTCGGTGGCCGTTGCGACGACTTCGCGCGTGTTCTCCACGAACGGGGAGTACACCGCCAGCGACCCGCCGCGGTCCAGCAGCGTAGGCGTTCGCTCGACCACGGCCGGTGCGTCTTCGGTGTCGAGTGTCAGCACGTCAAAGCCCGAGAGGTCGTCGAGGTCGTCCGTAATGTCACCGGTCCGGACCTCGACGGTATCAGCGACGCCGGCGATCTCCATGTTCTGGCGCGCGACCTCGGCGAACTCTGGGTCCTGCTCGTAAGTAACCACGTCAGCGCCGATACGGCCCATGTACGCGCTGAGGATGCCGGTCCCGGTCCCGGCATCGAGGACACGGTCCGCAGCGGCTACCCCGGTCTTGCCGACGACCAGCCCCACGTCGCGGGGCATCATCGGCGCGCCGGTGCGTTCGAGGTGGGTGAACAGGTCCGGGCCGCGCAACCGACGGACGGTGAAGCCGGTGCCCAGATGCGTCTCGACGACATCGCCCGGTTCCACGTCTTCGGGCACTTCCAGAATGCCGAGGTCGGATTCGAACCGCTCGCCGGGGTCCAGCAGGTACTCGCGGTCTTCGTGGACGAAGAGGTACGCCACGTTACTCCAGTTCGTCGACCGCGTCCGCGAGGTCGCCGTCGTTGGCTTCGAGCGCCTCTCGCGCGGTGTCTTCGTCAACGCCGGCCCGCATCGCGACGAGTTCGACGTCGTCCTCGTCAACGCCGGCGTCGCTGCCGCTCTCGTCGGCGTCGTCGGCCGCGGCCGAGCCTTCGCCGGAGCCGAGTTCGCGGCTCTCAGGCTCGCCGACGACCTGATACGTTTTCTGGCCCTGGGCTTCCATGAGCTGGACCTCCGCGTCGTCGAAGACGAGTTCCTCGTCAGGTGTGCGGATAATTACTTCCTGCGCATCGATGTCCTCCATGTCGATGCCCATCTGTTCCATCATCTGCTTCATCTTGCGCGGGTTCATCCCGCCGCCTCCGCCAAACATACGTAGGACTGGCGGGGCAGGGCAGAAAAGCGTAGCGACCCGGACTCGGACCGACGTTTGTCGCGGGACAGGCCCGTCGACCGGACGAAACCGGCACACACCCACGGCTTCGTAACGATTCTAAGGCTCGCCCGTGCATCCCCGCCGTGTCACTGCTGTCTATCTTCGCCACGGCGATCCTCCCGGTCGTCGCCGTCGCTGCGGCGGGCTTCGCGCTCGGCCGACTGCAAGGCACCGACCCCGACGCGCTCAACACCATCACGGTGTACGTCCTCGCACCGGCGCTCGTCGTCCACAGCCTGACCACGTCCTCGCTGGCCGGCGACACGATTCTGAGCGTCGTCCTCGCCGTCGTGTTGTTCACCGCCGCAATGGTCCTCCTCGCAGAGGGTGTCGGTCGCCTCACGGGCCACTCGGAACCCTTGCTGGGCGCGTTTGTCCTCGTGTCTATCTTTCCCAACACCGGGAACTACGGCATTCCACTGGCGGATTTCGCCTTCGGTGCGACGGGGCGGAGCACGGCCGTCCTCGTGACCGCACTGCAGGGCGTGTTGCTCTACACCGTCGGCATCTACATCGCCGCGCGGGGCAGCGGCGGCAGCCCGCTGGCGGATATGCGTCGCGTGTTCGGTGTACCGCTCATCTACGCCGTCGTCGTGGCGCTGGCACTCCGGTGGGTCGGCGCAGTACCGCCGACGGAGTCGACAGTGATGCAGACGCTGGAACTGCTTGGCAACGCGTCGATTCCAGTGATGTTGCTCATCCTCGGGATTCAACTCTCGAACGTCGACGGGAACAGCGACTTCCAGTCCGTCGGTATCGCCAGCGCATTGAAACTCCTGCTCGCGCCAGTGTTCGCGTTCGCCGCAGTGCTCGCAGTCGGGTTCCAGAACCAGACGGTCGCGCGGGTCGTCGTGCTACTGCTGGCGACACCGACCGGCGTGACGACCATCATCCTCGTTGGCGCGTTCAGCCATGGGACAGGGGACCAGTCGCCGAGCGAACTCGTCAGTGCAACGGTGTTCCTGACGACCATCGCAAGTGCCGTAACGGTCACGCTGCTAGTGTGGCTACTCCAGTCGGGACTGGTGCTGTGACTACTCTTCCCAGTATATTCTGATCTCGTCAGCGGTAATATCGACAAAGTGATTCGAGCCGCTGCTGACCGCGAACCGACCGATATTCCGTTCGATAGTCCGGCTGGGACCGCCAGCGACCGCGACGGTAATCGTGTATGTTCCGGTCGCACCGATGGTCGGGTCATACTCGACGGACTCGCCGGCAACCAGCGTCTCCGTCTCATCGAGCACCGTCGCTTCGTCCCGTGTGATGGTGAGTGTGACAGTCTGTTCACTGTCCGTGTCGTTGTCGATGATAAACAGGATCGGGTCGTCGGGGGCGGGCGTTACTGTCGGTGTCGGCGTGTCCTGCGGTGTTTCGGTCACGGGTGCTGTCGACTGTTCCGCTGGCGTCGCTGTGGCTGTCGGTGTCGTCGAGCCGTTCGTCGCCGTGTCGTCACCGGGCGCAACACAGCCGGCGACTGGGGAGAGCGCGAGCGCGGCGAGGAGGGTGCGGCGGCGCATATCGCTCGTCCCGACGGGAGCAGCAAATGCTTTTTGTCATACGGGATGGTGTCGAGCAGGGCCGGAGAGTCCCAACCCCGGGGTCGGCACGTACCGGGCGGTCACGACGCCACTCCGTCTCAGTCCTCTGCACCCTGCCGGACTTTCACGGCCATCCCCGTCTCGAAGTCGTCCATGCCGCTGCCGGGCAGTTCCGCGCGGCCAACGGCGAGCAGATAGCCGTCTTCGTGGACGACGAGGGCTTCGTCGCCCGGACGGAGGGCGCTGTCGGCGGACTGCACAAACTTCGCGAAGGCGTTGCGGCCCTCGCGGATGAACGGCTCGCTCTCGTCGCCAACGACCACGCGGTGTCGCGGCCCGTCGAATGCATCAAGGAGCCGGTTCCCGCCGGCGAGTCCGAGCCGAAAGCGCCCGTCGTCGCCGTACGTAGCGATCCGGCCATCCGTGGCATGGACCTGCCGCGGACGGCCGGAGCTGGTGTGTGTTACGTCGAGGGTATCGGGACCTGCGAACAGCGCCGTCCCGCCGCCACCGCCGAACTGGTAGTCGGCTGCACGCCGGAGCCCGCGGAACTCATCGTCACTCATTGCCCGTGTTCGATGCCGGGTGATAAACCGCCTTTCGGTTCCGTCCGTGCCACTATCCAGTGGAATCCGAAACGAAATGTGTGCCAGACCGTGGCTGCCCGAACCACGGCCGACAGAAATTGTGTGGCGATGTTGAGTGCCACTCCCCCCGGTCCGTTCCGAATCAGCGGTCCGGCCCTCTGGGTGACAGACTCGAACCGGAATGCCAGTGGTTCGCTCCGTCACTCGCCCCGGCCCGAGTGTGCGGGGCGTGTGCCTCTGTATCCAATCCGTGTCGGAGGTCCGACGACGATGCCTGGAACTGCAGTGGGTCTCTATCTCGCGCCTGGTCCGTGACGAGCAGCCGCGAGGGTGTACCGACACGCCTCAACACGTGGCAACATGCTGTCGCTATGACCCAACTGGTCGGGGGCACTACGAGGGGATGTATGTACTGCTTCAGTTGTGCAGGTGGGCCCGAAATACCGTGCTGCCGAACTGGAGCGATGGCGTTTCGCAGGAGAAATATGGGTATTGCTGTCCTGTACCATACTTTCCTCCATCGGTTTTGGGGAAATTTATACCGGATGACTTCTTAGGAATTGGTGATATGGCTACAGACACGCGAAAAGTAATTCTGGGCGCTGTGCTGCTGGCGATCAGCACCGTGCTCATCCTTGGTACAGGGGCAATCGACATCGGCATCCCGGCCGCTGCCGGAGCGCTGGCTGCGCTGGGGCTGGCCGCCGGAGCGCTCCTCGTTGGAACGTCAGAAGACGGTCGCCCGGTCTAACCGCCGAGAGAACCTTTTCCTTCGACAGTAACCCAAACATCGTAGCTGTAGGCCCGTCGAACCGCAGAAAACCGCGGGAGAATGTCGGTTACGTGGGTAAACAGCAGTGGACAGAGCGGCGGAGCGACCGCCCAGACACTGATTCGGCTACAGCAGGAACCGGTCGGAGTCGTCGCTCATGTCGATAAATCCATCAACGGCCGCTTTGAGGTCTTCGGAGGACGACTCCTCGAATCCCATCGCTTCGACGCGACAGCCCTCGTGGCGGAGATATCGACACACGCGAGCGAAATCCCCGTCGCCGGTACAGAGCACTACTGTATCGACGTGATTCGCCAGCGAGACGGCGTCGAGGCTCATCCCGACATCCCAGTCGGCTTTCTTCGATCCGTCCTGAAACGTCTTGATGTCCTTGATGCGTGTCTCGAAGCCAATGTCGACGAGCGCTTCGAAAAACGACTCTTCTTCGGGCGAGTCCGCTCGGATGACGTAGGCGATAGCACGGGTCAGTTCGCGGCCGTCAACGGCCTCTTCCAGTAGTGCCTCGTAGTCGATGTTCCGCGAGTAAAGACTCCGGGCAGTGTGATAGAGGTTTTGCGCGTCGGCCAGTACGGCCACGCGCTGTCCCGGCTGGGAAACTGTCATATCAGGTATTGGCTATCGGCCCGAATATGCTTTCGGGATACAAACGTGAAACAGCAGGGTAATTATGCCCCAACTAACCAGTTGTTGTCGGTTCAGCAGTTCTATCCGTGCAGAGAATATATCAATACAGCAACCGGATATCCGGGCAGTGCAGCCGGACGATTTATTAAATCAACCGTCTGTCAGTATGTGTATGACAATTCAGCGAATGTTATTTCGTGAGCCAGACGGACGGCAGAAGGGGCTCCTTTTCTCACTCTTCTCGTTCATCTGCATCCTTGGGTGGGTGTATTTCGGTATTGTACTCGACGGCCCTCACAACATGCTCTTTTTGGGTATCGCGTTTGCGTTCTCTGGGTTCGCGGAATTCCTGCCCCCGAATCGACGACGTTCAGCGGGAGTCCTGCGAATGCTCGGCCTCGGGACGCTCGTTGTCTTCGTTATTCTCCTCATCTCGGTTCCAGAATCAATCTGGGGCTGAGCGCGAGGAAATGGGTATGACCAATATGCACGTCTACTGACCGGTTGTTTCAGGCAGAACTCAACTTTACAGGTGCAGTCGCGCCGTCCACGATTCGATAGCGCTTCGAACACACTGTGAACGGCGACCGCGAGAACACAAAAGCTAAGTCAGTCACACGCAGTTACTCGACCATGCGACGACGCCGTCAGTCCGGAACCGCTTCATGGCTCCCCGGTGAGGGCGTCGTCCGCGCAAAGCGCAAGCCGACGTTTTAGCGACTCGTGGCGGACGTGGCGACTCCGTCTCGGGTCAGGTCGTTTGACACACAACAGCCGGCGGTATCGGCCGGCTACCGCACCGTTTCCGACCGGACAACCGAACCCACAGCGACACCAGACACACAGCAATGACAGCGATTGACTTCCACGGCGTGTTCCCAGCGATGTGCACGCCATTCCATCAAGACGGCAGTATTGACTTCGAAACACTCAGAGACGATGCCCAGCGGCTCGAATCCGCCGGCGTGGACGGGCTCGTGCCCGTCGGCTCGACCGGCGAATCGGCGACGCTCTCCCACGACGAACACATCGAGGTTGTCGAGGCGGTCATCGACGCCGTCGACGACGTGCCAGTCATCGCCGGCTCAGGGTCGAACAACACCAAGGAAGCACTAGAGCTATCGCGGCGCTCCGCCGAGGCCGGCGCTGATGCCCTGTTGCTCATCTCGCCGTACTACAACAAGCCCGAACAGCAGGGGTTTATCGACCACTACACGACCCTGGCCGACGCTGTCGACCTGCCACAGATCGTCTACAACGTCCCCTCGCGGACGGGCCAGAACATCGAGCCGGACACGGCGGCCGAACTCGCGTCGCACCCGAACATCCGCGCATACAAGGCCGCGAGCGGCGACATGAACCAGATTTCCGAGATCATCGAGCGCACACGAGACGAGGACTTCGCGGTGCTGTCCGGTGACGACGGGATGACGCTACCGATGCTGTCAGTCGGTGGAACTGGTTGTATCTCTGTCTCGGCCAACATCGAACCGGAGCGCACCTGCGCCATGGTCGGGGCGGCGCTGTCTGGCGACTTCGAGCGAGCGCAAGCGATTCATCACGAACTCGGGCCGCTGTTCCGCGCGATGTTCGTCGAGACCAACCCCATTCCGGTCAAGGAGGCGATGCGAATCCGGGGCTACGGCCCAGCACACCTCCGCTCGCCGCTGACCCGCCTGTCCGACGAACACCTCGACCACCTGCGTGACGTGCTCGCCACGCTCGAAACCGAAGACCTCGAAGACGAGTACGCGGAGGCCGAGCGATGACGCGAGTGGCGGTCAACGGCGTCACCGGCCAGATGGGCGGGGCCGTCATCGAGGCCGCCACCGACAGCGAGGTCGTGGTCGGCTTCGCGACCAGCGACACGGATGCGGTTGACGACGTCCCGGTCGTCCACCCGGCCGAGGCCGCCGCTGCGCTCCGGGAGTACGACGTGGACGTTGTGGTCGATTTCGCCGTCCCTGAGGGTGCGCTGACCGTCGCCGAGGCCTGCGTCGAGGCGGGCGTCCCGATGGTTGTCGGAACCACCGGCTTCGACGAGGACGGGCTGGCCCGCCTGCAAGACGCCAGCGAGGAGATTCCGCTGCTGAAAGCCACGAATTTCTCACAGGGGATTCAGGTCCTCCAGCGTCTCATCAGCGAGGCCGTCGGCACGCTCGACGACTACGACCTCGAACTCATGGAGACTCACCACAACCGTAAAGTCGACGCCCCGTCGGGAACGGCCAGCAGCATCCTCGACGTAATTCAGGAAGAGCGCGACGTGGAACCAGTGTACGGCCGCGAAGGGCACGCCCCCCGTGAAGACGACGAAATCGGCGTGTTCGCTCGCCGGGCCGGCGACGTTCGCGGGGAGCACGAACTCGTACTGGCCGGCAATGACGAAGTCCTCTCGCTCTCACACCGGGCCGAAGACCGCGGCGTGTTCTCCGCCGGCGCACTCGATGCGGCGGCGTGGCTCGTCGGCCGTGGCGCTGGCTGGTACGAGTTCGGCGACGTTGTCGACGCGTAGCACGGTTGACGCTGTGATCTTCATACCCGATTATACAGCCTAGTACACTACGATAAATATTAGAATTACCCTTATACGTCGCTCTCTGCAACAATCTGGTATGGCTACGAACCAATCCGTCCGACTCCCCGCGTCCGACTGTCCCCGATGTGCAACCTCGTTCGAAGCAACGGCCCCGCGAATCAGTATGTGCCCGGAGTGTGGCTACATTCCCGGTCACGGGGCCGACTGAAGCGGTACTAGCTGCCGCCAGAGCACTGGTGTCTGACTGCGAGCCGTTTCGGTCGCAGTACTCGCGGTCGACCGCATTGAGACATCACCCGGAACAGTGGGGCTTCATGCGGATGGGACGGCGATACGAAGGCTACAGCCGCTCGAACGTCCACTTCTGGTTGTCGCCACCGACGTAGCTGTACTGCTGGACGTTCGCGCCGCTGTTAGACACTCTGAGTCGAAACCCCGACAAGTAATACCATCCGCGAAATAGTGAACCCCATGAGCCTCAAAGCGGACATCGACGACCTCTGGCAGCGGAAACAGGACGGCCTCTCAGCGACCGACGCGACTGACGACCATCTCGACGTACTTGCGGAGTTCCTCACGGCGCTGGAAGCCGGTGAGGTCCGCGCCGCGGAGAAGTCCGGCGGCGAGTGGGAGGCAAACGCCTGGGTCAAACAGGGGATTCTGCTGAACTTCGGCCTCCGCGAGACCGTCGCTCGCGAGTACGGCGGCGTCGACTACCACGATGTACTCCCGCTGCGAGAGACCGCGGACCTCGGCGAGCGCGGGACCCGCAACACGCCGGACGGGACGACCATCCGCCGGGGCGCGTACCTCGGCGAGGACTGTATCATGATGTCGCCCTCCTTCATCAACATCGGGGCGCACGTCGGCGACGGCACGCTCGTCGACTCCTGTGATACCGTCGGCTCCTGCGCACAGATCGGCGAGAACGTCAAACTCGGCGCAAATACGCTTATCGGCGGCGTGCTCGAACCGGTCGAAAACGCGCCGGTTATCGTCGAGGACGAGGTGTCGCTGGGCGCTGGCTGCCGTGTCACCAGCGGGTTCGTCGTCGGCGAAGGGTCTATTGTCGGCGAGAACACGCTCCTGACACCCCGGATTCCGGTGTACGACCTCGTCGAGGATGAAGTACTGTACGGCGAACTGCCGCCAGAGCGGCGCGCGTTCCAGCGCTTCGTCGACTCCTCGGTCGGTGAGAACGACCTGATCCCCGGCGGGGCGTACAAGCCTGCTGTCGTGGCGACCGATGTGGAGGAGGAGACGCTGGAAGCGACAGAGAGAGAAGACGCGCTTCGGGAGTAGCGAGGCGCGAGCGCCTCGAACAACGAGCGGGGAACGGAGTGACCCGCGAGTAGCGGGGTTCTGAGCGAAGCGAAGAACCTCGGCGGAACGGCGGGGGAGCCGTGGAGCAGCGAGGGGTACGCGAACCGCGGCTCTCGACAGAGCAACCGTCGTGAGCCGTGAAGTATCGTCTCCGGGTGACGGTGGGCATCGTCACCGGATGTGTTGCTATGGCCGCGCGAACAAGCACTCGTTACCGCGGCGTGAACAATCGTCTGTATATTTGTTACCATACTACAAACCATGTCGCATGAGCCAGAGACATACCGTCTCTCGCCTCTCTGCGGTGACGAAGTACAGATGGGTCGCTGGCGGTGTGAGCGGGCTGGTCGCTGGCGTCGGCATGGGCGTCGTGTTCCACGCCGGAGCGAACCTCATGCCGTTTATCGGGGCGCTGTACGGCTGGCCGACCGTGGTCGGCGGATGGGTCGTCCACCTGTTGAACAGCGCCCTCGCCGGCCTGCTGTTCGCGTTCGTCGTTTCCCGGCCGGTGTTTCACAGCCAGATCGAGTCCGTCGGGGAGAGCGTCGCGGCCGGCGTGGTCTTCGCAGCCGCGATTGGTCTGCTCTCGACAGGGTTCTTGCTCCCAGTCTCGATGAGTGCGCTGGGGGTCCAGTCGTTCCCGGAGCCGCTGGTCCCGCTGCCAGGTATGCTCGGGAGCGTCCTCGTCGTGGCGTCGGTCGGCGTCGCCCACCTCGCCTACGGCCTGCTCCTCGGCTGGACCTACGCCGCGGCCAGGGGTCGCAGGGCTCCCGACAGCGTGGCGAGCGAGGCGTGACCGTCGTCGCAACTCCGTCAGCCGGCGTTCACGCCGCGGCGGTGTCGCCAGCGCTCTCATCAAGCGTCGTTTGCCGGCCTCCAGATGGCTCCGCGCCGCGGTTTCGGTATGACTCTCGGAGCGTGAGCGCCAGGGCACCGAGGCCGAGCAGGAACGCGACCAGTTCGAGCAGGCCGCCAAGGACTGGAATCGCGCCGAGGAGAGCGAAGCCGACGAGGCCGACGACGAGCGCGAGCCAGCGGTTTTCCCGGTCGGCGAGCGAGAGCGCCCACGACCCGATGGCGAACTGGCCGTAGACGACCGCGACCCACGCCGTGACCCCGAAGGCGACGGCACCGACGAGCGAGAGCGGGATGCCGACGATGGTGAACAGGAGGACAACGAGGACGACGGGAACGGCGACGAGTGCCAGCAGGCCGACGCCGCCGGACTTGGCCGGGCGCTCCGCGACGTGGCCGGCGACGCGCGCCGAGAACGACGGGAAGAGAGCCAGTAGGATCGCGCCCAGCAGGAGGTTCACGAGCAGGCCGTAGACGACGCCGACCCACGACGGCAGCGCGAACTCACCGAACTCCGGACCGGCGCTGGCGCCGATGCTTTCGTCCCGGACCACACTTCCACCGACCGCGGCCTCGGGGGCGCGGGTGAACGTTGCGGCGTCGTAGCGGACATCGCCGCCGACCGACGCCGTCGGCCCGAGGACAAACTCCTCCGCGCCGGCTTGGACGGTCCCGTCGACTGTCCCGCGAAGCGCGAGGTAGCTCGCGCCCACATCGAGGTTTCCGTCGATCTGTGCTGTCTCACCGATCTCGACTGTGCCGCCGGCGACGCTCACGTCGCCGCCGACGGTGCCGTCGATACGGACGGTCCCCGCTGCAGCTTCGATGTTGCCGCCCACCTCGCCGGTCTCGGTGACGTGGACGGTTCCCGCTGCGGTTGCGATGTCGCCGGTCACCGTCCCGCGGACGATGACCGTTCCGGCGACCCCCTCGACGCTGTCGTACGTCTCGTCAGGTCCGATGACTATCGTTCCACTTGCTCCCTGATACGACTGCGCGGCGACGGTACCAGTCACAGCTGAGAGCAAAACGAGCGAGACGACCGCGAGCGTCGCGACCCGGATGCCACCGCTTGAAAGTCTGGAAGACATACGGCCCGATTATATTGGAAAGATAATAAATGTAGGTTGATACTATCGGGCAACGAGAATACTATCCAAGGAGTGTGAATCGGGCTGTACCCGTCCGATCCAAGCGGTCGGTTCGAAACGCGGCGGTGTCGTCGCCAGTGGAGGAGATGACGCTGGAAACGACGAGGACAGGAGCCACACTCAAAGTGTGGCGGAAGCGCGCGAAGCACCGGAACTCAGAACGTGGGCATCGGCTGCTGGGGCTGGACCCGAGCGAGTATCTCTGTATTGACTATCCGACATTTGGGGATAGGTCGACAGTGGTTCCCGACGACGTTCTTCGGCGGTATCCCGGGCGACAGGTCGATTGTAATTTAGGACTGTGTTTGGCAGAACGAAACCAATACTAGTTTCACTCCTTCTAAAAGCCGGCATTTTGTAATTGCTACTGACTACACCACCATGCAGATTTAAGTGTTAACGGCATGGAATATTGGTCGTAGATATGTCTAGTGACAGCAAGCAACAAAGCGCCACAGAGCGGAAGTCAGCGATAAAGAAGCGGCACGAACAGGCGGCAAACGAGGTGCTGCCGGATCGGCGGGAGCTGTACATCGGTGGCGAATGGGTCCAGAGCAGCGGCGGGGAGACATTCGAAACAATAGACCCGACAACCGGTGAAACGCTTGCAGAAGTGCAAGCCGGCACAGCCGAGGATATTGATAGCGCGGTTGCGGCCGCGTGGAACGCATACGATGAGACGTATAGCGAGCTATCCACAGGCGAACGTCAGGCGATGCTGGACGGTATCGCAGACGCCATTGCGGAGCGAAGCGAGGAGTTCGCAAAGCTCGAAAGTTTAGATAACGGGAAACCGATTACCGAGGCTCGGATCGATATTGACCTCGTTATCGACCACTTCCGGTATTTCGCAGGTCTCGCCCGGTCGGGCGAGGGACGGACTATTGAAACCGACGATAGCCGCCACGTCCAGACACTCCGGGAGCCGTACGGGGTTGTCGGACAGATAATCCCGTGGAATTTCCCGCTCCTGATGGCGGCCTGGAAGCTCGCGCCGGCGTTGTCGGCCGGGAACACGGTCGTACTGAAGCCCGCTGAGGAGACGCCGCTGAGTATTCTCAAACTGATGGAAATCACGGAGGACGTGATTCCAGACGGCGTCGTTAACGTCGTCACCGGGTTCGGCCCGGAAGCAGGAGAGCCACTCTCGAAACACCCTGACATCCGGAAACTAGCATTCACTGGATCGACAGAAATCGGGAGTAAAGTAATGCAAAGCGCCGCCGAAAGCATCACCGACGTGACGCTGGAGCTGGGCGGAAAAAGTCCGCTCGTTGTGTTCCCTGATGCAGACCTGGAACAGGCCGTCCAGACGACGATTACGTCGATCTTCTTTAATACTGGTGAGTGCTGCTGTGCCGGGTCACGGCTGTTCGTGCACGAAGATATCAAAGACGAATTCCTGGATGAGCTTGCGACTGCAGCTGAGGACCTGACTGTTGACGACCCACTGCTGGAGTCGACAGATCTCGGCCCGAAAGTGACCGCGGAGCAGGTCGAGCGCACGCTGGGCTACATCGAGGAGGCAGAACGAGAGGGGGCAGCCTTCGTCACTGGGGGAAGTCAGCCGGACGATGAGGCCCTTTCGGATGGGTGCTTCGTCGCGCCGACGCTCATTGACGAGATTGACCACGACAGCAAAGCGGTCCAGGAGGAAATATTCGGCCCGGTTCAGGAAGTATTCAGCTGGAGTGAGTACGATGAGATGATCGAACTGGCTAACGATGTCGACTACGGCCTCGCAGCAGGAGTCCTCACAGAAGACCTCTCGAAGGCACACCAGTGTGCAAAAGACATCGAGGCGGGGAACATCTGGGTCAACACCTACAACGACTTCCCGGCAGGCCAGCCGTTCGGCGGATACAAACAGTCGGGAATCGGTCGAGAGATCGGGCAGGAGACAATCGACCACTACACGCAGACGAAGACGGTGAATATCTCACTCGATTGATGTGACCGTCCCGTTCCCGCAAGTCCCGCCCGGACAGATCGAGGCCACCAACGTGTCCATCGCCCCCGACGGGACGAAATACATCGTCCCGTCAGGGATGCACGAGCGACTGTACCGGGCGGTGGTGCCCGACGCTGCTGAGGGAACACTGGACCCCAAAACCGAACTGGCGCTGGCGGGGTGGGTGTCACTGCACACGGATGGGCTGACCAGACGGGTGTACATCGACGCTCCGGATGACTTCGCTGAAGCTGCCGTCGTAAAGCGGTTCGCCCGGTCACACGACGCCGAATCGATTATCATGGCACGCCACCCAAGCGGCGACGTGACCCGCTGGCAGTCGCCAGGCGCTGTGTCCGTTACCGAACAGTGAACTCGGCAGTCAGCAGTCTGTGCTGTCGCTCAGGGTCAGTCCACCTTACTTAGTACGGCCAGGGATGGCCGCTCGCGGCTGGCAACAACGTTGTTTTCAGTCCAGCTACCGACCTGTGGCTATGGATGAGCGAATCGACCCGGACGAACTGCTCGCTGCTGTCGGCTTTGATGCGGACGAGAGCGTGCTAACGCGTCGTCAGGCGGAGGTGCTTGCGCTCCGCGAACATGATATTCGTCAGAGTGATATCGGGGAGTTGCTCGGCACGTCACGTGCGAATATTTCAAGCATCGAGCGCAATGCGAGAGAAAACGTGGAAAAAGCACGCCAGACGGTCGCCTTCGCAAACACCCTGACCGCACCCGTTTGTGTTGACATCGAAGCCGGGACCGATATCTACGATATTCCACCGACGGTGTATGCCGCCTGTGATGAGGCCGGTGTGGAGGTCAATTACGGCTCCTCGAATCTGTTGCAACTCATCGATGACGCCGTCGATGGGGCGATTCAGCAGGACACGGTGCAGGTGCCACTCCGCATCGATGTGACAAACGACGGTGTCGTACACGTTCGAGAGCAGTCGGCAGAACGCACAGAGTGACCGGGGATAGCGTCCGGCAACAGTACTGTTTGCGTGAATCGAAGTACATGGCGCACGTACCGACGCATCGTTGAGTCCCGACAGACGATTGTTGCGTGCAGCGCCGGCCCCAGCTAGGCGTCAGCCAATAGCGAGATGGCCAGTTGGGGCGCTCCGTGTATCGAAACGGAACCCTTGTTAGCCGCCGACACCGTGGTTTCCCCAATGAGCCACGACTCGCCGCCGGTCCGCCGCCTCGCGGACTGGGACCACGAGCGTCTGGAGGCGGTAGCTGCCGAGCACGGCACGCCGCTGTACGTCGTTGACCTCGACCGCGTCGCCGAGAACTACGAGCGGTTCGCCGCGGCGTTTCCCGACGCCCACGTCATGTACGCCGCGAAGGCCCACACCGGACAGGCCGTTCTGTCGAAACTGCTTGAGACAGGCGCTGACATCGAGTGTGCCGCCTGGGGGGAACTCCAGCGGGCTATCGACGCCGGCGCAGACCCGAACACGCTCCAGTACACGGCCGTCAATCCGCCGGACCGCGACCTCGACCGTGCCGTCGAACTGGCGGCAGAGCACCCCGGGCTGACGATTACGGGGGGTGCGCGGGACACCTTCGACCGCCTCGAAGAGCGGGGCTACGACGGCCGGGTCGCCATCCGCATCAATCCCGGTATCGGGACGGGCCACCACGAGAAGGTCGCGACGGGGAAAGACGCCAAGTTCGGCATTCCCTACGACGAGGTGCCCGAAGTCGCGGCCGACGTGCGCGAGCGCTTCGACCTCGTCGGCCTGCACGCCCACGCCGGCAGCGGCGTCCTTCACGACGACCTCGACGACCACTGTCGGGCCATCGGGAAGGTCGCCGACATGGGCCGAGAAGTCATCGCCGACGGCGCGGAACTGGACTTCGTCGACTTCGGCGGCGGCTTCGGCGTGCCGTACCGAGAAGACGTCGAGCCACTGGACATGGAGATTGTCGGCGAGAAGGTCCGCGAGGCGGTCGGGGACCTCGACGCGCAGGTCAAACTCGAACCCGGCCGGTACGTTGTCGCCGACGCCGAGTGCATCCTCACGGAGGTCAACACGGTCAAGGAGACGCCGGCGGCAACCGTCGTCGGCGTCGACGCCTCGCTGGCAACACTCATCCGACCGGCAATGTTCGGCTCCTACCACCCGATCCGGAACGTCACCGCGCCGGAGCGGGAGGCCGAACCGGTGTCGGTCGGCGGCCCCTGCTGTACGAGCGCCGACGTGTTCTGCACTGACCGACCGCTCGCTCGACCCGAGCGAACTGACCTGCTGGCAATCGGCAACGCCGGTGCGTACGGCTACGAACTGGCGAACCAGTTCCACTCCCAGCCACGGCCGGCAGAAGTTGCCTTCGAGGGCGGCGAGACGCGAGTCGTGCGGGAACGCGAGACGCTGGCGGACGTGACCCGCATGGAACGGTAATGGCGTTCGACATCCCATCGTTCCACCGGCGGGCCGTCGAAACGCGGTCAGACGAGCACGTCGACGACATGCGCTCGCTGCTGGTCGACACGCTGGAAGACGCCGGCGAGTACCCGGAGATAGACGACCTCGGGAACGTCGTCGTCTCGCGGGGCGACGAGGACGGAACGCATATCCTCCTCAACACGCATATCGACACCGTCCCGCCGCATCTGCCCTACGAGCGGCGGACAGAGCCGCCGGGGCCAGACGAGACTATCGACGGCACTGGCGGTGACGGGGACGGCGATATCGTCTGTGGCCGCGGAGCCTGCGACGCGAAAGGGCCGCTCGCGGCGCTCCTCGATGCGTTCCTCACCGTGACGCCCGACGACGGCCGGGTCACACTGGCGATTTCTACCGACGAGGAGACGACACAGACCGGCGGCGCACACCTCGCTGACACCATCGACGCCGACGGCTACATCGTCGGCGAGCCGACTGGCCTCGATGTGTGTACGGCCGCCCGCGGCCAGTTCGAGGGGACGGTCACCATCCACGGCGAGAGTGCCCACGCCGCCGACCCCGGCAGCGGCCACAACGCGATCCGGGCCGCCGCGCCGATACTGCAGGCGATGGAGAGTTACGAGGAAAAGAAAGGGCCAGGCGAACACGAAACGCTCGGTTACCCTATTCTCACCCCGTCGATGGTGGAGGGCGGCGAGGCGACCAATCAGGTCCCAGCCGAATGCACTATCACGTTCGACCGGCGGAGCGTCCCGCCGGAGACCAGCGAGTCATTCTGTGCGGACCTGCAGGCCCACCTCGAACAGTGGCTCCCGGAATCGATGGGCCTCACCGTGGACCTCATCCGCCCGGATACGCCGTTTCCCGAGGCGTTTGCGACCGACACCGACGCCGAACTGGTCCGCACACTGCAGGAAGCTAGCGGCGGCGCGGTCCGGCAGTTCGGGGCCGCGACAGAAGCCTCGTATTTTGCAAACAACGGGCCGACTGTGGTGTTCGGCCCCGGCGACCTGAGCGACGAAACAGGTGCTGTTGCGCACTCGAAACGCGAGTACGTCCGGCTCTCGGAAGTTCGAACCGCCGCACGAGCTGTGCGGGAGACAGTCGAACGGCTGGTCTAAGCCACGGCCTCGCCGACGGACTGGCCTACGCCGACCGCCGCTGAACGAGGTCAGAGAGCGCCGTGGTTGCGTCTTCGTCTGTCACGCTGTCAAACTCCTCGTAGTAGTCCGAAGTCGCCTGAAACGCCGCCGGTTTTAGCGGGACGACGACGTCGTCGGCCCACCGCCGCACCTCATCGAGCACGTCCGGCGGTGCGACGGGGGCAGCGGCGACAACCTCGTTCGCACCTGCCTTTCGCAGACGCTGAATTGCGACACGCATCGCCGCCCCCGTCGGAATCCCATCATCGACCAGCAGAACCCGTTTGCCGGCCACGTCAAGCGGCCCCCACGTCTCGCCGTAGTTGACCGCTCGTGACTCAACAGTGTCGCTCGCGTGCGTCTTCGCCTCCTGCACGTACTCCCAGTTCACGTCAAGGAACCGCATCATCGGGCTGTTAATCCACGAGAAGCCGCCCGGCGCGACGGCCCCAATAGTCAACTCAGGGTGGTTTGGCGCGCGTATACGTTGTATGACGATGACATCCATTGGAAGTCCGGTCGCGTCAGCGACCACGTTGCCGACCGGGACGCCGTTCGGTGCGAGCGTGACAACGACATCGCCGACGACATCCCGCTGGCGCAGCGCGGCTACAAGCTATTGCGCCGCATCCGAGCGGTCTGTGAACATACCACATTATATGGAATCGTACATCCTAATCGTTCCGGTTAGCGGTCTTCGTGGCTGACGGCCGGCTGAGCAGTCGGTCGCAGTCCTCGGTCTCAGTCCTGCGGTGCCGGCTGGTCCGACTCCTGCCCGAGGTCTAGCGTCTCCTCGACCTGCGTGTACGTCAGGACAAGTCCAACGAACGCGAGCGCGGCACCCGCGGTGAAGGGCGTACTGAACGACCCAAAGTTGTACAGCAGGCCCGACGCCAGCGGCCCGATAGCGACGCCGAGGCCGAACGCCATCGTCAGGACAGACAGCGTCGTTCCGGACCCGCGGGCACCGGCCAGATCACCGGCAAGAGCGAGCGACGGGGCAAACACCAGCGCAACGGCGATGCCCTGAACGAACCGTGCCAGGAGCATGAGCCACGGACCTGTTACGATTCCCTGTGCGAACACCGACGGGACGAGGATGACGAACCCGGCGACGATGAACGGCCGGCGTCCGAACCGGTCGCTCGCCCGCCCGATGGGCACCTGAAAGACGACGTTCGCGATGACGACGGCGGCGAACTGGACGCTGAAAAACAGGGTCGACTCATTCAGCCGCATTCGAACCGGGCCTTCGAGCGTGGCAAACAGCGCGATGGTGGACGCCATCATGAACGTGCCGACGCCGAGGACGAACACCGAATCCAGCCCCTCGCCGTCCCGGTCCAGAATCGCTATCGAGAGGTCTTTTCCGGCCTCTGCCTCGAACGGCGGGTCCTGAATCAGCGCCCACACGAGGGCAAGGCTCACAACAGCGCCCAACACGGCGATAGCGAAGGCGGCGGTGAAGCCGGATATCGCGGTCCCGGCGATCCGGTAGGTCACCACGTCGTTCGCGGCGAGTCCGCCGGTGATGACGACGCCAGCGATTATCGGCCCGAAGCCGAAGCCGATGAGCCGGAAGGTGTTGAACACGCCGAAGTTCCCGCCCCGCTCGGCGTCACTCGCGGCGTAGTCGTTGACCAGCGCGACCGTCGCTGGAATCGTAAAGGCTGCGCCAAGGCCCTGAAACGCCCGCGCAGCGAGGACTGCCCAGTACGAAGAGAGGAACGGGTACGCCGCGCTCCCGATAGCGAACAGTACCAGTCCGGTAAGGACGAAAACCCGGCGCTTGCCGGTCCGGTCTGAGAGTCGCCCGGTAAACGGCTGGCCAAAACTGTTCAGCAGACCGAACAGGGAGAGCACCAGTCCGATCAGCGTCTCCGTCTGAAGCGTGAACCCGAGTATCTGCTGGCCGGCAATACCGGCGAGCGACACCTGTCCGCTGGCGATGTACAGGGGGAGAACGATGATGAGAAACGAGTTCCCCAGCGCGTCCGCCATCCGGGCGAACGCGAGCGTCAGAACCCGCGTGTCAGTGCCGAAGACCATCTATTGCCAACGAAGGCGGCCACACTCGTGATAGTTGCGTTTACCGCGGGGGGACGTGTCGACCCGAAAACGGTGGCGGCCAGACAGCGCTCCTCAGCTGTCGTCGGCCTGCTGCTCCGCGATGCCCGTGTAATCGGTCGGCGTCAGCGCTTCCAGTTCGGCCCGCACCTCGTCGCTCACGTCGAGGTCGGCGAACATATCATGGAAGTCTTCAATAGTAACCTCGCGGCCTCGCGTCGCCTTCTTCACCTGTTCGTAGGCGTCAGCGTACCCTTCACGGCGAAGAATCGTCTGGACGGCCTCGCCGATGATCTCTGGCGTCCCAGCCAGGTCGTCGGCCATTACCTGCTCGTTGGGGACGACCTTCGCCAGCCCGTTCTGGCACTTGCTGTAGCCGATGAGACAGTGGGCGAAGGCGGCCCCGATGTTGCGCTTGACCGTCGAGTCAGAGAGGTCCCGCTGGAGCCGGGAGTTTGTGACGTAGTCGCCGAGGAAGCGAAGGTCTGAGTTCGCTTTCGAGAGGTTCCCCTCGCTGTTCTCGAAGTCGATGGGGTTGACCTTGTGAGGCATCGTCGAGGACCCGGTCTCGCCCTCGACGGCCTCCTGCCCGAGATAGCGGTCCGAGACGTACAGCCACACGTCGAGGTCGAGGTCAAGCAAGATGTTGTTCGCGCCCCGGAGCGCGTCGAACAGGACCGCGAGGTCGTCACAGGGGTTGACCTGTGTCGTCAGCGGTTCGTGTTCCAGTCCGAGGCCGCCGACGAAGGACTCTGCGAACGTCGGCCAGTCCACGTCAGGGTAGGCGGCGACGTGGGCCGCGTAGGTTCCCGACGCACCGGCGAGCTTTCCGGAGAGGCCCTCAGCAGCACGCTCCACACGACCGATGGCCTGCCCCAGCCGCGAGGCGTAGACCGCCATCTCCTTGCCGAACGTCGTCGGCGTCGCAGGCTGGCCGTGTGTGCGGGCCAGCATCGGCACGTCAGCGTAGGTGTGGGCCATCTCCACCAGCGTATCCCGAATCTCGCGGAGTTCGGGAATCAGCACCTCCTGAGCGGCGGGCTTGACCAGCAGCCGCTGGGCGAGGTTGTTCACGTCCTCGCTGGTCAGCCCGAAGTGAATCCAGTTGGCGGCGTCGAGGTCGTCGGGCATACCCAGTCGGATGAAGTACTCGATGGCCTTCACGTCGTGATTGGTCGCCGAATACTCCCCGTACCCCTCAGTTTCGAGTTGCTTGACGACGCTCGCGTCCTCGTCGTCGAACTCCTCGTACAGCGCCCGGAGTGTCGCGCGCTGACCATCGTCGATTGACAATGGTGTGGCGTCGAGGTCGGCAAGCGCGATGAGATACTCGACTTCGACTTCGACGCGGGCGCGCATCAGCGCCCGCTCGCTGGTGTACGGGACGAGCGGTTCGGTGTAGCGGGCGTATCGGCCGTCGAGCGGCGAAACAGCGGCCAGTGGCCCTCTCTCGGTCATACCCGAGTGTGCGCGGGAGGCGCGAAAAAGCGTGTCGTTCTCCCGCAACCGCGACGCGGTGTAGTTGCGACGCGTGGCGTGACGGTGGAACGGGGCAGAAACGGGGGTTCGATAAAAAAGGGCGCGTCGTTAATTGCTGAACTCGTTGCAGACCGGGATACCGACCGTGTTGTAGTCACTCATCGCGGCCAGTTCGTCGGGCACTTGATGGATGTCGACCGTGTCCTCGACCAGCGCGGTCGGGTCGAGCTTGCTCGATTCCACCATGTCCAGCATTTCGCTGTACCGCGATGGCTGGAGCCCGAGTGACCCCTTGAAATCGATTTCTTTGGCGACGAACTCGTCGGTCGGGAGCGACACCATCCCCGCCTCCTCGCTGGTGGTTAGTCCGATCTGGACGTGCGTCCCGCCTTTGCGGAGCGAGTTTACGGCGTTCTGGCAGGTCGTTGCGATACCGAGGGCGTCTGCGGATACGTCGGCCCCGCCGTCAGTGATGTCCCTGACCGCCTTTGCGGGGTCGTCGACCTCCTGTGCGTTGACGGTGGCGACAGCGCCAAGCTCTTCGGCGCGGTCCAGTTTTTCGTCCATCAGGTCGACGCCGATGACGTTGCCGCCGAGAGCGTTCGCGATATGGACCGCCGAGAGCCCGATGCCGCCACAGCCGTGAATGACCACGTCGTCACCAGCACTGACCGGTGCCCGGTGGGCCATCGCGTGGAAGGAAGTCATGAACCGACAGCCCATGCCGGCGGCTGACTCCGCATCGATGTCGTCCGGGAGCGGAACGGCATTGAGGTCGGCGTTGGGAATGTGGACCTCCTCGGCGAACGCGCCGGGTGCCTGATTCATGAACCCGAGACCGATGTGGTTCTCGCAGATGTTTTCCCGCCCGTTTCGACAGAGGTCGCAGTTCCCGCAGGCGAAGTTGAACGGAATGGCAACCTCCTGTCCCTCCTCGATGTTTTCGACGTCTTCGCCGACAGAGACAATCCGGCCTGTCGGCTCGTGACCGAGGACGTGTGGCGGGTCAGGCCGGTACCCGAACCAGTCCCAGTCCCCCTGCCAGCAGTGCCAGTCGGACCGACAGATACCACAGCCGATGACCTCGGCGACGGCACCGTCCGGCTCCGGTTCGGGGCGTTCGACTTCTTGTACTGTTAGCGGCTCCTGAAACTCTTCTAGTAGTACTGCTTGCATTACACAATTAACATAGGATATCTTACTAATGAATATTATGGTTTTTGAGCTACAATATCTTCGCGAGCGAGGAGGTCCGCACCCCTGATATTGTGGTTACTCGGCTGCGTCAATCTAAGTCCAGAATAATTTCAGATAACTGCCGCTGCTGCCGAAGCCGATGACACATATCAAGTAACCATATTTTCGTCCACATCGAAATACCTTCGACAGGGAGTGAAGAGATGGTCCCGCTAGCGGCCAATCCTCAACTCAGCCAGCCGTAGTCGCCGTCGGCATCGCCAAAGCGGCCATCCGGTGGGTCAAAGCGATAGAGGTCCTGTCCAAGTGCGACCCACGCGAGGCCGTAGACGGTTGCCGCCGCTGGCTGGACTTCGAACCCGAGGAACGCGATAGTCCCGAGGCCAAGCAACACGCCCAGCCACGGCGGCTGGATGCGCGTCCTGACGAGACCGACGGTGACCAGTAACGACCCGCTGACCAGCACGAGTACGCCGACCGCGATGACCGCCTCGCCACCACCGGAAAGGAGGCGGACCAGTTGTCCGACGGCGAAAACGAGGCCGCCGAGGCCGCCGGCCCACGCACCGATGGTCCCTGGCCGCTTCATCCGTGCGCCGTAGAAATCCTCAATGGCATAGTGACCGGCTACGACACCGAGTGCGGAGAGGGCGGTTCCGGCGAGGATGGAGGTACTCATTTCGGTCTGACCGGTCGCGGACAGCACCACGGCCCAGCCAACCCAGACGACACCACCGACGGCGGCGACCGCACCCGCGCGCTGACACCGTAGCTTCGCCATACGGGCGAGTTGGCGGCGGGCTACAAATGCGCACCGAACCGGTACACGCCGAGAATACAGACATAGCTAATGTGGCGTGGTCGCACACAACAGTCCAGCCGGGGGTTTCGCAACAACTTTGCACGGTCCGGTCGGTCAGTCCCACATGAAACTCGCCGGTATGGCCAGTAACCGCGGCCGAAATCTCATGAATATCGCGGACCGCGCCCCGGGCGGGGCGGAGTTCGCCGTCGTTCTGACTAACGACGCAGATGCGCCGGTACTCGAAGCAGCCGCCGAACGCGGCATCCCGACCGAAGTCGTCGAGCGCGACGCGGACGAATCGCGCGAGTCCCACGAGGAGCGCGTTCTCGACGCCCTTTCGGAGTACGACTTCGACCTCGTCACGCTGGACGGCTATATGCGCGTCCTCAGCGAGACGTTCCTCGAAGGGACACCGACCGCGTTGAACGTCCATCCGAGTCTCCTGCCGAATTTCACCGGGGCGAACGCCCACGAGCAGGTCCTCGACGCCGGCGTGAAGGTGACGGGCTGTACCGTCCACGTCCTTGATGAAAGCGTCGACGGCGGCCCCATCGTCACGCAGGAACCGATTCCCGTCTTCGAAGATGACGACGAGGACAGTCTCAAAGAGCGCGTGCTCTATGAAGGCGAGTTCACCGCCTACCCGCGCGTCATCGAGTGGTTCGCCGAGGACCGCGTCACCATCGACTGGGATGAAGGGACGGTCTCAGTAGAGGGCGACGAGGGCGGAGACTTCCCTGCCCGCCGCATCGTCTCGGATGACCTCGCATCGAGTCTGCGCTATGGGGAGAACCCCCATCAGAACGCCGCGCTGTACACTGACACGACCGTCTCGGAGGCCAGCGTCGTCCACGCCGACCAGCTGAACGAGGGCGCGAAGGCGCTGTCGTACAACAACTACAATGACGCCGACGGCGCGCTGAACCTCATCAAGGAGTTCGAGGAACCTGCCGCCGCGGTCATCAAACACACCAACCCGGCCGGCTGTGCGACCGCCGACTCCGTGGCCGACGCCTACGAGAAGGCGCTGTCGACGGACCCGATGAGTGCCTTCGGCGGCATCGTCGCGCTGAACCGCGAGTGTGACGCCGCCACCGCCGAGCAGATTATCGACTCCTTCAAGGAGGTCGTCGTCGCGCCCGGTTACACCGACGCCGCGCTCGACGTGCTGTTCGAGAAGGACAATCTCCGCGTTCTCGATGTGAACGAGAACTTCGAGGTCACCGACAGCC
Source organism: Haloarcula sp. R1-2 (assembly GCF_011627385.1). Classification (NCBI taxonomy): domain Archaea; kingdom Methanobacteriati; phylum Methanobacteriota; class Halobacteria; order Halobacteriales; family Haloarculaceae; genus Haloarcula; species Haloarcula sp. R1-2. The sequence goes on from NZ_JAANTG010000001.1 coordinate 904,456, forward strand.
TGACCGAAAAGCCCCTCGTTGGGGGCCGACTCGTTCAGGAGCGGGACACCCAGCACCTCTCAGTCGACGATCTTGAAGTCGTCACCGAGCGCGAGCCGACCGACGAGCAGATCGAGTCGATGCTGTTCGCCTGGCACACGCTCAAACACGTCAAGTCCAACGGCATTCTCTTCGCTGATGGGACGGAAACGGTCGGCATCGGCATGGGGCAAGTGTCCCGGGTCGACGCCGTCCGACTGGCCGCGATGAAGGCCGACGAGCACGCAGAAGGGAAAGACGCCGAGGGCGCTGTGATGGCCTCGGACGCCTTCTTCCCGTTCCCGGACGGTATCGAGGAGGCCGCCGACGCCGGTATCGAAGCGGTCATCCAGCCCGGCGGCTCGAAGAACGACGAGAGCGTCATCGAGGCCGCGGACGAACACGACATCGCGATGGTGTTCACCGGTCAGCGGTCGTTCAGACACGACTGAGCAGTAACGAGGGGGTGTCCGAACCTCGATAGACGAGTGCAGCGAGTCTATCGGTGGTTCCGTCACGACTGATGGCGGACTTTTTCCGGGGCGTTGCCGGGCTGACTATCGGCAACGAAAGAGGTTTGATACCGGATACTGAATCAGCGACCGATGGCAGATAATGAAGACAGGGAGGAGGCTGTCCGCGACGCTGTGGACGTCTCTCGAAGCGGTGCGCCGGCGGGTGGGAGTGTCATCCGGGACCGGTTCTCCGCCGACGAGATATTCCAGCGCATCATTGTCGCGGCAGACGAGGAGGTAACAGTTGGGACCCGCGAGCTGTTCTTCGCCGGGATCGCTGGCGGGTTCGCTATCACTGTGACGTTCATGCTGTACGCGTCGCTGTACGCGAAAACCGGTGGCGACCCGATATTGAGCGCGCTCCTGTATCCGCTCGGGTTTGTTTTCATCATTCTCGGGGATTATCAGCTCTACACCGAAAACACGCTCCCGCCGGTCGCGCTCGTCCTCGAACGGCTGGCGAGCCTCCCCTCGTTGCTTCGCATCTGGGGTGTCGTCCTGATTTCGAACGTCTTTGGCGGGATGCTCGGCGCGCTCGCGCTGGCGACGACCAACGTTCTCTCCGCCGACGCGGCGGCGGCTGCCGCCGGGTTCGCGCAGAAAGCTATCGAGACATCCCAGATAACGCTGTTCTCGAAGGCAGTGTTCGCCGGCCTCATCGTCGCCGGCGTCGTCTGGGTCGATTACTCGCTGCGGGACAGCATCTCGCGGCTCGTGTTGATATACATCTCGTTTCTGGCGATTCCGTTCGGAAACCTCTACCACGTCGTCGTCTCCGCGACGGAGATGTTCTATCTGGTGTTCATCGGCGAACTGGCGCTATCTGTCGGCCTCTGGCAGTTCGTTCTGCCGGTACTCCTCGGCAACTCCGTCGGTGGCGTCGTCCTCGTGACCGTCGTCAACTACTTCCATACGACTGAACGGCGACTCGAAACGGCGCGGGACGAAGGACCCAAGCGCCAGCTCACTCTCCGAGAGTGGGTCTGGGGCGGATGGTCCGCCTCCGGCCGCTCATACGTCCCGGCAACTGACGAAGTTCCCAGAACCGATCCGGAGTCACGAGAGAACGAGCGCTGACACAAACCATTTTAACGCCCTCCGGCTATCGTTGGTGTGAACTGGGTGAAAGATAACCGGCTACTGCTTCTGTTTGCCGCCGTCGTTCTGACGACACTGGGGACCGTCGGGATTGGGATCGTTGGTGTCGTGGCAACACTCGGGGCGCTTCTCGGTGGCGGCGCGGTTGTCCAGACGTTTGCCACGTTCCTGCTTGGCACATTGTTGCTCGTGGGCGTCGATATCGTTTTCTCGGTCGCGCTGGTCCGTGCGCTGGCCCGGCGGGCGTCGGTTCCGAAGAGCCAGCGCGTCGCTGGTGGTCTCGGCCGTCTGGAATCGATTATTCCACCGCTGGCGTCGCTTGGGCTCTCCGATGTGTTCGCGCCACCGGAGCCGACGGTTGAGGAGCGACACGAGGCGCTGACGCGCCGGTACGTCGAAGGGGAACTCTCCGAGGCCGAATACGAGCGGGAACTGCAGGCGCTTCTCGGCGAGGGCGAGAGGACGGAGACGGAACTGCTGGATGACGACATCGCGACTGACCTGTCGCGGCCCACGGCGACCGACACCGAATACGAGCCGGCCCGGGAATAGCACTGAGCGGGTTTTACATGGTCGCCCGACGACAGGTCAGGTATGGACGCACCCACGTTTCTTGAAGTCGAGGTGGAACGGGACGCCGTCGCCTCGGTGCTTGACGCTGTTCCCGGCGTCGCTGTTGTCGACGACGCCACTGCTGTCCCATCACCGGGACCAGCAGAGCCGGATGAGGCCGAGGATTCCGGCCCCAGTCTCACGGACCGCCTCGGGTCGCTGTGGCGACAGTGGGGGCTGCTCGGCACGGGGCTGTCCCTCATCGCGCTCGGCGCGGCTACGACCGGACTCTGGTGGTACCGTCGCCGCAACGCTGACGAAACCGATGTTGGTAGTGTCGACGAATATGCGTCGGAATGGGACACGGAAGGCCCGGACGCGACGGCATCACCGGCCGAGTCAGCCGTTGACACGCCATCGCCAACCGAAACGGAGTTCGAGCCGACAGCAGCGGTAGAAGAGGCCGAGGACACGCAGACCCCGGAGACCAAGGAGACAACGCTGGCCGCAGAGATGCCACAAACTGAGTCCGGGCATCGACAGCAGGACCGCGGGAGAGAGACCGAGCCAGCTGGCGTCACCGGGTCTGAGATGGGAGCGGAGACGCTGGAGCGAGAGAAGCCGGAGCACGATGAGACAGACACGGATGAACGGCCGGAAGCGAAGGTCGACCCGGCACCGCTGCTTGGGGCCGCGTTCCTGATTCTGTCGAGCGCGCTCGGTCGGTGGGCCACGCGCGACCGGAACGAACAGGCGTAATTGTCGCTCGCAGGACACCGAAGGCCGACGGCTGGCGGGCTGTTCGGGGCGTCTTCACGCCGGAGACACGTGCCAGTCCGACAGGCTAAAGCGAGCGGCTCCGATAGCCCGACCATGGAGTTCCACGAGGCCGCGAACTTCCTCTTCGAGTTGCGCCGGTTCGCCCCGCGAGCCGGTACTGATGCCACGCAGGACCTGCTATCGTCGCTCGGTGACCCACAGGAGGGGCTTCGCTGCGTCCAGATTGCGGGGTCCAACGGAAAGGGGTCTACCGCGCGGATGGTCGAACGAACGCTACGGGAAGCCGGCCTCGATGTCGGACTGTACACGTCCCCACATCTCGACGACGTGCGTGAGCGAATCCGTATCAACGGCCGGAAGCTCTCCGAAGCCGCCCTCGTCGAGTTCGTCGAGTCGGTCAGAGCGGACATGACCGAACAGGCCGCGGCCAACGACTCGCCCACCTTCTTCGAGACGATGACCGCGCTGGCACTGTGGGAGTTCGACCGTCAGGACATCGACATCGCAGTGCTGGAAGTCGGTATCGGCGGCCGATACGACGCCACGAGCGTGGTCGACCCGGTCGCCAGCGCTGTCACGTCCGTGACGCTCGAACACACCCACATCCTCGGCGACACCGTCGAAGAAATCGCGCACGACAAGGCCCACGTCGCCCCAGAGGACGCCCCACTGGTGGCTGGGACGACTGGCGACGCGCTGGCCGCCGTCCGCGAGGTCGCCGACGACGTTGTGACTGTCGGCAAGGGCGACGATGCCGACGTGACGGCCACGTACGACGGTCGTGAAGGGCTGGAAGGGGCAGTCTCAGTCGACGGTTCCGGCTGGCGCGTCGATACTTACCTCCCGCTGCTGGGCGCACATCAGGCACAGAACGCCGGAATCGCAGCCACGCTGTGCCAGCAAGTCGCGGACATCTCACAGACGGACCTCGAACGCGGCCTGCGAAACGCCCACTGGCCCGGTCGGTTCGAGGTGATGAACGAGTCGCCGCTGGTCGTCCTCGATGGGGCTCATAACCCCGGAAGCATCGAGCGTACCGCGGAGACGCTATCCTCGTTCGACTACGACGACCTCCACGTCGTCATCGGTGCGATGGTCGACAAGGACCACGAGCGCATCGCCGCGGCGCTGCCGGACCCGGACCACGTTGTCGCTTGCCAACCCAACGTCGACCGGGCGGAGTCCCACCACGTCGTTGCGGCCGCGGTGGAGAACGCGACCGACGCTACGGTCGAGACGCGCAGCGACGTTACAGGAGCGCTCGATATCGCACTCGACGCCGCAGATTCTGGCGATGCCGTCCTTGTGGTGGGGTCACTGTACGCCGTGCGGGAGGCCCGGACTAATTGGTCACGGTCGCTAGTCCCAAAACAGGTGGATTCGCTGGCCGAGGCTCGGGAAACCATCGAGAGCGCCCATATTACCGATACCGGGGCCTGGCGGATGCGAGGCAAGGGCGTCCACCGCGTCCTGCGTACCCGTGTCCAGCCGCGACAGGCTCAGTACCTCAAGGAGGAACTGCTGTCGCTGGGTGGGGAATGTGCCGTCTCTGGGCTGGACGGACAGGGCGAGGAAACCCTCGACGTGGTCATGATGGCGACGATGGCCCAGTACAAGCGCCTCGCGGAGAAGCTGGACGGCCAGCTCGACGGGCTCGCGTCGTTCGCCGACGAACTACGAACGGCGCTGTCTATCCAGCAGCCAGAGCCAGACACGTCGACGACGTATCCCTGGGACGACGGGACAGCCGTCATGGGCATCTGCAATATCACCCCGGACTCATTCCACGACGGCGGCGAGTACAACGCTGTCGAGGACGCCGTCGCCCGCGCCGAGCAAATGGTCGAGGCGGGTGCGGATATCCTCGATATCGGCGGGGAGTCGACTCGACCCGGTGCCGAACCAGTCCCGGTCGAGGAGGAAATTGACCGCGTCGTCCCGGTTATCGAGCGGCTTTCGGAGCTAGATGTCGCCATCTCCGTCGACACGCGGAAGGCCCCTGTCGCGCGAGCGGCACTCGACGCCGGCGCGGACATCCTGAACGACGTGTCCGGCCTCGAAGACCCCGAGATGCGCCTCGTCGCCGCCGAGTACGACGTGCCGGTGGTTGTGATGCACTCCATCGAGACACCAGTCGACCCGGACAGCGACATCCACTACGACGACGTGGTCGAGGACTGCATCGACCAGCTGACCGAGCGCGTTCTGCTCGCCGAAAAGGCCGGGCTCGACCGCGACCAGATTATCGTCGACCCCGGCGTCGGCTTCGGGAAATCGCCCACGGAAGATTTCAAACTGCTCGACCGCCTCCCGGAATTCGAGGCACTGGGGTGTCCTGTTCTGGTTGGGCACTCCCACAAGTCGCTGTTCGGGCTGGTCGGGCAAGAAGCGGGCGACTGTCTGGAGGCGACCATCGCCGGGACGACGCTGGCGGCCGAACGGGGGGCCGACATCGTTCGCGTCCACGACGTCCCGGAGAACGTTGCTGCTGTTCGCGTCGCCGAGGCAGCCCGTGATCCACAGAAATTCGAGGACTGATTCTGACTGCTGAACAGGCGGCCGGATAATCGCCGGACGTGACTGCCGACCCCAAATTTTTGGCCCTTCTGTTTATATTTCTCAATGGTGAGAATTAGGGGCGAACATATAACCCCTATGTCTGTTGACCTTTCGCCATGGCATTCCAGAGCGAGAGTACGGGCTCTCGGAAACGTATCACTGAATCCGAGAGAGCCGGCGTTGACGGCGGGACACTTACTGATCGTATCGGACTGGACACTGGAGAGATACGCTGGCGGAAGGAATTCACTGGATTTGACGGGTCGGACGTCGACAATCTCACCGCGATGGCAGACGAGACGAACGCCCGAGCCGAAGCTGTCGTCGACGACTTCTACGATCATCTGCAGTCATTCGACGAGACTGTCGAGATTTTTGGGCGGTCAACCAAGTCAGTCGACCAGCTCAAAAACACACAGACGCAGTACCTCCGCGACCTAGTCGCCGGGACCTACGACAAACAGTACTTCGAGAACCGGGCCCGTATCGGGAAGATTCACGATATGCTCGACCTCGGCCCGAAAATATATCTTGGGGCCTACAGCATCTATTTCGAACACTTCCTGCGGACAATCGTCGAAGACCTGCAATCAGGCGACGCTGCCCGGGACGAGGCCCTCGAAGAAATGCAGTCGCGGGCGCTCTCCGTATTCAAGCTCCTGAATCTTGACCAGCAGGTCGCGATGGACACCTACATCGACTCGTACAGCCAGCGTCTGGAATCGGCAATCGATGACCAGCAAACGCTGATGCAGGAAGTCGAAAGCGGACTACAGGAGCCAATCGACGAACTGAGCGCCTCAGCCGAGGAGGTCGCACAGACGAACAAGCAGATTACCATGACGGCCGAAACCCAATCCGAGTCGATGGACGAAGTGGCGGGCGAGGTTGCGGATATGAGCGCGACAATCGAGGAGATTGCCTCGACCGCGGAGGAGGTGGCGAGTACCAGCACATCGGCCGAACAAAAGGCTGAACGCGGGAACGAAGCCGCACAGCAGGCCGCGACCATGATGAACGATGTCGACGACGCCGTCGATACGGTGTCGGCGGATATCGCGGGCTTACAGGAGCAAGCCGACGAGATCGATGACATCGTCGAAGTGATAAACGACATCGCTGACCAGACCAATATGCTCGCGCTGAACGCCTCCATCGAGGCCGCACGCGCCGGAGAGGCTGGCGATGGGTTTGCTGTCGTCGCCGACGAAATCAAGACGCTCGCCGGGGATTCACAGGAACACGCGAACCAGATCGAGGACACCGTCACGGAGATTCAGGACGAGACCGTCGACGCCGTCGAAAGCCTCGAAACCGTGACCGAGCAGGTGACTGAGGGCATCGATCAGGTCGAGACGGCAGCCGAACGGCTCGAAGAGATCGTCTCGGCGGTCAACGAGGCGTCACAGGGCATTCAGGAGGTCTCTGCGGCGACCGACGACCAGGCGGCGTCGACAGAGGAGGTCGCCAGCATGGTCGACGAACTGTCGAGCGGCATCGACGATATGTCGGCACAGCTCGACGACCTCGCGGCGACGAACGAAAGACAGACAGAGAAGATTCAGGACGTGGCCGAGACCGCACGTCGACTCGACACAGATACAGCGTAACTTCGAGCGCCAGCCAGCCACATAATCAGAGGGGTGGAACCGGGTTGTACCCGCTCACACACCACCCAAAGAGCTATTCCGGACTGTCGAGAGCACCGCGTATGAACCGACGCGACATCGTCCGTGAGGGCTATGACGATATCGCCGCAACCTACGCGGCCGAGCGTGACGGCGAGGGTCGCGAGCGCGGTCTGGTCGCGGCCCTCGCGGACCGTCTGCCCGCCGAGAGTCGGGTCCTCGATGCCGGCTGTGGCGCTGGGACGCCCGCGATGGACGTTCTCGCAGCCGACCACACTGTCACGGGGCTGGATATCTCTCGCGAGCAGCTACGAACGGCGCGCAAGCGGGTCCCCGGACCGCGGCTCTGTCAGGGAGATCTGGCAGCGCTGCCGTTCCCAGCAGACACGTTCGATGCGATCGTCTCACTGCACGCGGTCATCCACGTCCCGCGAGCGGAACACGCCGCCGTCTTCGCTGAGTTCGAGCGCGTGCTCGAACCGGGCGGTCGGCTACTGACCGCGCTGGGCAACGAACAATGGGAAGGCAACAACGAGGACTGGCTGGAGACCGGGACCGAGATGGCCTGGAGCTTCCACGGCCGCAAGCGCAATCGCGAGCTACTGGCCGAGGCCGGCTTCTCCGTCACCGACGTCGAGACCGTCGACGACGAACTCGGTGGGGTGTTCGCGTTTTTCCGGGCGCGAGCGTAGCCCTATCCCTGCTCACTCCGTCTTTGCCGGTGGCTCGACGGCCTCGGCTTCTGTCTCGGTCACGCGGATGCCCTTCGAAGCGAGGTGGCGCATCTGCCGGCGGACGAAGTCCTCCTCGGTCGTCCCTCGCGTCGCGAGAATGACCATCCGGGCGTCACCAGCGGGGCGCATCGTCCGCCCGGCCCGCTGTGCGCCCTGTCTACGGGACCCACCCAGTCCGGAAGCGACGAGCGCGAGTTCGGCGTCCGGCAGGTCGATACCCTCGTCGCCGACGCGGGAGACGACCAGCGTGGTCAGTTCGCCGCGGCGGAACTCGTCAAACAGCTTCTCCCGGCGGGCGTGTGGCGTCTCGCCGCTGATAAACGGCGCATCGATGGCCTCACTAATAGCCTCACCCTGGTCGAGGTACTCGATGAATACTAGCGCCTTCGCGGCCGGGTTCTCGGCCAGCGCGTAGCGTATCTCGTCGATTTTTCCGGTGTTGCTGGCGGCGGCCTGTCGGCGGTCGTGGCCCGACGTGGAACTGTACTCGGACTGTTCGGTTTCGTCCCCCCACGGCACGAGACGGATCTCGACCTCCGGTTCGGCGACGTAGCCCTCGTCGAACAGTTTGCCCCAGTCCGTCCCGATTGGCGGACCGATGAGCGTGAATATCTCCTCCTCGTCGTCGCTCTCTCTGGTCGGCGTGGCGGTCAATCCCAACCGGTGTTTGGTCTGGAGGTCCGCGCTCCGGCGGTGAATCGGCGAGGGGACGTGGTGGACCTCGTCGAAGACGATGAGGCCCCACTTGCGCTGGTCGAACAGCTTCCGGTGGCGGTCCATTCCGGCGGTTCGATAGGTGGCGATAGTGACGGCGCGTATCTCCTTTTCACCACCGTGGTACTCGCCGATATCGTCGTCGGTCAGGGAGGTGTGTCGGACCAGTTCGTCGCGCCACTGTGTCGCAAGTTCGCGCGAGGGGACGAGAATCAGCGTCTCGCCGCCGATGGCGGCCATCGCACCCATCGCGGCGACGGTCTTGCCCGACCCGGGCGGGCCGACGAACACGCCCGAGCCCTGTTCGGTGAACCGCTCCACCCAGTCCTGCTGGTAGTCTCGCAGGCGCAGGCGCAAATCCATCTCGATGGCGTCGCCCGTTTCAAGATCACGGTCGTCCCGGACCGGATAGCCTGCCTCGTACAGCGTGCGCTTGATTTCGGCGGTCGCGTCCTCGTTGACCCACGACTCCGAGTCCGAGATGGGGGCTCGGAGGTGGTCGTCGTCAAGTTTCGGGCGTGCGACATTGCCCATCAGGTCGTCGCTTTCGGCTTCGAGTACGACGTACCCGTCTTCGTGAGTCTTCAGGCGGAACTTCCGGGCTCGTTCCCACTGGCTCGTCACCCATTCTTCGAGGTGAGGCGAGCGCTCGCCCAGCACGTCCCGCATCGTCGTCAGAAGGTCGTCTAAGGACTCGTGGGGCGCGGCCCAGATATCCTCCTCGCGGAGTTCGTACACGTAGCCGCCCGAGCGGTTGGTGTCTTGCAGGCGGGCGAACTGCGAGAGCTGTGCTCGCGTGAACTGGTCGGGATGTTCGACGACGACTTCCCGGCGGTCGGGAAACAGGACCACACGCTCGCGGTCGGTCACCTCGGCAATATCTGTCGGATACCACACGGACTCGACCTCGGACACGTCCTGACGCTCGATGTCGCCGTCGTCGGCGAGACGCTCCAGTGCCGCCCGTGCCTCGTCGGGCGTCAGATCCGTTTTGCGAGAGAACTCCGTCGCCGTCAGATGCGGACGGCCGACGGCGTCGATGGCGTCGTAGACGGCGTCGAGTTCGAGTTCCGGGGTGGAGTCAGAGTCGTCGTCTCGGTCGGCTGGCTCCTCGTCTGTCACTACCGAATGGAGGGGACCGACGCTCAAACGGGTTTCGTCTGGACCGTCCCTGACGCGGGTGTGAATACATACCTTAATATAGCGCCACCTAGACCTGCCGGCATGGTTGAGGGAATCGCGGCTGGACCGTGGTCGATCGTTCCAGCGCTCGTCGCCATCGGTCTGGCCTGGTACACCCGAGACGCGCTTATCGGGCTGTTCGTCGGTATCGTCATCACAGGCGTGCTTGTGGGCGCATTACACCCACAGGCAGTGGGGGTCCCATCGGACCTGATCACCGCTGGCGGTGAGGTGGCGACCGTCCAGCCACAGGCCGAGGACGGGAGTCCCTGGACGGTCGGCGTCGGTGGCATCGTACTTGGCGGTATCTTCGGACTGAAGCTCGTTCCGGAAATAATCGCCACGGCCCCGCTGTTCGGGGAGTGGTACGTCAAGAACGTCCTGCTCGCCATCTTCGCCATCGGTGGGCTGATCGGACTGATGATTCGAGCCGGTGCGATACAGGGCGTGCTGGAGGCCCTGGTGGCGCGGGCCGAGTCCGCCGCAGACGCCGAGAAGGCCGCGTTCCTGGCCGGTATCGCAATCCACATTGACGACTACTTCAACTGCCTCGTGGTCGGCTCGATGATGCGACCGTTGACCGACAAGTTCGACGTGTCACGCGCCAAGCTGGCCTACTACGTCGACTCAGCGGGGTCGCCGGCGTCCCGGCTCGCGTTTTACTCAACGTGGGGCGCGGCGATGGTCGGCTTCATTGGGGGCGGCCTCGTGGAGGCACAGCGTCAGGGAACGCTGCCGTCCGGGATGACAAACTTCGTGAACACCGGCGGCGAGCAAGTTACCGCGGCGACCGGGGCCGTCTGGCCGCTGTTTTTCAACACGCTGTTTACCGGCTTCTATTCGTGGATCGCGCTCGGCCTCGCCGGCCTCGTCGCGTGGCAAGTCGTGCCAAACATCTACGGGATGGGAACCGAGGAGTCCCGGGCGAGAAACGAGGGGAAGGTCGTCGGCGACGACGCCGACCCGATGATTTCCGCTGAGATGGACGAATACGAGGTATCCGAAACTGCCACGCCGGACTGGCGGAACTTCGCCTGGCCGATCCTCACGATGATTGTCGTCGGCCTCGGCGCGATGTTCTGGCGGGCCAGCCCCGTCATCTACGTCAAGGGGAAGGAAGGGATGGGGGCCACGCTGCTCCAGCTCGGCAGCTGGCAGCTAATCACGCCGCCAAGCGGTCCCTGGGCGTTCAACATCGGCGGCGTCCAGCTCGGTCTGGCCTCGTTCTCCGCGCTCATCGTCGGCTTCCTGCTGTATCGCTGGAAGGGCGACATCCCGTCGAACGACGACGCGACTGATGCGATGATGGTCGGCTTCAAGGGCATCCTCCTTGCGGCCGTCATCCTGATGTTTGCCAGTTCCATCCAGAACGCGGTGACGATACTGGGTGTTTCGTCGTTCGTGACGAACGTCTTTGGCGGCGTGCCGGCGTTCATCATTCCGGTGGGCGTCTTCCTCGTGACTTCCTTCGTCAGTTTCTCCGACGGGTCATCGTGGTCGACCTACGGCATCATGTTCCCCATCGCCATCCCGCTGGCGTTCTCGACGGGCGCGAACCTCCCGCTGGTCCTCGGCGCGGTGTTCAGCGGCGGCATCTTCGGTGACCACACCTCGCCAATCAGCGACACGACCGTCTTGGCCTCCTCAACGAGCGGGAGCGACCACATGGTCCACGTCAGGAGCCAGGCACCTTACGCCCTCATGGCGGCGGGTATCGCGGCCGTGCTGTTCCTCGTGTTCGGACTGGTGCTTCCAGAAGGGTTCCGCGTCATCCCGTACTGACGGGCGGCGATTTGTCCCCGTCCTCACCGCGTCTGAGCCCCGTGCCGATTAGAAAAGACCGGCATCCTCAATTTGCTTCTCGTAAAGGTCCTCGTACCTCGCCCGGACCTGCGCGTGGTCGAACTCGGCGCAGGACTCGTCGACGGTCTGGCGTTCGAAGCCGGCCGATTCGGTGATTTTGTCGGCGATTTCCTGCGGGTTCGTCACTCGGAACGCACGGTCGCGCTGCTCAATGAGTTCGTGAGCAGACGACTCGGCCTGGTACTCCACGATGCCGATACAGCCACAGGCCATCGCCCAGAGGAGATCTGTGGCGAAGCACTCCCGGAACGCTGTCTGGACAAACACGTGCGCACCCTTATAAATCGAGACGCGCTCTTCAGTGTCGCACGCGCCAGCGAAGGTCACGCGGTCGTCGATACGGAGGTCGGCCGCCTCCTGTTCGTAGTGCGCTCGTTCCGGCCCGTCCCCGATAATCGTCGCCGACCAGCCCTTCTGCCTGAGTTCCGCCAGACCCAGCAGTAGCGATTCGACGTTCGCACTGCCGTCCAGTCGGTGGGCGTACACCACGTCGATTTCCTCGCCAGCATCGACTTCACTGACGAGGTCCATGTCGATGCTCTGTGGGAGTATCGCAGTCTGGTCCGCGGTCGCGCCCCGCTCTCGGACCCGCGTGCGGACGAGTTCGGAGGGGGTGACGAGACAGTCCGACACGCGGAGCGCGAGGTTGGCCCGGCGGCTTTCGGGCACGTCTTCGTCCCCATACCACTCCGTGAGAAGCGGCGCGCGAGACAGCGTTGCACCGGTCTTGGCCGCGAGTGCGACCGACGACGGCGTCGGGTGAACGTGGACGACATCCGGGCGGAACCGGGCGAGCATGGCCGGGAGGCGGACACAGAAGGAGGGGACGGTCGGCGAGACGGTGACGGCGCGGTACGTGACGCCGTCGCGCTCGCGCTGATTGTCGAATCCCGGCCACCACTGCGAACAGAACACGGTCACGTCGTGGCCGGCAGCGGCGAGTTCGGTAGCCACCCGCTCCAGCCGGGTCCGGCCCACTGTGTCCCGGTACTGACTCGTCTCCATGGCGACGACCGCGACACGCATACAGGGGCGACGACGTGGCCGCTCAAAAATCCACCCGTTCGCGGTTGACGACGATAGATGGCGGATTAGCCGTTGGAACTGTCGTTCGACTGGATGTTTATTACAGCGACTCTGCAACGTGTCAGTGTATGAGCGATGATGATGACCTCGAAGCGGAAGTACGGGACCTCCGCGCCGAGGTCGATGCCCTCCAGACACGCATCACCGCCCTGGAATCGAAACTGGACACCGACCCGCCTCCGTCTGTCGGGGACGAAACTGCAACCACTGAAGCGGACACGGCGGCCGCCGAATCGGAGGCCCCGGACGATTCGGGGACAGCGCCAGAGACCGGCGCGACAGCCGACAGCGACGCGCCTGTCGACGAGCGGAACTGGGAGCGCGACATCGGGATGAAGTGGCTCGGCGGGGTCGGCGGGCTCGCGCTGGTGGTCGGCGTTGTCTTCTTCATTCGTCTGGCCATCGAGGCGGGCTACCTCGGCCCGCTCGGGCGTGTGCTCACCGGCACAGCGGGCGGGCTCATACTGCTCGCGGGCGGTCGGTACGCCGCCGAGCGGCAGGGCTATGACCGATGGGGTCGGCTCGTCGCGGGGACCGGCCTCGCCATCGCGTATTTCAGCGTCTACGCGGCCTACGGTTTCGACTCGTATCGAGCCGCCATCGGAGCGCCGCTGTGGGTGGTTCTGCTGGTCCTGACAGCTCTCGTGGCCGCCACAGCGGTTGTCTCGGTGCGGGACCACGCGCCGGCCGTCGCCGGCGAGGCGTTCCTGCTGGGTTATGTCACTTCCTACGTCGGGCTCGATGCTGGTTCCTTCGTCGTCTCGCCGGCCTACGTCGTGCTTCTCACGGCCGGGCTGGTGACCATCGCCGCCGTCCGGCCGTGGAGCCGGCTCGTCCTCGGCAGCGTCCTCCCGGCCTACGTGCTCCACATCGTCTGGATGGACAGGCTAGAGCCACCCGAAGCGGTTGCCACCGCTGTTCTCGTCGCGACGTTCGCCGTCTACGCCGCTGGTGTGTACGTGCTCCGTGCGAGCGACCGAACGGACCGATGGCACCGCCGACTGGTGGAGGCGACGACAGGGCTCAACGCCGTGTTCGCCGTAATCCTGCTGGAAGGCGTCGTTCGTCGACTCATCCCGACAGCGCCAGACGGGGTGGCTGTCGGCGCAGTCGGACTCGCTCTCGGCGGCGTCTACGCCGTCACGGAGTCACGCCTCGGACAGCAAGACAGCGCGGCTGGGGTGCTGGCCGTCGTGCTACTCGCCGTCAGCGTCGTCCTCGCGGCCGACCCGTTCCTCGCGACCGCCGGTCTCCTCCTCCTGCTCTGTGGGGCGTTGGCGCTCGGGTCGCGCCGCGACGCGATGGCAGTTCGTGTCGGCGGGCACCTCGTCGCCGTCGGGACCGTCGCCAAACTGCTCGCCGTGGACGCGACCGAATTACCGGCGTTCTCGCTCGCGGACCCGCTGGCGACCGCGATGGGGCGACCAGCCGCATACCTGCTGGGAATCGCGGTCTTCTACGCGCTCGGTCGGTGGTTCGGCGGCGCATCGACGACGGTGCCAAGCACTGACCGCGAACTCTCGGTGGCTGCGCCGTACGCCTGGACGGCGACCGGGCTCGCGGTGGTGCTTCTGGGGCTGGAGCTTTCGGGGGCGGGGCTGTCGGTTGCGTGGGCCGTCCTGGGGCTCGCGTTCGTCGGGGTTGGCCTCGCGCTGGATGACCGCAGTCGTCGGCTTCAGGGCGTCGTCGTCCTCGGCCTGGTGACGACCAAGGTGTTCCTCTACGACACGCAGGGGCTCGATACGCTCGCCCGGACCCTTTCGTTCCTCGTACTGGGTGGCATCCTCCTCGTCGCCTCGTACGCGTACGCCCGCTGGCAGGGTGAGGAGCCACTCAGGCGACTCTCTGGATAACAGCCGCCGCGTTCCGCTGAATCAGACCACGGCCGCCACAAAGGGTTTTGCCGGTCCCTGCCCTCCCTCCGGTTGTGACCGCGTACGACCTTTCGCGCTATCTGAACGTCCGGAGCGCCTACGGCAGCTCGTTCGCGCCGGACGGGACGCTCGCTTTCCTGATGAACACGACCGGCGTTGCCCAGCTCTGGTCGCTTCCCGAACCCCACGGCTGGCCCGAACAGTTGACGTTCTACGACGACACTGTGAGCTTCGTCGACTTCTCGCCCGAACGCCAGGAACTCGTCTTCGGCATGGACGAGGGCGGCAACGAGCGGGCGCAGCTATACCGGCTCGACGCGGACGGGCACATCCACGAACTCACTGGGATGCCCGACGCGAAACACCGCTGGGGCGGCTGGTCGCCGGACGGTGAGCGGTTCGCGTTCGCGTCGAACCGCCGAAATGAGGCTGTCTTTGACATCTACGTACAGGACCGCGACGCGACCGGCGACGATGCGGAACTAATCTGGAAGGGCGACGGCTGGTTCTCCGTCGGCGGCTTTTCGCCCGACGGTGAGCGACTGCTAGTCAGCGAGGCCCACTCCAGTTTCGACCAGGACATCTACGTGCTTGACATCGACAGCGGGAACCGCAGCCATCTCACGCCACACGAGGGGAAGGTCCGCTACACGAGCGCGTCGTGGGGACCGGAGGGCGAGGCGGTGTATCTCGTCACCGACGCCGAAAGCGACACGCTCGAACTTGCCCGCCTTTCGCTTGAGGGCGACCTCGACATCGTCCGCTCGGACGAACAGTGGAACATCGACGGCGTCGCGCTTGACAAGGACAGTGGCCGTCTCGTGTACTCGCGCAACATCGACGGCTACAACGAACTCACCGTCGGCGAACTGAAAGGGCCGACAACCATTGAGACGTTCCCGACGCCGGACCTGCCGGGCGGGCTGGCCGGGGGCGTTTCGTGGGGACCCGACGCCGAACGGTTCGCCGTCAGCGTCACCGGGCGGCAGGTCAACACCAACGTGTTCGTCGTAGAGGCCGAAACCGGCGAGAGCGAGCAGTGGACGGCCGCCTCGACGGCTGGCATCCCGCGCGAGACGTTCATCGCGCCAGAGGTCGTTCGGTTCGATTCGTTCGACGGGCGCGAGATTCCGGCGCTGTTCTCGCTGCCAGAAAGTGCAGCTAACGGAAATGATGCGGACGGCGACACGCCTGTCATCGTCGACATCCACGGCGGCCCGGAGAGCCAGCGTCGCCCCTCGTTCTCCGGTCTGACCCAGTACTTCCTCTCGCGGGGGTACGCCGTCTTCGAGCCCAACGTCCGCGGGTCGACCGGTTACGGGAAGGCCTACACGCACCTCGACGACGTGGAAAGGCGGATGGACTCCGTGAAGGACCTGCGGGCGGGCGTCGACTGGCTCCATGACCACCCGGCTGTCGACCCCAACCGAATCGTGGCGATGGGTGGGTCTTACGGCGGCTTCATGGTGCTTGCGGCACTGACTGAGTACCCGGACCTCTGGGCGGCCGGCGTCGACGTAGTCGGCATCGCCAACTTCGTGACGTTTCTGGAGAACACCGGTGACTGGCGGCGGGAACTCCGCGAGGCCGAGTACGGCTCCCTTGACGAAGACCGCGAGTTCCTCGAATCTATCTCGCCCATCAACAACGTCGACCGAATCGATGCGCCGCTGTTCGTCCTCCACGGGGCCAACGACCCGCGTGTTCCGGTCGGCGAGGCCGAGCAAATCGCCGAGCAAGCGGCCGAACAGGGAGTTCCCGTGGAGAAACTCGTTTTCGATGACGAGGGACACGGCATCAGCAAGCGGGAGAACCGCATTGAGGCGTACACCGCTGTCGTCGAATTCCTCGACGACCACGTCTGAGCGAGTCATACTAACGTTGTCGCGGGTCCACTGTACGCGTGTTGTCACCGGTGCACCGGGTAGTTTCAAACCATGAGAGTGTTCAGGCGGATTTATTATGCTGCCGAAGCACCGTTTCGTATGGAGATAGCCGAGCGCTCGCGAGCACGGGTGCAAGAGCGTCTCGCCCGTCTCGAACAGGAGTTCGGCTCGACGCCGGTGGACCAGACCACCTTTTCGGTGAGCTCGGAGGCGTACCAGCGTGCTGTCGAGCGCTCACGGGAGGGGCAGGTCGACGTGCACGCGTTCGTCCACAACGAGTCGGGCGACGTGTTGCTGAGCGACGCTGACGGGTCCTGGGAGATCCCGCAAGGCCAGACACAGGGGGCCGAGCGGCCGGCGACAGCGGTCGAGCGGGTCGTCACCGAAACGGCCGGCGTCGCGTGTACGATTCGGGACGCGGTTCGAGCGACCATCTGTGGCGTGCGAAACGAGGCGGACCCGGACGCCGAGACGGTGTACCGGCTCAGTATCGTGTTCGACGCGGAGATCAAAAGCACCGCGGCCGAAAGCAGTGGCGCTGAGACGACCGGCGAGGCTGAAGCGTCGATCCGGTGGGACGACGCGGGCGATATCGCGGTGGCGGAACTGGTTTAGATAACGCCGGTGACCGTCGCCGCTTCGATGGCCGCTTCTTCACTCATTCCGTCCCCGAGCACCGTGTAGCGGTCGCGGATCTGATGGGCCGTGGTCAGCGCTTCGATCACCGTCTCGTCGTCGATGCCGAGTTCGTCTGCCGTCGTCGGCGCGCCGATGGCGGCCAGTGCGTCTCTGGCGGCTTTCCACTTGCCTTTCTGGCCGCTGTGGAGGTACTCGGTCATGATCGAGCCGACACCGACCTGATGGCCGTGGAGCGCGCCGTCGGGGACAAGCCGGTCGAGTTGGTGTGAAAACAGGTGTTCCGCCCCGCTTGCTGGACGCGAAGAATCGGCGATAGACATCGCAACGCCTGAGGAGACGAGCGCTTTGACGACAATCCAGGATGACTCCTCAAGCCCCTGTTTTATCGAGTCGGCACTCTCAACGAGCATCTCGGCGGTCATCTGAGAGAGCGCGCCAGCGTACTCGGAGTAGTGGACGTTTTTGAGTCGGTGGGCGAGCTGCCAGTCCCGAACCGCGGTGTAGTTCGAGATGATGTCGGCACAGCCAGCAGTGGTCAGCCGCCAGGGGGCCTCGGCCAGTACCTCGGTGTCGGCGATGACCGCCAGTGGCGGCTCGGCGGCGACGCTGTGGCGCGTATCCCCCTCAGGAACTGAGCCCCGACCAGAGACGATGCCGTCGTGGCTCGCGGCCGTCGGCACCGAGACAAACCCCAGTCCGAGGTCGTCGGCCGCCATCTTCGTGATATCGATAGCTTTCCCGCCGCCGACACCAAGCAGGAAGCCCGCGTCGATCTCCGAGGCGTGGTCGATGACCTGCTGGACGGCGTCGAAACTGGCTTCCTCAATGACGATTTCGGAGGGGTCGTACCCCTCGTCCTCGAACTGTTCGACGACCCGCTTGCCGGCGACATCGTGTGGCGTCGGACTTGAAACGACGAGCGGCCGGCCAGTCAAGTGGAGTTCACTCACGGCCTCGATTGTCCGGCTGAGGACACCGTGCCCGACCACGACGTTCCGGGGGAGACGGATCCAGGTGCGTTTCTCGAACATGGTTGCCTGTCTCCGGGCACGCGTGAAAACAGTTTAGGTGCGCAGCATCAGTCAGGGCGCCGAAACCGAACCGGCGGCAAATCTTTTGACAAATATTACACACCAGTTTTCCAAAAACAATTATTAACATCCTCGGTTGGGTGCGCCTGTCATGGCACATGACACGACTGATGACGGCATGCAAGCGTCTCGGCGAACGTTTCTGAAAGCGACCGGCGTGGCCACGGCAGCGGCTGCCACCGGCGCAGGTGTTGGAACCGCCGCGGCGCAACCGGACGTCGATTCGCTCGTCGGCGACCTCACACTGGAGCAGAAAGCGGCCCAGATGACGCAGGTCGCAATTAGCTCCTTCGAGGCGGAACCCGAGGAATCGAACGTCCCCGACAGCTTCGGGGTTGACACGGTCGGCGAGTATTTCAGCGAACTCGGCGTCGGGTCGATCCTCTCAGGTGGGGCCGAACCGCCGAGCTTCGACGGCGAGACCGTGGTTCAGGGAATCAATGCCCTACAGGAGTACAACCTGGAAAACGCCGACCACGACATCCCATTCCTTTACGGCGTCGACGCGACACACGGGAACGGCCTGCTGGCAGGGGCAACGGTGTTCCCCCAACGGCTGAACCTGGGTGCGACGCGCGACCTGAGCTTGATCGAGGCGGCCGAACGGCACACGAGCGAGGCGACGGCGTCGATGGGCGCACACTGGACCTTCGCGCCAACGACTGATCTACAGCGGGACCCCCGCTGGGGCCGTTTCTTCGAGGGCATCAGCGAGGACCCGAAACTCGAAGCGGATGTCTCGCGGGTACGAGCACGGGCGCTTGAGGACGACGACCGGCTGACGGCGTGTGTCAAACACTTCGCGGCCTACTCGATCCCGAACAACGGCAACGACCGCGCACCGGCCTCGACGTCGCTGCGTGACCTCCGGACGAACATCCTCCCGCCGTACCGGGAGGCACTGAAATCCGAACCCGGGACGGTAATGGTCAACAGCGGGTCGATAAACGGGATTCCGGCCCACGCCTCTCACTGGCTGTTGACGACGCTACTTCGGGACGCCTACGGCTATGAGGGAATGGTCGTCTCAGACTGGGACGACCTGAACCGGATGATCACGAACCACGACTACGCACCCGACTTCGAGACGGCGACCGAGATGGCGATCAACGCCGGCGTCGACATGTACATGATCGGTAACGGCGGTGACGCGCCGGGCCCGGTTCAGTTCATCGACACCGTGGTCAGCCTCGTCGAGGACGGTGCGATTCCGATGGAGCGCATCGACGAGGCAGTCCGGCGGATCCTCGAACTAAAGGCCGACCTCGGCCTGTTCGAGCAGCCGACAGTCGACGAGTCCCGCATCGAGACCGTGCTCGGCGGCGCACAGGAGACCGCCGAGACGATGGCAAAGGAGTCGATGGTCCTCCTGAAAAATACTGATGACACGCTCCCGCTATCCGGCGACGAGAGCGTCCTGCTGACAGGCCCCGGCGTCGACAGCAACGGCAACAACACCCGCGCGCTGATGCAACACGGCGGCTGGACGCTCGGCTGGCAGGGGGCCAGCGCCGGCGGCCCGTTCCCGCGCCAGAACCTCCTCGAAGCGGAACTCCGCGCTCGCGTCGGCAGTCTCACGCACGTTCCCACCTCGTACGAGAACACCACCTGGTGGGCCGGCGAGGGCGACGGCGAGAACCAGCAGAGCGACGAGAACGGCAACTTCGACTTTACCGCCGAGCAGCGGTCACGGGTCGAGTCGGCTGGACCTGAATCCGATGTCGTCGTCGTCGTGCTCGGCGAGGGAACCCACAACGAAGGGTTCGGTGACCGGGACGAACTGGTGCTCGACGAGTCCCAGCAGGCGCTTCTCGACACCGTCGTCGAGTCCACCGACGATTCGACGCCGATCATCGGCGTCATGCTTGCCGGTTCGCCACGGGGGTCTCCAGAAACGTTTAGCCAGCTTGACGCCCTCCTGTTTGCCGGCCAGCCCGGCAGCGACGGCGGGGTCGCTATCGCCGAGACGCTGGTCGGCGAGTACAATCCCTCTGGGAAGCTCCCGTTCAGCTGGCCAGAGAACGTTGGTACCACACCCGTGCAGTACACCCGTTACGACCCAACATCGACAGGCGGGACAGATAACACCGCAATCTACGAGTACGGCCACGGGCTCTCCTACACCGACTTCGAGTACGGGAGCGTCTCGGTCACTCAGCCCACTGTCGGCAACCCGGCGAACCAGTCCGAGGTGACCGTCAGCGTCGAGGTGACAAACACCGGCCGGATGGCCGGCGAGCACATCGTCGAGGTGTTCAACACCCAGTCCTATGGCTCAGTGCTCCAGCCGAGACGCCGGCTGCTCGGTTACGAGCGCGTCTCGCTGGGCCCCGGCGAGTTGACCACAGTCGACGTGACTGTCGACCTG
Source organism: Haloarcula sp. R1-2 (assembly GCF_011627385.1). Taxonomy (NCBI): domain Archaea; kingdom Methanobacteriati; phylum Methanobacteriota; class Halobacteria; order Halobacteriales; family Haloarculaceae; genus Haloarcula; species Haloarcula sp. R1-2. Next base: position 925,043 of record NZ_JAANTG010000001.1, read on the forward strand.
ACGGCGCTGGAGGTCGTTCCCGGTGACGTGCTCGGACTTGGCCCGAAGGTCGTCGAAGCCGGTGAGTACGAACTTACTGTCGGCCAAGACGGCCCGACGGCCACGCTCACGGTCCAGAACACGGCGAGCATCACCGATCCCGACCCCGTTCCGGGCCTCCCGGACGGGTCAGGGAGTACCCCCGGTCGGGGCAATAGTGGGAACAATGGTAACGGCAACAACACCAGCCGCGACCCCACCATGGAAGACGTCGTTGACCTGCTCGACGAGGTTCGTGGGAGATCCTGAGACAGGTCCCGCGACCTACGCCGGGGTGTTCCCGCCGGCGCACCGGACCCCGAATACCCACTACGCACAGACACATGCCGGCCCGCTCCCACACCCACCAATCATTATGTATGTTCGATTAGATTAGCTGAAACAGCGATCCAGTGACAGAGAATCAGCCAGCACGGTTTCAGCAGGACATCCATGCCTGACTCCACACGCCAACCCAGCGCGCCCGTTCGGGACCGACTCCAGCAGTATGGCCTCTCCGAGACGGAGGCGGAAACGTACCTCGCCGTGGTCGAAAAGGGACCGGCAACAGCCCGAACGGTGGCCGAAACGGCGGGGGTCTCCAAAAGCTACGTGTACGACATCTGTGATTCGCTGGCCGTGGACGGCTTCGTCAGCGTCGACGACCATCGGACGCCGACGGTCATCCGCGCGACGCCCCCGTCGGAGGCTTTCGGCGCGCTAAAACGCGAACTGGACACACTGGAGGCGGCAGTACAGACCCGATACGAGGACACCGCGGCCGAGAATAACACCTTCGAGGTGGTCAAGTCCCGACCGACCATCGTCAAACGGCTGGAGCAACACATCGAAGCGGCCGACTGCGAGGTTATCCTTCAGATCCCGGCCCGACGACTCCCCGATATCCGCGACCCGCTCCGCCGTGCCCGGGAGCGGGGCATCCTCGTGCTCCTGACACTGTCGAGTTACGACCGGGCGACGATGGAGTTGGACCTGAAGGAGATCGCCAACGCCGTCCGAATCGGCCTCGACGGCGCGCCTTCGTTGCTTGCGACGGACCAGCAGCGCGGGTTCGTCTCTCCGTCGACGATGCTCAGCTGGGACCACGACGAGACGAACGCGATCACGTTTACGCAAGAGGCTGTCGCAGCAGTGTTGGTTGGTTCCTACCTGGGCAATTACTGGCCGATAGGCGAGGAGGTCCTCGTTTCGCGACCCCCGTCACTCCCGGCTCGGTACGATATGTTCCGCCCCGTCGTGTTCACGACCACGCTTGCGCTCCGGGCTGGTGAGTCCGTCGTCGCCGACCTGTACGCACGGCCGACGGGCTCCGACGACGACTTCGAAGTGATATCCGGCGAGGTGGTCGGTGTCCGACAGAACCTCGTTGCGCCCCACAACAGCGATTTCGGGTTCGAGAATTCGCTGGTCGTGGATACCGGAGACAGCCGCATCACCGTCGGCGGATACGGTGCGTTCTTAGAGGACTACGAGGTCAAGCACACGACGCTCCGCCGGGCGTAGTTGTCACTCGGTTAGGCGGTCAATAAGCGCTGCTTCCGTGTCACGGTCAGGTCCGAACTCACGGCCGGTTCGGTCGTTCTCCAGATGTTCGGCGACGGTCACCGCCAATGCCGTTTCGTGGGGCGTCGACGACCAGCCCAGGTTTCGGAGCTTCGCCGTCGACAGCAGATGCGGTGAGTCTCGGTAGATGGGGAAATCGTCGGGGGCAAGCCCCGCCGCCCTGAGTTCGCGCTCGCCGACGCCGATAGTCTCGACATCCGTCTCGTGCACTCTGGCAAGCAGGTCGACCCACTCCCGGAGCGTCGGCGCGTGCTCGTCGCCGACGTTGTAGGCCTCGCCAGCCGTCCCTCGCTCCGCGACGAGACGGAGCGCACTCGCCACGTCCTCGACGTAGGCCATCTGCCACAGGCTGAGGCCGTCGCTGGGAACGACGACCCGGTCGTATTCGGCCACGCGGTCGACCCAGTAGGCGAACCGCTCGGTGTAGTCGTAGGGACCGTACACGACGGTCGGCCTGATGCTCATCGCCTGTACGCCGTCCTCCGCGGCAGCGAACACTTCGCGGTCGCCTTCGGCCTTCCGTGGCCCGTAGGTCTCCGCGCTGTCAGTTGTGGCCTGCTCGGCAGTACAGCCTGCAAGCGGCGTCTCCCCCTCTCGCTTGGGCGTCCGTTCAGCCCCGTAGGCCGCGCCGCTTGAGATATACACGTACGCGCCGACATCGGCAAACACGTCGGTCGCCACTCGGACATCCTCCGGAAAGTACGCCACGCAGTCGACGACTACGTCCGGGTCGACCCGCTCCCGAGCAGTTTCGAGTGTGTCCCGCTCACGTCGGTCACCTTCGATGTGGGCAACCTCAGCGTTCGTGAACGGATTCTGACGCCGTCCGCGGGTGAGCATTGTCACGTCGTAGCCTGCGTCGCGGAACTCGGTGACTGTGTGCCGACCGATGAACCGACCGCCGCCGATGACGAGGACACTGTCCATACGCCGTTCTCGGACGGGACCAGCAAAACAGTGTGGCTCACCGCCAGCGTCTGCCGCGGTCTGACAGTCGACACCGAGCGTTTGCTGGAGAGGCATGACGACCGACCCTCTCCAGAGAACAGCACGGCTGAAAAAACGAATGAGGTGCGCCCTCGCGTCTGTGGTCAGTTGCCGGCCGTCGCGTTCGTCACGTTCGTCGAGAACCCTGTATCGGCGCTTGACGTGTTCCCGCCCCTGCTCCGGCCAGTCTGCAGGATGATGGGTGTTCCTTCGTCGTCAGTCGCCAGAATGACCTTATCCGAATCGTCGATGCTCTGGACGTACTGCTGTTTCAGCACAACTGGGTTCTCCCGAAGCGCCTCACCGCGAATCTCGATAACTCGGGCGTCGGCTTCGGCCTGAATCTCCTGCCGTTCCTTTTCGCGTTCGGCCTGTTGAATCTCGAATTTCTTCTCTTCGACGCGTTGCTTTGCGATTTCCTTGTCGTTGAGTGCTTGGTCGTACGATTCCGGGAGGTCAACGGTCCGAACCTGTACCTCTTCAAGGACGAGCGCTTCGCCCTCAAACGCGGATTCGAGTTTCTGCTGTGCCGCATCGCCAAGCCGCTCGCGGCCGTCGTTGGTGTATATCTCGCTCGTCTGGATACCTGCGGCCTCATTCCGGAGTTGCGACCGGACGGACGGTCGGATGAGTCGTTCTTCCGCTTGCCCGACGGTTCGCCATTGGGTGACGAACCCTGACGCGTCCGCTTCTTCGATCTTGTACCGGACGGTGATGTCGATGTCGACCGTCGTCCCATTGATGGTCTGAACGGTCACCGCATCGGCTTGTGACGGTCTGTCGCCTTCGCCCTCAGTGTTGGCCATGGTGTAGGTCCGGGGTCGGATTTCCACGTCCTGAACCGAGTCCTTGACTGGCACGATGATGTGTGCGCCCGGCTGGAGTTGATCGCCGGTTACCGCGCCGAACGATTTCTGGACGCCGACATGGCCTTCGGGGACCTGATGATAGCCACCGAACAGCGCCGTTGCGACAGCGAGGGCGACAACAACGCTGACGGCAATGCGGAGGCCACGGCCGACATCGATATCGATGTCCGACCCGGAATCGGGGTCAGGACCGGGGATGTCACTCATGCTGTGCTCCGATGCGATACGACGGGTGGTTGTACGGGGACCATGTCCAGCACTTTGGCCCGACAGCTATAGGACCAGCGATTGATTGTCACGGTGTCACATTACGACCACAGAACGCGGCTCGATTGTGGCGGAAAAACAGCGCCCTTGACGACAGACAAAACGTCGAACAGTGGCGCTTCAGTCGTCTGTCGAGGCGGCGAAGTCAGCCTCAGCGGCTTCGGCGCTCGCCGCGGCCTTGGCCGGCGGCTCGTTGCGCACGTCGTCGCGCTCGCGGTCGGCGATGACCTCAGCGTAAGCGTCGGGCATCACCTTCGTGAAGTTCTCAACTTCGGCGTCCCAGTCATCAAGCAACTCCGCCGCTCGGTCGGAGTCGGTGTAGGCGGCGTGGTTTTCGACGAGTCGAGTAATCATCTGGCGGTCCTTGCCTTCGAGCGTATCGGCCAGGGACACCATGCCGGTGTTTGCCTTCGCTGCGAACTCGCCGTCGGGGTCGTAGACGTACGCGACGCCGCCGGACATCCCGGCCGCGAAGTTCTTGCCCGTCTCGCCCAGCACGACGATAGCGCCACCAGTCATGTACTCACAGCCGTGGTCACCGACACCCTCGACGACGCCTTTGACCCCGGAGTTTCGGACGGCGAAGCGCTCGCCGGCCATGCCGTTGACGTAGGCCTCGCCCTGCGTCGCGCCGTACAGCGCGACGTTGCCGATGACGATGTTCTCCGACGGATCGAAGGGGGCCTGATCCGGCGTGTTCACGATGAGCTTCCCACCGGAGAGCCCCTTGCCGACGTAGTCGTTGGCCGTCCCGGTCAGTTCCATCGTCACGCCCTGTGCGAGGAACGCGCCGAAGGACTGGCCGGCCGTGCCGTCGAAGTCGACCCGGATAGTGTCGTCCGCGAGGCCGTCACTTGCGTGCTCGCGGGAGATGCGGTTCGAGAGCGTCGCCCCGACCGCACGGTCGACGTTGGTGATATCGGTGTCGATAGCGACCGGGTCGCCGCTGTAGATGGCGTCCTCGGCGGCGTCGATGAGGTCCCAGTCGAGTTGTTCGTCGACCTCGTGGGTCTGCTCGCGCTGCTTGTAGCGGCCGTCGTTGTCGGCCGGCTCAGCGATGACTCCCGAGAGGTCGAGCTTCTGGGCCTTGGGCTGACTCACGTCGTCGCGCTGCTTGAGTACGCTCGGTCGGCCGATCATCTCGTCGATGGTCTCGAAGCCGAGTTCGGCCATGATCTCGCGCAGTTCCTGAGCCACGAACGTCATGTAGTTGATGACGTGCTGTGGCTCGCCGGGGAAGCGCTCGCGGAGGTTCTCGTTCTGCGTGGCGATGCCGACAGGGCAGGTGTTTTCGTGGCACTGCCGAGCCATCACACAGCCCGAGGTGACCATCGAGGCGGTCCCGAAGGTGTACCCCTCGGCACCGAGCAGGGCGGCGACGGCCACGTCACGGCCGGTCTTCATGCCGCCGTCGGTGGTCACCTTGATGCGCGAGCGCAGGCCGGTGGCCCGGAGCATCTGGTTGGCCTCCGAAACACCTAGCTCCCAAGGGAGCCCGGCGTTCTTGATTGAGGTCTTCGGCGACGCACCGGTCCCGCCGTCGTGGCCCGAGATGTGGACTACGTCGGCGTTGGCCTTGGCGACGCCAGCCGCGATGGTCCCGATACCGTCTTCGGAGACCAGCTTAACGTTGATGTCAGCCTCGGGGTTTGAGGCCTTGAGGTCGTGGATGAGTTGCTTCAGGTCCTCGATGGAGTAGATATCGTGCAGCGGCGGCGGCGAAATGAGGCCGACGCCCGGCGTCGCGTACCGCACGTGGGCAATCATCTCGTTGACCTTCTTGCCGGGCAGGTGGCCACCCTCACCGGGCTTGGAGCCCTGTGCCATCTTGATCTGGAGTTCGTCAGCCGACGCGAGGTAGTCGGAGGTAACGCCAAAGCGGCCGGAAGCGACCTGCTTGGTCGTACACTCCTTCTCGGTGTCGAACCGTTCGGGCGGTTCGCCGCCTTCGCCGGTGTTGGCGTTGGCCCCGAGCCGGTTCATTGCGATGGCGTTGTTCTCGTGCATCTCGGGCGATAGCGACCCGAGCGACATCGCCGCGGTCTCGAAGCGCTCGACAATGTCGTCGACCGGCTCGACATCCTCGATGGGGATGGACTCGCGGTCGGAGTCGAATTCGAGTAGGCCACGCAGCGTCTGGAGTTCCTCGTTCTGGTCGTTGACCAGTTCGGCGAACTCTTTGTACGTATCGTAGTCGCCCATCCGGACGGCTTGCTGGATCTTGCCGACCGTGTTGGGGTTCCACTGGTGGTGGATGCCGTTCGAGCGGAACTCGTACTCGCCCTGTCGCGGCATATCGGGCTCTTCCTCGCTCCAGGCGACATCATGGCGCTGGGTGAGGTCGTCCTCGATTTCCTCGATGCCGATACCGTCGGTCCGGCAGGTCGTCCCCTCGAAGTACTCGGCGATGAAGTCCGAGGAGAGGCCGACGGCCTCGAAGATCTGGGCACCCTGATAGGACTCGACCGTGGAGATACCCATCTTGGCCATCGTCTTCAGCAGGCCGTCCTCAACGGCAGTGATGTAGGCATCGATGGCATCAGCCAGGTCCGCGCCGTCCGGTCCGGCCACCAGGTCCTCGATGGTCTGGTAGGCCAGGTACGGGTTGACCGCGCCGGCTCCGTAGCCGATGAGCGTCGCGAAGTGATGGACCGCACGCGGGTCACCGGACTCGACGACGAGCCCGACGTGGTTGCGGAGACCGTTGCGGACGAGATGGTGGTGGATGCCACCGACGGCAAGGAGGCTCGGAATCGGCACGCGGCCTTCGCTGGCCGCACGGTCCGAGAGCACGAGAATGTCGTGTTCCCGTGCTGCGGCGTCGGCTTCGGCCCGCACGTCTTCGACGGCCTGGCGAAGGTCGCCGCCCTCTTTGTAGGTGATATCGATGACCTTCGTGGACATGCCGTTGGCGTTCAGGTCCTTGATAGACTGCGTCTCCTCGTCAGTGAGGATTGGCGAGTCAAGCACGAGCTGGCGGGCGTGGCCCTGGCTCTCGTCGAGGATGTTACGCTGATGGCCCAGCCGGGACTCCAGTGAGGTGACGAGTTCCTCGCGGATGTAGTCAAGCGGCGGATTCGTCACCTGAGCGAACAGCTGCTTGAAGTAGGTGAACAGCGGGCGGTTGAACTGCGAGAGAACCGACAGTGGCGTGTCATCGCCCATAGAGCCGACGGGGTCTTTCCCCTTCTCGGCCATCGGCTCAATGAGGTGGTCGACCTCGTCGTACGTGTAGCCGTACATGGCCTGCTGGCTCCGGAGCGCGTCCGACGGGTCCCGAGGTGCGTTGTCCTCGCGGTCGGCAACCTCGTCGATGTCGACCTGTTCTTCGGCGACCCACTCGCCGTACTTGTCGTCGGTGATGTCGTCGAACACTTCCGCGTCAGGGATAACACGTCCCTCTTCGGGGTCGGCGAGGAAACACTGGCCGGGCTGGAGGCGCCCGCGTTCCTTGATTTCGCTGGCGTCGTGTTCGAGCGCACCGGCTTCGGATGACATCACGAGCGTGTTGTCCTCAAGCACGTCGTAGCGGCACGGGCGCAGCCCGTTCCGGTCCAGCACAGCGCCGATACGGTCGCCGTCGGTGGCTGCGACGAGGGCCGGGCCGTCCCAGGGTTCGACCAGCGAAGCGTGGTAGTCATAGAAATCACGCCGGTCGCCAGTCACGTCGTTCATCTCGCCGCGCCAGGCCTCGGGGATGAGCATCCGGAGGGCGTGGGGGAGGTCGCGGCCGCCCTGCAAGAGCAGTTCGAGCGCGTTGTCGACGCTCGCGGTGTCTGATTGCTCGGGGTCGTCGATGATGGGCTTGATCTTCTCCAGATCGCCCTCGAACTCGTCGCTCTGGATGTCGGTTTCCCGAGCGCGCATCCAGTTGATGTTCCCCTGAATCGTGTTGAACTCGCCGTTGTGGATGACGCGACGATACGGATGGGCGAGGTGCCACGCGCCCAACGTGTTCGTCGAGAATCGGGCGTGGACCATCGCAAACGTCGACTGCATCTGCTCGTCTTCGAGGTCAGGGTAGTAGTCTTCGAGCTGTTCGGCCTTGAGCAGGCCCTTGTACACCACGACATCGGTTGCAAGCGAGACGACGTAGAATCGTTCGTGGCCCGGCGGCTTTTTTTCCTCGATGGTGTTTTCGAGCGCCCGGCGGCCGATGTATAGCTGGTTCTCGAAGGCGTCCCCGGTTTTGCCCGTCGCGGAGGTAACGAAGAACTGAACGATGTCGGGCTCGGATTCGAGCGCCGTCGCGCCAAGATCGCTGTTGTCCGTGGGAACGTCGCGCCAGTCGAGGACATCGAGGCCCTCAGCGGCGAGTTCCGTCTCGACGAGGTCTTTCAGACTCTCGGCGACCTCGTCGTCTTGGGGGAGAAAGAGCGTGCCGACGGCGTACTCGCCAGCGGGTGGCAGGTCGGCGTCGACTTCGGCAGCGAAAAACTCGTGTGGAATCTGGAGCATGATGCCTGCTCCGTCGCCCGTATCTTGCTCTGCTCCTGTCGTCCCTCGATGTTCGAGGTTGTCGAGGAGTTCGAGTCCGTCCGATACAACCCAGTGGTCGCTCTGGCCGTCGAGGTCCATGACGACTCCGACACCACAGTTCGACCGTTCGTCCGTGGGATCTGCAAGCCCGGCGTCGCCTGCAGAGAGACCTGTCTGTCGCTCAACCATGTGTTTCACGACTGGGGATGCCACTATAAGAGGGTAATCCTAATGGTATTAGTGTTGTTTAACCCCACATTAGGTAATATATATTTATAACGATTGTTCGAACTGTATCATCATTTATAAACAGTCGTCTGCAGGCCGGCGGTTCACTTGGTGTTCAGCCGAGCACGGGTGCAGATGACTGCTCGATACCAGAAACGTAGGCCGTCATGTCAGTTGTCGTTAACATTCCGACGACTCCTTCCGTCTCATCAACGACAGGAAGGTGGTGGACACTGTGGTCCAACATCACGCTTGCGGCCGCCTCAACCGGGTCGTTTGCCGTCACTGTAACCAGATCCGTCGTCATGAATTCGGACACGTCTAACCCCGCCGTATCGCCACCCTTTGCGGCGATTTCGACGAAGTCCGTGGAGGTGAGAATCCCCAGCAACGCTCCGTCAGCGTCGACGACAACAACAGAACTGATGTTCTCGTCAAGCATCCGCTTGGCGACCGCTTTCGCGTTCGCGTCGGCGGCAACAGTGGTGACAGGCGATGACATAATTCGTCCGACAAACACGTCGTCCATGACAGTCGATAACATAGGCCGAGATATAACCGTGTTGGTTCCGGATATCTATCCATTTCACCTGCTGAGAAATATATAAGGTCTTAATATTCTGCGCTCGCCACGACGTATGCACCCCTTCAACTATTGGCCTCCTGTCTCCGATATCCCACTCCAACTGGTCGGTTGCATCAGGACTGTCGGCCTTCCATTGCTGTCGTAAACTGTCTGTATAACTATATTTCCTACGACGGTATCTGTTCGCCGTTTGGCGTTTGTATGACTGTAGTCTGACGGCGATTTATATACATAGGGACAGCAGTGATTATCGGGGGCACGGAGGAAAATGTCACACGCTCCCCGACCCCATCCTTCCTTCATACTGCTAGCTGTACCTTCGTGAGAACGCATACTCCCTCAGCAGTGGCAATATGCTTCACGGCAGTATCAGCCGGCATCTATCTATACGAGCCAATCGTATATGAATTAAACCATGTCTGGTCATGCTCCCAGCGTCGCTATCGCCTGTCAGGGCGGCGGCAGCCACACCGCGTTCACCGCCGGCGCGCTGAAGCGACTGCTACCCGCTGTCGACGCTAATTACGAACTCGTGGGACTGAGCGGAACCTCCGGTGGCGCACTCTGTGCGGTCACCGCGTGGTACGGCCTGCTCAGCGCCGGCCCTGACCGCGCGGCCGACATGCTGGATGATGTCTGGTGCGACGTCGCCGCGACCGACCCTGGCGAGTTTCTAGTCAATGAGTCGCTCGTTTGGCGCTCGCGCCTCCGGCAACTCATGTTCCCCATCCCGGAGGTCTCGCCGTACGCAGTGCCGGGCAATGCCGGCCAAGATTGGTATCTGGACCTGCTCGACCGACACATCGACTTCGACGACTTCGACTCGCTCGCGGCTGCGACCCCGCCGCACGTGACCATCGGTGCGGTTGACCTCAACAGCGGCAAGTTCGAAACCTTCTCAGACGACGCCATCACCCCGGAGACGGTGCTCGCATCCGCCGCGTATCCGCTGCTGTACGAGGCCGTCGAGATGAACGACCACTGGCACTGGGACGGCCTGTTCTCGCAGAACCCGCCAGTCAAGGAGTTCCTGACCAGCGAGCGGCCAAAGCCCGACGAACTCTGGGTCATCCAGATCGAGCCACAGACCTACGACGGCGTCCCGACCTCGCTGGCGGAAATCACCGACCGCCGGCAGGAACTGTCCGGAAACATCTCGCTGAACCAGGAACTGGACTTCATCGAAACAGTGAACGACTGGGTACGGGCTGGCTATCTCCCCGACGAATACAGACACGTCGAGATCCGACACCTGCGACTCGCCAGGAAGCACACTCCGTCTTCGAAGGTGGACCGTGACCCGCGGTTCATAGAGGACCTACTCGAACGCGGCGAGCGCGAGGCCGACGACTTCCTGAACCGGATCGCCTGATGCCCACTCGCTTCGCTCGGGCCCGTTCAGTAGCTCTTGGCGAAGTAGGCCGTCTCGTTCCGACCTTTTACTTCCTCGGGTGCGCTCGTGATACGCTCGCACCGCTCGTCGCAAAACGTCGGCGAAAACTGCGGTCCCTCGCTCCGCTCGGGCCCGTTCAGTAGCTCTTGGCGAAGTAGGCCGTCTCCTCGGCGTCCTCACCACAGATGGCGCAGTCCTCGTGGATCGGCTCCTCGTCGCGGTCAAGGGGCACCATCACGATTTCGGCCGCGATAGCGTCCTTGATCGGCTCCTCGCAGTCCTCGTCGCCACACCAACCACACTTCACGTAGCCGCCGTGCTGGCCGATGGTGCCGAGGATTTCCTCGCGGGACTCAGCCTCACGGATTTCGCCTTCCAGCGTCTCCTCAGCGCTGGCATATAGCTTGGCGTGGACGGTGTCGAGGTGGTCGGTAACGGTGTCGGCGATGCCGTCGCGGTCGACCGTCTCGGTTTCGCCGTCGGGCCGGTGGACCAGCGTGGCCTCACCGTCCTCAACCTCGTGGGGGCCGATTTCGACACGGAGGGGAACGCCGTGGAGTTCGTGTTCGTTGTACTTGAATCCGGGATTGCGGTGTTCGCGGTCGTCAAGTTCGACCCGGACGCCGGCCTCGTCCAGTTCGGCGGCGAGGTCGGCGGCGTAGTCGATGACCTCGTCCTTGTTGTCCTCCTGCCAGATCGGGACGACGACGACCTGATCGGGGGCGAGCGCTGGTGGAAGGACGAGCCCCTGGTCGTCGGAGTGGGTCATGATGAGCGCACCCATCGCGCGCCAGGACAGTCCCCACGAGGTCGTGTGGGCCGTGTTCTCCTCCTCGTCGGCGTCGGCGTAGGTGATGTCGAACGCCTCGCCGAAGGAGGTCCCGAGGTAGTGGGAGGTGGCGGCCTGCACGGTCTTGCCGTCGGGCATCAACGTCTCGATGGTAGTCGTCGTGTGCGCGCCGGGGAATTTATCGTGAGGGGGCTTGCGGCCCTTCAGCGGCGGCATCGCCATGACCTCCTCGTAGAGGCGGGCGTACTGGTCCAGACGGGTCATCGTCTCCTCCCACGCGCCGTCCTCGTCGGCGTGGGCGGTGTGACCCTCCTGCCAGAGGAACTCCTTGGTGCGGAAGAACGGCTTCGTCTCCGTTGCTTCCCACCGGACGACTGAACACCACTGGTTCAGCCGCATCGGGAGGTCCCGGTGCGATCGAGTCCACTGTGCCATGAACGGCGCGATGATGGACTCGCTGGTGGGCCGGACGGCGAGCCGCTCTTCGAGTTCATTGTGGCCGCCGTGGGTTACCCACGCCACCTCGGGGTCGAACCCTTCGACAACGTCTTTCTCTTTCTCAAGATAGCTCTCGGGGATAAACAGTGGGAAGTAGGCGTTCTGCACGCCGGTGTCCTTGAACCAGCCGTCGAGGTTGTTCTGGATACGCTCCCAGATAGCGTAGCCGCGTGGGCGCGTAACGATGAACCCGCCCATAGGGGCGTAGTCCGCGAGGCCGGCCTTCTGGACGACCTCGGCGTACCACTCGCCGGGTGAATGCTCCTTGCTCTCGGTAATTCCGAGTTCCTGCTCGCCACTCATTAGGTGTGTCGTGGCCCACGGCGCTAATAAACTCCCCGAAGGGTGGTGAGCCGCTGGCACGCCGACCGACCCAGTTCGATGCCCCACTCCGCGCCGCGAGGACCGTTGTATTGGGGCCGGTATCAGGCCTGTTCAGCCCGAATGGAGAGGGCCTCTCTGGGCCCAGGAGTGCCGAAAGTTGACGCCGCGGACCCGCCGCGAAGGAACAGTTCCTGATACGGGTCGTCCCCGCCTGCTGACCCCGGGACGATAGCGAGGGACCCTTCCGGAACGTTCGACACAGCGTCCCTGACGACGGCCTCACAGGACTCGCCGTTGAGTTCGACAGTGACTGTGTCGCTCTCCGGTGTGAACGCTGAGTGGCGGATCGAGGTCTTGACGTTCCCGTAGCCGTCGACGTGACAGACCACGGACTCAGGCGGGGCCGGCACGTCGTCGAGTGACCGCTCCGCCCCGAGAGATGAGTGATTCCCGTTTGCGATTTCGGCGACGCGGCGCGGGAACACGTCCCGCGAGCGGAACTGACCGGTGTCCGCCGGCAGTTCGATCTCACGGAAGGTCGTGGCGTGGTCGGCAATAAACGAGAGGTTGTAGCCGGCATCGACGGCGACGACGGGGACGCCGTTGTCCAGTTCGAGATAACAGAGCGCCCCGCCGGTGTCGGCTCGCTCCGGCGTCGACTCTGTCGTTCGTGGTGCCGTGTTCGAGTAAAGCAGCAGGTCGTCGAACGTCGGATTGTGGACGCCGAGTTGCGCGATCCAGAATCCAGTGGCGACCGTCGAGAATGGCTTGACTTCGGTCGACTGAACGGTCATCGTCGGGTCAGCGGCAGTGAGACGATGGACGACTTCTGAGAAGGCCGGGTCGGCCGGGCCGTAATCCGCGATGAGATGAACGAACGTGCTCATGTGAAGCTCCGGTCACCACCACGTCGGTACGCCTGTATAATCTTGTGCCTTGGTACCAGATGCAGAACTATCGAGCGTCCCTGACGACGCCGACTCAGGCACCGATTGTTGTCAGGGAGGCGATAGAGTCGGCGACGCGGCGTTCCATCCCTGTCCCAGCGAATCCCGGCACGGGGTCGACACCCTGTGCGTAGAACTCCGATTCGCTTTCGACAAACTCGACGCAGAGTGCCCGCGCGCCGAAGCGGTCTAGCAACTCCCGGACGCGGGCCGCAAGCGTCACCTCGACGGTCTCCTCGCTGATGATACGGTCCAGCCCGGACACTTCCGACCGGACCTGAATCGCTCGCAGATGGGTTTCGCGGCCGTCGTTGACGGCGAAGTACTTGTACTCCACCGGCTCCTCCTGAACACAGGCCTGGTAGAAATCACCCTCGTCACTGTTTACCGGCACACCGTCCCAAGAGTAGCGAGTGCGGGGGATGTAATCGCAGCCGGGCTTCTCGAACCAGACGGTCGGCACCTGACAGCCGACCTGCTCCAGTCCGTGCAGGGCGACGAGTCGGCAGGCAAGCGCCGTCGTCGGCAGGAACCCGTTCCACGTCTCAACGCCAACGCTGTCGGCGTACCGAAGGGCGCTGAATGACTCCGGCCCGAGCGTTGTATTGACGAGTGCAGATAGGTCGTCGATATCGGCTTTGGCCACCGGGTTTCCGGGGCGGAGAAACTGGATGTCGAACCCCCGAGCGGAGAGCCGCTCTGCGACGGCACCAAACACCGGGTGTTCAGGCTCGCAGATGAAGCCGATGCAGTCCATACCGCCACGTCTCAGCGGTCCGATAAAAAAGTCGCGCAAAACCGAACGACTGAGGCACCGTGGTTGCGAAGTGACGGCCTGATGAACCTGCTCAGTATTGGAGGGCATTCCGGTGCCGAGAACTGGGACATCGTCGCCGTCGTTGTCCTCTCCGCCGTGGCCGGTGCAGTCCTGTGCGGACTCGCCCTGGCCGCGTACCGACAGCGCGGGACGCGTGCATATCTGCTGATTGCGCTCGCACTCACCGCGCTGTTCGTCCGCCCACTCATTGCGCTGCTATCTGGGTTTTCAGTGGTTTCAGCACCGACCCACCATCTCCTCGAACACGCGCTCGATACCGTCTTTGTCGTCCTCGTCCTCGGTGCAGTGTACTACGCCCGGACAGTCGAGAAGCGCCTCGATAAGGAGGGACTATGAGCGACACCAGAGTTCGGATTTACCGGCATATCGAGTCGAATCCGGGCGTCCACTTCCGAGAATTAACACGGGCGCTGGACCTCGCAACAGGACAGGTCCAGTACCACCTGTCCCGGCTTGACCGCGTTCACAGCGAGTCGGTCAACGGGCGCACGCACTACTACACGTCGTCATTTGACTCATGGGAGCGCCACGCAATCGCCTTCCTCCGTCGCGAGACGGCGAGAGACATTCTCCTTACGCTCATAGAGTACGAAACCGCTCGCCCCGGCAAGGTGGCGGACCATCTTGATATCGCACGGAGCACGCTCGAACACCACCTCAGCGGTCTGGTCGAGCACGATGTCGTCGAAAAGCGCCGAGACAGTGGCCGGGTGACACTGGCGCTCTGTCGGCCGGACCTGACGGTCGAACTGCTCGCGGCAGTTGAGCCCACAATATCCAGCCGCCTGTCGGACCGCTTTACCCGGCTACTCGACCAACTGTTCGAGAGCGAGTAGCCCGGTTTCCGCGGGAGTGGGTGCTTTCGAGTCCTGTACCACAATCCAATTGCACGGGCAGCCCATAACGTCGATGATGACTGAACGTGGGATTTCCCGACGCGAGTTCGCCAAGAGCGCCGTGGCCATCGGCGGCACCGCGGCGCTGGCTGCCTGTCTCGACCGTGGGTCGGGAACTGTACCCAAGGGAACCGACGACCCCTCGTCTCTCCCGGCGCGTCAGCACGCCTGGGACGCGTCGCTGGCGACGGACGACGCGGGGAACCACCGACTGTCGCGACACCACGTCCTCCTATTGCTTGACTACGCCAGCGACGGACCGCCGACCGATGCCGACCGCGAGCAGGTCGAAGCGGCGCTTCGAGACCTCGAACGGGCCTACGAGTGGAGCAACGAGGGACTGCTGTTCACGCTCGCATACAGTCCGGCCTACTTCGACCGCTTTGAGGCCGACGTAGCCGGTGTCGACCTGCCCGAACCAATGGCGCTTGCCCCCTTCGAGGACCCAGAACTCGACACACCAGACGCACTGCTACACCTCGCGAGCGATGACGAGCGGGCCGTTATCGCCGCCGAGGAAGCGCTGAAAGGCAACCGAGACACGGTGAACGGCCACGAGATGAGCGCTACCTTCGAGGGTGTCCTGCGCGAGGCGGAGCGCCGGACGGGATTCGTCGGCGCCGGTCTGCCCGCCGAGAATCAAGACGTCGACGGGGTTCCGGACTCCGAACCGGTCCCCGAGGAGGCCCCGCTGTTCATGGGATTCAAATCCGGGTTCAAGGAGAACCAGGCTTCCGAGGACCGGGTAACGGTCAATTCGGGGCCGTTCGCCGGCGGCGCGACCCAGCACCTCTCGAAAATCCGGCTGCAACTCCAGCAGTGGTACGAACAGGACTCCCGAGACCAGCGCGTCTCGAAGATGTTCTGTCCGGCCCACGCCGCCGAGGACAAGGTCGAGGGCGTCGGCGAGAACCTCGGCACTGACAACGGTGCCGGTGAGTGCCCAGAAGACGTGGTCGACAGCGGCCGGCGAGAGGGCGTTGTCGGCCACGCACAGAAGATGTCCCGCGTCAGAGAAGACGGAACACCGACGCTCCTCCGCCGGGACTTTAGTTCGACCGACGGCGGTGAAGCGGGATTGCACTTCCTCTCGCTACAGCGTTCTATCGCCGACTTCGTCGCGACAAAACAGGCGATGAACGGCACCGATGTCGCGAACGACTCCGCTGTCGGGCAGCGAGTGAACAACGGTATCCTCCAGTATATGACGGTCACGCGACGCGGGAACTACCTGCTCCCGCCACGCTCGCTGCGTTCCCTGCCCCGAGCGAACCCGGACACGTGAGCGGTAGGCGGAGCCACGCAGTCCTGCTTTCGGCCGCCGTACCAGAACGGTCTTTCAGATGAGGACCCAAAGACGGTCTATGAATCGACGACAGTTCCTCGCCAGTGCCGGCCTCGCCGGCACGACGGTCCTGGCGGGGTGTGGCTCGCTGAGTTCCCAGTCGACACGCGCTCCACCGCTGGTCGAGAACCGCCCTGACGCCACGTACCGCCCAACCCACGCAGAGGGGATGGGGATGGCCGGCATAGCGCAGGCGGGCGAGTACATGGTCGGACTGAGCTACTCCTTTCCCCACCGGTTCTGGACAGTAACCGGGACGACAGCCGAAAAGGTCGACATCCGGAGCGAGGACAGCGTCCACCTGATGGCGACTATCTGGGACCCCGAAACGGAAATGGTACTCCCAGTGTCCGCCGGCCTCTCAATCACAATCGAGCGCGACGGCGAGACAGTCGCCGACAAGTCCCCGTGGCCGATGATCTCCCAGAACATGGGTTTTCACTACGGCGACAACTACGCACTCGGCGGCGACGGCGTCTATCAGCTCTCGGTCCGCGTCAACGGGATGGGCGAGCGCCGGCTGGGTGCCCTCGAAGGCCGATTCAACGAGGCCGGCGAGGCGACGGTCGAATTCGACTTCGCCCAGAACACGCGCGACCAGCTCTCCTTTGAGGAGTTCCCGGACTCACAGGGCGAACGCGCGGCGGTCGACCTGATGAACATGGATATGGTGCCAACCTCGCAGGTCCCCGAAGTGTCGGCCCTGCCCGGAACGGTCCTCGGGACGGACAAAGGGAGTGACGGCGTCTACGCCGTTACGTGGCTGCAGGACGCCGCGTTCCTCGCCGACGGTGAGTCGTACCTCGCCGTCTCGGCTCGGACGCCGTACAACCGCGTTCCCCTCCCGATGATGTCCCTCGACGGAACCGTAGAGGCCGACAGCGAGACGCTGTTTGAAGACGCGCTGACCGCCGCGGTCCACCCCGAACTCGGATATCACTACGGCGCAATCGTCGAGACAGCAGCGCAAGCGCCGTCCGTCAGTGTCGACGTCGTCGCCCCGCCACAGGTATCTCGTCACGAGGGATACGAGACAGCGTTCCTGACGGCGCCTTCGTTCTCGTTTGCCAGCGGCTAACCGCGATTAATCCATCCATTCGACGTAGTCCGGACACTCGTCGCATTCCACGCGGGTCGCCCATCTCTCACCGCGGTCGTGGTTCAACGGCGCCACCTTGGTGACGTTGACGTTCACTGAGCCGCATTTCGGACACTGTCCTGGTATTTTGGAGTTGGACATCGTCTGGTTTCCTCTTGGCTAATACACAATTCTCAGTTGTCAGTAATGTTATTTTCCCCCTGAATTACACCTAAGCCGGCAGCGTACAACTCACAGCACAGTCAACACTGACTGTAGAACAGAACCGGCCAGTTGCGGTTCTCGGAGGCTACATGGTCAGTACAATGGTAACTACCCAATAGGGAGACGGTGAGGGATGTGAACGGCCGCTCCAGCAATACCCAGAGGCTGCAGTAGACTGCAACACCACGCTTACGGCCCCCTTTCAGTCAGTCGAACCACTCGGTGTAATCGTGACAATCGCGGCACTCGGCACGGATGCTCCACTCGTCTCCGCGCTCGTGAAAGGACGGTGCAACCCTGTGTATCCGGACAGCGACTACTCCGCACTCTGGACACTGACTCGGAACCGGCTCACCAAACATGCATTGGGACTATCTGTATAGTCACAATCCCATTCTTGGGTCATATTTCCTCCCTAAAATAACATAATACTCGTTATATTTAGGATTTAAATGGCAGAAAACATAACAGACAGGTACAGCAACAGTATACCCGATTTCACTCCACAGCGAACGGATTCTCAGTCTGTTGCCACGGCCAACCCGGGACGCGTGTCTGGACCCCAGCCGCGAGCGCAGCATCAAGATCGTCAGCACCCGCAGTGGCTGTGTCATCGCCGTGGGTTCGTACGTCCGCAAGGTGGAAGGTCGCCTCTGCAAGCAGTCGGAGCGGTTGCTCACCGGCGATCATAGCCGCCAACTCGCGGCCGAGGAGTTCGTCGACGACAAACCCCGGGTAATCGTCAGTAACGTCCAGTCCTCGGAGCAAACGGACCAGCGCGGCGACGTTGACCGCCCGGTCGCCGTCGGCGAACACCTCGTCGATAGCAGCCGTGTAGGCGTCGTCTGTGAGCGTGTCAACGTCAACACCGAACTGCGAACCCAGATAGGCTCGCGTTTCGTTTACTAGCGGGACAACGTCGTCGCCCCGCTCCTGCACCCAGTCGTACTCTTCGTGGACAGTTTCAGGCGTCAGTCGCATGCTGGGGTCTCACGTGGAGGCCGCTTACCGCTTGTGGGCGCACAGAGCGGCGACTGCGGGACAGTTCCGACCTCCGTATTGCGAAGGCTTTTATAACACGAGGGGAATACTGAGAAATAGAGGACGGTTTTCCGGACATCTCTCCACGTCCGGAGGCAACTCACCGATAACTGATGACTTTATTAGAGAGCGTACATCCCGCGGCACCAGGTCGGCCCGCACCAGCCGTGGACGGCCCCGCTACCGGGATGACCCGTTTTGAGCTATGAGCACTGTAGACAAGCAACTCGAAGACGTGAAGGCAACGATCGACGAGGAAGTCCCGCGCCGTATCTCCGTCTCGGATGTCACGTACGAGGGACCGGAACTCGTCATATACACGCGTGACCCGAAGGAGTTCGCCGCGAACAGCGACCTCGTTCGCCGGCTCGCATCGAAGCTCCGGAAACGCATCACGGTCCGACCGGACCCGGACGTACTGGCCCCGCCAGCCGAGGCCGAAGAGGCGATCCGGGAGCTCATCCCCGAGGAAGCCGGCGTCATGGACCTGAATTTCCACGCTGACACCGGTGAAGTCGTCGTCCAGGCACAGAAGCCCGGCGTCGTCATCGGTCGACGCGGCTCGACCCTGCGTGAGATCACGCAGGAGGTCGGGTGGACACCCGAGGTCGTTCGGACGCCACCCATCGAGTCCTCGACAGTCGAGAACGTCCGGAACTTCCTCAAACAGGAGCGCGAGGACCGCCGTGACATCCTCGAACGCGTCGGCCGGCAGATCCACCGCGAGCCGATGTCGGACGACGAGTACGTCCGCATTACGACGCTGGGCTGCTGTCGGGAGGTCGGCCGCGCTGCGTTCATCCTCTCGACGCCGGACACGCGAATCCTCATCGACTGCGGTAACAAGCCCGGTGCCAACGGCGAGCAGCCGTATCTGGACATTCCGGAGGCGTTCGGTGCCGGGACCAACGGCATCGACGCCGTCGTCCTGACCCACGCACATCTCGACCACTCAGCGCTGGTCCCGCTCCTGTTCGAGTACGGCTACGACGGCCCCATCTACTGCACTGAGCCGACACGGGACCTGATGGGACTCCTGACACTCGATCACCTCGACACCGCCGCGGACGACGGCCGCACCCCGCCGTACGACTCCGAGATGGTCCGTGAGGCGATCAAACACACCATCCCGCTGGAGTACGGTGACGTGACGGACATCGCGCCCGACATCAAGCTGACACTGCACAACGCCGGCCACATTTTGGGCTCATCAGTGTGTCACTTCCACGTCGGCGACGGGCTGTACAACGTCGCCTTCTCCGGCGATATCCACTACGACGACACGCGTCTGTTCGACGGCGCTGTCAACGACTTCCCCCGGGTCGAAACGCTCGTGCTGGAGTCGACCTACGGCGGCCGCAACGACTACCAGACCGACCAGGAAGACTCGGAGCGAAAGCTCAAGCAGATCATCCAGAACGCCTACGACCGCAACGGGAAGGTCCTCATTCCGACCTTCGCCGTGGGGCGGTCCCAGGAACTCATGCTCGTCCTCGAAGAGGCGATGCGGAACGGCGACATCCCCGAGATGCCGGTCCATCTTGATGGAATGATCTGGGAGGCGACAGCCGTTCACACGACCTACCCCGAGTATCTCCGCGACGGCCTGCAGGATCGCATCTTCGACGAAGACAAGAACCCGTTCTTGGCTGACCGGTTCAATCCTATCGACGGCGGTGACGAGGAACGGGAAGAGATCGCCGACGGCGATTCCTGTATCATCCTCTCTACGTCCGGGATGCTCACCGGCGGCCCGGTTATGTCCTGGCTCGACCAGCTCGGCCCGGACCCGGATTCGACGCTCACCTTCGTCGACTACCAGGCGGAGGGCACACTCGGCAAGCGAATCCAGCGCGGCATCGACGAGGTTCCTGTCAGCGGCAGCGGACGCAACGAGAAGGTCCCACTGGAGATGACCGTCGAAACGGTCGACGGCTTCTCCGGGCACGCCGACCGACAAGGGCTCGAGAACTTCGTGAAGACGATGAACCCCCGACCTGAGAAAATCCTCTGCGTGCACGGCGACGAATCCGCGACACAGGACCTCTCCTCGTCGCTGTACCACGACCAGAACATCCGGACCTTCGCGCCGGAGAACCTCGAAACGTTCCGCTTCCGCTGACCCGGTCGCTGCTCTCTGTTCGCGGTCAGTAGTCAGACAAACCTCTATACCGCAAGCGGGTGAAGCAGCACGTATGGACATCATCCAGTATCTCGACGAGCTCGAACCGGTCGGGATGGTACTCATCGGACTCGTGCTGTTCATCATCCCGGAACCTGCGACATCGACGCTTGGAATCGGCCTGATAGTGCTCGGCGGCGCGTGGTGGTTCTACGAGTGGAACCGCTGAAATAACTCGGATGAATCACGACCGCATTCACGCACAGGAACCGTCACACCACCGCGACCGCTGGACGGTCGGCACAATCACCGAGATAGCGGAGCGCGATGGCCACTGTGTCGTCACTGTCGAAGACGAGTCCAGTGAGCCAGCTGAGCTCGTCGTCACCATGGCCATTCGGGACCTGTTCGTCAGTCGGCTAGACATCGGCGACGACGAAAGTCCGGTCGGCGAGCGCGTCTGGTTCCGGAAACGCGGCGGGCAGTAGCGAGCCGCTGGCGCGTCCGGGATGCGACCGACGGTGACTACGACAGGTCGACGGTCCGGTCGGCCCAGTGCCGGAGTCGGTCGAGCGCGTCCCGCTCGGCCCGAGACACCGGGTCATCGACGCCCAGCTCGTTGCTGTCGAAGGCGTTGAGGACGGCTACGTCCGCCTTCTCACAGTATCCGGTGAGCCGGCTGACCGCAACGGAATCGTGCTGGAACGGAATCGTCGCGTCGTTGACGAACACCGCCCGGGGAGTCTCCGGGAGTGCGTCCAGCTGTTGCTCGGCACGGCGAGCGTTGTCCCGGGCGAGCGCGACCGCCTGCTCGGCCGTCTCGCTCTCAGCCCGCGGTGCACTGGCGTCAATGCGACCGAGCCAGACCGCCTCCGGCACAGTGGTGAAGCGGTCAAGGCGACCGCCCAGAATTGTCCCGTCGCGTTCGAGTTCGGGTGCGAAATCGAGGACGACAACACCCTCGGTGCCCTCGCTGTCAAGCCAGGCGTTGAGGGCGGCCGCGGTCGTCCGCGTCTTGCCGGCGTTGGAGGGACCAGTGACGAGCGTCGACCCCGAGAGCGGGAACTGGAGACCGGTCACGCGAGGAGTTCCTCCCGGAGGAACTTCCCGCCGAGGCCAGCCATAGCGAGACCGAGCGCAATAGCGAACGCCAGCACGAACCCTGAAAGTGGGCCGACGCCCCCGCCGAGCTGTTCGACAACGAAGTTCGCGGCCAACCCGCCCGAAACAGCGATGAGCGCCAGCCCGCCGACGTTGGCGAGCAGCGAGTTCGACTCCGGAACCGCAGCAGAGTTCAGGAGATAGAGGACAAGGGCGATGGCGAACGGCGTGCCGACCGTGCCGAGCGCGAGCACGAGGACGAGTTGCCCGAGGACGTTCCCGCCGATGAACGCGCCCGGAGCAGACAGCAGCGCAACGGCGGCGAGCAGGCCGCGATAACGGTTATCCTCGATAGTGGTGCCCCAGCCGAGTTTGTCCGCGAGCAGGAACGGCGGGACGATGGTGTTGCCCCCGAGCGTCGACACGGCAGCACCCCAGAGGCCGAGCAGGAACAGCCAGCGGGCGCTGTCGCCGACTAGCGGTCCGAGGGCCTCCGCAGCGCCGACCGTCGTGAGGTCGCCGGAGGTGAGCACGCTCGCCGTCACCAGAAAGATGGCGAGGCTATAGATGCCAAAGGCCATCAGCATCGACGCCCCCACGTCGACCGTCGCGAGGTCGTAGTCCTCGCGGGTCCAGCCGCGTGCCCGCATCGTGTAGGAATGCATCGTGATGAGCGTGATGTGGACCGCGCCGCCGAGGATGCCGGCCGCGACCAGTGCGCTCCCGGACGGGACCGAGGGGACCAGTCCGGCCACCGCCGCGCCGGCGTCGATGGGCACGACGAACAGACTGGCGACGAACGCGACGACGACCAGCAGGACGAGGACTTTCGCGGCCAGTTCGAGGAAGCGATAGCCCCCGCCCGCCAGCCCTGCTGCGAGGATGAGCGCCCAGACGACGCCCCAGATGCGCGCGTCGATACCGGTTACCGTTGCCGAAACGGTAGCGACGGTCTTCATGATGACGAGCTGTGCCACGCCGGCGGCGAGTACCGCGTCCCCGACCAGTAGCCACGCCCACGTTTCGCCGAGGTGGTCCTCGACGACGGCGACAATGCCACGCTCGGTCAGCAGTCCCAGCCGCATCGCGAGATACTGCGCCAGCGCCCCCGCCCCTGCGGAGAGGACGACGACCCACAGGAGACTGTAGCCGAACGCACCCCCAGCAGTGACGAGGCTGGCTATCGTTGCTGGGCCGGCGGCGATTGCGCCCGCAATCCAGGACGGTCCCATCGCTTCGACGTAATCACTGATTGTCCCGCTGCTCACAGCCGAACTATCGACGGTTTCGGTCGAACTCATACCTCCGGCTTGGGTGAGGCCCCCTGAAAACACTGCCGACATATTGTTCGGTGGTATTCGGCAGTAATTCAACTGCTGTACTGCGATTACGGAAAATGGAAGCGCTGGCCGAATTGACAGACCACACGCTCACCGGGCGGACCGCTACCAGAAAGAGTACAGACTGCGTCGGCTCAGAGTTCGACGGTTCCGAGGTCCGATTCCAGTTCGTCGACGTGGTCGTTGTATGCGTCGACGAAATCCGCGAACTGCGGGGCGTACTCGCGGATGTCGGCTGCCGAAGGGGGTTCGTACTGCGAGAGGAGATAGAGCCCGTTGCTCCCGCCGACCCGGAGGTACGACGCGCCGTCAGTGTCCCATTTGAGTTCCCAGCGCGTGCCGCCGATTCGGTCGGTGAAGGTCCCGTAGTCGCCGCCCTCGTAACGCTGGAGTTCCCGCGCGATCTGGTCACAGATTTCGCGGACGCGGCCGAGGACACGGTCGCGTTCGGCCACGACGCCATCGGTTGTTGCGATTTCCGGGAACTCTGTCGACACGTCGTCGAGCACGCCGTCGAGCGACGCGACGTAGTCGTTGAACCCCTCGACAAAGGCGTCGTAGTCGGCGAGCGCGGTCGCTAGCGGCTCCGGCTCTGGCGGCTGCTTGGTCGAGATGACATACGTATCCGAGCCGCGCGACGGCGAGAACCGCAGGTACTCCAGGTCGCCGCCCTCGTACTTGACGGTCCACTCGCCGCGGTCGGTCTCGATGTCCGCCTGTCCGTAGTCGCCGCCCTCCAGCCGAGCGAGCTGGTAGGCGACCTGTCCGGCGTGGTCCCGGACCGCCGCGACCAGTTCGTCACGCTGCTGTGCAACGGCCGTTGCGTCGGCGGGGTCCACCGGTGGCCACTCTGTCACAGTAGACGGAAGCGACGGGACGGCAATAACAGGCTCGGTCGGCTACTCGGACTCCAGCAGGGCGTCGTCGCCGTGGCGCTCGCGGAGGCCCTCGAAGTACTCCCGCTGTTCATCAATGTTCGATGTCGATTCGTCGTACACGTCGGTAAAGAGGTCCGTCGGGTCCGGCGCATGGGACTCAGCGTTGTCAATAATCTCGCCGAGGCGCTCGTCGATGGTGTCGTCCATCACGTCAATTTTTCCGTCGTCCAGCAGATTGCAGTTTCTGAGGAACGCCTCCATGCGGTCCAGCGGGTCGCGTTCGCGCCACTCTTCGACCTCCGCGTCGTCCCGGTACACGTCCGGGTCGTCGGCGGTCGTGTGCGCGCCGAAGCGGTACTGGACAGCCTCGATGAAAATTGGTTCCTGCTCGCCGCCGTTTGCTCCCACAGCCCGCTCTCTGGCGGCCTCGGTGACGGAGTAGGTCGCCAGGGGGTCCATCCCGTCGACCTGCACGCCGTCGAAGCCGTAGGCGTCGGCCTTCTGTGCCAGCGTCTGACTGGCGGTCTGGCGCTCTCGGGGGACAGAGATAGCCCACTGGTTGTTGTTGCAGAAGAACACCGTCGGCGTCTCGAACACGCCGGCGAAGTTCATCGCCTCGTGGAAGTCTCCCTCGCTGGTGGCCCCGTCGCCGAAGTGGACGACGCCAGCCCGCTCATCGCCCCTTTTTTTTGCTGCCCACGACCAGCCGACAGCGTGGGGGAGATGCGCGCCGATAGAGATGTTCAGCGGGAACACGTTCACGTCGCCAAGAGCGGCGTTGCCCGCTTCGTGACCCATCCAGTAGAGGACGTACTCCCAGGGGAGCCCGCGAGCCACAAGTGCGCCGTGTTCCCGGTACTGATAGAAGATCGTGTCCTCGTCGGCCAGCGCGTACGTCGACCCGACCTGTGACCCCTCCTGACCCGCCAGCGACGAGTAGGTGCCGAGTCGGCCCTGTCGCTGGAGGCTTATCATCCGCTCGTCGAACCGGCGGGCAAAGCGCATATCGCGGTACATCGACACCAGCGCCTCGTCGGACAGGTCCGGAATGAGGTCCGGGTCGACGATCTCACCGTCTGAATCGAGCGCCTGTACCCGGTCGTCGGGCGCCCGATTGAAAACGTCCTGTGTCATTTCGTACCCTACACTCGGAGAGGACCGTCAAAAAGCTGTGTTCGGCTCCGGTCAGTCGAGCCACTCCAGCACGCGCCGACGTCCTGACCCGAGTATTCATGCCGTGTCCGCCCAACGTATCCATGATGCTCGGCAAAGAGGGCCCAGCGGCGGACAGTGAGCGGGTGACGTTCTGGCGAGACCACCACCTATCGCACACCCATGCGGTACTCTGGACCGTCATCCTCGTCGCAACAGTCGGAGATATCCTCCTGACGATGACCGGCCTCACGGTCGGTCTGCAGGAGGGGAACGCCGTCGTCAGCACGATGCTTGCGGAGTTCGGGCTGGCTGGCCTCTGGCTGGTGAAGTTCGGGGCGATGCTGTGGCTGGTCGCCGGATGGCGACTGCTCTCCGAGCGCAACGCGACGGTCTTTCTTGCCCTCTTTGCCGTGGTGACGCTCGCGGTCGTTGCCTACAACTCAGTCACCATCCTGCAGTACCGTGGGGTAATAACGGCTGTTGCGGGCATTTGAAGCGCTGAGGCGTCAGGATTCAGGAACAGCGGGATTAAGTACCACTGGGTGTGACCACGGTGTAATGGATAGACGGTCTTTCCTGACAGCGGCCGGCGCGACGGTGTCCGTCTCGTTTGCCGGCTGTGCGGGGCTGGGCGGCAGCGACGAATCGAGCACCGGGGCGTCGAACACGGACGAGTCAACCGCCTCCGGGACGAGTACCGGCGACGCCGGCGATGTAGAGGAAACGCTCGTCGTCGGGACCTACAGCGCGTTCGTCGACTCGCCGTCGACGAGTCCAGGCGCGTGGGTGAAACAGCGCTTCGAGGAGGAGTTCGACGCCCGCCTGATCTGGCAGACACCGAGCAACGAGGTCAACCACTACATCGAGCGCCGGAACGCCGGCGTCGACATTGAGGCGGATATGTACCTCGGACTGAACACCGACCACCTCGTCCGAGTTGACGAAAACCTTGACGACGGGCTGTTCGCCGATGTCGGCGATGTGGCTGGACAGGACGACATCAAATCTGGGCTGCAATTCGACCCCGACGGGCGGGCGATTCCCTACGACACTGGCTACATCAGCCTGGTGTTCGACGGCACAGCGACCACAGCGCCGGAGACCTTCGATGGCCTCCTTGCTGAGGAACACGCTGGCGACCTCATCACGCAGAACCCTGCCAGTTCAGCGACCGGGCGGGCGTTCCTGCTGCACACGGTCAAGCAGTTCGGCCCGGACGGCTATCTGGACTACTGGAGCGACCTGCAGGACAACGACGTTCGGGTGCTTGGCTCCTGGAGCGATGCCTACAGCGCGTGGTCGGGCGGCGAAGCGCCGATGGTCGTCTCCTACTCCACCGACCAGGTGTTCGCGGACCAGAACGACGCCAATCTGGAAGAACACCAGATCCGCTTCCTGAACGACCAGGGCTACGCCAACCCGGAAGGGATGGCGGTCTTCGATGGAGCGGACACGCCCGACCTCGCCCGGGAGTTCATGGGCTTCCTGCTGCGCCCGGAAATCCAGGGCGAAATCGCCGTCCGGAACGTCCAGTTCCCGGCAACAGAATCAGCCGACCTCCCCGAGGACTACGCCGAACTGGCCCAAGAGCCCCCGGAACCAGTCACGTTCGGCTACGACGAACTCAAGGGCTCCGTCTCGGGCTGGATCTCCGACTGGGAACGGCAGTTCGCCTCGAACTAACGACGACAGACTGTGGCCCGAGATTTCGACGGCGGCGCGGATGGTGCCGACAGCGAAAAGATGACAGAGACAGCGAGTAGTCCATCCAGCAAGCGAGGCCGAACCGTCCGCAACACTATCGAGCGTCGGGCAATCGTCGGGCTCGCGGTCGGCACTATCGCGCTGTTGCTCGGCATCTTCTACTACCCGGTGGCGACAGTCTTTATCGACAGCGTCCTCGTCGACGGCCGCTGGACGGGACGGGTGTTCGTCTCGATACTGCAGGACCCGTTCTATTTCGGGGAGCCCGCGCGGTTGCTCGCTGGCGAACAAGTGGGAGCCGTCATCGAGAGCGTCCTGTCGCCGGACCGGCGGCTGGGCGTCATCGGCTTCACGGCATATCAGGCGGCCCTCTCAACCGTTGCCAGCGTCGCCCTCGGCCTGCCGGCAGCGTATCTGCTCGCTCGTTATGAGTTCCCCGGTCGGCGAACGCTCCGGTCGCTAACGATTCTCCCCTTCGTCCTCCCGTCGATAATGGTCGGGGTGGGCTTCGTCGCCACGTTCGGCCGGAACGGGACGCTCAACGCCGTGCTCGGCGCGCTCGGTCTGGGACAGGTGAATCTCCTGTTTACGCTAGAGGCTGTTGTCATCGCCCACGCGTTCTACAACGCGCCCCTCGTGGCGCGGGTGACCACCGCCGCCTGGGAGTCTGTCGACGCCAGTGCGGTCGAGACGGCCCGGAGCCTCGGCGCGAGCCCCTTCCGAGCATTCCGCGACGTGGTCGCCCCGCAACTGTATCCATCGGTGCTGATGGGCGCGGCGCTGACGTTCGTGTTCACCTTCAGTACGTTCCCCATCGTCCTCGCCTTGGGCGGCTTCCAGCTTGCGACCGTCGAGGTGTTCGTCTACCGACTCATCCGCGACCTGGAGTACGCCGAGGCGGCTGCCCTCGCGCTGATTGAACTCGGCATCTCGCTGGGCCTGCTGTACGCGTATCTCCGCTACGAGGCCAAGCATACCGTCCGGTCGCGGGGGATTCGACCGCTCCCACGGCGGCCGCTGACACCGCCGTCGTTATCGGTCCGTGAACTGCTCCCCCGACTGGGGCTCGCTGTCTACGCCGTCGTCGCGCTGGCGGTGTTCGTCGCGCCGATAGCGAGCATGGTACTCGCCAGCCTCAGCGGCCCGGAGGGGCTGACGCTGGCGAACTATCAGTTCCTCATCGACCGCCAGACGACCGGCGCATCGTTCCAGGTCCAGCCGTGGGATGCGGTCCGGAACTCGCTTTTGTTCGGGGTCGCCTCGCTCGCCGTTGCCCTGCCGATGGGCGTCGTCGTGGCCGTCCTCACGACCCGTGACTACCGCGGCCGGAAGGTCGTCGACGCCGTCGCGATGGCCCCGCTGGCCGTGTCTGGCATCGTCGTCGGCCTCGGCCTGCTCCGGGGCCTCGTCTTCGGCGTCGAAGTCGGCGGGACTCGTCTCGCCGTCGGCGGCGGCCTCGCTATCATCGCCGCCCATGCCGTCGCCGGCTACCCGTTCGTCGTTCGGACGGTCGCGCCCGGACTCGAGGGAGTCGACCACACGCTGGTCGAATCCGCCCGCGCGCTCGGCGCGCCGCGTGCCAGAGCGCTGCTGGACATTGAACTGCCGCTCGTGTGGCCAGCGGTCATCGCTGGGGCCGCCTTTGCGTTCGCTATCTCTATCGGGGAGTTCTCGGCGACCATTGTCCTTGCCTCCGGGACGAACCAGTTCACGATGCCAATCGCCATCGAACGGTTCATCGGCCGCCGGCTCGGTCCCGCGACAGCGATGGGCGTCGTTTTGCTCGTGGTCACCAGCGCGAGCTTCCTGCTCATCGACCGGCTGGGAGGTGACGAGGTTGGGTTCTAAGGAGCCCCCCGCAGACGGTGCTGCCGTGAACCGGGCCGCCCCGCCGGCCGTCGAACTCGACGGCGTCACCAGACGCTACGGCGAGACGACCGCCGTCGAGGACCTGTCGCTTTCCGTTCGGGACGGCGAGTTCTTCACGCTGGTCGGACCCTCCGGCTGTGGGAAGACGACGACGCTCCGGCTCATCGCCGGCTTCGAGGACCCGACGCAGGGCGAAGTCCGGTTCGGCGGCGAGTCCGTCACCGGCGTCCCCCCAGAGGACCGCGACGTAGGCGTTGTCTTCCAGAACTACGCGCTGTTCCCGCACATGACCGTCGGGGAGAACGTCGCCTACGGGCTCTCGTTCACCGACCCGCCAGGCGGCGGCAGTGACGAGGCCCGGGTGCGCGAACTGCTTGAGCTGGTGGACCTCGGCGGCATGGTGGACCGGGACCCCGACACGCTCTCGGGCGGCCAGCAGCAGCGGGTGGCGATGGCCCGCGCACTGGCCCCCGGCCCCGACGTACTCTTGCTCGACGAGCCGATGAGCGCGCTTGACGCGAAACTCCGGGAGCGCCTCCGCGTGCAGGTCCGCGAGATTCAGCAGGAACTGGGAATTACGACGATTTACGTCACCCACGACCAGGAAGAGGCCCTAGCTGTCTCAGACCGCGTTGCGGTCATGCGCGACGGGACGCCGGAACAGGTCGCGCCACCGCGGACCATCTACCGGGAGCCGGCGACGGAGTTTGTCGCCACCTTCGTCGGCGACAACAACGTCCTCAGCGGTACGGTGACGGCGGTACGGTCGACCGTCCGCGCCGAGGACGCCGACAACTCTGGCGATGAGAGTGGATATTCCATCGCAGACGTGACAGTCGACGATACCACGCTCTCAGTGGCCCTGAATGGTGACAGCGACCCGACCGCGGCTGTCTCGTCCGGAGACCGGCTCACATTCTGTGTGCGACCGGAACGCCTTGCTGTCGACGCCGGCCGAAATGCGGTGACAGCGACGGTCACGAGTGCGGAGTTCCTCGGCGAAACCACGCGCGTTCATCTCGACTGGGAAGGCCGAGAACTCCTGTTGCGAGCCGAAGACCCGCCGACAGGCACCGTGACAGTCGGCTTTGCCCCGGCGGACGCACACGTTGTCGACAGACAGCCGTAAGCTATCAATCCCCACGCCGGCACCGGAATGGAGTCTGTTTTAACCGACCTGTGGTTATCGCCGATATCAATATGACACGCGGTGCCGTCGCAAGTGGTCGGAAGAGGGGTATCGGAGCGTGTCGACAGGGCTGGCGGAAATCACCACCCATAGGCTGGAGTCATGCCGGAGTCCAGTCAAATAGGCGCGACGGGGGGCAGTGATGGTCGAGTTCGAACCCCGACTGTTCGACGATATCGACCCGTCTGAACGGCCATCATTGGGGGCTGCACTCGTGCCGATCGCGGGGATGATCGTGTTCCTCAGCGTGGGCCTCATTGCCTTCGATCTGGACCCACAGTTCCCGCTGTTCTGGGGAATTGCCTTCACCGGCCTATTCGCACGGTACCACCTCGGGCTCTCGTGGTCGGAACTGTACGACGGTATTGCCAGTAGCCTGCTCATGGGAATGCGGGTGATTCTCATCATGTTCACCGTCTATGCGCTCATCGCGTCGTGGATTCAGGCGGGCACGATTCCAAGCCTGATGTACTTCGGGCTGGAACTGTTCACGCCAATGGTGTTTCTCCCGGTAGCAGCTATCCTCTCCGCAATAATCTCCTTCGCCGTTGGTTCCTCGTGGACGACGGCCGGGACGCTCGGGGTCGCGCTCATCGGGATCGGTTCGGGACTGGGTATTTCAGAGCCGATGACCGCCGGCGCGATTCTCAGCGGGGCCTACACGGGGGACAAGCAGTCCCCGCTCTCGGATACGACGAATCTGGCCGCAGCAGTGACAGACACGGACCTGTATGAGCACATCAACGCGATGCGGGCCGGCACGCTCGCCGCGTTCACGATTGCCGTCGTCCTGTACGCCGGCCTCGGGCTGCGAGCGGCTGGGGCTATCCCCGCCAACCGCGTTGCGTCAATCCAGGCGGCGATAGAGAGCACGTACGTCGTCTCGCCGCTCGTGTTTTTGCCGGTCATCGTGACCTTTGGGCTTGCACTGCGTGGCATCCCCGCCCTGCCGACGCTCGGGACAGGTGTCTTCGCGGGCGTTGGGACCGCAATGCTCGTGCAGGGAACCGGATTCGGCGCTGCGTGGTCGGCGGCACAGTCCGGGACAGCCCCAGAGACGGGCATGGAACTCGTAAACGGACTCTTAGAGAGCGGCGGCCTGACCGGCGGCGCGTGGATTGTGACGATTGCGATTGCCGCGCTCGCACTGGGCGGCCTGCTTGAACGGGCCGGCGTGCTCGCGGTGCTCTCCCACCATCTCGGGCGACTCTGCCACAGCGTTGCGAGCCTCACGGGCGTCACCGCTGTGTCCGCCGTCTCGATGAACATTCTCGCGGCGGAGCAGTACGTGAGCATCGTGGTGCCGGGGATGACGCTCGGTAATCTGTACAACGAACAGGGGCTCAAGAGTCAGAACCTCTCCCGAGCCATCGAAGCGTCGGGAACGACGACGAGTGCGCTTATTCCGTGGAGCAGCGGCGGACTGTTCATGGCCGGGACGCTCGGCGTCCCGACGCTGGAATACGCGCCGTACTACTTCTTCGGCTTCCTCTCGCCGCTCGTGCTCCTATTCATGGGGGTGACCGGCTGGCAGATCGTCTATGCGGACCGAGCCGACAGCGAAGAGCCGGCCACGGGGCCCGGTGGTGCCGGATCGGTGACAGCGGGCGAAGACTGATCGGCCCCGAACCGCCTGCGGTAGCGAATCGGTGACCACATCTGGAAGTCGTCTTCTGTCTTGAATCGCGCGTGTGTGTGCGCGCGAAGCCCTCATAAGTCCACAGCCCCTACTTTAGTTGATGACACCACAGAAGCCATCCGCTGACGGCGAGCAGGCTGCCGACGGTCGGGCGAGCGACGCGGGTCCGGCAGTCGACTACGAGACGGTGTCGGTCCCAGTGCTGGTCGTCGGCGCTGGCGCTGCCGGGGCGCGGGTCGCAATTGGACTTGCCGAGAACGGTGTCGAGCCGCTGGTCATCGGTAAACGGGACCACGGCGACGCGCACACGACGTGGGCAGCCGGCGGCATTAACGCCTCCCTGGGGTCGCTCGATCCCGAGGACGACTGGACCATCCACGCGGCAGACACGCTGGACGAGGGGCATTTCATCAACGACCCAAAAGCGGTCGAACTGACGGCCAAGCATATGCCCGACCGAATCCGGGAGCTTGACGACTGGGGGATGCCGTTTGACCGTACCGAAGACGGGAAAATCAATCAACGGTACTTCGGCGCGCAGTCGTTCCGTCGGACCTGCTTCGTCGGCGACCGGACAGGCGAGGCGATGCTGGATACGCTCGTCGACAAGGCACAGAGTCTCGGGATTCCCTACCGCGACAACGTGATGATTACCCGCCTGCTCTCGGACGGCGATCAGGTCTACGGCGCGGCCGGCTACGACATGGAGAGCGGCGAGTTCATCCTCTTCGAGTCGGACCACATCGTTCTGGCAGCGGGTGGCTCCTCTGCCCTGTACAACCGCCATTCCTCGCGTGATGAGGAGAACAACGGCGACGGCCCGGCGCTGGCGCTCGAAGCCGGCGCGTCGCTGATGGACATGGAGTTCGTTCAGTTCCACCCAACGGGGATGGTCGGCGACCGCTACGGCGAGGACTGGGACGGCCGACTCGTCACCGAGGCGGTCCGCGGCGAGGGCGGTCGACTACTCAACGCCGATGGCGAGCGGTTCATGGAGGAGTACTCGCCGGACCAAATGGAACTCGACGCGCGGGACGTGGTCGCCCGCGCCATCGCGCAGGAGCTCCGCGAAGGCCGCGGAACCGAGAACGGCGGCGTCTATCTGGATATCTCCCACCGCGAAGACGAGTACATCAAATCGCGGCTCCCGCGGATGTACGAGCGGTTCATGGATCTCGGCGTCGACATCACCGAGAAGCCGATGGAAGTCGCACCGACTGCCCACTACTCGATGGGCGGCGTCGACATCGATTTCGAGAGCGGCGAAACCGGCGTCGGTGGGCTCTATGCCGTCGGCGAGACGGTCGCAGGCGTGCACGGTGCGAACCGACTCGGCGGGAACTCGCTCGCGGAGACGGTCGCCATCGGCGCGCTCGTCGGCGACCACGTCGCAACGCAGGTGACAGGCGACGACCGCAACGGGGCCCTGCCGGACGGGCAGCGTGCTATCGCTGAGCGTGAGTTCCAGTCGCTGCGGGAACTAGAGGCATCGGACGGCGACGAGACGCCGGCGGAACTGCTGGCAGACCTCGGCGACCTGCTGTGGGAGCATGCTGGCATCCTCCGCACTGACGAGTCGGTGTCGGCAGGGCTGGAGAAGCTCCGAAACCTCCGCGAGCGGACGGGCAACATGCATGTTGACGGCGACCGGACCAGCCTGTCGTTCGAACTCGCTGTCGACCTCTCGTTCAGCCTCACGGTGGCCGAAGCGCTGCTACTGGGTGCGCGCAAGCGCGATGAGTCCCGCGGCGCACACTACCGCACCGATGCGCCCGACGTAGACCCCGACTGGCGGCGGAACATCCTCGTGGACCAGGGTGACACAGGACTCGAACTGACGACCCGTGGTGTCGCAGAACCGAGCGACGCAGTCAGCGAGGCGGTCGATGTCGGCTACGAGCTTGACTACCACCACCTCGAGTAGGGGACGCTCCGGGAACGCTCTCGGCCTGTCGGGGCACTACTCAAACGTTGATGGGCTCGTGGTTTTGGCTCCGCTGTTGTGTCCGGGATAGCATCCGCTGTGTTGTCTTTCAAATCGACGCGGCTTCGCCGGCTACTCCTCGACAGCCACAACCGCTGCCATAATTTCGTCGACCAGTCGCGGGCTGTACGTCCAGAGGCCCCGGAACGGCCCGTCAGCAGTTTCCTCAGCAACGAGTGCACACTTGTTCTGGTCGTCACCGGCGGCGTCGAACGCCAGCAACCACACCTGTTCGAGGGCGGTGTCTGTGAGTGGGTGGAACGTGATTCCGGGAATCGTCGGCGGCTCCCAGTCCGCCTGTCCGTACACGTGGATGTCGAGGGCCGTGTCGCTGGCAAGCGTCTCGTATCGGGCGCGCTGAGAGCGGAAAATCGACAGCGACTGGAAGCTCACTCGAAGGGTGCCGTTCCCGACGCGGTAGGCCCTGTCCTCGAACTCGCGAGACGTTTCAAGCAACTGTGCCGGCGTGAGCGACGAGAGGAGCGTGTTCGCGAGCGCCGAGTAGAGCAGCTGTCGACCCGGGTCACTGTCAGGCGGTCCGCTGTCGTCGGAACCGATCGCCGGCGTACACAGGAACGCCTGCAGCGCGGTGAGCGGGACTGTCTCTGCGAACGCGCCGTCCCGACGGATGACGACGAACGCATCCTGATGGCTGGTCGGGAGTTTCCGCCAGATGGCGTCGATTCCCTGGCTTGCCAGACGCTCGACCACAGCCGTCGCTGCGGGCGGGCCGTACACAGTCATCGCTACGTCCGAACCCTCAAACCGTCGGAGGAGCGTGCTGACTGTCATCGGCCCATCGTTAGTGTTCGTGGTCTGCCTCAGCGCCGTCCAGATCGGTTATTGTCGCAAGAATCTCGGTCGTCGACGGCGGCAGCGATGCCAGCGTTGCGGTCTGCTGGTCAGCATCGTAGGTAACGATGCCAGCGTCATCGAGAGCGGGAAGGTGGCGGTGGTGGAGCGCAGTGCGGGTATCGTCCCAGTTGCAGGCGTCGGCGTCCCGTCCACGTGCTTTGACCCAGCCCACGACCACATCAGTGAGTTCCGTGACTGTGGCCGAATCGTGTTCGGCGAGGTATATGTATATCATCCGCCGAGGCTCGGCTGCCAGCGCCCGTAGCAGCGTATCAAGTCGCTCGGACGGTAATCCCGATGTCTCTGCAGGCTGCTCGTGCTGGTCCATGTCAACCAATTATCCACTCCCAGTATTAATATCATTGGCCAGTAGTTAGTCACAGATGTGACGGAATCCATTTACGTGCCAGCACCGTCTAAAATGTATGAACTACGAGTCCGCTCTACAGCGTGCGTACGACGTGCTACCAGACCAGCCCCGGGAGGCCGGTGAACGGCTCTCGATTCCGGACCCGGAAGGCCAGACGGACGGGGCGTTCACACGCCTGACAAACTTAGAGGCAATCGCTGACGCCGTCTCACGGGACGCACAGCACCTCCACCGGGCCATCCAGCGCGAGTTCGGGACCAACGGTCAGTTCGACGGCGGCGAAGCCCGCTACAACGGCTCGTTCGACACCAGCGATTTCGAGGCCGCTATTGACGCGTACATCGCCGAGTACGTCACCTGCTCCGAGTGTGGCCTGCCCGACACCGTCCTCAAAAACGAGGACGGCGTCGACATGCTGCGCTGTCAGGCCTGTGGTGCGTTCCGCCCGGTCGCCAAGGGTGCGAGTTCGAACACGCAGCAGGACCGACCCACGCTCGAAGAGGGCGAGACCTACGAGGTCAAGATTACCGGCACTGGCCGCGAGGGCGACGGCGTCGCCGAGAAAGGGAAGTACACCATTTTCGTTTCCGGAGCGCGCGAAGGCCAGGTCGTCGAAGCCTACATCGAGAGCATCAGCGGCACGCTGGCGTTCGGTCGAGTCGCCTGAAGCCTGTTTTCCGCGGCGCGGCTACGTTTCTTCCTTATTCCCAGAGGTCCGTCGAGAGATATCGTTCGCCGGTGTCTGGCAGGACGACGACCACCGTTTCCTCGGGGTGTTCGGTGGCGTACTCCGCGGCCGCGTGCAGCGCCGCACCCGATGAAATGCCGACCATAATCCCTGCCTCGCTGGCAAGGCGCTGGGACGCTGCCACGGATTCAGCCTTACTCGCGGTCCGCACTTCGTCGATGAGGTCACGCCGGAGAATGTCCGGCACGAACCCGGGCCCGATGCCCTGAATGTCGTGGCTGTCCGGGTCAGCCGCCGAGAGCAGTTTGGACTGTTCAGGCTCAACAGCGACTGAAGTGAGGTCCGCGCCGACCCTTTCCTTGATGTACTCCGAGATGCCGGTGATCGTGCCGCCGGTCCCGACACCGGCGACGACCGCGTCCACGTCGCCGTCGGTATCGGCCCAGATCTCCGGGCCAGTTGTCTCACGGTGGGCGCGCGGGTTCGCCTCGTTCTCGAACTGTCGAGCGCGGACGGTGCCCGGCGCGTCAGCCAGTTCGTTCGCGCGCTCGATTGCGCCGCTCATCCCGCCGTCGGCCGGTGTGAGTTCGAGGTCCGCGCCAAGCCCCGAGAGCAACTGCCGGCGCTCCTCGCTCATCGATTCAGGCATCGTCAGCACGCAGTCGTAGCCCCGTGCAGCGCAGACAGCGGCCAGCCCGATACCGGTGTTGCCGCTGGTCGCTTCGACGACCGTCCCGTCGTCGGTGAGATCCCCGGACTCGGCGGCCGCCTCGACCATGTACAGCGCGATGCGGTCCTTCACCGAGTAGGGGTTGGCCGCTTCGACCTTCCCGAGCAGATTGCCTGCGAAGCTGTCGAGACAGACCAGCGGCGTGTCGCCGATGAGGTCGGTCACGCTGGCTGGGACAGTGCCGTCGTCGTCTCGCTGTGCGTACGACTGCATACACCGGGAGAAGACGATTGGCCCCCGTAACAGAGCACCCAGAATACTGTGGGTCGAATACATTCACTCGATTCCGAGTCTCCAGAAGCTTATGTTGTCTCCAGCCAATCGTTTCAGTAATGCCTGAGATTACCGTCTCTGAGGGCCTGTACCGTCAGCTATCCGCCGCCGAAGATCAGGTCGACGAAGACACGCTCTGGAAGATGCTGCACCAGTTCAAGCGCCAGAACACGCCGAGCGAGTAACGCCGTTGCTATCCCACCGGTTCGATGAGTTCTGGCGAGTCGTTGGCAGGGCTGTTGACCGCTGACGAAACTGGATAGGTCTGCATAGACCCGTCGTACGGGTCAAGTAGTGTGGCCACGTCGTCGGCGCTGCCGCGAAGCCACGTTGACTCCTCTGAAGGGTCCAGAATGACGGCCATCCGGTGATGGAGGTCGGCAACAGCCTCGTTCGGTTCGGTCGTCACAATCGTGAATGACTCGACGATATCGTCTTCTCCGCCCGAATCACCGCCGCTTGCACCGAACTCTCCCAGCCCAGTCTGTCGCTGTGGCGGCTTCCACCGCTCGTATAGTCCCGCCATCGCGAACAGGTCGTCGTCCGGCAGCGCCACGCGGTACGGTTGCTTGCCGCCGCTCGTCTCAACCCACTCGTAGAACCCATCAGCAGGGACCAGACAGCGTCGAGACTCGTACGCCTCGGCGAACGACCGTTTCTCGGCCAAGGTCTCAGCGCGGGCGTTGATATGCCCGTGGTCCGTTCGGCTGTCGGCCCAGGTCGGAATCAGGCCCCACTCCATTCGCTGGATTGTGCCCGGTGACTCGTCGGTGATGACCGGCAGGTCCTGACTCGGAGCGGCGTTGTATCGGGACTCGTAGTCGAAGGAAAACTCGGCGTCGAACCGCGTCTCAATTTCCTCGCGAGGGGAGAACAAACTGTAGCGGCCACACATAACCTGTGGTTGGCGTTCCCGCTGGATAAATCCACTACTCGCGCATCCACTCGCTTGCCTGTGGCTCCGCCGGGTCGGTCCTGACCTCGACGAGTGTCGGCGCGTCGGTCTGGACTGCTTCGTGAACCGCCGTGCGGATTTCGGACGGCGTGTCAGCCTGCGTGGCTTCCATCCCCATCCCGGCAGCGACAGTCCCGAAATCGATCGGCGTCCTGTCCCATCCGTACGCCTGATGATCGAGGTCGTAGCTGCGCCCCGCCTCCTCGCTGATAATCGCGTAATCATCGTTGTTGAGGACGACGACGGTAATTGGGAGATTCTCAGCGACCGCAGTATGAAGCTCGTGGACGCACATCATGAGGCCACCATCACCGGTCAGTGCAACGACCGGTGTGTCCGGATTCGCTAGCTGTGCCCCAATCGCAGACGGTAGTCCGGTGCCCATCGTCGCCCACGACCCGGGGTTGACGTAGCTGCGTGGGCCGTACGCCGCAAACGTGTTCAGCGCCCAGACGCGGAACCCCCCGGCGTCGACAGCGGTGATGGCATCCGAAGGGAGTGCGTCTCGAAGGACTTGCAGCACATGGACGGAGGTCAGCGGCGGTTCCGAATCCACGAGCGGTTCGATTCGACGCGCTGTGGCGTCACGGACAGCCTGTGCGCGTTCGGCCCCGTCCGTCTTCGAGGCGGGAGCGGTGTCAGCCGCCGCGATTCTGTTCTCAATCGCCGTCATCGCGTCCGCGGCATCTGCGAGGATGCCGGCAGTCGGGTCATAGCCCGTGCCGAGGTCGTCAGCGTCAATGGTGACCTGAATGAGTGTCTCAGGCAGTTCGACCGACCACCCGCGTGTCCCGTGTGCGTCGAGGTCAGAGCCGACGGCCAGCACAGCGTCGGAATCGGCGAGACAGTCCAGTAGCTCTGGGCTCGCGCTGCCGGCCAACACGCCGGCACTGAGGTCGTGATCCTCGGGGAACACGCCCTTGCCCTTGTACGTCGTTACGACAGGCGCGTCGAGTCGCTCCGTGAGGCTTCGGAGCGCCGCCGTCCCGCCCGACGCTCGCACACCACCGCCGGCCAGAATAAGGGGCCGCTCGGCCGCGAGCAGATGCTCGGCGGCTGTCGAAACTTCTTGTTCCGGGACAGTATTTGAACTCGGAGCCGACGGTGTGCTTGCACCGGCGAGCGGGACATCCATCTGCAAGTAATTCTTGGGGAGCCCGACTCTAACTGGCCCTTTCGGGGGTGTTTGCGCGATCTGTACTGCCCGGTCGATTGTCGCCGCTGTCGTTTCGGGGTTTTTCAGTAATATGTTCTCTTTGACGACGTTGTCGTAGGTGTCCGGTGGGGTTTCGTGGATCGCATCACCGCCCCGGAGCGCAGGCTCGGTTTCAATGGCGAAATGCACCAGCGGCGTGCAGTCGTTCAGCGCGTTTTTCAGGCCGTTCATCGCGTTCATATCGCCCGGGCCGGGGACGACAACAGTGCTCGCTATCTCCCCGCTCGTTTCTGCATAGCCCCAGGCCTGATGTGAGACCGCCGTTTCGTGTCGTGCCACGACAAAGCGGATGTCGTCCCGGTTGCCGATGGCCTCGTTCAGCGGGAGGGATTGCTTCCCCGGGATTCCGAAGACGGTATCGATGCCGTTCGCGACGAGACGGTCTACCACCGCCAGACTAACGCGCATACTGGTTCCTCACTCGTAAGACAATTCACTCTCATGACTTTAGTTCGCCGCCGGCCATGCTAGACCCCAGACCGCGTCGGGTCGCCACAGTCGCAGGGGAGAATATACTACCGAGCCCTGCACGGCCCGCGAATTTAAATCCGAAAGCGCCCAACTACGTGACAGATGACCACGGACCCCTCGTTCAGCATCCCAGCCCACCCACAGCGGCGCTTTCCCCACGGGAGCGGGGTCGAATACGAGGGCGGGACGGAGTTCCGACTCATCCCGGAACAGGAGCAGGCGACGCCGGACCTCGCCGAGACAGTCGTCGACATTCTTGCGGCTGGGCCGTATCGCTACGGTGATTTCCACGACCTGCCGATGCCGCTGTGGCTGGTCCGCGACGAGGAAACAACCGACGTGTTCCGCGTCGCGGTCCGCGACGGAACGGTGCGATTGCACGTCCTGCCAACCACAGAGTCCGACGGACTACAGCGGTTCTTTGAGCGCCTGTGTGAGACTGGTGAAGGGGGGTCGTGGGCTGTGCAACGACACGTCGACGGGCAGTAGCCGGGCCACCGGGGTCGCGCAGACCCAAAACCGTCTTACACACCTGCCTCCATGTCTTTGCCATGACCGTCTCTCGCGAAGTCGAGCTAGAAGGCCACATCATCGACTCCGGGATGATGCAGTCCTGTTTCGGCATCATCATGGACCTGGGCGGCTCCTTTTCCGTCCAGAAGTTCGATATCGGCCGCCACAAAGACGAGGAGTCCTACGCCCGAATGCTCGTCGAGGCCGACGACGAGGCCCAGCTACAGTCGATTGTCCACGAACTCCATCAGCACGGTGTCAATCCGTCCGACCCGAAAGACGCCACGCTCGTCCCCGCGCCCGACGACCAGGTCGTCCCACATGGCTTTTATTCGACGACGAACCACCCGACGTTCATCCGTCACGACGGCGAGTGGATCGAAGTCGAGGACGTGGAGATGGATTGCGCCGTGGTTGTCGAGGACGGTGACGCCAGCGAGGCGCAACGCGCCTCGGAACAGTCGAGCGGCGGCGACGAAACGCCGCGAGACGGCCCCCGAGCCTACACGAAAGTTCTCAACGCCATCGAAGAGGGCGACATGGTCGTCACCGACGAAACGGGCATCAAGGTCCAGCCGCCGGAGCGGCCCCGTGACTCCGGCGGCGCGTTCGGCTTCATGCAGGGCGGCGTCTCATCGGAGCGACCCTCGGAGTCGACCATCCGCAAGATTGCGAACGCAATCGAGGAGACGAAAAAGGAAGGCGGCAAGGTGATGGCGGTCTGTGGGCCGGCGCTCATCCACTCCGGGGCGCGTGAAGACCTCGCTCGCCTCGTCCGGGAGGGCTACGTCGACATGCTCTCGGCCGGCAACGGCTTCGCCGTCCACGACATCGAGCGAGATATCTACGGCACCTCGCTCGGGATGGACACCGAGAGCCTTGACCACCCCCGCCACGGCCACAAACACCACATCTACACTATCAGCGAGGTCATCCGCGAGGGCGGCATCGAGGAGGCCGTCGAGTCCGGAACCATCGAGTCTGGCGTCATGTACGAGTGTATCGACAACGACCGACCGTTCGTGCTTGCGGGCTCTATCCGCGACGACGGCCCGCTGCCGGACACGATCACCGACGCCGTCGAGGCCCAGAACGCAATCCGAGAGCAGGCCCACGAAGCCGACATGGTACTGATGCTCTCGACGTTGCTACACTCGGTCGCCGTCGGGAACTGTCTCCCCTCGACAACGCGGGTCGTCTGCGTCGATATCAACCCCGCGACGGTGACGCAACTCCTCGACCGCGGCTCTGCACAGGCAGTCGGGATGGTCACCGATATCGGCACCTTTGTTCCGATTCTGGCGGAGCAGTTGCTTAGTGAAGAATAGGACGACCACGAGCGACGCGAGTGGTCGCTTTTCGCCCACGTTTTTACCGAGCGGTGTGCGACCACTGGGAGCACACCCGAGGGTAAAAAAGGTGGATTGCGGACGTTTGTCCCGATTCTGGCCGAACAGTTGCTCGAATAGGACTAGTACGACCACGAGCGGAGCGAGTGGTCGACTTTTTCGCCCACGTTTTTTCGGAGTGGTGCGCGACCACAGGAGGTACACCCGAGCTAAAAAAGTGGATTGCGGACGTTCGTGCCGATTCTTGCCGGGCAGTTGCTCAACGGCAAATAGATATCAGTAATCGATACCGCGGAGGCAAATCAGCCGACAACTCGCTGGCTCCGTCGTTATCACACGTTGGTTTCTCACGAGATGCTTATTACTCCCCGTCCGATACTCCTTCTATGTCCTCTTCCGAGCGGCAGTTCACGCAGCTTTCTAGCGGTATCTCCGGTCTTGATTCGCTTCTCAGAGGCGGACTGGTGGGAGGGCGGCTCTATCTCGTTATCGGGCCGCCCGGAACCGGCAAAACACTGCTTGGCACGCAGTTTCTCGAAGCAGGACTCGAAGCCGGCGACGACGTGCTGTTCATTCATGCGGAGGAATCTGCGTCCGATCTGCGGGCGAACACTGCCGAACTCGGCATCGATATCAGCGACGCGACGTTTCTCGATGTCGGTCCCGACTCGGAGTTCTTCGAGGAGGCTGAGTCGTACGACGTGGTCAAGCCACGAGACGTTGAAGACGGGCACCTGATTTCGGATATCCGCGAGGCTATCGAGCGGGTTGACCCGGACCGCGTTCTCATCGACCCCATCACGCATTTCCAGTATCTCGAACCGACCGAGTACCAGTTTCGCAAGCGCGTCATCTCCTTCGCGCGCTTCCTGCAGGACAGGGAGACGACCGTGCTGGCGACCAAGACACCGAGCAATCAGATGGACACGCAACTCAGGTCGCTCAGCGACGGCATCATCTCGCTCAGCTACGGCGACGAGAAGGCAGGTCGGCGGATTCGACTGCGCAAGCACCGCGGCATCGGCCAGCAGGACGGCTCACATGGGATGGAGATCCGCGACTCCGGCGTCGAAGTGTATCCGGCGCTCGAACCGGAACAACGGACGCGGTCGTTCGACCCCACGCAGTTTTCCGCCGGGGTTCCGGAACTGGATTCGCTCCTCGATGGCGGACTCGAACGCGGAACAGTAACCATTCTTAGCGGCCCCTCCGGTGTCGGCAAGTCGACGACAGCGACGGAGTTTCTGGCTTCCGCGGCGGCAGACGGGTCCCCGGCGCTCGCGTACCTGTTCGATGAGTCAATCGACACGTTCAGCCACCGCTGTGAGACGTTCGGGATACCGCTCTCAGAGTTACGTGACGAGGGAACACTTCTCGTTGAGGAGGTCGAATCGCTGGCGCTGTCGCCCGAGGAGTTCGCAAACCGCGTCAAGACCCAGGCCGAGGAGCGTGGGGCCGAACTCGTAGTTATCGACGGCATCGCGGGCTACAAGAACGCGATCAAGCGCGGCCAAGACGACGTGGAACTGCGTCGGCGGCTCCACGCCCTGACACAGCAGCTCACGCGCGGGAACACGGCTGTAATCCTGATCGACCAGCGCAGAGACGTGACCGGGCTGCACGAGCCGACGAGCGAGAACGTCAGCTACCTCGCTGACAACATCGTCTTCCAGAACTACATC
The DNA here is from genome assembly GCF_011627385.1 of Haloarcula sp. R1-2. Lineage (NCBI taxonomy): Archaea > Methanobacteriati > Methanobacteriota > Halobacteria > Halobacteriales > Haloarculaceae > Haloarcula > Haloarcula sp. R1-2. Next base: position 967,519 of record NZ_JAANTG010000001.1, read on the forward strand.
GAGGTTGCGGGCGAACTCCAGCGTGTTGTCGGCGCACTAAAAAAGCGCGTCGGCGGGTTCGAAACCGTGCCTCGCCGGTTCGAGATAACCGCCGACGGCCTACAGGTCGGCGACCCCGTCTCAGGAATGCACGGCGTGTTTGAGGGCGTCCCTGAACAGCATGGCGACGGCAACAATCAGTCGTCCACTCACTAACCACCGATGGCTGACATCCAGTTGCTGCTGGCCGGCGATGGCAACCGGGACGCGCTCGCCTCCGTCGTCGCCGAACACCACACGCCGATCACGGACGGCGAGTTCCGGGAGGCCGACCTCCACATCGTCGACGAGTCGTCGTTTCCGAAATACAGAGCAGCGATAGAACAGTACAAACACCGGGCAGATCCGGTGTTTTGCCCCGTGATTCTGGTCCGTCGTGAGGAGACCCCGGTCAGGATTGACCTCCCCGATATCGACGCTGCGGAACAGCCACTCGTCGTAAACGATATTGTGGCAGCGCCGGTGGATACGCAGGCGCTCTTTCGGACTATCGCGAACCTCCTCGCGCGGCGCAGCCACACCGAAGACCTCGCCGAAAACCTCAGGGAGCAAAACAACGAACTCCGGCGGTTCAGAAACGCTGTCGAGCACGCGGGGCATGCGATTCTGATAACGAACACGAACGGTATCATCGAGTACGTTAACCCGGCGTTCGAGGAACTCACCGGATTCAGCGCTGAGGAAGCGATCGGTCGGACGCCGCGGATACTCAAATCCGGTGAGCAGGGCGAACAGTTCTACGAGCGGCTCTGGGACACAATCTGTCGCGGCGAGGTCTGGACGAGCGAGATTGTAAACGAGCGCAAGTCCGGCGAGCGGTTCATCCTCAATCAGACCATCGCCCCGATTCAGGACGCAGACGGGACGATACAGGGGTTCGTCGGGATTCAAAACGAAATCACCGGGCGTCGACTGCGCGAGCAACAACTCACCGTGTTTCACCGGATTCTCCGCCACAATCTCCGGAACAACGGAACGACGATCAGCGGACGTGCAGATATTCTCTCAGAGCTAGTCGACGACGAGGACGCGCTTGCTCATCTTGAGACGATCAAAGGGAACGTTCAGTCCCTGCTCGATATTAGCGAGAAAGCCCACCACGTGCAGGAACTGCTCGCGGACTCAGTTACCGACGATGTCGAGCGCGAACTCGAAGCCGTCCTCAGTGATATCACAGACGGGCTGGCCGCAGCATATCCCGACGCCGAGTTCATCGTCGAAAGCGACGTCACGTCGTCGACGATAGATGCAAAGGTTGTCCCGGCGTTGCAGGAACTCATCGAGAACGGTATCAAGCACTCTGACGCGTCGGCACCGCGAGTGACCATTCGGGCGGAGCGCCACGACACGACAGCGACAGTGACGGTGTCGGACAACGGGCCGGGCGTTCCGGACCAGGAGCGCCGGGTCATCGAAGCGGCGGAGGAAAAGCCGCTCGAACACGGGTCCGGGCTAGGGCTGTGGTTCGCGTACTGGCTTATCAGCTACGTCGGTGGCGATATCGACATTCAAACCGATGGTGACGGGACAAGTATCGCCGTGACAATGCCCGTGCGGTGACGACAACCACGCGTTCAGATGGCGACCCACGCCAGCACAATGATGGCCGCGCCGACTACTGTTGACCCGACGGCGTGCGTCCGGAGTTCGTCGAGCAGGTCGTGAGAGTGGTCGTGGAGTTCACAGACCTCATCGATCTCGCTGCCGGCTTCGCAGTTCGGCAGGAAGTCCATTGCAACGTGGAGGAAGATGCCAGCGGCGAACCCGAAGATGACCGCGTTGAGAAACGCTGACTCCGGAACTGGAAGCAGCGCGGATGGGATCGCCGTCAGACCAACGCCAGCCGCGGGGAGCAACAGCGCCGTGGCGGACTTGTCGCTACGTCCGAGCCGCCGGGCGGCGGCGTAGCCGGCCGGCCCTTTGTGCGAGACGATGGCGAGGCCGAGCAGGATACCCAGGTCCGGCATCGAAGCGTAGACCAAGCCGATGACCAGTCCGGCCGAGAGCGCGTGGGCGGCGATAGCGATCGTGGTCATGTCGAAGGACGTCTCGATGTGGGTCAGTCGATGACCGATAGTGTGGGTGCCGTAGCCGGTGACCAGTCCGGCGGCGATGCCGACACCGCCGATTCGTGCTGCGCCGGCCTGACCGCCCAGTCCCATCGCCTGCGGGACGAGGAACATGGCCGCCGACGTGACCATCGCGCCGCTCGCGAGGCCGTAGCCCCAGACCAGTCGGTAGGGGTTCGTCTCGTCGGCCCGTGCACCGAGCCACGCGCCCAGTGCCATTGCTGCGAACGCGACCCAGGAGATAACGAGGACTTTCATAGCCCCACCGGTGACGGCGACGGCTGACAGGACCGCCAGACCGACGACACTTGCGATACCGGCGGCGGACACCCGCCCAGAGTTATTAAATACTGAGCTTGAATTAATAGACATTATCTACATTCACCGGCCTGTTGCCAATAAACCCATCGATGGCGGTTACCGGGTCGCCGACCGATAGTCGCCCCAATCAAGGACACCGCCGTCCAGCGCTGACGGGTCTGCATCGCGGAGCGCCCAGAGAACCATTTCGGCGACTGACACTGGGTCGCGCCCGCCGTCACCGGAGAGGTCCGTCGCGACCTGTCCGGGGTCGACTGCGCCGACCGGCGTATCGAGGTCGGCCGCGAATCCGCGAGCAATAGCCTCTGCGGCAGCTTTCGAAACCGCGTAGGAGCCGTAGCCGGGCATTCCCTCGCGGGCGACGACACCCGTCGGGACGACGATTCGGGCATCCGGGCCGAGGTGCGGAACGGCTTCCCGGATCGTCGAGAACACGCCGCGGGCGTTCGTCCGGATATGGTCGTCAAAGGCAGTGTAGGATTCCTCGGTGAGCGGCGTCTCGCCGGCGGTGCCGTGGTAGACGCCGGCGTTGGCGACAACGTACTGTATTGCGCCTCCTTCCCGCATGGCAGTTTCGACCAGCCGTTCAACGTCGTACTCATCACGTACGTCCGTGCGAATCGCGGTCACGGAGCCACCAGCGTCCCGGATATCAGCTTCGACCCGCTCAAGCGCCTCGGCGTCGCGGGCACAGATGACCGTATGTGCGCCTGCACCCGCTACCGCGTGAGCTATCTGCTCGCCGATACCTCTACTCGCACCCGTGACGACAGCGGTCGCGCTGTCCATCGCTGGGACCATAGCGGTGGTACCGCTGCCAGCCACAAGGTCGTTGCTCTCACCGCAGTGGGGTGGGAGCGGTAGTCTCTTGTCGAACGCCCGCTACCGACCGGGCATGGACATCACGATTGCCGAGTCGACGGTCGAGGGGACGGCACAGGCACCGCCGTCGAAGAGTTACACCCACCGGGCGGTGCTGGCCGCGGGCTACGCGGACGGCGCAGTGGTCCACGACCCGCTCGTGAGCGCAGACACGAAGGCCACAATGCGAGCCGTCGAAGCCTACGGCGGCAGTGTTTCGCTGGCTGAGGACGAGTCGACGGTCGAAGTGACGGGCTTCGACGGCCGGCCGGAGACGCCGGACGACGTGATCGACTGTGCCAACAGCGGGACGACGATGCGACTGGTCACCGCCACGGCCGCGCTGCAGGACGACCTCGCGGTGCTGACCGGCGACGAGTCCCTCCGGTCGCGCCCGCAGGGGCCGCTACTCGATGCTATCGGACAGCTGAATGGCGACGCCGAGTCGACCCGCCGCAACGGGCAGGCCCCGCTGGTCGTCGGCGGCGGCATCGACGGCGGGGCAGTCGAAATCCCCGGCGACGTGTCCTCACAGTACATCACTGCGTTGTTGATGGCCGGAGCCGTCTCACCGGACGGCATCGACATCGACCTGACGACCGAGCTGAAGTCGTCACCGTACGTCGACATCACGCTGGAGGTGCTGGACGCGTTCGGCGTCGACGCCGAGAAAACCGACGCTGGCTTCACCGTCGACGGCGGCCAGACCTACGTCCCCGACGGCGGCGATTACAACGTCCCCGGGGACTTCTCGTCGATGAGCTACCTGCTCGCGGCCGGCGCGCTCGCCGCCGAGGACGGCCTCCGGGTCACGTCGGCGTTCCCGAGCGCGCAAGGTGACGCCGCCATCGTTGACATCCTCGACCGGATGGGGGCCGACCTCGACTGGGACGAGGAACACGGCGAAATCACCGTTTTACAGTCCGAACTGACTGGCATCGAGGTCGGCGTCGAAGACACGCCGGACCTCCTGCCGACCATCGCGACGCTTGGGGCCGCTGCCGACGGCGTCACCCGGATTACCGACGCCGAGCACGTCCGGTACAAGGAGACTGACCGCGTGAGCGCGATGGCCGAGGAACTCACGAAGATGGGCGCGGAGGTCGAAGAACACCAGGACGAACTGTTCGTTTACGGCGCTGACAGCGACCTCGTCGGCACAACCGTGGAAGGCCGTGCGGACCACCGCATCATCATGTCGCTGGCCGTCGCCGGCCTCGTCGCCGACGGCGAAACGACGGTGACCGGCGCAGAACACGTTGACGTGTCCTTCCCTGACTTCTTCGACGTGCTCGACTCGCTTGGCGCTGCTGTCGAGCAATAGGGTATCGGGTCACCAGCAGGTCGGTTTTTGCAATGAAAGAGTATTACGTATCTGATAGATAAGTGCGCTTTTACGCGACGAAGAACATTTACAACACACGTTGTGAATCAAACGAGCGCTTCCGAACAGTCTACTGCGGACCCTACGACAGTCCTCTACGTCGATGACGACCAGTTGTTGCTTGATTTGCAGGCCGATATTGCCGACGAGCGCGAGGCAGTCGAACTAGTAACGACACCAAACACCGACCGGGCGATGACAGTGCTGGCCGACCGCGAGTTCGACTGCGTGGTGGTCGGACGCCGGCGCACTGCCTCGTCAGAGGGCAACTTCGCCCGTGCGGTCAACACGAAGTATCCGGACGTAACGCTGGTACGGTACACCTGGGAGCCCCGGCCTGACGACACAGATGAGGTGTTCGATGCGGTTTTCGAGAAACAGGTCAAGGGGGCGAAGACGGTGCAGTTCCTCGACCGGGTCAGGTGGCTCGACGACTGACGGGCGCATCTACAAGGTTCAAATGCCCGCAACCCCGACACCACTGTAATGAACGGCAACGAATTCGGTCGTCTGTTCCGCATGACGACCTATGGCGAGTCTCACGGGGAGGCGATGGGCTGTACCGTCTCCGGCGTTCCGGCGGGCGTCGAACTCTCAGAGGAAGAGATACAGAAAGACCTCGACCGGCGCAAGCCCGGCCAGTCGATGATCACCACCTCCCGGGGCGAGCCCGATAAGGTGACGATCAACTCCGGGATTCAGGACGGCTACACGACGGGGACGCCTATCGGGATGGTCATCCAGAACAAGGACGCCCGCTCGGGCAAGTACGAGCCCTTCATCACGGCCCCGCGGCCGTCTCATGGTGACTACACCTACTCCGCGAAGTTCGGGACCCGGAACTGGGGCGGCGGCGGTCGCTCCTCTGCCCGCGAGACGGTGAACTGGGTCGCCGCCGGCGGCGTCGCCAAGCAGGTCCTCGAACAGTCCGACTACGATGTCCAGATCAAGGCCCACGTGTGCCAGATCGGCGACGTCGAGGCTGGGCCGGTCACCTTCGAGGATATGCTCGAACACAGCGAGGAAAACGAGGTTCGCTGTGCTGACCCCGAGGCCGCCGAGGAGATGCGCGACGTGGCCGACCAGCACCAGAAGGAGGGCGACTCCATCGGCGGCGCGATTTACTTCGAGTGTCGCGGCGTCCCGTCCGGCCTCGGCGCACCCCGGTTCGATAGCTTCCCGTCCCGGCTCGGCCAGGCGATGTACTCCATTCCGGCGGTCAACGACTTCGAGTACGGCATCGGCCGCGAGGCCCGGACGACCAAGGGCAGTGAGTACACCGAGAACTGGGAGTTCGACGAAGACGGTCACCCCACGCCTGTCGGCAACGACCACGGCGGGATTCAGGGCGGCATCACGACCGGCCAGCCCATCTACGGCGAAGTGTCATGGCACGCGCCGGTGTCGATTCCAAAGACGCAGGAGACTGTCGACTGGGAGACCGGCGAAGGCAAGGAAATTACCGTTACCGGCCGCCACGACCCGGTCCTGCCGCCGCGGGCGGTCCCGGTCGTCGAGGCTATGCTCGCCTGTACGGTCCTTGACTTCATGCTCCTTGGCGGCCGCATCAATCCCGACCGACTCGACGGTCGGCCAGGCGAGTACGACACCGACTACCACCCGTCCAGCCCGCAGAACGACCCAGAGGACGCGGACACCCACGCAAAAACTATCGACGACGACTAACATGGACGCACAACAGGAGTCCAAGTCGAACCCGTTCGGGATGGACGAGGAGTGTCAGAACTGTCCCGCGCTGTGTGAGACGCGCGAGAACGTCGTCCACGGCTACGGTGACGTGGGGGCCGAGTTCATCGTTCTCGGCGATTCGCCCGCAGTCGGCGCTGACGAGTCCGGTCTCCCCTTTACCGGCGAGAACGAGCGCGAACTGCTCGACATCCTCGCCGCGGTCGATATGTGTTCGGACCCGGATGCCGACAGGCCGCAGCTACAGAACACCTTCCTGACGTACGTCACCCGTTGTCGCCATCCCGATAGGGAGGCGACCGACGAGGAAGTCGTCAACTGCGAGCCGTATCTCAACAGCGAGATACGGATGATCAACCCCGAGATCCTACTGCCGGTCGGACAACGGCCGCTCGAAGAATTGGCCTTCGAGTACACGACGATGAGCGAGGACGAACTCGACATTGAGGACCGCCACGCGACGACGATCCGCGGCCGCGGGTTCGAGATCCTCCCGATGATTCCGCCGAGCGAACAGACCGACGAACAGCGGACGGCGTTTCTGGAACACTTCAGCGAGACGCTTGGACAGGACTACCGGCAGACGAAGGGCCGGCGCGGCCGGTAGTCAGGTGTCAGACTGGACTTCGGTCGCAGCGGCCTGAAGTAACTCTTTCGGGCTCGACACTGTCCCGTACTCCGTTGCTGCCTGTAGACGGTTCTCGGCGTCGTGGCGGTACTGGCTCGCCTGTGTCGACTCACCCTGTTCGCTGGCGTAGGTCATGCCGCTGAGCCATTCGGCGGCTTGCCAGAGGCAGGTCGCTTTCTTGCGTGCTCGTTCCGACCACTCGGTCAGCACGTCGTCGTTCGCTTCGCGAACAGCCGTCGTGAACTCCTCGACGCTGTCCTCGAAATCCGACGCGGCACTGTCGAACCCACCGCGAGCGAGCGCCAGCTCCCCGTCTTCGACGGTCGCCAGCGCATCCGATAGCTGGCGGCGCGCCTCACGGTACCGTGTGTAGCCGAGACGGTACGCCCGCTGTGCCGCCGCCGTCCCAGATAACGTGGCTTCGCGGTCGCAGTCGCGGCACACGACCTTCGGTTGGGGCTCTCCAAGCACCCGATACTCCGACCCACATCCATCACATCTGTAGGTCTGGGATTGCTCCATATAGTTTCTCTTAGTTATCAAGTTTTCCTCACATCTTATAATTGTTCCGTGGCTACACCGGAACACAAGCGACTAATCACAGTCGGGCCGAGAAGACAGTATGACTACGGTAACTGTACTGGCTGACCCGCCAGTCGAAGGGTTCGTGTTACAGGATCTGGCGGGCGGCATCGTAGACGACGCCGAGGCCGCCGAGCTATACGAAGCCATGTTGCTCGATGTCTGTCGTGCGGTGGAGATCAGCGGTGCCGAGTTGTTAGTGAACTATCGACCTTCGGAACAGGTGCCAGACGGTGTCGACCCCGAGACCGCGGTTCGGGAGCCAGTGACAGAGGCGCTTGAATCACCGGGCAACGCCCGATTCGAGGTCCAAGTCGGGTCGACGTTCGCTGGTCGGGTCGGGAACACAGTGACGCACCTCCTTGACCGGGAAGACGTCGCAACCGTCGCCGCCGTCGAACCGACAGCGGCACTGTTGAACCGACAACTCATCGACAGCGCGGCGATGAAACTCCGGTCCAGCGGCGTGGTTCTTGGCCCCGCTGCGGGCGGCCGCGTCTACTACGCCGGGTTCGGCGAGCCGATAGATTTCGAGGACAGCTACGCCACCCCGACGGTCGAAACTATCGGCGAACGTGCTGGAGATGCCGGCCTCGACGTGGACTTTCTCCCGCCGTCAGCCGTCCTCGAAACGCGAGCAGATCTCGAAACCATCGTGCCGCTGCTCCGGGCCCGGAACCGGGCTGGTCGGGTCGTACCGCAACGGACGACAGCGTTCCTCAATGACCTCGGGATACGTATCATTGACGATGAGGGTTCGGCGACTGTGGTCAGAGAGACCGACAGGTCTTAGAAGGCCCACCGAATATGCTTGACTGCGGTGGGATGGCAGAGCGGCCTATTGCGCCTGCCTTGAAAGCAGGTATCCTCACGGATTCCTGGGTTCAAATCCCAGTCCCACCGTATTTTGCCACGAACAAACCGTGAGTGGCAAGTACGCCAGCTGGGATTTGAAGCCGACGAGTCGCAGCCCGCGCAACGACGTGAGCAGGACCGTCTCGGCTCGGTTCAAATCCCAGTCCCACCGTATTGCTCCGAGCGAATACGCGAGGAGCCGTCGGTACACACTGGCGACTTGAACCCTGCAGGTCCCAGCGCATGAACGCAGCACGTGTGACATCTTGCTCTGAATGACATCGAGACCAGTAGCAACAGACTACGTGGGTGACAGACGCTACCGCGAGGGTGACAGAATTCGCTGCCTTCCGATTCGTAAGGACAGTTTACCGGATCGAGGCAATCGGGCGGTTTTATGTCGATGGTCTGGATTATATTTGAGTAATGGTACGTGAAGAGAGGTCCCCAAAGCAGCATCTTCCGAGCCTCCTCTCGGTCTGTGTCGTTGCTCTCCTCCTTGCAGCGACAGCGGCAGGCCCTGCTGCTGCTGCACCACGACTGTTCGTGTCTGGCGCATCGAAAGAGGTAAACACGATACTGGCCGGTGAATCGGTAAACGTCACCGCAACGGTCAAGAACACCGGGAGCTCCGGGGGTGCGATGAGCGTTGAGTACGTGGCGAACGGAACGACGAAAGCAACCGAACGGGTAGCCGTCGATTCCGGGTCATCGGCAAAGCGGACACGGGCACTAACGTTTAACACGCCTGGGACATATCAGATTACGGTCAAAAGTCCAAAACGGTCGGCTGGTACCGTTCAGGTCAAGAAAGCGACTGCAATGACGATACGACAGGATGCGACCAGCCGACAGACCGAGGTCCGTGGCGGCGCGGTTCCAACGACGAAGCCATACGAAGTCGAGATGCCGAGCGCGATGAACCGGACGTTCACGGTCCAGTCATGGAGTGTAAACGCATCCCAGCGGTCGTTCACACAGAACGTAACCGAGTACACAGACCCCGCGGACGCAGACATCGCGGTACCCGATAACGACGATGCATCGGTGTTCGGTGTGGTTACCGTTGGCTCGTCAGCAGGGGTTCAGCCGTCGTCGATGCAGTTCGTGTTGAACCGCTCGAACCTCCAGTCGGCCGGGATCGATGCTTCGGCGGTCCGTGTGTATCACCGTGTGAACGGGTCATGGCAAGCCGCTGAAACGAGCGTTGTTGAGGAGCGGACTGATCAAGTCGTATACGAAGCGGACACGGCGGGCGCATCGGCCTATGCGATTGGGAAGATCGAGCCTGCATTCAGCATCACGCGAACCTCAGTCGTCAGCGAGCAGGCTCCTGAGGGGCAACGGGTCGTCGTTGAAGCGACGGTCGCCAACGACGGCAGTATCGAGGGCCCCTACGACGCACAGATGCGGGTGGACGATGCGGTCGTCAACCAGACCTCGGTGACTGTGCCAGCGGACACCGAACAGACGGTGACGCTGTCGACGGTCGTGACGACGCCGGGGACGTTCCAGATCAAGTTCAACGATGTCAACGCCGGCGAGATTCAGGTAACCGAGAGCCAGGTCCAGACCGACGGAAACGGCGGCGCTGAACCAGAAACGGAACCGACGGGAACAGAGCCAGCGATCCAGACTGAACCCGCGGTTGACGGTGACGGCGGACTCGGCCCGCTTCCGGCGACAGTCATGGGTATCAGCACGATGCTGGTCATCGGCGGACTCCTCGGTGCGTTGCTGCTGTTCGGTGTCGTTATCGCGCTCCTCCGACGGGGTGGCAGCCGGAACGACAGCGGCTTCGAACTGTAGGCGGGGAGAGAAACCCTTTTTGTGCCAGTGTCCAGAGACTCGCGTATGGATTGGCCACACGATCCGGACGGCGAGGAAGGAAGCGAGGGCCGGCGCAAGTACGGTCACGCTGTGCTGGCGAAGAAAGTCGACGAGGACGAAGACTTCCCGCTGACCGCCGAGGAGTACGTCGAACAGTACGGAGACCACCCGGTTCGGATCGATTACGAGACGGTCGTCAGCGTGGCGGACATCTTCGAATACGTCGATCAAGAGGAGTTCGAGGACTTCCCGGACTTCCACAAATCGCTTGGGCGCGCGCTGCGCGAGGCGGACTGGTGGCCGTACAGACTCGAACAGGCCTGATTGTGTAGTGTGTGGGCACGACACATACTTGTGGGTGGCCGGTGTAGCGTCGCGTATGGCGACGACATCTTCAAACGGTGACCGGACCGGACACGGGCTTCCCGAGGAGGTTGTTGCTGACCTGTTGTCGAATGACACTCGTCGGCGCGCGCTCTCGATACTGGCTGACCGCGATGAGCCAGTAGTCGTGTCAGACCTCGCGGCAGCGGTTCTCGCGGTCGAGCGTGACATCGAGCCAGCAGCGGTCCCGGACACTGCGAGGGACGAACTCACCGAGGAGCTGTTCACGGAGCACCTGCCAAAACTGACGGCGACAGACACCGTCACGTACGATTCGATGGTTGGAACCGTGGAGATACAGCGCTACGATGCGGTGCCAACTACCAACCGCTAAACTAGGCCGTGTGTCCGGAACTCGACACCGGTTCGGACCAGCCACCAGTCCGTTCTGCGGGTATATTCCGACAGAGCAATACCTATTGCTTCCAAACTGTCGATGGACAGTGACCAACACCCAGATCACCCATATACAGATTGATAATTACGGGCCGTGGACTGTGACGCCTGAACCCCGCCGTGAAGTCGATCTTCAGACGCTCCAGTCCCGGTTGTACGCTGACCTCGCACAGTTGGTCGGGAACCGCGACGGCTACATCTTCTTCTCGCGGTTCGACAACATGATCGCCGTAACGAACGGATTGGACGAGGCAGCACACGCACTCATTCAGGAATCCGTTGGTAATCGCTACCCCGTGACGATGAGCCTCTCTGTCGCAACGGGAACGACACCCGTCTCGGCGCTGGGAACGGCGACGGAGCAACTTCAGGAGGCCGGGAGTGCACAGGACAAGGGGCGACGAGAAGTGCTACGTGGCCAGACAATCGACGAGGAGTTCCGGAAACCGACAGACGTGCAACTCGCGCATTTCGATGTCGACGACGCCACCGAGAAGTACACCGACCAACTCAACGAGTTCGACACGTTCATCCAGATCGAGCAGGGCTACGCAGCCCTCATGAAGTATATGCGCGAGGCCCACAACTCGCTGTCGTTTTTCGTCGGCGGCGACAACGTCATCGCAGTCTGTCCGGACCTGGATGAAGCGGACTACCACGACGCAATCAGCCACGTCCGCGAAGAAGTCGACGTGGAGCTGAAAGTCGGCGTCGGACGCGGGCGGACGGCAGCGACGGCCGGGATGGATGCCAAGCACGCACTAGAAACCTGTCGGGCGACTGGCGAGGCCGTCACCATCGAAACCGAGACAAGTGAGTAACTTGTGAACCACGCGATATAAACGTAGTGGAGGTATCTTTTAGACCAGTCATGTGGTAATGACACACATGAACGGTGAGGTCACTGTGCGGGAGGTTATGAACAGAGAGTACGTCGGTGCAAGCGAGTCCGACGACCTCCTTGAAACGACGGAGTTGCTGATCCGAGAGGATCAGCATCCGATTCTCGTGTTACGGGGGAACGAACCAGTCGGTGTCGCGACGGACAGAGACGTACTGGCATACATCGTCGACGGCGGTGACCCGGAGACTGCCACCGTCGGCGACGTGATGCGTGAATCCATTCCGACAATTGGCCCCGATGCTGGACTCCCGGCAGCCCGGGACCGAATGGCGACACGGTCCGCTGAGTTCCTCCTAGTAACGGCTGACGGAGAGCCGCTCGGGACGCTGACTGAGCACGATATCCTCTCGACTGCACGATTAGAGAGCGAGTCGACAGACGTCGTCGAACAGCCCTCGCCGGTTGCGACAACTGGGCAGGAAGCCACGACCGACGGGATGCAGTCCGCCGCCGAGGATTCGTTCGACAGTCAGGGCATCTGTTCCGCCTGTAGCACCTTTACGCGGAATCTGGCCTCGTTCAATGGACAGCTCCTCTGTGCGGACTGTCGTGACGTCTGAGCCACTCCAGCGGCCTCTCCCCGCAAAGACGGATACAGCGGCGTAGCCGAACTGTTTTGACCGTACAACACGGAGTAGCACCGTGGAAATCGCCACCGCCTCGATGGATGACGTGGACACCATCGTCGACCTGTGGGTCCGGCTGGCGGAGAGCCAGCGTGCCCACGGGTCACATCTGTTCGGGGACCGCAACCGGACTGCGGTCCGAGAGACTGTCGTACAGCGCATCGTCGCCGAGAATGTTCGTATCGCCCGCATAGACCAGCACATCATCGGGTTCGTCATGATGACTCTCGACAGTGGCCGGTACGAACAGGACGAGACGCGGGGCATCATCGAGAACATCTTCGTCGAACCGGTCCACAGGAACCAGGGAATCGGCAGCGAACTGCTCGATACGGCGGAGGAACTACTCCGCCAAGCCGGTGCAGATATCCTTGCGCTGGAAGCGATGGCAGACAATGAGTCCGCCCGACAGTTCTATCGAGCACACGGCTACGCACCACACCGAATCGAACTCGAAAAGCCGACCGAAAACGATACTCTCTAAACGGTCCCCACACAACGCAGGTATGCAACCGTGCCAGGGGAGCTTGGGTGGTCCAAGCACTCGACTTGTAATCGAGAGTTCGTGGGTTCAAATCCCACCCCTGGCTTCGGCGCTTTAATTCGGAACTGAACTGCAAAAAGACAGCCGAAGCCACCGCTTTTCGATTCGTTCCCGAAGTGTAGCCGTGACCCGTGATCGGTATCTGTGGCGCGCCCGGTTCGCTCGACACCATCCTGTTGGAATACGTGGGCACGGCTCGGAGCCAGTGTCGAGGAAGCCGTAACCGTGGATATATTTTGAATTAAATTGTGGCTAACAATACTGGAATGGCATTATTCGGGGTGTATGTGGGGGAGAGACAATCAATGCAGGGTGGGTAGAGACGACCAAGTGACGATTACGCTAGCGGCTGTTCTCGGGTTTCTCTTAGTTGAGATAGCAACGCGGACAGCTATCTCGATGGCGTATGTCGGTGGCGCGTTCGTCGCAGCGACCGTTCTCATTGGTCCCACAACACCGCTCGGTGGCGTCGCTGGGCTCATCATCCACGACGGCTTCCACGGGACCATCGGGTACTGGACGGCAGGCACGGCGGCATGGGTACTGGCTTTTGCCTGTGGAGTCGTGTGGCTCGCTAGCGGACTCTCTAGCGGTCAGGAAAGGCAGGGCCTGGAATCGATGCATCGGGTGGCTCCGGCCTACGCCGGAATCATGCTGGTCAGTGGGGTCAATGCAACAGCGTTTGGGGCATGGCTGGTAATGGTTCTGGGGGCGCAACGCTTTTACACGGCCGTTAGTGGATTCCTTCCGGGAGTTCTCGCGGCTGTTGGATTCAGCGTGTTTGGACTGGCCGCTATTGGAGCCGTCAAACGTCTCGGTAGCTATGTCGGCCAGACAGACACTCGTGGCCACTCGTTGTTCGAATCTGAGAGCCACAGACGAAACCCTAAGGGGCCGACCACTGGGACGGCTATCGGCGTGTTTTTCATCGGCACTGGGTGGCTGTGTGGCGTCTCGGCGCTCGATGTTTTCGTCCACGATCTGGGACTGTATCCGACAGCAAGCGCATTCCGCGCGTTCGTCACCGGCTTCCTCGGCAGCGGTTCGCCGATAGCTACTGTTGGGACAACCGCCCTGCTCAGTGTGTATAATTACGGTGAACTGGCAGTGGTTCTCTCAGCGCCAGTCGCGCTAACCGCTATGTTTTGGTGGTGTACCTACCACGAGCAGGTCCTCTCATCCACTGTGCATGGTGTTGGGATTATCAGCGGAGGGCTGTCCAATGACTGAAAACCAGTCCGAGTCAGACGATGGCGTTCCGAGCAGACGCCAATTTCTCACAGCCCTCGGTGGCACGGCATTCGCGGCTGCAGGCTACGGATATGGCACCGGCTCTCCCGAGTTATTGGCTGCCGATTCTGCGACGGAGTCTAGCTCCCATCCAGCATCGGCAGCCCACATCGACGCGCTGACGGCTATCGCCAGCGCGGTGTACCCGTCAGAGGTCTCCATAGAGCGGTCGTTCATCGAGAGCCGCGTGTTTGGGCGGGTTGAACCGGAACCAGATCATTTTGACAACCTCGTTACTGCTATCGAAGCGGTCGACGATCACGCCAGCGCACGCTTTGGTGGCAGGATTGCCGACCTTTCAGCAGGGCGGCGGCGACAGGTCTTGCAGTCAATGGGCGTGACCACAGTGCATCCCACTGCTGACGGAACAACTGCGGAACGGGTCCGGTTTTATCTCGTAGGCGACCTGTTGTACGTCCTGTTTACGTCTCCTGCGGGTGGCAAACTGCTTGGGGTCGAGAATCCGCCCGGACATCCCGGTGGGCGAGAGGCATACCAGCAAGGGCCGGAGGGAGGTGAACGATGACGGCCGCAGACGACCGAACTCCGACTGAGGCTGACGTCTGTATCGTCGGGGCAGGGCCGGCTGGAGCCTTCACTGCCTACTCGCTGGCACGGCGCGGGCACGATGTCGTGGTACTCGAGGCGGGCGAACGGTTGAGTTCAGAGGACCACCACCGACGCATGGAGATGTGGCTGCGTCCGAACTTCGAACGTGACGCGTTCTGGCGTAATGGCGAACGGGATGGATACACGTCGACCGGCGACATCAATGCACGGCTTAACGAGACCCGTGTGAAGGCGGTCGGTGGCACGTCCTTACACTGGGACGCAAACACACCGCGGCTTCACGAAGAAGACTTCGAGATGAACACGCGGTACGGGGTAGCACAGGATTGGCCGATCAGCTACGACGACCTTCAGCCGTACTACGTGCGCGCCGAACGGGAGATGGGCGTTTCAGGGGCCGATGACAACCCACACGGACCGCCGCGAAAAGAGCCCTATCCACTGACAGCGTTCGAGCCGAGCTACTCGGATTCGCTGTTTGCCGAGGCCTGTGAGGAACTCGGAATCGCGATGGCGTCCCAGCCGAAAGCCATCAACTCCGAGGAATACGATGACCGCTCCGAATGCGTCGGATACGGCGTTTGCAACGCCTGTCCGTCGGGGGCGAAGTACAGCGCCGAAGTCCACGTCCGGAAGGCCGAGTCAGCTGGTGCGCGGATCGTTGATCAGGTGCAGGCACTCTCCGTGGAGCACGACCGGACGGGTGACTACGTGGAATCAGTCGTCTACGCGACCCCCAACGGGCGTCAGTACCGGCAAGAGGCAGACCACTTCGTCATCGCGTGTGGCGGAATCGAAACGCCGCGGTTGCTGCTGTTGTCGGATTCGGACGTGTATCCGGATGGATTAGCCAACTCCAGCGGGGCAGTCGGTCGGTACCTCATGGACCACCCTAGCGTCAGGACGACAGGGACACTCGAAGAGCCGACACGACAGAGCAATATCGGCTGGGTTTCCAGTCGGAGCGATCAGTTCTATGCGCACGAGGAGACCGGCCCCGGGAGCTACCACCTCACGTTTAGCAACACCGCGAAGTCTACGTCAGGAGGTGCGCAGTCCAGACTTCCACCGACATCTCCATCGCGGTTCCTCGACATCGTTCGCAACCCGACTCCGGATGCACTGGCTGAACTCGCGACAGACCCGCTCAACGAGATGCAACTGGGTGACGCTCTTGAACTTCCGACGACTTCGGGACCACCGTATCCACTCTCGATACGTGGCGCGGGCGAGATGCTGCCGCGGCCTGACAACCGGGTCACACTGGATTACTCGAAAACAGATAACCACGGCCGACCGGTGCCGTCGATCAATCTTTCTGACGGAGCCCACGCTCAGGAGACGATGGAGCACTGTTTAGAGATCCAAAAGTCGATTCTGACAGAGCTCGGTGCCGAGATTACCGATGTGAAAACTCTGAGCGGGAGAGGAATGAGTACGCACCACATGGGAACAACGCGGATGGGTACTGATCCGGCAGAAAGTGTAGTAAACGAACAGTGTCGGACACATGACCTCGCGAACCTCTGGATCGCGTCGTCGAGCGTATTCACCACCGCTGGAGCGAACAACCCAACACTCACGATTGCTGCGCTCGCGCTGAAGACGGCGGATCACATCGACGAGGAGCTGTGATTGCCACACTGGCAGACGCCCTGTGCGCCGCCAGAGACGGCCATTGCATGCCGCGTCTTTGCCACCGTACCGTGGTTGTCACTACCGGAGAGGT
Source organism: Haloarcula sp. R1-2 (assembly GCF_011627385.1). Classification (NCBI taxonomy): domain Archaea; kingdom Methanobacteriati; phylum Methanobacteriota; class Halobacteria; order Halobacteriales; family Haloarculaceae; genus Haloarcula; species Haloarcula sp. R1-2. Next base: position 984,238 of record NZ_JAANTG010000001.1, read on the forward strand.
CTACGCTTTTACCGCTGGAGGGCGTACGGGAGAGCATGAGTGAATCCGAAGAAGAACTCCCGGATAACGACGAAGAGTGGCGCGAAATACTCTCCGACGAAGAGTACCGAATCCTCCGCGAGTCTGGAACAGAGCCGCGGTTCAGCAGCGACCTCATCGACGTAGAAGACGAGGGCGTCTTCACCTGTGCCGGCTGTGGGACGGAACTGTTCGATAGCGACAGGAAATTCGAATCAGAAACCGGCTGGCCGAGCTTCTGGGACGTGTATCAGGAAGGCAACGTCGAAACACGAGCGGACAACAGCCACGGGATGGAGCGAACGGAAGTCGTCTGTGCCGAGTGTGGCGGTCATCTGGGCCACGTGTTCGACGACGGACCAGAGCCGAGCGGGAAGCGGTACTGCATCAACGGCGCGGCGCTTGACTTCGAGTCAGAGTAGCGACCACCGGAACCCTTTTTTCCGTCATTGAAGTTGATACGGCTAGACGTGACTGAACATGGGACCGACGAGGCGAGCGACGACGGGGCCGGACCATCGGTCGACGAGTCGCTGGTCGATGAACCACCGACTGCGACTGCCGAACAGCCACAACTGGAGAGTCACCTGCTAGCTGAGAGCCTCCGAACGTTTCCGTGGCTCCGCGCGGCCGGCGTCGCAGCCGGGACGCTGGCTGTCGAGTATCTGCTCGTCGCCCTGCTGTTTCTCGTCGGCCCGTCGTCGGTCAACCTGCCAGAACTGTCGGACCGACTAGTCCAGTACGGGTTCGTGCTGTACAACGCCCACCACGTGCCGACGCTGGTGACGGCATCGGACGCAGAGGTGTACGGCTCGGCCGCACGGAACGTCCTGTACGGCGCACAGGGAGCGAGCATCCCGCCGATAGTCTATTTTCTGATTCCGATTGTCTCGCTGCTTGTCGTCGGCGCGCTGTTTGAGCGCTATCGCGGCGATGCCCGGTCGGACAGCCTGCTCGAGGAAGCGGCGCTCGTCGGAACCGGCATCGGCTTCGGCTATGTCGCAACGGGATTCGCCGGGAGCTTCGTGTTCGTCCGGACGGTCATGTTCGATGGCGGCGGTGAGGGACAGGCCGCACCTGCGGTGCTATGGCTCCTCATTCTGCTGTTTTTCCTCCCACTGCTATTTGCGAGTCTCGGCGCGGCCGCTCGCTATCTCTACGCCGACTGGGCTTCGGGCGCGTAAGTCGTCTCGATAAGCTCGAGGATGCGGTCAGACTCGGCCATCGTGACGCCGCGGTCGTCATCGACTAGAACCGGGACCCCCCGCTGACCGGAGACCCGCTTCACCTCGTCGCGTTTCGAGTGTAGCGCCTCGACCCAGACGCTGTCGTACTCGATACCGAGTTCGTCCAGTCGGTCGGCAACCTTCTCACAATACGGACAGCCGTCGAGCTGGTAGAGCGTCAGGCTCATACTGGCGATACGGACGCCGTCCTCAAGGTGGTTGTGCTCGAAAAAACGCGGCGGTCGACCTGGCGTTACTCGTACAGCCAGGACGAGTCGATCTGGTCCCAGTCGACGAGTTCGTCCTCGTCGAAGAACAGCTCGATTTCGCGCTCGTTTGCGCCCTCGTCCTCGTGGTCGGAGCCGTGGATGACGTTCCGACCGAGGTCGAGCCCGTAGTCACCACGGATGGTGCCGGGAGCCGATTCGGCGGGGTCCGTCTCGCCCATCATGGTGCGGACCTGCCGAGTCGCGTCCTGACCTTCCCAGACCATCGCGAACACGGGCCCGGAGGTGATGAAGTCGACAAGCCCGTCGAAGAACGGCTTGTCCTCGTGCTCGCCGTAGTGCTCCTCGGCGAGCTCTTGGTCGATCTGCATGAACTTGCCGCCGACCATCTTCAGGCCGCGGTCCTCGAAGCGGGAGACGATGTCCCCGATGAGACCGCGCTGGACGCCGTCAGGCTTGACCATCACGAACGTGCGCTCGTGCTCGGACATCAGGCCTCAGCCTCCTCAGCTTCCTCGTCCGCCTCGTCCTCAGCATCTGCGTCGGCCTCGTCGGCATCAGCTTCTTCGGCGTCAGCGTCAGCTTCTGCCTCGTCGGCGTCGGCAGCAGCTTCCTCGGCTTCGTCAGCTTCGGCTTCTTCAGCCTCGTCCTCGGCCTCACCGGCTTCACCGCGAGCGGTGTCGGTCCATTCGAGGTTGCGGGCCTCGCGGCCCAGGTCGGCGTTGTTCTCGCACTTCGAGGAACAGAAGTGCGTCGTCGCGCCGTCCTTGTGGACGAACATCGTGCCCGTGCCGGGTTCGATGTCCGTGCCGCAGTAGTCACATTCGCGTGTCCGGGGCATGGTTACTGCCCTCCGATGGTGTCGGCTTCGCGAGCCGTCTCGCGGAGCTGAAGCACGTCACCTTCGCGGACCGGGCCGAGAACGTTGCGCGTGATGATGCGCCCCTGATTCTCGCCTTCGCGGATGCGGCACTTGACCTGCATGGCCTCGCCGTGCATCCCCGTCCGGCCCACGACTTCGATAACCTCGGCGGGCGTGGAACCGCTGCTTTCGGATTCCTCAGCGCTCATCCGAGGTCACCTCACCGAAGCTCCTCGACCTTGTCGGCGATGTCCTCGACATCGGCGTCAGCCTCACCGGCGTCGGTGACGGCTGCGGCGGCCGAGCCGACTTCGAGCCCGGCGGCGTGACCGAGGTCGTCCTGCTGCTCGACGAAGATGAAGGGAACGCCCTTCTCGTCGGCAAGCTCCGGAATGTGCATGACGATTTCCTCGGGCTGGACGTCTTCGGCGACGAAGACGAGCTCAGCGGAGCCGCGCTCGATGGACTTGGTCGTCTCGTTTGTACCCTTCTTTACTGCGCCTGTGTCCCGGGCAACCTCGAGCGCCTCAAGGGCGTCGTCTTCGAGGTCCGCGGGAACGTCGAAATCTACGTATACTGGCATTTGTATGTTCACCTCCTGCGCGCGAGCTCAGGCTCCCCCGCCGTGTCCGGGCCGCGAGGCCCGTCACACCGTGATGGTGTGTATCCTGAAAAGGCTGGGAGCATCATCAACTCGGCGCAGGCTGTACCCCATTCTGTGCTACCGGCCCTAAAAGCGCTTTCGAAGCCGAAATCCCGTGCCAGCCCGCCACACGGGTGCTGTCGGGGGGTCTGCCTATTCCGCGGCCGCCGACGCATCGGCCAGCGCGGCCCGCGCGTCCGAGACGAGACGGGCCACCACCTCACCGGCGGGCCGGACGTCCTGTGCGAGACCGGTGCTTTGCCCGGCGTAGTGTGGCAGGGCCTCGACATCGCCGGTCATCCCCGCAATCGGGGGCATATCAGCAAACCGACTAATCGGCTCGCCGTCGGGCATCTGTGCAATTTGTTCGGGGTCGCTGGCGTCGTCGATTTCATCTAAGTCATGTCCTGCCTGCTGTCGGACCTCGTCGGTTTCGAGGACTCGGTGTGGCTGGTCCGGCCAGCCCCGGTCGAACAGGTCGGTAAACCGCGTCGCCGTCTCTGGCGCGTCAACGATTTGTTGCCGGTATGCCTCGTGCGCGCCCGATTCTTCGGTTGCCACGAACCGAGTGCCGAACCAGCCGCCGTCAGCATCCAGCGTCAGCGCCGCCGCGAGGCCGCGACCATCCCCGAGACCGCCGGCCGCGACGACCGGGACCGGAACCGCGTCGGCCACCCGCGGGAGCAACGACATCGTCGTCACGTCGCTCTGGACGTGGCCACCAGCCTCCCGGCCCTGTGCGACCACTACGTCGGCCCCGGCGTCGACGGCCGCCCTGGCCTCGGCCGCGCTCACGACCGTGACCATCACCGTCCCGCCGACCTCGTGGACCCGGTCGATGTACGGCCCGGCATCGCCAAACGAGAAGGAGACGACCGACGCGCCCGCGTCCAGACAGGCATCAAGACACGCCGACGGTGAGAGCACGCCCGTCGACTCGTCGAGGACGACGTTGACGCCGACCACGCCGTCAGTCGCGTTTGCAGCGTCCGTGTACGCGTCACGAATCGCGTCGGCCTCGCGCCACGACATCGCCAGCATCCCGAGGCCGCCCGCGTCAGCGACTGCCGCGGCCAGGGGCGGCGTCGAGACGCTCCCGACTGGTGCCTGCACGACTGGGTGGTCGATACCGATCTCGGAACAGAGCGGGGTCTGGAGGGGAGCCATGCCGACGACTGTGTCCGGTCCGATAAAAAGCGTACCTGGGGAGCGCCGTGACCGTCAGGTCCATACTGGCGCGTCCGCCACCACCGGTATGGACATCGCGCGCTCGCTTCGAGCGGAGGCCCGCCGCGCGAACGAGCGGCGGCTACTCGTTCTGGCGGGCGACCCCGACCGAACCCGGGAGCGAGCGGCAACAGCGCTCGATTTGGCGGACGTTCCCAGCGCGGAGACGACCGTCGTCGGCCCGGAGCCGTTCCTCGACTGTGAGCATCACGAGCAGTCCCGCGCCGAGGAGCTTCTCGGCCGGACTCGGACAGCTGTCGTCCTCGATGCGCACGAGGAACTGCGGCCGGACGCGGTCGGGCGGACCGTCGGTGCTGTCGACGGCGGCGGCCTCTACGTCCTCCTCGCGCCGCCGCTGGAGACGTGGCCCGAGGAGCGCGACGGGTTCGACGCCTCGCTCGCAGTCCCGCCGTTCAGCGTCGAAGACGTGAGCGGCCACTTCCGCCGTCGGTTCGTCGAAACGCTGCGAGCACACCGAGGTATCGCTATCGTCGATGCCGACACGGGCACTGTCGAGCAGGACGGCCTGACGGACCCGCCACCGAGCCGCCCGGTTCCGAGCCCGACCCCGCCAACCGACGCGTGGTTCCGCGCCGAGACCTACGCTCAGTGTCTCACCGACGACCAGCGGGACGCGGTCCAGGCATTCGAATCTCTGCGGGACGACGGCGAGGCAGTCGTGGTCGAGGCCGACCGGGGGCGAGGGAAATCCAGCGCCGCCGGGCTGGCAGCCGGAAACCTCGCCGTCGAGGGGCGGGACGTACTGGTGACCGCGCCGCAGTACCGGAGCGCCGCCGAGGTGTTCGCGCGGGCGGGACATCTTCTGGAGACGCTCGGCGTCGAGTTCGCTCGCGACCGGGCGACGAACCCCCAGCGGCTCGACGTTGCAGGGGCGGGCTGCGTGCGGTATGCGCCGCCGGACGAAGCGGCATCGCTTCCGGATGGTCCCGACGTGGTCATCGTCGACGAGGCCGCGGCCCTGCCGGTCCGGCGACTCGAACAGTTCCTCGACGCCCCGGCGGTCGCCTTCACGACGACGGTCCACGGCTACGAGGGGGCAGGCCGGGGCTTCTCCGTCCGGTTCCGTGACCGACTTGCCGAAAGCGACCTCGCCGTCACCGACGTATCGATGACGACGCCGATTCGATACAGCGACGCCGACCCTGTGGAGGTGTGGGCGTTCCGGGCGCTGTTGCTGGACGCGCGCCCGCCGGTCGACCAGCTTATCGAAGACGCGACGCCGGAGACCGTCGAGTACCGACAGCTGTCGGCGGCTGACCTGCTCGCCGACACGCACCTGCTCCGGGAGGTGTTTGGCCTGCTCGTGCTGGCGCATTACCGGACGGAACCCTCGGACCTGGCCCGACTGCTTGATGCACCGAACCTCACCGTCCGGGCGCTGACCCACGAAGGCCACGTCGTTGCAGTGGCGTTGCTGGCACAGGAAGGCGGGCTCTCGGCGTCGACCCGGGCTACGATGTACGAAGGCGGACGCGTTCGCGGGAATATGCTCCCAGACGTGCTATCGACACAACTCCGGGACGAAGCCGCCGGGGTTCCGGTCGGCCAGCGAGTCCTCCGCATCGCAACCCACGCTGCGGTCCGGTCCCGTGGACTCGGCTCCAAACTCCTCTCGGAAATCAGAGCGGAGTTCGCCGACCATGTGGACTGGGTTGGGGTCAGCTACGGTGCAACGCCGGAACTCGTCCGCTTCTGGGCAGATAACGGCTACAACACCGTCCACCTCGCAACCTCACGGAACGCGACCAGCGGCGAGTACTCCGTCGTGATGCTCGACCCCTGTTCCGACGACGGGGCGGCGCTCGCGGCGCGCCACAGGGAGTGGTTTCAGGACCGAATCGCGGCGGTGCTGTCGGACCCACTCGACGACTGTGACCCCGACGTGGTTCGGGCCGTGCTTCGAGCGACCGACGGCGAGCGGCCGGTATCGCTCTCGGAGTGGGAATGGCGGCTGGTTGCCGGCGTCCCCGGCGGCGCGTCGGTTCTCGACACGAACCCGAAGCCGTTCCGTGACCTCACCCGCCGACACCTGTCGCACCCAGCCGACGCGACCGCGCTCTCGCCGCGGGAGGAACGCCTGCTTGTCCGAAAGGTCTTGCAGGCACATCCATGGTCAACTGTCACCGAGGAACTGGCGTTCGTCTCTGAGCGTGAGTGCATGCGTACCCTCGGCGGAATAGTCGAAAGGTTGACGCGTCTGTACGGCGACCCTTGGGTACAGGAGGAACTCGACAGACACCTATGAGCCTGCTTGGCCTCGAAGCGCTGTTGTTTGTACTCGCGTTTGCGCTCCTGATCGGCGGTGTCATCGGTAGCCTCACGCCCCAAGTCCCCGGCGCGCTCGTCTCGCTCGCCGGCGTCTATCTCTACTGGGTCGCCAGCGGCATGACCGACCCCGGGACGCTCTTGCTGGCCCTGTTGACGCTGGTTGGCCTGCTGACGTGGGCCGTCGATATCGCGGGCGGAGCCGTTGCTGCACGCGTTGGCGGGGCGTCGAACTGGACGGCGGCCCTCGCCGGCGTCGTAGCGCTCGTTCTCTTTTTCGTCACCGGCCCGCTCGGCATCCTGCTGGGCGTCGCCGGGACGGTGTTCGTCGTCGAGTTCTATCGGCAGGAGGACGCCAGAGGGAGCGCGAAGGCCGCGCTGGTAACCACCGTCGGAATGCTGGCCTCCGGCGTCGTCCAGGCCTTGCTGACCGCGTCGATACTGGTCACTATGATTGCCGTCGCGCTTCTATGACACAGTGTGCGGAGGACGGCTGCGAAAACGAGGCCGCGGTCGAGCTCCACATCCCCTGGGACGCGAACCGGGACGTGTGTCCGGCCCACGCTCGCGTCTGGGCGCAGAAGGACGGCGTCGTCCCAGCGCCGATGGACGGCCACGAGGACGAGTGGCCATAGACTGCTGTCGTAGAAATTGACGATTTAATTCACACGTAGGTACCGAGCTAAGAGGGTGTCAAACGTTCACGAAGAAAATATAATAATAATTGGGTTTGAATACGACAATTGAGGCATGTTATCATGAAACGCGAGATGCTCACCACCGACTTCATCGACCGTGCAGCGGACATCTACGACGACGTGACCGGTATCGTCGCCCATGACGGCACCGAGTACACGTACGCGGAGGTAAACGAGCGGGTCAACCAGTTGGCACACGCGCTGTCGGACCGCGGTGTTTCGAAGGGGAGTCGCGTGGCCGTCCTCGCGCCGAACACACACTACTTCATCGAGACGCTGTACGCGACAAACAAACTCGGCGCGGTGTTCGTCCCGCTGAACTACCGGCTCGACCCCACGAAAATCGAGTATATTCTGAACGACTGTGAAGCCGCGACGGTCATCGCCGACTACGACTTCGCGGAGAAGGTCCAGCCGGTACGGGACGACATCCCTGCGGAGACGTTCATCGGCTACGAGCCCGACCGTATCGACGGGGACTGGGAGGGGTACGGCGATGTCCTCGACGGGCAGCCGACAGCCGAACCGGACCGGCCTGACATGACCGAGGACGACGACGCCAGCATCAACTACACGTCCGGCACGACGGGGGACCCGAAGGGCGTGGTCAGGACCCATCGGACCGAAAGCTGGCACTCGCTGGTGCTCAATCAGCACATGGAGATACGCGACGACGACACGTACCTCTGGACGCTCCCGATGTTCCACTGCAACGGCTGGGGCCACACCTACGCTATCACCGGGACCGGCGGGACGCACGTCTGCCAGCGGACCTTCGACGCCGCGGACACCTTCCGTCGGGTCCGCGAGTACGACGTGTCGTTCATGTGTGGCGCGCCGACGGTGCTGAACAAGCTCATTCAGCACTACCGAGCAAACGACGGCGACGTAGTGACACAGGGGGACCGCGACGTGCGGATCGCGACGGCCGGCAGCGCCCCGGCGACGGCGACCATCGAGCGCGTCGAAGACGAGTTTGGCTGGCGCATCATCCACATCTACGGCCTGACCGAGACGGCCCCGATCATCACGACCAGCAACTCCCCGCGGCGTATCGCCGAACGGGGCCGTGAACTCAAGGTCAAGCAGGGCTCAGAGACGCTGTGTACCGACATCCGAATCGTCGACGAGGACGGGACCGACGTGCCACGCGACGGGGCGACGATCGGCGAGGTCGTGGTGCAGGGCAACCAGGTAATGGACCGCTATCTCAACAAACCCGAGATCACCGAGGAAGCATTCAACGACCGCGCCGAGGGGTACTTCCACACTGGGGACCTCGCGGCGTGGGACGAGGACGGGATGATACAGATCATGGACCGCCGGAAGGACATCATCATCTCTGGCGGCGAAAACATCTCCTCGATCGAACTGGAGGACGAACTGTACGACCACCCCGGTGTCCTGAAAGCCGCGGTCATTCCAACTCCGAGTGAGGACTGGGGCGAGACCCCGATGGCAATTGTCGTCCCGACGGCCGACAGCGACGCGACCGAACAGGATATCCTCGAATTCCTCAGAGAACGCGTCGCGAGCTACAAGGTCCCCACAGGCATCGACTTCCGGGACTCGCTCCCTGAAACGGCGACCGGGAAAATCCAGAAGTACGAACTCCGCGAAGAGTACTGGCAAGAGCAGGAGCGGATGATCGGCCAGGAGTGAGCGCGGCGGTAGCTGTGAGACGCTGGGACGGTATTAACACGATTCTTTATTAGGTTTCCAACAGTCGGTCACACCATGCATCTAGGAGTCGTCGTGCCACGCGTTGATGACCACAGCACAATCGAGCTGGCCGTCGAAGCCGAAGGACACGGCTACGATTCGGTCTGGCTGAACGAACTGTGGGGCGCTAGCTCCGTTGTCGAACTCACGGATATCGCGACACGGACCGACGATATCGAGATCGGCAGCGCGATACTCAACGTCTTCTCACGGTCACCGGCCGTGCTGGCGATGACAGCGACGACCCTCGACAGGGTCTCGGACGGACGGGCAGTGCTGGGGCTGGGAACGAGTACAGCCCGGTCCATCGAGAATATGCACAGCATGGAGTTCGAGCGACCGGTCCGTCGCGCCCACGAGACGATCGATATCATCAAACAACTCATGACGGGCGACGAGCGGGTGACCTACGACGGTGAGGCGGTCTCGGTCAGGGGCGTGCCGCCGCTAGACCGTGACGTGCCGGTGTACCACGCCGCCCTCGGGCCGGCGAACAGGCGAGTCGTCGCCAGACTCGCTGACGGCTGGCTGCCCCACATGATTGCGTTCTCCGAACTGGAGTCGGCGTTCGACTACATCGCAGAGACGGCACGCGACGCTGACCGGGACCCAGACGACATCACCGTTGCACCGTACGTGCCGGCAGTGGTCCACGAGGATTCCGAGCGAGCGACCGAGGAACTCCGGCAACACATCGCCTACTACGTCGGCAGCGGCGAGGGGTACCGCCGGGCTGTTGCGGAGACGTATCCGGACCGAGCGGAGCGCATCGCCGACGCCTGGCAGGCGGGTGACCGCGGCGAGGCGACGGAGCTCGTCACTGACGAAATGACGGCTGATCTCGGCATCGCCGGGACGCCGGAACAGGCGCGAGAGAAACGGGATAAAATTGCGGACAGAGCTGTCATCGACCGGCTTCTGCTAACTGTGCCACAGCAGGTCGACGGGGAGCTGGCTCGGAAGACAATTCGGGCGCTGGGGCCGAATTAGAGGTCAATTTCCATCATCACCTCGTCGGCGTACTCGTCGCCGAACTTGTAGTGGTCCTCACGGATGGCGTCAGTGTCCCAGCCGTGGTCTTCGAGGAACTCGATTGCGTCCTCGTTCGTCGATGGGACAGAGTTGTACAGCTTCTCGTAGCCGTTCGACGCCGCCCACTCGGTGCCCCGGGCGAGTAACTGCGAGCCGATGCCATGGCCCCGATACCGTTCGAGCACACCCAGCGTTAGCTCTGCCGTGTGACTGAGCTTCTCAACTTCGGGATGTTTGAGGTGGACCCACCCGACCACGTCGTCGTTGATGCAGGCGACGAAGAAGATGCGTGACTCCAGCTCGTTGTGCCGGAGCAGCACGCCCTCGCTGTCTACCACGTCGGCGACGGTCTCCGCATCGACGTACTCCCCGCCGCCGATAGCGGCCCGGATGGCCCCAACGAGGCCGGTCAGGTCCTCCTGTCGCGCCTGACGGATAGTGAACTCCATATCGTCGGCCTCGAACTCTTCTTCGACGGTGTCGTTGTAGGCGACGCGGAGTTTCCCGTCGATCTCCTCCAGTACGCCGTCGCGTTTGAGTATCGCAACGTGATGGCCGAACGGTCGCGGGTCCATCTGTAGCGCCGACCGAGCGCCTCTCGGTCCTACAGACCCGTGTGATTCGACGTACTCGTAGATGTCCCGTCTGTCCTCGTGGTCGAACTGCAGTGGCTCTGTCAGCTCCATGGTATCTGCTACCACGACACAGTACTTAATCCTTTATCAAAAACCATGTACTTTTAACTGAACAGTCGCTACTGCTCCGGAACACCGGTCAGAAGCACTGCCACATCCCGAGCGTTGTGTGTATCGACGAGCAGTTCTGCGGCCGCTCTGACGCTGTAGGTGCCGGCTAACTCCACGCCGTAGCAGGCGGCGTAGCAGTCAAGCCAGTCGTTCATGATCCGTTCCAGCCGCTCGAACTCCGCCCCGGAGAAGCGGACCCACGACCCGCCGGTCCGGGCCTCACAGTACAGCGCGACCGTGGGGCCGAACCCGTTCCGAAGGAGTTCCATCGCGCGCTCCTCGTCCGGCGGGTCGGGGTCCAGCGACTCGCGGGTCTGCTCGGCTCGGCGGGAGAGCACCTGAAGGCGGTCGTCGTACTGGCCACTCATCACCGAACGGGTCACCCCTGGTTGAACTCCACGCCTTTCCCGCCAGCGGGGTGTTCCCACTCGGTGTCGGCGACGATAGCACAGGTGCCACACTCGACGCAGGGCTGGGTGTCGAGGCTCACGAGGTGTTCCTCGCTGCCGTTGGTCTGGACCATTTCGTCGCGGTAACAGCCGCCGCCGAAGTCTTCGGCGCTGACCGGGCAGGCCGTGACGGCGGTGCCCGAGGCCTCGAAGGACTTGTCGACCAGTTCGATGTGCGGGTCACCCACGTCATAGGTCAGGTCGCCGATACGGTCACCCAGGTCGGGTGGCGAGACGGTGTTCTCGTCGGTCACGGGCTCACCCAGTTCCTCTGCAATGACCGTCGGCAGCGTCACGTAGGGCAGTTTGGTGTCGGGAATCATCGACACCAACCGCGGTGACGAGTAGGCCCGTTCGAGCAGTCCGGCTGCCGCGCGGACCCCGAACCGGCCGACGGCGGACTCGGCGATAGCGTTCGAGAGGTCGTCGACGGGAGCGAGTTCGCCGAGTTGTCCGAACACCGTGTATCCGGTCGGCCGGAGCTTGTCCATCACGCCCTCGTCGTGGAGCTTCTTCTCGTACAGTTTGCCGGCCTGAGACGGGTCGCCGCGTGCCCTCGCGTCGGCGAACGCCTCGGCGGCCAGCGCCCCGGCAGTGACCGCGTGGTTCATCCCCTTGATGATGGGTCCCTGTGCCTGCATCTGGCCGGCGGCGTCGCCGACCAGCACGAGGCGGTCCTTGTGCGGGGAGGGATGGGCCGCCTTCTTCGAGTCCGGAACCAGTTTCGCACTGTACTCGCGCTCGTTGTACTCGTCGCCGAGCCACTGGGCCATGAGCGGATGCGTGAGCAGGCTGTCGAGCAGTTCGTGGGGCTCCGCCCGTTCCTCAGCGATAGAATCGAGGTGGAACACGGTGCCGATAGACAGCGAGGACTCATTGGTGTAGAGGAAGCCGCCACCACGGACGCCGTCGAACAGGTCGCCCGAGAACAGGTGGGCCGCGCCGTCGTCGGAGGCCACGTCGAAGCGGTCGTTGATGACCTCCGGCTCCATGTCGACGACTGCCTTGACGCCCTGAAACCACTCCTCGGGCTCGTCCCAGTCCATCAGCCCGGCGTCGCGGGCGAGTTCGGAGTTGACGCCGTCGGCCGCCACGATGATGTCGGCTTTGATGGGGTCCAACTCCTCTGTCGTCACGCCGACAATTTCGCCTCGTTCGCGCAACAGGCCGGTGACGTGGACCTCGGTCAGCAAGCCGCCGCCGGTTTCGCGGGTGCGTTCGTGGACCTGCTGGGCGAGCCACGAGTCCATCTTCCGACGGAGCACTGCGTCGGCCCACGCCGTATCGTGGTGATGGAGGTCGCCGATATCGAAGGATTTCACCCTGTCACCGGCGATGTTGTGGATGATGTTCTCCGTCACCGGTCGCTCCGTCGCCTCCTCGCGGAAGTCCGGGAACAGGCCGTCGATGGTGTAGGGTGCCGACTCCTCGGCGTAGATGAGCCCGCCAGAGACGTTCTTCGACCCGGCGTCGACGCCGCGTTCGAGGACGAGTGTTTCGACGCCGTTGCGGGCGAGCGTCGCCGCCGCAGCGGCCCCGCCCGGGCCACAGCCGACGACGACTGCCTCGTACTTCTCGGCGGTGTCAGTCATCGCTGGCCTCCATCATCGCACCCAGTTCACCGGCTTCGACCGCCTCCGTCAGGCGCGGCAAGACCTCGAATAAGTCGCCCTCGATGAGATAGTCCGAGAAGTCCCGGATATCGGCGTCCGGGTCGGTGTTGACGGCGATGATCGTATCGGACTCGTCACAGCCGACCTTGTGCTGAATCGCCCCGGAGATACCTGCGGCGATGTACACGTCGGGTTCGACTTCCTGCCCGGACTCGCCGATCTGTCGCTCCTCGGTGACGTACTGCTCGACGTGGCCGTCGAAGGAGTACGATGAGGTGATGACTCCGCGGGACAGTCCCAGATCGGCGTCGTCGAAGGCTTCGGCGAGGTCCAGCGCCTGCTCGATGCCCCGCGTCGGGTCGTCGCCGATACCGCGGCCCACGGCGACAATCACGTCGTGGCCGGAGAGGTCGACACCGCCAGAGAGGCGGTCGTACTCCTCGACCTCGACTGTGAACCAGTCGTCGTCAAGGTCCATCTCGTAGTCGACGACCTCGCCGTCGCGTTCGTAGTCGGGGTCGGGCATCTCGAAGCTCCCCGGAATCACCGACGCCCCCTGTGGGTGGAAATCCCGGTGGGGTTTGTCGATACAGAGAATCGTCGAGTACTCGAACCCGGAGAAGTCCGGGCGCTTCATATGGAGCACGCGCTCGAACTCCTTCTTGTCGCCGGCGGTGCCAACCTTCGCGGGGTTGGATATCATCGCGCTCTCGATATACAGCCCCGAACAGTCCGACGCTAATCCTGAGTCGAGTTCCCCCTGAACGAGCGCCGAAAGGTCCCGACCGTTGTTCGTCGCCGGGAAGACGGTGTAGCGCGGTTCGTGGTAGTCCTTCCACTCGGTCTCCTCACGACCATCGGCGGCCAGGTCGCCACCCGCTCTGGCCATGTCACAAAAGATTTTGGTGTAGGGCTGGTGGCGGAAGCGATCAAGGCGGTCGTCCTCGTGATAGACGACGAGATCCGCGCCGTAGGCGATGACATCTTCAACGTGGTCGCTCGCGTCGGCCCCGATGAGCACAGCGACGACGCGCTCGTCCTCATCGTACGCCGCGTTGTAGTCGTTCATCAGTTCCCGAGCCTTCCCGAGCATCTCCTTCGAAACGTCCACGAGGTCGCCGGCCTGCGTCTCACAGTAGACCCACATATCGCGGTACTCCGCGCCGACGGTTCCCTCGACCCACTGCTTGTCGTTGGTTGGGTGGTCGAGTTCGGGGTACTTCTCTTCCGGCGGGACGTACTCGACCTCCGTCACCGCCTCGCCCTCGGCTTCTTCGGTCCCCTCGACGGATTCGATTCGACTCTCTATCTGGGATTTCGCTGTCTTCCGGTCCTGGCCCGCTTTCTCGCGTTCGAGCAGGTCCCGGAGCACGTCGGCATCGTCAACGTCTCGGACCATGTTCGCCACATCGGCGACAGTAAGGTCGGAGAGGTCGACGGCTTCCGGATCTATCTCGCCGTCATCGTCGCTTTCGACCTTCTCGATCCGGTCCTTGATAAGCGTCTTGACGGGAACCCGGTCCTCGCCGTCTTCCTCCAGTGCCAGCATCGCCTGTAGTTCGTCGGCGTCGTCAACGTCCTTGATCTTCGGTCCGAGTTCGGCGATCTCGTGTTCCGTGGGATCGATATCAGGCATTGTCAGTCACCTGCCGCGTACGGCGTGAGTTCGTCCAGTACCGGTTCTAATGCCTCGCGTTCGTCGGCCTCGATAACCGTCGCTTCTCGCTCCGAGGGGGCCTTTGGAATCGGGTCAACGCCGGCGACGATGGTCGGCGAGCCGTCGAGGCCAATGTAATCAGGGTCGAGATTGAGATCTTCGTGATCCCAGACCGTGAGGTGTTCCTCGTACTCCGTGGCCCGCTCTTGAGTCTCCTCGCGGAGGTCCTTGTGTTTCAATCGGTGGCTCGCCTTCCGATAGGTCGGTTCGAACTCGGGGTCGGCAACGATGAAACACGGCATCGGCGCTTCGACCGTTTCAATCTCGGAGATGTCGCCGTCGACCAGTCGCTTCGCCCGAACGGTGCCCGCGTCCTCGTCGATATCGAGTGAGAGAACATGGGTGATTATCGGCCAGTCCAGACACCAGCAGGTCTGTGGACCGGTATGGCCGGTCTCGCCGTCGGCCGTTTTGAACCCGGCAAACACCAGATCAGGCTGCTCCTCAAGGTTCTGGAGGCCAGTGGCGACAGTCATCGCAGTCGCCCAGGTGTCCGCGGCCCCCATCTCGCGGTCCGAGAGGAGATACAGGTCGTCTGCGTACACGTCCCGCATTCCTTCCTGCAAGACCTCTTTGTACCCCGGCGGCCCCATGCTCATCAGCGAGACGTGGCCGCCGTTGCGGACTTTCGTCTGGAACGCCGCACGGAGCGCGTGCTTGTCGTTGGGGTTCATCACCGTCGGTGTCTTTCCCCGTTCGAGATGCCCGTCCTCGTCGAACGATACCTGTCCTTCGCGGAAGTCCGGAACGCCCTTTGTCATAACAACTGTATGCATGGTACCATGACCCTCGTGAGTGTATCTCACACAAGAATCTATAATAAATGTATGTTTACAATTCTGAATGACAGGTATGCGACCCTGTCTCAGGGGACAGAGAATCCGGGCAGCGCCCAGTATATTGACGAACCGATAGCTACAGGTCGTTCAGATTCGGGGTGCGAAGTACGACAATCCAGCGAAAACAGGAGCGTTCGTAACTTAGATGCGACCAGCGCGACCCGGGTCCACGTCGATGGCGTCGACCGGACACACATCGACACAGAGCATACAGTCGATGCACTGGTCCTCGTGAGCCGGGTCAGCCTTGATCTCGCTCTCCGGATGATCCGGCGTGTCGACCCACTCGAATACGTCGACAGGACAGTCCTCTAGACACGCACCGTCGGCGATGCAGATGTCGAAGTCGACGGCGACGTGTGTCCCGTGGATGCCCAGTTCCTCGGGCTCGTCGACCGGGCCCCAGACATTGTGTCCGTCGTGCTGTTCGACAACGTCGCGGTTCTCCTCAAACTCCGGGTCTATGGCCATTGGTATCTTATCTCACTTTTGGGAGCTACTTAACTTTTCGACCTGACCGTCAGAATCCGGGGCCGTCGCGGCGATCCGAGCCGTGAACATCCCTCGACCCGAGGTCGCTGATGCGGTCAGTCGGTCCTGACAGGTCGCCGCCGGGCAAGCCGGTATCATCGCCTGCGCCTCTTGGGCCGTCAGTGTCCGGACTGTCGGTTCCGATTCGCCGAATGAACTCAACGGTCCGTTCGTACACGTCGTCGTACTGGGCCCCGTGGAACGGGAACCCGTGGTCCGACGGCACCGTCTCGTGGACCACATCGGTCATGGGGCCGAGCGCATCGGCAAGCAGTTCGGACTGAGATGGCGGCACAACGTCGTCTTCAGAGCCGTGGAGCAACAACGTCGGCGGGGCGTCGGTATTCACCTGACCGACCGGCGAGGCGAGGTCGTAGGCCGCAGGTTCGTCGTCGGGCCCGCCGCCGAGATACGCCCGATGGCCCTCACCCGCTGGGACATCAGTCGCGGTATCGAGCGCGTGGAAGTCATAGACGCCGGCGTAGCCGACGGCGGCCGACAGTGCCGAAGACGCGCCGGGGTACAGTTCGGGTTCGAACCCGGGTTCGTCCGCCGTCAGCGCGGCCAAGACGACGAGATTCGCGCCGGCTGAGTGACCGACACCCACGACTCGGTTGGTGTCCGCGCCGTAGCTTTCTCCCTCCGTCCGGGTCCACTCGATAGCGGCTTTTACATCTACGAGCGCCGCCGGAAACGTCCATTCCGGTGCGAGCCGATACTGCGGTTCGATGACCAGAAAGCCGTCCGCGGCGAGATCAAGCGCGTGCCGGGCGAACTCACCCTTGTCGCCAGACGTGAACGCGCCGCCGCGGACGAGCACGGCGACCGGTTTCGGGCCGCTGGCCGCCGCTGCGTCGTACAGGTCGAGCGTCAGCGTCTCGCCGTCCACCTCGTGGAACGGGATGTCGCGCTGCACTGTCACTGACTCCGGGGCGCGTTCTGTCACGGGCATTGGTCGGGCCGTCGTGGACATAAGCCCGACGCTATCAGCTCTCGCCTCGGGGTCGAACGACGCGTCGGCACCGCGGTCTGCTGGGAACTGGCTTGAGCGTCAGGTGCCTCGTTCCGAACGAAGCGAACAGGTCGGTTATCGGGCGGGACGCCTGCGACCAGACGGTCAGTCTTCGATTTCGATCTGCTTGCCGCGGGCTCAAAAGAACCACCGCAAGCAGGACCCAGTTGCACTAGAGCCCCAAATCCGGGTGCTACGGAACCGACTACAGACAGCCGTTCTTCTTTACTGGCAATGCGCCGTTAACCAATAAAATAAAGTGACGATGCGACGATATCCAGTGGAACGATGTACGGCCGCTTCGTGACGGCTTTATGGGTCCTAGCTGGCCTTTCCGCAGTGTTTTCACTGCTCGCGTGGCGTAAGCGTGAGGGACCTGGCGGGACACCGATGGTGGTGTTTCACCTCGCCTTAGCAGTCGGTGCTTCCAGCTACGCTGTCGACATCACCGCGACGGCGCTGTCGACCCAGTTGCTGGCTCGGCAGGTCGCAACCATCGCTCAGGGCGTAGTCGCCATCACCTGGCTGTACGCCGCGTTGCAGTACGCCGACTTCGACAGGTCGGTGACGCGGCGAGCTGTCGGGTTCCTATCGCTTGACCTGTTGGTGCTTGTGGGCGTGTTCGTCTTCCCGGGCGTATCACTGTTCGACCTCCCGTCCAGCGGCTCTGTGGGGTCACTGGTGGTGGCTCCGGGGGCTGGGCTCACAGCAGTGTTCGTCGCCCACATGGCGACAATTCTGATTGCGGCGCTTGCCGGGACAATCGTTCTTATTCAGTTGTTCGTCCGCTCGCGGCACCTGTACCGGACACAGGCCGCGGCCGTCCTCATCGCGGCGCTGGCTCCCTGGACCATTGCGCTGACCCAGCAGTACTTCCTGCAGATTCCCGAGGACGCCACGATTTTCGCCTGGGGAGTCTCTGGGATAGCGATGACGACCGGCCTCTACACGTTCAAGACGCTTGACCCGGTACCGGCCGCGCAGGAAACTATCGTCGAGCAGATGGGGGACGGAACGCTCGTCGTGGACATCGACGGCTGTATCAGCCACGCGAATCCGGCGGCTGAAACCCTCCTCGCTGGCCCCGAAGAGTCGCTCGTGGGCCAGCAAGTAGAGGCCGTTATTCCGACCTGGGACAGTCTCACAGTCGACGACGAACAAGCAGACTGGTCGGAACTCGCGCTCTCCGTGGACGGCCAGCAGCGGTTTGTCGAACTCGAAGTGACACCGTTTGCCGACCGGTTCGACGGACTCGTTGGTCGACTCGTCGTCCTCCGGGACATCACGGAGCGGAAGCGACGCGAGCAACGGCTGACGCAGTACAAGACGATTTTCGAGGGCGTCAGCGAACCCGTCTACGTCCTCGACGAACACGACCAGTTTGTCACGTACAACGACCCGTTCGCCAAGCTGGTCGGTACCGTCGAGGACAGTCTCGTCGGCGAACGCTTCGAGACTGTGCTAGGGCAGATGGGAACCGAGCCAATGGACGGCGGCTCGGAGGAGGTCCTGATCCGGACCGCATCCGGTGAGCAGGTCCCCTGTGAAGTCGACGCGGCGGACATCGAACTGGCCAGCGGTGAGTCCGGCCGTGTCGGCATCGTCCGTGACATCTCACAGCGAAAAGAAATCGAGTCCGAACTCGCAATGACGACCGAGCGCCTCGAAACGCTCGTCGAGGCTGCCCCGCTCGCGATTGTTGCACTTGACGCCAGCGCGACTGTCGAAGTCTGGAATCCCGCCGCGACGGAACTATTTGGCTGGCGCGCCGACGAGGTGTTGGGCGACACGGTTCCCGTTATCCCGGCCGAGAACCGACGACAGACCGCCGAACTTCACGCGCAAGTCCTCGAAGGGGAGCGTCTGTCGGGCCACGAAACAGAGCTTGAACGAAAAGACGGGAGTCGTGTCGACGTGAGCCTTGCCGCCGCCCCGATTCGCGATCTCAGTGGCACCGTAGTTGGCAGCGTCTCTGTTGTCACGGATATCACCGAACGGAAGCGGCGGGAGCAACAGCTGGAACTCCAGAACGAGCGGCTGGACGAGTTCGCCAGCCTCGTCAGCCACGACCTCCGGAACCCCTTGCAAGTTGCCAGTGGCCATCTGGAACTGGCGTCACAAGACGCTGACTCGGGCGTGCGCGAATCGATAACGGCCGCAACGGACGCCCTCGACCGGATGGAGACGCTCATCGACCACACCCTGACGCTGGCCCGCGAGGGGCGTGACATCAGCGACCCCGAACTGATATCGCTCCGGGAGACGTTTTCCCGGGCCTGGGACGCCGCACCCACGAGCGCGGCCGAACACCGGGTTCGGGACTCGCCGGAGCACGTACTGGCCGACCCCGACCGCCTCGCCGAACTGTTCCAGAACCTCGTGCAAAACGCCGTAGAACACGGCAGTGACGGTGCCACTCCCGGAGCTGGGCCAGCGGCCGATGGCGGAGGAGTAGTCACCATCACGCTCGGAGCCACGCCGGACGGCTTCTACGTCGCCGATGACGGCCCGGGGATTCCGCCGGACCAGCGCGACGCCGTCCTCGAATCGGGCTACAGTACCGACGACGACGGCACCGGCTTTGGCCTGGCGATAGTGGAGACGATTGCCGAGGCCCACGGCTGGGAGCTAACGGTTACCGACAGCGAAGCCGGCGGTGCTCGATTCGAGTTCAGTGGTGTCGAGACTGGGAGTCAGGGGGAAGAACCGACGGCTGAGTCGTCGTGACGGCGGCTTCAGGGATGTGTGAAGTACGCGACGGATTCCGTGTCCGGGTCGTCCGCAACCTCGTCGAGGCGAGCGAAGCCAATGCGTTCGAACTGCACCACGTCGTCAGTGTCGTAGTTGCGCAGTCCCGGTTCGGCCACGCCTGATACGTCGCCGTCCATCGTCCGGAGGCGGAGCGCTGGGCCGTCAGCCGGTGCCCAGTGAATCACGTCGACGCCCTCCTCACGGACGGCGTCGATATCGTCGCCGGTGTACTCGAAGGCGTCGCGAGTGTGTCGCACGCAGCCGTAGCCCTTGAGCCAGATACGATCGCCGTGGTCTGGCAGGTCGTCGCCCTCGACGACGACACCGCTGGTCACCGGAATCTCGCGGCGGCCACGCTCCTCGTAGTCCGGGTGCAGCGGCGGTTCGCCGGCGTCCGGCCCGCCGACGATCTGGCGCTCAACGAGGCCACCGTGGTCGTCGCTGTCCCGGACGAAGAACGCCCGGTCCGAGTCGTCGTCGATGAGGTCACGGTTGTTCGAGTAGATCGAGGACATCGCCAGGTCGACGTTCGAGGTGGACGTGCCCAGCTGAATCATCGCATCGACAACGGCCTCGCCGCGGATGCCGCGCCGTTCGAGGCTGGCGACGGTCGGCGCTCGCGGGTCGTCCCAGCCCGCCAGTTCGCCGTCCTCAATGAGTTCGGCGATGCTTGACGTCGAGAGGGGCACGTCGTAAGCGTCGACTTGGACGTGGCCCCAGTGGATGACTTCGGGGTACTCCCAGTCGAAGTAGTCATAGACGAACTGCTGGCGCTTCGCGGAGTCCTGCAGGTCGATACCGCGGATAATGTGGGTGACACCCAGCAGGTGGTCGTCAAGCCCGCTCTGGAAGTCCAGCATCGGCCAGCAGCGGTACTGCTCGGCCGCCTCGCGTGGATGGGGCGTGTCGACCATCCGGAACGCGACGAAGTCCCGCAGCGCGGGGTTCTTGTGAGTAATGTCGGTCCGGACCCGCAGGACCATCTCGCCGCTGTCGTACTCGCCGTCGACCATCGCCTCGAACTCCGAGCGCGTGGTCTCGGCGTCCTTATCCCGGTGGGGACAGGCCTCGCCGTTGTTCTTCAGGTCCGAAAACTCACCCTGCGGGCACGAGCAGGTGTAGGCCCCGCCCTTGTCGATGAGCTTGCGAGCGTACTCGTAGTACGTCTCGACGCGGTCGCTGGCGTTGACTACATCGTCCGGTTCGAAGCCGAGATAGTCGATTGCGTCCAGAATTGCGTCGTAGGCATCCAGATCCGGCCGCTTGGTCTCGGGGTCGGTGTCGTCGAAGCGGCAGATGAACTCCCCGTCGTAGCGCTGTTTGTACGTCCCGACGACAGCGGCCATCCGCGCGTGGCCGATGTGCCACGGCCCGTTGGGGTTTGGCGCGACGCGCATCCGGACGGTGTCGTACTCCTCGGCGTTGGGCAGGTCCGGCAGTGGGTGGTCCTCACCCTCGTCCTCAGCCTCCAGCTCTTCGAGTTTCTCCGGAGCGAGTTCGGCCAGCCGCTCGCGGCGCTCCTCGGCGTCCATCCCGTTGACCCGCTCGACGACCGGCGCGATAACGCCGGGTATCTCGTCGCCGTACTCGCGGAACTCCGGGTTCTCGCCCATGAGCGGGCCCATTATTGCGCCGACCTGTGCCTCGCTATCGTGTTTGACCGCGTTGAGGAGGGCGTTTGTCTCCGCCGCCTCCGTGATTCGGTCTCGCAGCTCGTCGTCCATTATCGGGACCTGCGACTGGGAGGGTCAAAACGCCGTCGGACCACCTTTTTCATCGTCGGGTGGCTCGCGATGCTCGCCACCACTCCTTGAAAAACGTGGGCGAAAAAGGCCGGAACCTCACTAAGTTCGGTTCCGGTGAACCGCGCTCGCTTCGCTCGCGCGGATGCTCGTCTTTACAGGTCACTTCACATCCACCAGAGACTCCGCAACCCTGTCCAGCGCGCTAATACCAGTCACCTCGCCGGACTGGTCGGGAATCGTCCACACGTCAAGGTCGGGCAGCGACTCCCGAAGCGCGGCAATAGACTCTTGCTGTACCGCCTGCTTCCCCTGACAGCGCTGACAGTCGCCGGCGTCCTCAATGACCTTGTTCACGACCAGCGTCGTTACCGGCACGTCGAACTCGCGGAGCTTCGCGACCAGCCGTTCCGTCTCGCGGACGGCCATCGTTTCGGGAATCGTGACGACCCGGAACGCGGTCTGTTTGGGGTCTCGAAGCACTGTACCGACCCGTTCCATCCGCGTGCGCATCTCGGTGAAGTCGTCCGGGCCGTCGTCGCGCCGGCTCGCCATCGGGCCGAACATCATCGTCCGGGCAGTGTTGACTTTCCGACGAACTTGGTCCCGGAGGTCCATCGCCGTGGCAACGCCGCGGTCCATCACCGACGGGAGGTCAAGCAGGCGGAGCGTGTGACCGGTCGGGGCAGTGTCGAACACCACGCGGTCCCAGCGGTCGCTCTCGATGTACGTCGCCATGCCCTCGATGGCTGCCAGTTCGTCGCTACCGGGCATTACGCCGGATGTGAACAGGTCAGCGATTTCCTCTTCGTCCATCCGGATGCCGGCATCGGAAAATTCCGACGCCAGCGCCTCGAACAGTGACCGGTAACGGTCAATACCCGTCTGTGGATCGACCTCGACGCCCCACAGCCCCGACCGGATTTCCGTCGGGTCGCCGCCGACCTCGGTCTCGACGGCATCGGCCAGCGAGTGCGCGGGGTCGGTGGAGACAACGAGTGTCTCGTGGCCCGCCGTCGCCAGCCGATAGCCAGTCGCCGCGGCCACGGTCGTCTTGCCGACGCCGCCCTTGCCGCCGTAGAGAAGGAACCGAGTCACACGGCTGCCTAGGAACTGACACGTCTTAGTTGCTGACCAGCACCATTCAGGGTCAATAGCTACCCTACTGCCAGACGCGGACGACACCGTCATTGCGACCGACAGCAATGCTCAAGCCGCCGTCGCCAGTTGGTGTCGCCGCAACGTTCGAGGCGAGCGACGCGCCGATGTCACGCTGGGCCGCCTGCCGAACGCCGTCCTGCCGCTGGAGTGCGACGAGCTTCCGGCGCTTCTGGGTCGGGACGACCAGCGTCTGTCGGCCATCGCCGAGCAGATCTCCGGCGAGTCCACCGTCGAGGATACGCGAGCCGAATGCGTGCGAGGAGACGCCGTCGTAGCGGGCCGCGATTGAGAGCCGGTCACCGTCGATACGGTAGAACTCCACCGTCCCGCCGATGTGTGGGGTGCGAACGACGGCGATTTCGGGCGCCCCGTCGGGGGAGAACGGCGCGACACAGAGCTGGTGGCGCCAACGAAAGCCCGTCCCGATTGCGGGCCCAGTCGCGACGCGCTCGCCGTCCAGTCCGTAGGCGGCCACCCGAGCGCCTTCATCGGGCCCGGTGACGGTGACGAGTACTTCGGGGTCACCATCGTCGTCAATGTCCGCAAGAATCGGTGCTACACCTTCGACAACCGTTGGTTCAGGCAGTTGAACTCGGCGGCGGACGGTCCCACTCCCGTCTGCAACAAACAGAACGATAGCGCGGGCCTCGACCTCGTCACCGAGCGCTCCGTGGTCGTATCGCTCCGTCGCACCGGCGAGCACAGCAGCGACATCGTCCTGCCAGACGATTCGGGCGTCGGGAAGAGCATCCTCGATGAGCAGGTCACCGTCCACGCGGACGGCCCCGGACTTGGTCACCGTCGCGATGGTACCATCGGGAAACTGGACGGCGTGGGTGTTGGGTCCTGTCTCATCGGCAGTGAGGAACCGAACGCCGTTGTCCTGAACAACCACGACTGGTGGCTGGCCCGCCAGCAGGTCGGGTTCGATGACAACCGATTCAACTCGGTCCTGACTCACCCGAACCGCCTCTGGGGCCCCTGCCTCTGGAACAACAACCCAGAGACTCCCGCCCTCGACTGGCAGTCCGACGAGCCACTTCGGGTGGCCCTCAATGGCGATGTCTATCGGGTCGACGGCGTCGAACCGGCCCGAACCTGAAATGTGACGATTGCCGGAGGGCTGGAGATGCGTGTAGCGAACCGTCTCCGTGGTGCTGGTCACCGTTGCTGTCGGGCGTGGTGTTGTGGTCCGCTGACTCGTCGTTCCACAGCCAGCGAAAAGTCCGGCGACACCGGCGAGAACGGCTCGCCGGGTCTGGTCCATGCTCAGTAGTCGCGCTCGACGAGGTAGTTCGCGATGCCTTCGAGCAGGTAGCGGGCCTCGTTGTCCGGCAGGACTTCGAGGTTCTGCTTGCCGCTCGCAATGAGGTCCTGCCCGGTCTGGCGGGCGTATTCGATTGACCCTACCTCTCGCAGACGCTCGACGGCGTCGTCGATTTCGGCTTCCGAAACGGCCTCGACAGAGTCCGTGTCGACCAAATCGCCCACGTCGACGCCCTGCTGGCGAGCGTGCAGCGTCACCAGCGTCTGCTTGTTCTCGACGAGGTCGGACCCGCGCTGCTTGCCGAGTTTCTCAGAGGGCGTCGTCAGGTCCAGCAGGTCGTCCTGAATCTGGAACGCACGCCCCACGTCGAGCCCGTAGTTGTACAGGGCATCGACCGTCTGCTCGTCGGCCCCCAGCAGCGTGGCCGGAATTGAGGCAGCCGCGCCGTACAGCACGGCCGTCTTGAGTTCGACCATCTCCAGATACTCCTCGGGCGTGACAACATCGCGTTGCTCGAACTCGATGTCGAGGGACTGGCCCTCGCAGATGCGGGTACACGTCGTTGCGAGTCGCTTGTTCGCGTCGACAGTCCGTTCGTGAGCCGCGCCCGTTTCGAGCAGGAACTCGAACGCTTTCGAGTACAGCGTGTCGCCGGCGAGAATCGCCGTCGAGAGGTCGTACTCCTTGTGAACGGCGGGCACCCCGCGGCGGAGCGCGTCGTCGTCCATGATGTCGTCGTGGATGAGCGTGAACGTCTGGATAACCTCGATGGCGAGGGCGGCCGACATCATATCGGCCTGCCCGCCTTCGAGCGTCGGGAAGTCACGGTAGTCTGCCGTCAGCGGGTCGACATCGAGCAGCGACTCCGCGACCAGCAGCAGGACCGTCGGGCGGAGTCGTTTCCCGCCCGCGTCCAGCAGGTATCGCGACGCCTCGTAGAGGTGGTCCGGCTTCTGCACCGGGAGGTCCTCTGGGAGGGCGTCGTTGACCCGGTCTCGTCGGGCGACAATCGCGTCTTCGACCTGCTGATGGCGTTCGGACATCGATTTACTCGGTGAGCTTGATCATGTTGCCGTTGCGGGTGATGTGGAGGTCCCGTCCGGCTTTGTAGCCCATGTTTTCCGCGAGGTCGACGTACGGTGCGAACCCTTCGAGGCTCTGGTGAGCCGGGATGATGTTCTTCGGCTGGAGCGCGTCGATCATTTCGTAGTGGCCCTCTTCGCGGAGGTGGCCCGAAACGTGGATATCGTCGTAGATACGCGCGCCCTGCATGCCCAGCAGCTTCTCGGACTGGTAGCGCTGGCCCTCGTTGGTTGGCTCCGGAATGACCCGAGCCGAGAAGAGGACCTTGTCGCCGTCGTCTAGCTCGTAAGGCGTCTCGCCGCGGCCCATACGGGTGAGCATCGCGCGTGGCTCGCCCTGATGGCCAGTGACGATCGGGAGGAAGTTCTCCTTGCCCTCGTTCATGATCCGCTTGAACGTCCGGTCGACAGACTTGCGGTGGCCGTACATTCCGAGGTCTTCCGGGAAGTCGACGAAGTCAAGCCGTTCAGCGGTACCGGAGTACTTCTCCATCGAGCGACCGAGCAGCACCGGCTGGCGGCCGATGTCGTCGGCGAACTCGACGAGGCTCTTGACACGAGCGATGTGTGAGGAGAACGTCGTCGCGACGATACCGCCGTCGTAGTCGGCGACGCTGTCCATCACGTCTTTGAGGTGCCGACGCGCCACGGATTCGGAAGGCGTACGTCCCTTCTTACCCGCGTTCGTACAGTCCTCAATGTAACAGAGGACGCCCTCGCCCTCGCGGCCGATCTCGCGGAACCGCTTCATGTCGATGGGGTCGCCGATGACCGGCGAGTGGTCCATCCGCTTGTCCAGCCCGTAGACGACCGCGCCTTCCGGCGTGTGGAGAACGGGGTTGATAGCGTCGATGATGGAGTGGGTGACGTTGACGAACTCCAGTTCGTTGCGCTCGCCGATGGACATCGTCTCGCCGGCGTCCATCTTCACGAGGTCGTTCTGGACGCCGAACTTCTCCTCGCTCTTGATCTGCTGTTTGACGAGTTCGATGGTGAAAGGCGTCGCAACAATAGGTGCGTCGTAGCGGTGGGCGAGCTTGGATATCGCGCCGATATGGTCGAGGTGACCGTGTGTCGGGACGATAGCCTTCACGTCGCCTTCCAGGTCGGACATGACCCGGTCGTCCGGGATGGCACCCATGTCGATGAGGTCCAGCGAGTGCATCCGTTCCGTCTCGACGTTGTCGTGAATCAGTACCTTCGAGAGGTTCAGGCCCATGTCGAAGATGACGACGTCGTCCCCTGCACGGACGGCCGTCATCTGTCGGCCTACAGCCTCGTAACCGCCAATTGTCGCAATTTCGACTTCCATAGTTGTAGCTCCGAGTGGAAAGCCGGCCGCGGGCATCCGGTGGGGCACGGCAACGACGGTATCTGCAATGTAGGCGACTTCGTCCGCGTCGGCGCTCCAGGCCAGTCGGGTACGCCCGTAGCCTGTGCAACCGCAGTGGGAGGGACTTCCGTCCCGCAACTTACATCCGCCGTCTGCCGGCCGCCAAACCGCAGTCCACGGGCGGCCGTGCGCTCGGTTACTTCGGTCTACAACGGCGCTTCTTAAAACGGTGTGGGTTCGTCCCTACTCGTCGTCTAAGGGGTCGGAGAGGGGGTCGTCGTCACCTGAAACATCGAAGCCAGTGACACCGTCATCTGCAAGCGTCGAGTCCTCGTCAGCAGGTGTCTCAGCGTCCTGAGACTCCGACTCGTCCTGCATGCTCTCGTCAACCTCGGGTCCAGGTTGGTCGTCATCAGTGCCGCCAAACAGGTCGTCCGTCGTTCGCGGGCCCCCAGACGTGTCTGCCGCACCAGATTCGTCGAGTAATCGGGTGTCCTGAGTCACGGCGTCGTGCTGGTCCGCCTCGTCAGCATCGAGTGAGCCGACACCAGTCGGTTCGGTATCGGCGTCAGGTTCGGTCTCCCAGTCGTCGGCTGGTGCTTGCTCATCTGCTTCCCAGTCGTCAGCCGCCGTGGGTTCCTCGCTCCCCGTGTCAAACTCCGCAGGGTCCGGCGGCGTCCATTCCTGTGGTTCCGTACTCGGCTCTGGTTCTTCAGCGGCGTCCTCAGCGAGCAGGTCGCGGTCCGACTGCTCGCTGGGTTCGGACCGGGGTTCTACCGTTTCCGAGTCGCCGGCGAGATCCGCCGGGGATGGCTCCGCAGTGGTGTCGTCCACGGTTTCAGGTTCCGGTCCGGCAACGTTTTCAGCCGGCTGTTGCTCCGATAGCGGTTCGTCTTGGGCCGCCGCTGTCTCCACTGCGTCTTCGGCTGTCGCTGGGGCCATCGTCTCGTCAGCAGTCGGTGGTTTTGAAGCGTCGTCGTCGTCCAAGCGGCCCGTATCTGTCGCTGGGACATCGTCTGCCACCGGGTCATCAGCTGTCGCCGAGTCAGCATCCGCCAGCGGGTCTTCGTCGGCTGCCGTCACCGGAGCGCCGTCAGTCCCGGCCGTCGCAGTGTCGGAGGCAGCAGACGGCGCTGCCGCGTCGGATGGGTCGGAGTGTTGCTGTGCGGGCGCGTGGATTCCCGAGTCACCGGCCGAGTCAGTGTTCGGCTCGGAGTCAGCGACCGGTTCCGACACGTCGGACTCGCCGGTCGCCGGCTCGGCAGCCGCCGGGTCAGCAGCCGGCTCGGTATCACGGGAAACAGCGGGCTCAGGCTCGGTCGACTCCGGCATCGGGTCATCGGACTTCGAAGCCGGTTCGGTAGCGGATGCAGCGCTACCATCGGCAGTGTCAGTCGCTGTCTGGTCACTTGCCGGAGGACTCCCAGCTGCCACATCGCTCGCATCAGGCTGTGCCGTCTGGGCCGCGAGCGTGCCCGCCATCGTCGCGTCGGCGATGAGCTTGTGAGTCAGGCCAAGCAAGCCGGAGAGCAACAGGAGGCCACCGAGCGCGCCGACGACGATGCCGAGTACCGCACGATAGCCCGCGTTCCCCGAGAACGAACTGAACGAGCCGTTCTGTATCAGCACGTACCCTGCAGCGATGAGGCCGCCACCGACGCCGGCGACGACAAGTAATGTCCCGAGAAACCTCGTTCCGTATCGATAGACGTCGGTCAGACCTACTGCAGACATAGTCGCATAATTGATAACAGAGAACAAATATGTTACGACAGTTGAGGAAGTGATATTTAAGCTACCTGTCCGTCGAGAGCAAGCAGTGATACCGCTCCATCAGTCAGTTTGGGCTTGACTTCGAGTAATCGTGCTCTGAGCAGAATTCACTGACGACAGGACTGGCAGTCCCATCAATCGGCGTCATCACCAGCGATAGTCGTCCCCGGACTCTCACCGGCGAGAAACGCGGAGAGCGCGTCAGGGCCGAACACGAGCGCAGGGGCCGAGAGTGCGAGCAGCGCACGTACCTTGCCGGCCATCCCGCCCGACACGTCCGTCGCGTCGCTCCCACCAAGGGCCGGTGCTACAGCCTCGAATGCCTCGATGTGGTCGATGACGACCCCGTCTTCGTCGAGAACGCCGGGAACGGTCGAGCAGACGCCGACGCGGTCGGCGTCGACAGCGGGCGCGAGTTCGACGACCAGTTCGTCGCCGCTCAGAACCGTCGCGCCCGCACCGGCGTGTGCGACGAGGTCGCCGTGGAGGACCGGGACAAACCCCTCGTCGAGCAGCGTCGTGACCTGCGCCGTCGGCAGCGAAAGGTCACTGTCGGCGTCGCGTGTGGCCGCTGAGAACGGGTGGACCGGAACAGCCGGAACGCCTGCCCCGGAGAGCGCATCTACGACGGCGGCGTTGAGGCGGCACATCGCACCGTGGATGGCCTGCACGCCGTCGACATCGTGGGTCCCCTCGGTCGTGCTGACGCCGTAGTCGGCGGCGTGGTGATGGCCGAAGCTCCCGCCGCCGTGCACGATGACGATATCCTCGCCGACCGGCGATTCGGCGATAGCTGACACCGCGGCCGACAACGCAGCCCGGTCGACCGTCTCAGGGTCGTCTTTATCCGTGATGACGCTCCCGCCGAGTTTGAGGACGACCGTCATTCCTGCCGGACTCCGTCGGTGTCCAGCTCGGCCCGGAAGACATCCTCACACCCCGGCGTGTACTTCAGCGCGGTGAGCGCGTCGTCCGTTTCGTCCAGTGCGACGATACAGCCGCCGCCGCCGGCCCCGGTGAGTTTCGCGCCGTGGGCGTCGGCGTCGCGGGCCGCCCACACCATCGAGTCCAGCGACCGCGAGGAGACGCCCAGCGCCGAGAGCAGTCCGTGGTTGAAATCCATCAGCTCCCCGAGCCGTTCGTAGTCGCCCGTTCCCAGTACTGACTCGCCCTCGCGGACGATGTCGCCGATTGCTGCGACGGTGTCGGCGGCGAAATCGTACTTTCCACGGAGGTCCCGGACGCCGGCGACCAACGCCCCAGTATCGCCGGCCCCGCCGTCGTAGCCGATGACGAAGGGGAGGGTGTCGATGCCCTCCAGCCGCCGGCAGTCGTCGCCTTCCACGCGGACCGCCCCGCCCATCGCCGAGCAGAACGTGTCCGCACGGGAGGCCTGCCCGTCTTGGACCTCGTGTTCGACCCGGTAGGCGCGGTCAGCGATTTCCTCGGCGGACAGTTCGACGCCGAGTTCCCTCGTCGCCGCGTCTATCGCCGCGACGACGAGGGCAGCCGACGACCCCAGCCCCGCCCCGAGCGGGATGTCGCCTTCCACAGATATCTCGAAGCCTGCTTCAGGGGCATCGGCCGCGTCACGGGCCTGTGCGACCGCTTCGTTGACGTATCCCATCCCAGCTTCGACGAGCGATTCGGCGACATCCACGTCCGGATGGCTCTCCCCGTCACCGGAGTACTCGACAGTAAAGCCATCCAGTTGCAAGTCGTTCGCGTGAATACGTAATCCCTCGTCGATCTCGGTTGCCGTCACGTGCACCCGCCGCTCAATGGCGCAGGGCACCGCCGGCTCGCCGTAGACGACCGCGTGCTCCCCAAACAGGTACACTTTCCCGGGAGCGCTCGACGTGACCATACCCGCCCGTGTGCACCCAGGGCGTTAGGCGTTTTCGGAGTCGACGGTCAGGATGACCATCGAAGTCCTATTCGGACACGGCGTCAACGTCGGTAAATTCGAACCGCGCGCCGCCGTCGGCCCCGCTGACGACTCGGACCGTCCAGCCGTGGGCGTCGGCGACCTGTTTCACGATGCTCAGGCCGAATCCGGTTCCCTCTACCGCCGTCGAGTAGCCGGCTGAAAACACGTCCCCGCGCTCGGGCTCTGGAATACCGGCACCGTTGTCCTCAACGTAGAAGCCGTCGGCCAGTTCGCCGACCGTCACGCTCACGTCGTCACCGCCGTGTTCGACCGCATTGCGAACGAGATTCTCGAACAGTTGACGGAGGCGACTTTCGTCGGCGCGGATGGGGCGGTCTATGGCAATGTGGAGCGTCGCGGCTTTCGTGTCGACGTTTTGCCAGCACGTCTGGACAAACTGTTCGAGGTCAACCACGACGGGCGAAGCGGGTGACGCACCATCGCGTGCGAGCGTAAGCAAGTCATCGATGAGCGTATCCATGCGCTGGTGTGCACTGTCGATAGCGTCGATATGCTCGCTGTCAGATTCCTCACGCAGGAGTTCGAGCTGTCCGCGTGCAACGGTCAACGGGTTCCGCAGGTCGTGACTAACGACGCTGGCGAACTGTTCGAGCTGTTCGTTTTGCTGTTCGAGTTCCTGCTCGCGCTCCTTTCGCTCCGTGATGTCTCGACTGATCGCTAGGAAGCGATCCTCTCCTTCGAGATTGAATCGAAGCAAATGCACTTCGACCGACATCGTCGACCCGTCGCGGCGTTCGTACAGGCCTTCGAATTTGCGGCGCTCGTCGACACTGAACCCGGAAAGCTGGGTCTGCACGTCCTCGGCGTCGAACATCAGGTCGAACTCCCAGATCGACCGTCCAAGCACCTCGCTTTCGTCGTACCCCAGTTCCGCGCAGAATCGCTGGTTCACGTCGCAAATCGTTCCGTCGGCGTCGAGCACATCGATCATGTCAGGCGAGTTCTCGAAGAGGGCTTCGAGCCGCGATGACGTTTCCTCTAATCGTTTCTCGCGGCGCTTCCGCTCGGTGGTATCCTGCTGGAACCCGACGTAGTTGACGACTGTGCCGTCGTCGTCGCGAACCGGCGCGATCCGAACCCGGTTCCAGAACTCGGTCCCGTCTTTTCGGTAGTTCCGGAGTTCGACCGACACCTGCTCCCCTGCGTCGATAGCGTCCCGTAATGCATCGACAGGCTCCGGGTCGGTGTTCTCGCCCTGGAGTATTCGGCAGTTCTTCCCGAGCAGCTCCGGGAGCGAGTAGCCAGTCAGCTCGCGGTAGTGGTCGTTAGCGTAGATCAGCGGGTTGTCCGGCTGGTTGGGGTCAGTGATGGTGACGCCGACCGGGGCCTCGTCTATCGCGCGCTTGTTCCGGAGTAGCTCCCGTTCGCGCTCTTTCTGCTCGGTAACATCACGAGCTACGCCGACGATGCCGTCGATAGTACCATCGACGACCAGCGGCGTTAGTTGATACGCGACCACCGCGTGTCCGTGGCCGGGGAACTCCGTTTCGATTTCGCCGCTAAGTTTCTCCCGCGTTCCGTCGAGCAGTTCCTGGTAACAGTCTGTCTCACCCTCGGCTCGAATACGCGGAACGAGTCTACTGGTCTGTCCTTCGAGCTCATTGCGCGTCGTGTCGTACCACTCTGCGATGGTCTCGTTGACGATTTCGAACCGGTCTTCGGCATCGTAAATACAGGCAGCCTCCTGCATGGAGTTGACCATCCGCTCGTAGCTCTGGAGCGCTCGGTTCCGCTCGCTGACCGCCTGCTGTGAGCGGGAGTGGTCGACGGCGTCACTGATTCGGTTCGCCAGCCCGGCATACTGTTTGGCACCCGGCTCTTTCCTGAGGTAGTCCGTCACACCGGCCGAAATTGCCTCGCTGGCGACTGCCTCGCTCCCCTGTGCGGTGTAAATAATAAACGGCAGGGCCGGGTACTCGTCGCGGACCGTTTCCAGAAGCTCGATGCCGTTCCCATTGGACAGGCGGTAGTCGGAAACGAGACAGTCGACAGGCTCGGCAGCCAACCTTGCCATAGCCTCGTCGACGGTGCGAGCCGTTTCGACGGTGAAACGGTTGTTCTCGCGTTCGAGAGCCGTCGACAGCGTCTCGGTGTCGTCCGAATCGGTGCCAACGTAGAGGACCCGGACCCTGGCGTCCCCGACGCCAGCGGTTTCAGGCGTCATTCGGCATCCCGTTCAAGTCCGGTGTTTGCGCCGGGATAGATGTCACTCCGCCGACCAAGGATTACCGGAGCGATGTAGCTCTGTGAACGGTCTATAGACAGGGCCGGGCGCAGGACGACTGCAAACAGCGTGTGACGGTTGTCGCCAGAGATGGTCTGCAGCAGTGTCATGATGGGTAGGTAATTAGTCGCGGTCGTGGTCTTCCCGTAGTGACCGAGGCCGAAATCGGTCACCGGTGCGACGTGCAGGGCCGCTGTTCTTGCACGCTTCCACGGGACTCTGCAGTAAATAGCTGGTGACCAAATCAACTGGCACGCCGAACCTACTCTGTAGCAACCGGCAACGACGCCGGAGCGGTCGTGTCGGCGTGCGTGTTACCGTTCCTGCACGCGCATGGATATTTTCTGTCGGGGATGGGCGGTCAACGACGGCAACAGCTCCAGTGGCGTCTCTCCCTGGAACTCCAGTCGGTACTGGCTGGCCGTCGTTGCAGTGATGAGTTGCGCCTCAAGCATGGCAAGATGCTTCCCGATACAGTGGCGCGGGCCACCCCCGAACGGGAAGTAGGCGAACCGGGGCCGCTCGCTCGCTCGCTCGGGCTTCCAGCGCTCCGGGTCGAACGTCTCGGGGTCGTCGTAGAACCGCTCGGAGCGGTGAACACCCCACTGTGGGACCATCAGCGTCGTTCCCGCCTCGACCTCGTAGCCTGACAGCGTCACGTCTTCGGTCGGCTCCCGGAAGATGGTGTACACTGGGGGGTAGAGCCGCATCGCTTCCTGAATCACCCATTCGAGGTAGTCCAGTTCACGGACGTGTTCCATCCCCGGCCGGTCGTCGCCAATGACGTCGTCCAGTTCCTCGTGGACTCGCTGTTCGACCTCGGGGTGTTCCGACAGCAGGAACCAGGTGTAGGTCAGCGTCAACGCCGTCGTGTCGTGGCCCGCAAGCAGCATCGTCATCATCTCATCACGCAGTTGCTCGGGCGACTGGTTCCCATCGTCACGGGCACGCAAGAGTACCGACAGGAAGTCCATCGGACCGTCCTCATCCGTCCCGAGCGAGTCCTCGCGGACCTCGATAATGTCGTCCAGCACCTCGTCCAGCGTCCGCACGGCGCGGTTGAACTCGGCGTCGTCCGGCATCGGCATCCACTGTGGCATAGCAAACCGGATCGGGTCCGGTTCGAACCGCTGGCCCAGCGGCAGCAGTTGCTCCTCGATGGTCTGGACTCGCTGTTCGGAGAGTTCGACGCCCATCATCAGGTCCAGAATTACGTCCAACGTGACCCTAGTCATCGACTGCTCGGCGTCTATGACATCGCCGTGGGACCAATCGGCGATGCGGTCCTCCGCGTGGCCGGTGATGCGGTCGGCCATCCCCGACAGTCGCGCCATCGAGAACGCAGGGTTTGCGAGCTTTCGCTGCTGCTCCCACGTCTCGCCTTCGCTCAACAGCAGTCCGTCACCCAGCAGATCCCCGAGCGCATCTCCCTGAAAGTCGGGCTTGCGGAACCGGTCTGCCTCCGAGACCAGCACGCGCTCGATTGCCGTCGGGTCACACAGCATGACCGTGTCCATCGGCCCCATATCGAATCGAGCGACGTCGCCGTAGGCCCGTTCCAGTGCCGAGATGAACCGGAACGGGTCCCGAGCGTACGTGCGACTACTGCCGAACAGCGGTTCGCCCTTCGGTCCGGGCGGCGTCTTTGACATCGACTACTGTTGGTGTCGGACACGCTTGAATGGTATGCCAAATGTCGGGCAGCGGGCGGCTCACGTGCATTCAGAGCCAGCGGTTGGCGTCTAGGTCCCAGTCGGTGTGTGCCGGTATCCAGACGCCGCCGAGACCACCGAGAGCGCTGAGACCGACAGTGTACAGCAGAAAGAACGTGAACACGAGCGCCAGAAACAAGTCGTACCCCGGTGCGCCGGGCGGAATCCCGAACCCGAGGAGGCCAGCGATGTACAGCGCCGGGATGAAGAGGGCGAGCAAAGGGACCATCGCACAAGCGCCAGCCAGCGTCCCCAACCAGAGCCCGGTTCGGTAGCTACCGCCGTGGTTCGCTGCGGCCACAGCACCGCCGGCCATCGATGAAAAAGGGATGAACGACAGCGCAACCGTGACGAGCGCCCCGATACCGGCGTTGGTCACCGACTCACGCATATGCGTTCTCGGTAGTGGCGTCCCCCGTGATGTAGTTACCGCCGGCGCGGCTAGCCGGTCAATTGCCGATGGTCGTGTCGTGCTTGACGTAGTTACCCAGCCAGCCGCCGAGCGCGCTCAAGCCGAGGAAATACGCGGCCGTCATGACTGTTCCGAGGACGAGCACGAGCAGTCCCACCGCGCCGAACACGCCCAGTGCTTCGGGCACAAATGCCAGAAATGCGGCCAGAAAGACGAACACGACCATGAAGAAGACCAGCGATATCGCCAGCCCGACGACGCCGGACAGCAATCCGACACGGACGCCGTCGTCTCGCTCGCCGCCTTCGAGATAGCCGGCGATGCCACCACCGAGTAGCGGCGCAAGCGGGACGAATCCACTCAGCAGAGCGGTTGCGACGGCACCGATAATCGCGTTAACGAGTGTGTCTCCCTCTGCCATTTGCCAGCCCTACTCTGGGGCTTGTGGTAGGTCTTGTGTTGGCGATACTGGCATCGCCACTCGCACTTCGACAGCGAGAAAACGAACGGTTCAGCGACGTTAGATGTCGGACTCGAAGTCGTCGAGTCCGTACGTCGGCTCGGCACCGCGGCGGTCGAGCGTCTCGTTGGCCAGCAGCCAGTAGACGACCGACAGCGCCTTGCGCCCCTTGTTGTTCGTCGGGACGACCAGGTCGACGTTCGACGTGGTGTTGTTGGAGTCACACATCGCGATGACCGGGATGCCGACCGTGATGGCCTCCTTGACAGCCTGGGCGTCACCGATCGGGTCGGTGACGACCACGATGTCAGGCTCGATGTAGCCGTCGTAGTCGGGGTTGGTCAGCGTGCCGGGGATGAACCGGCCGGTGCGGACGCGCGCGCCGATCGCTTCGGCGAACTTCTCGGCCGGGAACCGACCGTACTGGCGCGACGATGCGGCCAGAATCTGCTCCGGCTCGTAGTTGGACAGGAAGTCCGCGGCGGTGCGGATACGCTCGTCAGTCATCGAGACGTCCAGCACGTAGAGCCCGTCGGTCCGGACGCGGTGGATGAACCGCTCCATGTCCTGGGTCTTCTGCTGGGTCCCGATGTGGACACCGGCGCCGAGGTAGTCCTCGACGGGGATGAGGAGGTCAGCTTCCGACTGCTCGTCGGGCATGACGTCCTCGTCCAGCTGTGGGCCGGCGGCCTCGTCGGCCTCGCTTTCATCGTCAGTTGGTTCGGCCTCTGTCGCCTCTTCGGCGTCGTCGGCGGGCTGTTCGGCTTCCGTTTCGGTCTCCGCGTCGACCGCTTCGTCGTCCTCGTCGGACGGGTCGAAGTCGGAATCGGACGCGTCGAGACCTTCTTTTTCGTTGCCGCTCATACTGCGTTGTCCTCGATACGGATTAGTTCGTTCAGCTTGGCTGTGCGCTCGCCGCCGACCGCGCCGGTCTTGATGAACGGTGCGTCAGTGGCGACAGCGAGGTGTGCGATCGTCGTGTCTTCCGTCTCGCCGCTGCGGTGGGAGACGACGGACTCGTAGCCGCTTGCCGTCGCCAGTTCGATGGCGTCGACAGCGTCGGTAAGCGTCCCGATCTGGTTCGGCTTGATCAGGATGGAGTTCCCGGCGTCGGCGTTGATACCGGCCTGCAGGCGCTCGACGTTGGTGACGAACAGGTCGTCGCCGCAGACGAGCGTCTGGTCACCGACCTGTGCGGTCAGGTCCGCGAAGGCCTCGTAATCGTTCTCGTCGAGTGGGTCCTCGACGTAGACGAGGTCGTACTCCTCAACCTTCCCGGCGATGTACTCTATCTGCTCTTCAGTGGACTTGACGCCGTCGTCGTAGACGTAGCCGTCCGCCTCGTCGTCGTAGAGTTCCGCGCCAGCAACATCGAGGCCGAAAGAGATAGCGAAGCCGAAGTCGTCGGCGACGGTCTCAACAGCCTCGTCCATAATCTCGAACGCTTCGTCGTCCGAAACGGACGGTGCCCAGGCTCCTTCGTCGCCCTTGCCCGCTGGCAGGTCGCGGTCGGCCAGGATGTCGTGGACCTCCTGATGGACCGCGGCGTTGGCGAAGACAGCCTCTTCGACGCTCGGTGCGCCGACGGGGGCCGCGAGGAACTCCTGGATGTTGGTCGCGTCCGCGGCGTGCTCGCCGCCGCCGATGATATTGCCCAGCGGCGTTGGGTACTCGTTGCCCCGGAACGTACCGCCGAGATGCTGGTACAGCGGTGCGCCCAGCACGTCAGCACCGGCCTTTGCGGCCGCCATCGAGATGGCGACGGCGCTGTTGGCTCCGATGCCGGAGAAGTCGTCGGTGCCGTCGGCGGCGTGCAGCGCCGCGTCGACGTCACGCTGGTTCCCGGCGTGGACCTCACCGATGAGTCGCGGGAGTGCCTCCTCGCGGGCCTTGGCGATGGCCTCGTTGGCGGGGAGTTCGATGGCCTCGTACTCGCCCGTGCTTGCGCCGCTCGGTGCCTTGCCACGACCGAAGCCCCCACTCTCGGTGAGAACGTCGGCCTCGACAGTCGCGTTCCCGCGGGAGTCGAGGACGCGGCGGAGTCGGATGTCAGTGATGAGCGTCATCGTTAATCACTCCTGTTGACCGTAAACGGTAGGACGCCAGCGTCGTACTCCTCGGCGGCGATGAGTATCGGCTGGGTGTGTTCCGTCTCGATGAGCACGGGAGCACCGTGGGCCAACTGCAGCGCTCGTGCGCCGAGTTTGCGGGCCTTCTCGTAGCGGCTTTCCTGTGCGTTCATTGGTAGGGTGAGACGATGTCGACGAGGTCCTTGTGCGAGACGAGCATCCGGCGACAGCAGTGCCGCTCGACGCCGAGTTCATCAAGGACCTTCTCCGGGTCCTCAGGCTCCTCGGCCTCGCGGGTGCGTGCTTTGAACTCTTCCCAGTGCTCGCCGACGACGTTACCGCACGTGAAACACCGAACCGGTACCATCATACCTGAATCACCTTAGCGGTACGATTTCTGGTAGCGGGCCCGCGCACCGGGGCCGCCCCACTTCTTGGGTTCGGACTGGCGAACATCGTTGACCAGCAGCGAGCGGTCGAACTCCATGAACGCGTCACGGAGTTCGGCGTCGTTGGTGTGGTCGACAAGTCCGCGAGCGATGGCGGTTCGGGCGGCGTCTGCCTGCCCCATGACGCCGCCACCTTCGACGGACACTTCCACGTCGACCTCGCCGCGGAGGTCGTCCTCGGCAATGCGGAACGGTTCCAGCATCTTGAGCTGCGCCAGCTCGGGGTCGACGAGTTCGACCGGCTGCGAGTCGATACGCACACGGCCCTCGCCCTCACGAACG
Source organism: Haloarcula sp. R1-2 (assembly GCF_011627385.1). NCBI lineage: Archaea > Methanobacteriati > Methanobacteriota > Halobacteria > Halobacteriales > Haloarculaceae > Haloarcula > Haloarcula sp. R1-2. The sequence continues at coordinate 1,021,754 of NZ_JAANTG010000001.1, forward strand.
GTCGCGCGGGCGACGGCGGTCTTCTTCTTGCCAGACGTGTTCGTTACCATGTCTTGTTCGCTCCAAGCGTTTCGCTGATCTCGCCCAGCGTGACGAACTTGATGTTCGACAGTCGGTCAAGCGACGTGCCGTCTAGAACCTCGCCGTCCTCGTCGTACGGGTTGCCGAGGTAGACACGGACGCTCTCGAACGCTTCGCGGCCACGCTGCTTCTTGTGGGGCAGCATGCCGCGGATGGTGCGTTTGAAGATGCCGTCCGGTCGCTTGGGGTAGAAGTACCCGTTGTCGTTACCGATGTCGACACGTTTCTCGTACTTCTCTACGATCTGCTCCTCTCGGCCGGTAATCACGGCGCGTTCGGCGTTGACGACGGCGACCGTCTCGCCATCGAGAGCCTGTTCGGCGACCTGTGATGCGACGCGGCCCATGATACAGTCGCGGGCGTCAACGATGACATCCGCGTCGAATTCTGCGACGCTCATCGGATCACCCGGACGTGGGAGCCTTCTGGGTTGTTTTCAATTGCCTGTTCGAGTGATACAGCCTCTCCAACCTGGTCGATCTTCGTCTCGGCGGTTCCGGAGAAGTCGACAGCGGCGACGGTGACGTCCTTCTGCAGGACACCGGAGCCAAGCACCTTGCCGGGCACAACGACGGTTTCGTCTTCCTGGGCGTATCGTTCGATACGGCCGAGGTTGACTTCCGCGTGTGTGCGCCGTGGCTTTTCTAAGCGCTCGGCGACGTCGCCCCAGACAGCACCGCCCGAACTGCGGGCGGCTGACTTCAGGTCGGCGATGAGACTACTGAGTCTCGGGTTCGTCTTACTCATATGATTCCTCCGTTGTGGGAAAAGTGCAGGGAGCAGGATTTGAACCTGCGGACCCCTACGGGACAGCGCCCTGAACGCTGCGCCGTTGGCCAAACTTGGCTATCCCTGCGCGCGATTGTTCGTTTTGCGTGCCCCGTAAAACCCCTTTCGGTCCTCGCGCTCGGGGAGCGGGCGGTCATCGGTAGTGGTGGGGTGTGTCGGGGCATTGTGTCGTTACAGTTGGACTGCGTCTTTCAGTTCGGTCGCGCGGTCACGCAGCGTCTCGACCGCGCGCAGGACCAGTTCCTCGGTGGTGAACGACCCGTCCGTCTCGACGTGGAACACGAACGCGTTCGGCACGTCCGATACCTCGACGTCCTTGCCGGGGTAGCGGTTCCGAAGGTCGTTGTCGAACTCGTCTGTCGCGACGAGTTCGCCGTTGGTGGCGTCGCCGGCGGCGTGTTCGGCCGCCTGCTCTTCGATGACGCCACGCAGGATGTTCGGGTCGTCGTCCTCGAACTCGCCGAGGTCGCCAACGACCTCCACCTGCTGGAGGTGTCGGTAGCCGACGGCCACGCCACCCTGATGTTTGGCGTGTTCCCGACCAGTATCGAGGACGGCGTCTGCCTCGACTTCGAGACGTTGGCCTTCCTTGAGGTCGATGATCGGGATGTTGTCGTCGGCGGCCTCGACCATCGGGTCCGAGGAGACGAGGTCGCTGGAGTAGGCCGTGCTCGGCCCGTCGACGGACAGCGACAGCGTCACCTCATCGCCGATCTCGAAGTCGTCGAGGTCGGTCGTCAGCGGGACCAGTCCCAGTCGGAGACCGATCTGCTCGTTGAACATCACGCTGGTGTTCTCGATGACGCGGACGGTGTCGATACTGAACGTCGGCACGTCCGCGACCATCGCTCGCCGGATGCCGTTGGCAAATGCCGGCGTGATGCCGCGCACGAGGATCCGCGCCTCGCGCTCGCCGCGTTCGACGAACTCAACCTCGTAGTCCTGTGTCATTGGTTAGAATCCGGAGTTCTTGGGTGCACGAGTGCCGTCGTGCGGGGTCGGCGTGACGTCCTCGATGCGACCGATCTCCAGACCCGCTCGGGCGAGTGCGCGAATCGTCGCCTGCGCACCCGGACCGGGCGAGGTCTGGAGGTTGCCGCCGGGACCACGGACCCGAACATCGACGCCTTCGACGCCACGGTCGAGGGCCTTTTCGGCAACAACCTCGGCCATCTGCATCGCCGCGTACGGCGACGCTTCGTCGCGGTTCTGCTTGACAACCGTCCCGCCGGAGCTCTTTGCGAGCGTTTCCGCGCCGGTCTGGTCGGTGATGGTGATGATCGTGTTGTTGAACGATGCGTGCACGTGGGCGATGCCCCAGATGTCTTCGGTTTCTTCGCTCATTCTTGGGCCTCCGCGCGCTCAGGATGGAGTTCGTCCGACAGCGAGCTGTGCTCATCGAAGCCGACCGAGCTCTCGACGGCGGTTTCCACCGTCATGCCGGGTCGGGTGACGCGAGCGTCGTCCAGCACGATGTGTCCGTGGACGATGAACTGACGGGCCTGCTCGGGCGTGTTTGCGTAGCCCTTGCGGTAAACGACCGTCTGCAGGCGGCGTTCCAGCACGTCGGTCACGTCAAGCGACAGCACGTCGTCGAGCTGGTCCTGCTCGTTGAGGATGCCGTAGCGCTTGAGTCGAGCGAGGAACTCCTCGGACTCGGTCTCGTGCTCGCCGGCGCTGCCCAGCAGCTTCCGTGCCTCACGGCGGTAGCCACGAAGCTCGGACTGTGCGCGCCAGAGCTCTTCTTTGTTCTTCAGGCCGTAGCGGCCGATGAGGTTGGCCTCGTCGGCGATGCGTTCGCCCTGGAAGGGATGATTCGGCGTCTCGTAGAACTTCGTGTTTGAACCAAGCGCCATTATTCGTCATCCTCCGCGGCGGCATCTTCAGCCTGCTCTTCCTTGATCGCCTCGACGTTGACGCCGATGGTCCCCTCCGTCCGGCCGGTGGACTTGGTACGCTGTCCACGGACCTTCTGGCCGCGCTTGTGGCGGACACCGCGGTAGGAATCGATCATCTTCATGCGGTTGATGTCCTGCCGGCGGGTAAGCTGGAGGTCGTTGCCGGTCTCGTGGGTGGTCTCACCAGTGAAGTAGTCCTTCTGGTGGTTGGTCATCCACTCGGGCACATCGTCGGCGAAGTTCTCGACGCGCTCGACGACGCGCTCGATGACGTCGTCGTCGAGCTTGCCGAAGACAGCGCGCCGGTCGACGTCCGCCTTCTGGGCGATAATTCGGGCGGCCCGGTGGCCGATACCGTTCAGTTCTGTCAGTGCTCGCTCGACGGATTTCGTCCCGTCGAGGTCTGTCTGTCCGATACGGACGAAATAGCGGATGTCCTCCTCCTCTTCGGCATCCGCGTCCTCGCCCGCGTTGGGGTCTTCTGCACTCATATGTAGGTACTGATGGGTGAGCGTCGTGGCGGGGATTCGAACCCCGGAGGCTGTACGCCACAGAGTTAGCAACCCTGCGCCTTGGGCCAGGCTTGGCTACCACGACACGCGTTCTATGACACTCGCGCCCGCAGCACGCGGACTCGGGGGCGGGTCCCCCTACACGAGTCTATCCGATTCTATTCCGGGGTTGTATTTAAACGCAACGAAGGGGGCCGGCCGCGTGACTGCAAGGCATACCCACTGAGACATGAAGTGGCAAGCCACAGGGTCATTGATTAGGCCAGCACAATACATTCGTCACTGGGAACACACATCAACACATGCGGCGGCACATCACCGACAGCGGGAGCAGCGTCGACCCGACCAACCGAACGGCGGTCCGTGACCATCTGGAACGGTTCGCGGGACCTTCGGCTGTTACCGAGGCAGAAGACGGGGCACTCCGGGCTGAATTCAGTGGCCGAACACATGTTGCGGTAGCTCCTGATGGCGCGATAGACACCGGCATGCCACTCCACTCGTTTGCTGGGACGCCAGAGCGACTCGTGTTCGATCATGAGGACGGCGAGCTACGCGCCGAACTGGACGGTGAGAGCGTCTACGTGTTCCGACGACCCTGAGTCCGACACGCTACTCAATCTTGCTTTCTCCATCTCGTTCGCCTGCGTACGCGAAGGTGCTAATTAGTCTGAACGACATAAGGCCGACACATCGCTACGTCGAACGATGCCGGCGCATCGCTGCGTCGTCCGATCGATTGCTGCCGTGTTCGGCAGTGTCACAATCCTTATCGCATCTCCAGAACCTACTCGTGTGCATGAATATAGACGACGTACGCGAGCGCCTGCGAACGGTCGAGGACCCGGACCTTGGAGACGACATTGTCTCGCTCGGGCTTATCAACAGCATTGACGTGACCGACGACGAGGTCAGCATCGACCTAGCGCTCGGTGCGCCGTACTCGCCGACGGAGACGAGCATCGCGAACGAGGTCCGCGAGGCGCTGGGCGACATCGACCGCGAAATCGACCTCTCGGCGAGCGTCGACCGCGGCGTCCCGGAAGCGGAAGACCCACTGCCGAAAGTCAAGAACGTCATCGCAGTCGCTTCGGGGAAAGGCGGGGTCGGCAAGTCAACCGTTGCGGTGAACCTCGCCGCCGGCCTCTCACGGCTCGGTGCTCGCGTCGGCCTGTTCGATGCTGACGTGTACGGGCCGAACGTTCCGCGGATGCTCGACGCTGACGAGCAGCCACAGGCGACAGAAGACGAAGAGATAATTCCCGTCGAGAAACACGGAATGCGGCTGATGAGCATGGATTTCCTCGTCGGCAAGGACGACCCAGTTATCTTCCGCGGCCCGATGGTCGACAACGTCCTCACGCAACTGTGGGATGATGTGCTCTGGGGCGAACTCGACTACATGGTCGTGGACCTGCCGCCGGGGACCGGCGACACGCAGCTGACGATGCTCCAGCAGGTGCCCGTCTCCGGGGCCGTCATCGTCACCACGCCGGAGGAAGTCGCTCTTGACGATGCCCGAAAGGGGCTCCGGATGTTCGGTCGCCACGAGACGCCAGTGCTTGGCATCGTCGAGAACATGTCGTCGTTCGTCTGTCCGGACTGTGGCGGCACACACGACATCTTCGGCAGCGGCGGCGGCCGCGAGTTCGCCGACGAGACGGAGATGCCGTTCCTCGGCGAGATTCCGCTCGACCCCGAAGTCAGAGAAGGCGGTGCCACTGGCGAACCGCTCGTGCTCGACGAGGACAGCGACGTTGGCGAATCGTTCCGCGACATCGCCGCCCGCACCGCCAACATGCAGGGCATCATCCACCGGAAGCGCCAGAGCGACAGCCAGCGTGCCCAGCCCGAACAGTAGCGGGCTGTGATTGAAGAAAGCAGTAGCTCACGTGCCGCGGGAGACAGAGAGAAAGAACCGAGTTACGCTTCGACCGGGTTGTTCATCTTCCGGGTGACGTAGCCGGCGATGCGGTTGCGGACACCCTTGGATTCGATGTTGGTCAGTTCCTCGACGACGTCTTTGTTGTGTTCGAAGTCTGCACCGAAGGCGTCAGGGTATCGCTCCATGAGGAGCGTCCCGGTCTTCTTGACGTAGGCGGGTTTGATTGCCATGCGCGCTACTTGCTTGGTCGCACTCAAAAAGGGTTCGGAACGGACCACGCACGCGAATGTTTATCAGTAGGGGCGGGACGACCCAAAGCTATGCGCTGATCGCCGCCGTGGCAGGTCCCGCAGGAGTGCGACACAGCCTGTCTCGGGCCGTCGTGTGTCGCCTGCTTGCCCCAGATTCTGTGCTGAGTACCCTACCAGTCGGCGTCGACCAGGTCACACACTCGCTCGAAGGCCGCCCGCTCGCGCTCACCGCCAGCCGTTTCAACCACTGACTCGAAGTACGCGAGACGGTCCAGCAGCGTTTCACGGTCGTAGCTCGGCACATCCAGCCGCGAGGCTGCGACAGTCGCTTCGACGACGGCGGCGTGGCCACGGTTCGTCGTCGGAACGACCCGGCGCTCGACGGTGCTGTCGACGGGGTTGAGCGCCCACTCGACCCACTGCGTGTCCCCCTCATTCCCGGAGTCACGCCGTTCGACATCGACCGTTACCCAAGCGTCCGCGCTGTCGATAACAGGGTCGTCTTCCTCGCGGACCGACAGCGCCGCCTCGGCGAAGTCAACCGGGTCGCGCGTGAACTGGACGTAGCCGCTACCACGCTCCCGAAAGTTCCGCCAGGTCCGGGTCCGGCCCCACGTTGTCGCCGTGGCCGGCCCATCACCATCCGGTGCATGGACACCAAGTGCAGCGACGTTCCAGCGCTCGTTCGGCCCCAGCGTGGTGACGACTGTCTCGGAGACGCCAGCGAGCGTGACAGGCCACTGTGTCTCGGAATCACCGGATTCCGGACCATTGTCTGCCGAAGGGCCACCGGTCATACTTCGAGCCCCCGTTCGAGCGCGGCGAACAGCGACCCCGAAACGAGGTCGGCAGTCGTTCCGGGATTGATATCGCGCCTGACGAACTCCTCAGCGAGATCGGTTGCGGTTTCCGCACCGTCGAGAACGGCCTGTGCCCGCTCTTGAACTTCCACAGCGGTTTCGCGGTCCTGTCGCGTGGCGACAAAGGTGTCCGGCTCCGCCGCAAGGAGTTCGAGGAAGACCTCGGACGCGCGGTCAGCGACCGGGCCAGACCCATCCAGTAACCACTCGCTGGCCTTGAACACGCGTTCGAAGCCGGAGACCCACTCCGCAGCTACGCCGTCGATATCGGCGCTGGACTCCATCACGTCGAACAGCGTCGTCTCGCGCGCCCGGAGTTCCGGAATTGCGTCACTCCCGCGGCGGACATCGAGCGGTTCCAGCCCGTCTGGCGGGTCGTCGACAGCCACATCGACGTGCTCGAAGGCGCGGTAGAACGCCGCGGCGTCTTCGACCGTCGTTCCACGAACCACGGCATCGACACCGGAAGGCGACAGTCGGCCATCACTCGCCGCGGCCGCCAGCGGTGTGAGCACCAACAGCGCCCCGAACTGGGTGTTCCCACCGGATTGGCCGGCCATCCCCTCGACGGCGGTCTCGAACGCAGGACCGAGAGGGTCGCCCGCGGCCGCGCGGTCAAGCCCCCTCCGTGCGCCCACAGCGCCGGCCATGAAGTGCTCGAACCGGAGGTCGTCGTACTCCCGTTTGCGGTCGACGTTGCCGGGTTTCGGCGTCCCAGTGACTTCCAGCAGCAACGCCAACTGCGCGTTCTGTGCAACCGACCGCTCGCTCACGGTGACACCTCCGAGGCGAACCACTCTACTGTCGCTTCCCGGACCGTATCGAGTGTTTCCGGCTTGTCGCTTGCACGACCGACGCTGACGGCGTCAGCGCCATACGAGAGATACTCCCGTGTGGTCGCCGTCCCGCGAACGCCGTTGTTCGCCACGACGAACAGGTCGGTGGCGTCGGCCACGTCGGCGATGACTGACTCCGAGTCCATCGCGTCGACGTGGAATACATCACCACCGGCGTCTTCGATGGCCTGTGCAACGGCCGGGAGCGAGACGCCGTCGAGTTCAGCACGCCCCTTCACCGAAACAGTCGCCCCTGTCGACGCTGCTGCTTCCACGAACGCCGCCAGTCGGTCCGGCTCCCGAAGCAGCGACTCCCCGGCACCCGCAGCGCACATCTCGTCCTGCCGGCAGTGAGCGTTGATTTCGATGATAGCGTCGTGGCGCTGACAGACGGCGGCGGCACGCTCGACAGGGCCAAGCGTCGCGCTCCGGACGTTGAACGCCGGGCATAGCGGTGCGTCCGCAAGCGCAGCCAACTGGTCGTCAACGAACGCGACCGGGTCGTCGGGCAGGAACTCGGAGCGGTCGCGGTCCGTCATCGCTCGGGCGGCCTCGCGGGTCCGGTCGTCGAGCGCAATACCGCCGAGGAACGCACACCCGACGTGAGACTCGACCGCACGGGCCCACGAGGCGTCAGCCTCACCGCTGAGACTTGCGAGGGCGACGCGCGGTTCGAACATCAGGCCACCTCCGAGAGGGCTGTTTCGACGGCACGGTTCACCCGTTCAGCGTCAGCCGCATCGTTGAGGGTCGTGTCGGTTCGGACAACCGGCACGTCAAGCGGCGTCGAATCCTCCTCGTCCAGCACGAACGAATCAGCGAAGGGGTAGGCCTCAGCCACGCCGGCAGTGCTTGGCTCCAGCCCCACACCGGCCATTAGGTCCGCCGCCGGCCCCGAGAACACCGTGTCCTCAATGAACGGCGAGACGGCGACGACCGTTGTCTCGTGTAGTGCCCGTTGGATGTCGTCGATGGCAAGCATCGGCCCGAGCGAAGTCACAGGGTTCGACGGACCGATGACAACAGTATCGTCGAGTGCGGTCAGGACGGCGTCCGTCGCGCTGGCCCGTTCTGCGCCCCTGAACTCAACATCTTCGACCGGTGGCTCCCCGTTTCGACCGACCCACCACTCCTGAAAGTGCATCGGACCGCTCGGCGTGTGGATAATTGAAGCGACGGGGTCATCGCTCATCGGTAACAGCGTTCGTTCCAGCCCGAATGCATCGGCGAGCGTCCGCGTCACGGCTGTCAGTGATCGGCCCTCGTCAAGCAGCGAGGTGCGCGTGACGTGAACTGCGCGGTCCCGGTCGCCGATGTGCATGAACTCCGCGACACCGGAGAAGCGCCGCCAACGTGCGATGTCTCGCCCCGCAGTCTGCGCATCGTCGGGAAGGTATCGTGGTCCGCCGTCAAGCCCGGCGGCATCGGCAAGCCGTGTCAGTTCCGTGTGTGTCTCGGCGGTGTCGTCGGCGATACCCCACCACGTCTCCCGGTCGAGGACCTCCCCGTCCAGAAACAGCACGGTGTCGAGGTCCGGGCACACGAGATGGCCTCCCAGTTCGATATCGTCGCCGGTGTTGGCGACGACAGTCGTCGCCGCCGGCGAAAACACGTCGTCGGCACCGGCGAGGAGCTTCGGCGTTCCCGTCCCGCCGGCAAGAAACGTCACCATGTCTCGACGTAGGGGGAACTGACAGTATAAACGTGGCCACTGAAACTGGTCGGAGCTGGAAAGCAGTCTGGCGGAGACAGTGTTCTATTCAGAGAATCACAGCTGAGAACTGGGTGGGTAGAGTGAAGGGTATCGGTAGGATAGGCAGGGTAACGGGTGCTATGCCCATCGTGAATCCACACCGCTTCGCGCCTGCAGCCTCCAACGAAGAGTACGTCTACGGGTCCTGTGCGCCGGGCTGGCATACGGCCGCCACGCATCAGGACGCGCTCGATGATTGGATCGCACACATGCAGGCACACGACATCGAACGGGTCTGCTGTCTGCTTCCCGGACAACAGCTCGACGACGCTGGGGCCAACATCCAGCGCTATCGGGAGGCCTTCGGAGCGTCATCAGTCCGCCACGTACCGGTTCCCGACCACCGACTTATCGCCCAAGACCGCCTCCACGACGATATCCTGCCGTTCCTGGTTGACGCCTGTGAGACAGAAGAGCGGGTCGTCGTTCATTGCCTGGCCGGCATCGGCCGCACCGGACAGGTGCTCGCCGCGTGGCTGGTGTATCATTACGACTACGGCCCCGACCGCGCCATCGAGACCGTGCAGGAGATGGGTCGTGACCCCAGAGACGCTATCGAAGCGGGGAACGCGACTGAAGCGGAGCTGTCCGACCTGCTGTCGTCAGTCGCGCGCCTGTAGAAAACTTTCCGTCGGCGCTCAGTCCGTCCGTGGGAGCAGCCGCGCACCGATCGCAAAACCGACGACGGCACAGACTGTGAGGACAGCCAGTGGGCCGAGCGCATCACCAGTGCCGGTCGTCGCCGCACGGACGCCACGCGAAAAGTATGTCAGCGGCGAGAGCCACGTCGGCAGCCACGCGGGCAGAAGTGTCTGTGGGACGAACGTCTCCGAGAGAAAGAGCAGCGGGAGCGCGAGGCCGTTGCTCGCCGCGATGACGCCGTCCTGTGAGTCCGCGAGACTGCCTAGCATCGCCCCGACAGCACAGAACAGCGCGACGCCGAGGCCGACAAAGGGGAGCAACAGCCCTGACGGGCGGATTGTCGCGCCGGTGAGCCACACCATCAGACCCAGGATCAGGAGACCGGCGATGCCGATGATGACGACGTTGACGAGCGTCTGCGCCAGTAGCCACTCAGTCCGGGTCAGCGGTGTCGTCGCCAGCTTTTCGAAGCGGTTGCCGTCCCGGTGTCGCGCCACCTCGCTCCCGACACGGGAGAGCGGCGTAAACAAGACAACGACGGCCAGATAGCCCGGTGCGTAGAAGCTCGGGGGCTCCGTGAACAGCCCGCCGCCGCCCGGCTGGGTCTGGACTAGCACGCCGAAGATGACGACAATGATGACCGGGAAGAAGAAGGTGAAGAAGACGGCTGTCCGTCGCCGGAGGAAGGCCAGCGACGCCGCGCGCGTCTCCGCTGTGAGTCGCCCCAGACGGCTCATTGGGCACCACCCGCGACCGGCTCTGTCTGTTGTGGTTCACCGCGCTGGCCGACAGCCGTCCCGGTGAGTTCGAGGTACACATCCTCCAGGTCCGGCTGTTTCCAGGTCAGGCTGTCGTACTCGATGCCGGCCTGCCCCAGTTGCTCAGTGATGTTGCCGATAGACTCCGGCCGGATGCCGTAGACGACCAGCCGGCCGTTCCGAAGCGCCGTCTCCGCCGGGTAGTCGATGGCTGAGACGGCAGCTTCGTCGAAGGACCCATCTACGATGAGCTGGCTGTCGCCGCCGTGTTCGGCTACGAGCTGGTCCGGGGAGTCGAGTGCGATGAGCGTCCCGTCGGCGAGGAGGCCAACGCGGTCCGCGAGGCGCTGGGCTTCCTCCATATAGTGTGTCGTGACCAGAATCGTTACGCCGCGGTCAGCAAGTCCCTCCAGCAATCGCCAGAGGTCACGCCGACCAGCCGGGTCAATACCGGTCGTCGGTTCGTCCAGCACGAGAAGGTCCGGGTCGTTAATCAGCGCCGTCGCGACGCAGGTCCGCCGTTGCTGCCCACCCGAGAGATTCTCGTACGTTGTGCTGGCAGTGTCGGCCAGCCCAACATCGTCGAGAACAGCCTCAACATCGCGAGTGTCGTCGTACAGACCGGCGTAGTACTCGAGCAGTTCCCGTGCCGTCAGTCGCTCGTGGGGCGCAAACGACTGGGGCAGGAGACCGATTCGGTCGCGAGCGACCGTCCTGGGCGATTGGCCGAACAGGGTTACCTCGCCAGTCGCATCTGTCGTTCCGGTCAACGCCCGCACCAGCGTCGTCTTGCCAGCCCCGTTGGGACCGACCAGCGCGAGCACCTCTCCGGTGGTCGCCGTCAGCGAAACGCCGTCAAGTGCGACCGTATCGCCGTAGCGCCGCCCGACATCTGACGCGACCAGTACCTCGTCCATGCGCCTTCGTCCGGTCGGGTGGCCGAAAGCAGTTCCGTTCTCGCGCGACTATCGGCTACACGTTACGGCCACATCTCAGACAGACGGCCGGAAGCCACGGCTTGTCCGTGACGACTGGTTGGGTGTCTTCACAGTGGTCACAGAATTCGGTTTTCGTCGCCATTTGCCGAAAGTGTCACACCAGAACAATAAATAGTTTGTTGTGCGGTAGGCCGTCACAAACTGAGGGTAGCTTCGCCACAGTGTTCGGGTAACCGTAGCACTGCGGCCTGCTACCTGACGTGCGACCGGATCTCGCGCACGATAGCGTCTGCGTTGAGCTCGTCGGCGGCCTCGGCCTTGTCGTAGACCGTCTCGTCGTCCACACTAACCCTGAACACGCCGTGGTCACCCATGACCAGTCGGACGCTGTCAAGTTCCCGCTCCAGTCCGGATAAAATCGCCTGCTGGACGTGTACTGCTCGCTCACGAAACCCACATGGGACACAGTATTCGATTTCGACGTGACTCATACTCGACTTTACGCCTGTCAGCCTGAAAGCGCTATGGCCGGTCGACCAGTGCTTGGAGCCGACCGACGAGCGTCACGTCGAACCGATGGACGCCGTACAACAGTCCAACCGAGGTGACAAACACCACCGTCGAGAGCCCGTATGACTGGGACAGGGCCGCCTGTGATAGCGTTGCCCCGACACCCACGAACCCGCCCAGTATCGACGCAAGAATCGGGAGGACACAGGAGACACATGAAAAGAGACCGACAATGCCGCCCACCGCGCCGCCGCTCGCATCGACAGCAGTCACGAACACCAGATACGAGAGCGCCAGATAGCCGGCGACCTTCCACGGGATGAGCACTACGCTCAGGGTCGCGCCGCTGAACACGACCGTCGGCGAGAACCCGGGCGGGGCCTGCGTGACTAGCCGGAGACCAGTTCCCTGACCGCCCGTGCCGTACACGCCGCCGACGTACCCCAACACAAGCAGATAGCCGAGAGCGATAACCACACTGCCGATCGTCCGACGGCGGCTGGGCAGTTCCGGTCGCACTCGCAGGGCAACGAGACCGGCGATGTTGAGCCAGATGAACGGGAACACCAGCAGAAACGGGTCCGTTGCGGGCTGGGCCGTGTTGACGACGTAGCCCAGAATAAGGATGAACTCTGCGTTCAATACGGCTGCCCAGGTTACCAGCGAGCGCGTGTCCGGTATCGCGTCTCTGAGAGTCGCTGTCGTGGTGCTCATAGTGCCAGTGCGTCGACGACGATGGCAATCAGGACCGCTCCAAGGTATGCGTTCGACGCGTGGAACGCCCGGAACGCCGCCGCTTCGGTCTGTTCGCGGTGGAGCAAGACGACAGCCCAGAGGAACACCGCACCCAGCAACACCGACGTGACGGCGTACAGCCACCCAAGCGGCGTGAGCACGCCCAGAACACCCGAAGCGATGAGTGTCGCTCCGAGGTAGTAGACGATGTGCTTGCGCGTCTCCGTTTCACCACGGACGACCGGCATCATCGGGAAGCCGCCCGCCTCGTAGTCGTCCTTGTACGCGAGCGCGAGATTATAGAAGTGTGCCGGCGTCCAGAGGAAGATGACGACGGCAAGGACGACGCCCGGGAGGCCGACCGACCCGTCGGCGGCGACCCAGCCGATAAGCGCCGGTAGTGCGCCAGCGGCCCCGCCGAGGACAGTGTTCTGTACGGTGTTGGGCTTCAACACGAGCGTGTAGATGACGCTGTAGAACACAATCGCAGTCAGCCCGAGGACCGCTACGAGTGCGTTCACCTGCCAGAACAGCCAGAGTGACGCAAACGAAAGCAGCAGGCCGAAGGCCAGCGCATTCCGGACCGGAATCTGGTGGGTTGCGATGGGACGGTCCGAGGTCCGGTCCATCCGCTTGTCGATATCACGTTCGAGGACGTGGTTGAACGTCCCCGATGCGCCGATAGAGAGGACGCCGCCCCCGAGGGTGAGCAGCACCGTCCGGACAGTGAGCGTCTGCCCGGCGGCGAGTGCCATCCCGGCTGCGGCGACTAGACACAGGAGCCACATGAGCCGGGGTTTCATCAGGCGGAAGTACGCTGACGCGGTCCCGACGAGCCGTTCGCGGAACGTAAGCGCTGGGGTCCGGTCAGGGGTGTCGTCTCCGGCCGGTTCCGGTGCAGGCGTCGGATTCTTTACCGGGGTTTCGTCATCACTCCCCGTCTCAGCTTCGAGGTGCCACGCCAGGGCCAGCACGAATGAGCCGAAGATGCCCATCCCCAGAGCGAGGTGGGCGCCGGGAAGAGCTGTCTCGGCACTCGTCGCAACGATAGCGCCGAGCGCTATCTGGACCGGATACAGCACAGCCCCAATAATGATAGCTGCTTTGACACGGCCGCGACAGCCGGATCGGAGCCCGACGACGGCCATAGCCACCACAAGGAGTCCAACGGCGGCGGCGACGAGTCGATGCCCCCAGGCGACCAGCAGGGCCGTGTTCGTCACGTCGACCGGTCCGTCACACAGCGGCCAGGTAGTACAGGCTGCTGCCGCATCCGTGAGCGTCGTTGTCGCGCCGGCGAGAACTAGCAAGTACACGCCGACAGCGGTCGCGGCGAGCAGCCCGGTGAAGGTCCGGCTCTCTGCCATTGTTGTAACCTTCGATGGAGGCCACTTAGACCCCGCGATTCCGCTGTCTCTATCCGGAACGGTTCTGCTGTCCTATCGCTGCAAATCGGGGGCCTGTGGCGAAGACAGCAGTTATTTATCCCCGAAATCCTAAGCCGCATTCATGACCCGGAAACGCGCCGGCCTGGTCGCTCTGTTCGGTGCTGCGCTGCTCGCGCTCGCCGTCGAGCCGGCCGCCGCCGCACAGATTCAGGACTCGACGACGGATAGCCTCATCTGGGGGCTAAACATGAACCTCCTGTACGTCGCTATCCCGATTACGGTCCTCGTCGAAGGGATTCTGATCTACACCGTCTGGCGGTTCCGTAATCAGGAAGAGGCACTCCCCACGCAGGAGAACCGTCGACTCGAAGTGACTTGGACTATCGCGACGGCGATTATTCTCCTGTTTGTCGGCGTCGCCTCTTACCAGGTAATGGCGAGCCCGTACGTCACCGCCGAGGCCGGTGACCAGGCCGCCCTGCAGGAACAGGACACTGAACTCATTACCGTCGAAGCCCAGCGATACGGCTGGACGTTCTACTACAACGAATCGAGTTGGGACGGGCAGGCAGAAGTAACCACTCGAACGGACCTGAAGATACCGGCCAATCAAGACGTAGCCTTCCGCGTGACATCAAGGGACTGGCTGCACGCATTCCACGTGCCCGGACTCGGACTGAAATCCGACGCGTTCCCCGGCCAGTACAACCGCCTCCGAACCAACGCGGGTAACACCGGCACGTACCAGCTCTACTGTGCCGAGTACTGTGGCTCTGGCCACTCACAGATGCTCGGGACCGTCGAGGTCGTCCCGCAGGACGAGTACGAGGACTGGCTGGCAGAGCAGAAAAGCGGCGGCGACTCCGAAGGCAGCAGCGAGTAGCGCGGACGCTGACACGTTCTTTTTTGCACGCTGGCTGACGATTCAGTTCGTATAGTATTGCAATGAGCCAACTAGTACAGCTTCAGTTCTCGCTCTAGAGGCTCGACGATAAGGGCCGTTCAGGAAGGGTCTGAGTCGACGCGTACAAGCGAGGTGTTGTGAGTCAGCTACGCTACGACGCTGCCCTCCGGAGCTATCACGGCTCGTCACAGCCAGCAGAGTCTGGAGGATTGTGAATGGTATGTGCGACACCATTGCATTTGCCAGCAATTCAGCACAGTCTCAGAACAGACTGAAAGCCGGTCTGTCACCTATCGGGGCCGATAGTGACGAGCGCTTGTCCAGACAGTCGGCGCGCTAAGCGCTAAATACCACAGAATATAGCAGAGACGACGTCGCTCGCAAGCAGTTGGCTGATGGAACGACGGCTGCAGCCGGCCCGCTACCGTTAGCCGCAGATGTTGGCAGTCGCGTACACGTTGCCAGTGTCAGTGATCTCCACGCCGATGCCGACGATATTGGCGTTGCGGAGCGTAAGTCGTTCGCGGTAGTCCGGCCACGCCATCCAGTCATCCACAATCTTTCTGGCGACTTCCTTGTCGGTGGCGTGGAATCGCTCCTCGCCGCCCTCCTCATATGTTTGTCCGGCGATTGTCTTCTCAACCGCTTCGAATCGGTTTCGGTCCGGTTGCTCGATGTACTCGCCTTCTGCAGATTCGAACGTACACCGGTCGTAGAGGCCGGTGTCTTCGTATCGGTCCTTACTGGAGACGCCGTCGATCTTGTGAATCGCCTTCCCTTCGATGGCCATCTGTTCACTGTGACTTTTTGCCATCTCGTTGAGGCCTTCTTCTGTCCGAAGTCCCGATTCGAACGGCGGGACACCTGCGGCCTCGCGTTCCTCGTTAAGGAACTGCCGGACGTAGTCCGAGACGTTCTGTTCATTGAACTCACGCGCCGGAATCGACTCCTGCTGCGGGGTCGCTGTCTCGGTCGCTGTTCCGTTTGTTTCCGCCGTTGGTGTCGGCGTCGTACTATTGCCCGCTGTCGCCGTCGCCGTTGAACTATCGTCATTACCGCCGCCATCGCCGCTCTGTGAATCGGTTGTCTGTGTCGTTGTCTCCGCTGTCCCGCCTGCGAACTGTGCTCCAACAAGAACTCCCGTCCCCAAGACCACGAGGAGCACCACAGCGGCGATAGCGAGTAACCCTTTCTTTACCATATACGACGGATAGATTACAGAGGTATGTAAGCTTGATTCTTCATATACTTAATCTGATTTTCATGTTCCCGACTGTCGACGGTGACGATAACCCATATATGCCACGGGCGGCCACTGCCGGTATGGTCGAGAACGTTATCTGGCCGGCGGCGCTCGACGCCAACCGTTCGCGAAGCGACGGGCGTCGTGTGTCACTGGATCTAGCCGTCGAGAACCCGACTGTCGACGAGATCGCCAAAGCCGTCCAGCAGGTCGGTTACGACGCGGTCATCGAACGGGACAAGACGTATCCACGCGAGTACGAAGGCCGCGGGCGAGTCGTCGTCAAGGACGCAGACGATGCGACGAAAAGCGACCTGCTCGGGGCCGTAGCGGCCTACATGCAGGCGCTCCGTGAATGAAACGCATCGGCACTGTCTCGCGGGTCGCACAGGGACTGGCCGTCGTCCGGGCACCTGACGACGAGTACGCGTCAGTGGGAACCACCGTGGTCGACGAGGAGCTCCAGACGGTTGGCTCCGTCGTCGACGTGTTCGGTCCGGTCGAGCGCCCGTACCTCGCAGTCTCGCCGAGCGACACCGTGCATCTCCCAGCGCTGGTCGGTGCGGTCCTCTACGCGCGGTAACAGCCCGCCAACCGCCGAGGCCTGTCCGCACCTGCTTCGTAACGCTCAAACCGGTTCCTGCAGGACGTGTGTGCATGGAGCGACGGTGGCGAATCCTCGGCGGCTGTGGCCTTATCGCTGGTATCTTCCTGTTCGTCCAACTCGGCGCGCTAGCGCTGGTCCAGCCCTTCGAATCGGCTGGCTACCAGGCTGTCGAGGACCCGTCTGACCCCACGAACAGCCTCATGTACATCGGGGCGATTCTGGTTGCCACGGCAGTTATGTTGCTTGCCTTCCGCTACGATGTCGATCAGCTCATTCGCGGGCTCATCGTCTTCTCGGCGGCCTGGCTATCTCTGTACGTGTTTCAGGTGCTTGTGCCGCCGGTGTTCACGTACGCCGGCCTCAACGTCGGTGCCGTCCTGTTAGCGCTGGGTCTGGGGACGGCGCTGCTGGTCTATCCCGAGTGGTACGTCATCGACAGCGCCGGTGCGGTGATGGGGGCTGCTGCTGCCGGCCTGTTCGGTATCAGTTTCGGCGTATTGCCAGCGCTCGTCCTGTTGACTGTGCTCGCAGTATACGATGCGATCAGTGTCTACGGGACCGAACATATGCTCACGCTGGCCTCCGGTGTGATGGATCTCAGGGTCCCTGTCGTCCTCGTGATTCCGATGACGCTGTCGTACTCTTATCTCGACGCGACGACGCCGAACCCAACAGCGGAAGACGAGACGAGCGATGACTCGGCGGCGGCGAACGACGACACTGAGGCGACGACGGGCACTGGCGAAGCGGACGAAAGTGACGACGTTCACGCCGACCCACTGGAGCGCGACGCACTGTTTATCGGCCTCGGTGACGCGATTATTCCGTCGATACTCGTCGCTAGCGCCGCGTTCTTCGCCTCATCGGACGTACTGTCGGTGTTCGGCGTTCCGTTGCCAGCGCTGACCGCGATGGTCGGATCCTACGTCGGCCTGACGATACTGCTCTGGATGGTGCTGAAGGGACGCGCGCACGCAGGACTTCCGCTTTTAAACGGTGGGACCATCGCCGGCTACATCGTCGGTGCACTCGCCGCGGGCATCAGTCTGGTCGACGCCCTCGGTCTCGGTCCGTACCTCTAAACTGCGTTCTCGCGACAGCTATCGGCCGGTCAGGGCTTTGCTCGCGGGCGCGAAGTCGATCTCCTCGCCGCGACCGTCTGCCTTCGCCCGTTCGTACAGCATATGGCCCGCAGCGACGGTTTCGATGGCTGTGCCGCCGGAGTCAAAGACTGTAATCTCCTCGGGAGACTGCCGCCCGGAGGCGTTTCCAGCGACGATATCACCCAGTTCCGCGTGGACGTGGTCCTCATCGACGACGCCCGCATCGAGGGCGTTGATGAACGACCCGGCGTCCTGTGTCACCCGCTCGCGCAGGTCCGGAACGTACGTGGCGCGTTCGATTGTCGTCGCGTCTAGCTCGTTCTTCTCGGGATGGTACTGGCCCATCGCGGTCACGTGGGTGCCCGGTTCGAGCAGGTCACCGTCGAACACCGGTTCGCTCGCGCTAGTCGCCGTGATAACGACATCGGCCCCTTCGATTGCTGCGGCCGGGGACGCGACGGCTGCGACTGTCGGGTCCAGCGCGTCGTTCATCTCCGCAGCGAAAGACTCCCGGTTGTCGGCTGTCGGCGAGTACACCTCAATGCGGTCGAAATCACGGACCGTCGCCGTGGCACGGACCTGGCCGCGGGCCTGTGCGCCGCTGCCGATGATTGCGAGGTCGCTGGCGTCACGGCGAGCCAGTGCGTCGACACCGACAGCCCCGGCCGCGCCAGTCTTGTGAGGGTTCATGCTCGCACCGTCGAGGACAGCGAGCGGGTCGCCGCTGTCGGCGTCAAAAATCGGGAGCGTGAAGTGTGCGTCCCGTCCGCTAAAACCGGCTGCGTAGGTGTATCCACCCATCGCGCCAGTGTCGGGGAGAATCGCGAGATAGCCCGTCAACATGCCCGCAGGCTCGTCCGAGAACAGCGTTGTTCTGGGAGTCGCCGGGGCCCCCTCGCCACGCTGGCGATACCCCTCCCGGACGGCGTCAACGTACTCGGCGGGTTCAGCGAGGTCAGCGACCTCGTCACTCTGCAAGAACAGCGCTGTCGCATCTGTTGTCATACTCCGTCGTTTGGGCGACCGACTCTTATACTGCCCGGCGGTGGCCAATCTGTTCGACCGGGTACACAGTCACGGAAGGTCTATCGAAGGCAGGAGAAGTGACGGGTGGGACAGCGCCTAATCTGCGGTCTGGACCGGCTCCGACTGCGCGCTCTGGGCTGACGTGTCGCTTGGAACCGGGTCAACGGGGGCACGGACAAACATCGCATGGCCGATAAGGCCGACCGTCACGACAGAAGCCATCGGAATCGCTGTCGTCAGTTCGAAGCCGACAACGAACAGAGAGGCGGTGATGCCGGCCATGGCGAGCGGAATGAGTCCGAGAATGATGTCGTAATAACCCGTCATAAGTATGAATTATCCTACGGCAGTGTGGTATATGAATGTTTCCCTAAAATACGGCATAATACACTCAATGGCCCCTACAAATTTACTCAGTACCCGCTGAGTAACAATCTCATAAGTTATGGGTTGGATAAAGGGGAAAGCTTAATATGTCTCTATTCCTGTGAGTTGTTCACAATATAAGGACAGGGACGACCCGGTATTCCTGGCCCGCGGCCACGCGCATGGTGTGTGGTATTACTACAAAGCCGGAATACAGTGTTTACCAACCGCTATACGATGGGTGCGTAACGACTATTTGTTTCTCGGGATAGGACCCAGCTATGCACCCATTTTCAGAATTTGAGAACTAGATTAGGTTATTCATGGTGTGGTCATGCTGCCTATTTTCTCCGATGATAACTGGGTCCATGTGCTTATTAGGTACGCCAAGATACGTTGAACCGGAGAAAAACGGAACGCCGATTCCAAACGAGACAATGAGCACGAACGCAACGGACAACACGACGGACGCCGCGACCGACGACCAAGAACGACGATACGCCGAACTGAACATCGGGGACGAGGAGTTCGTAATTTACGACCGGGAGAACCACCAGGCATGGATTCAGTCGACAGAGTCGCTTGAAGTCGCCAACCTGCGATAGTCCGTCATCGACACCGCATCCCTGCTACAGGCCGCTCTATTTTGCGACTGCAATCACGCCGCGCCAGAGCAACAGCAGCGTGCCCCCGACAAGCACGGAGACGAGTGCGAATGTCAGCGCCGCATTGCCGGGGAACATCGCCGTTGACCGAAGTCCCTGTGCGATCCCAACTGCCAGTACCCATCCCACGATAGTGCGACCGAGAGCCGCCCGAACCGTTGCGGTCGCGGCGGCGGTGTACAGTTCTCCAAGCCCCGCGACGAGGAGCCAGCCGATATAAAATGGCGTCAGCGTCCCGGCAAACCGACCCGGACTGAGTATCGGATTAATACCGTGGGTCAGCTCACCGACACCGACGAACAGGGCAATCGCCAGCAGGTCACCGACGGCGACCAGCGCCGTCCGAGCGGACAGTTCGATACGACCGTTCCCCACCGTCGAAACGCTCATACAGAGAGTTCTGACTCCGGGCACTTCCCTCCCTCGGATTTGACGACAACGGTTGGTGCCCTGAAACAGCGACCAGTACTGATTACAGTCGGCGGCCCGTTCAGCTGAACTATGGAGTTCACGCTGCTCGGCTGGCCCGAGGACGGCCACCGGCTCCGGCTGGACTACGAGCAGTTCGCGTACGCGGGCAAGTTCGTCATGACCTCGACCGGGAAGGCTGTTATCGGGGACGACGGCGTCGTGGCCGCGGCTGCGTTCGACGCCGACCGGACAGACCCGGACACCCTCTGTGTCCGGTATATCACCGTTCGGCAGGACCGACAGGGCGACCGACTCGGTGCCCGACTCCTCCGATTCGTTCGGGAGCGGGCCACGGAACGGGGCTTCGAACGCGTGTCCATCGGCGTCAACAACCCCTTTTCATACCAAGCTGCCTACCGGGCCGGGTTCTGCTTTAGCGGCGCGGAATCGGGGATGGCCGAACTCGACCTCGTCTGGCCGGGCGACCGCAGTACCGAACGGTATCAGGCCGGGCTGGACCTGTTTCGGGAGCGCGACCTCTCACCCGATGAGGAGTCGTTTCTCGCAGCGAAGGCCGACGCCGACCCGCCGACGGTCCTCAACGAGTGGGCCGAGCAGCCGTCCGCACGGACCGACTGAGCCGCTCAACCGCCGCTGACTGTGTGCCATCACGGAGTAGCACGTCGTCTCCGAGAGATTCAAACGGCTGTCGGCCAAAGGCCTGCCAATGGGAAACGCTGATTTGCGGTCGCTCGCGGCCCTGTCGGACGTGTCGTTCGACGACCTCGGCGGGAGCGTCGTCGCCGTGGACGCCCACAACTGGCTCTATCGCTATCTGACGACGACGGTGAAGTTCACCAGCGAGTCGAAGTACACCACCAGCAACGGCGAGGAGGTGGCGAACCTCATTGGAGTCGTTCAGGGCTTACCGAAGTTTTTCGAGCACGACATGACGCCGGTGTTCGTTTTTGATGGCGCAGTCACGGACCTCAAAGACGACGAGGTCGAGAAGCGCCGCGAGCAACGCCAGAAATACGAGTCCGAACTGGAGGCAGCCCGGGAAGCGGGCGACAGCACCCGCGTCGCCAAGCTTGACTCCCGCACGCAGCGGTTGACCGACACTATCGTCGACACGACGCGGGACCTGCTGGAACTCCTCGACGTGCCTATCGTCGACGCCCCGGCAGAAGGTGAGGGGCAGGCGTCGGTGATGGCCCGGCGTGGCGACGTAGACTACGTCGGGACGGAGGACTACGATGCGCTGCTGTTCGGCGCGCCGATGACGCTCCGGCAGATCACGTCGAAGGGCGACCCCGAACTGATGGATTTTGCGGCCACACTCGAGCACCACGACCTTACCTGGGAACAACTGGTCGACGCGGCGATTCTGATGGGGACGGACTTCAACGAGGGCATCTCAGGTATCGGCCCCAAAACAGCCGTCAAAGACCTCCACGAGCACGGCGACCTCTACACGGTGCTTGCGGCCCGCGGCGAACACATCGACCATGCCGACCGCATTCGGGACCTGTTTCTCGACCCCGCGGCCACCGATGACTACGAAATACCGGACAGCATCGAGCCAGACATCGATGCCGCTCGCACGTTCGTCACCGACCAGTGGGAGGTCGATGCTGACGAGGTCGCTCGCGGGTTCGAACGCATTGACGACTCAGTCGTCCAGACCGGACTCGACCGTTGGGCGTGAAAGCAGAGGCTCACGACCGACCAACAGCGGAATAAGGACGGATACGACCGTTTCAGCTCAGACGACAGATTCGACCGTTTCGATCTCGTCGAGCGTGCGGTTCCGGATGGCCGATCCGCTGCTCGTGTCGAAGAGGTGGATGGCGTTTTCGGGGAACCGGATTTTGACGTGCTGGCCGGCTTTGAGCTGTTTCATCCCGCCAACCGTCGCAATAAACTGGTCGTCCATCGATTCGTCGAACTGCAGGTGCGCCGTGTTCTCGTTCCCGCGTGGCTCGACGACGTGGACCGTCGAATCAAACACGTTCGGACCGACGTCGCTCTGAACGAATTCGATGTCTTCGGGCCTGATGCCGAGCGTGATGTCGCTCGTGCCCTCGACGGCGGCGACCGTCTCGTCGCTGAGTTCATACTCGAACCACTCACCTTTGAGCGTCGACCCCTCCAGCGTCGTCGGGAAGAAGTTCATCGACGGTTCGCCGATGAAGCCAGCGACAAAGAGGTTGTTCGGCTCGTGGTAGCACTCAAGCGGCGTCGCGCATTGCTGGAGGACGCCGTCGTTGAGGATGGCGATGCGGTCGCTCATCGTCATCGCCTCCGTCTGGTCGTGGGTGACGTACACCGTTGTCACGTCCAGGTCTTGCTGGAGCTCCTGAAGTTCGGTCCGCATCTCGGCTTTGAGCTTCGCATCCAGGTTCGCAAGCGGCTCGTCCATCAGGAACACTTCGGGGTCCCGGACGATAGCGCGGCCAAGCGCCACGCGCTGTTGCTGCCCGCCGGAAAGTTCGCCGGGCTTGCGGTCGATGAGCTCGAAGATGCCCATATCCTTGCACGCCTTCTCGACGCGCTCGTTGATCTCGTCGTCGGGCATATCCGTCGATTCCTCCAGCCCGAACGCCATGTTCTCCCGCACGGTCATGTGTGGGTACAGGGCGTAGGACTGGAACACCATGGCCACGTTCCGACGGGCCGGCGGCTGGTCGTTGATTATCTGGCCGTCCAGCCGGATTTCGCCGCGCGTGATGTCTTCGAGCCCGGCAATCATCCGTAGCGTCGTCGATTTCCCACAGCCCGATGGGCCGACGACACAGAGGAACTCGCCGTCCTCAATGTCGACCGAGACCTCGTCAACTGCAATGATTTCGCCGTCGTCGTCTTGGAACGTCTTCGTTACCTCGTCCAGTGTGAGTTGTGCCATTGTGAATACCTCCGTGATTATTCTCCAGCGACGCCTTTCGCGAACTGTTCGCCGAACATGATGTAGACGAGCAGCGTCGGAAGTGCTGCGACGATGGCCCCTGCCATCGTGGTATTAAACGACTGGACGACCCCACCAGTGAGCGCCGCGAGACGCTGGGTCGCCACCTGCGAAGCCGGTTCGTTGACGAGTACGAGCGCGAACAACAGGTCGTTGTAGACCTGCGTGAACTGGTAGATGAGCGTCACCGCAAACATCGGCAGCGACAGCGGGAGGATGATGTTGCGGTAGATGCTGAACGCGCTCGCGCCGTCGAGGCGAGCGGCCTCGATCATCTCGTCGGAGATGCTCTGGTAATACGACCGGAACAGCAGCGTACAGATCGGAATCCCGTACGCGGCGTGGGTGATCGACAGCTGCAGCAACTGCACGTATCCGTTACGGCTCGGATACTGCCAGTTGCCGCCCGTGATGAACCCAAAGACGGTGTTGACGAAGCCGTTGAGCAGCCCCGGAAGCACCTGAAACCAGAACTGTGCCAGCGGGACCAGCACGGCCTGATAGGGGATGAAGATGCCCGCGATAATAAGGACGACCACGCCGACCTGCCCGCGCCAGCTAATCGTCGTCAGACCGTAGGCGGTCATACTGCCCAGCAGCGCCGACACAATCGTCGCGGGAATCGCCATCAGCAGCGAGTTCACCAGTCCCGGACGGAGCGTGTTCCAGGCGGTGGTGAGCGCGTCGAGCGTGAAGCCGTCAGTGCCCGGCGGCGCGAACGGGAGCGTCCGAGCGAACGCGCTCTCGGTCTTGAACATCGTCATCACGGCCGTCTCTACCGGGAAGAGGTAGAAGGCAATGCCCGCCAGCAGGAGGGCATACAGGCCGATACGGCTGTTCTCTGTACTGCGAAGTTCGTCGATGAAACCGCCGTCTCTGATACTCATAGTTCACCCCGTCGGTATTCGCTGTAGAGGTACGGACCAATGACCAGCAGTGCGAGGGCAAACAGCACGATAGCGACGGCTGACCCGTACGCCCACTGGAGGCTGTCGAACGCGACCCGATACATCATCGTCGCCAGAATATCCATGTTCGCCCCCGGCTGTGAGCCACGGAGCGCGTAGATGAAGTCGAACGCTTTCAGCGCAAACACCATCAGTACCACCGACGCGGACACCGCGGAAGCGCGGAGCTGCGGGATGATTACCCGTGCGTACATCCGAACCGTCGACGCGCCGTCGACCCGCGCAGCCTCGTAGTGTTCGGTCGGGATCGCCCGGAGGCCGGCGAGGAAGACGACCATCGCGTAGCCGCTGAACTGCCAGATGAGCGCGAAGATGACCGCCGCCAGTGCGGTCGTGTTCCAGGAGAGCCACTGAATGACCTCAGCGTTGACTCCGGCCGGCCGGAGTAGTCCCACGATGGCTCCTTCGAGATTGAACACTCGGAAGAACTGATTGAGCACGCCGTTGCGGGCGTTGTACACCCACGCCCACATCGTCGCCGTGACGACGAACGAGAGGCTCATCGGGAGCAGGTAGATGGTCCGGAACGTGTTCTCGAAACGTATCTGCTGGTCGATGAGGATGGCCACGAACAGGCCAAGCGCCAGACAGAGGACGGTAAACACGACAAGTAACACCACCGTGTTCTGTGCTGCCTGCCAGAACGCCCCGTCGCTCAGCATGCGGCTGTACATACTGAGGTCGAAGCTCTCGTACTGGGCCCCGCCGAGTCCGTTGTACTCAGTCAGTGACAACAGGAAGTTCCAGGCGATGGCGCCGTACACAAAAAAACCTGCAAGCAGGACTGGCGGCAGCCAGAACGGGGCGGATTCGATGAGTTCCCATTCGACCGGAAGCGAGTTGCGAAGCGAATCGCCTCGGGTCGTCTTCACCGTCGCCCCGCCGTCTGTTGCCAGTTGGTCGCCGTCCGATTCGTCTCTCGATACCGCCGACCGGAGCCTACCCCCGGTGGCGAGGAGTCTACTGAGTATCTCGCGCATGGTTGGTCAGTGGTTCGCCGACGTGAGTTCGCCGTCCATCGTCCCGACGGATGTGTCGTCAGTCACATAGACTCGCCAGCCAGCACGCACGTAGACCACGCGACCCGCCCACCTGTCGCACCAACACAGGCTGGCGGGCGGCGTGGATACGCCGGATGACGGGTGTGCCATCCCGTCGTCGTGCCGAGCGAGCGATTGCAACGCGGCGGGTACACCGGCTGCGAGCGTTCGCGATGTGTCACGTCCGTCGGTGTCCCATCGGGCCCCAACAGCCGACGACGGCAGCAACACACCGCCGTCACCGGACATTGTGGGGGCATCAGTCATGAACGTCTCTGTGGCGTCGAACTCATGGTAAGTGGAGAGAGATTCTACTTAATATTTCCGAATGATAATACACGTTTATCCAGGTCACGGGTTCTGAGCCCCACGGTCTCCGCTCTCCAACTGCAGAGTTGTGGTGGCCAGTGAACGACTGTCCCGGCAGTTGCAGGGCTGTGCCGAGTGGTGTCCCGACTCGTACCGGTGGGTTTTACGACCGGGCGGACCACCCCCCGGACGTATGACCGACGAGTACCGGACAGAGCAGGATAGCCTCGGTGAGATGCAGGTGCCAGCCGACGCGTACTGGGGCGCACAGACGCAACGCGCCGTCGAGAACTTCCCGATCAGCGACGTAACCTTCGGGCGTCGGTTCATCCGAGCGCTCGGCGTCGTCAAGAAGGCGGCCGCAC
Organism: Haloarcula sp. R1-2; assembly: GCF_011627385.1. NCBI lineage: Archaea > Methanobacteriati > Methanobacteriota > Halobacteria > Halobacteriales > Haloarculaceae > Haloarcula > Haloarcula sp. R1-2. The sequence continues at coordinate 1,047,562 of NZ_JAANTG010000001.1, forward strand.
AGGCGAACCGCGACCTCGAAACGATTCCGGAAGACAAGGCGGACTGTATCGTCGAAGCCGCCGACGAAGTCATCGCCGGCGAACACGACGACCAGTTCCCCGTCGACGTGTTCCAGACCGGGTCGGGCACGTCGTCGAACATGAACGCCAACGAGGTCATCTCCAACCGCGCCACGGAGCTGTACGGCGGTGACATCGGGACCCGCGAGATCCACCCGAACGACCACGTCAACTTCGGTCAGTCCAGCAACGACGTGATTCCGACGGCAATGCACGTCGCCTCCCTCGAAGCGGTCGAGAAGGACGTGATTCCGGGCCTGAAGACGCTGCGTGATGAACTCGAAGCCAAAGAAGACGAGTTCGACACCGTCGTTAAGACCGGACGAACCCACCTGCAGGACGCGACGCCGGTGACACTGGGGCAGGAATTCTCCGGGTACCGCACGCAGGTCGAGAAGGGTATCTCCCGGGTGCAGGATACCCACGGCCGTCTGGCCGAACTCGCACTCGGCGGAACTGCGGTCGGGACCGGACTCAACACGCATCCAGACTTCCCCGAAAAAGCCGCGGAGTACATCAGCGAGGAAACCGGTCTCAGCTTCCGCGAGGCCGACAACCACTTCGAGGCCCAGGCGGCCCACGACGCGATGTCGGAAGCCCACGGCGCGCTCCGGACGGTCGCCGGCTCACTGAACAAGATCGCAAACGACCTCCGACTGCTCGCGTCCGGGCCCCGCAACGGTCTCGGCGAGATCGACCAGCCGGAGAACCAGCCCGGCTCCTCGATCATGCCCGGGAAAATCAACCCCGTTGTCGCCGAAGCGGTCAATCAGGTCCACAAGCAGGTCGTCGGTAACGACGCCGCCGTCTCAGCTGGCGCTGCAGAGGGCCAGATCGACCTGAATCTCTACAAGCCCGTGCTGGCTTCGAACTTCCTGCAATCGGCCAAGCTCATCGCCAACAGCAGCGCGGTGTTCGGCGAGAAGTTCGTCGCCAAACTCGAAGCCGACGCAGACCACTGTGCCGAGCGCGTCGAGCAGAGCATGGCGCTGGCAACAGCACTCAACCCCGCCATCGGCTATGACAAGGCGAGCAAGGTCGCGAAGAAGGCGCTTGCTGATGAAAAGACCATCCGCGAGGTTGTCCTCGAAGAGGGCTATCTCGACGAAGACGAGGTCGACGACGTGCTCGACCCCGAGAAGATGACGAAGCGTGGCATTCTAGGCGAGGAGTAGCGAGGGGCGCGCGAAGCGCGGCCCTCATTAGTGCGAGCGGAGAGCGATAGCGACCCGCGAGTAGCGAGGGAACGACCACAAGGAACTGCCTCGGAAATGCGAGCGGAGCGGGACCTTCGGTCCCGCAAGCAGTCGGGCGGTATCGCCGCCCGACGACGGGGAACAGAGTGACCCGTGAGTAGCGAGCGGCCGAACGGAGTGAGATTTCTCGTACCGGAACGGCGTTGTGAGGGTCCCGGTCCCCGAAACGCGAGGAACGACTGACAGAGCAGCGGAGTGCACGACCCCTGCTGTGTCTCTATTTTCTGGTCGGTTCTGTGCCGACGGGCAGCCGCCATTGCAGGTAAACAGCATCGGGCCACTGCGACCGATGCTTCTAGACCCGCGACTCGTCTGCGAGGACGTAGCGGCTCTCAGGGTAGCGCTCGCCGCCGATTTCGGTTTCGCTCTCGTCGGCGAATTCGAATCCGAATCCCTCGTAGAACTCGGCTCCCGGTTCGTTCGCCGAGAGGACCATTGCGTTGATCCGGTGGATATCGTGCTCGAACAGTTCCTCGCAGGTCTGTTCTAACAGTGACCGGCCGATTCCCTCGCGCCTGTAGTCTGGATGGACGTACAACCGGAGAATATAGCCTTCCTGGTCAGTCTCGTGCCACGTCGCGTGTGCGAACCCGACGACGTGCTCCTCGCGCTCGGCGACGAGCAGGAGCGTCTGTGATTCGACCAGTTCTGATTCGAGTTGTTCGGGCGCGTACCAGTCGCGAACGCCGTCCTCAGCTGTCTCGCGCGAGAGGATGTCCGGGTAATCCGTCTCCCAGGCCGCCGTCGCCACCTGATTGATGGCCGTTACGTCGTCCGGAATTACCAATCGGATTGTCATATGAACATATATGTCACGACCTGTGAAATGTTTTCCCGCGCCAAGTGGAGCGAAATAGTAGGTCTCATCCCACCGACCGGATCTGGTCGGCGAAGCCCATCACCGGACAAACAGAATTCATAATATTTTTTGATTAGGAATATAGAGGTGTTGTATAGATGCGTTACTCAGAAACGTTGCAGCTGTTCGATCAGGCCTGTGAGTTTCCCGCTGAGCACGCCACTGTCGTCCAGCAACTCGGCGATGTCGAACTGGCCGCTCAGAACGGTGACTCGGTCGAAATGAGTGAGGTATTGGCCCGAACCAGTGAGGCCACGTACCAGTCCGCAGAGGGGCTGTATAACTCTCTGGTCGGGAATCTCGACGACGACTTTATCGGCCGGAAATACTACGACGACCGAGCAGGGAGCACGTCCGGAACGGACGAAGTTCGAACCGAGACAGACCGCCTGTAGCCGCTTGGCGTGCGGTGCCGCGTGCCGACCTCACTCAGTTCGCCGGTGTTGATTCGTTGAGCCACGCCGGCCGCTCCGCTGTCGTTTCGCCGATATCCTCGTACCAGAAACTGTATTCGACGATACGGTCCTCGGTACGGTACCAGACGCTAAATTGGCGGACGAGGCTATTTGATTCGACCAGCAGTTCGACACGAAACTCTTCTAGCCGTTCCGCGGTTGGAATCTCGCCGCCGGAACCGCGAATCCGGTAGACTCGGCCGCCGTCCCGTGTGATGACGGCCGTGGCACTCTGGTTGACCACGGCGTAGCGATTCAGGTAGAACGCGGTCCGGTAGGCGTACTTATCACGGCTGAACCGGACCTCGCCGCGCTGGCGCTCGACGGTGCCGTTGTCACGGCGCTCGTACCAGTTGGTGCCGTCGGCGTAGGTCGACTGTTCGTACCGCTCGACGGCCCCGTTCGAGTCCGTCCTCATTCTGACCATCTCGTCGCGGTACCGCGTCGGTGATTCGACGGCGACAGTCTCTTCGCGCCGGACGGAACTGCTGTCGTTCCCGATTGTGAACTCGCTGTAGCGTTCATGCAGGGTGTAGGTAGTACCGTTGAGCGCCTGTCGGTGAGCAGCCGCAAGGAGGGCGACGTTTTCGAGGCGCTCCGTGGTAACGCCGGGCGGCGGGTCCAGCGATGTTGCCGTGTCCGACTCGGCTGCTGTTGGGACCGGGGCGGGCGTGACAGTTCGCTGATCAGCAGTGTCAGCGCCGACGAAGGCGTTACAGCCGGCTGTCAGGAGAACAACGACCACCGCGGCTGTCGACAGCCAGCGCATACTGACAGTGAGGGCGAGACAGCCAAAAGGGCGGCGGCGAGCGCGGGAAGGGTGCGTTTTTTGGCCCCCGGTCCCGGACACCTCGACAATGACCGAGTACGACTACGAGGAGCTGGGGCTCGTCGCTGGCCTAGAGATTCACCAGCAACTCGATACTGCGACGAAACTGTTCTGTGACTGTCCGACGACGATCCGCGAACCCGAAGAGAGCGAGCGCTCCTTTACCCGCTATCTGCACCCGACAAAGAGCGAACTCGGGGAGATCGACGAGGCGGCGCTGGAGGAGAGCATGGTTGACCGGGAGTTCGAGTATCTGGCCTACGACACGACCTGTCTCGTCGAGGAGGACGACGAGCCACCGCACCGCGTCGACCGCGAAGCGATGGAGACGACGCTCGAAATCGCCCAGCTACTGGATATGTCCGTCGTCGACCAAGTGAACGTCATGCGGAAAATCGTCGTCGACGGCTCGAACACTACGGGGTTCCAGCGCTCGATGCTGGTCGCAAACGACGGGGCCATCGAGACGAGCGCCGGCCCGGTCGGTGTCGAGGATATGCTGCTTGAGGAGGAGTCCTGCCAGCGCATCGAGGAGACTGAGGACGGCGTCCGCTTTTCGCTCGACCGTCTCGGCATTCCGCTGGTCGAAATCGGCACGAAGCCGGACATCAGTTCGCCCGAGCAGGCCCGTGAAGCCGCCGAGCGCATCGGAATGCTCCTCCGTTCGACCGGGAAGGTCAAGCGCGGCCTCGGAACCATCCGTCAGGACGTGAACGTCTCCATCGAGGAGGGCGCACGGATAGAGCTGAAAGGCGTCCAGAGCCTCGATGACATCGACGACCTCGTCCGTAACGAGGTCCGTCGGCAGGTCGAACTGCTGGACATCGCCGAGGAGCTCGCCGAGCGCGGCGCCACCGTCGGCGAACCACAGGACGTGACCGAGGTGTTCGAGGACACGGATTCGGGCGTCATCGAGGGGGCGCTCTCCTCGGGCGGCAAAGTACAGGGCCTCCTGCTGTCTGGCTTCGACGGGCTCGTGGGCCGCGAGATTCAGCCTGACCGCCGGCTCGGAACCGAACTGTCCGACCACGCTAAGCGCCACGGCGCTGGCGGCATCTTCCACACAGACGAACTCCCGGCCTACGGCGTCACCGAGGCGGAAGTCGAGGCGCTACGGGACGCTGTTGGGGCCGGCTCGGAGGACGCTGTCGCTATTGTCGCTGATGACCCGGAGACCGCCGAACTCGCCATCGACGCCGTCGCCGAGCGAGCCGAAACCGCGCTCGAAGGCGTCCCCGAAGAAACGCGAGATGCGAACGAGGACGCCACGTCACGGTACCTCCGCCCGCTCCCCGGCGCAGCGCGGATGTACCCCGAGACGGACGTGCCACCCGTCGAACCCGACGTGACCGAGGTCGAGACGCCGGAGCTGCTCACCGAGAAGGTCGACCGATACGAGAGCGAGTTCGACCTCGGCTCCGGCCTCGCCGAGCAGGTCGCCTACGGCCAGCGATGGCCGCTGTTCGAGGCACTGGTGGAGGGCGAGGACGTCGACCCGACGCTGGCCGCCGGCACGCTGGAGTCGACGCTGACCGAACTCCGCCGCGACGACGTGCCCGTCGAGAACCTCACCGACAAACACCTGCAGGGCGCAATTCTGCTGGTCGACGGCGGAGACGTGCCGCGTGAGGGGATGGAAGACCTCCTGACGGCACTCGCCGAGAACCCGTCACTGACCGCCGAGGAAGCTGTCGAGCAGGAGGGGCTGGGCGGCGTCGACGAGTCGGAAGTCCGTGACGCCGTTGCCGAAGTCGTCGAACGCCACGAGGACCAGGTCGCCGAGGAAGGCATGGGCGCGTTCTCGGCGCTGATGGGCGAGTGCATGGGCGCACTCCGTGGCAAAGCCGACGGCGATACGGTGAGCGACGTGTTGCGCTCAGAGATACAGAAGCGGGCTTAATTGCTTCGTTCAGGCTGTAAGGAAGCGATATCGACGGCGGTCGATGACAGCCCGTTACCGCTCGCCGACAGGTCGTGTTCTATCGTCGACTCGAGTAGCGGAACGAGGGCTGGCGCGTTCGGCCCGATGTCGACCATGTCTTCCGATTGGTTGTACTGGACGACACCGGCATCGACCAGCCGCGGCAGGTGGTTGTGGTAGAGGGCCGTGTAAATCGTGAGCCGCTCGTCACGGTACTGTTCAGCTGGTGTCCCGTGTTCGAATTCGGTCACCGTGTCCGTGAGCACAGCCAGTGAAACCGGTGTCGTGTACTGTGAAAGCCCGTACAGGAGGTACCGGCGGTAGTGCGATGACAGGAGCGACAGCCGGTCGTCCACTGGAAGCGAATCCGGTATCTCGGTTTGTTTCGTGTTCATGTTACCTGGTATGGTGCTGGGATCTGGACGGTTCGCGTGTCAGGTTTGGACGGTTCGAACGCTATTGTACCACAGTACGCTCATGCCCAACTTCGTCGGCTATGTCTGCAGTATCCGCGAGGTGGTTGACACGATCGACAACGCGGTAGACCGTGCCATCTCGCGTGCAGGGGGCGACGTGCTGGAGGTCATCGTCAACGTACTCAGCGAGGGCAAGCGACGGCAGCGTGATGACGTTGACCGACTCGTCGGAAACCATGTTTGTCACCGGGTGCTGCCAGTCGAAGGCGTCAAGCGAGACATCGGAGTCCCGTTCCCACTGTTCGAACATGGAAAGCCGTTCCAGCAGGTGTCGTCCCTCCGCAGTCCGCTGTGCGAGTCGCGGTTCGATCCGGCGTCCCCAGATCAGTATCGACAGGTCCTCGATACGGCCAGCGTCCTCAAGAGCCTGTAACCGGTCAAGCACGTAGTTCTGTTGTTGCGTTGCAGCTTCCGGACATAGGGACCGGACGAACAGTTCGACGCGAACTGGATTAGCAGTGGAATCCATAGTGAGGCAGTGAGTATCCTGTGGGTCGCTACAGTGGTAACCATCCTAAACACTCTCTCTAGGTCCCTAGAATAAATCGGGGCGAAACGGAATCATATCTGATATATCCGGGCCGGTCGGTAATTGGTTAATATGTGAATATTTGGTGTTTGGTATGTCAGGGGTTCGTTCGAATGTGGTCCCTCAAAAGTCCGCTATAGCCCTAATTCGGGATTATATTCGCCACAGGTATGAGCGTTGCTGAAATATTAATATTCTAACCAGACACCGGGCCTTAAGTAGCTCGCCACCACACTGAACGCATGGTCCCGAGTGTCATGGATGGCCACGATGTTCCCGCTCTGTACGGGCCAGCCATCGATACACTACCCCTCATGTTTGCGATCGTAGATGCGTCCGGGGTGATTCTCTCGACGAACGAGACATGGAGCGAGTTCGGCCGGGCAAACGGAACAGAGGTGACACCGAATACGCTCGGCGTGAACTACCTCGGTGTCGCTGACATGGCTGACGACACGACTGGGCAACAGGCAGCCGAGGGGATCAGGGCCGTCCTCACCGGCGAGCAATCCTCGTTCGAACTCGAATACCCGTGTCACACCCAGTCAGCGAAGCGGTGGTTCCGGTTGTACGCTGCTCCGTTCACCATTGATGGGGAGACGTTCGCATCTATCGCACATATCGACATCACGGCCCGGAAGCAACGGGAGTCGGTGCTCGAAGCGGCCTACGACATCTGCACCGACTCAAGCCGGACGTTCACAGAACAGCTCAACGCGCTGTTAGAGCTCGGCTGTGAGACGCTCGGTTCGTCGTTTGGGACGCTCTCTCGGGTCCACGGCGACGAGTACGTGTTCGAGGCAGTCACTGCACCGACGACTGCCGACCTCGAAGCCGGCAGAACGACCAGCATCGAGGACCTCCCGAACTGCAGACACGTCGTCGAACACCGCGAACCACTCGCGATCAGGGACGTTGAGGCGGACGCGCCGGACCTCGCTGACCCGGAGTGGGGCATTGTGAACTACATCGGCGCGCCCGTCGTCGTCGATGGAGCCGTGTACGGGACGTTCTGCTTCTACGGACTGGAGCCGCGCACAGCGGAGTTCACGCAGTGGGACCTGACGTTCGTCCGGTTGCTCTCCGACTGGGCCGGCTACGAACTCGAACGACAGCGCCACTCGGAACAGCGGGACGCGTTGAACACTGCCTTTCCCGACCCCAGTTTCATTATCGACGCGGAAGGGCGATTTCTCGACTGTCTGACCGACCCGGAGACGATGCTGACGGTAGACGATACGGACACGCTTGTCGGCCAGACGCTACACGAGTTCTTCCCTCACGATACCGCTGATTCGCTACTGGCGGCCGTTCGTGCAGCCCTGCGGACCGGGTCGTTTCAGTCCGTGGAGTACAAACTGCAGGCGCCCAGTGGCAAGCGGTGGTTCGAGGCACGGGTCGCACCGCTGGAAAGTCGCGCGTACGACCCCGACACTGTCATTTTCGTCGCGCGAGATATCACCGCTCATAAGCACCGCCAGACCGAGCTCGAACGACAGCGTGACAAGCTCAAGCAGGCACAGCGGCTCAACGTGCTGGGCAGAGAGATCGCGAAGGCGTTACAGGACACACAGACACGTGAGGGAATCGAATCGGCAGTGTGTGCACATCTCACTGAATCGGACCTGTACCAGGCCGTCTGGACCGGGAGCCGCGGGAGTGCCACGAGCATAACACTGGGTGCCGCTGCTGGGATAGACACGGCGACGTCGGAGCAGCTTTCGTCCGGCGAGCACAGCCTCGCCATCGACGCCATCGACACCGGTGAGGTACAGGTCGTCGAGGACATCGCCAGCGTGTCGACGCCTTCGGACACCAAGATCGACCGCCCACTAATCGCAGACCATTGCTCCGTCGCGGCAGTTCCCCTGACAACTGGCGAGACGACATACGGCGTACTGATGGTGTACGCATCGACTGGAGCGACGATTGGCTGCCGTGAGTCGGACATCCTGGCTGATCTGGGGCGACTTATCGCGCTTTCTATCCAGCGCGTCCACAGTCAACAGTCATTGCTGGCGGCGACGACCGTCGAACTGGAGTTCCTGACGCCGGATTCCGACGATATCTTCGCCGGCCTCTCCGCGATGCTCGACTGTTCATTCACGCTCGAACGGCGCGTTCCGATCAGCTCCGGGAACTGTATCCACTATGTTCGCGCCAAGGGTGTGGACAGTGACCGGGTGTGTCAGGCGCTCACTGAGACGCCGTCAGTCGAGTCCTGTGCCGTCGTGGAAACGGCGGCGGAGAACCGAGCGCCCCTGTTCGAAGTCACGCTTGATGAGATATCCACATCGCCGCTTGACACGCTCGCAGATTACGGCGGGGCCGTTCAGCAGGCCGTCGCAGCGGACGGCGACCTTCGGTTCACAGCGGAGATGGCACCGGATATCAACGTCCGTGCCGTCGTTGAGGCGATTCAGGAGGGAACGCCCGGGACAGAACTACGGAGCAAGCAGTACGTCGACCAGCCGGTCTCGACGGCCACTGACTTCCAGACGCGGATACGCGACCGGCTAACGCCGAAACAGGCCGCCGCGCTCAAGACTGCCTATGCACGCGGCTACTACGACTGGCCGCGAGGGAGCTCCGCGGAGGAACTGGCTGCGACACTCGACATTTCCGCGCCGACCTTGCACTACCGGTTGCGGAAGGCCCACGATGCCGTCATCGGTTCGCTGTTCGACTCCGACACTGGGTCTGAAAAGCTCGACTGACCCTCAGTCGTCTTCGGCACGCTCGATTCGCTGTCGGGCTTGCCGAAACAGGCCGCGAAGCGTCTTCGTCTCCCGGCCGGTCGGTTGCGCACGCCCGAGCACCCGCCGGAACAGCCGCCGGGCCTTGTGTTGTTTCTCTTCGGGGTGACCGATAGCGCCGAGGAATCGGTCAAACTCCTCGTGTAGGCCCTCGACCGCCGGCGTCTCGGCGAGCGTATGCAGCTCCTCGGGGTGCTGGGTCTCGTCGACAGTTAGCTCGCGGAGTTCGTAGAGCACGATGGTGGCCGCCTGACCGAGGTTCAACACCGGATACGACGCGCTGGCCGGGATAGAGCAGATGACGTCCAGCCGTGCGAGTTCGTCGTTCGAGAGCCCGACCCGTTCGCGGCCGAAGACGACGCAGATATCGCCCTCGACATCCCGGAGCGAGTCGGTCAGGTCGGCCGGGGTCGTCGCTGGATACCGGACGTGGTTAGCGGGGTCCTCGTTGGTCGTCGCCGTGCAGGCGACGGTGTGGTAGTTCTCGACGATGTCGTCGAACGTCACCGTCCGGGCGTTCGGCAGGATGTCGTCACGGGCCTGGCCAGCAAAGCCATACGCTTCGCCGTCTGGGTCTAGCTCCGGCGGGTCGACGAGCAGCAGTTCCGACAGGCCGAAGTTCTTCATCGACCGGGCGATGGTGCCGACGTTGCCCGGCGTCTCCGCGTCGACGACGGCGACCGATATCATACGTCCAGGTCGCTGAGGTCCATATCGATTGTGTCGAGGTCCTCCTCGTCCATCTGCTCGACTTCCTCTTCGAGTCCCGGAATCGCTTCGTCCCTGTCGGGGGCCTCTGGCAGCGCTGTCGGGTCTTCATCGACGTGTTCAAGGCCGACGTACCCCTCCGGGGCGCGGTTCCCGTCAAGGAACCACTCGTGGAAGGCCGAGGCCAGGTCAGTACCGCCGGCGTAAGCCTCGCCGCCTTCCTCACGGAACCAGTAGATGAAGTCCGTCTCGTGGTCCGAACAGACGACTACCTCGCCCATCGGCTCGCCGTAGATAGCATCCGCGACGTTGCACTGTTCGATGTCTTCGTCGCCGTGAATAAGCCAGCAGGCGTCACAGGGGTCGACAACCCGTTCTGCAAGCACCAGTAACCGCTGGCGAGTTTCCGGCTCCATGGTCTTGAGCGGGCGGACCCGCCCGTCCGACCCAAGCACGTCCTCATTAAAGCGCCAGCCCCGAAGCCCGATATTGACCTTGCTCATACCTCAAAGTGGGTGAGTCCCGGACTAAAAGAGCGCGATATGCGGGGCGAACAGTGTCGGCCCGTCCGCGCTCCACCGTCATCGCGGAGTGAGAACGAGGTGTGCCAGCCGATTACACCCATCGCTTGCTCGAAACATAGACAGCTCTAGGTAAATTTAACATGATTGTTCCATTTAGGATTCACAGACCGCGTCCAAACCAGGCAAAACTGTCGGACTCGCCCAAACATTTATACGTGATTGGCTTTTCTCCGTAAAAGAACACATGGAACGGCCGACGCGCCAGCGGGATTCTGAACAGGAGGAACGCGAGGAGGAGTCCGAGAGCACGGGCCAGCAGACCTGCCCCGAGTGTGAGTCGGAGTCCATATCTAGCGACGGCGGTGGTGAACTCGTCTGCGAGGACTGTGGCCTCGTCATCGAAGACGAGAACATCGACCGCGGGCCGGAGTGGCGGGCGTTCAATCACTCCGAACGCCAGTCCAAGTCACGCGTCGGAGCCCCCACGACCCAGACGATGCACGACAAGGGGCTGACCACACAGATCGACTGGAAGGACAAGGACGCCTACGGTCGGTCGCTCTCCTCGGAGAAGCGGAGTCAGATGCACCGCCTCCGGAAGTGGCAGGAGCGCATCCGAACCAAGGACGCCGGCGAACGGAACCTGCAGTTCGCACTGTCGGAGATCGACCGCATGGCGAGCGCACTCGGTGTCCCCCGGTCGGTCCGGGAAGTCGCCTCGGTCATCTATCGACGGGCGCTCAACGAGGACCTCATCCGCGGTCGCTCCATCGAGGGCGTCGCCACCGCCTGCCTGTATGCGGCCTGTCGACAGGAAGGCATCCCCCGCAGTCTAGAGGAAGTTTCGGATGTCTCCCGGGTCGAACAGAAGGAGATCGGCCGGACGTATCGCTACGTCGCTCAGGAACTCGAACTGAAGATGGAACCGGTCGACCCCAAGCAGTACGTCCCGCGGTTTGCCTCCGAACTGGAACTTTCTGAGGAAGTCCAGTCGAAGGCCAACGAAATCATCGACACCACCGCCGAGCAAGGGCTGCTCTCGGGGAAATCACCCACTGGCTACGCCGCCGCAGCCATCTACGCCGCTTCGCTGCTGTGTAACGAAAAGAAGACCCAGCGCGAGGTCGCTGACGTGGCTCAGGTGACAGAAGTCACCATCCGGAACCGGTATCAGGAGCAGATCGAAGCGATGGGCATCCACTGACCGGCGCGCTTCTCTTTATTCGATACCCTCGCTGTCCGCCGTTCACTTCGGTCACTGTCTGCTATAGCATAGCGTGGGCGGTCGGTACAGGATTGGTAACAAGCAACGTGTAGAGCTATCTGTCTGGGCAGCGAACTAGCGGTATGTCTGTTTCCCCCTCACAGAAACGGGTCGCACTTCTCGTCATCGGACTGGTGGTCCTCTTTGCACCCGCGCTGTTTGTCCTCGCCACCCTTGAGTTTCTTATCCTGTCCGGCAACCTCGCGCTCAACGAAATTTCGCTCCTCGAATTCGTCGAACTGTATCTTATCGACCTTGTGTTATTCGTCCTGCTCGGGTATGGCGTCTACCGGCTGACGTTCTGGCTGATCCAAGATCAGCTTCCAGACGCACTCGATACCGTAGACGGGACTGAAGCGGCCGGCGCGACTGACGAGACAGAGACCACTGGGACCGCCAGTGAAGAGCAGTCCTGACTGGCCGTTGAGTGTCGTCGTATATGCGTGTAGTGCCTCATACAAAACTGGACTTCACAGCAACGAAGGTCGCTCCCTGCGAACGGCTCCTTTCGTCGCCGTTCGCATTTTCGAGGGGCGCGCTTCGCTTGCCCCTCGCTAGTCCCCTGCAACCGCTGTCGGCTCCTCGGCGGTCTCCCCGGCTGAGCCGAGGTCGATCATCGCCAGCAAGGCAATGACGCCGAAGCCGACTTTCGTGACCACGTCGAGGTAAACGACCACGAGCGTCGCGGTCTCGACATCCATGAGGCCCACTCCTGCCGCACCGAGTAGCCAGACGACCGGATACACAAGCCAGAGGACGACAACGAAGTTCCGGAGTGTGCGGTACAGGCTGACCTCTATGTCGGACAGGGTCGACTTCGCAGCCACTGCGATGTTCCGGTAGAGGAGATAAATGACGCCGCCGAACAGCGCCGCACCGATAGCGAACATCAGGTAGCTAACTGGCGACGCGGTGACTGCACCGGCGAACCCGAAGACGATAGTTAACGCCTGCAGGACGACGAGTTTCACCGTGTCCTCCCGGCTTGCGCCAGCGAGCAGCGCCAGGAACCAGACGTTGAGTGGCGTCGTCAACAGCCAGTCGACGTAACGGACCACGTACACCGCGTGCCCCTCGCTCTGTATCGACCCGAAGCCAAGCGCCATCAGCGCGTAGGCAACGATGGCGATACCCGGAATCGCGATCAGCAGCAGATACCGCTTCCGCGTCTCTTCGGGGACAAGCGTGTAGCCGTACGCCAGCACCGCCGTCCCGAGCAGTTCACCCAGTAATCCCAGCGTGAACCAGGTTGTTATCGTTGCCATTGTTAGTCGTCCCCCGTCGCAGCCGTGCTGTCAGTGCCCGTCCCGGCCGAATGTTCGACAGTGAAGCGGTCCAGTAGCGATTCGAGATCGTCAGCACGCTGCCTGAGTTCCGTCGCGGAGTCAGACACTTCTTCGATGGACGCGGACTGGTCCTGTGCCGCGCCGGCCACGGTGTCCGCCTCCGTCGCCGTCTGCTGACTGATCGTCGTCAAGTCGTCGATAGTCCCCATCACGTCCTGTGCGGTCCGGGCCTGTTCCTCGGTCGCCCGGTCGATCTCCTGAATGCCGGTGTCGACCTCTTCGGTGTACTCGACGATGGTCTCCAGTGCATCGACGGTCTCCTCGACCGTCGAGACGCCTTCAGTGATTCGGGTGCTGGTCGATTCCATCGTCTCGACGGTGTCACCGGCCTGCTCCTGAATGGCCTCGATGCGCCCTTCGATGTCGGCGGCGGCCTCTTTGGTCTCCTCTGCGAGGCCCTTGATCTCGTCTGCGACGACAGCGAACCCTTCACCGTCACCGTCAGCGTGGGCGGCCTCGATAGAGGCGTTCAGCGCCAGCATATTCGTCTGCTCGACGATACTCGTAATGACGCCGACAATCTCACCGATTTCGTCGAGTTCGTCGTCGAGCGCGTTGATCTCTTCGACGGTCTCGCCGGTCTCGGCCTCGATAGCGCTCATCTCCGCAATAGCTTCCTGTGCGGCTTCGCGGCCGTCCTCGCCAACTTTAGCGGCCGACTGGGACGTGTCGGCGACCTGCTGGGCGGAGGAGGCGACTTGCTGTGCGGTCGCCGAAAGGTTCTGCATCTCTGCGGCCGCCGATTCAAGGCCTTCGTTTTGCTCGGTCGTCCCCTCGAAGATCTCGTTGATCGACTTCGACACCTGCTTGCTAGCCCGGTCGACCCGCTCCGCGTTCGAGTTGACACGGTCGCTGGACTGGATGACGTTCGTCGCGAACGCTTTCATATCGGCGATTGTGTCTTCGAGCGCATCGAGCGTCGTGTTGATGTCCTCGCCGACCTCCGCCATTGCGTCGTTCATGCTGTCCGTGTCCACCCGTGCGGTGAGGTCGCCGTTGGCGGCTGCGTCGAGGGCGTCGCTGTACTGCTGTGCCTTGAGTTCGAGGTGGCCGGTCAGCGCCTCCATCTCGTTGCGTTCGGATTCGACATCCTCACGGGCAGCCTGTGCCTGCTCTTTGGCCGCCTCGGCTTCCTGCTTGGCAGTTTCGGCTTCAGATATCTGTGTCCGGAGGTTTGCCCGCATATTATCGAAGGCAGCGTACAGTGTTCCAAACTCGTCTTCCCGGGACGTATCGAGGTCGACATCCAGCTCACCGTCGGCCATCGCTTCAGCCTTTACCGAAAGCCGCCGCAGCGAAGCAATCGTGTTTCCGCCGATCGTGACCCCGATGAGTCCAAGGTTGACGACGGCAAGCAGGATGAGACCAATGAGGTCAGAGTTGATCTGATCGCTCAGGGCGTATGCGGCCTCCCGGTCGGAGTGGACCATAACGACCCAGTCGTGTGATTCGAGACGGGTCAGCCCCATCAACATACTGTCTGTTTCGTGGAACATTCTCTGTCCGGGTTCGAGCGTGCCCAGCGGGTCCGATTCCATCTGGGAAATCGGTGCTGTCGACCCGATCATCGAGTGGTTGGGGTGTGAGACGAACTCCCCGTCGGTGTTGACAACCGTGGTAAATGACCCTTCGCGGTGGCTCGATATCTGGTCGGCCTTCTCCCGGAGATCGATCATATACACGAGCGCTCTGTCTTCGTCACCGGGGACCGGCGAAACGACGGCAACTATCGGGTGGTCAACGACTGAGACGGAGAACGGCTCCGTCACGTGCGTGTCGTGGGGGCCGTCGAACTGTGGCGGGTCCGTAGCGAACGGTGCCCCTTGCTCGGCAGCGTTGACCCCGATGAAGTCCTGATTCGAACTGGCGCGAATCTCGCTTGTCTCGGTGTCAAAGTAGTGTACTGCGACGACACTGGGCGGTAGTTCCTCGTTGGACCGTAACTCCTCCAGTCGTTGCTGTTTCTCCGTGTCCGTTCCGTCGGTGAACACGGGAAGTCGCGACGTCGACCGGACGTTCCGACGCGATGTCGTCAGCCAGTCGTCTAACTGTACTGCCTGTGTCTCTGACAGCGCGGTGATGTCGTCCGCCACGTCTTCTTCGAGAGTGGCGGACGCCTGCACGCTTGTCAGGACTCCAGCAGCGATAATAACAAGTATCGCGAATGAAAGCGCCACCCCGAGCCTGGCAGCGTAACTGCCAGCAATAAAGCTCGGGAGCGGCGAGTCCCTATTTGAATCCATCACGCAATTCTACACAAACCTGCTAATAAAGGGTTGCTACGCAATTCTCACCGATGATAAGCACCACAACCGACTGTAGAAATCCGTCGCCTCGGAACGGCTACCGGTGGAACGTTCTATTGCTCTACTGACATACCTTACAGTCGCAGAGATGGGCACCGGCCCCACCCGTTCGCTGCCGGCGATTTCGCTGCACGTACCGCGATATGAAAACCATATCAGAAGCCGATCAGACTGTGGGGAAAGGTTTTGCCGATACCGCCTGACGAATATTGCAATGCGTGCTGTACGATTCCACGAATACGGCGGGACGGACGTGCTCCGCGTCGACGACATCGAACGACCAACGCCAGGTCCAGAGGAGGTCCTGCTCGAAGTCGAGGCAGCGGCGGTCAATCCGGTCGATACGTACTTCCGGACCGGCGACTACGAACCGGGCGAACTGCCCTGGATACCCGGCTCCGACTGTGCCGGGACCGTCGCCGCGACCGGCGAGCGCGTGGCTTCCGTCACCGAAGGCGACCGGGCGTTCGCAACCGGGCTGGGCAACTGGCTCCAGGGAACCTGCGCGGAGTACGTCACTGTTCCCGAATCACATCTGGCGCGGCTCCCCGACGGGGTGTCCGCCGAGGCGGGCGCGGCCGTCGCGCTCGTCGGCGTCACCGCCTGGCAGACGCTCGTCGACGCCTGCTCACTGGAGCCGGCCGAGCGGGCGCTGATTCACGGCGGGAGCGGCGGTGTTGGCCACGTTGCGGTCCAGTTGGCTGCGGCGAACGGAGCGCGGGTGACGACGACGGCGTCACCGGCCTACCACAACCAACTGGCCGACCTCGGTGCGGACGACGTGTTCGACTACAGTCGGGACGACCTCGCCGACGCGGTGGTCGACGCCGGCGCACCGGACGTGGTTCTCGACCACCGGCTCGACGACTACCTCGCGTTCGACGCCGAGGTGGCCGCACAGGGCGCGCGAATCGCCGCCATCGGGAACACCGACCTCGCGGCGACGTTCGAGAACGTCCCGCGCTGCCGGGCTAAGGCCCTCAGCGTCCACCACGTCTCGATGTTCAACACGCCCGAGTTCGGCGCGGTGCTTTCCCGACTGGCGACGCTCATGGCCGACGACGAACTGACGCCGGTCGTCGCCCGCCGTTACGACTTCGCGGAAGTCCCGGCCGCTCACGACGACGTGCGCAACGACAGCTTCCTCGGCAAACTCGTCGTCACGCCGTAGTCCGACCGGCGCTACCGTCTATCGTCGGTCCACAGACTCGACCCTCGGGTTTCTTGAGATGGGCTTTTATATTACTACTATCCATTGACAGTTGTATGTCAACCGGGTATAATTTCGACGGTAAGATAGTACTGATCACGGGCGTCGGCGGGGCGCTGGGCAGTGCGGTCGCAAACGCCTTTCTCAAGGCCGGGGCGACCGTCTGTGGTAGTGACATCATCGAACCGAACACCGAGGATTTCCTGCTTTCCGACCCCGAACGCGTGGACTTCTACCGGGCGGACTTCAGCGACGAGAACGACGTCGCCGAGACCATCGACGCGGTCGTCGACGAGCACGGGCGACTGGACTACTTGCTGAACATCGCCGGAACGTGGCGCGGCGACACACCGATCCACGAGACGGATGCGGCCACGTTCGATTTCCTGTTCGACGTGAACCTGAAGACGATGTTTCTGGCGTCGAAACACGCGATTCCACACCTGCGGGCTAGCGAGGGCGCAATCGTTTCCGTCTCCGCGCGGTCGTCGCTGGAGGGCGGTGCAGGCGACGGCCTCTACCGAGCGTCGAAAGCCGGCGTCCGACTGCTAACGGAGACCATCGCGGCGGAGAACCTCGGGTCCGTGCGAGCCAACGCCGTCATGCCCAGCGTCATCGACACTCCGATGAACCGGGAGATGATGCCCGACGCTGATTTCGAGACGTGGGTCGACCCGAAAGACATCGCCGACGTACTGTTGTTCCTCTGTTCTGACGCCGCAGCCGTGACCAGCGGGGCGGCAGTACCGGTGTACGGCGAGGTCTGACGTTGGTGGCTGTATCTGGCCTGCCTGCCGCCCGGCCTTAGCCCCACGTTTCTCGTCGTCACGTATCCGCACTGTCAGGAACCGGCGGCAAGGGGGTATCAGTGCTGACGTCTCGGCTGTTGTTTGGCTTCGGGAATTATGTCTTTATCCTGATATTACGGCGGAGTATTGCGAATCGGAATCACGGTGGTTTTTATACCCCAAAAGAATATGCCGCATCACAATGAGTGACAGAGAAACGTGGGCCTCACGGCTCGGGTTCCTTCTCGCAGCAATTGGTAGCGCAGTCGGTCTCGGAAACATCTGGCAGTTCCCGTTCAAGACCGCGACAAACGGCGGCGCAGTGTTCCTCGTCTTTTACCTCGTCGCCGTGTTGCTCATCGGCTTTCCGGCAATGCTGGCAGAGTTCATCATCGGACGGCGAACGAACCGTAATGCCGTCGACGCGTTTGCAGAACTCGGATTCAAGCAGTGGCGGGTCGTCGGTGGCCTGGGCGTCTTTACGGGCTTCTGGATCCTCTCGTATTACAACGTCGTCGGCGGGTGGGTCATGCGATATATCCTCGGTAGCGCAACGGGCGCATACTTCGGAAACTCCGCGGAGTACTTCGGAGCCATCGCCAGTGGGCCGGAAGCTGTCGTCGGACAGGCACTGTTCCTGCTGATCTGTGTCGGTATCGTCGCAGTGGGTGTCGAGGACGGTATCGAGAAGGCGACGAAGGTGATGGTCCCCAGCATCGTTCTCCTCATGATCGGGATGGCGGCCTGGGTTACCACGCTTGAGGGAGCAGGGGCTGGCTACAGCTACTTCCTCTCACCGGACTTCTCCACGCTGGCGGCGAACGCTGGCGACCTGATTCCGTTCGCAGTTGGACAGGCGTTTTTCACCCTCTCGCTGGGGATGGCAGCCATGATTACCTACTCCTCGTACATCGGTGACGACGAGAGCCTCCCGGTGGATGGTGGCATCATCGTCGTGACGAACACGCTCGTTGGTGTGCTGGCCGGGCTGGTCGTGTTCCCGATTCTCTTCGCCATCAACGTCAGCCCCGACACCAGCGGTCCGTCGGCCATCTTCGTCGCGATGGCGTCGGCGTTCCCACAGCTCCCCGGAGGTCGACTCCTCGGTGTCGTGTTCTTCGGCGTTGTCCTCATCGCTGCAATTTCCTCCGCCATCAGCCTCCTCGAGGTTGCAGTCTCCTACGGCGTCGACAACACGTCATACTCACGAGTGTCTCTGGCGGCGATGCTCGGAGTTGTGCTGTTCGTTCTCGGATTCCCGTCAGCCTGGGACCTGGCGTGGTTCGGCTGGTTCGACACGCTCGCGTACAAGCTGTTCCTCCCGCTGTCAGTGCTGCTCATCCTAGTGTTCGTCGGCTGGGTGCTCTCCTCCAACGCAGTTGCCGAGCTCCGACAGGGGACGGGTGGGCTCCGGGCATTCGGTCCGACCTGGCTCTGGATGGTCCGAACGGTGGTTATCCTCGGCGTGCTCCTGACGCTGGCGCTCGGCCTGCAGACGCTGTTCCTCGCTGAGGACCCCGCGATTATCCCGCCAATATAACCGACGCACAGCCTCGGTTTCCCGCGGACCTTCTTCGCGACGGTTTGTAGTGACCGCCCGGTGTATCCGGTCGTCGCGAGATGTTTTTTCCAGCCGTAGCAGCCTAGCCACGTGCAGAAGGGCGGCATGTCGCTCACGAACTGCGCAGGCGTAGATACACGCCACCGAAGAGACAGACCGTTGCCACCAGCAATAGACCACCGCTCAGCACGTCTCTGAGGACCCCGGAAACACCGGGATGCTCGATAAGTCCGAAGGTGCCCTCAAACGCTATCGACTGAAACACTAGCGCCAGTCCGCCTATCGGTATCAACAGTTGTCGACTGCGTGTATTTTCACCGACAGTCATACCCGTAGGGATACATGACGGTGGAGTGAATACTTTGCTGAATCTCTGTGGTCGGCGGGCACAGTGTACTACACACTCTGGATGAGGGAGACAGCAGACATATGACACCCTAACGGCCTGTCTCAGTCGGACTCGAACCCGCGCTGTTCGTCCGCAATGCCGAGACTTTCGGACACAGTGTCAGTCTCGTCAGTAGTACCCGGGAGCAGTGCCCGGATGTCGACCGACTCGCTGCCGAGTACCACGAAGCCCGTGAAGATAGTCAGGAAGCCCGCCACTGCGGTCGGGGTGATCGCCTCACCGAGCAAGGCCCACCCGCCGAGCGTCGACACGACGGGAACCACGTAGAAGATGAGGTTGGCCTGAATTGCACCGGTGACAGCCAGTAGGCCGAAGTAGGCGATGTAGGCGATTGCGCCGGCGAAGATGCCGACGTACAGCAGGGCCGCAATCGCGGTCGGCGACCAGACCGCCGTGGCCGCGGATTCGCCCATACCGATGCTCAGCGCATGGCAGAGCGCGGCGGCGACAGGGAGCGCCCATGCGGTTCGGACCGTACTCGACAGGCCGCCGCCGGACCACCGGATGAGCACGCTGCCCAGCGCCGCGCTGGTCGCGCCAGCGAACAGGATGAGCTTGCCGATGCCCCCGCTCAGGAGCATCGCCGGGTCGGGACTGACGACGAGACCGACGCCGAGCAGGCCGATAACCATGCCGAGACCGCCGCGGGCAGAGAGGCGTTCGTCGGAGAGCAGGAGAGCGGCGAATACTGGCGTCAGTATCGGGTTGAGGCTGAAGATGATAGCGGCAACCGCGCTGGTGGCGGACTGCTGGCCCACGAATATCAGCGCGTTCGCGAGGCCGAGCGCGAACAGGCCCGTCGAGAGAATCCCCAGCACGTCGCCGCGGGTCCGTGGGAGCAGTTCGTCCCGGGACCGCGTCACGACAACGTAGCCGAGGAGCACGACGGCGGCGATGTCGAAGCGCAGGGCGACGAACAGAAGCGGCGGGAGGTACGACAGTCCGGCCTTCGCGCCGACGAAGGTCCCGCCAAGCAGGACACTGGCAACGGCAGCGAGGGCGAACGTCCGACGCGAAATCATGGTGCCACCTCGTATATTGTTTCTGATACGACCGCACAGCCGACAGAGAGATCACGTGGGGAAACCTGAGTCATCGTACTCTACAGTATGATATCGAGACGTATAGGTCCGTTTAGAAAATCTTACATAACGCGAAACAGCCGAACACCCGTGGCGGTACTGCAAGGTGTGAAATAATTTCACACTGCGAAAGCGATTTAGGACGGACTCCCTAACGTGGCGGTATGGAATCGGCGCTCGAAGAGATCGAGTTCCTCGCGCTCTCGTCAAACCGGGTCGAGGTGTTGCGGCTTCTGGCCACGGAGCCACACTCACGCGGGGAACTGGCGGCCGAAACCGGTGCGTCACAGGCGACGCTCGGGCGTATCATCGCTGACTTCGAGGAGCGGTCGTGGATTCGCCGAACAGAGGGCGAGTACGTCGCAACGGCGACGGGCCGTATCGTCGCTGACGGGTTCACCGACCTGCTCGACAGCCTCGAAACCGAGCGGCGACTGCGCGACATCGTCCAGTATCTCCCCACCGATGCAATGGACTTCGACCTGCAACATCTGGGCGACGCGACCATAACCGTCCCGAGCCAGACGCGCCCGAACGCGCCGGTCCAGCGACTGCTCGACCTGCTTCGGGACGCCGAGGCGGTCCGGACGTTCTCCCATGCGTTCAACGATCAGGCAATTCGGGTCGTTCAGGAGCGGGTCACCGCCGGCGAACAGCGGTTCTCGGGCGTGTTCTCGCCCGGCGCGATAGACGCGCTGGCAGCGGACGACCGGCTCCGGAATCGGCTCGAATCGCTGCGTGCCGAACCGGACGCGTCAGTCCGGGTACAGAACGACGGTGTGCCGCTGGCCGTAATGATTGCCGACGACGTGGTCCATCTGCTGTTGCGGGACGACAACGGCGTTCTGCAGGCGTCGATCGATACGACCGCGCCAGCCGTCCGTGAGTGGGCCATCGAGACGTTTGACACCTACTGGGCGTCCGCGGACCCGCTCTCTGACGAGTGGGCGCTGTAACCGCTGTTTCGAGTCACTGGACCATTATTGCCCGAAACTCAGCTGCGGCGCAGCTACCGGACCAGATACGGGTCCTCGCCCGGCATGAACCGACCGAGGTCTGCCTCACGGCGATAGTCCGTTTCCAGTAGCGCAGTCAGCGCGTCAATGAGGGCACTCTCCTCGTCGTCGGTCCACGCTGTCGGCTCTTTGATCGGATAGACGAGCCAGCCGCTGCCGAGGACCTCCGTGGCGTGGCGCACATCCATATCGATCGACTCGGTCGGCTCCGATGTCGTGTTCGCAAACACATGTCGCGTGGCGCGCTCGCCGACGGGCAGGAGGACGTGGGCGGTGATGGCCCGGAGTTCCGTATCGAACAGCGGCTCCAGAGTCTCGTAGTCCGCGTCTGTCGGCGGGTCGCCGCCGCACATGTACAGATACGAGAGGTACGTCTTCTCGACAGTCGGCGGCGTGCCACTCTCTGCGAGCAGTCCGGCCTCGACAAGCGCCCGCTGGAGGCGTTCGCCCGCAGCGCTGTCGGTAAATGGGATGCCTGAGGTCGCGCCACCGTGGACGCCGGGGTGATCACCGATGACGTGGAAGTGGGCGTTGGCGTCGCCGTACCCCGGCACAAACGGCTCACACGGTGCGTCGAAGCCGAAGGGATTGTGCTGGCGGGCCGTGACGTTCTTCACGCGCGAAAGCAGCGACCCATCGCCCAAAACTCCGCCGGTTTCGGTTGTCGAATACGAGAAATAATGGTTAAGTTTGATAACGCTTTTCTCGGATGCCCGCAAGGAGTCGGATATGCTCCGGTCCGGGAGAAGTGATATCGCGTGAGCCACGATGACCGTGTCGAGGACCTTCGGGAACGAAAAGCCGAGGCCGAACGAGGTGGTGGCGAGGAACGAATCGAGGCGCAACACGACCGTGGGAAACTCACCGCGCGTGAGCGCATCGATTACTTCCTCGACGACGGCACCTTCGTCGAGATCGACTCGCTCCGTGAACATCGCTCGACGAACTTCGACATGGCCGACAAGAAAGTACCGGGAGACGGCGTCGTCGTCGGCTACGGCAAAGTCGACGGCCGCCGGGTGTACGTCTTCGCCCACGACTTCACCGTCTTCGGCGGGTCGCTGGGCGAGGCGTTCGCCCAGAAGGTCTGTAAGGTGATGGACAAGGCCATCGAGACGGGCGCACCCATTATCGGGCTGAACGATTCCGCCGGTGCGCGGATTCAGGAAGGGATCGACTCGCTGGCGGGCTACGCCGATATCTTCCACCGCAATCAGCAAGCTAGCGGTGTCGTGCCACAGATTTCGGCCATCATGGGGCCGTGCGCCGGCGGTGCAGTGTACTCCCCGTCCATTACGGACTTCGTCTACATGGTCGAGGAGACCAGCCACATGTTCATCACCGGGCCGGACGTCATCGAGACGGTGACCGGCGAGGAGGTCGGCTTCGACGAACTCGGCGGCGCGAAGACCCACGCCTCCGAGTCCGGGGTGGCCCACTTCACGGCCGCCGACGAGAAAGAGGCGATGGACGACATCCGCTACCTCCTCTCGTATCTCCCCCAGAACAACGTCGAGGACCCGCCACGGGTCGAGCCCTGGGACGACCCCGAGCGCCGGGACGAGGCGCTGAAGACGGCTGTTCCCGACGCGCCACAGAAACCCTACGACATGACGGATGTCGTTGGACGCATCGTCGACGAGGACTCCTTTTTCGAGGTCGCGGAGGACTTCGCGCGCAACATCGTCATCGGGTTCGCCCGCATGGACGGCCACAGCGTCGGCGTCGTCGGCAATCAGCCACGAGTCAACGCCGGCACGCTCGACATCAACGCCTCGCGGAAGGGCGCTCGCTTTGTCCGGTTCTGTGACGCGTTCAACATCCCGATTCTCACGTTCGTCGACGTGCCCGGGTTCATGCCCGGCAAGGATCAGGAGCGCAACGCCATCATCAACCACGGCGCGAAGCTCCTGTACGCCTACTCCGAGGCCACCGTGCCGCTGGTGACCGTCATTACGCGGAAGGCGTACGGCGGGGCCTACGACGTGATGGCGTCGAAGCACATCGGCGCGGACATGAACTACGCCTGGCCGACCGCCGAGATCGCCGTGATGGGGCCACAGGGCGCGGTCAACGTCCTCTACGACGACGAACTGGAGGACGCCGACGACGTGGAAGCCCGCCGCCAGCAACTCATCGACGAGTACCGCGACGCCTTCGCGAACCCCTACACCGCAGCCAAGCGCGGGTTCGTCGACGACGTCATCGAACCACAGGAGACTCGCCCGCGACTCATCGACGATCTGGACCTCCTCCGGGGAAAACGCAAGGACCAGCCCGACCGCAAGCACGGCAACATCCCACTGTAACGATGGCGGCTGATACTGACTCGGCTGTCGACGCCGAACTGGTCGCGGAGATCGCTGCCCAACTCGACGACGCGTCGACGGACGAAGCGGCCGCCATTGCCGTCGCTGTCGGCGCACACCTCACCGACCGCCAGCGCGCGGCAGCAGCGGCCGCGGCGGCTGCGGCGGCAGACGACGGGGACTCCTGGGACGGCAAACAGTGGTCGTTCTCCGGGCGCGTCGAGGCCACGCAGAAGCGGTCCGTTCGGGTCCGCTCGGACGCGCCGACCGACCCCTGGAGCGCCGCCGGCCGCGCCGAGCGGTTCTGACCGCGGACAGCTCTTCTGTCATACGGATTGTTGGAGCGATGTCCCGGTCTGCTCCGACCCCGGTATCGGAGCTATCCGGAAATAATCTACAACAATCCGTATCAGTTGATTGGCGACGCCCTGGCTGGATTTGCGGGTATGTTCCATACTAACATGATTATATGTGTAAGATTGGCCGCTATCTGCGCATAGTTTTATGGGCCGACTCTCAGTATGAGGGCGTATGTTCGATAAGGTGCTCGTCGCTAATCGCGGGGAGATAGCGGTGCGCGTGATGCGCGCATGTGAGGAGTTGGGCATCGGCACAGTGGCCGTCTACTCTGACGCCGACAAGCACGCCGGCCACGTCCGGTACGCCGACGAGGCGTACAACGTCGGCCCGGCCCGTGCCGCCGACTCCTATCTCGACCAGGAAGCGATTATCGACGCGGCCAAGCAGGCCGACGCCGACGCCATCCACCCGGGGTACGGCTTCCTCGCGGAGAACGCCGACTTCGCGGAACGCGTCCAGGAGGCGGACGGCGTCACCTGGGTCGGTCCCGAAAGCGAGTCGATGGAGGCACTGGGCGAGAAGACGAAGGCCCGCAAGATCATGCAGTCGGCCGACGTGCCCATCGTCCCGGGAACGACCGACCCGGTCGAGGACCCCGAGGAAGTCGTCGAGTTCGGCGAGGAGAATGGTTTCCCGGTGGCTATCAAGGCCGAGGGCGGCGGTGGCGGCCGCGGGATGAAAATCGTCCACGATCCCGAAGAGGCCGAGGAGCAACTCGAAAGCGCAAAGCGGGAGGGTGAAGCGTACTTCTCGAACGACTCTGTCTATCTTGAACGCTATCTGGAGAACCCGCGCCACATCGAGGTCCAGATCATCGCCGACCATCACGGCAACGTCCGGCATCTGGGCGAGCGTGACTGTTCGCTCCAGCGCCGCCACCAGAAGGTCATCGAGGAAGGACCCTCGCCGGCCCTGAACGACGCCCTCCGCGAGAAGATCGGCGACGCTGCCCGACGCGGCGTCCGCGAATCGGACTACTACAACGCCGGGACCGTCGAGTTCCTCGTTGAGGAGGACACCGACCGCGAACAGGGAGAACTGCTCGGCGAGGACGCGAACTTCTACTTCCTCGAGGTCAACACCCGTATTCAGGTCGAGCACTGCGTCACCGAGGAGATCACCGACATCGACATCGTCAAGTGGCAACTGCGGGTGGCGATGGACGAGGAGATTACCTTCGATCAGGACGACGTGGAGATCGAGGGGCACGCGATGGAGTTCCGCATCAACGCCGAGAACGCCGCCGACGATTTCGCGCCCGCGACTGGCGGCAGCCTCGACACCTACGACCCGCCGGGCGGTATCGGGGTCCGGCTCGACGACGCGCTCAGACAGGGCGACGACCTCGTCACCGACTACGACTCGATGATCGCGAAGCTCATTACCTACGGCGGGGACCGCGAGGAGTGTATCGAGCGCGGGAAACGGGCGCTCAAGGACTTCGACATCGAAGGCATCCCGACTGTCATTCCGTTCCACCGCCTGATGCTCACCGACGAGAAGTTCGTCACCGGGACACACACCACGAAGTACCTCGACGAGCACCTCGACCGGACGCGCATCGAAGAAGCGCAAGAGCAGTGGGGCACGGTCACCGAATCCGACGGCGAAGGCGACGAGGACGAGGAAGTCGTCGAACGCGAATTTACCGTTGAGGTCAACGGCAAGCGCTTCCAGGTCGACCTCGAAGAGCGCGGCGCACCCCCAATCAACGTCGGCAACGTAGACGCCGACGGTGGGAGCCAGCCACAGCGGCCACAGGGTGGCAGTAGCTCTGACAGCGGAGGCGGCAGTGCCACCACCGCCGAGGGTCAGGAGGTTGCCGCTGAGATGCAGGGGACGATTCTGGAGGTCAACGTCGAGGAAGGCGACGAGGTGGAGGCCGGCGACATCCTCTGTGTGCTCGAAGCGATGAAGATGGAAAACGACATTGTCGCCGAACGCGGCGGCACTGTCAACGACGTAGCCGTCAACGAGGGCGAATCCGTCGACATGGGCGACTTGCTCTTTGTGATCGGGTGAGCGAGCGGCCTGCCCGCCGCGCGCTGCAGACACCTTTTATCCCGGCCGGTCGAAGCCCCGGATATGAACGACACACGCCACCGGGTGCTCGATGCACTGGCCGACGGTCCTGTTTCGGGGCCGACTCTCGCCGACGAACTGGATATCTCTCGCTCCGCGGTCTGGAAGCACGTTGAAGCGCTCCGTGACGAGGGGTTCGAGATCCGTAGCGACGACGCGGGCTACGCCCTCGATTCGGTACCGGAGTTCGGGGCGAGCGCGGTCGAATACGGCCTCGATGCGCCGTTTTCTGTCGAGTACCACGACAGCATTCCCAGCACGAACGCACGCGCCAGAGACCTTGCAGCAGAAGGGGAGTCAGACATTGTGGTGCTGGCCGACGAACAGACCGGCGGCCGGGGGCGCCTCGACCGTGATTGGCACTCGCCGAGCGGCGGAATCTGGCTCTCGGTACTGTTCCGTCCCGACGTGCCGATGGCCCACGCGCCGGTGTTCACGCTTGCGGCCGCTGTCGCGGTGACACGGGCGGCACGTGAGGCCGGCGTCGAGGCCGGCATCAAGTGGCCCAACGACGTACTCGTCCGCCACGGCGACGAGGAGCGCAAACTGGTCGGCATCCTCACCGAGATGGAGGGGGAGGCCGACCGCGTCTCCTGGGTCGTCGTGGGCATCGGGGTCAACGCGAACGTCGACCCAGCAGACCTGCCCGATGAAGCAAACCCGACGAGTCTCTCGACCGAACGGGGCGAGCCGATCGACAGGCGACTGTTCACGCAGCGACTGCTAGAAGAATTCGACGCGTTGCGACAGGATACGGGGCGCGTCGTCGAGGCGTGGCGGGAGTACGCGACGACGCTGGGCAAACGGGTCCGGGTCGAGACACCGGGAGGCCCTATCGAGGGCGAAGCCGTGGACGTACAGTTCCCAGGCGCGCTCGTTATCGAGACAGCATCCGGTACAGAGGTCGTTTCAGCGGGGGACTGTGAGCATCTCCGCCCGGTTTCGGAGTGAGCGCAACGACAGGGGACACGTCACTGTGGGACGCCGGCAGGCTGCTCATCCTCCGGGAGGTCTTGCATCGCTGTCTCCACCGGAACGGTGACGACTGGGACGTGGGCTGACCGGACGACCCGTTCGGCGACGCTGCCCAGCAACAGGCGGTCGATGCCGCCGCGACCGTGGGTCCCCATCACGATGAGGTCACAGCCGTGCTGGCTCGCGTACTCGACGATTTCCCGGCTTGGGCTTCCCTCGGCCGTGGCTCGCGTGACAGTCACGTCGTCGGCAACGAGACGTTCCACCATGTCCAGCGCCATCTCACCTTCGCGGTGAAGCGAGTCGGTGATGCCCTCCCACGTCGGCTCGTGCGGGAGCGTGGAGAACCGACCGACGTCGACGACGTACAGCGCGTGAATCTCGCTGTCGTGAGCCGTTGCAAGCGCCTCAGCGTGTGTGAGTATATCTCTCGACCCCGATGATCCGTCAGTCGGTACCAGTATCCTGTCGTACATACTGTACTATTGACTGGCTGAACGGATATAGTTTGGTAAGAGATAACATGAAACAGCCAAGCAGGGTAGTGTTCAGTTCAACTCTCGGTCTCGTTCGAACTCCGCTGTCCCGGAGTCATCCACGGACGGGCCGTCAAGGGCCTGTTCGAGTCGGCGTTCCAGTTCTGCCTCGGTTATCTCCCCGTTAGCGTAGCGCTCAGAGAGCCGATCGACGGGGTCTGTTTCGTTGGCCTCGCCAGTCGTGTGTGCGGCCTGTGCCCGTGACGCGTCAGTCGCCGACGCCGTTGCCTCGTCCTGACCGAAAACCTCTGACACGACCCAGTACACGGCGTAGCCGATGGCCAGTATGAACCCGATGGTGGCAGCCAGAGAGAGGAGTCCCAGTATGAGACCGATGAGACCGAAGAACAGTCCGAACGCAACTCTCACAGCCGCGATGACGACAAACAACGAGACCAGCCCTAACAGGCCATACAGGAGTATTTTCAGTGGTGTACTCAGGGCGCGGTCGGTGGTGGAGGGCATTGCCCGAAGATACTATTCCCGCAGTGATAAGAATTATTCCGTCATCGGATGGACGACTCGTCGAACGTCGGCCGTCCCTGCCCGACGAACGACTGCACGAACGGGGTTCTGTGCGCCGCAGAGATTGTCCGAATCCCCGTCGAGCACCAGCAGGCGTGCCGGTTGTCCGGTCTTGATGAGTCCGCCGCCAAGCCCCGCGATTTCGGCTCCGTTGACTGTGGCCATCCGCAACACCTCACGGGCTGAGAGGTCGTACAGCTTCGCGGTGAACTCCATCTCGCGGAACATCGACGGACTGTTGAGCATGACGTTGTCCGTCCCGAGCGCGACCGTCGTCCGGTCAGCCAGTGCTTCGACCGACGGACGGCCAACGCCGGTGACGATGTTCGACCGGGGACAGACCACAACGGGGATTTCGCTGTCGGCGACCCGTTCGAGATGCAGCGACTTGGCGTGAACCATGTGGACGAGGAAGTCCGGGTTGAGGCCGAGCGCAGGGTTGATGTCGGAGCTGTCGACTTCCCCCGCGTGGATGCCGAACAGCTTCCCAGCCTGTCGGGTCGCGCGCCGGTCCGCCCCGAACTCACTGTCGTTGGCCCCGCTTGCGCCGAACCCGTCGCCCAGTTCCATCGCGTCGGTCGTCTCGCGCCCGAGAATTACGCTTTCGAGGTCTGAGCCCGCCAGCGCATCCTGTATCGCGCGGACACCCTCGACACCGCCCTCCCGGAACTCGATGAACGCGCCGGTTCCCGACTGCGCCATGAACGACAGTGACCGCGCCATCGCGGCCACCAGTTCGTCCCGGCTGGCATCGTGGAGGAGTCGATGTTTCAGGCCGTCCGGGGGCGCGACCAGTTCCTCCAGCGAGAGCCCCTCGCCGGCCTCCTTGGCGATGGAATCGCCGATATGCGTGTGGGCGTTGACGAACGCCGGCGCTACGATGTCGTCGCTGTCGACCGCGGTTTCCTCGACAGCGGTTATCTCCCCGTCTTCGATGACGACACGGCCCTCGACGGCCTCGAACGACCGCCCCGTCAGAATCGTCCCTTCCAGAATCACACTCCCTGTTCGCCCGTTCTCTCAGTTAAACTCATCGAGGGTCGCATGGATACCCGTCCGTACGTCCCGAACCCGAGCCCCGTCGAGGTCGAGTCCCAATTCGCGGATGGCCGCCGCGCCGACCCGCTCACTCTCGGCTTCCGGCGCATAGACGCCGAGCCGCCACTGGTCGCGCTGGGCGGCGCGGATGGCGTTGACCAGCGTCGACTGTTCACCGAGTCGACGGACCCCACCGTTGACGAGGACACGGCTGCTGGACTCGGTCATCGACGGTTCGGGCGGAATGTCGAGCACAACGGCGTCGCTGTCGACGTTCGCTTCGTCGGCGATAGCCTGCTCCATCGCGCCGACCGCGTCGTGGTCGGCCGCCAGCACCTCGTCGGGCACGGCCTGCCACTCCGCCCAGACGGCGCGTTTGTAGAGGTCCCGCTGGCTCAGCCGCCGTGCGTACGCCGCCGTCGCGTCGCACTGTCTGAGCGCCACGAGCAGGTCGTTATCGTCCCACCGGCGAAGCGTCTCGGCCGTTGTATCAGTCGCGGCGAGTAGTTCTTCGGTCCCGCGCCGCAGCATCGACTTGGCGATGCGGGCGACGTGGTGCTGGTAGACAGTGGGGTTCATCAGCGCCCGTGCGAGCAGGAGCGACTCGGCCGTCTGGACGTTCCCCTCATCGAGGACGAGTTCACCGTCGACAAAACACAGCTCCCGGACCAACCGCTCGTGGTCGATAGTCCCGTATGGAACGCCCGTGTGGTGGGCGTCGCGGACCAGATAGTCCATCCGGTCGACATCCAGTTCGCCGGAGACGAGCTGGCCCAGTTCGCCCTCGCCGGCAACGAGGCCGGCCACGCGGTCCGGATTGAGGCCGTGTTCGGTGAGCACGCGTGCGACAGGGCCGTCACCGAGTAATTCGTCCACGTCGTCGTGGTACTTGCCCGTTCGGCGGTGGATGAGCGCCTCGACGTTGTGGCTGTACGGTGAATGCCCCACATCGTGGAGTAATGCCGCGGCTCGGACTCGCTCGGCCTGCTGGCCCTCGATACCCAGGTGGGACAGCACTCGGTCTGCGAGGTGATAGACGCCCAGCGAGTGCTCGAATCGGGTGTGGTTCGCCGAAGGATAGACGAGCGTCACCGTGCCGAGCTGGGAGATGTGCCGGAGCCGCTGGACCGGCGGCGTGTCGAGCAATGCCGCCGCGACGCCCTGAACCTCGATATGGTCGTGGACGCTGTCCTTGATTGTAGTCATTGCCGTGGCCTACGGCGGCGGCCGGCAAAATCGTTCGCCACCGAACGCACCGGGAGGGGTCGCCTACCGGGGGACCCAGCCGTAGATGTGGTTCAGCATGACGTAGGTGACGAGCCCGAGAAATAGGCTCAGTCCCCAAGCGGAGACGGCGATGCGACCCACGCGGGCATGAATCGTCTCTCTGAGTTCAGCAGGGGAGTGGGTCAGTCCGAGGACGACGGCGTGAACGACGACGGGCACGGACACCGCAGACAGCAGGATGTGGATAGCCAGCATCACGATGTACGCGGTCCAGACGAACCCTTCGGCGACGATCTCCTTCTCGAAGCCGCCGCCGACTTTGAGGATATACAGCGCCAGAAACACCATGATGAGCGTGAACGCGGTCAGCATCGCCGCGCGGTGTTTCTGGACCTCATTGTTCTTGATGAAGTAGACGCCAGCGATGATTGCGAGCAGGGCGATACTGTTGACGACGGCGATTGCGTCACCCAGCAGGATGACGACGTCCCGCGAGAACTCGGGGAGCGGCAACACACCGCCGAACGCGCCGAACACGAGCGCGTAGCCAACGACCGAGACGACGGCAGTGACGAGCCGCGGACGAGCGCGGGCACGCGACTGGAGTGTATCTGCGACGGCCATACCCCCAATTCAGGCCCGGAGTGGTAACTGTGTTCTGAAACGGGCGAGTACGACAGCGCAGTTGCGGGTCACAGCGGTGACTACAGACCTGCAAAAGCGTGGAGAACCGGATGGAAACGCTGCCGAAATCAGGCGAACGTCCGGGAGACGTCCTCGTCGTCGGTCTCTTCCTGCTGAATCTTCTCCCAGGCGTTGTGGAAGTCGGCCATCGTGACCTCGGTCCGGTCGTCGCGGATGGCGAACATCCCGGCCTCGGTACAGATGGCTTTCACGTCAGCACCAGAGGCGTCCGTTATCTCCTCGGCCAATGCCTCGAAGTCCACGTCGTCGGAGACGTTCATGCTGCGGGTGTGAATCTGGAAGATCTGCTTGCGACCTTCGAGGTCGGGGTTCGGGACTTCGATGAGACGGTCGAAGCGGCCGGGGCGGAGGATGGCGCGGTCGAGCATGTCGAAGCGGTTCGTCGCCGCGATGATTCGGATGTCGCCGCGGTCGTCGAAGCCGTCCATCTCCGAGAGCAGTTGCATCATCGTCCGCTGGACCTCGGCGTCGCCGGAGGTCTTCGACTCCGTTCGCTTGGCCGCGATGGCGTCGATTTCGTCGATGAAGACGACAGCGGGCTCCTCCTGACGGGCCAGCTCGAACAGGTCGCGAACGAGCTTTGCGCCCTCGCCGATGAACTTGTGGACCAGCTCGGAGCCGGCCATCTTGATGAAGGTCGCGTCGGTCTCGTTGGCGACAGCCTTCGCCAGCATCGTCTTCCCGGTGCCGGGCGGGCCGTGCAGCAGGACGCCGCTCGGCGGGTCGATGCCGACGTCTTCGAACATCTCGGGGCTCTTCAGCGGCATCTCGACGGTCTCGCGGACCTCTTCCATCTGCTCTTCGATGCCGCCGATGTCGGCGAAGGTGACGTCCGGTGACTGGTCGACCTGCATGACGCGAGCGCGCACGTCGGTCTCGTCGTCGAGCTGTTTGACGATAGAGAGGGAGTTGTTGACGGCGACGCGGTCGTCGGGTTCGAGGTCCTCGCGCATCTCGTCGGTGACCTCCGTCAGGGCCTCCTGATTGTTGCCGTGCTGTTTGATAATCACGCCATCGCTGGAGAGTTCCTGAACGGTCGCGACAAACAGCGGTGACTGCTTGAGCTTCTTGTTCTCGTGCGTAAGCCGTTCGAGCTTCTGCTGGTACTTGTTGTTTTCCGCGTTCGCGTCCAGCAGCTTGTCGCGCATCTCCTCGTTCTGCGATTCGAGCACCTCTAGCCGCTCCTGCAGCGCCTCGATCTTCTGTTGCTGAGACGCGTCATCGTCGTACGGCATATCGACCTCGTCGACGGTGTCGGTCATTACGACGCCTTTAGTAGGTGTATCGTTATGAGGCTTCGGGTAGTCTCAGAAACTGTATCGCCCGGTGTGTGCCTTGACGGGGCCGTTACTGACCGCTCTCCGTCTATAGGTCTCAAACCGGCATGTTTCTTGGCCCCCGCTGGAAACATCCGTCCATGCCAACCGACCGCGAAGAAGTCATCATCGTGGGCGGCGGCGTCGCCGGACTGTCGGCGGCGATCTACACCGCTCGCGCCGACCTGTCGACACGGATCATCTCGACCGGTGAGTCGATACTGAACCGCAATGCCCACCTAGAGAACTACCCCGGATTCCCGGCGGGAATCAACCCCCGGCTCTTGCTCGAACTCATGCGGGCACAGGCGCGTCGCGCCGGTGTCTGGTTCATCGACGGCGAAGCCGAACAGGTGACGGAAACTGCGGAGGGCTTCGAGGTAACCTGTACCGACGGCGAGTCATACGACGCGACCTACCTCATCGCCGCGTCCTGGTCGGACCCGTCGTATCTGGAGGGGCTGGACCTCTCACTCATCGACCGTGGGTCGAAGCAGTTCATCTCGACCGACGAGCAGGGCCGGACCGATATTGAGGGGCTGTACGCGGCCGGCCGGCTGGCCGAGCAGCACCACCAGACCATCGTCGCCGCGGGCCACGGCGCACAGGTCGGGCTCACACTGCTAGAGGACTCCGACATCGACTTCTATCACGACTGGACCGCGCCGGAGGGATATTTCACTGGCCGCGACCGACCGGTTCCGCCGGGCTGTGAGGAGATCGACGAGGCGGAGCGCAAGAAGCGCGAACAGGAGTCTCTGGAGGTTATGCGACGGTACTTTGAAGAGCCGATGCCGGGCGAGCCGACGATGCATCCGAGCGTCGAGCAGGATTCAGACTGACCCTGTTTCGAGCGAGCGTGCGACTGACTGCAGTCGTTCGACCCGCTCCGTCGTCGGTGGATGGGACCGTGTTTCGGTAGCCAGGGAATCGCTCGACGCCGCCGTATCGAACCCGTAGGGAAGGAAGCACAGTCCGCGGACGCCCGCGTACGCGGAGCGTTTGTCCGTCCCCGGCCGGTCGTCGACCCCGCTGTCGAGCGTCTCTAACGCCCCGACGAGCGCGGCGGGGTCGCCGGTCAGCTGGGCCGCGCTCCGGTCGGCAGCAAACTCCCGAGCGCGTGAGAGCGACCGCCCGAGGACAACGACGGGAGCAGTGAACACACCCAGCGCGACGCTACCCAACAGGACTGTCACCGCAAACAGAAACAGAAACCCCAGCGTGAACGAGAGGCTTCCGAAGGGGGCCGCAAGCACCCGGGCACTGAACACGTACGCGAAACCGAGCGCGACCAGCCCGAGCGCGTAGCGACTCCCGCCGGGAAGCAGGTCCGCAAGCGGGTCGTACTCGCCGTTGGTCAGCGACGGAAGGAAGCTGGCCAGTGTCATGACGGTCGCGTCGCGGTTGGCGACGTGCATGAGTTCGTGGGCCAGCACGGCATCAAGTTCGTCGCCGTCGAGCGCCGAGAGGAGCCCCTC
The DNA here is from genome assembly GCF_011627385.1 of Haloarcula sp. R1-2. Classification (NCBI taxonomy): domain Archaea; kingdom Methanobacteriati; phylum Methanobacteriota; class Halobacteria; order Halobacteriales; family Haloarculaceae; genus Haloarcula; species Haloarcula sp. R1-2. Next base: position 1,081,468 of record NZ_JAANTG010000001.1, read on the forward strand.
GCTGACGACCACCGTCGCGCCGCCAAGCGTCCCGATAGCGAAACTGTTCGGTACGTCGGCGTCCGCGACGGCAATCCGTGGCGGCGTGAGGTCGGCCAGTTGCGCGAGCCGTTGCACCCGTTCGTGGAGGGCAGGGTACTCATCGGGGCCGACGATGCGAGCGTCAACCTCGGCCATCGTCTGGGCGCTGGTGTACCGGAGCTGTGCCCAGACAAACGCCACAAGAGCAGGGGTGAGAATGGCTATCCACCAGGCGATGCGTGCCGATGCACCACCGAACGGGAGGTGAGCCGCGACGGCATTCCGCACCGGCACAAGCCAGGGTGTCAGGAGCACCGCCGCGGTCGCAACCACAGCGATATCGACAGCGACGAGGAGCAAGAGGGTCCACAGCATACGGCGAGTCAGTGTCCGCATAGGGGTAGTTCTGCTATATCCACAGCGAATGAAAGGTTTTCTGTTCGGACAGTCACACAGTGAGGGAAAATATTTATCCTGTCACCGGAAACGGTGCTACAGTGTCAACAAAGCTGGTTCGTGCCGCCCTCGCCCTCCTCTGTGCGGTCGCTGTCCTGTTCGGCACGGCGCTGTTTCCCGGCGCGCTCGGTGTCGAGTTCGAGTCGAGCGGTCCCCTCGACAGCCGAGCGAGCGAGCCGGTCACGCCCGACGGAACAGCACCCGACGAAGTCGACAGTGGGCCGACGCCGGTAGCGACGAGCGATGGGGCAGAGACGACGCCGAGGACGAGCGACGAGCCGGCAGCGACAGCGACGCCAACACCGACGGAGACGGCGACAGCGACGCCGGTAGCCGGTGAAGGCGAAGACAGCGGGTCCCCAGTTCTGGTGAAACTGATCGGGCTGGCGCTTATCGGCGGGTTCGGCGCCGTCGCGGTCGGTGTCATCCGGGCGGCATCAGACCCGGAACGCGACGGGTCGACAGACGCCGGATTCCTCCTGCACCCGCTCCTCGACAGATTGGCCGGGACAGTCGTCTCGGCGGTTTCGAACGGCGCGGTTGGGCGGACCATCGGCCGGATTCCGAAGGTAACGACCGCCGCGCTGCTCTCGGGGTCGTCGGCGCTCTCACGAGTCGGGGCCGGTATCAGCGCCGTCTCCGGCGGTGTCCTGACCGGATTGGCGACGGGAATCGGGTCGGTCGGCACGATGTCACTGCGAGGGGTCGCCGGCCTGCCGAGTACGCTCGGGTCGCTCTCGGTCGCGCCGTTCAGAGCCCTCAGGGGCTTCGGTGGGACCGGCGGCTTCCTCGCCTCAGTCCGAAGTGGCGTCGATAGCCCGCCGCTGTTTGGTTCGTCGGACTCGGAGCAGCGGCAGTCGACGGCCACCGAATCGACGGCAGAGGCGGACGACGGCCCGGACATCGATAGCCTGTCCATCCAAGAGGCCTGGGCACTACTGGCCGACCGCGTCTCCGTGTCGGACCCCGAGACGGCGACGCCCGGCGAGTACGCCCGCCGGGCTATCGACAGCGGACTTCCGGCAGAGCCCGTTCGACGGCTAACAACCCTCTTCCGCGAGGTCGAGTACGGCGGGCGGTCGGCGACCGGTGCCCGAGCCGAATCGGCCCGGAACGCCCTCAGACAGCTCCTCGGCGGAGGTGACGACTGATGAGCGATTCAGAGTCACGACAAGGTGAGACCGCCAGCGCAACCATCGACGTCAGCGTCGAACGCCCGACGCCGGGGCGCAAGTTCGTCCGGCACACGCTGTTGGGACTCGTCGCACTTGCCGGGGCGGTGTTCGTCGTTACTTTTCCCTCAGTCCTCCCAGATGTCGGCAGCGGGACGGCTAGACGGCTCCGGCTCGGTGCAAGTATCGGAGCCGTCGTAATCGGCCTCTTCGGTCTGTATACTGTCGTGTTGACACAGGAGTCGGACCTCCCGCCAGTGAAAGGGAGCCAGCCGCGTGACCCGTATCGTGACGACGGTACAGACGACGAGCCGGCAGAACTGCTCGACGAACTGCTGGAACCCGAGGCGACACAGGCGAAATCCGGCGATATGGTCGGCGATGATATCGACGAGCTACTCGCGAAGATCGACGGACGTGTCGACCCCTACAACGGCCTCGAAGCGAGCTATGCGTCCGAAGTCAGGAACAGGCTCCGCGAGGCCGCGAGACAGGTGCTGGTCGAAACGGCGGACATGTCGACGGAGGCGGCGGCCCGGGACGTCCGTACTGGCTCGTGGACGGACGACCGCCGGGCGGCCGCCTTCCTCGGCGGCCCGGACGCACCCGACCCGCCAATCGAGATGCAACTACGTGACTGGGCCAGCGGCGAGGGGTTCGACCGGAAAGTCGAAGCGGCGGCGACCGAGATACGACGGCTCCAGCGAGGTGAGGGTGCATGAGCACCCGAGAGACCACACAGCGCAACGTCGGCGTCTCGGCCGCGCTGGTGGCCGGCGGGGCCGGTATCGTCACCGGGAACCCGGTGATTTTCATGGTCGCAGCGGTGGCGCTGGTGTACGCGGCCTATCAGGCGGCCATCGGTGACCCCGAACCGACGCTCACAATCGAGCGCCACGTCGAACCGATTGACCCGCTCCCCGGCTCAGAGGTGACAGTGACGCTGACGCTCACGAACGACGGGGACGCGACGCTGCCTGACGTTCGCGTTCTCGACGGCGTCCCGGAGCGGCTGGAGGTCGTCGACGGCTCCCCGCGGTTCGGAACCCATCTCGAAGCCGGGGCGTCAGATTCAGTCACCTACACGGTCGACGCCCGGCGCGGTGACCACGCGTTCACCGACGTGGCGGTCGTCTGCCGGAACCTGACCGGGACCGTCGAGTTCGCCGAGCAGGTCACCGTCGAGACGGGACTCTCGTGTAGTGCCAGTGTGGACACCGTTCCGCTCTCGGGCCAGACGCTTTCCCAGTCCGGGCGTATCCCGACAGACGCCGGCGGGAACGGGCTTGCCTTCTACGCTATCCGCGAGCACCAGTCCTCGGACCCGATGAGCCGGGTCGACTGGAACCGCCTCGCGAAGACGAACGAGCTCGCGACAATCGAGTTCAAGGAGACGCGAGCAGCCACCGTCATCACGCTCGTCGATTCCCGACACTCCGTTGCGGGCGAGGCAAATGCGCCCACGGCTGTCCAGTTCTGTGCCTACGCGGCCCAGCAGGTCGGCTCGGCGCTTCTAGGGATGGACAACCGCGTCGGTGCCGCCGTCTACGACAGTGGCGAGACACTACAGCCATCGGCCAACCGGGCACAGGAACAGCGATTGGAAAGGTTCCTGAAGGGTGTTGTGAGCGGGTCGGCCACCGGGCCCTCTGGGACCCGCGATTCGTGGCTGTTCGACACCAACACCCGAACCCGGCCGGCGGAGTCGTCGACTGAAATGGCAGACCGCTACGGAATCGCCGACGGCGGCGATGCGGTGGCGACACTCGACCGCTCGATTCCGAGCGAGTCACAGGTCGTGTTCTGTACGCCCCTGCTCGACGACCGGGCGGCCGATGCGGCAAAACGACTCGCGGCGTACGGACACGCAGTCACGGTCGTCAGCCCAGACATGACGGGCGGTGACAGTCCGGGACGTACCGTCGAGCGAATCGACCGAACGGCCCGCCTCGACACCCTTCGAGGAACAGTTCGAGTTGTCGACTGGACGCCCACGGAACCGCTCGCGAAAGCCCTCATTCGTGCAACGGAGCGGTGGGCATGACGGCACTCGACAATCGACCGGCGGCGTCGAGCGCGGCGCTGACCGGAACGGTCGCAGTGCTCGTCTCGCTCGTCCTCGGCCTCGCTGTCGTGGACCCGATACCAGTGCTGGCCGGCTTCGGCGGCGGGCTCTGTATCGCCGCCGGGGTCTGGGCGCTCCGCAGCGAGGCCCGCGAGCGCATCGCTGGCGGCAGTATCCTCATCATCATCGGCGCAGGCGTGTTCTGTGGGACCGCGCTACTGGCGACTGACTACTGGTCGCTCGTTGTGGCGCTTGGGTTCCCGCTGGCCGCCACACTCGTCGTCATCGACGCGAGTAGCGGGCTGGTGCCGCCGGCCGATGCGACGGACGAACTCTCGGCAATGCTTGATGAGAGTTTCGTGGTACTGGTGGTTGGCGTCATCGTCACAATTGTCTGTGCCGTCGCCGCTGCCGTCAGGCTCCCCTGGGTGCTTGTTCGCGTTGTCACTGGCTTCTCTCTCCACCCGCTCGTGGGCTTCGTGACGCTACAGGCCGGGGTCCTGCTTGCCCTGTTGTTGCTGGACCGGGCCACGGAGACGCTGGAGTCGTGGGTTCCGGCACCCACAGCGACGACCGACCGGGCGCTCGAACGACTGGACTTGCTGGGGACAAACTGGTGGGACATCGACACCCCGCTCAAGGCCGCTGTCGGCCTGCAGTTGCTCGTGGCGTTTGTTCCGACGGCGCAGATGCTGTTTGACCGCTTCCTCGACAGTCTCCCGGTGCTCGGATCGGCCCTTCGGGTCGTCTTCAGTGGCCCGCTCCATCTCCCCCTTGCAGCCGGGATTCTGGCGTTACTGGCTATCCTCATCGTCGAACGGCTCCGGCAGTGGCTACTACAGTGGCTCGGGGACGACCCCGGACAGTCACTGGCACGGCAGACCGGCAGTATCGTGGCCGCTGTGGGACTGTTGCTGGGCGCACTGGCCCTTACTGCCGCCGGCGTGACCCGGCGAGTAGCGCCCACGTTTACCGGAGGCGGCCATTATGGCTCGGCTACCGTATTGCTGCTCGGCGTCTTGATTTCGGTCGCCGTCCTCCGCGGTCTCATCACGCTGCTGGCCGAACTAGTCGGCGCAGAGGTACTGTCGCGACGGGTGGCGGGATTCGCGACCGGAAGCGGGCTGCTGTTCGTCATGACCTTGCTCGGGGCTGAGCGCGGACTCGCACCGATACTCGTCCTCGTCGGAAGCGCGGCGGCGCTACTGGTCTGGGACGCCGGCGCGCACGCCAGCAGTATCGGGCAGCAACTGGGCCGGGACGCCGAAACGACGGACAGCGAGTTCGTCCACGTCACCGGAACTGCGGCCGTCCTCGCCGGGGCTATCCTCCTCGTGCTGTTCGTTCGATACGTGCTCATCCCGGTCGCGGTTCCAACCACGTCGGCCGGGCTCTCATTCAGTTCGGTACTCGCGCTCGGACTGGTCCTGCTGGCGATAGCTGCGTTCGCCCTCGCACTGAACGCACATGAGGAGGGACCACACACCAGCGGTGACAGGAGCGGCAGCCGGGGCGAGCGGACTGCCGACGACAGCGATTAGCGCCGCCGGAGAGACAGGGGCTTTTACCCCCGCACCGCGAACCCGCAGGTATGCTGACCGGAGTCAACGTCGTTCTGGGGGTTTCGGGGTCTATCGCGGCCGTCAAGACGGTGGAACTCGCACACGAACTCCGACGACAGGGGGCGTCCGTCCGGGCCGTGATGACCGACAGCGCGACGGGCATCGTCCACCCGTGGGCACTTGAGTTCGCGACGGACAACGAGGTCGTTACCGAAATCACAGGCAGTGTCGAGCACGTCGACCTCTGCGGGCGCTCGGGCTGGGGGGATGTGCTCTTGCTCGCACCGACGACGGCAAACACCGTCGGCAAGGTCGCCGCGGCAATCGATGATACGCCCGTGACGACGTGTGTGACGACCGCACTCGGTGCTGACGTGCCTGTCGTCGTCGCGCCGGCGATGCACGAACCGATGTACGACCACCCCGGTGTATTGGACGCTATTGACCGCGTCGAGTCCTGGGGCGTCGAGTTCGTCGATCCGCGAATCGAGGAGGGGAAAGCCAAGATCGCAACTGAGGAGGCCATCGTCACAGCGACCGCCCGGGCCGCGGGCGACCGGCCGCTGGCCGACGAGCACGTCGTTGTGACCGCGGGCGCGACCACGGAATCAGTCGACCCCGTTCGGACGCTCTCGAACCGATCCTCGGGGCGGACCGGACGGGCGGTCGCGCGGGCCTGTTACGTCCGCGGGGCCGACGTGACGCTGGTCCACGACGGACCGGACGTTCCTTACGCGACTGTCGAGCGGGTCGAGTCCGCCGCGGAGATGACAGCGGCTACCCGGCGGGTCGCCGACTCCGCTGACGCGCTGATCTCGGCAGCCGCTATCTCAGATTACACCGTTGAGCAGGCTCCCGAGAAGATCAAGAGCGGACAGGCAGAACTGACGCTGACGCTCGAACCAACGCCGAAGCTCATCGACACTGTTCGGGCAGACCACCCGGACCTTCCCATGGTCGGCTTCAAAGTCGAAACCGAAGGCGACGACGAAACCCTGGTCGAGCGCGCCCGCGAGATACGCGAGCGGGCCGGGCTGGCCTTCGTGGTCGCCAACGACGCGAGCGTGATGGGCGACGACGAGACGCGCGCCCTGCTTGTCGACGCAGACGCGGCCACGGAGTACGTTGGGGAAAAACAGGGTCTGGGTGCCCGTGTCGCCAACGAACTCGGTGACCATCTGTCCAGTCGTGACTGAGCGCGTAACCGATTACGAAATAGTTTTGCGTGTTCCGTTGCTCCGGTCCGATAACGACAGTACTGCCCGACGAACCGCCTATTTGGAGTTTCTAAACAGAGACTGTGACTGTACCACCACCCCGTCGCCTGCTCGTGCCAGTAGCCGATTCAGTGACGGTCCGGAACACCGTCGCCTACGCCGTTGAACAGGCCGAATCGGCGGCCAGAGAGGGGCAACAACAGATATCGCTGCACCTCGTCGCCGTCGCAAGCACACGCGCCGTTGACCCCGACGCACAGACGGAGCTCGGCCAAGCCAAGGACCTGCTTGACCGCATCGATGTCTGGCTCGACGAAGACTTGGGTACTTCCCCACCGTCGAACCTCGAGGTTGAACTGGGCGTCATCGGTGCTGACCGCTACCTGTTCAGTCCCGGCGATTACGCCGACGCGATTCTGGCCTACGCCGACGAACACAGCATCGAACGGGTCGTCCTCGATCCGGAGTTCAACCCGGGCGGCACGACGCCGATGCTTCGGCCGCTCGAAGTCGAACTCGTCCGGGGCGATATCGAGGTCGAGACCGCACCCGTCGAGCGACCGGCACGGTCGACCGCACTCGCCCGCGCCGCGACGCTCCCGAAGTATCTCACCATTTTCGGAGCGTCGTATCTGTTTTACCTGCTGTTGAGTTCGTACAAACCGCTGGATTTCCTCACTGGTGCGATAACAGCGACGATCGTCACTGCGTTGCTTGCGCCGATCGCATTCAGTCGCCAGCCGTCGCTGACCCGGATTCCGAGGCAACTCGCCCGGTTCGCGATTTACGTCCCGTACCTGCTCAAGGAAATCGCCGTCGCCAATCTCGAAATCGCGTACGTCGTTTTGCACCCGTCGCTGCCTATTGACCCCAAAATGGTCGAGTTGGAGGCCGCGATCTGGGGTGACGGAGCGGTGACGACGCTGGCAAACAGCATCACGCTGACGCCCGGGACGCTCACCGTCAGTGTCTCCCAGCAGGCGTTCGACATCCACTCGCTCACCGGTAGTTCGCGCGAGGACCTGTTTGACGGCGGCCTCGAACGAGCGGTCCGGTTCGTTTTCTACGGCCGGGAGGCGGCAGCCATTCCCTCGCCGCGCGAGCGCGGACAGGGGGACGACAACACAGTCGAGAGTGACATTGGCGACCCGGAGGTGGCCGACGATGATTGAGTTCGAGGTGGCGCTGCTGGCAATCGCGAGCGCGTTCGTCCTGTTCGCCATCGTGTCGCTGTACCGCGTGTTTGCGGGACCGACGGACCACGACAGAGTTATCGCGGTCAACGTGATGGGGACGAACACCGTTATCGCGATCGCGCTCGTCTCCGGCGCGCTCGATAAGCCGCTGTTCCTCGACATCGCGCTCGTGTACGCCCTGCTGAACTTCCTGCTCTCGATAGCATTCTCGAAGTTCAACGTCGAGCACGGGGGTGTGCTATGACGCCAACAGAGTGGGCGATTGTCGCGCTCGCGTTGATCGGCGCGTTCTTCGGCGGCGTCGCCTCGATCGGCATTGTCCGGCTTCCTGACGTTTACACACGCGCTCACGCGGCATCGAAAAGTGATACGCTGGGGGCCGTCCTCGCTATCGGGGCCGCCGCACTCGCGATTCAGACCGACCTCGCGACGATCAAGGCTGTCTTCCTGCTGGTGTTTATGTTTCTGACCAACCCCACCGCCGCCCACGCCATCGCCCGGGCGGCACAGGATCAGGGCATCGAGCCGTGGACTGCCGGCGATGAGGAGGACAAATCATGAGCCTCTCACTCATCGAGGCAGTGTTGCTGGTGTTCGTGCTGGGCTGTGCTATCGGCGCGGCCGTACTCCGTGACGTGCTGGCGTCACTGATGGCGTTTGCCGCCTACAGCCTCGGTATCTCCATTATCTGGGTGATGCTTGAGGCCCCCGACGTGGGGCTGACCGAAGCGGCTGTCGGGGCCGGCATCATGACGATACTGTTCATTCTGGCGCTGGCAAACACTGTTCGGCCACAGGAAAACGGCCTGTTCGAGTCGATCAGCGCCCGGACCGTCGTACTGGTCGGCGGGTTCGTCGTCGTTATGATTGCGACCGTTCCAGCGCTGCCCGCCGTCGGGGCGGATGGCGCGGCAAACCCCGTCGTCAGCGGCGAGGTAACACAGTACTACCTCGAAAACGCGTACGCGGACACCGAAGTGAAAAACGGTGTGACGGCGGTGCTCGCGGCATACCGTGGGTTCGACACGCTGGGTGAGGCTGTCGTGGTCTTCTCAGCCGGGGTCGCAGCGCTGACCGTCCTCAGACAGGAGGTGTTCGCATGAGCGCCGACGAGCGAACCGGGCTGTACGTCGAGAGTACCATCATCATGACGACGGTCCGCGTTGTCGCGCCGTTCGTGCTCACCTTCGCCCTGTTCGTAATGTTCCACGGGGCAAACTCCCCCGGCGGTGGGTTCCAGGGAGGGGTCATCGCGGGGTCGGTCGTAATGATGCTCGCGTTTGCCTACGGGATTGACGCGGCGCGGGAGTGGCTCGACGTCCGTGTCGTCGCTGCGCTCGCATCCGGCGGCGTGCTCACGTTCGCAGCCATCGGGCTGGGAACGATTCTCCTGGGTGGGAACTTCCTCGAATATCACCTGTACGAACAGTTCATCTCGCACGTGGTCGCCTACGCCATCGAGCTCGTCGAACTGGCCATCGGTGGTATCGTCGCCAGCGTTGCTATCGGCCTCTTTTTCCTGCTTGCGGCGGGGTTCGGCCACGCCGTCGACGAACCGGAGGATGAGAGCTAATGTTTGAACTGCTGAACTCACATTACAACTACTTCGCGGTGATGCTCCTGCTCGGTATCGGCCTGTATATGCTCATCGAGTCCCGGAACCTCGTGAAGAAAGTCATCGGAATGAACATCTTCCAGACGGGCATCTTCCTGTTTTTTATTACGCTCGCGTTCCGGACCGGCGGAAACCCGCCGATAATCAAGGAGGGTGGCAGCCCCTACGTCAGCCCGCTGCCACACGTCCTCATCCTGACCGCTATCGTTGTCGGGGTGAGCCTGACCGCCGTGGCGCTGGCGCTGATCATCCGCATCTACACCGAGTACGGTACGCTGGACGAAGACAAGCTCAAACAGCTCTACTATGATTGAACAACTCCCCGTATTGTTGGTTGTCCTGCCGATCGTCGGCGGTGCGATACCGCTGGCCGCGAGTCTCGTGAGCGACCGGGCCGGGTGGCCCGTCGCGACGGTGACACTCCTCGGGCAGGCCGGCCTGGCCGGACTGCTCGCGTGGACCGTCGGCACAAATGGGACTGTGTCCTACGCGGTCGGTGGTTTCGCCGCCCCGTACGGCATCGAACTCGTCGTCGACGGGCTCTCCGGTGCCGTCGCCCTGCTCGTGGCTGTCGTGTCACTCGGCGTGCTCGCGTACGCTCGGCAGGCCGGCCCGCACTCGGGCCCCTTCTACGGACTGTACCTCCTGCTGGTTGCCGGCCTGACGGGCATGACGGTCACTGGTGACGTGTTCAATCTCTACGTGTTCCTCGAAATCACGGGGCTTGCGGCGTACGGCCTCGTAGCGAGTGGCCGGGACGCCAGTGCCGCCGTCGCGGCGCTGAAGTACCTCATCATCGGGACCGTCGGGGCCTCGCTGTACTTGCTCGGCATCGGCTACCTGCTTGCGGCAACGGGCACGCTCAACATGGCTGACCTGGCGACCAAACTCGGAGAGATGGCGGCCTACGACTCGACGCTCGTCCTGACCGCGTTCGGGCTGATGGTCGGCGGGCTGACGGTGAAAGTCGCTCTGTTCCCCTTGCACACCTGGCAGCCCGACGCCTACGCGAACGCCCCGGATACGGTGAGCGCGTTCATTTCAGCGCTTGTCTCGACGGTTTCGGCATACGCGCTCGCTCGCCTGCTGTTTTCCGTGTTCACCGTGGAGTTCCTGGCGGCCGTGCCCGTCGCTCGCTGGGCGCTGGTCGGGCTGGCGTGCGTGAGTATCATCGCGGGAAGTGCGCTCGCCGTCTCGCAGGACAGCGTCCAGCGGATGCTGGCGTACTCCTCGGTGTCGCAGTTCGGCCTCGTCATCGCCGGATTCGCCATCGCAACCCCACTGGCCGTCGTCGGCGCGACCGTTCACCTGCTCGGCCACGCGGTAATGAAGGGCGGGCTGTTCGCTGCGACGGGCATTATCGAGCGCAAGACGGGCGCGACGACGGTGAACGGCTACGCCGGGATGGGGAGCCGCGTCCCGGTTTCGGCGTTTGCCTTCGCCGTGCTCTCGCTGGCGATGGTCGGCGTTCCACCGGCGGTCGGCTTCGTCGGCAAGTGGTACATTGTCCTCGGCGCAGTCAACACCGAGAACTGGGCCGTTGTGACCGTGTTGCTCGCGAGTACGTTGCTAACGCTTGCGTACTTCGCCCGCCTCGTCGAGCGGCTCTACTTCGCCGAGGCGACCATCCACTCGAAGCCTGACGAGGCTCCCGTAACAGATGGGAGCGGACAGGCAGTCTCGTTCGGGATGATCGCCGTCGTCGTCATCGCGGCTGCGCTCGCGGTCGCGCTGACCGCAGCCGTACCAGCGTTCGAACAGGTGCTTCGAGAGACGCTTCCACCCCTGCTAAACCAATGACTGATATCACATCACTTCGACCGCTGTTTGCAATCCTCGTCTCCGCGGTGGCCATCCCCGTGATTCTCTCGCTCAAACGTCGTCCGAACGTGCGGGAGGGGGTGACCATCACGGTGGCAGTCGCGAAGTTCGCTATCGTCGCGAGCATGGTCCCCGGCGTCCTGTCGGGGATGCGGTACGTCTTCTCTTTCGGGCAGCTGGCCACCGGGATCGAACTGGCGTTCCGCGTCGACGCGCTCGGGCTTCTCTTTGGCCTGCTTGCAAGCCTGCTGTGGATCGTCACCAGTTTCTACAGCATCGGCTACATGCGCGGGCTGGACGAACACGCACAGACGCGCTATTTCGCCTCCTTTGCGGCCAGCCTCGCGTCGGCGGTTGGCGTCGCGTTCGCGTCGAACCTGCTGACGCTGTTCGTCTGCTATGAACTGCTGACAGTGTCGACGTACCCACTCGTCACCCACGACGAGACAGACGAGGCCCGCGCCGCCGGGCGGAAGTACCTTGCGTACACCTTCGGCGGCGGCGTCGCCGTGCTGGGCGGGACGGTGCTGGTGTTCGTCCTCGCCGGAACGACCGCGTTTACGCCCGGCGGGCTCGAAGGCCTCGTGACGGCAGACCCGACGCTGGCACGGGCAGCGTTCGCCCTGCTTGCGGCCGGCTTCGGCGTCAAGGCCGCACTGATGCCGGTGCACTCCTGGCTCCCGGATGCGATGGTCGCGCCGACGCCGGTGTCGGGCCTGCTACACGCCGTCGCGGTCGTCAAAAGCGGCGTGTTTGGCATCGCCAGAGTCGTTCTCGACGTGTACGGGACCGGAACGATGGAGCAACTCGGCGTCGGCCTCCCGCTGGCCGCGATTGCGGCCTTTACCCTCCTGACCGCGAGTATCATCGCGCTCAGACAGGACAACCTCAAGCGGCGGCTGGCGTATTCGACGATTAGCCAGCTCTCCTATATCGTGCTCGGGCTGGGACTGCTCCACGGACAGGCACTGACGGGCGGCCTGCTCCACATCCCTGCACACGCATTCATGAAACTGACACTGTTCTTCTGTGCCGGCGCGATACACGTCGAGACCCACACCGACGACATCAGCGACATGGCCGGCATCGGGAAACGGATGCCGCTGACGATGGCCGCCTTTGCCGTCGCTGCGGCTGGGATGGCCGGAATTCCGCTGGTCGCTGGCTTCGTCAGCAAGTGGTATCTCGTCATCGGTGCGCTGAGCCTCAATGGCGGGCTCGTCTTCGCCGCCGCGTTGTTGGTCTCCGGCGTCCTCAACATCGCGTACTTCTGGCCAATCGTCTATCAGGCGTACTTCGAATCGCCGGACGGGCACGACGAAAAGCCCCTCTTGGAAGGGCCACTCGGGGGGCGAGACGAAGTTCGGGCCGACGGCGGTGACGGCCACGAATCGGACGATGCCGACGACCACTCCGACGAGGGCGGCGTTCCAGAGCCCGAGCACGTCGACCACCTCGGGAAACACGATGAGGAACACGAACACCATGGCGGCCCGCCCGCAGGGGGCTGGGACGACCGCGGCTGGCGCGGCGGCGAAAGTACGTGGTTCATGCTCGGGCCGATCCTCACCGCGGCCACGCTGTCGCTCCTGCTAGGGACAGTGCCGTACACGGCTGTCTTCCTGCGAATCGTCGACACTATCGTCGGTAATCTGCCGGGGGTGATGGCGTAATGTCGATGCTTACAGTGGTTCCACCAGTCGTCGTACTACTGGCGCTGGCAATCGTCGTGTCCCGGCTTCCGCGGCGTGCCGGACACGCGGTCGGCGCGCTCGTGCCCGCGCTCGCGGTGCCATGGGCACTTTCGGTCCCGGAGGGCGCACATCTCCAGACCCAGTTCCTCGGGTTCGACGCCGTGCTACTGAACGTCGACCCGTTCTCGCGGCTGATGGGCATCATCTTCGGGCTCATCGCCGCGGTTGCTGTACTCTACTCCTACGCCAGCGAGGCGGACACGACACAGACGGGGTACGCGCTCTCGTACGTCGCGACCAGCTTTGGAGCCGTCTTCGCCGGCGACTGGCTGACACTCATCTTCTTCTGGGAGCTGATGGCCGTCACGAGCACGCTCCTAGTGTGGCACTACGGCGGTAAGGCGGTCCGGGCCGGGTTCCGGTATGCCCTGCTGCACGGGCTGGGCGGCACGCTGTTGATGGCCGCTATCCTCCGGCATTACGTCGAGGTAGAGACGTTCCTGTTCGCGTCGGTGCCGGGCGGTCCAGAAACGGCCGGTATCACGTCCGGACTGGCCGCCGCGCTGGCCGCCATCGGTATCGGCGTTAACGTCGGTTTCATCGGCCTGCACGCGTGGCTGCCCGACACGTACCCGCGGCCGCACATCGCCGCCAGCGTCTTCCTCTGTGTGTTTACGACAAAAACCGGCGTCTACGGGATGTACCGCGCGTTCCCCAACGGCCACGAGGCCATCGCGTACATGGGCGGCGGAATGGCTATCTTCGGCGCGCTGTTCGCGCTGTTCCAGAACGATATGCGGCGGCTCCTCTCTTATCACATCCAGTCGCAGGTCGGGTACATGGTCGCTGGCGTCGGTATCGGGAGCGCTCTCTCACAGGCTGGCGCGTTCGCGCACGTGTTCAACCATATCCTCTACAAGGGCCTGTTGTTCATGACCGCCGGTGTCGTCATCTACCGGACCGGGACAGAGAGCCTGAAGAAACTCGGCGGTCTCTGGCGGGAGATGCCGATCACAGCGGGGGCGTTCTCCGTCGCTGCGCTGTCTATCGCCGGCTTCCCCGGGTTCAACGGGTTCGTCAGCAAGGGGATCATTATCTCCGGGAGCCACTACACCTTCGGAAAGGGACCGCTCCCGCTCGGTGAGTTCTATACGCTCGAGTGGATGCTACTGCTGGGCGGCGTTGGCACGTTCATGTCGTTCATCAAGTTCGGCTACTACGCGTTCTTCCACGGCGAGTACGACAGCAGCGTCCCGGACGCGAACCGCCTGCAGAGCGTGGCAATGGTGTCCGTGGCTGCGCTCTGTGTCATCTACGGTGTGTACGACACGGCGCTTTTCACCATCCTTCCGTTCGACGTGACGAGTGAGGCCGTCGTTGACCACGTCTACAAAACGTACACTGTTCCCCACCTCATCGAGGGAGTCGTTCTAGCCGTTCTCGGACTGCTTGGCTTCGCGGTGACAAAGAAGCCCCTCTCGAAACTCGGCCGCGTCCCAGACATCGATTCGCTGTACAACCCCGCCGTCTTCTATGGCTCCCGCGGGCTCGTTGTCGGTGTGACCGAACTGTACGCCGCCGTGGACCGCGCAGTGGTGCAGGCCACGAGCGTCGTCACGCGGGCAGTGACATCCCCGAACGACGTGATTGCGGGGCTCCGCGACGACGGCACTCTCGTGCATCCGATGCGAGCCGGCATCGGACTCAGCATCCTCATTCTCGCGGTATTCGTTACAGTGGCACTGCTGGCCCTTTCGTGAAGGTCTAAAAACATATTCTGTGATAATTGCAGACCTGATCGGCTGCATCCGGTTTCAAACACCCCAGAATAGCTGTTAACAGACAGGGTGATTACACGTTCTGATAATACAGGTGCAGACTTATATATCTGCATAGCCACGATTCGATAAGCACGGCATAACAGGGCGACCTGTTGATGCGTGCGGACACAACAATGGAACTCAAACGATTCTTCAACGACGACGATGCTGTGTCGCCGGTCATCGGGGTCATCCTGATGGTCGCAATCACGGTCATCCTTGCAGCCGTTATCGCAACATTCGTCCTCGGTCTGGGCGATCAGGTCAGTAACACGGCTCCACAGGCTAGCTTTAGTACGGAGTACGATGATGGAAATGACTGGGTTAAGTTCACGCATGAGGGTGGTGACTCAATAAAAGCGAGTAATTTATACTTCAGAGGAGATGTCGCCAGTGGGTCTGAGGGAGGTACTCCTGATATGATTTCAGAGGGTACGTGGCAGGGGGGTGCCAGTGGGAGCAACAGCAAGGTTGTCGCAGGTAATAGCGTCACTGTCGGAGTTGACTCGGATAGTTTCACTATCAACCTAGTCTACCAGTCGGCCACTGGCGATAACTCCGCAACACTCGCCACTGCCACCGGACCGGGCGCATAAACTCGCGACATCTCATTTTTTCCGGCACCGAAACCCGTGAGTTTATAACTGATGGCCACCCTGATGTTCGCTGTATTCCCTGTGATGGGTGGGGGAAATCGGAGAGCATGATATGAGCAAGCAGGTAGAACGGTCGGACTCCACGACGGACGAGGACCTTTCCAAAGGCGAGATATTCGACGTCCTGCAGAACGAACGGCGTCGCTACACGCTGCAGTATCTACGAGCACACGACGGGCCGGTACAGCTCGGCGACCTCGCGTCACACGTCGCAGCACAGGAGTACGACTGCCCGAACACCGAAGTCACGAGCGCGCAACGGAAGCGCGTCTACACCACGTTACAGCAGTCTCATCTCCCGCGGATGGATGAGACGGGTATCATTAACTACGACGATGAAAACGGGACGATCTCCAAGACTGCACACACAGAGGAACTCACCGTCTATCTCGAAATCGTGCCGGGAAGCGAGTTCCCCTGGCGCGAATACTACCTCTCGCTCGGCGCGGTCAGTCTGGCGATCGTGACGATCCTCTGGGTCGGCGTCTACCCGTTCACAGTGATTCCGCCGCTGGTCTGGGCCACGCTGATCGCAATTGTGCTCAGCGTCTCTGCAGGCTATCACACCTACGCCGGTCGTGAGATGACACTGACGGAGTATGTAGCGCAGGGAGCGGAGTCCGACAACTAAACTCCTGTTTATTTCACGGTCTGTACTGTTCCGTTTGTCCTGTGTACCACTGAACTATCCGCACACCGCCATGTCGAATTTTGGCGGTACAGCCAGCCTTGAAGGCTTTCAAGGCGACGTTGAACGGCTAAAACGTGTTGTGAGTATAAGTGGGCACATCTCATGTGATTGAGTCAGCACACCCCGCGAGCCGGTAAGGAAATCCTTCGATGTATAGGGGGTTCCTACTCGGGTCACACTCGCGGTGTGCGTCGAACAAACCATGGATATCAAACAACTCATCCACGACGACGACGCAGTGTCGCCGGTCATCGGGGTCATCCTGATGGTCGCAATCACGGTCATTCTGGCCGCAGTAATCGCCTCCTTCGTGCTCGGTCTCGGCGACCAGGCACAGCAGGCCACGCCGCAGGCTAGCTTCTCATGGGATTTCGATGAGAGCGTAGGCAATTCCGACTATGGTGTAGTGACGGTAACTCATGATGGAGGGGACACAATTGATGGTAATGAGCTGTATATACGTGGAGATCTTCCAAGCTCAGGCACACACGGAGTCAGTACTTATGATCTTGATGCTGACACTGGCGGTGATCCTACTTTTGCAAACAGTAATACCGTCGGGGAGACAGAAGTGTCCGCCGGAACTTCAATGGACGTTGCTGCGTCAGATTCGTATGACCTCCGCGTCGTGTACGAAACTCAAGAGGGAGACACCTCTGCGACGCTCGCTCAGGACACCGGTCCGGAAGCATAAGCGGTCTTTATTTCTTTGTTTTCAGGCACCGAGCCGCAGCGCTATCATATCCAGACTTTAGACGGAGTCTAGCTGGTATTGTGTATACCAGAATCAAACCCGAGAAACCGTCACGATACTTTTATTGCCAGATATCTAGTGACTGGTAACAATGGAAAGAACGCGGGCTGTTGTCACCAGTGTGACAGCCATTATACTCGGCGTCACACTGCTTTCCGGCCCGCTGGTCCCCGGCGTGACACTGGCATCCGAGCCAGAGTCGGTCGCACTCGAATCTGGCAATGTCACGGTTTCCACAGTTGAAATGCCGGACGAAGTAACGATTGAGAAGGGGTCCTACGGCGCAGCAAGCTACTACCTCAACGTGCCGCCGGTCCGCATACAGTTCGCGAATCTTACCGGACGGCCGACACTCGTCTACAAACTCACCATCGAGGAACTGGGCTACACGCGGACGACGAATCACTTTCTGGACGACTCGACCGGTGACACGTACGACCTGACGCTGGCGTCGGACACGTTCACCGACGGGGAGATAGAACGCAAACAGTACAACGGCACAATGACGGTGAGCAAGCGCGACGGAGCGGGCCACGGCGTAGTGGCGACGCGCAACGTCACGGTAGCGGTGGTCGAATGACGGCGATGGAGTTCGTTGGGCGTCTCCGACAGCGGACGCCCGCGCTGTCGAACACCCGCGAGACGGCGTATTCGGTGCTGTTTGGCGACCGACTCGGCCTGAGCGTGTTTCTCGCGACAGTCGTGCTGTTTGGGCTGGTGTGGCGGACGGCGTTCCTGATAAACGATTCCTACACGCTGGCGAATGGGCTGTACAGCCTCTCAAACGGACAGCTAGCGATGACTGAAGCGGCCTACGGCCCCGGACTAGAGACGCCGGGGGCAAATAACTACGGCGGCAAGTGGTACGCGCGAAACTACGGCGTCATTGTCCTCTCGCTGCCGCTGGTATTTGTCCTTGACCTGCTTGCCGCCGTCGTCGAACTCCGCATTGCGCTGGTCGCACTCTGGTCGCTCGCGCTGTTAGCGCTGGTGGTCCAGTGTAGTTACTACACCGACGGTGACTGGCTCCTCTACGGTGGTACCGTCACTGTCCTGGGACTGTTCGGGCTGAACGTGACGCTGGCGCAGCCGCTCGACGCCGGCCAGACCCATCTATACGCGCTGCAACTGACGCATCTCCTCATCGCAGCGTTCACGCCGGTGGTACTCTATCGGCTCTTCAGCCGGGTGCAAACACGTCGGCTGGGGCTCCTGAGCACCGTGGTGCTCACGGCCGGGACACCGCTCGCGTTCTGGGCATCCGTGCCGAAGCGCCACGTCATAACCGGGACAGTGGTCGTCTGCATCGCGTACTGCCTCTATCGAAGCCGCAGGCCAACAGACGGGGCAGTTATTTCCCAGCGATGGGTCTTTCGCGCGCTCGCCTACGCGATAGTTGGACTGTACGCCTGGGTACACGCTCCGGAAGCGCTCCTGCTCTGTGTTGCCCTGGCACTGGTCGATATCCCGACGGCCCCGGACAACAGCCCCCGAACACTGGCTCGTATCGGTGTCGTCTTCGGACTCTCCCTGCTGCCGTTCTTGATCACGAATATCGCCATCTCCGGTTCCCCGGTGAAACCCCCGAGGTTGATTTCTCGCGGTGGCTCTCTGGGCAACAGTACTGCGAGCAGTGCAAGCGGTGGCGGCGGTAGCGGCGGTAGCGGCGGCAGTGGTGGCTCTGGTGGGTTGCTTACATCGCTGGCACCCCTGTTCGGTGCCCTCGAAAGCGGGATACAACCACTGTTACTGCTGGGCGGCGAACTCGTGACAGGGCTTAAAACACTCCAGCGGCAGCCAACCGACGCGTATCACGCGTTCATCCGGTCGGGAAGTACGACCGGCGCGCTCAATAACGCCGGTGAGGAATCCGTCAATCTCTCAGTGCTCGAATCCGCGCCGGTTCTCGTCGCCATGGTCGGTGCACTCCCAGTCGTCCGACGGCTGCGTCTGCCATCGTCGATGGCTGACCGGACACTCAGCGCCGGCCGTGTCGTGGACGCGTTCGCCATAACGGCGTTCGTCGGCGTCATCCTCCTGTACAACACCCGCTTACCACTGCACGCACAGGTGACTGCCCGGTATTTGTTCCCGCTCTATCCGCTCGGCGTGTATCTGCTCGTGCGGCTCCCAGCGGTACGCAAGAGCCTCGCGAACCACTGGAACACATTCCTCTGGACAGTTGCGGGGACAGTGTTGGTCGGCGGCCAGGTGACCGTGATGTTTGTTGCGCTGACGGTGAACGGCATCGGCGAGGCGTTCCAGTTGCACGCGCTGCTCGCGGTTGGCATCGCTGTCCCACTCGGTATCTGGGCACTTTGTGGTCGCTCCGAAGGCCGAGCAGGGCAGGTCGGTGCAGTGCTTCTCGGTGCCGCAACAGGTGTGGCGGCTGTGTTCCTACTGCTGACGAGCGTCGAGTACTACGCGCTGGGGGATGCACACCTCCTGCCGATGATGCGAGCGCTCGGTGAGTTGCTGTCGCTCTACTGAGTCGGTGACGGAGAATTTTAGTACGGGCTTGTAGTACCGCCAGCATGGACCGACTCAAGAAGTCCCTACTCGAAGCGCCAATTATCGAGAAGGAAGGCTATCACTACTTCGTTCACCCCATCAGCGACGGGGTCCCGATGCTTCGACCGGAACTTCTGCGCGAAATCGTCATCAAGATCATCCGGAAGGCAGAGCTTGACGACGTCGACAAGATCGTCACACCGGCGGCGATGGGGATCCATATTTCCACAGCCGTCTCGCTGATGACCGATATCCCACTCGTCGTCGTCCGCAAGCGTCAGTACGGGCTTGACGGGGAAGTGTCACTGTCTCAGGTAACCGGCTATTCCGAGAGCGAAATGTACGTCAACGACGTGTACGAGGGCGACCAGGTCCTCGTCCTTGACGACGTGCTCTCGACCGGCGGGACGCTGGCCGGACTTACAGGCGCGCTCGAAGACATCGGCGCGGACATCCGTGACATCGTCTGTGTCATCAAGAAAGCCGACGGGACGAACAAGCTCGACGAAGCGGGGTACGACGCAAAGACGCTGATCAATGTTCAGGTCATCGACGGCGAGGTCACCATCGTCGACGAGCACGGCGACGACTAGGGCGGCTGTTAATACGGTTCCTGTAGCGATTTGGAAGCTGGCCGCCAGTAGTTGCCAGTAGCCTTACAAAATTCTGGACCGACACTAGCTGTTGTGTCTCCCTTCATTCGATCCCTTGCAGGGGATTTCGCCGCCCTGTTCAGTTCGCTTGTGTTGCTTGGGCCACTGGCGCTCGCATTGCTCGTCGGCGCGAGCAGAATTGTCGCTGGACTAACGGCGCTCACGATTTCGGACCCGCTCGGAACCGTCGGATTCAGTGCGGCTGTACTGCTGGCGCTCTGGCTGGCGCTGGAAGGGGCGATGGTACAGCGATACGGCTTCGAGGCGATGGACCGCGGCGGCCCATTTCAGCGCGGTGCCCGGTATCTGTCGGTCGCCGTCACGACCCTCGCCGGACTTATCGTTTCCGTCCAGTTGGTAGCGCTGGCGCTCCCATGGGCGTTCAAGACGCAGAACACGCCTACACAGGTCCTTAGCGTGTTGCTCGTTGTTGCGCTGGTCGCCACACTGTACCGGATACTCACGGCGGCCAGAGAAGGGTATCTCCACGGCAGTGAGCAACAGTGGTGAACAGGCTGAACGCAGTCTACAACGCGAGAGAGATTTGAACCACATTCACGCCGCTCTCTTCGATCGCTTGTGACTTTCTTCAAATCTACTGAATACGCCAGTCACCCACGAATTTGTGAGCGACAGAATATAGCGGGAGATAGAGTTGAACAACGCGAACACCTCATATCACTCGGTGTTCTCTCGTTCAAATCTTCTCAGCTATAATTGCCGCACTCAGCGTTGTTTGGCGGTAAAACGCCGCACTGGAAGAGTGAGTTCGGCAAAATGATAGCGGGAGGTAGATTTGAACTACCGATCTGCGGGTTATGAGCCCGCCGGAATCTCCTGGCTATCCCATCCCGCTACTTCCTCGTAGTCCGGTCCCCTCATTAAGGGTTGTGATTCGAGTGCCGTCCGTGAGTTAGTAACGCGCTATGCTCACCCGTCCGCATGGACCTGCCAGGTGAAGATACTCTCGGCGACGTAGTTGACCAGCATCGCAACGCCAATGGCGAGTGGGCTCGCGGCAATGAACCACAGGTCAGTTCCGGCGACGAGAAGCTCAACCGTCAACCACTGCGTGAGCAGCCAGTAGATGGCAAGCTGGACCGCGACACCGCCGGACCGGACCAGATGGGATTTCCCGAGCCGCTTGGCGAACGAACGGCGGTCGGCATCACCCTGGCCGGCGAACGTCCAGTGTTCGTTGACCAGAAACATCACGAGAATCGCCGTTTCGACGCCGGCGGCTTTGGCCCACATATCGCTGACACCGAAAACCAGGCCGAGTACGGCGAGAACCGTGTTGTCGCTGATCGCACCGACAACGCCGACGGAGACGAACTGGCCGAACCGGACGCCCGATACGAGCGACTCGAACCGGTCGGGAACGATGCGTCGAACCTGCTGTTCGATGTCCATCATCGGTCCTTCTCGATAAGAGCGGTTGGCTCGTCGAAATGTTCGGCCAAGGCCGTGTGGAGGCGGTCATCGCGCAGTTGCTTCGACCGGTGGCGAGCCGTCAGCAGTGCTTCGAGTAGGTCTATCGACGTTCGTATCGGCGACACCGTCGAGCCGGGCTTGTCTTCCCATTCTATCGGCACCTCTTCGATACGCAGGTCCAGCGCCGCCGCGATGGCGATCAGTTCGACATCCCACGCGAAGCCGGGCTCGTACAAGTGGTCGCGAACGCGCTCCCACGCGGCCACGTCGATGGCTTTCGCACCGCACTGGTAGTCATACAACCGTGCGTCAAGCAACTGGCTGGCAAGCCATGCGAAGCCGTCGCCGAGGAACCGTCGGGCAAACGTCTGGTGGGTGGCGACCGTCGCGTCCGGGTGACGGCGGGAGCCCACAGCGAGGTCCGTTCGGCTGTCGATGACCGGGTCCAGTATCCGTTCGAGTGAGTTGACCGGTGTCGACCCATCGGCGTCGACAAAGGCCAGCACGTCGGTCTCCAGCCGCTCGAACCCAGCGGTGATAGCTGCGCCTTTCCCGCGGCGATAGGGCACGGTGTGAACTTCGATTGGGAGCGAACGGAGCTGTACAGGAACGCCGTCTCGTGGCGAATCAAGCTCAACAACAATGGTCTGCGGGGCAAGGGCATCGTCAATGGCGGCAATATAGGTCCCGAGCTGGTCCATGTCGGGACGGTAGGCTGGAAGGACAACCCCGACGGAACGCGACATTGCCGAGTAGTCGGACAGGCGGAACTAAAAACAGTTCGAAGCTACTGGTTCCTAATCAGTTGATAAGTCCGGAGGCAACGAAAAAGCGTATAGGCCAGCGAACCGGTCCCTTCACTGATGGAATACGGGCTCCTCGCCACCTGGCTCGCCCTCTACCTCCTGTTACTGTACGCTGGCGGGACCGTCGCCGGACTATTGTTCCCACGCTTTGCCGACCGCGGACTCGCCTTCGGCGTCCCAGTCGCCGTCTCGATACTGTGGCTGGTCACCTATTTCGTCGGTCGCCTCTCGCTGACGCTTGGCATCTGGCTCGGCGTCGCCGTGCTCGCCGTGAGTACACTGGCTGTCTGGCGGAGCGACAATGGACCGAACGCCCGAACGTACGCGGAGACAGCCGGCGTGTTCACAGTCGCGTTCCTGTTCGTCGTCGGCATCCGGGCGCTCGACCCTGCAATCGTCCCCATTGGCGGCGAGAAGTTCCTCGATTTCGGCCTGTTACAGTCGCTCGTACGAGCTGACAGCCTCCCGCTAGAGGACATGTGGTTCGCCGGCGAGTCGGTCGCATACTACTACGGTGGGCACCTCATCGCGGCGATTCTCACCAGAATCACGGGAACCGCCGGCCAGTTCGCGTACAATCTCGCGCTCGCTGGATTTTATGCCACGCTGATCACGGCGGCGTACGGACTGGCTGGTGCCGTCGCGGGTGAGCGCGGCCTTCCACGGCGACTGGCCGCCGGCCTCACCGCGTTCTGTGTCGGCATCGCGAGCAATCTCTCGACGCCCGCGAGGTTCCTCGTCTGGCTCCTGCCGGACGGGCTGCGCCAGACAGTCGCCGAACGGGCGGGTTACGAACTGGAAGGGCTCGCGGCGGGGCCGGACTCGTTCAGCTACTGGGACGCGAGCCGCGTCATCGAGGACAGCACGGCCGATTTCGGCACGTACGAGCCCAGTGCTGCGCTGGTCATCGACGAGTTCCCGCTGTTCGCCTGGCTCAACGGCGACATGCACGCCCATATGATGAGCACGGGCTTCCTGTTGCTCGCCGCCGCGCTCTGTTTCAGTTACTACCAGACGCCGGCCGCCGAACGCCGGCGACGGCTCGCACTGCTTTTCGTTGCGCTCCCGGCCGTCGCGGGCATCATGGCCGTAACGAACACGTGGTCGTTCCCGTCGATGGGCGGACTGGCCCTGTTGACGGTCACCGTTGCGCCGGCCGACCCGACGACGCTCCTCCCGGATGATATCGGACAGCGGCTCCGACTGAACGGACCGGGTCAAGAGGGCGTTCGGATTGGGATGGGGCTGGCCGTCGCTGGCAGCGTCCTTGCGCTGGGACTGCTCTGGTCGCTCCCATTCTGGCTTGGCCCGGCGAGCGGCCGCGAGATTGCGGTTCTGCCCGACCGGACCTCGCTACTTGAACTCCTGGCCGTCCACGGCCTGTTCGTCGCCCCGTTCTGGCTGTACCTGTACGCCCAGACCGGGCGTGCTGTCGGGCAGAGTACGGCCCGCATCGTCGGTCTCGTGACCGTCGGAACGGCGGCGCTCGCCGCGACGCTTGACATCGCAGCGGTCGGCTTGCTCGCCCCGCTACTGCTCGGCGCGTGGCTGTTCGCGCGCTCGCCGACACTTGACCGTACCGTCGACGCGGTTCCGGCGCTCGCTGACGGCGGCGACCGGCCCGTTGGCTTCGAAGCCGTGCTGATTCTCGCTGGCGCGGGTCTGGTCTTCCTCGTCGAATTCGTCTTCGTCAGGGAGAACATCGGCCGGATGAACACCGTGTTCAAGACGTACATGCAGGTGTGGGTGCTCTGGGGGGTCGCCGCCGGCCCCGTGCTGGCGTGGCTGCTCACTCGTTGGCGGCCGACCGGCGACCGCGCGCGAGCGTGGGTAACCATCGGCGTCCGCGCGTTCGTCGCCCTGCTGGTCTGTTCGGCGTCGCTGTACGGCGTCTTTGCGCTCTCGAATCACGCCGACGCCGCGGGAGAGCCCACACTAAACGGGCTGGCATACCTCGATGACGACCATCCAGAAGAAGCCGAAGCGATTCGATGGCTCGATGCGACAGCGGAGGGCCGGCCAACCATTGTCACGGCCGCCCCCGCTGACTATGAGTGGGACGCCAACGAGGGCAAGGGCGCAAGCGCGCCGTCGAGCCTGACCGGACTGCCGACCGTCGCGGGCTGGACCCACGAGGCCCAGTACCGCAACGACACGGTGTACGACCGCCGCGTCGACGACGTGGAGACGATTTACACCGGCGACGCGACCGAGCAACGCCGCCTCCTCGAAGCATATGACGTGCGCTACGTCTACGTCGGCCCGGCCGAACGAGCCCGCTACGGTGACGTGACTGTCGACCAGCTACAGGGCGTGACCGTAGCGAAACGAGCCGGCGGCGTCACGATCTACCAGGTCCGACCGGAATACTTCTGAAAAAGGAGCGGGGTATTCTTGGCGAACGGCGATTTTTCAGGGAACGATGCGGGCCACTCAGGACTCGGCGTTCGGCGGCGCGCGCTCGCGGAGCACGGTGACGGCCTCAGCTTCGATGTCGTCCGTGTCCAGATGCATCGGAATGTATTCCTGGGTCTTGAACGTCTCTTCTTCGTCCTCCGAGCCGATAGTACACCAGAGCTGTGGCCGGTCCGGGCCGTGCCAGTCGCCCTGCCGCGAGACCGAGAACACCTCGTACTCCTCGTCCTCGTACTCGATGCGGCCGCCCTTTCGCAGCCCCGGGTCGCCGTGGATAATGAGCTTCTTCATGCCCGTTCGTTTGCCAACAGCGTACTTAGTGACTTCGAAGGCGATTGCGACACAGCACAGTAACCGACAGCGAGCGTCGAGGGATTACCTGTAACTAGAATGTCCTTATATTCTTACCGGTCGTGTCTAGATGCTTAACAGCCTGATAGCCGAGATTTATATATCCGGAATCGCGACAGTCGTGTATGTTGAAACAACAGCAGCGGTCGTGCGAGCGGGCCTCAGTCGTCGTCAGCCCGATGGACGACGACGGACGGATGGAACTCCGGGACGTCGAAGCCGACGAGACCTACGAGGTTGTGGACTACATCGACAGCGAACTGGCGACGAAGCTCCGGTCGCTCTCTGCTGGAGAAGCGGTGAATCTCGAACTGCTCTCGGGTTCGGAATCAGGTGTGTTCGGGGCAGTCCGAATCGAATCTAGTGGACCGTCAGCCCGGTTCCAGTAGCCGGAGCAGTGGCGGAACGCGGACGGGCTGAATATGGCGGTTAGTCGTGTGACAGGGACGGTACTGTGGGGCACACAGCAGGTGCGAACCAAACGGGTTTTAAGCGGCCACGTCAAATCGCTCGGTAAGGCCGATATCTATGCAGATGCCACGACGCTTCAACACGTACTGTCCGCACTGTAACGAGCACCAGGAACACGAGGTCGAGAAAGTCCGTAGCGGCCGTCAGACCGGCATGAAGTGGATCGACCGCCAGCGCGAGCGCAACTCCGGTATCGGGAACGACGGGAAGTTCTCGAAGGTCCCGGGTGGCGACAAGCCCACCAAGAAGACGGACCTCAAGTACCGCTGTGGCGAGTGTGGGAAGGCCCACCTCCGCGAAGGATGGCGCGCCGGCCGACTGGAGTTCCAGGAGTAACGATGGCAGGAAGCTTCATCACCGTCGAATGTCCCGACTGCGAGAACGAACAGTCTCTCTTCGAGAAGGCCGCGAGCGAAGTTTCGTGTGCGGTCTGTGGCCACACCATCGCCCGCCCGACGGGCGGCAAGGCCGACATCGAAGGCGAAGTGACCGCCGTCGTCGAGGCCCGATAGGATGAAATACAGCGGCTGGCCCGAACCGGGCGAACTCGTCGTCGGCAAGATCGACGAGATCGAGGACTTCGGCGTCTTCGTCGACCTCGACGAGTACGAAGGCAAGCGCGGCCTCTGTCACATCTCCGAGGTCGCCAGCGGATGGATCAAGAACGTCCGCGACCACGTCAACGAAGGGCAGACAGTCGTTGCCAAGGTGCTTGACGTCGACGAGAGCGCCCAGCAGATCGACCTCTCGATCAAGGACGTCAACGACCACCAGCGAAAAGAGAAGATTCAGGAGTGGAAAAACGAGCAGAAGGCCGACAACTGGATGGAGCTGGCCTTCGGCGAAGATCTGGACGACGAGACCTACGCCGCCATCGCCAACGAGCTGTTGGCGGAGTTCGGCTCGATGTACGATGGGTTCGAGTCGGCAGCGATCCACGGGAAGGACGCCCTCGAAGACGTCGACCTCTCCGAGGAGGAGATCGACGCCATCGTCCAGACGGCCCGGAACAATGTCTCCGTGCCGTACGTGCAGGTCACCGGCTACGTCGACCTGTCCTGTCCCGAAAGCGACGGCGTCGACATCATCAAGGAAGCGCTGCAGGCCGCGGAGGGCAACGGCGAGGTCCCCGACGAGATCGAACTCGAAGTGACCTACGTCGGGTCGCCCGAGTACCGCATTCAGGTGCAAGCGCCTGACTACAAGACCGCCGAGGACGCACTCGAAGAGAGTGCAGACCGCGCCGCGAAAGTCGTTGAGCAACACGGTGGGTCGGGGCAGTTCCACCGCGAACGCAGCGAAGACGACGAGTAAGTCGGTTGCTGCGCCAGTGATTCACCACCGATGAAATCGGATATCCACGTCTGTGCCGTCTGGGAGTCCGAACACGACCGGCCGGTGTACACGCTGGACGACACCTGTCCGGAGTGCGGGGCCGAAGCGGTCAACAGCGCACCCGCGCCGTTCTCTCCTGAAGACAGCTACGGCGAGTATCGACGTTCTCTTAAGCGCCGCAGCCGGGAATAAGCCGTATGGACGAATTCGACATCGAGCGCGTAGCGGACCCCGACCTCGACGAACCGGTACTGGTCGAGGGCTTACCCGGCGTCGGCCACGTCGGGAAGCTCGCCGCAGAGCATCTGCTGGAGGAGCTCGAAAGCGAGCTCGTCCGCCGCGTCTACTCGACACATTTCCCACCGCAGGTCAGCATCGATGACGGCCAGGCACAACTCGCCTGCGCCGAGTTCCACGCTGTCACCCCCGAAGAGGGACAGGACCTGCTCGTGCTCTCTGGAGACCACCAGGCCCAGAACAATCAGGGCCACTACGGCCTGACCGATACGTTCCTCGACATCGCCGACGAGTTTGGCGTCCAGCGGGTGTTCGCTCTCGGCGGCGTCCCGACCGGCGAACTCATTGAGGAGTACGACGTGCTCGGTGCGACGACGACCGAGGAGTTCAAGGAGACGCTGGAGGAGTCTGGCGTAGCCTTCCGCGAGGACGAGCCCGCGGGCGGCATTGTCGGCGTCTCCGGCCTACTGCTGGGCCTGAGCAGGCGACGGGACGTGCCGGCCAGTTGCCTCATGGGCGAAACGTCGGGCTATCTGGTCGACCCCAAGAGCGCGCAGGCCGTCCTCGAAATCCTGCAGGACGTCATCGGGTTCGAGGTCGACTACAGTTCGCTGGAGGACCGTGCTGACGAGATGGAGGAAGTCGTCCGGAAGATCCAGGAGATGGAGCAGCAAAACTCCCCGTCGCCCGCCGACGAAGACCTCAGATACATCGGTTAAGACGGATTGTTATTCCTCGGTCACAGTACTCGCTGACTACGGAGTTGTGTCAGCCAGAAGCGACAGACAGCAGTCCGCCCAGAGCAGTCACGTGTTACCGGAGAGCGGGAATTTCTTTACCACTGGGGCCTAATGGAGGGTCGTGCAGACACAACCGGGCGTCCTACCGGAGTGGCTGGTCCTCGGGCTCGTTTTAGGTGTCGTCGGGAGCCTCGTCGTCGCCGGTCTGTTCGTCCTCGCGAACCGTGTGTTTCCGGCCAAGCGGCCGAACCGGCAGGCGACAGACGGCGGGGAGATGCGACGCCGGGCGGAACTCCGAGAGTATCTCACAGCCATCGACGAGCAGTTCGCCGAGAACCACTTCGTCGAGGGGCAACACGTCGCCTTCTATCTCCCCAAGCGGGACGTGGCAATCACGTTTGACGCCCGGGCGTACTACCGTATCGAGCGGTCGCCGACTATCCCCGTACTGGTCGAACACGAGATGCCCGGCGTCTACCTCGGCGCGCGCCTGCCCTTCGAGACGCCCGAAGTCGACCTCGGCCCGGACCCTGAGGAGGAACCACACCCGACGGTGCAGGCGTTCAGCGAACTGGGCCTGACCCAGAGCGCGTCGCTGGACGACGTGAAATCGGCCTACCGCGAGCGCGTCAAGGAGGTCCACCCGGACCACGGTGGCAACGAGGACGAGTTCAAGCGTGTCCGGGAAGCGTACACCACTGCAAAACAGCACGCGTCTGGTGCGTCGAGACAGCGCGCATCGTAGGGAGAGACTGAACACCTGTCACTGCATCGGGACACAACAGACCGGGACAGCCGCATTACGAACAACTGTCTCGGTGACGCTTCCGGTCAGGTATCGCGTGAGGCCGGAGCGGCCGTGTGTTCCCATCGCGATGAGGTCGATATCGTGTTCCTCGCTGTAGGAGAGAATCGCGCGTGCAGCCGGGCCGCTTGCGATGTTGCCTGCGATGCTGACGTCTGCGTCTCTGGCACGCTCATGGACCGTTTCGAGTGCCTCCTGTCCGGTTTCCTCAAGCGCATCGTGAATCTCTGCTGATCCCTCGACGCCGCCAAATCGGCTCGTGTCGGCAGAATAGAGCGTGTGTACGGTTGCGTCATACATCTCCGCTAGCGTGATCCCCCATTCAATTGCGAGGCCTGCCCCCTCGCTGCCGTCAGTCGGGAGGAGAATGTTTTCGTACCGTTGATCGCCGATTTCGACGATGTCCCCATCCGGAGTGACCGTGACGACCGGGACAGCTGCAGTCCGGAGCGTCTTTTCTGCAACACTCCCGAGGACAACCCGTTCGAACCCTGTCTGCCCTTGCGTCCCCATAACGATGAGATCGATATCGTGGGTATCGACGTAGTCGTTGATCGCCTGAAACGGGATCCCCGACTCGACAGCGGTAATGATCTGTCCGGAGAGATGCGTCCGGGCGAGTCTCGCGATGGAGTCCACCGCTCGTTCGGCCTCCGTTTCGAGGAGCCGCTCCCGCTCTGTCTGTCCATCAGCGTTCAGATCCGGTTCGATGTCACGGGCGTCAACCGCTGACAGTACGTGGAGGTCGGCACCGATTGTGGCAGCGAGGTCAATGCCTCGCCGGGCCCCTATCCGTGCCCCGTCACTGCCATCGGTCGGCACGAGAATCGAGTTAATCGTTTGACTCATAGTCACGGTTTGACAGGCTATTGATTTAACACTACGTTCGATTCCCACCACACTGTTATAGAGTGAATTTGGGCCAGCCTGCGCTGCGTACGTGTACTGTATCTTGCATGCCTCGTTCAACGGATGTCGTACCCGCCAGCAACTGCCGGCGAGATAGAAGGTCGTTCACAGCCGGTGGTACTGGGTTATTGAAGCAAGCGCACCACCATTTTATCCACAGTCTGCCCGTAGTCGCGGTATGATCGCACAGATTCTCGTCCCGATGGACGACTCGGAGATGGCCCAACAAGCGCTCAAGTACACCCTTGAAAACCATCCCGACGCGGAGATTACTGTCTTACACGTCGTGGGCGGACCCTCACCGTTGGGGGGAGCAGCCACCGCACTTGCTCTTGCAGATGACATCGAAGCGGCCGCTGAGGAGCGTGCGGAGAAGGTGTTCGACGACGCTCGCGAACTCGCTGCCGAGTACGATACCGAAATAACCACCGAGGTGCAACTGGGCCACCCGTCGCGAGCGGTTCTGAATAGAGCCGGCGACTTCGATGCGGTCGTGCTCGGAACTCACGGCGGCTCGTTGGCCGATCGGCTGGTCGTCGGGAACGTCGCCCAGAAAGTGTTCCGTAACTCGCCTGTTCCAGTCATCATCGCACGGTGAGTGGCGGTCGCTAAGGGCAAGAAACACCCTTCGCGGGCTTAGGAGTGACTACGGCGTCACGACGAGCTTTCCAACGCTATCGCGGTCCTGCATCGCCGCAAACGCCGCACCGGTCTCCTCCAGGGAGTACGTCGCCTCTATCTCCGGGGTGAGTTCGCCGTCAGCGACGAGGTCGACAAGTCGTTCCAAATCGCCCTGCGTCCCCATCGTACTCCCGATAACGCGCTTGTGACCGAGGAACAGGTCGGGAATATTGATCTCGGATGTGCCGCCGGCGGTCCGACCACAGACGGCCATCCGGCCACCGCGACGGAGAACATCCAGACCGACCTGCGTGTACTCACCACCGAGATGATTGAGGACGCCATCAACCGTCCCGATCTCGGTGACCGCTGCCCGAATCTCGTCCGGATCGGTGCTCTCGATGGCGTAGTCCAGACCGAGCGATTCGACGCGGGTTAGCTTCGCCGCTGAAGACGAGGTCCCGACGCTGTGAGCGCCGAGAACGGACGCGAGTTGCACGCCTGCGACGCCGACACCGCCGGTGACGCCCGGGATAAACACCAGATCGCCCGGTCCGGCGTCGACCCGACGGAGCATGTGGAAGGCCGTCATGTAGGCCGTCGGAAGCGCGGCCGCGTCGACCGGTTCCACGCCGTCGGGAAGTCTGACGAGGCGGTCGGCCTGCACACGGGCCGCCTCGGCGAGGCCACCGTGGTACAGCGAGAAGTTCTCACAGAGGTTCTCCGGCCCCTCACGACAGTAGCGACACGTCCCGCAGGTCTCGTTCGGACAGAGGACCACGCGGTCCCCGGGTTCGACAGCGGTAACCCCGTCGCCGACGGCATCGACGGTCCCGGCGACATCGAGGCCGCTGACAAACGGTAAATCATCCGTGTCGACCATCGCGGAATCCCCTTCGAGAACCCAGAGGTCGTGGCGGTTGATCGCACACGCTTCGACGGAGACCACTGCCTCGCCGTGTTCGGGCTCTGGGGTTGCTTGGTCGATAACCGAGACGCCGTCCGGGCCGGTGAGTTCGCTGAACGCTGCAACGCGCATTAGGTTCGTGAATGGGTCAGAGCCGTATAAACAACATCGAAGTGTGGGATACTGCCTGCTTGACGGCAATATCGGACCCGCTCTCCCGGGCAGCCGCCCGAATTCTCAGATGCCCTGGCTCATGAGGTGGCTGCGCAGCAGGTCCGCCTCCTTGCTCCCGGCGACAGGGTTCACTAGAACGACGACATCGTCGTCGTCGAAGGCCCCATCGTCAGCCAGTGCCCGCGCACCGGCGATCGCGGTCCCGCCGGTCGCACCGGTTTCCGGCCCCATCTCGCAGCCGTCGACCGCGCCAGCCAGAATGTCCTTATCTGAGACGGCGACGCCGTCGCCGCCCGAGCGGTCGAGCGAGTCGAGCGCCGCAGCGCCGGCGGCAGGGTCGGGGACTTCAAGCGGGCCGACGATGGTGTCGGGGTGCTCGATAGTCGCCGGTTCGCTCGCACCTTCGTTTGCGGCATCCGCGATGGCGGCCGTCGAGTCGGGCTGTGCGGCGTAGATTCGCGGCGTCGAGTCCGTGAGGCCGCTCTCGGCTGCCGCCTGGAAGCCGTGTTCGAGACCGACGAGCGTCTCGCCGTGGCCGGTGGGGTGGACCACCGCGTCGGGGGCCGTCCAGTCGAGGTCGTCGGCCGTCTCGAACGCGACGGATTTGGCACCCTCGATGCGGAACGGGTGGCCGGGCGCGACTGAGACCCAGCCGTCGGACGCGTCGGCAAGTTCCTCGTCAGACACCGAGACGGCGTCGTCATACCGGCCCTCGACGACGCGCATATCGCCGCCGTGGACGTTCACCATCGCCTTGTTGAGGAACGGACAGCGTGAGGGGACAAAGCCCTTCGACTCGATGCCGGCGCGGGCCGCGTAGGCGGCGTTGGCCTGTGCGCCGTTCCCCGTCGACGGTGTCGCGACGCGCTCAGCTCCGCGCTGAGCGGCAGCGGTGACGGCGAGCGAAAGTTTGCGGTCGCCCAGCGACGCCGTCGGATTGCGCCCCTCGTCTTTGACATACACCGAGTCGACGCCGAGTTCGTCGGCCAGCTCCGGCACCGGAACCAGCGGTGTCGCCCCTTCGTCGAGCGTCACCGTTGCGTCACCCGAGAACGGCCGAAGCGGCTCGTACCGGCCTGGCCCTGTCACATCGGGCAGCGCCTCGGGCGTCAGGTCCGGAACGTCGTAGTCACCGACGAGAACCCCGCCACAGTCGGGACAGCGGTCGGCCGTGCTGTCGGTTTCCGCGCCACACGCCGTGCAGATGAGGCCGCGAAACGCCGCAGTCGTCTCCATGTCTTTCTCTGTGGACGGGACAACCAAGTGTGGTCCGGTCCCGCTTCAGCACCCTCTTGTCCCGGGCGCTCGAATTGGAGAGTATGACAGATGTCGTCGTCGCCGGCGGGGGACTCGCCGGGCTGGTCGCCGCCCGCCACCTGGCGGAGTCGGGTCGGGACGTGACAGTGTTCGAGCAGCGCTCGGACGTGGGCGGTCGCGTCCGGACAGTCCACGAGGACGGCTACACGTTCGACCGTGGGTTTCAGGTCATGTTCACCGCCTATCCCGCGGCGAAGCGGGAACTCGACATCGAGGCGCTGGCTCCGCGGACGTTCACGCCGGGGGCCACTATCGCTAGCCCGAACCACCGCTCGGTGCTGTCGGACCCGCTCCGGAATCCCTCCGCCGCACCGCAGACGCTGCTCAATACCGACGTGCGCACGGCCGACAAGCTCCGGCTGTTCCGGCTCCAGCGCGAACTGGCCGGCGTCGAACCGGTCGAATTGCTCTCTCGGGGCGGAACGACCATCCGGGAATACCTCGCTGACTACGGATTTTCAAAGCGGTTCGTCGAGCGGTTCGCCGCACCCTTTTATGGCGGCATCACGCTCAACCGCTCACTGGGCACGGATAGCAGCATCTTCGAGTACACCTACAAGATGCTGAGCGAAGGCGAGATATTCGTCCCCGCCGACGGGATGCAGGCGATGCCGCGACAGCTCGCCGACCGCGCTCGCTCGGCGGGCGCGACCATCGAAACCGACGCGCCCGTGACAGAGCTGGAGACCCACGAGGGAGAGGTTACTGCCGAGGTAGGCAGCGAAACAGTGACGGCCGAAAGTGCCGTCGTCGCGACGGACCCGCAGACGGCGGCGGAGCTGACGGATATCGATGCGATTCCGACCGAGCCCGTCGGCTGTGTCACCCAGTACTTCGCACTCCCGACGAACCGCGCTCCGGCCACCGGACAGCGCATCATCCTCAACGCGGCGGACGACCGACCGAACACCGTCGCGCCGCTGTCGGCGGTCGCCAGCGAGTACGCGCCCGCTGGCATGGAGCTATACAGCGCCACGTTCCTCGGAACGCCGGAAGAAGACGACGCGGAACTGGCCGCTGAAGTCCGGGCGGCGCTGCAGTCGTGGTATCCGAACGCGAGCTTCGAGGCGCTGGAACTGCTCCGGACCGACCGCGTCCCGCTCTCACAGTTCGCTCAGCTGCCGGGGTATCGGGACGCGCTCCCGGACCCGACAGCGCCAGAGGGCAACGCCGTCCTGGCGGGCGACTACACCCGCTGGTCGGCGATACAGGGTGCGCTGGAAAGCGGCAAGGTCGCCGCCGATCTGCTTCGATAAGAGAAACGCCGATACGACTGCAAAAGAGGACCGGCGGCCTATGCGGCCGGACCGCCGCTATTCGTGTTTCCCTCTTGTTCGTGCCCCTCTCCTTCGAGGACTTCAGAGACGTACTTTATCGTCGCGAAGTACAGCAGCAGTAGCGAGAGCAGCGTAATCGCGATGAGACCCAGCGCGATTTCTGTCTGAACCATATTCCAGCGTCCACCGTCGCGGGTCAAATACTTACCGTTATAGCATGCGCCGGAACTCACCCAGCGGCGGGAACGACAGCGTCTCGCGCCCGCTCTCGTCCCAGACTACCGGCTCTAATCGGTCGGCATCAGTAACGAGCGGGGACTGAAAGTCGCTGGCCCGCATCTCGTTGACCTCCACGCCGGCGTTCAGCCTGTTGAACGACGGGAGCATCACCACGTCGCTGCCGCGGTACTGGCCGCTCCCGACGAGATAGCAGGGTTGGCGTTGGCCCTCGATGCTGATCGTCGGATGGTCGTGCCCGACGACGTAGCGGTCGGCATCAACGTCGGGTGCCTCGTGGCCGTGACAGACGACGGTTTCGCCGACGCGATACGTCGTTTCGGTCGGGCCGTCCCACACGCTGTCGAGCATCGTGTCGTGGTTACCCGGCGTCACAAGCAGGCGAGCCCCGGCCCCCTGACAGGCGCTTTTGAGCCCTGCCACGGTACTTTCGACCGACCGGGGAACCGTCTGGAACGAGTGGAGGAGGTCGCCGGCGATAACGACCTCCGCTGGGTCATGGCGCTCGACGAGCGACTGGAACCGCTGGACCATGTCCGAGCCGGACCCGACCGGGAGTTCGAGGTTCCCGCCGGTGCCCCGGCCGACGTGGAGGTCCGCGACGACGAGCGTCTCCCCGAGCAGGAGCGCCCGGTCGTCGTAGCTGGCTGTCATCGCCGTCCAGTCAGCACCGGGGAGGCTTATATTGTCGGGCATGGGGACGAGACACATCGCAGGTGGCCGGACTGCAGCCGAATATCTCGGCCTGACAGTGTCGGTGGTATTTTTACCTGCGACTCCCGTGATTCCTGTATGGTCGACGTCCTGGAGAACAAGCGGGCCGCAACGCGGTTTCGGGTCCTCGTGGAGATCGCCGAGCGCCAGCCCGCAGTGAGTCAGGGCGAAATCGCCGACGCTGTCGGTGTGACGAGCCAGGCCGTCAGCGAGTACATCCGTGAACTCGTCGACGACGGCCTCGTCGAGAAGGAAGGGCGGTCGCGCTACCGCGTCACGAAAGAGGGCGTCGACTGGGTGTTCCAGTCCGCGACCGACGTCCGCCGGTTCGCCGACCACGTCACCGACGACGTGCTCGGCAGCGTGCAGGAAGACGCCGCCATCGCCACGGCGGATCTGGCGGAAGGCGAGACGGTCACGCTCTCGCTATCGGACGGCCTGTTGCACGCTGACCCCGGCGGCGGCGACGCGACGGGCGTGACGACGACCAGCGCCGCAGAGGGCGAGGTCGTCGGCGTCACCGGCTTCGAGGGCGTCATCGACCTCGACCCCGGCCACGTCAGCGTCATTCAGGTCCCGCCGGTCCGGTCGGGGCCGGTCGAGAACATCGACGACATCGCCGCGGCTTGTGCAGATGTCCCTATTGTTACCGCCGCGGGCGTCGAATCCGTCGTTGCGCTCCGCGATGCCGACATCGAACCGACAACACATTTCGCGGCGGGTGAGGTGGCCGCCGCCGCCGCATCGCGGGGACTCGATGCTGTTGTCGTCGCGACACAGGACACCGTCGGGCGTGTGACCGACGCACTCCGCGATGCGAGCGTCGACTACGACGTGACACAGTGACCCGCGAGTAGCGGGACTTTTCCGGTCGGCTGCCGTCGGGACAGCCATGAGCGACCACGAGATGCACGACGCTGTTGAGGCATTCCTAAACGAAGCCGACGACGCCTACGGTGAGTACGAGCAAGGCTACACCGACGCTGATGCGACACTCAGACGACTTGAGACGGCTATCGAGGAACTGCGGACGTCGACTGAGGAGTAGGACGCCGTTCATCGTCGGGCGAACAATATTGTAGGATTAGGTTCATGTAGCTCGTATGACTGATGTGGTTCTGGTCGACGGCGCACGCACCGCACACGGTGAACTGCTGGGAAGGCTCACAGACCGAAGCGCGATAGCGCTCGGCAGCGCGGCCGTCGAGGGACTGCTCAATCGGACCAGCGTCGACGAGGACAGTGTTGACTGGGTCGGCCTCGGAAACGCGGTGCAGGCCGGCGTCGGTCAGGTCCCGGCCAGACAGGTCGTCGTCGAATCGCCGCTCCCTGACGACGTGGCTGCGACGACACTCAACGAGGCGTCGGGGTCGGGACTGCGAGCGATCACGACCGCCGCCGACCGCATCGAGGCCGGTCGGGCGTCGGTGTGTCTCGCCGGCGGCATGGAGTCGATGTCGAACGCTCCGTATCTTGTGCCGGATATGCGCGGCGGTCGCCGCCACGGGAACAGCGAACTCGTTGACGCGATGATATGGGACTCGCTGTGGGACAAACAGTACGACGCGCATATGGGCACGCTGACGGAGGAACTCGCCGCCGAGCACGACATCAGCCGCGAAGCCCAAGACGAGTACGCTCGGCGGAGCAATCACCGAGCCGGCGAGGCTATCCAGTCCGGGCAGTTCACCGAGGAACTCGTTCCTGTGGAAACGGCGGACGGGCTCGTGACAGAGGACGAAGGACCACATCCGGACACGACGGTAGATAAGCTGGCGGCGCTCCCACCGGCTTTTGCGGACGGTGGGACAATCACCGCCGGCAACGCATCGAAGCTTTCTGACGGGGCAGGTGCAGTGGTGCTGGCCGACGCCGAGACGGTCAAGCGCGAGGGGCTGGGGCCGATGGCCCACGTCGAGGACTACGCGGTTGCCTACCGCGATCCGTCGGAGTTCTCAATCGCGGTACGGGACGTAGTGTCGAAGCTTCTAGAGCGCAACGACCTCACCGTCGCCGACGTGGACCACTTCGAACTCAACGAGGCCTTTGCCGCGCAGATGGTGTACGTCGCCGACGAACTCGACATCCCCGCCGAAAAGCACAATCCCCTCGGCGGCGCGGTGGCGCTCGGCCATCCAATCGGAGCCAGCGGCGGCATCCTCACGACCACGATGCTGTATGCGATGGAGCGAGCGGATCATCATCGCGGCATCGTGGGGATGAGCGTCGGCGGTGGCGGCGCAATTGCGATGAGCGTCGTCCGATAGGACCGCCAGCGGCGAGGCGAGTGAGCGTCGGCGGTGGCGGCGCGATTGCGATGTCTGTGGTGCGCTAGCGAAATCGGGAAGAATTATCGGGCCGGCCGCCCCCAAAGAGAGTATGACTGCATTCTCCCGGCGGGTAGAGCAGGTATCGATCTCGGGCATCCGCGAAGTGTTCGAGGCGGCGGGCGAGGACGCAATCAACCTCGGCCTCGGCCAGCCGGACTTCCCGACGCCGGAGCACGCGCGCGAAGCGGCTGTCGAGGCAATTCGAGCGGGAGACGTCGATGCCTACACGTCGAACAAGGGGACCGAGGAACTCCGGGAAGCCATCGCCGCCAAGCACGAGCGGGATAACGACCTTGAGGTCGACCCCGGAGACATCATTGCCACGTCGGGCGGGAGCGAGGCGCTGCATATCGCGCTGGAGGCCCACGTCGATGCAGGACAGGAGGTCATCTTCCCGGACCCGGGCTTCGTCTCCTACGACGCGCTGACCCACCTCGCCGGCGGGACGCCGCGACCTGTCCCACTGCGCGAGGACCTCACGATGGCCCCTGAGACGGTCGAGGAGGCCATCACCGACGACACGGCGGCGTTTGTCGTAAACTCGCCCGCAAACCCGACCGGAGCGGTCCAGTCCCCCGAGGATATGCGGGAGTTCGCCCGCATCGCCGATGAGCACGACGTGCTGTGTATCTCTGACGAGGTGTACGAACACCAGGTGTTCGAGGGCGAGCATCGCTCGCCGGCGGAGTTCAGCGAGACGGGCAACGTCGTCATCGTCAACGCCTGCTCGAAGGCGTACTCGATGACGGGCTGGCGGCTCGGCTGGGTCACCGGGGCGACGGACCGCATCGAGCGGATGCTGCGGGTCCACCAGTACGCACAGGCCTGTGCGTCAGCCCCGGCCCAGTACGCCGCCGAGGCGGCGCTGACCGGCCCACAGGAGCCCGTCGCGGAGATGCGCGAGGCTTTCAAAGAGCGGCGGGACGTGCTGCTGGATGGCCTCAATGAGATGGG
The DNA here is from genome assembly GCF_011627385.1 of Haloarcula sp. R1-2. Classification (NCBI taxonomy): domain Archaea; kingdom Methanobacteriati; phylum Methanobacteriota; class Halobacteria; order Halobacteriales; family Haloarculaceae; genus Haloarcula; species Haloarcula sp. R1-2. The sequence continues at coordinate 1,119,406 of NZ_JAANTG010000001.1, forward strand.
ACTGGATTGTCCGACGCCCAAGGGCGCGTTCTACGCGATGCCGAAGGTCCCCGACGGCTGGGTGGACGAAGTTATCGACCGCGGCGTGGTGGTCGTCCCTGGCGATGCTTTCGGCGAACACGGCGCGGGCTACGCCCGCATCTCCTACGCGACAGACATGGAGACGCTGGAAGAGGCCATCGACATCATGGCCGACGCGACGGCGGCGCTCCGCTGAGCGCTTGGAGGCGAATGGAACCGCGGACAGTCGCCCCGAAATTGGAACAGTCTCGGAAGAGAGTGCGAAGAAACGCTTTATCCGACGCCCGTCTTGACTCCGGTATCCCATCGTGGCATATGAATTCAGGTCCAGCGCGCTGTTCGACGGGGAGAGACAGGACTATACGACGGGCAGACACAGCTCCCGGGAGGACAGTGGGATGGAGAAAGCGCTCTGGTATCTGCTGACGGCGACACGCGGCGGTGCCAACCGGGCGCGTATCATTGACGCTCTCGCGGACCGACCGATGAACGCAAACGAACTCGCCGACGAACTCGACGTAGGCTACAAGACGATCAGACATCACATGGAACAGCTAGAGGACCACGACGTGGTCGAATCCGGCGACGAGGAGTACGCCAAACTCTACTTCCTGACTGACCGGTTCGACAACTACCGCGACACTTTCGAGGAAATCGTGGAGAAGATGGACGAATGAGGGGACAAATTACCATCCGGACCGCGGCCAGCCAACAGAAGGGGTGGTGCTGATGGCGATGGGACCGCTCATCACCGCCGCGGCCATCCTTGGCGGACTTAACGTCCTATTGTTGCTCCCGCTGCTGGGCGTCTGGGTCCGTAACTACGCGACGTTCCGGACGGGGCTCGTCGCCGGCCTCATCGCTTTCGCCGTCGCGATGCTCGCCGAGAACGCCATCGCCGTCTACTTCTTCTTCTCGATGCAGAGCTTCTACGCTGGCGACCCACACGTCCAGCAAGCCGTGCTGGTCCTTCGCTCGTTGCAGTTCGTCGCAATTGCCGGACTGAGCTACACGACGCTTCGGTAGCGCGGTCCCGGGAGTACCCCCGCGGTAGTGGCGAGTGGTGCAGCCTCGCACCACGAGTACTGTACCGCCATGGAGACGAACACGTTCGGGACAAGCGCCTGACTAACGGGGACAGTTATCGAACGTATGAGCACAGAGCACCAGGAGGCGGTACAGGAACTCGACGTTCGGGACGTTGACGGGGAACCGTTCGAACAGATCATGAGCGCCCTCGATTCTGTCAGCGAAAGCGAGGCGCTCAGGCTGGTGAACAGTTTCGAGCCAGTACCGCTGTACGACGTCCTCACGACAAAGGGATACCGGTACGACGCGGAGCAGGTCGCCGACGAAGAGTGGCACGTCACAATCAGGCCGGAGTGAGGTGGGACCTGAGCACGACTCGTGGTGGTTCATCACCGCCAGCGCGCTGTGGGCCTACTCCGCGACAATGCTGTCGAGCAGCTTCGTCTGGGCGGCGGCAAGGTGTTCCGCGAACGTCGAGACGGAGATATCCAGTTCCGTCGCCACGTCGCCGGCGTTGGCCCCTTTCGGATATTCGAAGTACCCCATATCGACGGCGGTTTCGAGCACTTCCTGCTGCCGGTCGGTGAGTTTACTTCGGTCGACGAGAATCGAGTCCACCGGGTCCACGTCGCCGTTCCGCCGCATCGACCGGAGCGAAACGCCGTCGTACAGTTCTTTCAGCCGCGTCACGATAGCGCGCACCCGGTCGACATCAGGCGCGTGGAAGGTCAGGCGGAGCTGCCCGCCCTCAGCACGGATATCCGCGACCGGACAGTCATACGTTTCGACCGCCTCGCAGACGCACTCAGTTCGCGACCGGGAAAACTGGTAGCGGGTCCCGTTGCCCGTCACGAACACTTTCTCCATGTCCTCCCGTGCCTCGATTGCCCCGTCGTCAGTACCCGTCGCGGTGAACTCTTCGATGACCTGCCCGTCTGCATCTGGGCTGCTTCGGGCGACATCGGTCACGGCCGTGCCCGCCTCATCCGAGACGCTCGCCACCGGACAGGCCCCCGGGGCGTCGACCGACAGCTCCACTCTAATGCCGGAGTCGCTCATGTAAGATACTGTGACACCACATTACAAAACGGGCGAGGCGCGTTCCCACGGAGTGAAAAACCCCCTCAATCTGCCGGGTGCTGGTCAGGAACCGACCCCTCGAACCCGTCCGGCCGGTAGTCACACAGCGGGTCCGCCGCCAGCGGGTCCCCCGTCGTCGCGTACGCTCGTGACCGGCTGCCGCCACAGACCGTTCGGTATCGACAGGCCCCGCATTTGCCCGTCAGCGCGTCGTCGTCCCTGAGTTGCTGGAACAGCGCCGACTCCCGGTAGATGTCCACGACGCTTTCATCACGAACGTTGCCCGCTGATTTCGGCAGGAATCCGGAGGGGTACACCTCACCGGTGTGGCTCACGAAGGCGAACCCCTTGCCAGCGCGAATACCCATCCGGCGTTTGAGCCCGCTGGCTCCCTCGTCCTGCTTCTGCATCGCGACGCGCCGGTAGTGGGGCGCTTCGGTCGTCTTGAGGCCGAACGGTGCCTCGTCGCTGACCTCGTGGAGCCACGACAGCACGCGTTCGGCCCGCTCGGGGTCAATCGGTGTCAGCACTCGCCCGCGACCGACCGGGACGAGGAAGAACACCGACCACAGCACCGCATCGAGGTCTGCGACGAGGTCCCGGATCGCCGGCAGTTGCTCGACCGTCTCAGCACAGACGGTGGTGTTGATCTGCAGCGGGATGTCGAGGTCACGGGCCGCCTTGGTGGCCGCCATCGTCGCCTCAAAGCTCCCGGACTCACCCCGGAACGTGTCGTGAGCGTCGCTGTCGCCGCCGTCGATGGACAGGGCCAGCCGCCGGAGTCCGGCGTCGTCGAGTTCGGCCAGCCGCTCGGGCGTGATCGAGTTCGTCCCGCTGGGCGTCAGTGTCATTCGGAGGCCCTGTTCGGTGCCATACTCGACGAGTTCAGGGAGGTCCCCGCGAGCCAGCGGGTCCCCGCCCGAGAGGACGACCAGCTGACCGTCGCCGAACTCGCTGGCTTGATCCAGCAGCGCCTTCCCCTCCGCCGTCGACAGTTCGTCGGGATGCCGGCGAGGCTGGGCGTCGGCCCGGCAGTGCTTGCACGCCAGTTCGCAGGCCTGCGTTACCTCCCAGATCAGCACCAGCGGCTGCTGGTCGAGGTCGAGTTGCCCGCGCATCTATGCCTCCCGGTAGACGCGGGTAACGTGGCCTCCACAGCCACACTGCTGGACGTACTCCGTTGTGATCGTCTCATCGAACGCTTCGTCCAGCGCGTCAAACAGATAGGTTTCCGGGTGGCCGTGGTCGGCGTGGCTCACCAGATTAACGTGATTCCCAGCCGTCGTCATCTCGACGGCATCGATGGCCTGTTCGACGACCACGTCGGGGTCCTTAGCGTGTGCGGGCGTCTCCAGATTCGCCGACCAAGAGGTGTCGTGAACCTCGGTTGTAACCGGCGACACGTCCTCGTGGGAATGGCTCATATGTACCGGTTATCGACGGGCATCCCTCGGTTCTCTCCCGAAGATGTTCGGGTTATTATACACAACGGATTGCAGAGAGGAATTCGTCTGAGCGACTTTATCACACGTATTGCTACGACACCTGTTCGACCAGCCAGTCGAACTGCTTGTTCAGTTCCTTCGTGCGCTGTCGCGAAATGACGGTCGAATCGATCATCTCGCCGAGTACCGGGAGATCGAGTGCGCTGTACTCCGTCGTCGCCGTGACTTCGGTCCCAGCGTCGACGGCCTCGACCGTGTACTCTGTTATCATCGACTCGAAGATGCCCTGACGCTGCTCGTACCGCAGCACTGCGTCAGTCTCGACGAGTTCCAGATCCAGTTCGATCTCGAAGAGTCCGACGCGGTTCGTGATGCCGAGGTTGTCTCCGTCGAGTGTCACCTCGTCAAACCCCGCTGCAACCATAAACGGCTCTACGTCCGTTATCAGCGCAGTGACGGTCTCCGGGTTAGCCGGGACCGTCCGGGTCAGCGAAACGCGCTCCATACCAGACGGCCAGTGGCCGGCGAGATAAGCGTTCGCCATACCCGAAGATGTTCGACGCTGTGGTTTTGTCCGACCTGATTTCGTGTTGACAGCGTGGGACACCGCCCCCCAAGTTTCTTGTCCCCATCGCAGGTAGACGAACATGTTCGGGAGTACGGACGCAGGGGTCGGGCGAATATATTCGGTTACGCCAATGCCACACGCTGAACTCACGCTCACGATTCCGGAGGAAATCTGGATCGGCGATGTCTCGCGAGCGTACGACGACGCGACGTTTCGCATCCTGTCTGCGCTCCCCGGCGAGGACGCCGGTGTCGGGCTCGCGGAGATCACATCGGACGACCTCCCAGCGGTCCTCCGTGATATCGAGAACCGCGAGTCGGTCACAACTCTCGAAATCCTCTCTCACCGTGACGACAGCGCACTGGTTCAGTTCGAGACATCGATGCCGCTCCTGCTCTTCCCAGTGCAGGGCTCGGGTGTCCCGCTGGAAATGCCGTTTACCCTGTCCGACGGCGAGGCCGTCTGGGAGATATCAGCGCCACAGGAGCGACTCTCCGAACTTGGCGAGCAACTGGAGGAATTCGGCATCTCCTTCAGTGTCGACCGCATCCAGCAACACCTCGAAACCGAGCAGGTGCTCACCGAGAGCCAGCTAGAACTGGTTCAGGAGGCCATCGACGCGGGCTACTACGACACGCCACGGGAGTGCTCACTGACGGACCTGGCGGACCGCGTCGGTATCGCGAAGTCGACCTGCAGCGAGACACTCCACCGCGCAGAGGAACAGATACTCAAGCAGTTCGTTTCGGACCACCCGGCGCGGTGACTGGAAGTCGAAGGGCGTAATACGCGCCTCTGTGAGAGGTACGACATATGAGTTCCGACGCGGTCGACGAGACACACGAAAACGCCCGACAGGAGGTCATCGCGGTAGACGCCGATGACAACGAGGAGGGACTGGTCAATCGGCTCGACGCCCACACTGGCGACGGTGTTCGCCACCGCGCGTTCACCGCTCTGCTGTTCGACGAGAACGACCGAATCCTGCTCGCACAGCGCGCGGCGAACAAGCGCCTCTGGGATACACACTGGGACGGGACCGTCGCCTCCCACCCTGTCGAAGGTCAGACGCAGGTCGAAGCCACCGAGGAACGGCTCGAAGAGGAACTGGGCATTGACCCCTCGCAGTACCAGAACCTCCGCGTGACCGACCGGTTCGAGTACAAGCGCTACTACGAGAACGCTGGCCTCGAATGGGAAGTCTGTGCGGTCCTGCAGGCCACACTCCACGACACCTCGCTGGAACCGAACCCCGAGGAGGTCGACGGCCTCATGTGGGTCCCCTACGAGCGGCTGCGTGAACATCCCGAGTACTACCGTCAGCTCCGGCTCTGTCCCTGGTTCGAGATCGCGATGCGCCGGGACGAAGAACGGTAACGCCGACGCCTCGACGCGACGGTGTACACCGACGCTCGGGGAGTCACTAGCAGTACGGTCGGCAGGCATTGCAGTGATGACATCCCGACCCGTTTCCTTTTCGGCCCCGCCGCCTAACCCCGGGTATGGACGTTCCGCTGTACGACTCCCTCGACAGCCAAGTCGTACTCGTCACCGGCGCCACGCGGGGCATCGGGAAGGCAATCGCCGACGGGCTGGTCGACCTCGACGCGACGGTGTACGCCGGCGCTCGTGATACTGACGACATCGAGGCGACAGACCGTCACGCTATCGAACTCGACGTGACTGACGACGACGGGATGGTCGCCGCGGTCGACCGCATCGAGCGCGAGCAGGGCCGGCTTGACGTGCTGGTCAACAACGCCGGCGTGATGGACTCACGGGAACCGCTCGATGGTATGCCGACCGACGTCATCGACCACACCTTCGACACGAACCTCCGAGGAGCGGTGCTCATGACGAAGTACGCCCTTCCGCTGTTGCTGGCCGAGGCGGGCGGTCGCATCGTCACCATGTCTTCCGGCCTCGGCGCCATCACCGAGAGTCAGTCAGGCGGCACGCCGGCCTACCGCATCTCGAAGACGGGCGTCAACGGGTTGACGAAGTACCTCGACGGCGAGTACGCGGCCGACGGCCTCATCGCCAACTCGGTGTGTCCGGGATACGTTCAGACGGACATGACTGAGGGGAGCGCCCCCCGAACGCCCGAAAAGGGTGCTGAGACGCCAGTATGGCTCGCTCGCTTCCAACCCGACGCGCCGAGCGGGCGGTTCTGGCGCGACAAGGCTGAAATCGAGTGGTAGCAGCCGGCATCAATCAGCGTTCTCGCCGTGGACTGCCGCGGGCTCGTCCGTCGCATGGGCTGGCTCAGCCGCCGGCAGTTGCAACTCCACAGTCGTTCCCGGCTCGTCTGTGGCGGGGAACGACATCCGGCCGCCGAGGTTCCGAACGATCCAGTTGACGAGCCAGAGCCCGACGCCGGAGCCGTGTTTGAGCGGCGTTTCGGTTCCCGAGCGGATAACCTCGCGCTCGTGGTCGGTGATACCGGGACCGTTGTCGTGAACGGCCACATGGACACCCGGCGTTCTATCGGCCCGTGTCGCCGTAATCTCGACCGCAACTGGGCCCGCATCGGTGGCCTGATGTTCGACAGCGTTCTCGACCAGTTCCTCCAGCGCGATGAGGACCGACGGACCGCCCCGTATCCAGATATCATTCTCGCAGGTGAGCGTAATCGCCACGTCAGGATGACGGTCCTGCGCATCGCTCACGACCGAGTCCAGCAGCGTCTGAAGCGCTGTCGGGCTGTGCTGTTCGGTCTCTAGAGCCTCGGTGACCCGGCCGATCTTGTTGCTGCGGTCGACGATGTCGTCGACTGTGCTCATAATACGGTTGAGTCGCTCGCGTTCGTCGGCATCGGCCGTATCCCTGAGCAAGTCCGCGTTCCCCTTGACGACGTTCATCTCGTTTCGGATATCGTGACGGAGCAAGCGGTTAAGCACATCTAGCCGCTGTTCGCGCTGTCGGCGGTCTGTGATATCACGAAGGCTGATGAGATGGCCAGAAACAACACCGTACGCGCGGTACAGCGGTATCACGCGCACGTCGTAGTACCGGACGCTGCCGTCGCGTTCGAGGGCCGTCTCGGTCTGCGTTCGCTCACCCGGGCCGGGGACTGTTTCGGCGAGTGTCGGTGACGCCTGCGGTAGCGAACGGCCCAGAAGCGTGTTCTGGTCACCGTCGAACAGCGCCGTGGCGGCCGCATTGACGTCAACGATACGGCGCTCGTCGTCGACAATGATGACGAGGTCGTCCATTTCCGTGAAGATAGCTTCCCGACCCAGTTCCCGGGTCACCGGTGCCACATCAAGTAGTTGCCCGCGGAGGATGGCGACCGAGAGGACGGCCCCCGACGCGACGTACCCAAGGCTTGTCGGATTAAACGTGGTTGGAACCACATCAAGCACAAACAGCGTCTGGATGACCGTCGGGACGGTGATGGCGAGTAGCAGCGCGAGCCCCTGACCCTGAAACACCTGGTTCGACCGGAACAGCATCCGCAACAGGAGGAAACTGCCGGCGAGGATTAACAGCAATATGTAGGACATATGGCCCCAGTACATGAGTTCGAACGCGGGAACGAGCGTCACCGACGATGCTGAGACGAATTGGGTCTGGCGGCCGGACCAGATGAGTTCGTGGGCATGGTTCGACCACACGAGCGTGACAAACACCGCCGGTTCGACGAGCAACAGCGCTGTTCGGCGTTGCGTGAGCCAGTGTGGGTGCCCCGTGTACTCGATAACCGTCACGAGCCACGCGACAGGGATGATTACTGAGAGCGTTAACTGTGCCTGAACGAGCCGCTCCATGGTGGACAGCCCCGGCACAGCGAGTTCGATACCGTACGCAACGGCCCAGAGGCTCGCCGCGACGACGAACACTGCCAGCGGTCCTGCCCCCGGCCGGTCCCGGTGGAGCCACACCAGAAAGGCGACAGCCATGCCGACGACACCCGACAATAAAACGACAGTAAGCGGCGACAGGACCATTCAGTAGCCTAGCAAAGGCGTCCCTGATATAATTATTCTCGGTCACTTCGACTGCGAACGGACCGCAGACCACACCGCAAGCGCACCGAGTGCGAACGCCGGAACGAGCGGGAGCGTGAGATAGGCATCCCGGAGCGTGAGGCCGAAGCTACTGATAACGCTCTGGGCGGCCGGCAAGAGCAAAATTGCGCCAGGGACGAGCAGGAACGCCACGCCGATCATCCCGACAAGAATCCAGCCGCTCGTCCCGAATTCGGGACCGTCGACAGCTTCCGTGCCCGTCTCACTCTCCGCACGCGACGTATCTGTGGCCTGTGGCTCCGTGTCAGGGCGATGGACGTAGCCGGACTCGTCGTCAGCCATCGGTACGCACCCCGTCCCTGCTCGGACGGTGCATCACGATGGGACGGCCTCCAGTAATACCGACGGAACAACGTGGCTGCATATCTCGGAGTCAGGCAAGCGTGTGCAAAACGCTAACGGTCCCGCTACTGCGACAGCCCGGGCGCTTCCTGACACGAGATGTCACGCAGGCTCATCTGATGTCCACTGTCGGAAGTATGTGCGTCCCGCTGCCCCTCCGCGACCGATGCGTCTTCGTACAGTCCCTCGAACGCACACTCATGGCAAACGACGTGATATCTCCCACCCATACATTTTTATTCTTCTTTCTATATTTTAAGACTATCGGTTTCAGATATTATATGTATTGCAGTTCCGTAAACGGTCGTCAGGGTATTTATTCACGGCGGCCGATGAAGTCGTATGGTGGATTTCCAGTCCCGTGACACACGCCGAGGGCCGACTGACGGGGAAGACGATGAAACGGATGAGGACGAGACGCGGGGCGACGAGGAATCCGCAGCAGCCGATACTGACGACGAGGCCAGCAGTTCGGACCCCGCCGAAGCAGCCGATCCAGCGGCGGGAAACGACGACGAAGCGCCAGAAGAAGCTGACGGCACAGCGACGCCTGTAGCAGATGATACCGCAGAGAACAGCGACGAGCCTACCTCGAAGCCCGAAACCGATAGCTCTGTCACGGACCGTATCGACGAGGCGGCGGATCACAGTGTGGGCAGCCAATCAGCGACCGAAACACAGGACGCTGAAACGGCTGCTGAGGCGACACAGAGACCTGACGAGGAAGCCAGCGCCGAGACACAATCAGCTACGCAGCCGAGAGACACACCGCAGGAAGCGGCAGTTCAGACAACGGATGCGACGCCAGCGCAAACAGTGACCCAGACCGACGCGGCGCAGGAGCAGTCAGTGGCCATCGCCGTCGTCACGGTCGGGACGGCGACAGAGGAAGGCGACCCGACGGGCGAGGCAGTGGAGACAGCACTCGAAGCGACCGGCCAGACAGTCACAGCCCGCGAACGCCTTCGAGGGGACTATGACGGCATTCAGGAGGCCGTCGACAGGTTGGTCGGGCGTGACGACGTGGAGGTCGTCGTCACCGCGGGGGGACTCGGCGTCGCCCCGGCGGAGCAGACGCTCGAAGCGGTCCACCCCCTGTTCGAGAAAGCCCTGCCGGGATTCGAGGAAGTGTACCGGGGCCTCCTCTTCGAACAACAGGGGACCGAGGTCATCGCCATCCGTGCGACGGCCGGGATCGCCGATGGGACGCCAGTGTTCTGCCTGCCCGCGGACCCGGCGGCGGCCCGTGTCGCCATTGACGAGATCATCGCGGCGGAAGCCCCGTCACTCGTCGCTGAACTGTCCTGACCCACAGCCGGCGGATTCATGGTATCAGTCTTGTGTCCGTTTAGCCGACTTAACGTGATATTTGCCGGCTCGCTCCGGGCCACCAGTTTTGCCGATGCCAACGGCCCATACTCCCGAATATCGGCTGTTTAAACGGATAAATCGCCGTGAAAGGTCGTTAACTGCGCCGCCCATTGAAGTGGGGACAGTCCACAGAACCGGGTGTCATGTCCGATCGCAACGCGACACGACGCGGCGTACTCAAGGGTATCGGCGCAACAGCTGCAGCTGCACTGGGTGGGGCGGCCCTCTCCGGGACAGTTGCTGCGGCCGGTCCCTGGGAGTCCGTCGAGTCCCCGACCGGGAACACCCTCCACGATGTCGAGTACACCGCGGCCAGTGCGTACGCGGTGGCGGGTGGCGGTATCGTCCTCGAACGAACCAGCACAGGCTGGCAGAAGGTCATCGGCGGCGGCCCGACCGGCAACGGCAACAGCCTCTACGGGGCCGACGTGACCGACGACGGCACGGCCCTCTGGTTCGTCGGTGCCTCGGGCGCTATCGGCGAGTACGACGTGGAGTCGGGCGTGCTTACCAACCACAGCGCTCCGATGGATGTCACCAACAACTTCAACGACGTGTCCGTGACCGGCAGCGCCGGCGAGGCAAACGTCTACGTCGCCGGCGACTCCGGCAAGATGTACTACAGCTTCGAGAACGGCGCGAGTGAGACGTGGGACTACACCACGCCCGGGTCCGGGTCAGCCATCAACGCTGTCGACTTCCACGGGGTCCGCTCGGGCCATATCGTCGACGGCAACAAGAGCGTCTTCGTCACCGATGACGGGTCGACGTGGGACAAGATCGGCCTCGCCGACGCCAACGTCAACTTCTACGGCGTCGACTCCGACGGCCCGGACAACGTGTGGGTCTCCGGCGGTGGCGGTATGGTGTTCCACTGGAACGGCTCTGAATGGACGCCGACCGACACAGGCGATGCCGGCCTGCGAGACATCGAGGTCACCGACGACGACAGCACCGGCTACACAGTCGGTGGCGGTGGCAAGGTGTACGCCCTCGGCGGTGGCGACTGGACCCCGGATGAGACGCCCGCCGGCGAGAATCTGACGGCCGTCGTCCGCGGCGGCACCGACATCGCGGTCGGTTCGGGCGGAACTATCCTGGAGAAGTAGGCACCACCGCAGGTCACTAGCTGGCCGCTCGCATCTGCGTCGAAAAACGGCCCGCTGGCGTTTTGACAGTGTGGCAAGCCTGAGTTGTTGTCCGTGTCTCCGAAGGGATTCACTCCCGCTGGCGTTCGCACTCGGCGGCCCCATCCGCAGGGATTCGCGCGTCCCGATACGTTCCCTGGTGGAACGACTCGGCCAGCCAGAGTTTGTGTCCGTACTCGTTCCCGAGGCGCGCCGTTCCGGTGGAGACGAACTGCCGGGTCGAAGATTGTGAATGGAGGTTGACGTGGCACTCCTCTAGCTCCCAAAAATCGTCCCCCGATGTCGTCCGGTCCCCCTGTTTGCGGAGATAAACGTGCGTTATGTTCGGCAGGCAAATCGTCATTCGGTCGAGCTGGTCGGCCGCGGTTCGCGGGTCCTTCCCCCCGTAGAAGTTCGCGTACTTTCCGAAGGAGTAGGTCACGACGCTTCCCTCCTCCCAGTCGTCGAAATTTTCGACGTTGAGCGCGAACTCGCGGCCGCCGACCGTGCCACAGACGCCGAGGTACACGTGGTCGTCGGTCCCCTCGTGTCTCCCGGACCCAGTCGTCAACGAGACGAAGACGCCAGCTAGCTCACTCATCCGTGACGCCCCCGGACAGTGGATTGTTCATACGCCAATGCCAGCAGTCGTTGTGGACGGTGGGTATCCATGAACGCTCACTCCTGTCCCTCGTGAGACGTGGCAGATAGAACGGACGCGATATTAATACCTCAAAATTGTTTATGATATATACTCATAACTCTCGACAGTAGCCACGACATACCCCTGAGCTATCAGCCACAGCGGGGCGTCGGGTTGACACCGACGTTTTACCGGTGTGATACAAACGAACAGTATGGACGATATTCAGATTCAGGGAACGTCGGTCCCCGCACTCGGCCTCGGGACGTGGCAGCTCACCGGCCAGTCCTGCCGTGAAACCGTCGAAACAGCTCTGGGGATGGGCTATCGCCACATCGACACCGCACAGGCGTATGGCAACGAGCGGCAGGTCGGGCTGGGGATGGATGCCGCCGCGGTCGACCGCGAAGACGTGTTTCTGACGACAAAGCTCGACGGGTCCAATCGCGACGAGCGCAGCGTCCGCCGGTCGACCCGAGAGAGCCTGAACAAACTGGGAACAGACTATCTGGACCTCCTGCTCATCCACTGGCCGAACACCCCGTGGATGGCGTCGCTGTCGGAGACGCTCGGGGCGATGAACGACCTCGTCGAGGAGGGGCTGGTCCACCACATCGGCGTCAGCAACTTCTCGCCGTCGCTGCTGGACAGGGCGCGGGACATCTCCTCGGCCCCTATCTTCACCGATCAGGTACAGTACCACCCCTACTGGGACCAGCGGAAACTGCTGGATTACTGTCGCATCCACGACGTGCTCCTGACCGCGTATAGCCCGTTGGCCCGCGGCGGCGTCCTTGACGACCCCGCGCTCGTCCAGATCGGAAACAAATACGGGAAATCCCCGGCGCAGGTCGCGCTCCGGTGGCTGGTTCAGCAGGACGGCGTGGCAGCGATTCCGAAGGCATCCAGCCGCGAGCACCTGGAAGCGAACCTGGCGGTCTTCGATTTCGAACTCACCGACGCGGAGATGGAACGGATTCGGGACCCGTCGAAGGTCAAGACCGGCGTGCAGTTCGTTCGGTCGCAGTTGCCGTTCTGAGCGGCGTTCCGTTTCGACCCGACAGATATCTCTACATAGGAGATGTTTCGGTGGAGTCGTGGCACGTATGACGTATTTTATACCGGTTATCCCCGCAACCGTGGCGCTTGATGTGGCAAATATTACTAATCACACAACTATCATTAACCATCTGGTCGCAGCTTTCGTGTGGTGTGTTACCACTGAATCCCGGCGCGGGAACACACCGCTGAACTCACAGCGAGGCCACTGTGTCAGTACACGAATCCGAACCGATACGACGAAGCATCGAAGTGGAGTACTGGGTCATCGACGACGCGGGCCGGCTGGTCGAACCGGGGGCGCTCGTCAACGCAACCCCAGGAGCGGAGCGAGAGTTCGTCGAGCCCCTGCTGGAGGTCAAGACAACGCCGTGTGAGACAGCTACAGAACTGCGCGAGGAACTCCTTGACCGACTCGGAGCCGTGCTGCGGCGGGCCGACGACCTCGGGAAACGGCTCGTGCCGCTTTCGACCCCAGTCAACGCTGACGAGATTCAGGAGATTCCGTGCGACCGGACCCGGATTCAAAACTGTGTCGTCGGCGATGATTTCGAGTACGTCCGCCACTGTGCCGGCACGCACATCCACATCGAACAGCAGCCGGGGCGGGAAATCGACCAGTTGAATACGCTGATTGCCATTGACCCCGCGCTAGCGCTCGTCTCGTCCTCGCCGTATTTCCGCGGCCGGCGGCTGGCCGACAGTGCGCGCTCGAAACTGTACCGCTGGATGGCGTACAACTCGGTGCCACACCAGGGCTGGCTGTGGTCGTATCTCAACGACACTGCGGAGTGGGACCGCCGGCTCGAACGGCGCTACGATGAGTTTGTGACCGCGGCTGTCGACGCTGGTGTCGACCGCCGGACTGTCGCAGCGAACTTCGAGCCCGAAAGCGCTATCTGGACGCCAGTCCAGCTTCGGGCCGAGTTCGGCACCGTCGAGTGGCGGTCGCCCGACGCTGCACTCCCGAGTCAGGTCCTGCAACTCGCCGACGCCGTAGCGTCTCTCATGGACCACCTCAGGGGAACCGAGGTGCGTATCGAGGGTGAGACGGGCCGCGTTACCGACGACAAAATCGTGCTCCCGGAGTTCGACGCTGTCCTTGCATACGCGAACGACGCTATCCGGGACGGGGCCACCTGCGATAGCGTTGGGTCGTATCTCGACCGGATGGGATTCGACGTGGACGCGTACGAACCGGTCGCGCCGACGTTCGACAGACCGGAACCGGTCACACCCCGTGATGCCCGCGAGATTCGGCTCGACCACGCCGACCGGCTGCAGGACGATGTGCGACAGGCCGCGCCGGTCGCACTCGATTAGAACCGGAGCCGGCTCACCGAAACGGAGCAGTGACCAAGGGTTTAGGAATCGCCGCACCAACCCCGCGCTATGGTGACGGCGCTCGCCGATGATATCTGGTGGTACGATCTCACGGGCGTCAACGCGACGCTCGTCGACGACGACGGCGCACTCACGCTCGTGGACACGGGGCTGCCCTGGCACGGCAACGAACTCATCGCCGGCCTGAGCAATGCCGGCTACGAGCTCCGGGATCTGGACCGCATTCTGCTTACACACTTCGATCTCGACCACGTCGGTGGACTGACCGCCTTCGACGGCATCGACGTGCCCATCTACGTCGGCAAGCGGGACGCGCCGCTGGTCACCGGTGAGCGGTCGCCGCCGCTGGGAAACCACAAGGGTGCGTTCCAGCGACTCGTCTCACCGTTCGTCGACGCGCCGGACAACGACGTTGTCACCCTGGCCGACGGCGATACCGTCGGGAGTTTCACCGCCTATCACACCCCCGGACACACGCCGGGACACGTCTGCTACGTCAGCGAGTCGCTGTCACTGGGACTGCTGGGTGACCTCGTCCGTGAGGACCGCGGCCGCTTCGAGCCCTCACCGTGGCTGTTGAGTTACGATACCGACGCCGTCACCCGGAGTGTCAGTGAGTTCGCCGAGCGCGCGCCTGACCTTGACATCGCTGTCCCGGGCCACGGCGTTCCATTCAAGAAAAATGGCACAGAGCGACTGGCCCGGCTTGCGGCGACGCTGTGAGCAACAACCGGAGCGCCCGGAACTGCGCTACAGTTCCTCGGCGACCGCGTCGGAGCCGAGCAGGTTCGGGTCGACGACGAGGTCGGTCTGTCGGCTAGCGAAGTCCGGAAGCGACCCCTCGGCGTAGACGACGACCCGCAAGTCGGGGTTAAGGTCCTTCGCAACGGCGATTGAGGTGGCCTGTGACATCTCGGTCAACAAGTACACGTCCGCCTCGTGGATGCCGGCCTCCTCCAGCCCGGGTCGGTTACCAACATCGGCAACCGTCACTGTGTGTCCTTCAGCTTCGAGCGCGTCCGTGAGTCCGTTGGGGTCCGTGCCGACGAGGACGACGTTCATTCGTACTCGATTGTCGCCGGCGGTTTGTGGGTCACGTCGTAGACGACGCGGGCGACGTTCTCGTGTGCCCCGGTGATGCGCGACTGGATGCGCTGGAGCGTGTCCCAGTCAAGTTCCTGTGCCCGGGCGGTCATTCCGTCCCGGCTCTCGACAGAGCGGACGGCGACGACCCAGCCGTGGACGCGGTTGTCGCCCTTGACACCCGTGGCCTTGCCGATGACGGCGGCCAGTGCCTGCCACGGCTCGTACTCCTCCAGTTCCTCCTCGACGACGTGGTTGGCCTCGCGGGCCACTTCCAGTTTCTCCTCGGTGACTTCGCCGATGATGCGGACGGCGAGGCCGGGACCGGGGAACGGCATCCGTTCAGAGATGATCTCTTCGAGGTCAAGCGCGCGGGCGACCTCGCGGACCTCGTCCTTGTAGAGGTCCCGCATCGGCTCGACGATGCCCTCGAAGTCCACTACTTCGGGGAGGCCGCCGACGTTGTGGTGGGACTTGATGGTCCCCTCGCTCTCGATGCGGTCCGGGTAGATGGTCCCCTGGACGAGGTAGTCGGCGTCGACGTCCTTCGCAACGGTCTCGAACTCCCGGATGAACTGCTCGCCGATGATGTGGCGCTTCTCCTCGGGGTCGGTCTCGTCGCCGAGCGCGTCGAGGAACCGGTCCTGTGCGTCGACGATACGCAGCGAGTCCATGTAGCTGAACGTCTCGCGTATCTGGTCGGTCTCGCCTTTTCGCATCAGCCCGGTGTCGACGTAGACGGGGGTGAGCTGGTCGCCGATGGCCTCGTAGGCCAGGGCGGCGGCCGTCGAGGAGTCGACGCCGCCCGACAGTGCGATGACAGCGTTCTTCTCGCCGATCTCGTCTGCGATCTCGGCTTTCGCGTCGGCGATGAACTCGTCGACGTCAACCATCAGTGGCTCACCTCCTCAGTCGTCACAGTGTGGGGGTCGTCGCCGAGCACGGCTTCGAGCAGGCCGACGAAGGGCGGACTGGCACGCGTCGGTCGGGAGCGGAACTCCGGATGGAACTGCGTCCCGATGAAGTACGGGTGGTCCTCGGGCGCGAGTTCGAGTATCTCCATACGGTTCCCGGCGCGGCCGGAGAACTTCAGCCCGGCGGCTTCGAGGTCGTCGATGTACTCGGGGTTGACCTCGTATCGGTGGCGGTGCCGTTCCGTACACGACTCGCCGCCGTACAGCGTCGCGGCGAGCGTGTTCGCGTCGATTTCGGTTTCGTGGGCACCCAGCCGCATCGTCCCGCCCATGTCCTCGATTTCGTACTGCTCGGGGAGGATGTCGATGACGGGGTGTGGCGTGTCCTCGGCCAGTTCCGCGGAATGGGCGTCGTCGAGGTCCAGCACGTTCCGCGCGTACTCGACGACGGCCATCTGGAAGCCGAGACACAGCCCGAGGAACGGAACGTCGTTCTCGCGGGCGTAGCGGATGGCCTCGATTTTGCCCTCGGTCCCGCGCGCCCCGAACCCGCCGGGGACGACGATGGCATCGGCCTCACGCATCCGGTCGGCGTGGTGGTCACTCATCTTCTCGGAGTTGACCCACCGGACGTTCACGTCGACGTTTTTCTCCAGCCCGGCGTGTTTCAGCGCCTCGTGGACGGACATGTAGGCGTCTTCGAGGTCGTACTTGCCGACGAGCGCGACTTCGATCTCACCTTCGGTCTGTTGCGTGACGAGGTCGCGCCAGCGGTTCTCCCGCTCGTCCTCGGGCAGCGCCTCCGACGCGATGTTGAGTTCTTCCATCACGTACTGGTCGAGACCTTCCTCCTCGACCATCAGCGGGACGTGGTAGATATCGTCGACATCGGGGTTCGAGAAGACGGCTTCCGTCGGCACGTCACAGAACAACCCGATCTTCTCCTTGGTGTCGATATCGAGTTTGTCCGAGCAGCGGCCGACCAGAATGTCGGGCTGAAGACCGATAGAGCGCAGTTCCTTCACGGAGTGTTGGGTCGGCTTGGTCTTTTGCTCGCCGTTTTTCGAGTATGGGACGAGCGTGACGTGGGTAAAGAGAATATCGTCCTCGTCCTCTTCGTGGGCGAACTGCCGGAGCGCTTCGAGATACGGCATCCCTTCGATGTCCCCGACCGTGCCGCCGACTTCGATGATACAGACGTCGTTGCCTTCGGCGGCCTCGCGGATACGGCGCTTGATGTCGTCGGTGATATGCGGGATAATCTGGACCGTGCGACCGAGGTAGTCGCCGGACCGCTCCTTCTCGATGACGTGCTGGTAAGTCTTCCCCGTGGTGACGTTGTGGTCGAAGGTCATGTCGATGTCGAGGAACCGCTCGTAGTTCCCCAGGTCGAGGTCGACCTCCCCGCCGTCTTTGAGCACGTACACCTCGCCGTGCTGGAAGGGATTCATCGTACCGGCGTCGACGTTCAGATACGGGTCAATCTTGACCGCTGTAACGTCGAACCCGGCGTTTTTGAGTAATCTACCTGTGCTGGCGGCAGTGATGCCTTTCCCCAGGCCAGACATCACGCCACCGGTGACGAAGATGAACTTCCGACCCAGTTCCGGGTCGTAGTCCGTTTCGGGTTCGGTCGGCATACCGACGGTGAACCCCGCGTAGTCTAAACGGTTTCGGAGCGCGCACTGTTCGCCACCCCGTCGCAGTGTCAACGCGGCTACAGTGAGGGCTGCGTGAGGACGCGCCACGCAGCTACGAGCGCGGCAAGTGACAGCGCCGAAAACACCGCATCACTGGGACTGGAGCCGATGGCGATAAACAACAGGTACCCGGCGATGAACCCCCCCAGAAGCGAGACGACGCCGTGCCGCGTCGAGTGAGACACCGCCGCTCCGGTTCGCGTTGACATACAACATTATTTATTGGTATATAGTATAAATGTATCTTCGGTATTGGTGGGGAGGTTCGGCGACGGTCAGGACTTGAGGACGCCGGACCGGATGGCGAAGTACGTCCCGATGGCACCAACCGAGGCAAGCACGAGTGCCCGGAGCGGCCCGCCCGCGACGAGTGCCGTCTGCATCAGTACTAACAGCGTCACCAGCGTGGCGAGAAACGACACGGCAGCAAACGAGAGCGGGCGGTCCATAGTATGAGGTCGAGCCGACAGCGCCTCTGTCTTTCGATACTGTCCAGCAGGTGTGGGGCTGAGCTATACTT
The DNA here is from genome assembly GCF_011627385.1 of Haloarcula sp. R1-2. NCBI lineage: Archaea > Methanobacteriati > Methanobacteriota > Halobacteria > Halobacteriales > Haloarculaceae > Haloarcula > Haloarcula sp. R1-2. The sequence continues at coordinate 1,137,683 of NZ_JAANTG010000001.1, forward strand.
TCACTTGGTACTGAACCGGCGACAGGAATCGACTACGGACTCTGAATACCGGGTTCCCAGCAGCTACAGGTGGTCGCGGAGAAACGGCCCAACCGTCTCGCCGATACGGCCGCTCTGCCCGACGAAATGGTGGTCGGCTGGCAGGCGCTCAACCGTCTGGCCCAGCTCGGTAGCCCGGTCAACGACCGGTTCCCAGTCGACTGTCGCATCGCGCTCCCCGACCACGACCTGTACCGGGCAGTCGATGGCGTCAAGCGCAGTGGCCGCATCGAGATGCGCGGTCACGCCGGCCGGTGGGGCGAGCACTGACAGGGCCGCTGGGTCGGCCGCAGTGTCGTGTGCAGCGGCCGTACAGAGCGCCACAGCCGCGCCAAAACTGTAGCCAAACAGGCCAACTGCGTCGTAGCGCTCGTCGGCCCACGCCAGCGCGTTCTCGGCGTCGGCCCGCTCGCCACGGCCCTCGTCCCACGCGCCGTAGTCGAACCGGAGACAGCTGATGTCGGGGGCCAGCGCGTCGCTGACCGCCTTGAGCCGGCTGTCAGACCGGGAGCCGCCGTACTGCGGGTGGGGCGGGCACGCAACGATGACGGTGTCCGATGCTGGCCGGTCAAGCGACGCGGTGACGTCTCGCCCACCCGGTATCCCGACGGTAGTCATACGTGTTCACTCGCCAGCCCTCTGTAAGAAATTTAAGGTTGGAGAGACCAATGCGCATACATGGGAATCCTCTCGCGCGCGTCGTACGTCATCCGCTCCAAGCTCAACGCCGTCCTGAACCGAGCGGAGGACCCGACAGAGACCCTCGACTACAGCTACGAGCAGTTGCGTGACGAACTGCAGGACGTCAAGCAGGGCATTGCGGACCTGACGACCCAGAAGAAGCGACTGGAGATACAGAAGCGCCGTCTCGAAGAAAACGTCGAGAAGCACAACGAACAGGCGCGCCAGGCCGTCGAGCAGGACCGCGAAGACCTCGCCCGCCAGGCGCTGGAAAAGAAAAAGCAGAAAATGAGTCAGATCGAGGACCTGGAAGGCCAGATACAGGACTTACAGAGCCAGCAGGACCAGCTGGTCGAGCAGAAAGACGAACTCCAGAAACAGATCGAGCAGTTCCGGACGAAGAAGGAGACGATGAAGGCTCGCCACGAGGCCGCCAAGGCGTCGGCGCGCGTCAACGAAGCGATGACCGGCGCGGGCGACGAGATGCAGGATATCAATCAGGCTATCGAGCGCGCGGAGGAACGGACCGAGGACATGGAAGCCCGTTCGCAGGCGATGGACGAACTCCGCGAGGACGGCGTCCTCGAAAGTCAGATATCGGACGAGAGTTCACTGGAGCGGGAGCTTGAGGAAGTCCGACAGAAAGGGTCAGTCGACGCCGAACTCGACACGCTAAAAGCCGAGATGGGGAAAGCCGAGGACGGCGACAGCGGGTCGAGCGACGCGGATGTCTCCGAAACCGAACTGGAACAGGAACTCGCCGACGAGAGTACGCAGGTCGACGTCGACGAGAGCGAGGTTGAGTCGGAACTGGACGAGCTGAAAGAAGACGAGCAGTAACGCCGGCAACGCGGGACTTTTACAGCGGCCAGACGACCGACACCGAGAGCGATGTCACGGCACACAGAAGCAGCTGTAGCGGTCCGCCGACGCGCGCGAAGTCAGTGAAGCGGTAGCCGCCGGGACCGTACACCATCAGGTTTGTCTGGTAGCCGATGGGTGTCAGGAAGGCCGTCGCGACCGCGAACGTCACGACGACGAGGAACGGGAACCCAGAAGCGCCGATCTCCGTGGCAGTGGCGACGGCAATCGGGATCATCAACACGACGGTCGCGGCCGGGGTGATGGCGCTGGCGAGGACAGCAGTCAGGAGATACACCAGCGCTAGCAGCGCGAGCGGCGGGAGGACGCCGGCGGCGTCGACAAGGAGCGCGCCGACGAACGCGGCTCCGCCGGTGGCCTGCATCGCCTGGCCCAAGGGGAGCAGGCCGGCGAGCAGGAACACGACGTTCCAGCTCACCGCGTCGTAGGCCTTCGAGGCGCTCAGTGTGCCGGTGGCGACCGTGGCGACGACGCCACCCAGCGCGGCAATATAGATGGGCAGCAGGTCCAGCGCTGCGAGCGCGATGACGGCGAGCAGGGTCGCAAGCGGGACCGCCGCAGCGGCGTCAAGCGAGGGTGGGCCGCCCTCAAGCGCATCGAACAGCTCCGGTGGGCCCTCGGTCAGGGTCAGGTAGCCTTCGTCCTGGAGGTGTCCCATCTCGTCAAGGGGCGTCTGGAGTAAGAGTAAGTCGCCAGCGGACAGTTCGACCGCCGTGAGATCCTCGTGAATGACCTCGTCGCCGCGGCGGACGGCGAGGACCGTCACGTCGAATCGACTGCGGAGTTGCACGTCGGCGAGCGTTCGCCCGCGGAGCCGCGACTCCCTGTCGATGACGGCCTCCGCGAGGACGCCCGGGTGCCCGCTTTCCGCCAGCAAGTCCGCCGTAACAGACTCACGGGCGAGGTCCCGAAGGTCAAGCGTCTGAGCGAGTTGGTTGACAGCTTGGCGGTTGCCACGGACCGTCAGCACGTCGCCAGGTTCGAGCGGGCGGTCGGTGGCTGTCGCAAAGAACGACTCGCCGTCGCGGTCGATCTGGAGCACGTCGACGTCAAGCGGGCCACTCACCGCGAGGACCTGTTCGACGGTGGCCTCGGTCGGCAGTGACTCCCCCGCGTCGACCACGTCAACGACCGCCTCGACTGCGTCGTCGGAGACGCTGCCTTCGAGCGCTTCTCGAACCGTCAGCCCGACCAGCGGGGACGCCTCGCGAACCCGTAACTGCGCCAGATGGCGGTCCATCTCGAACTCCTCAGTGAAGTCGGCCGCGGGATGGACCCGTTCGGGGACGAGCGCCCGACCCACCGTCAGCAGGTAGCCCACGCCGACAGCGAGGACGACGACACCGACAGGCGTCAGCGTGAACATCGAGAACGGCCGGCCGAGCAACTGCGCCGAGAGGTCGCTCGCGAGCAGGTTTGTCGCGGTGCCGACCAGCGTGAGCGTCCCACCGAGCATCGCGGCGAAAGAGAGCGGCAACAGCAGGTTCGACGGCGAGATACCGTACCGTTCCGAGAGGCCGGTGACCAGCGGGATGAAGACGGCGACAACCGGCGTATTGTTGACGAAGCCCGCGCTGACGCCCGTCGTGCCGACGATGGCGGTCAGCAGACGCCGTTCGTCGCCGCCCGTCAGCGCCGCGAGCCGTCCGGCCAGCCAGTCGACAACGCCGGCCGATTCGACACCGGCGCTGAGGATGTACATCGCGACGATGGTAACCACCGCCGGGCTGGCGAACCCTTCGATGGCTGTCCGCGCCGGGACGCCGGTGTACGGTTCCAGCACGACCAGCGCAACGAGGACAGCGATGGCCGTCATATCAGGCGAGAGCCACTCGGTGACGAACAGCGTCAGGGCGGCAACGACGAGCGCGAAGACCACGAGCGCGCCCATCGAGAGCGAGGGCATACCAGTTCCCTCGACGGACGGCGATAAAAACATCCGGGGCGCTGTCAGGGAATTTCGCAAGCGGACGCGGCTCACTCACCACTGCCCGTCGGTCGCGCCGTCTCGTCACACTGGGTCCGGCTCGTAGCCCGGCCCGACTCGCAGCGTCAGTGTGGTCTCACGCACCGACAGCGACAGCGTCTCGTGCGTGCTGAGTTCGCCGTCGCGACTGAACGTGAGTTCCTTGCCGTGCCCGGCGACGGTAATCTCGTCCGCTCGAACGTGGGTCACGCCGTCGGTATCAAGCGCCAGTAGTCGCTGGCCGATGGCCTCCGCGACGAGGTTCCCTGTTGGCATCTGTTCAACGATAGCCACGTCGAGCAGGCCGTCTTCCATGTTTGCTTGCCCACCTTCGGCGACGAACTTGCGGGCGTTGCCCACCAGCAGGCAGGTGGCCTCGCCGGACCAGGTGAACGGTCCATCCTCCTCGACAGCCGCGATGGTGATATCGAGCCCGTCGAAACGAAGCGCCTCCTGTGCGCCGGTGAGCAGAAACGCCAGCGTGCCGAACCGCTCTTTGAGGTCGCCCGGAGTCGAAACGCTGGCGTCGGCGGGGAGGCCGGCGATACAGGAGACGAGAAACGGCTCCTCGTCGGCGATGCCCACGTCGACCGGTCGCGTCGCTCCAATATCGGCGATTTCGACACCGTGTTGGATGTCTGTGACGCCGATGTTCCCGGCCAGAAGGTTCGCCGTCCCGGCCGGGATGACGCTCAGCGTCACCGAGTCGAGGTGGCCGGCGTCGTTGAGTCCGCGGACAACCTCGTTCACCGTCCCGTCGCCGCCACAGACGGCGACCTCAGAGGCCTCAGCCCGCCCGGCTTCGCGGCCGAGTTCGACCGCGTCGCCCGCCGCCTGAGTTTCGTACACCCCGAACCCGCGTGCCTCCATCAGCCGCGGAACGTAGTCGGCGTGCTCGCCGTCGCCGCTGACGGGGTTGAGGATACACCGACGCGAACCAATCTGCATAATCATAGCGAGTCCGGACCGGCACTTATACCGTGGTGATGTGACGGCGTCACTCCCAGTCGACGTCGACACTCCGGTTCGTCTCGCGGAGAATGAACGGGCCGATTGCGAGCGTTCGTTTGGTTATCGTGACAATACGGAGGATGTACGATATCAGGACTGTGAACGGAAGCAGGGATGCTGTCGTCGTCACGGCGAGGAGCCACAACGCGTCGGGGACGCCGGCTGTGACGCCGACGAAATCCTGCACATCGAGGAACAACAACGAGGTGATTGCGACGGTAAGCGCCGGGATGGCGACGTAGAGCAGTGTCCGGGAGAGGTCGGACAGTTCCCACTGGAAATACAGCGTCTTGAAGTGTTCCCGGGCCGGGCCGAACAGTTCGAGCGTCTCGACGAGTTCCGCAAGCGAGTCGTCGATCTCGTCAGTGAGTTCGTCGGCGTACGCTTCACGGATACGTCGACCGGCATACAGCTTCCAGGAGTAGTTGTAGTTCAGCGCGGCCTTGACGACATCGAACTCGCCGAAGGTCCCGCCCTCAAGCTGGTCGGTAACGCTGTCGGCGTTTGTTCGCACATCCTCCAGATAGTTCGACAGCAACGCCGTCAGGTCGTCATCGAGTGCCGTCTCGTCGACAGCGTTCTGGGTGTTCTCGGCCCGTTCGGTGGTCCCGCGAACCAGCGACCGGAGGAACGCCGAGGGCTCTGCCGGACTGACTGGCGTGTCGACGGCGTCAGCAACGTCGGCGCGGAACTGCATCGACCCGTTCATCCGTTCACGCTGATCACCCACCGCACCGAGTTCCTGTGAGAGGACGAGCTGGTTCAGTGTCAGGACCAGTGTTACTGCGGTTATGGTCCCCGTAATCAGCGCCTGAAACAGCGTTTCGACCGGGTCACCGCGAGTCAGCAACGTCATGGCCGGTTTCGGATGCAAGAGCCCGACGACGAGAATCGCACAGAGCAGGACACCGGAGAGGAGGGCGGTAACGAGCCAGCGGTCCGCATCAAGGAGGAACCAGAGGAGTCGCGTGTCCCCCGCGGCGCGCCCCCGCATGGTGTCACTCGACTCACCGCTGTCAGTGGTCATACAGGTCGGCTCGCCCGCCGGGGTTAAAAGAACGCGCCCGAGCTATTCCGGGAGTCAGTACATCGGCAGCAAGGATCAGCCGAGCGAACAGCGGCTATCGGCCGGCGAGGAACGTCACAGCGGTTCGTTGCTGCTCGACCTCAGTTTCGAGGTGGTCGCGGAACTCGGCGATGTCGATGTCTTTCTCTTCGCGTTCCTTGCGGTCACGAACCGAGATGGTCCCCGCTTCCTCCTCGTTGTCGCCGATGACACACATGTAGGGAACGCGGTCGTCGTGGGCCTGCTGAATCTTCTTGCCGACAGTCCAGGAACGGTCCTCGATAGTGACCCGGAAGTCATCGAGTTCATCCTGAATCTCCTCGCAGTAGGCGATGTTGTCGTCGCTGACTGGCAGCAGACGGATCTGTTCGGGGGCGAGCCACGGCGGGAACTTCCCGTTGTAGTGCTCGGTCAGCACCATGAAGAACCGCTCGTAGGAGCCATACAGCGCGCGGTGGATCATCACCGGGCGGTGCTCCTCGTTGTCCTCACCGGTGTAGGAGAGGTCGAACCGCTCGGGCATATTGAAGTCCAGCTGAACGGTCGGGCCGTCCCAGTGGCGACCGAGCGCGTCCTCGAAGGCAAAGTCGATCTTCGGGCCGTAGAAGGCACCGTCGCCCTCCTCAACGACGTAGTCGATGTCCTGCTCCTCAAGGACAGATTCAAGCTGGGATTCGGCTTTCTCCCAGATCTCGTCGCCGCCGACGGACTTCTCGGGCCGGGTGGCGAACTGGACGGTGTAGTCGAGATTGAAGGTGTCAAGCGTATCGAGGATGATGTCGACCGTCGCCAGCACTTCCTCCTCAATCTGGTCCGGGCGGACGAACAGGTGGCCGTCGTCGATGGTGAAGGCCCAGGTCCGGGAGAGCCCGGAGAGTTCGCCGCGCTGCTCTTTGCGGTACACCTTCCCGTCCTCGAAGTACCGCACCGGTAGGTCCCGGTAGCTCCAGGAATTCTGCTCGAAGATGGTGGCGTGGCCGGGACAGTTCATCGGCTTCAGGCCGTACTCCTCGTCGTTGACATCGAGCAGGAACATGTCGTCAACGTAGTTCTCGTAGTGGCCCGACTTCTTCCAGAGTTCGGTGCGGAAGACGTGGGGCGTCTCGACCTCGTCGTAGCCGGCGTCACGGTTGAGGCCGGCAACATAGTCCGAGAGTTCGTTGAGGATCTTCTTGCCGTTGGGTTCGTACAGCGGCAGGCCCGGCCCGGTCGTCTCGTCGATGGAGAACAGGTCCATCTCTTGGCCGATCTTGCGGTGGTCGCGCTCCTCGGCCTTGCGGCGCTGTTCGAGGAACTCATCGAGCGCGTCCTCCGTCGGGAAGGCGGTTCCGTACACACGAGTCAGCGTCTCGTTCTCTTCCTCGCCGCGCCAGAAGGCCGCCGAGATTTCAAGCAGCGCGAAGCCGCCGATTTCGCCGGTCGATTCGACGTGGGGGCCCTGACAGAGGTCCTCGAACTCGCCCTGGGTGTAGAAAGAGACCTCCTCGTCGTCCGCGGCCTCAGTTTCGAGGATGTCCTGTTTGAACTGATTGTCCTCGTAGCGCTCGAAGGCGTCGTCGCGGTCGACAAGTTCGCGTTCGATGTCGAGGTCCTCCTCGATGATCTCCTCGGCTTCGGCCTCGATGGCTTCGAGGTCGTCCTCGTCGATGTCGACGCCGGTGATGTCGTAGTAGAACCCGTTGTCGGTCCACGGCCCGATTGTGAGCTTCGCGTCGGAGTAAAGGCGCTGCAGGGCCTGTGCGAAGACGTGGGCAGCGGAGTGACGAAGCACATCGAGATACTCGTCACTGCTCTCGGTGACGATTTCGAGTTCGACGTCCGCTGTCAACGGCGCGTGTTTGTCGACAAGTTCGCCGTCGACAACGCCGGCGACCGTGTCGTCACCCAGCCCTGGCCCGATTTCGTAGGCGACATCCTCGACCGTGCTGCCGCGTTCGACCTCTAGTGGGGTCCCGTCGGGCAGCGTGACCGTGACCGTACTCATATCCGAGGATACGACGGCGGCCGGGGATAAGTGTATTGAGACGCGGGCGACGCTGGTGTTACTCTGGCAACGGCGGGTCCGAATCCTCATCGACAGTGTCGGCCGCCGGCAGGTCAGACTGGGCCGGTGGGCGTGCTGCGCTTGCCCGCTCCAGCGATGAGAGCGCCAGTTCTTCCTCGCCTTCAAGCATGGTAAGCCGGTCCATGACAGTGACGGTCTCCCCGTCGGCCGTATGCGGCGTCACGCACCTGAGTTCCGACCCGGTGTACTCGGCTAATAGTTGGACCGGGAACACGATCGCCCGGTACTGCTCCCCCGACATCTCAGAGTCAACCGACCGGACCTGAAACGCAGGTTCGAGTGAACATTTGTTGCGTTTTGCCCATTCCTGAAAGACGCTCACCCGGTTGAGTGCGAAGAGTCCCAGTTCGGTCCGTGCCTCCGCTGGTGTGGACGGTATCTGCCGACCAATGACCTGAACGCTAAAGTCCGACAAAACATCAGTGTCCGACAACCTCTTAATTCGGTCGATAACCGCAGCCTGTTGCTGCGTGTGCCCGTCGGGCAGCAGTGAACGAACGTACAGTTCTGCCCGTGTATCATCTGGCTGCGTGCTCCCCTGCATCGTATAGAAGTTAATGCGCAGGGACTGGCAAAAGTATTCCTGTTGACAAATAATGGTTAGAACAGTTATACACTGAACGACGGAAACTGAATCGACGGTTACACCGTCGGTTGGACAGCCACGGGCCGTGTCAGCGTGATAGGGAGTACTATGTGGGCACGGTTCGCATGAGAAGCTGGATATGTACGATTCGGTGCTCGTGGCCACAGACGGCAGTTCGGGAACGACAGAGACGCTCGCACACGCCACCTCGATCGCGCGTGACAACGACGCGACTCTCCATGGACTGTACGTCGTGGACAGGCGGCTCTACGTCGCGGCCGACAAGGCCAATCAAGACGAGGTGCGTCAGTCGCTGGAGGAAGAGGGAGATGTCGCGCTTGACGACATCGTGGTCGGCGGCGAGGAAGCCGGCGTCGAAGTCGTCACGACCATGGCAGAAGGGATTCCCCACAAGACAATCACCGACTACGCCGAGGAGGAAGACATTGATGTCATCGTGATGGGGACCCACGGCCGAACCGGACGAGACCGGGTCGCCAATCTCGGGAGTGTCACCGAACGGGTCGTCCAGAGCGCGCCCGTCCCCGTTCTCGTCGTCCACATCGAATAGCCCAGGTGTCGCTGGCGGTTGCGGGACGGACGTGCTCGATAGCAGCTATACTACCGGTAGCACCCCGTTCTGACCGGTATCTTTTCGAGCCGCCGACACGATGGTGGCAGTATGGACAGCCGAGAGTACGCCTTCGAAGGAGCCACGCCAGATATCCACGGATACGCCCACGTCAGCCGCGAGGCGACACTGGTGGGTGATGTCACCATCGGCCCGAACGCGAACGTCTGGCCCGGTGTCGTGTTGCGCGGCGACGTGGCCCCCGTCGAGGTGGGCCGCGAATCGGCGATCGGTGACGGGGCCATCGTCCACGCCTCGACCGTCGGCGAGAAGGTGATGGTCGGCCACGGAGCCGTCCTCAACGACGCCCATGTACGCGACGGGGCGCTCGTTGGGTTCAATTCGACGGTCAGCGACGCCACCATCGGCGAGGGCTCTATCGTCGCGATGGGGACGGTTGTTCCACCAGGCTACGAGGTGCCCGCGGAGTCCTTTGTCCGCGGGAGCCCGGCCACAGTGACGCCGCTGTCCGAGACCACGATCGACCCCAACGAAGTGTTCGAAGCGTTCAGCTCCGGCGATTACGCCAACCTCGCGGCTCGCCACGAGGACCTCTTCGAGTAACGTCACGCCGGACACGACGGGTCACTTATAGTGGAAGAACACACACAGTACCGTGCATGGACGATATCGTCGACCTGGTGACCCGGTCGCTCGCTGACGAGACTGCCGCGGCGTTCACTGAGCGGGTCGACGAACAGGCGATGCAGCTCCGAAGAGCCATCGAGGCCGGGGAGTTCGACAACGAAGCGTTCTCCGTCGGTCTGGAGATTGAGCTGTACGCCATCAACGCCGAGCCGGACCCGCCCGAACCGGACGATGCGGAAGACAGCGAGGAAGCCACCGAGGCGGACCTGAACGACGACCTGAGCGGATCGAGCGAGGCTGCCTGGAGCGGGTCGCTCGACGCGCCGGCGGAGCCCGAAAACGGCGGTGGCGCATCACTGGAGCCAAACGGCGGCGGGGCGTCGCTGGAGCCAGACGAGGGCGATCCGCTGGAACCCGCTGGAGATGAGTCACTGGATCAAGACACCGGCGACGCCGCTGACGAGTCCGACGACGCGTTTGGTCCCGGGGAGGGGCCGTCGCTCGACATCGACCCGGACAGCCCGCTGGCCGACGACGAACCTGAGACACCCGAAAACGAGGCCGAGTCGGCCGTTGAGTCGTCGGTCGAGGAAGAAGACGACGAGCCGTACATGGACCCCGAAGACTGGGAGGGGCGACTGACCCGCCTGCCCGACGTGGTGTTCGAGGGCGAGGCCAACAAGGAACTGGGTCTGCACAACGCCGAAGTCAACACCAAACCGAACAGCTTCGACCAGACCGGAATGGAGGTCCAGACGACGGCAGTAGAGATGCAGACGAAACAGGCCCGCCAGCAGGCGAGCAAGCACAACTGCGAACTCGTCCTTGACGCGATGTGGACCATTCCGCCCGAGGAAGGCAGCAAAGAGTATCTCTCGGCACACGAGATGAACGACGGGGTCGTCCTCGCGGACAACATGCGGCAGGCTCCCAGATACGTGGCACTAGACAACGAAGCGCTGGACCACGCTGGCGGCAGCATCGACTTCGACGTGCCGGGATACAGCGGGTCGTTCCCGACGATTCTGTTCGAGTCGCTGGCCACCTCGATCCAGCCACACCTCCAGATTCCGGACGCCGCGGCGTTCCCCGAGTACTACAACGCCGCGATACGGACGCTCGGGCCACTGCTCGCGCTATCGGTGAACTCGCCGTTCCTCCCCGCCGATATGTACGGTGACACCGACGGCGAGTGGCTCTGTGAGACCACCCATCACGAACTCCGTATCGCGGCCTTCGAACAGTCGGTCAACACCAGTGAGAACCCAAAGGTCCGAGTCCCGCAAGACCTCGACGACACGACGGATGTCGTCGGTCGCGTCGTCGACGACGACCTGTTCGCGCCGTTCCTGCGGGAATTCCTGCACGATGACGACCGGACAGAATTCGAAGACGATTTCTGGGAGTTCGACCACAAGCGTGGGACCTACTGGCGCTGGCTCCGCTGTGTCGTCGGCGGAGCCCCCGTCGACGGGGCAAGCACTGAAAAGTCGCTCCGCATCGAGTATCGCCCGCTCCCGACCCAGCCCCACGCCAAGGACATGATCGGGCTACAGGCGCTGACGGTCGGCCTCATCCGCGGCCTTGTCGTCGCCGACCACCCTGTTGCGGAACTGCCCTGGCAGGAGGCCCGGCGGAGTTTCTACAACGCTGCGGACGATGGTCTAGAGGCCGACCTCTCGTGGGTGACGGCGCAGGGCGAGCGAACGGCCGACCACGACGCCATCTACGACGAGGTTTTTGAGTACGCTCGTCTGGGGTTGGCCGAACAGGACATCTCGGAGGCCCGCATCGACGAGTACCTCAGCCCTATCGAGGCCCGCTACGATGCCGGCATGACCCCAAGCGACTGGAAGATCGCTCGCGTCCGTGAGTATCTTGATGACGGCGACGACCTCTCAACAGCCATCCAGTCAATGCAGCGGGACTACATTGCGGCAAGTCGTGAGCACCATTCCTTCGAGGAGTGGCTGTGAGCGGCCGGCACTTGGTAGAGCGGAGTCCGGGAGTCCCCTGCCGGATGGCGGGTATTTATTCGGATGACGCCGTTATATTCGGGTGATGGTATCCACAGGCGACACAGCGCCGGACATCTCGGCGACAATCGCGAACGGTGAGGTAGAGGACTTCGAACTGAGCGACCACCTGGGCGACGGGCCGGTCGTGCTGGCTTTCTTCCCGGGCGCGTTCACACCGCCGTGCTCCAACGAGATGGTCGCCCTGCAGGAGCACCTCGGTGACTTCCACGACGCCGGCGCGACGGTCCTCGGCCTCAGCGCCGACTCGGCGTTCTCGCTGAACTCCTTCCGTGATGAGCACGGGCTGGAGTTCGACCTGCTCAGCGACATGGGCCGGTCGGCGATTCAGGACTACGGTCTCGAAATTGACATCGAAGACCTCGGGCTGCTTGGCGTCGCAAACCGCGCCGTGTTCGTCGTCGACGACGACGGCGAAGTCGCCTACAGCTGGGTCGCCGATGACCCGACCAACGAGCCGGACTACGACGAACTGCTGGACGCCGCCGAGTCGGCGTAAGCGGTCGTCGGCCGAACCTGATTTTTTATTGTGCGACTTCGCAGCTACGCATCTCGCATCCGCCGGACCCCGGTGCCGGCCGATACTGCAGTGAGGTCGAACACGTCGCCGTCGAGCGACACGCCGTCGTAGGGGTCTGACGCCAGCAAGAGCGCACCATCGAGGTCGACGTAGTCGACAAGCGGTGCGAGGTGGACCGCCGCGGCGATACTGGCGTTGGACTCGACCATACACCCGAGCATCAGGTCGAGGCCGTGGGCGTCGGCGGCGTTGAGCAGTCGGGTTGCGGGCCGGAGGCCGCCGCATTTGACGAGTTTGGCGTTGACAATATCACAGGCGTCAGCGACCCGCGGCACGTCCGACGCAGTCACGCAGGACTCGTCGGCGGCGACGGGGATTTCGGTCGCGTCGGTCACGCGGCGGAGGCCGTCGATATCGTGGGCCTCGACCGGCTGTTCCAGCATCGTGACGCCAGCGTCGGCAAGCCAGTCCGCATTGTCGATAGCCTCCTGTGCAGTCCAGGCGGCGTTGGCGTCGACACGTAGTTCGGCATCGGGGGCCGCGTCCCGGACCGCGTCCAGCCGCGCCCGGTCGTCCCCAGTCCCGAGTTTGACCTTCAGATGGCCGAAGCCGCTGTCGGCCGCCTCCCTTGCTTTCTCGGCCATCCGCTCGGGCGAGGCGATGCCGACCGTGTAGGTGGTCGGCGGAACCGCGTCGGGGTCGAGCCCCCACTGGCGGTACAGCGGCAGGTCCAGTTGCCGAGCGGCGAGGTCGTGGACGGCGATAGAGAGTGCCATCCGAGCGGCTGGCTGGTCCGGCGCTTGCTCGGCGAGGTCCCGCTCAATGCGTTGCTGGGCGTGTGGGTCACCGATGCCGTCGACGGTCTCACAGAGCAACGGCAGCGTTTGAGCCACCGACTGGGCGCTCTCGTCGTAGTAGGCCGACGGCGTGACGGCTCCAATGCCGGTGGTTCCCTCGTGGGTGAGTTCGACTGTGGCGGTCTCGCTGGTCTCACTGGTCTCCCGCGAGATGCCGAATGGGTTCGACAGCGGCAGGTCGTGGCGGTCGACGGTCCAGTTCATAGGATGGCGTCCAGTACCTCGTCGGGGACGCCGTGGCGGACCGGGTCAGTCGCCGGTGCATCCAGAGCGGCGCTGTACCCCGCAACGGCATCCGCGGCCGCATCGTCGTCGAGGTGGCGCGTGTTCAACATGCCCGCGACGACGGACGCATCAGAGATTGGGGCGGCCAGACGCTCGTAGATATCGACGTACTCGGGGAGGGGCGGAATATCGAACGACTCGTAGCCGTGGATGGCCTCCCGGCCAGCCTCGTGACACATGACGAGCGCATCCGGGACCGACCCGTGGAGGATACTCGTCGTCACACCCGAGTAGGCCGGATGGGCCAGCGCGCCCTGTCCTTCGACGACGAGGAGGTCTGCCGCCTGCGCTTCTTCGACCAACCGTTCCACCGCGCCGGCAGCGTAGTCGGCAATGACGCGGTCGATGACGATACCCCGGTCGGAGATGGCGATGCCGGTCTGGCCGGTCGGGACGACAGCGGCGTCAAGGCCACGTTCCCGCGCCGCGTCGCGAATCTCGAACGAGGCAGTCATCTTCCCCGTCGAGCAGTCGGTCCCGACGGTCGTGACGACTGTCGCGTCCACGTCGCCGGCGGTCCCCGCTGCCACGGTCAGGTCTTCGGGCGGCTTGCGCAGGTCGTGCAGTTCGGCGCCGTGTTCCGCGGCGAGGCGGGCGAACTCGTCGTCGTCAGCCAAGAAGTCGTGCAGTCCAGAATACACGTCACAGCCGCGTTCGAGCGCCGTGCGGACATCCTCACGCCAGGACTCGTCGAACTCGCCGCCGATAGGCGAGATGCCGATGACGAGCGCGTCCACCTCGGGTGCGTCGGCCATCGATGCGACGACTGGCGCGTCCTGCACGTCCGGCAGCGAGTCGTGGACGCGCTGGCCGGCCCGCTCGCGGTCGATAAGCGCGCGTACCGTTCGGTCACCGTACCGCAACAGCCCGACGGCCGTTTTGGCTCGGTCGGGGAAGGCGTCGTGTGTTAAGATGGCTACGGCCATGGCCGGACAGAATCACCGCCCCGCGAAAAAGCTACGGAACCGGCACCGAGGGTGCCGGAATGAACAGGGCCCAAACTACGGCACGCGCAACCGAACGGTCCACAGTGACCGGACGGCATCGTCAAGTGCTGCGTCGGGCTCCCCAGTCGCGTCGACCGGTTTCATCGCCGTCGAGAGGTCCTCGAACTCGTGGATAACTGACCCCTCGCCGACGACGTACAGCCGGTCGGGGGACACCTCCTCGATAGCGGCCCGGCAGCGGTCAAGATGGGAGTCGATCTGCTGGTCCCGGAGCCGCTCGAACCGGCTCTGTGAGAAGCCGCCCTTGGAGTGCTGGCTCTTTAGCTCCGAGTCGAACCCGTGGAACGCAGTTTGCTCCCGGCCGTCGTACTCGCCCATGGCGAACAGGTCCGAGCGAACCAGCGCGACGACGTGCTCGCCGGTCGGTTCGAACCACGACCGCTCCAGCTGGACCGTGTCGGCCCACCCGGTGAACGGCGACGACGGCGCGGGGACGGACAGACACGCCGACAGGAGGCCGGCGTCGTCGGTGACTGCGAGACACGGTGCGGCGCTGGCGACCAGCGACGCGCGGTCACCGAAGGCGTCCCGGACTGGACCCGGCAGGGAGCGCTCCGCATCGACGTAGGCGGTAAAGACCCCCTCTGGTTCTGTCTCGACGGATTCCAGCCGGTCGAGGACCTCACTCAGTCGCGCCCGACTGAGCGTTTCCTCGGCTCGGAACGTCGATTCTCCCTCCTCGTCTTGCAGGCGTTCGACTCGGTCCTGAAGTTCGGCGACGCGGTCCTCCAGCCGATTGACCTCGGCCTCGGCCCGCTGGCGCTCGGTCGCTGCGTCGGCGCGGCGCTCCTTCTCGGCGTCGAGCTGTCGTTCGAGGTGGTGGTTTGCCTCCTCAAGTTCGGCTACTCGCTCCTTCAGCGACGCCCGTCCCAGCAACCGGTCAAGCATCGACTGGATGGCAGACGGGGACGGGCTTAAAAGTGACTTCCCGAACCGTCGCTGCATCGGAACGCTCCCGCTCAGTTCGGCGGTCCGTCGTCATCTCTCAGCGAGGAGATGATGAGCCGCTTGATGCCACGTCGAAGGAGACCGCTGGCCGCAGGCTGAGAGATGTCTAGGTCGGCGGCAACGTCGCTGAGAGTCGCGTTCCGTGGTTCTTCGAAATATCCCGTTTCGAGTGCGACGAGAAGCGCTTCCCGCTGGCTGTCGGTCAACCCTGCATCCGTGTTGCCCAGACTGGCGTATTCGTTCACGCGCAGCAGGTCGATGTCGATGTCGTTCTCTTGAGCATAGTCCCAGAGATGAGCGAGAGCCGTTCGCTCTGGCATCCATATCGTCAGTATCCATGCGCTCCCGTCGTTTTCCATGTCGAGGATAACCCCATTCGCGGATGAGATTACGGGAGAGAGAATCTTCGCCTCGTCAGTGTACTCAAAGCTGTAGATGGCCTCGTTGTCTCTGGTTTCGATGACGCGCTCGAATTCGCCGATAGTGCTGTCGTTCTGTAACCCGGCCTCGAACTGCTGGAAATCAGGCGATTCGATATAGTAAAAGAACCTGCCCGACGTCGGGTCCGTACCCGCCTCTGACACGGACCTGACGTTCGAATCTGGGGCGTGGGTCACGGTCTCTGTAAGCACGATGTCAGGGTGCTCGACCCGGACGACCGCCTTGATATCGGTCATTAGTTGTAGGGTAGTGGTGTGAGTGTGGCAAAACGTGCAATTACAGTGTTCGTTCGAGATGTCTGTGGCGGCTTTGTCTCAAATTCTCGTTACTGGGTGAAGGAGGTCGTGCGGTGGCTTAACTGAGTCGGTTGGTCGTGAGTTCTGAGTACGGAGTCAATGCGGATTTTATTTCCCGTCTGTGCAGGTCGGCTTGAGAGAGGGACTCGCCCGCTGGGCAAGGGGTTCCCGTGCAGTGATGTCGCCGGCTCAGACGCGATGATTGAATAGCATGGCCCAGAGCCGCTCGGACCAACTGGCTTCGGACGACGGGGTGACCCCGGCGGGGAGGTAGAATTTGGATTCTGTAGCGCTGTCCCAGTTGTCGGTGTGACTTCGCTGTGACATACAGGGAACTAGAAGCCCCTGAACCGCATTGGTCTGTAGCTTAAGCGTATAACCTACTTATCACGCGTTTCAAGCATTTCGCCCACTCGGTGGACGGAGAAAAGACAGTAAAACGGAGTTGTGCCCCCTCAGACAGCGGTGTCGGGCAGTGTCGGCGTCCCCTCGGAGATAGAGAGCAGTTGTGCGGCGTGGTCCGCTTTCGCCAGAAACACTTCTTCGAGGCTGGGCGGGTTCCGGACGTTGGCGTCTTCGAGCATCGGTTCGGGAACGACGAGTGTGTCCGCCGGGACCTGTTCGTCCCCGTGGACGGCGAAATGCTGGGAACCGAGTTTCATTACCAGCGGATAGTCTGTGCGCTCAACCCCGTCTCCGGAGGCGTACAACTGTTCGTTCACTCGTTCGTGCTGCTCGCGACACATCGCGGCCGCCGCGTCGTCTCTCGGTTCGACGTAGAGGCGGCCGAGGTAGTATCCCCGCGAAAACTGTTCGAACATCGGTGCAAGTGTATGTGTGACACTCACACACATAAGTGTTCGCCGGCAACCTTTTGTCGTCGTGCAAACAGCGCGGATTCGGGGGGCCGGTGACCCGATGCCGACTCCCGTCCGACAGGGCTTTGCCACGGCCGGCCCCGAGTCGACCTATGAGCGAGCAGCGGGGGCCGTTGCCACGTCGGTACGCGCGGTACTATCTGGAACAGACGCCGAGTCTCGTGTGGCTGCTGGTTGTCAACGCTGTCGCGATGCTCGTTGGCGTCCGGTTCTACGTCGAAACAATGCCCGAGGTGTCGACGTTTCTCTGGCCGCTGTACGCCGATTCGCCGGCCGCGCTGTTCCTGATGACGCTGTCGGTAGCGACCCTCCTGCCATTCCTCGGCAAGTCGCTCGACGAGGTTCCGCTGACGGTGCCGCTCGCGTACCTCCACACGATTGCGCTGGTCTGGCTGGTCAAGATGGGGCTGTGGACTGTCGTGGCGTTAAACATCGGCTTCGACGCCTACTTCCCGGCTCCGTGGGCGTATTTCGGCATCATCATTACCCACCTCGGCTTCGTCGCCGAGGGACTGTTAGTCCCACACTACGCCCGAACGACGAAGGGCGCGCTCGTGACTGCGCTGGTGCTGGCACTCGCTAACGACGTCCTCGATTACGGCTTCGGCTACCATCCGCCGTTGCGATACGACCCAGGGGTGGTGTTGCCGCTCGCGACCGTCGCACTCTCGGTGCTATCGGTGGGAATCGCCTGGCGGCTGCTGCCGATGCAAGTGCCGAGTAAAAAGACAACTTAAACACTCTTGGACTATCTGAGGCGGTCTCAGGCGTCGATGAACGACGCGAACGAAGGCGTTTCTTTTTGATGAGGGAGGACAGAGGCAGGGATAGGAATGAGCCCACGCCAGGCCACGCTCCTCACCGTGCTGGTCATCGTCGGGACTGTCGCTGTCGGCCTCCCGGCCGTGACAGCACAGGAGACCGCGACGGAGACAGTGGCCACGCAGAACAACTCTGCCAGCGGGATGGGAGTGCAACTCACTGCGTTCTTGCAGTCGAACTCCGCCGCCGCGAACGACACAGTGGAAAACGGGATGTGGCGGTCGGCATACAACCAGTCCAACGGAACCGAACGAGCCGAACTGGTCACGGACCGAACCGGCTCACTTGAGCGCCGACTCGAACGACTGCAGGAGCGCAACGCCTCGCTCGAACAGCGATACGAAAACGGAAATATCAGTGAGCAAGCCTACGTGGCGCAGCGAAGCCGGCTCACGACAGAAATCGCGGGCCTGCAGACCGCCATCAACGACACTGACACGGCCGCCGAACAGACCGGTGTGAACGAGACCGCACTGGAGCGCCTGAAACAGAACGCCAGCAAGCTCTCCGGCCAGCAGGTCTCGTCGATTGCTCGCGGCATCGCCGGACCGCCAGAGACCGCCGGCCCGGATGATCAGGGGCCACCGGACGTCGCCGGTGTCAACCGAACTGACCAAGGACCACCGGACGACGTTGGGAGCAACCAGAGCGACCGGGGCCCACCAGCCAACGTGTCTGAGGAGGGTGTCAACGAAAGCGAACAGGGACCGCCTGCAGATGCCCCCGGACAGCAAGGGAACGAGAGTGACCGAGGGCCACCGGACGACGGGCCTGACGACGGCGAAAACGAAACCGACGAGTCCGACGACACAGCTCAGAGTGGGGGAAACGGAGCTGAGCAGGGTAACGACAGGGGCAACAGCGATGGGAGTGGTGATGAGAACGACAGCGGCGACGATACCGCAGGAGACGACAGCGGTTCAGATGAAGCCGACAGTGGTGGGGAGGATGATTCAGCCGGTACATCGGACTCGGACGACAGTTCTGACAGTGGCAGTGCCGATGGCTCTGACGGAAGTTCTGACAGTGGTAACTCCGATGGCTCTGACGACAGTTCTGACAGTGGTAACTCCGATGGCTCTGACGACAGTTCTGACAGTGGTAACTCCGATGGCTCTGACGGAAATTCTGGCAGTGACGGTGCTGACGACACCTCTGATAGTAACGGTGCTGATGATTCTGACAGCGCTTCTGACGGTGGCAACGACAACGCAAATGGCGGCGGAAATGATGGTGGGCAGGGGAACGACGGCGGACAGAGCGGTAATGGCGGAAGCGGTCAGGGGAGCGGCAACAGCGGCTCACAGGGCGCGTCGTGGATAGACCAGCTATCGTAGGCAGGTGACGCTAGCAAACCGCCCGACGAGAGTCACCCTTTTGAACCGTGACCCGCTACCTACGTGTCGATGGACTCCGCCGAGTTACTCAATCTCCTTGGAAACGCCAACCGCCGGCGGATTCTCAAACTCCTCGCACACAAGCCCTGCTACGTCACCGAAATCAGCGAATACATCGGCGTTAGCCCGAAAGCCGTCATCGACCACCTCCAGAAGCTCGAAGACGCCGGGCTCATCGACTCCCGGACAGACGACCAGCGCCGGAAGTACTTCTCTATCGCCCGGAACCTCCGTCTGGAGGTCCGTGTCTCTCCCTATGAGTTCGGCACCAAGAGCGCCTATCCGGCAAATCCCGAGTTCGAGATGCCCTCCTGCCGTCACCTCTCGATAGATGTAGGCGAGGAAGCTGGCGGGAATTTTCACGACCTGGCACGCGAACTGGAGCATCTCCAGCAGCTAGAGAACGAACTGTCGCTGGCCCAGCGGTGGGTGCAGGCCCGTCTGACGGACGTGCGGGACCGCATCGACTCCGGCTTCGAGAACGGCGACGGACGACTGTACGCAGAACTGGTCAGCGGGCTCGCAAACGGTATCGACACGGTGCCGGCGCTGGCCAGAGAGATCGAAGCGCCGCCGGAGATCGTCGAGGAAGCACTCACTCGGCTCGCGGACGATAACGTGGTCGAGCGGACCGACGACGGCTGGGAAATCGTTTAGACGAGACGACAGCACTTCAGAAAGCGGACCGTCTCAGTCCGCTTTCGACCCGTACGAACTCGGGACCTCGACGGACAACTGTTCTGAGAGCAGGTACGTCACGGACCCGACAGCGGCCAGTCCGATCGGGAGCGCGATGTACGCCGGGACGCCGTAGCCGGCCATCAGGAACAGTCCCGTTGCGACGATGCCGGCCAGCACCGCGTAGGGAATCTGGGTGTTCACGTGGTCGACGTGGTCGCTCGCGGCGAACATACTCGACATCACCGTGGTGTCCGAGATCGGCGAACAGTGGTCACCGAACAGCGCGCCGGTCAGAATCGCCGCGATAGCCGGTGCCAGCGGCGCACCGAGCGCGTGTCCGAGCGGGATTGCGACCGGGAACAGGATACCCATCGTCCCCCAGGACGTGCCGATGCTGAAGCTGATAATCACCGCGCTGACGAAAATGACGGCGGGCAACATCCCAGCCGTGATAATTCCCTCGCTGATGGCGATGACGTATGGACCGACACCGAGTGCCTGGCTCACGGCACCGATAGACCACGCGAGCGAGAGCACCGCGACGGGGAACATCACCATCTTGAAGCCCTCGAAGATAGCGTCGCTCACTTCGTCAACTGCGATTCGTGCGTGCCCGACGAGAATGGTCAAAATGACCAGACAGGCCGAGAACGAGGCCCAGACGATGGCATCCGCAGTGGCTGCGTTCGACAGCGCGTCGGTAAGGCCCCGGCCAGCGAATCCACCGCCGGAGTAGTACAGCGAGAACCCGGTTACCCCCACGAGTGCGATGATTGGCGCGGCGAAGTACCACCACCGCGGCTCAACGTGGTCGGGCGTCACGATATCGTCTTCCTGTGTTTCCATCAGCGGGTCAGCGTTGTCGCCGAGGACCTTCCCCTCTTCTCTGGCTCTGCGTTCGGCCTCCGCCATCGGGCCGAAGTCGAGGTCGGCGATGACAACAATGAATACCATTGCAAGTGCGAGCAGGCTGTAGAACCGATAGGGAATCGATTCGAGGAACAGCAGGAACGCGCTTCGGTCCACCCCAATTGTGGTCAGTTGCTCGGCGATGAGGCCGACCTCGAATCCGAGCCACGTCGAGACAACTGATATCGATGCGGTCGGGGCAGTGGTTGAGTCAAGGATGTACGCCAACTTCTCGCGACTGATGTCGAACTTATCGGTGATCGGCCGCATGACCGACCCGGTAATCATTGTCGAGGCGTACGAGTCGACGAAGATCGTCATCCCCAGTAGCGACGTGCCAAGCGCCGCCTGCCGACGGGTTCGAATGCGCTTGACCATCTGTGACGCCAGCGCATTCATCCCGCCGGAGAGGAAGATCATCCCCAGCATTGCCCCGATAAGGAACGTGAACAAGAGCAGTTTGACATTAAACGGCTCAGTCACGTTATCCACGACAAACTGGAGGCTTCGAGCGGCTCCGGCGGCCGGGTTCCAGCCGACGAGAACCGTCGCACCGATCCAGATACCTGCAAACAGCGAGAGCAGTACTTGGCGAGTGAACAACGTCAGTACAATGGCGAGCATCGCCGGAAACAGGCTGATAAGCCCGTACGTTTCTGGTGCCATGCGTTCTATTCCGGGATTTACATACGAGGGTTATAAGCGTTATCAACTCAAGACACTGTGATAGAAACGCCGGAAAGTGAATCAGATGGTCAGATATAGGCCGATATTCTGGAGACATAGGTTTATTTTACCACCATATGACAAGACCAGTACAGTCGATATTACGTGACAGGAAGTCCGTTCACGGCGATACTGCTATCGGGCGCTTTTGTAGGCAGGCTACCGCGAAAAACATCGACATCGTTTGGCCGGGCGACCGATATGCGGCATCGGACGGGAGGACCATCGAATACAGTGCAGTAAGCCAGAAAGGCGGTCGCGGCACTGACCCGAATCTGCCGTCGAGAGAGCTACAGGTCTTTCGTGAGTCCGCTGCGAAGGTCTCGGCCGAAGTAGTGCCCGACAAGCGCGAGCACGAGACCGACACCGCCGGCGATAGCGAATAGTCTGGTCCCGCTCAATCCTGCGGCGAGCTGGGGGAGGAGAGACAGAACAGCCGTCGCACCGCCACTGACACCACCCGCCAGCCCCAGTTCGGCGTATCGGCGCTCGCTGGCGAGCAGTCCGTAGACGAATCCGCCAAGCAGGATGCCGACCAGTTCAGTGAACGGGACGAGCGGTATCAGCCCGCCGAGCACCATGCCGCCGCCGACCGCGCCGAAGGCGAACAGCAGCGCCCGCAGTGAAAAGTAGCTGCCGCTGTCTGTCGTGGACGTTTCGGTGACAGACGACTCCGCGCCGCGCGATTCCCCGACAGCAACGTCCGTCTCGACCGACTCGGTCGTGCCGACATCGACGCCGAGGTCACTGCCCGATTTCGCGTCCGCGTCGCGGGTCCGCTCCTCGGTTCGTTCGGCCATACAGAGTGTGGGACCGCGAGTAGTATGGTCCTTGTGGGGTCTGCCGGCAGTCAGGGATACGATGGTGTGGCGCTCAGATGCCGAGCCACTCGTCGTTGCGAACCGAGTAGCCGTTCGACCGGCAGAACTCCGCCGCTTCACGGCGAACGTCGCGGGACCCGGGAAGCTTCTCGTTCTCGTGAATGTGCTCAATAATCCAGTCGGCGATGGCCCGAATGCCCTCGTCGTCGTCATCCGCGTCGATAGCCTGTAGCTCCCGGAACGTCCGCTCGTAGCCATCACGCTGTGAGGCCCCGAACGACGCGCTCTGGTGTTCGTCGGCGGCCGCCACGACGCGTTTCATCGCCTCGGCTACCGTCGGTCGCTGGACTCTGGCCCGGACCTCGGCTGGCGAGTCGAAAGACTCGACCTCTGTATCGGGCAGGAGGTCCGCGACAGTGTACGTCTCGTCGGCCGACTCGATCTCGTGGTCGCCGACCGTAGCGACCACTTCAGCCGCAGTCGCCGGGAATTCGAGCGTTTCGAGTTCTGTCTCGAAGTACGCGAGTTCCGTCGGGTCAACCGGCGGCTCAGGTTCGTCCGCGCGCTTGAGTTCCTCGGCGATAGCACGCTCCCGCTGGCGACGCTCCTCATTCTGGGCCTGGGCTTCGCGGCCGTTCTTGTTGTCTGCCATACCTGTTAGAAGAATGTCGAGTGAGATAACATTGTGGTCCGGTACCGCTTGAAAGCCAGCGTAACAAATGGCGATGCCTCGGAGTGCAACCGCGGTGGACACCGAAGCCGCCGCCCAGTCGGCAGGTCCAGCACATGGTCGAGCGCGCTCGCCGAAACGAGTGGGTTCAAGTCCCACCGGCGGAAAGTGCCGCCCATGAACGCAGGCGACCGGGTCCGCGTCGAACGCGCGGCCCAGACATACGAGGGCGTGTTGCTCCCATCGAGTACGCCCGACCACCTCGTCGTCAAACTCGACGGCGGGTACAACGTTGGCATCGACCGCGAAGATACGTCTATCGACGTGCTGGAGTCGGATGTGTACGATGTCGAGAGCGCACAGGACGAACAGAGCCAGTCGGCAATCGAATTTGACGATGACCTCCCGACGGTCTCTCTTATTTCCACTGGTGGAACCATCGCCTCGACAGTCGATTACCGGACCGGGGCAGTGACGGCCCAGTTTGACGCCGAGGACGTGCTGCGGGCGGTCCCGGATCTGGCGGGGATGGCGAACTACCGCGGCCGCGTTGTCGCCAACATCCTCTCGGAGAACATGACCCCGGCAGTCTGGCAGGACCTTGCGCAGGCAGTCCACGAGGAAATCGAGAACGGGGCGGACGGAATCGTCGTCATGCACGGCACCGACACGATGCAGTACTCCGCGTCGGCGCTGTCGTTCATGCTCGACACGCCGGTTCCGATCGTGTTCACGGGCAGCCAGCGGTCGGCGGACCGGCCGTCCTCTGATAACGTGATGAACGCCGTCTCCGCCGTCGAGGCTGCGACGAGCGACTGTGCGGAAGTGCTGGTCTGTATGCACGCCGATGAGTCCGACGACCGCTGTGCGCTCCACCGGGGCACTCGCGTCCGGAAGAACCACACCTCGCGCCGGGACGCCTTCGAGACCGTCGGCGCGAAGCCACTCGGCGAGGTCGACTACGACATCGACGGCGAGAGCACTGTCACGTTCCACCGCGAGTACACCGAACGGGACGCCGTCGACCTAGCACTGCATGACAACATCGAGACGGACGTGGAACTCCTGAAGTTCTCGCCGGGGATGGACCCGTCACTGCTTGAAGCCGCCGCCGAAGGCAGCGAAGGCATTGTCATCGAAGGGACGGGGCTCGGTCACGTCAACACCGACTGGATCGGGACCATCGAGGAACTGGACATCCCGCTTGTCATGACCAGCCAGTGCCTCGAAGGCCGGGTCTGTGACCGCGTCTACGACACCGGTCGGGACCTGCTCGACGCCGGCGTCATCGAGGGCGAGGATATGCTCCCCGGCACAGCGAAGGTCAAGCTCATGTGGGCGCTGGCAAACAGCGACGACGTAGCCGATACGATGCAGGAGCCCCTTGCTGGCGAGATTCAGCAGCGCTCGACGCCCTGGTTGTAGCACTGGAACTGGCGCAGTGGCTCGGTCACGGTGCAAACACTGACCTCGCCATCGGAGCGCCTCTTTTTTATTGTCGCGGGCGAGTCTCCCGGTATGTCGCCGACTGTTCGGACGGCTCGTCACGACGACTACGACGATATTGTGGACCTGACCAGCGATGTCTGGGCCGACCGTGCGATGGCTGATTACATCCCCGACGTGTTCCGTGACTGGGTCGACGATGACGGCCCCAACCGGAAAACCCTCGTCGTCGATGTTGACGGCCACGCCGTCGGCCTCGCGCAGGCCGTCATACTCACCGAGACTGAGGCATGGTTCCAGGGCATGCGTGTCGACTCGGATCACCGGGGGAAGGGGTTCGGGTCGCTGCTGACCGAGCACCTCATCGAATGGGCGGCCGATGCCGGCGCGTCAGTCGGTCGAAGCATGGTGTTTTCCTGGAACGAGGCTGGGCTCGGCCAGTCGCTAGCTGCTGGCTTCGAAGCGGTCACGTCGTTCCGCTGGGCGCACCCCGATCCGGCGGACGGGACGCCCGAAATGACTGTCCGGAACGACCCCACGACAGCGTGGCGCTACTGGCAGGAGAGCGATGGCCGAGGTGTCCTGTCCGGGCTTGCGCTCGACAGTGGGGAGAGCTGGGCGCTCTCGACGCTGACGCGGGAAACACTCGACCGGCTGGCGGCCGACCAGACTGTCCTCACTGTCGGCGATGTCGAGCCACAGGGAATGGCCTGCCGCGTCCGGACAACCGAAGCTGACGGCGAACAGCTTGCGGAGTACGCGGTCGGGGTGTGGCGTGACGTCGACGCTGCACAGGCGTTATTCACCGCGATAGCTGCCGATGCAGCTACGCTCGGTGTCGACGGGACCCGGGTCCTCATCCCCGAGACACCGCGCCACGTCGCCCAGGCCGCGTATGCTGGCGGGAACATCGACGGCCGCCCGGACTTCGTGTTCGAGATAGACGGCCTCGGAGCGTTATCATAACCGATAACGCGGTCACAACACTCATAGAAATACTCCCCATATCATGGGTAGATGAATTTGTTCGGGAGCCCTCCAGCGTTTCTTGCGTATGTCGCGGCGTACGCTCTCGCGGCGGTCGGTTGTGGTATCGGGCTCTACAGAGCGACTCGCATGGAAGACCCCGATACCCGCCGAGGGATGGTCGGGCTCCTCGTCTGTAGCGGTGGCTGGGCGGCGCTGGAGCTCGGCTTCCTGATCACGCCCGGGACGCTGGGGTACGCGTTCTACCTCGGCAGCCTCATCGTCGGGCTTGCGACGGTCGGCGCGTGGCTGTACTTCTGTTCGGCGTACACCGGTCGGGCCTTCCACCGGAACAGGTCGTACCGCGGGGTCGCTGTGGGCGCGTACCTCGGTATCGTCATCGTAAAGCTGACCAATCCGTTTCATGGGCTCTACTTCGCCACGCAGTTCGTCGCCGACCCGTTCCCGCATCTGGCGGTCACACACGGCGTGTTTCACTGGGTGGTGACGGGGCTCTCCTACGCGCTCGTCACCGTCGGCTTCTTCATGCTGTTCGAACTGTTCCTCGAAGCGGACTACGACACCCGCCCACTGGGCGTTCTCGTCGGCGTCACGGCGCTCCCAGCGGTGCTTGACGTCATCGGGTACACCAGCGATATACTGCTCGATATCAACCACGAACCGCTTGGCGTCGCACTGTTCGCGTTCGGTGTCCTCTACGTGTACGACGAAGCGTTTCTCGCCGTACAGTTGACCGACGGCGTCGATGATGCTGTGGTGTATCTCGACGATGACGGCCACATCAAGGAGTCAAACGGCAAGGCACAGCGGCTCTTCCCAGCACTATCCGGGAGCCGCGGACAGAATCTTGAGACGGTGTTGCCGGCCGTCACGGAGATACTGCAGACGGACGAGCAGATTCTCGAACGAAACCGAGGTGGCGGAGCGGAGTATTACCTCGTCAGCGACACCTCATTTTCACTGGGCCAGGTCGATATCGGTCGGATGCTCGTGTTTACCGACGTGACCGAGAGCGAGCGGCGTCGGCGCGAACTTGACCGGCAGAACGAGCAATTGGAAGGGTTCGCCACTGCAATCAGACACGAACTGCTGAACACGCTCCAGATAGTCACCGGCCGCGTCTCCGCCGCCGGCGACGCCCTGAACCGCGGGGACGTCGACTTGGCGAAGGAATCCCTCCAGTCAACGTCTGAGACAGCCGACCGGATGTCCGAAATCGTCGACGGACTCGCGACGCTGGCTCGACATGGGCAGACGATCGACGAAACAATGCCTGTCGACCTCCAGCCAGTCGTCGAAGGAGCCTGGGACCGTGCCGACACTGACGGGCTCACCATGGCGGCCGACGTGGAGGGACAGGTCATCGCCGACCCGACACGCTTGCGGGACCTCTTCGAGAGCGGGTTCACGTTCGCGGCACACAACGACGCGTCGATGGTCACCGTTTCGCGGGAGGCCGACGAGATCGTCATCACCGACGACGGGACCCCGGCGGGCGAGACAGCGTCGGAGGCCTTTTTCGAGTACGGCGGCGCGATACCGGACGCCGCGGCCGGGATGACGCTCCCGAACTTGCGGATGCTTGCACGGACCCACGGCTGGGACGTGACACTCGATACTGAATATCAGGACGGCGTTCGCGTCGTCATCTCGAACGTGACAGTGGCGCGACCGGTGGAAAGCTGACCCGGCCAACGATCCGTCTCAACCGCCGCTGACCGGCGGGAACAGCGCCAGTTCCGTTTCCTCATCGACTGCCGTCGCCAGCCCTTCGCCGGCGGCGAACGGGTCTTCACCGTCGACGAGCACCCGGATGTGGTCGGCCAACTCTTCGTTCTCGTCGAGCACCTCCTCAGCGAGCGCCGGTCGCGTCGCAAGCAGCGCGTCAAGCGCCGTTTCGACCGTGGCGTCCCCCTCAATATCGACGCTGACCGACTGGCCGTCAGCCGCGTCCCGGAGGTGTGCGAACAGTTTCCACTCCATAGCCGTATTCCGAGCGTCCGGCAAAAGAGGGTTCCGGACCACGGTGTGTCCGGTCCGGCCCGTTCGGGCAGGCAGGAGAGGGACAGTCTGTGACGGGGTGTCCGGTAGTACCGATACTCGCCTCAGTTTGGTTTCTCCGAATCGTCACCAGCAGTTGATTCGTCATCTTCGCCGTCTCCGTCCTCGGTCGGCGCTTCAGAGGCTATCGAGTCGCTGTCGTTGGCTTCGTCGGCGGCCGGCTCGCCGTCCGCCTCGGCGATTCGCTCTTCTGGGTCCCACACCTCGACAGTGTCGTCGCCGTCGTCCGCCGGCAGGTCGTCGAACGCCTCGTCCGCAGTCAGATCGTCGCTTGGCTCTTCCATGTCGGTGTTCCGGAGTGCTTCTAGCGGGTCGTCGTCCGGGGAGTCGTCGCTGTCGGCAGTGTCCGCCATGGCTTCAGCTTCGGCGTCTGCTGGTGCATCCGCGCCATCGCTGGTCGCCGCCGACCCATCCTCAACAGCGGTCTCAGTCGGCTCGTCGGCAGCGGCGGTGTCGGCCGTGGATGTGTCCGCATCAGCGTTTGCCGTGTCATTAGCCTCAGTCTCGGTCGCGTCGGCATTCGGAGCGCCGTCGTTAGCCGTGGCAGCAGTCGCATCAGCCGCCGGTTCTTCCGTCCCGTCAGTCTGCTCGTTCCGGGCAACAGCGTCGGACGCGCCTGACTGGCCATCATCGCCATCAGTATCGCTGCCCAGTTCGTCCGTCACAGCCGCCGTCGTGCCCGGTTCGCCTGTCCCCTCCGTTGCCTGTTCCAGCCGCCGCAGCGCGTCCGGGGTGGCGATTGCGTAGATTGTGTCACCGGCCGCGAGGACGCGTTCGCGGGATGGGATTGTCTCCGGTGCTGTGTCGTCGCGGGTGATCGCGACCACCGAGACTGCCAGGCTGCCGACCGGCGCGCCGTCAAGCGTGCTCCCCGGTTCAACAGTGGCGGTTCCCATCGTCTCGTCGGCCGCACGGAGGAGCGAAGCGAACTCTCGGTCGGAGCGGTCCTGCACTGGGAGCGTGACGAGCTTGTACCGCGTTTGCGGGTCAAGTTTCGGCGTGTCGGCGGCGTCGATAGCGACCGTTACCACATCGTCGGCGACGCCCCGGAGTTCGCCGGTGAGCACGCGTTTCGCCGGCGCTTGCTCCCAGACCTGAACCAGATCGCCAGCGCTTGCAGCATGGGCCGGGTCAGCCTGAATGGCGACGGCGTTCGTCGAGGGCGGCAGCGTCGGGCCGATACCGGCCGCCCGCGACCCGACCGCAAGGTAGTCGACGGTGCCGTCGTCGGCCAGTTCAACGTCCACGTGGCCGACGCCGTAGTCGGTCTTGAGCCGGCCAACCAGCCGGTCCCGGAGTTCGTCTTTTGTCAGCCGCCGGGGGAAGAGAAAGCGGCGGTTCGCAAGTGTCTCTTTAGTCTCGTCGGGCATCGGGTCGTAGCCGATGATGTCGTCGATATCCTCGGGAAGGCGAACAGACGTGACGCGACCGACGGTCTGGACGATCTCGCTCACGTCGGCGTCGATGTTCCGGCCGCCAGTCGCGGCAAAGAGGTCGACGCCCAGCCGGTCCCCAATGCGCATCCCACCGTAGGCTCCGACGCCGCCGGCAAGGAACGCAGCGAGATTCAACAGGACGACACCGGCCGCCAGCACATCCTCGTCACCGAGGATAACCTCGCTGAGCGCGGTCGTTGCGCCGATAACGAGGACAACCGCAGTCAGCCCGAACAGGAGCGCCAGCCCGGTCTGAATTCGTTCCCGGACGTACCAGCGGTAGAAAACGGCGATAGCACCAGCCGGCGTCGCGGCGAGGACCGCAATGGCGAGGAGCCAGACAACGCCCTCAACCAGCGTTCGTGACACTATCCCCAGTTGCAGGTTCGCACCGATCTGTGCGAGGAGTGGCGCGCCGAGCGGCGTCATGCGACCGCCTCCACGAAGGCATCAAGGTCGGTGCGGCGGCCAATCGCGTACAGTTCGTTGCCGGCTTCGACGGCCGCGTCGCCGCGTGGTGCGACCTGCCAGCCGTCCGGCGTCCGGATAGCGACGATGGCAACGTCGTAGGCCTCCCGAACGTGGGCGTCCCGGAGCGTCGTCCCGTCAAGCGGGCCGTCGGCGCGAACTGTGAGACGGCGAAACCGGCTTCCGGCCCGACGGAGCAGGGAGACAAGTTCGTACTCCCGATGGGTTCCGCGGGGTTCGACCACGACCTTTGGCTGAGCCGACCGCAGGAGTGGTTGCACGTCCGTCCGGGTCACGGCGACCGTGAGCCGGCCCTCGCCGCCGTCAGTCGTCGGTGCCTGTACCGGCGTTGGGGGCGTCTCGGAGTCGGCGATTTCCGGTTCCGTCGGGGTCTCGGCTGGTGTCTCGTCGGCCGACGGCGTCGACCGGGCACTGACGACGGTTCCCCGAACTTGTGCGTCCTCAGTCAGCACTGTCACCTCATCGTTTCGGGCCAGCCCGGTCGGCAACAGCGCGTCCACCGAAACGGCGTGACGGTTGTCGCCCACACGCTTCGACAGGCCCGAAAACGGCGGCGCGGCGACAACCGTCGCTCGCCCCTGCTCGTCGATGGAGACGGCGGCGTCGCCGAGGTCGAACTCCGATTTCAGCCGCTCCTCCATCCGGCGTTCGAGTTCGCCGATGCGGAGGTCGGCCGGGAACCGCCACTCCTCGCTGCGGATTTCGGCCCGGAGCGGCTCCGCAAGCGCAGGATACCCTTCCATGTCGGCCACGTCGCCGACGATGCGAATACGGACTTCGTCGCGGCCGCCGACAAATTCGACCACATCGGCGGAGAGTTTCTTCTCGCGGAGCCCCTGCAAGGAGAGCCGCTTCGGGAAGTTCGCCCCAAGCTGGTCGCCCTTGCTGTGAGCGTACAGCGACACCATCCCCACGAGAATGATTGCGGTGATGATGCGCTCGGCGTTAGGGGCCTGCGTAATCGACTTATCCGCCAGTGCCATGAGGCCGCCGCTGACGCCGGCAAGTGCGATTGCCAGCACGACAACACCGAACCCCGGCACGGTAATGCCGGTAAAGTACTTGAAACTGAACCCCAGCGCCCACGACACGAGCGCCGGTATCACTCCCACCAACAACCCCAGATAGATCCCCATCAACACCTCGACCGGGAGCGAAGCCATGTCCACATCCTGCGTGGCCGGTAGTAAATCGCTTCCGGCCCGCGGACAGTACATTTACACCGACCGCTGTAATCTGGATGGGTATGGACAGGCCGCGGAACTGGTTGGGAGCGCGCACGACAATCCTCTTGCCGGTGCTTGTGGCGGTGCTGTCGTTCGTCACTGGTGTGGTCAACATCAGTGCCGTATCGATCAGCGGACCGCTCGGAGACCTCATTCCGCGAAGCATCCAGCGTACCGCCGGATTTACCGGTGCGCTCACCGGATTCACGCTACTCGTTAGCGTCGTCGGACTCCGACGCCGCCTGCGAATCGCGTGGTACGCGACCATCGTCTTACTGCCCGTGGCGGCGGTTCAGGGGCTGGTACAGAACTCGGCGGTGACGCTTCCGTTCGTCGGCCCCGTGCCGAGTTCGGCGGTGTCGATTCCGCTCGTGGTGCTCTCGCTGATTTCGCTCCCGGCAATGTTGCTGAACCGGCGGCGGTTCGACCGACCAATCGACCTCTCGACAGCGCAACTGGCCGCTGGCGCGGCACTCCTCGGTTCGCTTATGTACGGAACGGCGGGCTCGTACGCGCTCCGGGACGATTTCACTAATCTCTCGACAGTGACCGATGCGTTCTACTACACACTGGTCACGGCCAGTACCGTCGGGTACGGCGACGTGACCCCACAGAGCCAGCAGGCGAAACTATTCGGGATGTCCGTGGTCGTCCTCGGGACGGCCAGTTTCGCCATCGCGCTTGGGTCGCTGCTGGGCCCGGCAATCGAGAAGCGGCTTTCGGAGGCACTCGGAAACATGACTGACGCACAACTGGACTTGCTCGAGAACCACGTACTGGTGCTCGGCCACGGCGACCTGACGGAACCGATTATCGAAGAACTGACCGGCGCAATCGATTTCGTGGTCATCACGCCGGACACGGAGACAGCGACACGGCTCCAGCAACAGGATATCGCCGTCCTGACTGCGGACCCGAGTGACGAGGAACCCATGCAACGGGCCGGTATCGAGGACGCTGTGGCGGTCGTCGCAGCGACGAACGACGACGCACAGGACGCGCTAGCGATACTGACGGCACAGACGCTCAACCCCGAGGTTAACATCGTCGCTGCGGCGACCGACCGCGAGAACATCGAGAAACTCCGACGAGCGGGCGCGGACACGGTCATCAGCCCGGCAGTGCTGGGTGGCCACCTCATCGTCCAGTCGGCGCTGGGCCGGGAGGGGATGGAAAATATCGCCGACCACCTGCTCGATGTGAACGACGAGGACGACGCAGATATCTAGGCCCGGCCGCGGTCGACGATAGCGATGTCTGTTTCCACGTCCTCCAGTCGTTCGAACGTCGGTGGCGAAATGAACCGCGACGCCTTGCTCCGGTCACGGCTTGCTCCGATCATGACGAGGTCGTATTGCGATGCAGTATCGGACAGAAACGTCTGGATGCTTGTCCGCGGAACCCTTGTCTCGAACGCGCCCTCGTACGGTTCGATGAGGTCCGCAAGCATCTCTTCGGCCCGGCGGCGGTCCCCGCGAGAACCGATACAGGTTGCGACGGCGACCCGCCCGCTCCGACCGGCCAGTCGCGTTGCGAAGTCGACCATGTTGTGGGCTACATCGCTGACGGACCGGACGGGGACGATGACCTGTTTCCAGCGGGTCCGGTCGCTCCGGGACCGATGGACGACAATATCGCTCTTGCTTCGAAACAGCCGCTGCAGATACGGCGTCAGCGCTCCGTGTTGGCTCTCGTAGGGCGCGACGATGAGGTCACAGTTGGTTTCGGCCGCGGTTTGCAGCGTCGTCTTGGCCGGCGAGCCATCGTCGCTCGCAACGACGACCTGGCAGGACACGCCCGTTCGCGTCTCGATTCGGTCGGCGTGGGTCTCCAGCCAGTCGACCTCCGCTTCGAGGTCAGTCTTGTCGGGCGACACCCCCGCAGTGGCCGGGTCACCGCCATCGCCGATGAGGCGGGTCCGGGCTGGCGGCGACTCTGAGCCATTTTCTGACCGGATATCGAGCTGTATCGTGTCCCGCGTGAGCGATTGCTTGGTCGTGGCGGCGTCGCTGTCTGCAACCATGTCGAGCAGGACGACTTTTCCGGCTTCGTGGGCGGCCGCGAGCCGTGCGCCCAGCATCGCTGTCTGTCCTGCCGAGTCGCCACGCATCGGGACCAGCACGTGGTCGTCACCGGACATCGACTCGTACAGGTACGTCGCTCGCTGCTCGTAGAACTGCTCGCGCCAGATGATAAAGAGGACCGCCACAAGTACACTGGCGAGGAAGATGCTAGCAACGAACGTCGCCCGCTGGTTCGGTTCGACCAGCAGCGCCAGCAGGGCGGTGGAGTACGACGACGGCTCCTCGATGTCCAGCGGCCATGTGACAACGCCAGTCGCAAAGACGGCCAGGCCGGCACCGAGCGCGTTGACGCCGAACTGGCCGCCCGGCGCTGTGAGGTAACTGTTCGAAACGGCAAGTGCGCCCAGTCCACAGACCGCGCCGATGGTGAGCCCCGCGACGAACCGCTTCGGGTCGGAGTACTTGCTCGTCGGGTCGACGAACAGCGTGTACGACCCCGCTGCGAGCGGCGGAAACAGCAGGAAACTCAGTCGTGGGACGGCGTTTGCCAGCGTCGTCACCAGCACGATAGCAAGCGGGACGAACACCAGCATCGAAAGGTGGACAAGGTTTTCAGTCACCTCGGCCCAGCGTCTGAAGTCCTGTAGTTCGCGGCGCTCGACCCGCCGGAGTCGCCTTGCCGCCGCACGGAGTCGCTTCCGGAACTGGTCGAGCATACAGTTTCCCACGGGAGAGCGTCTGTTAAGCCCTCCGCCGGAGCGCGGCGCGAGCGGCCGCGCATTCCGGTTCGATAGCACCGTCGGCGGCTCTCAAAGAGACAGTCACTCCGACGCCTACAGCGACGCGGCCGCCGTCAGACTGATTTCGATGGCGCGCTCGACGTTGTTCTTGGCTTTCTCTGGGAGTTCCTCGTCCTCGGTTTCGCCCTTCTGTGTCCCCTCGACGAGGTTTCCGTCGACGGTACAGATAGCGCCTGAGCGCAGGCCCTTACGGCGACACAGGGAGAACAGCGCGGCGGCCTCCATCTCGACGGCCAGCAGGCCGGCGGCCTCCCAGTCGTTGATGTATTCATCCGTCTCGGCGTAGAAGGCGTCGTCCGTGGCGATGGGGCCGACGTGAACGTCCTCGTCGTTCGCCTCGGCGGCGTCGACCAGCGACGAGAGCACGTCGTAGTCCGGCACGGCCGGGACAGCCTTGGATTCGTAGCGCTGGGACGTTCCCTCGTCCTTGGCCGCGCCGTTGGCGACGACCATGTCGCCGATCTCGATGCCTTCCTGCAGCGCGCCGGTCGTCCCGACGCGGATGAGCGTCTCGACGCCGACCGCCTCGAGTTCCTCGACGGCGATGGCCGTCGACGGCGAACCGATGCCGGTCGAACAGATCGTCAGTTCGCGGCCCTCATAGGTCGCGTTGACGAGTTTGTACTCGCGGTTCTCCGCGACGACTTCGTGGTCGTCACAGAGGCCAGCAATGCGGTCGACGCGTCCGGGGTCGCCCGGCACGAGCGCGATGTCTGTCAGGTCACCCGGTTCGACGAGTAGATGGGGTTGTTTCGCCATACAGGCCAGTCGCACGGAAC
Source organism: Haloarcula sp. R1-2 (assembly GCF_011627385.1). NCBI lineage: Archaea > Methanobacteriati > Methanobacteriota > Halobacteria > Halobacteriales > Haloarculaceae > Haloarcula > Haloarcula sp. R1-2. Next base: position 1,171,740 of record NZ_JAANTG010000001.1, read on the forward strand.
TATTTAGTAGTCAGTGGATTCCCGTCGGTCGCAACAGTGAGGTAGGACGCCCAACAGAGAGGATGTATGGCAGACAATATCTCGCTGTTCGACAGACGGATGCGAGGGCCGGCGGGTATCGCTATCGCCGCTGGAATCGTCCTCGGACTGCTGACCGGCTATACCGTCGGCGCAGGAACACCGGACGGCCCCTCGTGGACTCTCGTCGTCCCGTTCGCGCTGCTTGCCAGCGTCTTCCTGTATCTCGGGGCCTACAGAAACCTCTCGAAGCGGGTCCGGGACACGTAGCTTACAGCCAGGTGACGAGCACTGGGATGAACAGCGCAAGCGCCGCTCCGAAAATGAACGCCGTGAGTGCCCACTGTTGGATGATCTCGTCAGCGTCGTCTCGGAGACTGCCACCGAATCGAGGCATGGCGATGCGAGCGAAAAAGTAGTAGATGAACGCGGAGATGCCCACAGCACCGATGGTATGTGGAATCAGCGGGACGCCGTTGAGTGAGATCGCCGTCGGAAGCACGAACGAGAGGCCAGCGACAACCGCGCTGTACAGCAGCGCCGCGACGAGGGCGGTGCCGTGATGGACGACGACGGCGAGGGGACGACTCACTGCACTCGGGTCAGTGCGGGTGAGTCCGGCCGCGGCAACGTACGCCGGCAGGTACCCCCCGTCCTGTGTCACCATCGGGATGTTCAACAACAGGCCGACGACCGCGCCGGCGACGACACAGACGAACGCCCACTGCGTGAGGGGGTAATCAAGCACGTGTCTCCCCTTGCTCGCGGTGCCAATGAGCATTGTGTCATGCGACCGTGGAGGCACAGCGGGACAGTTCCAAGAACGGGTCCGAGGCCAGAACGGCCCGCTATCAGGAGAGTTGCACCGGGTGTCTCACCGAGCGCCAGCAAGCCTGTTGCAGCATCCGCGGCAGTGTCGTCTCGGAGCGATCATCGTCAGAGTTCAATTCACTCAATATAGTACACCACGATAGTATATATGTCGTCGTGCAGAAACATATTGCAAGTTACACCATGACACAGCAGCGCTATCAGAACGGGAAGCAGGTGATCAGACGCTGGGACGAAGTTTTCAAGGCTGTTACCGTCGAGCCGCGGCGACAGCTCATCGTCGCGTTGTTGGATGCCCAGCCTGACGAGACAGTCGCCCTCCCCGAGAGTGCTGTAAACCCCAACGTCCCGCAGGATCCCGCGGTCCTTCGGCGGGAGCTGTACCACTGTCATCTGCCGATGCTGTCCGACAATGAGTTCATTACGTGGGAGATCGAGCCACTGGTTGCTGGTCGCGGCCCGCGGTTCAATGAGGTGGCTACCGTGTTCGAATCACTACAGTCGAACGCGACGGACGTTCCGGACTCGCTCGTGTTCGGATGTCAGCGGCTCGAACGGGAACGGCAGGAGGGACTCGGCGATTCGGTGGCAGAGTAGTCCCACTCAGACCGGGCTGAACAGGAACAGGACGATGTTATTCGTAGCCGGGCCGATGCCGACGGCGGTCACGAGCGCGAGCAGGAGACTCGCTTCGATGGGGTCCTCTTCGAGGTAGTCGTCCAGCAGGAAGACAACTGCAACCGCCACAAGGAGTTTGACGAACACGAACAGCCAGCCTTTGCCGAGATACGGGGCCGTCGGGAGTGTGCCGGCGAACTCCATGATTCGGGCCGGGATCGGCGTTCGTTCCGTGATGCCGATAACGTCAGCGCCAACCGCCGTCGAGACGCCGTCGAGCATATGCGCGAATACGACCGTCGGGGCCGCATAGCGCATCCGAACCACGACCGGTGTCCGCCACAGCGCGACCGCAAGCACCGTTACCGCGGTGACGACAGCTGCGACGACGACAGCAATGGTGGGCCAGATGAGCCCCAGCAGGCCGGACTCCAGTGCCATCACGACGGCGATGACGAGCAACACCGTCAGGAGCCCGACACCGATGTACCCCAGATTACGCGATATCGTCTCGCTGTGGCCGCGCCGGACGCTAAACAGCGCCAGCACGATCCAGACGACGCCGAGCGTGACGAAGGTCGTGAGGTACACCGCCGGTGCGCCAAACAGCGGCGCGACCACAGGTCGGTAGGCCTCTATCGGCGGCTGGTGGAACGCGTGGAGTGCGCCGCCGAGTGCCATCCATGGCGTCAGGGCGACCACGGTTCGCTGGTCGATCGGTGGTTCGAGGGCGTACAACAGCGCTGTCACCACAAGTGTGCCCGCAAGCAGCGCCACAGTGTACTCAAGCGGCGGGAGCGCTAACCCCGAAGGCAGTACCATGTCCCTCACGCCGACGCCGACGAGGGAAAACCTTCCGAACGAGACCGGCCGTGGTCATCACAGCCTGAGCGGCAACCACCGAACAGCGAGGACAGGAAGACAGTAGCCCCCCATCGCCTGCCGCCCGCCGTCTTTACGTAGACACCGCGTGTCACCCCGCGGTATGGACGACATTCCAGACCGCATCGAACATACGGTCCTTGGGCCGACGACGACACCAGACGACGTACGAACCTGCCTCGACGAGGCGCTACAGTACGGCATGCGAGCATGCATTCCCCCGTGGGCGCTCCCGCTTGCGACCGAGTACGCGAACGTCCCGCTCACGGCCGTTATCGACTTCCCTCACGGCCAGGGACAGACCGACAGCGTCTGTCAGGCGGCCAAACTGGCCTGGGACGCCGGAGCCGAGGAGCTGGATATGGTGTGCAACATAGGCTTGCTCAAGGCCGGCGAGGACGATGCCGTCCGGGACCACATCACCGAAGTCGTTGCCAGCGTCCCGGTTCCGGTGAAGGTCATCGTCGAAGCGCCGCTGCTCTCTGACGACGAACTCGAACGGGTCGGCCAACTGGTCGCAGACGCTGACGCCGCGTACCTCAAGACCGCGACGGGGTTCAGCGATGGCGGCGCGACAGTCCACGACGTAGAGATCCTCAGCACGTACCTCCCGGTGAAAGCCAGTGGTGGCGTCGGGTCGTGGGCCGACGCCGAAGCGATGTTCGAGGCCGGTGCCGAGCGAATCGGGGCCTCCAGCGGCGGTACTATCGTCCGGGAGTGGCAGGCGGAGACGGAGGGCCAGACCCCGCCCGAACCAGAGATAGACCGTGACGACGCGGACACAACCGACGGCTACTGACCGGTCCAATCCGTCGCCCTTTTGCCGTCCTGGCGATAGTGTCTGGATGAATGGCCCGGTATCACGTCGAGACGTACGGGTGCACCTCGAACAGAGGTGAGACCCAGCAGATCGAGCAAGCGCTCCGGGAGGGCGGGCACCACCCCGCCGACGGGCCGGAGTCGGCTGACGTAGCGATTCTCAACACCTGTACGGTGCTTGAGAAAACCGAGCGGAACATGCTCGCACGGGCCAAAGAACTCGACAAAGAAACGCCGGCCGACCTCGTCATCACGGGCTGTATGGCGCTCGCGCAGGGCGAGGAGTTCCAGAGCGCCGACATCGACGCGGAGGTACTCCACTGGGACGACGTGCCCCAGTACGTCCTCAACGGCGAGTGCCCGACAATCACGCCGGACACCGAAACGGTGCTCAACGGCGTCGTTGGTATCCTTCCCATCGCACGGGGGTGTATGTCGGACTGCTCCTACTGCATCACCAAGCAGGCGACCGGGCGAATCGAGTCGCCGTCGGTCGAGGAGAACGTCGAGAAGGCCCGCGCACTCGTCCACGCCGGCGCGAAGGAAATCCGTATCACGGGTCAGGACACCGGCGTCTACGGCTGGGACACGAACAAGGGGACGAGCCTGCTGCCGGAGCTACTCGACCGCATCTGCTCCGACATCGACGGTGACTTCCGGGTACGCGTCGGCATGGCGAACCCGAAGGGCCTCCACGGCGTCCGCGAGGAACTGGCCCGGGTGTTCGCCAAGCACGACGAACTGTACAACTTCATCCACGCGCCGGTCCAGTCCGGCAGTGACGACGTGCTGGCCGATATGCGCCGCCAGCACGCCGTCTCGGAGTATCTGGAGGTCGTCGAGACGCTGGACGACCATCTGGACTACTGGACGCTGTCGACGGACTTCATCGTCGGCTTCCCGACCGAGGAGCCGGCCGACCACGAGGAGTCGATGGCGCTGCTGCGCGAGACCCGGCCCGAGAAGATCAACGTCACGCGCTTCTCGAAGCGGCCCGGGACCGACGCCGCCGACATGAAGGGGCTCGGCGGCCAGACGAAGAAGGACCGCTCGAAGGAGATGAGCGAGGCGAAGATGGAACTGATGGCCGAGGCCTACGAGGAGATGGTCGGCCACACGTCCTCGGTGTTGCTCGTCGAGGACGGCACCGACGAGTCGCTGGTGGGCTACGACGAGGCCTACCGGCAGGTCGTCATCGCCGACGCACAGGAGCGCGGCCTCGAAATCGGCGACACGGTCGACGTGGAGATCACGAGCCACAACACCGTGTACGCCTTCGGCGAGCCAATCGAGCGGGCCCAGATAGCGGACTGACGGGTCCCCACATTTTCAGTCAGGACTGACCAGCCGCTCAGTCGCCACTGTAGGCTTTGCGAAGGAACGTTACCGCTCCGCCGAACATCGCAAGGTTCCCGAAGAAAGCCAGACGCTCGCCGCTCTGATCGTCCGGGTCAGCGTTCCAGAAGTCGTGCATCGTCGGGGTCACGACGGCAAGGAACGTGGCGACGGCACCGGTCGAAACACGGGGAAGCCGCCAGAATGCCGTCCCGAGCCCGCCGACCAGCATCATCCCTGAGGCCAGCGGGGCCAGCAAGTCTGGCGCGGGGACACCCGCCGACTCAGCGTACTCAATAGCGTCTTCCATGTCCCGGAAGTCCTCAGCGGCCTGAAGGGCCACGCCAAGGCCGAACAACAGTCGTCCAAGTGCAAGCCAGCTACGTGATGAGTCGTCACCCATATGCTATCGCATGGCACGACAGCTATTAAAACGTCACTCCAAGTCAGCGAGTCGTTCCACTTCTTCGTCGTCTTTCCACTCGCCGAGTTCCTTCGGGTCGACGTGAATGAACGCGTCGTCGACCTCCGGAAGCTCCTCGATTGATTTGATGACCGCCGTCTCGATGTCGTGGGCCTCAAACAGCGTCAGGTCACCTTCCACCTCGATGTGGAGGCTCACGTCGATTTCAGGGCCGACGTAGTGGGCGATAACGTCATGTGCGCCGCTGACCTTCGGGTGGTCCAGCGCGCGACGGAGGATTTCGCGCCGGAGGTCCTCCGGTGGTGCGCCGCCAACGAGATAGGTGACGTTTTCCTGTACGACCTCGATGCCGGTGTAGATGATGCCGATGGCGACGACGAGTGCGGCCAGCGGGTCGGCGATGGGGTAACCGGCCATTGCACCGGCGACACCGACCAGCGCCGCTCCCGCAGTGAGGATGTCGTTGCGGTTGTCCTTCGCCGTCGCAATGAGCGCCGGGGAGTTACGGTCCGTGCCCGCGCGGAGACAGTAGCGGTAGAGGGCGTACTTCGCGACGGCCGAGAAGGCGAGCACGAGCACGGCGGCTGGCCCCTGTGTTACCGAGACGTTCCCGGTCAGCAGGGCAGTCCCGGCGTTCCAGAGGACGAACCCGCCAGCGGCGAAGATACCCGCGGCAACGAACAGCGAGACGAACGGCTCGATGCGTTCGTGGCCGTGGGGGTGCTCGAAGTCAGGCGGGCGCGTCGTCAGGTACAGCCCGGCAACGATGACCAGCGAGTAGGCGGTGTCAGCGGCGCTGTTGACCGCCTCGGACTGGACGGCGAAGCTTCCGGTAGTGAGCCAGACGCCGGCTTTCAGCAGCACGAGGAGAAGGTTGACGCCGAGAACGAGCAGGCCGACTCGCCTGAGCGTCGTGCGGCGTGACATTGCCCCTCCGTTGTTGGGCCGCCGTCAAAGCCGCTTCGACACTGAGCTACTCCTGTGGCCGAGGCCGAGACGCGAAGGTTGCCATCGCTGGCGAAAACGGGTCGTATACCGACTGGTGGCAGTTACAGTACACCTTGTCGGCGGCCTCGAATTTCGCGCTTCCAGACGTTTTTTTGTACCCGGGATTACAGCAGAGGTGCGTACAGCGGTTCACCCATGCGATGAAATCCTCGGCAGTGGCCGCGTCCAGAAAGTCACGTATCTCACCGGCGAGGTCAGCATACTCGTCTTCACCGGCGACCATCTTCGAGACAGCGGGTGTCCGGAGCACCTGAACCTGAATCTCCTTGACGTCCTCGCCCTGTGAACGCCAGGTCGCGACCGCTGGCTTGCCGAGACCGTCGCTACCGATGTTGTTTCCTCACGACTCGTAGTTCTCGAAGTGCTCGACACGGAGTTTCTCTCCATCGGGCAGGTCAGATTGCCAGTCATACGTCGTCTTCGACCTGAGAAACCCGTCGCGCTCGGGGTCCGGTTCGAGTCCCGGGGCGACTTCGAGCCCGCAGTACTGGAACCACTGCTGAGAGTACGTCACGCCGCCCAGTTCACCCCTGGCGAGACGGAAGGTATCACCGCCCGCTGTCACTTCTGATACGGACGGCCACATCCCGCGGAGTGCGCCATCGGATATCTCCAAGGGGACAATCGGCATCGGCCGGTTCGCTGGGCCAGCGATATTCCGGATGCCGACATAGGACACGGTACCGCCACCGACGCCACCTTGGTCGGTCGTTGCGTCGACTGCGAGGCCGCCGACAGTCGTCACCCCTGACAGCGCACTGGCGCCGACCAGTCCTTTGACGAAGCGGCGGCGACCGGACGGAGCTGGGTACTTGTCACGCTGGCCGTGATTTGGAGGGCTTTCTTGCGTCATAGGACCATGCGACAGTTTGGCAGCCACTGAAAAAGGCCCACCCGATGCTTTTCAGCTACCGGAAATCGGCTGTTTCACCGCATCGCTACAGACGAAGACGGCATCTCGGTCGGTACGGCCGGGACGGCCAGAGCTACTCGATTCGGACAGCTCCGTCCTCCGGAGCGGTCGTTCCGTCCTGTGACGCGAACGCAGCGTAGAGCCGGTCGTACGTCTCTTCGACAGCCTCGACGATGACTTTCGTATCACTGATGACCGGCATAAAGTTGGTGTCGCCGTTCCACCGCGGCACGACGTGGGTGTGGAGGTGGTCGTCAATCGAGCCGCCGGCCGCCGAGCCGCCGAGATTCAGCCCTGCGTTGAACGCGTCCGGGGACAACGCCGTCTCCAGAGCGTCGAAGGTCCGCTGTTTCAGTCGGGCGTGGTCGAGCAGGGTTTCGTCGTCGAGGTCGCCGTACTCGCCGGTGTGGGTATGGGGAATAACCATCACGTGTCCGGGGTTGTACGGGTAGTTGTTCAGGAGGACAAAGGCGTGGTCGCTTCGCGCCACGAGGTTGTTCGCCCGGTCGTCGTCCTGTGCCTGAAACGCACAGAACACGCAGTCGACATCAGGGTCCGTCTTTTCGCGTTCGACCCACTCGATGCGCCACGGCGCAAACACCTTGTCCATACCGCCAGTTGTCGACCCACCAGCAAAAACGATATGACCGATACCGCGAATGTAGTATATAAAAGTGTTGGCCGTTCACGCAAGCTGAACGGGTTTTGTGGGCTCAGGACGGCTTTTAAACATTCTCGGCGAACCTAAGGTCGCCTTCGGCAGAAATCGACTGCCGTCTGGCGATAAACAGTGCTAAACGGACCAGAACTGATGGTGGTTTTTATACTCTCTACCCGGCTTGTATCAGACGGGATGGCAGCGATAAACGACGGCGTTGACATGGCCGAACACTGTTCGACGTGTGACCGTGAGACACCGCACGCCGTGCGTGTCCAGATACAGACAGAATCCGATAAACGCGAAAACGCGGCGTTTTCCCGAGAGCCGTATCGAGTTAGCGAGTGTCAAATCTGTGGGACAACCACGTCGACACGGATGAACAACGCTTAACCATCCCACACCCCCCACCCCACCCTTTCCGTACGCCACGCGGTCTCCGACTGCGTGGCTACACACCCCCACCCCACCCTTTCACACGAACCACATAGTGATGCGGCTGACGGGACTCGAAAACAGTAGTCCGGTATCACCCAGCGGGTTCGAAGTCGGTGTCGCGTTACCGCGAGCGCGTCGTTACTTCACAGCCGTCCTCAGTGATGATGACGGTGTGCTCCTTCTGGCTGACGTACGCGCCGTCCTGCTCTTTGAGTACGGGGTAGCCGTGGACGATATCCTGCTGTTTCAGGCGGCGAAGCGCCATCTCCGCTCGCGGCGAGTCGAGCCAGCGGGCGGCGAACGGCAGTGTTCGGTACTCATCGGTGATCTGTTCGAGGACCTGTCGGGCCTGCCGGTTCCGGACTGATCCTTCCCGTTCGAGGGCGAAAATCTCCTCGTCAGCCCCTTCCTGCACTTTGCCGCGGCCGTCGGTGGCGAACGGCTCGATAGCGACCACGTCACCCACGTCGAGCGTCGCACCCTGTGCCACTTCGCGGTTCGGGATGTTCGGCGACGTGTGCTGTTCCCAGTGACCGAGTCCGTGGCCGGTGAGATTCACGACGGGGTTGTAGCCGTACCCTTCGATGACCTCCTCGACGGCTGCGCCGATCTGGCCCACATCAACACCCGGGCCGGCAACGTCCAGCGCGGCGTCCAAGGCCTCTTCGGGGGCTTTGGCGAGTTCGTCCTGCCCGGAGAGGTCGACCGTCACGGCGGTGTCGGCGAGCCACCCATCGACGTGGACGCCGATGTCGAGGTTGACCATCTCTTCGCCGAACGTCGCGTCGTCGTCGCGCTCGGGAGTAGCGTGAGCGGCCTCCTCGTCGATAGAGATGTTCACCGGGAACGCCGGCTTGCCGCCCAGTTCCCGGATCTTGTCCTCGGCCCACTGTGCGACTTCGAGGTGAGAGACGCCCACCTCAACGCGTTCGGCCGCCTCGTCGCGTACCTGTGCTAGAATTTCGCCCGCTTCGCGGCATTTCTCGTACTGCTCGGAATCGAAGTCCACGTCAGTCATGCACGCCGGTTAGTCGGTGGCGGGCAAAGGGGTTTCCCTCTGCTATTTCGTCGCGGTCTGCATTGCGGCGGTGTTCCGTTCGGCCCCGGTATGGCCGGCGTGGTCGAGAACGATGACGCCGGCACGTCCACCGGTCGCGTCCTCGAACTCGGCGATGGCTTCTTCGGCGGCCTGTTTCGGGCCGTACGTGTCCAGTAGTTCGACAGCGCGGCGAGCCACCCCGAACCGGGCGATAGCCTCCCCTTCGCCGGTCGCGCTCGCACCACCGCGGCCGTCCGCGTAGAAGCCGGCCCCAACCTGTGGCACATCGCCGACTCGACCGGCCAGCGCGAACCAGCGCCCGGCGGTCGATGTCGCCGCCGCAAGCCGGTCCCCGTCGGTCGCAACCGCGCCGACGGTGTCAGTGCCGCTGAAATGCTCACGGACCCAGTCGAGGTGGTCAGCGGGGCCACCGTCGGGCGGGTCCGCGCGCTCGTATCGCTGTCGCGTCTCTGCAGTCGTGAGGTCCCGGCCGGTTTCGACACCTGTGCCAGCCGCGAACTCAACGGCCTCGTCGCCGGCAAGGAGGACGTGTGGCGTCTCAGTTGCCACAGTATGGGCTACATCCGCGGCGTGTACAACGCCAGACATTGCACACGCCGCTCCGACCCCGCCGTCGTCGGTCATCAGTCCAGCGTCAGTCCGGACTTCGCCGTCGCTCTGGATTGCCCCACCGACGCCGGCATTGAATGCTGGGTCTGATTCAAGTGGCCGAAGCGCGGCCAGCACCGCGCCCATCGGACGCGCCGCCTCCGTTGCCTGTTCAGCGGCATCGGTAAGCGTTTTCTGTCGGGTGGCCGGTGACTCTGGTGGACTGCCCGCGCCGCCGTGGACGATGACGTGCATGCGGACCCGTTGACACACGAAAGGCATATCACCTCCGACCATTGCGATAGTGACGTGCTGGCGTGCGGTCGTGCCCTTTCTTTACGCACTGTGTTACCACGTCTGAGGGAAAGCGGCACGCCTTTAGGGGCGACTGTCAATTGGCGGAATATGGGCTACGATTACGACAAAGTGGAGGTTCCCGACGAGGGACAGCAGATTCAGGTCACGGAGGACGACGAACTCGACGTTCCGGAAAACCCGATTATCCCTATCATCCACGGGGACGGTATCGGGACCGACGTGGGTCCGGCCGCACAGAAGGTGCTCGAAGCCGCCGCGAACGCAACCGGTCGTGACATCTCTTGGATGCGCATCTACGCCGGCCAGTCCGCCCGAGACAAGTACGACGAGAACCTCCCTGATGACACCGTCGAGGCCATCAAAGAGTTCAACGTCGCTATCAAGGGCCCGCTAACGACACCGGTCGGCGCTGGCTTCCGCTCGCTGAACGTCGCACTTCGCAAGACGCTCGACCTCTACGCGAACGTTCGCCCGACCTATCACATCGAGGGCGTCCCGTCACCGGTCAAAGACCCCGAGGAGATGGACATGGTCACCTTCCGGGAGAACACCGAGGACGTCTACGCCGGCATCGAGTGGGAGGCCGGCACCGACGAAGTCGAGGAGGTCAAGGAGTTCGTCGAGGACGAGATGAACTTCGACGAGACCATCCACGACGGCCCGGTCGGCATCGGCGTCAAGCCGATCACCGAGTTCGGGACCAAGCGCCTCGTCCGTGAGGCCATCGACTACGCCCTCGAAGAGGACCGCGACAGCGTCACGCTGGTCCACAAGGGCAATATCATGAAGTTCACTGAGGGAGCCTTCCGTGACTGGGGCTACGAGGTCGCCGAAGAGGAGTACGGCGAGCACGTCATCACCGAGGACGAGCTGTGGGACGAGTACGACGGCGAGGCGCCCGAGGACTCACTGGTCGTTAACGACCGCATCGCCGACAACATGCTCCAGCAGCTCCTGACCCGTACCGACGAGTACGACGTCATCGCGACGATGAACCTCAACGGGGACTACATGTCCGACGCTGCCGGCGCACAGATCGGCGGCCTCGGCATCGCCCCCGGTGCGAACTTCGGTTCGGCCCGCTGTCTCGCAGAGCCGGTCCACGGCTCCGCGCCGAAGTACGCCGGCGAGGACAAGGTCAACCCGACCGCAATGATCCTCTCCGGCCGCCTCATGCTCGAATACATGGGCTGGAAGGACGCCGGCCAGCTCGTTCGTGACGCCGTCGAGGAGACCATCTCCTCTGGCAACGTCACCTACGACCTCGAACGCCAGATCGAAGGCGGTACGAAGCTCGCCACCAGCGAGTTCGCCGAGAAGGTCGTCGAAAACATCGAGAAACTTGCGTAAGCAAGTTTCTGGGCTCTGGCGGCAAAGCCGCCAGAACATCGAGAAGCTCGCATAAGCGAGTCGCGCTGACCACCCGAACTCTGCATTTTTAGTGCGCGTTACAGCCCGAAAGTGACGACACAGGCGAGTATCATTTGGAGAATAGCGCTATCTCTTGGGAGTTGCGTTTCTTATGCAGCACAGCCGTCCGAGAGGCGTTACTCGGTCAGCGGCATAACTACGCCAAACACGAGCGGCGAGAGAAGTCCGACGAGAATACCGAGCATTTCCATGTCGACTAGCAGGGTGTCGCCCCAGGCGGGGAGCGTCCCGAGAACGGCGCTTCCGGCGACTTCGCCCGCGATGCCGAGGAGGAACAGCCCTGCCCCGAGCATGAACCCGCGCTTCGCGAGTGTCGCGTAGTCCGCGTTCCAGTTTTGACTCATACAGGTCCGTCCTCGTGGACCTACTAAGCTCTCTCGGATCGAAAGAGCTACAAACGCGTTCGGAATGATATCTGGGCACACATGGTCTCAGAATCGATTCCAGAGCTACTTGAACTCCTGCTCTCGACGCTGCTCGCAGCCGGGCTAACCGTTGGCGGGGCACTCACCGAACAGGCCGCTCTCGCCGACCTGTCCGGCGGCGTCTCCGCGTTCGCTACCTGGGAGGTGTACATGGGCCTGGTCCTCCTGTACGCCGGCTATACCCTCGCATCGCGGCGAGTGTTTCCCGCGCTCGGCAGCGCCTGAGTGTTCGCTGCAGGCAGACTCTTAGTCCTGAAGCGACCGCTGAGTTGTATTTTCGACCCACTCCGGCTGTCTCACTGTCGTCGACCCGATGTGTCGGAGCCGCATCTCTTGGGTGACACGAACCTGTCGGTCGCTCCGTTTAGCATCGAAGGCCAGCCGAAACGCGGAAACGGTGCCATCGTGATTGACGCGAAGTCGGACGGAGACGTTGCGGGGGTCGCTCACGAACAGCGGTGTGTTGAGTCTGTCAGGGTTCCGAAAGCGGGTGCCGACGAGGACGACGCCGCTGTCACTTCGGTCTGCAACGGAGAGAGCGACGGCTTCTCCGACGCCACGTATCGTCCGGCGCTCCGAGAGGTCCGAGACCGGGCCGTCGTCGCGGACAGACCACTTGACCTGGCTGCGGCGGTTCACTCGCTCGTCGTACTGGGCCGCAACGATGGAACCGTTAGTCCAGTAGTCAATGCGGGTGGTGAACGTGTTCAACTCCGTGCCGTTCTGTCGGAACCGACCTGCGTACGTCGTCTTGTTCACCGCGACGTAGCGGGTGTGGTTGGACCGCCGGAGTACTGTCCCGTTGCTGTCAGTGACCCACTGGCGAGTGACCAGCGTGTAATTCGTCGTCGCAAGCGTCCGCTCGTGGGTGCTGGCCAGCGTTGACGGAACCACTGCGTCGTCGCTCACGCCCGGCGGATACCCGACCCCGTCGGTCGGCACCGTTGCCGGCGTGACCGTCTCGGGACTGTCTTGCTGGACGAACCCAGAACAGCCGGCGAGTACGAGCGCGAGCGTCACGATAGCAACCACTGCTCGCGTCATTGGTTACCATACGGCCGGAGGACTCAAACAGTTGTGGTTAGTCCTGCCAGTCCGGATTCGGCCTCGGCGGACTAAACACGTCGATACCACGGACCGGCTCCTCGCCGTCGTTGCGCGCCTCGTGTGGTTCCTCGCTCGGGACCACGTAGGAGTCCCCGGGGCCGATGACGTACTCCTCGCCGTTGACGTGGAAGGTAAAGGTCCCTTTCACAACGTAGCCGACCTGCTCGTGGCGGTGGCTGTGTTCCGGGACGGCCGCGCCGGGTTCGATATGAAACTGCTGGACGCTCATCTCCTCTCCGACGGCCATCTGTGTCAGGTGCACGCCGTCGACTGCTTCGACTGTCTCACAGGCCGCCTGTGGTACTTCTTCCATGCTCAGCTATGTCATGTCCACCGCACCTAAGCCTTCGTCCCCCGGCATCGGACGTCGGTGGGTTCAGTACCGTCCGGCCCTGACGGGGAGGTATGTACGCGGTCGTCGGGTGTAGTGAGTGCAGCGCGCTGTGGGTCACCGAGGGGCGACCGGAGACGACCCAGTGCCCGCGGTGTGGCACGCGCCGCAAACACGAGAAGCGTCGGAAGTTCGTCGAGACGGACGACGAGGCCCACGCCCGAGAGGTTCGGGCGTCGATGCTTGCGAACCGCCAAGGGGAGGGCGACGCCTTCGCAGAGTTGGACTCCTACGCCGAGATGGAGCGGCAGGTCGACGACGCGGGCGTGGACGACAAGACGTATCTCGAAGATTCGGGGGTGGACACCGACGCCGTGTCGGCGGCTGCCGACCGCGCCGAACAGGGAGCGACGGGCGGGTCGAGCCGTAAGGAGACGGTCACGAACGCGTTGCGGGCACTGGATGAGCCGACCGAAGACGATATCGTGGGCTACGCCGAGGAGCGTGGCGTCCCGGCGTCGTACACCCGGAAGGCGTTGAAAAAGCTGGTTCGTGCCGGCGAGGCATCGGAGAGTCGGGGGCACTACCGGCTGCTATGACCGCAACACTGGATTTCGAGCCCGGACCGGTCGCAGTCGGGACGCTCGTCGGTCTCTCGGGACTGCTGTTCTTGCTCACGCCAGTCGTCGAACCCGTCGCAGTCGGCTCGTTGCGGGTGAGCACGGTTGCGCTCTCGGCGGTCGTTCTCACGCTCGGGTTCGCGCTGGGCACGGTCGTGTTCGCTCGCCGGGGCCGCCGGCTGTTCGCCATCGCACACGGTGTCTTCGCCGTCGCGTGGGCGCTGCTCGTGCTCGGTCCGTTGTTGGGCGAGGAAGCACTCCTGCTCGCCGGCGTCGTCGTGCTCGTTGCGGGTGCCGGCTTTCTGGTGAGTCAGAGCCGGCAGTGATGACAGACCGTCCCGAAGCCGGGACTACCGCCCGAGGTCAGCGTGCGCCGAGGAGAGGTGGCGCGAGGACAGCGCCGCAAGCAAAGAGAGTTCGCCGGCCAGCGCGCCGGCGGCAATAACTTCGGCGAGCGCGTCGGCGTTGCTCCCGGCGGGGTCGCCGCCACCGCTGTACCCCAGCACGTCCAGCGCTTCGGACTGGGTTGGCAGGCCCGTCCCGCCGCCGACGGTCCCGACCTCCAGCGATGCGATGGTGACCGAGGCGTACAGGCCGTCCTCGCGGGCGTCGACCGTCGTGATAGCGTTGCTCCCTTCGACGACCTGTGCCATATCCTGCCCGAGCGCGAGGAAGGCGGCGGCGACGACGTTGGCGGCGTGAGCGTTGAATCCTAACGCACCGGCCTTTGCGGAGCCGACGAGGTTCTTTCGGGTGTTGGCCTCGACGATGGCGTCGGAGGTCGTATCGAGTCGGTCCTCGACCTGCTCATGGGGAATCAACACGTCCGCGGCGACGGTGCGACCACGCCCCTCGACGGCGTTGATGGCAGCGGGCTTTTTATCCGAACAGAGGTTGCCCGAGAGCGCCACGAGGTCGGCCGGCGTCTCGGTCTCGACGACATCGCAGGCCGCCTCTGTTGCGATGGTCGCCATGTTCATCCCCATCGCGTCTTTGGTGTCGTAAGAAAAGCGCAGGAAGACGCTGTCGCCGACGACGTAGGGTGTCACGTCCTGTAGCTCGCCGTGGCTCGTCGTTGATTCGGCGGCGTCGGCGAGGACATCGACGTGTTCGCGGACCCAGGCCGACACCTCGCCCGCCTCAGCCACGTCCTCGACGCGGAACACCGGCGCGCGGGTCATTCCGGATTTGAGGACGCGGGCGGTCGCGCCGCCAGCGTTGCGGATGGTCGAGACGCCGCGGTTAACCGAGGCCAGCAGCGCGCCCTCGCTGGTCGCCAGCGGGAGGTGGTGGTCGCCGTCAGCGGCTCCACCGTCGACGGGCAGCGGGCCGACGACGCCCATCGGGACCTGCGCCGCGCCGACCATGTTCTCGATGTTGCTCTCGGCGTCGGCGGCGTCGAACGTGTAGTCGCCGACCGCAGAGAGGTCCGTGTCGGTCTCCTCGGCCAGCAGGTGTCTGCGGGCCGCCGCCGCAACGTCGGGCTCGGCGTGGTCTTCCAGTTCGTAGAGCCGCAACTCACCGTCACGAACGCGCTCTGCGAGCGCAACGACGTCGGAGTCGGTCATACTGACCGGTGTGGCTTCGGGACTCCTAACAGTTGCTCTTGGCGGGCCAAGCGTTTTGCAGTCGCCGCGCCCGGAGTCTGTATGGTCGACCGCGTATTCACGAACTGTGAGGTACGGCCGCTATCCGGCGACGACCCGGCGTCCGCGGTTGCAGTGACGGACGGCACGGTTACCGCCGTCGGTGACCCGGACGAACTCTTGACAGCGGGTGCTGAGACCGTCGATTGTCGCGGTGGCGTGCTGTTGCCCGGCTTCGTCGACGCCCACACGCATCTTGACATCGTCGGCCGGCGTGCGGTCGAAGCCGACCTCGCCGGGGCAGACGGCCCGGACAACTGCATCGACCGGCTGCTGGCGGCCGACGACGGCGAGGGCTGGGTTCTGGGCTTTGGCTACGACGAGAGCGACTGGGACGGCGAGCTGCTGCAGGCGGCGACACTGGATCGAGTGAGCACTGACCGCCCGGTCGTAGCCGCGCGCGAAGACATTCACACGATATCTGTGAACCACGCCGCGCTGGACACGCTGGACCTGCCCGACGACGGCGTCCGCACCGAGGACGGCGCGCCGACCGGTGTGCTCGTCGAGGAAGCCGCTGAGGCCGTCTTCGACGCCATCGCGCCCGACTACACACAGACACGGGAGTATCTGCTGGCTGCACAGGAGGTGGCGCTCTCGGAAGGAATTACCGCCGTCCACGACATGGTGCGGCAGTCTCACGCCCCACAGGTGTACCGCGAATTGGACGCCGAAGACGCACTCTCTCTGCGGGTTCGGCTCAACTACTGGGCAGACCACCTCGACGCCATACGGGAACTCGGCTTAGTGACGAACCACGGGAGCGACCGAGTGCAAACGGGCGCTATCAAGGCGTACATCGACGGGTCGCTCGGGGCTGGAACCGCGCGGCTTCGGACCCCCTACGCCGACAGCGATAGCGCCGGCGAGTGGCGGACAGACCCGGACGCACTCCGGGAACTCGTGTCAGCGGTCGACGACGCGGGCCTCCAGTTCGCCGCTCACGCCATCGGTGACGCGGCCATCGACGCGCTGCTCTCGGCTATCGAGTCCGTCGACGCCGCGGACGAGCGCCACCGCGTCGAACACGCCGAAGTCCTCACCGGCGACTTGGTGGAGCGACTGGCAGCGTCGCCGCTGGTCGTTTCGGCCCAGCCGAACTTCCACCGCTGGGCAGCGCCGGGCGACCTGTACGACGAGCGCCTCGGCGAACGTCGCGGGCTGACGAACCGGTTCCGCGACCTCGTGGATGCCGGCGCACAACTGGCCTTCGGGAGCGACTGTATGCCACTTTCCCCGCTGTATGGTGTTCAGCAGGCCGTTACCGCGCCGGAGCCGAGCCAGCGACTGACAGTCGGCAAGGCGCTCCGGGCGTACACCAGCGGTGCTGCCTATGCGGGCTTCGACGAGGACCGGATGGGCACAGTCACACCGGGGTCGGTCGCGGATTTCGCTGTGCTATCGGCCTCGCCGTGGGAAGTACCGAACGGGAAGATTTCGGACATAGACGTCACAATGACCGTCAGCGCCGGGGACATCGTATTCGACTCCGGGGACTGAATCAAACAAAGAGCGGTATCGAAGCGCCTCGGTTCTTGTTGTTCGGTAACAAACAACTTGATTCAGCAATACGGGATATAGAACCGGATAAGTCGCCAAAGCCGGATATAAAACCAGAGCGGTCACCAACCCCGGAAACAAAAGTATAGTGGCCACCGATATTGGATACACAATTTTCTCCGCCACCAACTAGCTTCTTTGAAGATAAAATCTTTTCACGAAGTAGTTGCGAAGTGTGAGTACCCACAGGTGGATACAACGTGCCCGAAATGGAAACCGCCGCGTTCGAGACGGATCTTAGCCTCTTCAAGTATGACAACCTCGAGCAGCTCCCGCCGTCGTACCGGGACCTCGATGCGGACGAGCGGACCGAACGCATCGAGAGCGCGCTCGCCGAGCTTGGCGATGATGTGGTCATCCTCGGCCACAACTACCAGCGACAGGAGATTGTCGAACACGCCGACTTCATCGGCGACTCCTACCAGCTCTCGAAAGAAGCCGCCCAGTCCGACGCCGACTACGTGATTTTCGGCGGCGTGACGTTCATGGCCGAATCCGCAGACATCATCACGGACGACGACCAGTCCGTGATTCTCCCGTCGATGGAGGCCTCCTGCCCGATGGCCGGCATGGCCGAGGCGCTGCAGGTCGACGCCGCGTGGGCCGAACTGACCGCGGCGCTCGACGACGACGAAGAGATAATCCCTATCACGTACATGAACAGCTACGCCGACCTGAAGGCCTTCTGCGCCGAGCAGGGCGGCCTGGTCTGTACCTCCTCGAACGCGCACAAGGCCTTCGAGTACGCCTTCGAGAAGGGCGACAAGGTGCTGTTCTTGCCCGACAAACACCTCGGTGAAAACACGGCACACCGGCTCGGCATGGCCGACGAAACCGTCGAGTGGGATCCCTGGGACGCCGAGGGGACCGACGCCGCTGACGCCGTCGAAAACGACGTCATCCTCTGGGAGGGGTACTGCCAGGTCCACGAGCGGTTCCGAGAGCACCACATCGAGTCCATCCGCGAGGACTACCCCGACGCGAACGTCATCGTCCACCCCGAGTGTCGCCGCGAGGTCGTCGAGGCCGCCGACGTGGCCGGCTCCACGTCGACTATCTGTGAGTCCGTCGCCGAGGCCGACCCCGGCGAGACGTGGGCCATCGGCACGGAGATTCACCTCACGCACCACCTCCAGCGGTGGCATCCCGACGTGAATGTCGTCCCGCTGTGTGGCGACGCCTGCATGGACTGCAACGCCATGCGCCAGATCGACCCGAACTACCTCGCATGGGTGCTTGAGGAACTGGTCGAGGGCCGCGAGCGCAACGTCATCGAAGTCGCGCCCGAGGAGAAGGAACTGGCACAGGTCGCGATGGACCGAATGCTGGAGATCTGACCATGACGGACGACCCGATTACGACGGATGTGCTGGTCATCGGTTCCGGTATCGCCGGACTGGCGGCAGCGCTCGCTGCGGCCCGCGAAGGCGACGACGTGACGCTTGCCACGAAGGCGACCCGCCCGGAAGGCTCCTCCTCCTGGTGGGCACAGGGCGGCATCGCCATCTCCCGAGATACGCCCGAAGAATTCAAAGACGACATCATGGCCGCCTCCGACGGCACCGCCGACCCCGACGCCGTCGATGTGCTGGTCGAGAATGCCAACGAGGCCGTCGAGGACGTGCTGCTTGAGACCTTGGACGTCGAGTTCGACCAGAACGGCTCGGGCCACGACTTCACCCGCGAGGCCGCCCACAGCGAAGACCGCATCCTCCACGTGGACGCCTCGACGGGCAAGCACATTCACGTCCCGTTCCTGAACTACATCGACGACCACGACGGCGTGGAGATTCTGGACGACACCGCCGCGCTCGAACTCATCCGTCACGAGGGGCGGGTCCACGGCGCGATGCTCGAATCCGACGGCGAGGTCGACCCGTACTTCGCCGGCAGCGTCGTGCTGGCGACCGGCGGCATCGGCGACCTCTACCCGCGGACGACGAACCCCGACAACACGACCGGTGACGGCATCGGCATGGCCGCGCTCGCCGGAGCCGAGGTCGAGGATATGGAGTACGTGCAGTTCCACCCCACGGCCTGTACGCTCGATAGCGAGCCACCCCGTGGCTCGGACGGAGGCGGTGGAACCGCCGGAGCGGGCGACGTGGCCTTCCTCGTCAGCGAAGCCGTCCGCGGCGAGGGTGGTCTGCTGCGCAACGGCAAGGGCGAGCGGTTCATGCCCGACTACCACGCGGACGCCGAACTCGCGCCCCGCGACGTGGTGGCCCGGGCAGTCAAGGCGGAGCGAGAGGCGACCGGTGAGGTGACGCTGGATGTCTCGCCGCTTGACTTCGCCGAAGAGTTCCCGAACCTCGCAGACCGCTGTAAAGAGCACGGCATCGACTGGACAGACGGCATTCCGGTCGCGCCCGCCGAGCACTTCCTCTGTGGCGGCATCAACGTCGACGACCGCGGCCGGACGACGCTGGACCGACTGTACGCCGTCGGCGAATGCTCCCGGACCGGCGTCCACGGCGCGAACCGCCTCGCCAGCACGTCCCTGCTCGAAGGGCTGGTCTGGGGCCTGCGGGCTGGCGGGGACGCTGCCGGGGCCGACCCGGAGCCAATCGAAGCGCCGGAACTGCTCGAACGCGACCCGGACCTGCCAGAGCGGTTTGCCCGCGACAAGTTCCAGCGGCTGACCCGCGTGATGGCCGAGAACGTCGGCGTCGAGCGCGACCCCGCGGACCTCCAGCGCGCGATGGCCGTCCTCCGCCGGCTCAAGGGCGAGGTCGATGCCTACGTCCGCACGCGAACCAGTCGCTCGCTGTACGAACTCCGCCACGCGAGCGTCACCGCCCTGTTGATCGCGCGCCACGCCGCCGAAAACGAGGAGAGCGTCGGCACGCACAATCTCGTGGACGCGAGCGAGGAGCCACCGGAGTCCACGGCCGACTGATGCTTACCGACAGTGACATCGAGCGGTGGCTCCGCGAGGACGTAGGCCACCACGACGTGACCAACGACGTACCCGGGACGACCGAGGGCCGTCTGGTAGCGAAAGCGTCCGGCGTGGTGGCGGGCCTCGACGCCGCCACCGCGGTGTTCGAGTATCTGGACTGCGCGGTGGAGACATCGGTCGACTCCGGGTCCGCCATCGACGCTGGCGACGTAGTGCTTCGTGTCGACGGCCCCGCGCAGTCGGTGCTCCGCGGCGAGCGCGTCGCCGTGAACATCACAGGTCACGCTTCAGGCGTGGCGACGAAGACCCGTGCCGCCGTCGACGCGGCGGACCCGGCCGCAGGGGACTCCACGCCCCGCATTGCCGGCACGCGAAAGACGACCCCTGGCCTGCGCGGCATCGAAAAGCGAGCGGTGGCGGCTGGCGGCGGCGACACCCACCGGCTCGACCTCTCACACATGGTGATGGTCAAGGACAACCACGTCGCCGAAATGGGCCTCGTTGACGCTATTGAGCACTTCCGCGAGAGAGTCTCCTTCGCAACAAAACTCGACGTCGAAGTCGAAGCCCCGGAGGACGCGCCGCAGGCCGCGGAAGCCGGCGCAGACATCGTCTTGCTGGATAATATGTCCCCCGGCGAGACCGAGCGGGCTGTCGACCTCGTAGCGGCGTCAGATGCCGATGCGCTCACCGAAGCCAGTGGCGGTATCACCGTCGCGGACGTGCCGGCCTACGCCGAGACAGGTGTGGACATCATCTCGATGGGGTCGCTGACCCACTCCGCGCCGACGCTGGATTTCTCCTTCCGAACGGGCTGAGTCCCGGTTACTCCGGCCGACTCGACGAGGATTCAGACCTGAGTTCGGGCGGGAGTTCGAGTTGCTTGATACCGGCCCGGTCATCGATTTGGAACCGGTACAGCGCTGTGGCCTCCGTCTCGGCCGCCCGCTCGAACACGTCAGGCTTCCATGAAGTGTCAATCTGGTCTTCGATTGCCCTGCGTTCGTCGTCAGGGACTCGCTCGATGGTCCCCGTCAGCAGGACGCTGCGCCAGTTGAACGTCGTCTCGATATCATAAATGAGGAACCGGGCAACGTCTGCCTGGTCGCTCACCGTCACCTTCCGGCTGTCGCTACCGAGAACGTAGACGAAATAGAGCGCAGACTCGCCGTCGTACCAGAAACTGAGCGGGCGCAATAGCGGCGCGGAGTCGGTTGGGACGCCGAGCACGCCGATACTCTTGCGTTCGAGCGTCTTTTCGATATCCCCGCTGTCCATCTGGAGCATCCCGTACTCTTCTAGTTGCTCAAATGTCACGCCAGCACTTGTCGGTAGATAATCATAAAGCCACAGGGCGCTGGCTCGGGGGTCGCTATTCACCACGCGGTGGGACGCTATACAGTCCGTCTCAGTCCAGTTGGCGGGCCAGCATCACCTCGTCGACCAGTTCGCCCCGAATTTCGTAGTGGTCAGTGCGGACAGCCTCAGTCGTCCAGCCGACCGCCTTCAGAAAGTCGATTGCTCGCTCGTTCGTCGCCGGCAGGCTGTTGTACACCTTCCGACAGCCACGGCTTGCGGCCCATTCGACCCCGCGGTGAAGCAGGTGACTGCCGATACCATGGCGTCGGTACGTCTCCATCACGCCGAGCGTGAGTTCGGCCGTCGACGCGAGTTCGTCCACTTCGGACATGGCGACGTGGACCCAGCCGACAACATCGTCGTCCACCGTGGCGACGAACACGACGCGACAGCGGTTGGGACCCCACCGGACGAGCGTGTCCTCGTAGGCCAGTTGCTCCGCGACGCCGGCCGCGATAATATACGGCGCTTCACTGGTCACGTCGCGTATCGTGCCGACGACGCCGGAGAGGTCCGACGGCCGGGACGGGCGTATCTCGTAGCTAACGCCGGCTTCGTAGTGTTCGGCCGTCTCACCGCCATGAAGTGCCACGGTGAGCTTCCCGTCCTCGGTGGCCTCGATGAGGTCGTCCCGTTTGAGAATGGAGACGTGGTGCTGGAACCGCTCGGGGTCGACACTGATAGCTTCGGCCACCTCGGCGGGCGCGACAGGGCCGTTCCGTTCCACAAACCGGTACACGTCGGACCGCTCACCGCCGAGTTCGAGGTCTGTTGGGGACGGCATCTCGCTATGGCCCACTGATGACTGTATCTACTTGAAGCTACCCAGCACCGTCACCTGCAATTGCAGGCCGCCTTGCCAGCAGCGCTGCCGTGGCCGCCGGTGAAACCGGCTGGAACAGGTGTCTGTGTCGCAGAAAACTGGCACGTCCGCGTGACGCTTTTGTATGGTCGTGGCTCATTCTCGACTATGCCAGACGCGGTCCGCCGCTGTCCCGAAGACGGCTTCTTCGAGGGCGACACGTGCCCGGTTTGTGACGGAGCTGGGACCCACATTCTCGACGGCGCACGGCGACGACAGCTCTCGAAGTTCGTCTCGGGCGCGCTCAGACATTTTCCCGAAGACGCAGGCATCGAGGTAGACAAAGCGGGGTGGACGGGCTTCGATGCCCTCCGTGTCGCAGTCGAGCGACAGTACGACTGGGCTGATGCTGCGGCACTGGCCGGCGTCATCGCCACGGACCCGAAAGGGCGATTCGAGCGGACGGGCGTCGGCAATGAAGCAGGAATTGCGACCGCTGGCGGCCGTGTTCGCGCGGCATACGGACACTCCGTTGACGTGACCCTCGACGGGACCGATGACCCCGTTCCGGCGACGCTGTACCACGGGACCGCCCCGCGGAACGTCGATTCGATACGCGAGGCGGGACTGAAGCCGATGAGCCGCCAGACGGTCCACCTTTCCGAATCCGCCGCGGCGGCCCGGGAGGTGGGGCGTCGCCACGCCGCCGACCCCGTCGTGTTCGTCGTCGACGCCACGGCAATGCAGTCCGATGACCGCCGAATCGTCAAGCGCGGAACCGAGACATACACAACTGACCGCGTGTCGCCGGTGTACCTTTCGCTGCTCGAAAAATAGCGTGGTTGCGTCGCCCGCTACTCGACCAGCGGCGTGCCGGTCATCGCGTCCGGCCGGTCGATACCCATGAGCGTGAGCATCGTCGGCGCGAGGTCGGCCAGCGTCCCGCCGTCACGGGCAGTCCGACCGCCGGCAGTTCCGTCGGGAGAGAGGTAGATGAACGGGACGGGATTGGTCGTGTGGGCCGTGTGCGGGTCGTCTTCCGTGCCCATATCGTCGGCGTTCCCGTGGTCGGCACAGATGAGTGCGTGACCGCCAGCAGCTCCAATTGTCTCGACCAGTCGCCCGAGCTGTTCGTCAACGGCTTCGACGGCGGTCGCCGCCGCGTCGAAGTCGCCGGTGTGGCCGACCATATCGGGGTTGGCGAAGTTCAGGACCATCGCGCTGGGGTCCTCAGTCTCGATGAACTCGATAGCGGTGTCGGCCAGTTCCGGCGCGCTCATCTCTGGCTGGAGGTCGTAGGTCGCCACGTCAGGGCTATCGACGATTTCGCGGCTCTCGCCGTCGAACGCGACCTCACGGCCGCCGTTGAGGAAGTAGGTGACGTGGGGGTACTTCTCCGTCTCGGCCAGTCGAATCTGTGTCTTCCCGGCTTCGGAAAGCACCTCGCCGAGCACGTCCGCAGGCTGGTTCGGTGGGAAGGCGACCGGCAGGTCGAACGTCTCGTCGTATTGCGTCATCGTCACCAGCCGGGTGTCCGGTGGCTCGGTGTCGGCCCCCCAGTCTTCGGGTCGGATATCGCCGAGCATCCGGGTGAGCTGTCGGGCGCGGTCCGACCGGAAATTGAAGAAGACGACCGCGTCGCCGGCTTCGAGGCCGGCGTGGTCACCGACAGTCGTGGGTTCGATGAACTCGTCAGTGGTGTCGCGGGCGTACGACTCCGTGGCGGCCGTGACGGCCTCATCGGCGTGGTGGTCGCCCTCTCGGTGAACGATGGCGTCGTAGGCCCGGCGGGTCCGTTCCCAGTTCTGGTCGCGGTCCATCGCGTAGTAGCGTCCGCAGACGGTGGCGACGTGGCCGGTCCCGTGTTCCTCGACGTGGGCTTCGAGGTCAGCAAGGTAGTCCTCGCCGCCGGTCGGCGAGGTATCCCGGCCATCGGTGAAGGCGTGTGAGACAGCGTCAGTCCCGCGCTCGCCGGCGAGTTCGATGAGTGCGTGCAGGTGGTCCTGATACGAGTGGACGCCACCGTCCGACACGAGGCCCATGAAGTGAACCCGGCCGCCGTGCGCCTCGGCGTGCTCGAAGGCCGATAGAATCGTTTCGTTCTCGAAGAACGGCGGGTCCTGTGCGTCGTCATCGGGCGGGGCTTCGCCCCGCGAGCGGGCGATACTGTCGCTGACGCGAGCAGAGTCCTGCTTGACGACGCGGCCGGCCCCGATGTTGAGGTGGCCGACCTCTGAGTTGCCCATCTGGCCCTCCGGGAGGCCGACCCGGCGGCCGTGGGTGGTAAGCGTCGACGCTGCGCCCGCGTCTCGGTAGCGGTCGAAGTTCGGCGTGTCGGCGGCGGCGACGGCATCCCGGACATCGTCGTCCGGATTCAGGCCCCACCCGTCCAAGATGATGAGTCCGGCGTCCATATCCAGTGGGTCACGCGACCGGCCTAATACACTGTCGGTCAGTCCCGAACGTGACGGTCGATAATGCGAAATTCGGCGGTGCTGGTGGGGCTATCCCCCCGCCTCCGCCCCGCTATCGTTGTCGGTATCTGGAACCCTGAAATTAAGAGGGTGGCCCGCCTTCGGTCGGGCATGACTCGAAATATTCTCTCGGAGGATCTGGCCGACGCAATCGTTACGACAGCCCGGACGGCGACGGGCGACTCGCTGCGCTCGGTGACGTATTTCACACGTGCGAACTTCGAGCAGCTCTACCTGCGGGACGACCTCGAACAGGACGCCGACCTCAACGACTTCGTCGGCCACGAATGGCAGGGGTACAAGCAGACAAAAAACGCATACCAAGAGTCCGAACTGGGCGACTATCGCTTCACCGTGCGCGCGTTCTCCAACGGCTACCTCGTGCGGGCGACGACCGAACGCCAGGGCGTGCTCATCACCACGGACGGCCTGACGATGCAGTCCTACGAGGAAATCGCCGAGGCCATCGAACGCCTGCTCCGCGAGGAGTCGGGCAAGGAGTAACCACCGAATCGGCGGGTGACCAAAGGGTTATGCCCGTCCCGGCGAACCCACGGGCATGACGCTGGACCCGGTTCACGTCGACGGAATCGCCAAGCTCGCCGGGCAGGTACGCGAGACCGTCGAGACGAGTGACCAGGAGGCGGCCGCCGAGGAGGTGTGGGACAGCTTTCTCGACCCGCTGTGGCAGGACGGAACGAAGATTCTGGAGCCGCTGGACGAGCAGCGCCGCCGGAAGGTCCCTATCGAGGATATCGCGCTGGCAGACCCGCCGTTTCCGACCCAGCACGGCCTGGATTCGGGGACGATCAATCCGACGACGTTCAAGAATGGACTGGTGCTGGACGTGGCCCAGGCTGCGATGGGCAGTGTGCCCTCGGACGTGGAACTCCACCGGGGCCGGACCATCATCATGGCCGTCCACTCGAACGACGCGACGCTGGGATTCGACGGCGAGTGGCAAGGCGGGGACCGCGGCTACGCCAAACGGCGCGTCCTCGACGTGCCACAGGTCGACCGCTACGAGCAGCGGGTCGTCCACGCACTGGCGCTGTACCTCGCGGAGAGCCGGCACGCGCTGACCAACGCCGACGTGGTCGAGGACCTGTTCATCCTCGACGGCCCTATCTATCCGACCGGCGTGCTCCGCTGGGCCGACCGCGACACCGAACTGGCCGACCTGCTCGCGGAGGACGACCGCCCCAAAACGGTCGTGAACAACTACGTCGACCTCGTCGAGCGGTTCGTCGAGCGGGACGTCCCGATGGTCGGGTTCATCAAGAACTCCTCGACGAAGGCCCTCACGCGGGCACTCCGGCGCAAGACCAACGCCCCGTGGGTGAACGACACTGCTTTTTTCCGCCGAATCCTGGAACGCTGCGACGACGAAGGCGAGCGCCAGACCGACTGTCTCACTGCGACGAACTGGTTCCGCTCGCGGGGCGGCACTGACGGCATCATGGCCGCCGACGGTGACGCGCTGGGCATCGAGCGGTCGCTCGACCCCGAGGCCTACGAGGTGACGTTTTTCGTCCTCTACGACCCGCGTTCGGACCTCGTGTTCCGCGTCGAGGCCCCGTACGCGTTCACCAAAGACCCAGAGTGCCGGACCAAACTCACCCGGCAGATACTCCACGACGTGGCCCGGGAACAGGGGCCGCCGCTGGCAATCGGAAAGGCCGACGAGCTTGCCAAAATCGACCGGCAAGGCAGTGAGGAACTCACCCGCCGCATCGAGCGGACCTTCGAGACCGACCGGGAGCGGGAGTACAACGACATCCGGTGGGGCGCCGTCGAAGAATCGTTCTGAAGGGGCTAGTCGCGACGGGCCAGAACAATGCACTCGGCACCGTCGTATAACTCACCGGTCGTTCGCTGACTCAGAAAACGGGCCACTCCGACTACGCCGTCTCGGCCTGCTGTACCGTCACGTCGACCGTCTCGCCGGCGACGCCGAGCCGGGCGAACTGCGTTCGGACATGTTCCTTGGCCGCGTCGATGGCCGCATCGCGCGTCTCGAAGCCGCGGGGCATCGGGGATTCGAAGGCGATTCGTATCTCGCGGTCGCCGATGGACTGGACCTGCCCGCCGCTCTCGACCTCGTAAAAAGCGTCACAGACCCAGACGTAGGGCGTCCCCTCGTCCGGCGCGCCCTTGAACTCGGGCGGCTCCTCACCCGGTTCGTACAGCGTCCCGGTCAGCGCCGTCCCGCCTGCCGTCCCCCGAATAAGCAACATAATCCTATATAGGGGCCCCAACGGCAAAAGATTCTCCCCCGGGTCAGGGCTCGCAGTCGACCACGACAGGCAAGTGGTCGGAGCCGTAGTGGTCGTCGTCGCGGTCGGCAATGACGGCCCTCGTGTCGACGGCCACGTCCTCGCTGACGAACACGTGATCGATACCCATCCCAGGGAGCAGGTCGTGGAAATCGGTCCGGCTCGTCGTCGGACCGTGGATGACGCTCGCTATGTCGCGGGCGTCGACGAGCGTGCGGCCGTCCGGGAGTCCGTGGCCCTCGGCCCGCTCGTAGGCCGGTTCGCCGACGACGCAGTTGAAGTCGCCCATCAGTACTGCAGGAGCATCCCGGGCGATAGAATCGAGGTGGTCAAGCACCAGTTCGATGCCCTCGACCCGGGCGTCAGCCCCCTGATGGTCCAGATGCGTGTTCAGACACAGCAGGTCGTCGTCGGTGTCGCGGTCACGGAGGCGAGCCCAGGTCGCCACGCGGGGGTAGGCGGCGTCCCAGCCGACGCTGCTGGGCTCGGCGGGCTGTTCTGAGAGCCAGAACGTGTTCGTGGCCGCACAGTCGAAGCGCTCGGCCCGGTAGCCGATGGCCGTGTGCTCCCCGCCGGCGTCGACTGAGTCGCGGGGGTCACCGACCCACTCGTAGCCGTCCAGCAACACCTCTAGCTCCCGGAGCTGGTGTGCCATCGCCTCCTGCACCCCGATAATATCGGGATTGTGATACTGGATGGTCCCCGCCACCAGCCGCCGCCTGTGGGGCCACCCGTCTACCCCATCCCCGGCAGTATCGTACCGCACATTGAAAGACATCACCCGCGTCGGCTTCATATGCGTTCGTTGACAGCCATCCGGGTAAGGTTTCACATTCATGCTGCTGGGGAAAGGTGTTAATCCCCGGCTACCCTGAACTGGGGTATGTCCGACCTCGGGGATTTCACTGATTTCGACGGCGACGACGCGGCGGCTGACGACGAGGCCGCACAGTCGGCCGAGACGGCCGATGACGGTGATGGGGCTGTCGATGCGTCGGAGGAAACCGACCCGACAACACAGTCTGCAGACGATGACTTCGAAGATATGGATGTGACACCGGCCGGAACAGACACCGGCCTCGGCGTCCTCTCGGCCGCGAACGGCCTCCGGATCAGCGAGGAAGCGGAGGAAACGGTCCTCCGGGCGTACGTCACCGCGCGGAACCGCTCGCGTCTGCGCATCGGCACGTATCTACTCGTCCCATACCCAGGCGGTGAGCGCCTGTTCTGCCGCATCAAGGCCCTGGAGTACGCCCAAGAGTTCCATGCCGACGACGCGACCGAAATCCACGCCCGGCGAGCGATGCGCGAGCGGGGCATCGACGAGCGGGATTTCAAATTCATCGCCGAGCTTGAGCCGGTTGCAGTGCTGTACAGCGACGGTGGCGAACTCAAACGGCGGATGACTGACCGGGTGCCAAAACCCGAAACCGTCGTCCGGGAGGCCACCGACAAGTCCGAGATCAAGACCGGCCTGAAGATTCCCGAGGACGGCGTCTTTCTGGGCCACCTTGCCGTCGGTGGCGAAAAGGTCCGGACGGCCGCCGAGCCGCCGACCATCGACTACCGGCTGAAAGACGACTACGTCGCCGGTGACCCGCTCGTGTTCCGGCACACCCTCGTTGCTGGCGGGACCGGGTCCGGGAAAACCCACAGTTCGAAAAACGTCCTGCGGCAGTATCTCGGTCGGACCTACGAGATGGGCGACGGCCGCACACCCGAACTCGCCGTCGTCCAGTTCGACCCCCAAGACGAGTACGCCCAGATGCACGACGACAACCCCGAGATGACCGACGAGTTCGAGCGGCGCTGTGAACGGGAAGGCATCGCTTACGGCGGGCACGACGACACTATCGCCTTCGTTCCGAAGGTGGCCGGGGCCGACTACAACGCCAGCCACCACCGCGCCGAGCAGGTGGAGTTCACGATTCCGTTCTCACTCGTCCACGACAATCCCTGGCTCATCGCCGGGTCAAGCCTGAACGACAACCAGTACGGCGCGCTGGTGAACACACTGCTCCCGCGGTTCAAGCGCGAATACGGGGAGGGCGGGACCTACAGCGACTTCCGGACCTTCCTCGGAGACCCCGCGCTCAAGGAGGAACTGGACGAGGCGGGAGACGTGCACGAGGCTACGTTCGACGCTGTCAAGCGCCGCGTTCAGGGCTTTGGCGCGGTTTTCGACCAGGACGCCCGACCAATCACCGACCAGATTTCGCAGTTCGTCCGCGACGGCGGGCTGACGGTTATCCCGACGTACCACATCACGGACTCCCGGACCGCATCGACAATCGTACTGGCCGTCTCCAGCCTGCTCATCGACCAGAAGCTCTCGAACGACCCGGACTACGACCGCATCAAGGAGACGCCGCTCGTCCTCGGGATGGACGAGGCCCATAACTTCCTGACCGACGCCGACAGCGTGCAGGGCCGCAAGGTCATCGGGAAGTTCACCGAGGCCGCCAAACAGGGCCGCAAGGAGCGTCTCGGCCTGTACCTCATCACGCAGGACCCACAGGACATCGCCGACCCGGTGTTCAAGCAGATCAATACGACGATGGTACTCAACCTCGGCGACGAAGACGCCATCTCGGCGGTGAACATCCCCAGCAATCTGGAATCGAAGGTTCCCTACATGGAGAAGGGCCAGCGGGTCGTCTACTCGCCCGATAACTCCGAGCCAGTCGAACTCATCGGCCTGTCAACGTGTGTGACTCGCCACGGGCGAGACTGACAGACCGCAGGCCAACTCACCGATTGCAGCGGGCCGAAGATTCAAACCGGCCCCAGCGGAAGTGGACGTATGGCAAAACGAATCCTTGTTCCGGTCGACAGCTCAGACCAGGCATCGGTGGCCTGTGAGTTCGCAGCCGAGGAGCATCCGGACGCGACACTCGTTCTCCTGCACGTCATCAACCCCGCAGAGGCCGGCTACAGCGCGGAGGCATCGATTCCCTCGTTCTCCGAGGAGTGGTACGAGACACAGAAGGCAACGGCGGAGGACCTCCTCGACGACCTTGAGTCGGAAGTGACCGAGGCCGGTGTCGAGTCCGTCGAACGCGTCATCGAGGTCGGGCGACCAACAAAGGTCATCGTGGAGTACGCGGATGACCACGACATCAACCAGATCGTCATGGGGAGCCATGGCCGCTCGGGCATGTCTCGTATCCTGCTGGGTAGCGTCGCTGAAATCGTCGTCAGACGGGCGTCCATCCCCGTAACTGTCGTCAGATAGCGCTACGGGTGCCGGACGATATGGACGTCGTATTCGGGGTCTTCTGAGACCGGCGAGCCGACGCTGCAGACCGGCGTCGACACCCGCCCGGCGTTTTCACTGCCGATGAACACGATTGAGGCCTCCTCTTCGTGAGCGACTTCTCTGATTGTCCGGGTGATATTCGTCGTCGTCGATGCCATCGAGCTCACGTCTTCCGGGACCTCATAGCGGAACGACGCCGCCGGGGCGACTGACTCGGCTTGCTCTCGCATCCGGTCGGCGACCGCCTCAACAGTGAACGCCTCATCCGCGTCGAGCCAGCCGTGTTCCCGCGCGTACGCCGCATCGTCCGGGATAACAGACAGTGCAGTGATATCCTCATCGCGGTAGTCCGCGAACTCCATCGCCCGCGTGAGCGCGGCTTTCGACAGGGCCGAGCCGTCAAAGGGAACGAGTAGTACCATATCCCACTTGTTGCCCGGTTGTGATTTATTGGTTCCGCTAACCGGGGCAATCGCAGAGAGAAAGTGACGGTGGCGACACATCCCGGTCCTGTGGTAAGCCGAGCGAATAACCCGGCAAGCTGTCTGTAACTAACCCTGTTGAGTGTGACCAATAGTCATGGAATCGATAGACGATGCACTCACGTATCCCATGGAGGACGACGACTGGACCGTGACCGTCCTCATCGGCGGGGGCCTCAGCCTCCTCTCGTTCCTCGTCGTCCCTGCAATCCTCGTGTACGGCTATCTCGTTCAGGCAATCCGCAAGCGAGCAGACGGGGCGACACAGCCGCCAGGGTTCGAAAACTGGGGGGAACTGCTTGTCGACGGCGTCAAAGCCTGGCTCATCGGTATCGTGTATATGCTCGTCCCGCTCGTCGTGTTCGGAGTAACTGTCGGCGGCAGCCTATTCGCGCTGGCGACCGGGACTCGTGCCGGAGCGGGTGCCGGCCTGGCCGGCCTCTTCGGTGGGCTGGCCATCTCGTTCGTCCTGTCGCTGGTGTTCGGCTACGTTGCGACAGCGGCTATTATCCACTTCGCCTGTACCGGCGAGTTCGGTGCCGGGTTCGACTTCGGGACGCTACGGACGTTAGTCATGTCTCCGGAGTACGCGACACCGTGGCTGGTCTCGATTGCCCTGTTCATCGCCGTCAACGTCGTGGTGAACTTGCTCAATGTCGTTCCATTCATCGGCTCGCTTATTGCCGTGCTGCTCAGTCCGTTCGCCACCTTCTACGTGCTCGTCGTCGCGACGGACCTCTGGGCCAGCGGCTACAACGCCGCACTTGATGATCGGGATGAAGCGGAGTCGGTCGGGACGGCGACGGTTTAGAAGATGTTAGCCTGCTGGTAAACTGAGATGCCGTCGTTCGTTATCTCGTAGGGTTTTGTCTCCCGGGAGTGGTTCGCGTTCCGTATCTTCTGGATCTCGACGGCGAGTCGCGTCTCGCTGGTGTCTGACCGGACGTACTGAAGGATGAACACGGCGTCCGTCAGGTATTCGATGATACCGTGTCTGGACGCGAAGGGGTTGGTCTCGCTGGCTTCGGAGACGAGCATCGTCGTCACACCGGCCTGTTTCAGCGACCGGGTGAAATCGAACACTTCGGTGCGTCGACGGGACTGGTCGTCGTACATCATCTCAAGCAACGAGACGGAGTCGAGCACCAGCCGGTCAGCGCCGAACTTCTCGATGAGCGCCGGGAGTTCGCCCCGGATGTTGTCGAGGCTGTTCGCCATCTCGACCGGGTCGAGGTCGACAATCGCCAGCTGGCCCTGTTCTTCGTACTCCTCGAATCCCCAGCCGCGGTCGCTGGCGGTGTCCAGTATCGCGTCGTGGGACTGTTCGAGGGTCAGAAACACCGCGTTCTCGCCGTTCCGGAGGCCGTGGTGGAGGAACTGCAGCCCGAAGGTCGTCTTCCCGGTTCCGGCTGAACCGATAGTGACGATGAGGTGGCGCTGTGGAATCCCGCCCTGAATCATCTGGTCGAGTCCCTCGATACCGATGTCGACCCGTGGGATATCGGACTCGAACTCCTCCTCGAAGTCGCTCCCGCTATCACCGCCACCGCTGCCGGCAGACTCGAACGCCGTGGCGAAGTCGTCGTCAAAGAGCCCGCCGCCATCACCATCGCCGGGGGACCCAGCGTCGGCATCAGCAGGCCCACTCTCGCTGCTGAAGGGGTCACCGCCGCTGTCGTCGAACGGGCTGCTGTCCCCGCCAGAAGCGGCGCTGCCGTCGTCATCGAACGGGCTGCTATCACCACTGCGCTTGCCGTCGTCACTGTCGGCCCCAAACGAGTCAGTGCCGGTAGACGCCGGTTCCTCGGTGTCGCTCTCGGATGGCGTCGCCGAAATGTCGTCTGCCTCAGTCGGTTCGCTGTCGCCGTCCTCGTCGTCCAGCGCACTTTCAAACCAGTCGTCGTCGGACTCATCATCCTCACTCATACGCACGACCACCAGCCACACGAACGGCCCATGGAAGTGGATACGCGTCGGGACTGATATAATTGCTGTCGTAGAGGGTTTATATACGGCCGGCGGGAACGTCCGACAAT
The DNA here is from genome assembly GCF_011627385.1 of Haloarcula sp. R1-2. Taxonomy (NCBI): domain Archaea; kingdom Methanobacteriati; phylum Methanobacteriota; class Halobacteria; order Halobacteriales; family Haloarculaceae; genus Haloarcula; species Haloarcula sp. R1-2. The sequence goes on from NZ_JAANTG010000001.1 coordinate 1,204,360, forward strand.
GACTGTCGGGATCGTCGCGCAGCGGGACAACGACCGGGCTATGTCGCTTGCGAGTACACTGTGTGACCGACTGCGCGCCACGTCGGCGGCCGTCGTTGTCGACGAAACGACCGCCGGAGCGCTGGGTGACCACGACGCATGGGAGGCAGCCGTGCCCGATTCGGCTCCGGTCGATGAGATGTCCGCCTGTAATCTCGTCGTGAGTATCGGCGGCGACGGGACGTTTCTGTACGCGGCCCGCGGTGCGGGGTCAACGCCGATACTGGGGGTCAATCTCGGCGAAGTCGGCTTTCTGAACGCTATTGCACCCGAAGAGGCCGTCGAGACGGTCGTCGCGGAGGTCGAACACATCCAGAAAACCGGGAGCGCCAGAACGCGGGCCAAGCCGCGGTTGCAGGCCAGCGGCGACGACTGGGAGCTGTCGCCGGCGCTAAACGAGGTCGTCGTGCAGGGCGAGCGCCGCGGTCACGGCGGCGGGGCGACGGTCGATGTGTACGTCGATGACTCGCTGTACACGTCCGGCCACGCCGACGGCGTACTGGTGGCGACACCCACCGGCTCGACGGCGTACAACCTCAGCGAACGCGGGCCGCTCGTCCACCCCGACGTGGCTGGCCTCATCATCACGGGGATGGCAAACGAGATGGGGACGCCACCGCTGGTCGTCGACGTTGACAGCGAAATCGTCGTCGAACTCACAGACGCCGACAGCGGTGTCGTCGTCAGTGACGGGCGGGTTCGAAAAGACGTGGTCCCACCGGAGCGGATAACGGTCTCGCGTGCGGGCGAGCCGGTCCGGCTTGCCGGTCCGCCGCTTGATTTTTTCACCGCACTTGACAAGCTGGCCTAACGCCGACCGACGGCGTACAGCACCGGGGCGAGGACGAGCAGCACGATACCGAATAGTTTGTACTGGAACGACGATGCGAGGACGCTCGCACTGTTCGGTTCCATCGCCGATGCCGGCGTAATCACGAGCAGTGCGCCCAGCGCAATTGTGTGCAGTCCCAGCATCCGGAGCGATCGTTGCGGGAGAATTGCGACGAGCCCACCGACAAAGCCGAGTAGCAGGACATCACCGATGGTGTAGTTCAGCAGGAAACTATCGATGAGTTGCAGCGGTGACGCGAGCATTCCTATCCAGAATCTCGCCGGGATGGAATCTTTAAAGTTCCGTTACGCCGCCGACCCGCGGGCGGCGTCTGGCCGTTCACTCGCCCGCTGTCCCCAGCGGTGTGAGCAGGAGGTAGCCGGTCGATGGGGCGCCGGCTGTCCGCAGCCGAAACTGCCGCGGTTCGTCGGGTGCCGTCGAGAGGGCGACGACATCAAGGTCAGCCGTGCTGACTGTCTCGGCGTCCACTTCGTCGATACCGGCCACGAGCAGGGCTTCTGAGAGGGCTGTCCCGCTGAGGCGGTCGGACGGGACGTCGAACGTGGCCCCAAACGATTCGTTTGCTGCACGCACGACCGGGCCGTGGCCCTCGTCGGCGAAGTACAACACCGGGTCAGGATGACCGTCGAAGAGGTCGACCGGCTGTGGCTCCGGTGTGTGCTTGGCATCTGCCGACACAGTCATCGTCTCGTCGGTCGTCTCGCCGGGCGAATCAGTCACCAGCAGGTAGGAAACGCCGCCCAGCCCGCCGCCAAGCGCCAGACCGAGGCCGATGGTGACCTGTTCCGAGAGCCCGAGTGAGAACACTGACTGCACCGCCAGCGCGACGGTGGCGAGCACGACCGCTCCTGCTCCTATCCACCCGATCACGGCCGCGAGGCTGCCAAGACGGTGTCGACCGCCTGTGTCCGCCGACGACTTGCTCATCGGTACACACTCAATGGGCCATCGGTTAACGCTTTTCGAGAGGCGGCTGCCGATAAGACATATACAGTTGCCAGCCCTAGACCTGCGTAATACTGTGTCCAGAACAACAGGCGGCCCGCCGCGGGTGCTCGTCGTTGACGACGAACACGACGTCGCCGACACGCAGGCCCTGAAACTGGGTGAGCGTTACGAGACTACGGTCGCGTACAGCGGTCAGGCGGCACTCGACGCTGCCGGCCCGGAGTTCGACGCTGTGTTGCTCGACCGACGAATGCCCGACGTGCACGGTGACGACGTGCTTTCGCGGTTGCGTGAGCGAGGGTACGACGGCATCATCATCATGCTGACCGCGGTCGACGCTGATCTGAATATTCTGGAGATGCCGTTCGACGACTACCTCCAGAAGCCGGTCGGCCAGTCGACGCTCCTGTCGACGCTCGATCAACATCTCGACAGACCCGACGAGGACGATAGGCTCGACGAGTACTTCCGGATTTCCTCGAAGCTCTCTGTGCTGGAACGCGAAAAGTCCGCGTCACAGCTGGAATCGAGCGCCGAGTACACGGAGCTAAAGGAACGTGCCAGGGAACTGGAGTGGATGCTGCACGCCGAGAACGATGATTTCGAAGAGCTGAAACAGACGTACCAGTCTATCAGCCGAAGCTAGGTGTTGAGAATCAGCGTCTCTTCGATGTACTCGTCGATGGTATCCCGAACCTCGGCGACAGGATTGTCGTTGCGCGTTGCGCTCTGAAGAATTACGCCGTCGAGTATCGTGATCATGAACCGCGAAACCGTGTCGGGGTCGACATCGGCGAAGACTCCCTGTTCGATGCCGTCCTCGATGATCTGTACGAGTTGTCGGGCGAACAGTTCGTCCGTCTCAGTGAATTTCTCGCGGAAGTCCGGGTTCTGGACTGCCTGAGCACGCATCTCGACGTACGAACCGAGTACGGCGTTCTTGGTTGGCGTTTCGACGCAGTCCGGGAAATCGTCGAGAATGAGACTGACAAACGTCTTGATGTCCTGTTCGGGGTCGCCGGTCGACTCGATCTGAAAAATGCGGTTAAATTCCGTGAGGATGAACTCCTGAAACGACAACAGGAGGTCCTCCTTGCCATCGAAGTGGTGATAAAACGTCGATTTGCTGAGGTCGGCCTCGTCCGCGATTCGCTGTATCGAAAGTCCGGCATACCCGTATTCCCGGAGGGCACGGAACGTGGCTCGCATTATCGCCTCGTGCGAGTCCGCTGGCTCCCCGGCGAACGGAATTCCATCACTCATCCCGACCGAATATTCGTTCGGGCAGTAAATATCTTCCCACTGTTACTGAACCACAACGTTGATAGGCGACCGAACGTTCGTTCGATGTACACGGTTCGGGCGGGAGTCTGTACAGACGTATGTGGGCATATATGCCGATCTCCCACGCATGACGTCCGCTCCGGACAGAAATAACGACACGGCATGTCCGAAGTGTCCCTACGCATGAAACCACGAACATTACTGACGCTGGCTGTTGTCGCATTGCTCATGGCATCCGGAACGGCTATCGGGGCCGTGACCGGAAGTCCCGACTTCGACGCAACGTTCATCGATAATACCGTCACACCCGGTGAGGAGACGACACTCGACGTTGTCCTCGTCAACAGCGGAACGGTCGACTCTGGGTCCACGAGCCAGGGAATACAGAACAGTGAGGTGACCACCGCCCGCGGGACCACAGTCAAGGTCAACGACGGAGACGCCCCGATTACGGTAACAACGAGCAAGCAGGCCGTCGGCTCCGTCCCGGAAGGCAAGACGAGTCCGATTTCATTCGACATCAGCGTCGATGACGACGCAAGTCCTGGGGACTACACCGTTCCCGTCATCATCGAATACGAGTACACGAGCTATATCTCCGAAAACGACGGGGCACGTGACGAAAAGACCGCGACCGAACGGGTCGAACTCGAACTCGAAATCGACGACGACGCGGCCTTTGACGTGGTGAGCGTCGACTCCGGCGCACGCGTCGACTCAGTCGGGACGGTCGCAGTCACCGTCGAAAACACTGGTGACGAACCAGCCCGAGAAGCCTCAGTAACGCTGGAATCAACGAACCCTGAACTCACAGTCGGTAGCGACACCAGCAGTTCCCGGTTCATCGACACCTGGGAGGCTGGTGAACAGCGGACCCTCCGGTACCGCGTCGGTGCAAGCGGCGACGCCAGAGCCGAACCGTACCAGTTTGACCTGCAGGTCGACTTCGACGACACGGACGGGGTACGAAAGAGTACGTCCGCCTCGTCGCTCGGGATTACACCTGCCCGCGAGCAAACGTTCAGCGTCCGGGGCGTCGACAGTGACGTCGCCATCGGCGATTCGGGGACGTACAACGTCACGCTCCACAACGATGGGCCAGTGACTGTCAGAGACGCCACGGTCTCCCTGCGCTCACAGAGCAGCGAAATCGCGTTCGGTGAGTCCAACTCCGCGGAGCAGTACATCGGGACGTGGGAACCAGGAGAGACTCGCATCGTCAGCGTTGACGCGTCCGCGAGCGAGGACGCGTCCGTCAGAGGGTATGCAATCTCCGCCACAGTCGGCTACAACGACCCGGAGGGTGATTCCGGTGTTGACGACGGAATCGCACTCGGAATCCGGCCCGAGCCAGAGCAGTCCTTCGAGCTAGGCGACGTTGAATCGACCCTGCAGGCGGGTGACGACGGCACGCTGGAAGCGTCACTGACCAACACCGGCGACCGAACGGTCCGTAACGTTGTCCTGAACTGGGAGAGCACCCACGACAACATCTCGCCGAAGCAGACCCAGTACGCAGTTGGCGACCTCGAGCCGGGCGAGTCGACGACCGTCTCGTTCGATGCCGACGTGTCCGATAACGCGAACGCCGGCCCACGACAGTTCGATTTCGTCGCCACCTACCGCAACAGTGAGGACGACAGGCGCGAGAGCGACACGCTCGAAATCCGACAGAGCGTCGACGGGAGCGCCGATGAGTTCATTGTCGAGACGACGAACGCGTCCGTCAACGTTGGCGGGTCCAGCACGCTCGAAGTGACCATTACCAACGACGCCGGGCAGCGACTGACCGATATCGAGGCAAAACTGTTCGCCGAGTCACCGATCTCCGTCTCGGACGACCAGGCGTACGTCGACAGCCTTGACCAGGGTGAATCAACAACCATCGAGTTCGGCATCAGCGCAAGCGGTGCCGCGATGACGAAGAGCTACCCCGTTTCGGTGGACTTCCAGTACGAGGAACCGGACGGAGATACGCCGGTGTCTGATACCTACCGGCTTCCGGTCTCCGTGACCAACTCCGGCGGTGGCAGTTCACCACTGACGGTGATTATCGGCGTCGCACTCGTGGCCGCCCTGGCCATCGGCGGCTACTTCAGGTTCCGCTAACGCATGGATTATCAGCGCTACATCGATTGGGCAGACGACCGCATCGTCCACGATTCACGGAAGGTGGTGCTCCTCTTCCTGGTCGTGACGGTGGTCTTCAGCGCCGGCCTCGGGGGCGTCTCGACCAATTCCGGGACGTCGCAGTTTACGACCGGACTGCCGGCCGAGGAGGCACTACAGGAGGTCAACGACAAGTTCTCGCCGACCTTCTCACCGGATACAGGGAGCACACAGCTGATCCAGCAGGAGACGAACGTGCTCTCGAAGCCGGCGCTGCTCCGGATGCTCAGGTCACAGCACCGGCTGGAACAGCGCGGAACGCTCCGTGTCACATCGACCTCAAGCGCCGCCAGCATTGTCGCCAAGCAGCTAGACCCGGAAGCGACGACAACTGAACAACAGGTCTATGCTGTCGAAGCCGCAACGCCGGGTGAAATCGACGCTGCCGTCAGGCGCGCGGCCGAGCAGAATCCCCGGTTCAAATCACTACTGAGCAAGGACTTCAACCGCAAAGCCGCCTCGGCGTCGGCGACCATCGGGGTCGTCACACACGAGGTCCCGGCGGGAATCTCCTCCGGGTCAGGCCAGGGCGGTTCGAGTCCGCTAACGAGTATCCAGAAACAAGCCGGGTTCACTGTCGCCAGCGCTGACCACGGTGGCATTACCCTGTTCGGTAGCGGTATCGTCGCAGACGAGTTCTCGAACGTCGTCGGCGACTCGCTCATCCTGACTGTGCCCGCGGCAGTGCTGTTCATTCTGTTTTTCCTGACGATTGCCTACCGCGACCTCGCGGACATGGCGCTTGGCCTGCTCGCGCTGTTTATGGCCGTCGTCTGGACGTTCGGCTTCATGGGGCTTGCCGGCATCCCCTTCTCGCAGATGCTCATCGCCGTGCCACCGCTGTTACTGGCGGTGGGTATCGACTTCGGGATTCACGCCGTCAACCGATATCGGGAGGAGCGTGAAACCGGGGCGTCCATCCAGAAATCGATGCGGATCACGACCGACCAACTGCTTGTCGCGTTCTTCATCGTGACCGGCACGACAGTCATCGGGTTCGCCGCGAACCTCACCAGCGCGCTGCCGCCGATTCAGGACTTCGGCTACGTGGCCTCTGTCGGTATCACCTTCACGTTCCTCATCTTCGGGGTGTTCCTGCCCGCCGCGAAGGTGGAGCTGGACCGGCTCAGACAGTCCTACCCCATCCCGACGTTCAGCGAGACGCCGCTGGGTGCAGAGGATTCCGCACTCAGTGACGTGTTGCGCGGCGGCGTCGTCATTGCGAACCGCGCCCCGATCATCTTCCTCGTTCTCATCCTCGTATCTACGGTCGGTGCCAGCTACTACGCCACCGGCGTCTCGACTTCGTTCAGTCAGGAGGACTTCCTGCCGCCCGAGGAGAACCCGGACTTCGTCGAGGCCCTGCCGGAGCCGTTCGCTCCAAGCGAATACACCGTAACGGAGGTGACGAACTTCCTCGATGAACGGTTCGACACGACCCAGTCCAGTCAGGCGACGGTGTACGTAGAGGGGCCGATGCGGAACGACGCGGCGCTTGAGCAGATGTATCGGGCGGGGAACAACCCGCCGGACTCGTTTGTTCGAGAAGACGGGCGTGCTGATTCGACGTCTATCGTGACCGTCATCCAGGACCGGGCGGACGAGGACCCCGAGTTCCGCCGAATGGTCGAGCGCAACGACCGGAACGACAACGGGATCCCGGACGATAACCTCGAACAGATATACGAGTACCTGCTCGACTCGTCGGCCCGTGGCCAGGCGCTCGAGTACATCACCGAGGACTACCGGAGCGCACGCGTTGTCTATACCGTCGAGGCGGACGCGACCGACGCAGAGGTGACCACCGATACGCGAAGCGTTGCCGACGACTTCCGGTATGACGCGACGGCAACCGGCTCGGTTGTCGTGTTCCAGGCCGTCTCGGACCTCATCCTGGAGTCTGCGATCCAGTCGCTGGCGATCGCGCTTATCGGCGCGTCAGTGTTTCTGGTCCTCATCTACAATATGCTGGAGGGGCGGCCGTCGCTCGGTCTCGTGAACATCATTCCTGTCGTCGTCACGGTGGCGTGGCTCGGCGGGACGATGCGGGTGCTCAGCATCCCGTTCAACGCGTTGACAGCGACGATGTTGGCGATAACTATCGGACTGGGGGTCGACTACTCAGTCCACGTCACCCACCGGTTTGCCGACGAGTTCGACGAAAACGACCTCGAAACGGCACTGGACCGGACCGTTCGCGGGACCGGTGGCGCGCTGTTCGGGAGTATGCTCACCACGACGTTCGGCATCGGCGTGCTCGGGCTGGCTGTGTTCCCCGCAATCGGCCAGTTCGGTATCCTGACGGCGTTGTCGATCGGGTACGCGTTCCTCGCGTCCCTGCTGGTGATCCCCTCCGCACTTGTCGTCTGGGACCGAGTGTTCAACGCTGACTGGTCGGTTCGTGGCATACTCGGGTTCGGGCGGTCGCGTCCACCCGCGCCCGTCGACGGCGACGACTGACCAGTCGATTCGGTGGGCCAGACTACCACACGTCGGTCGTGTCCGGGCGAAACACGCCACTGAAGCCTTTATTTAATGCCGTCGCTCTAGCACTGGTATGACTCACGTCGTTATCATCGGCGCGTATGGCAGTGCCGGGGCCGCAGTCGCCGGCGACCTTGTCGAGGCGGATGACATCGAACTCACGCTCATCGACAACGGCGAGCCCGGCGGTGGGCTCTGTATCCTTCGTGGCTGTATGCCGTCCAAGGAAGTGCTCTCCGCAGGGGCCCATCGCTTTCAGGCGCGCCACGACGAACGCCTCGTTGGCGACGTGCCCGAGGTTGATCTGGAAGCCGTCGTCGAACGCAAGGACGACCACGTGCTCGACTGGGCGGGGCACCGCCGAGACTCCGTCCACGAGATGGCCGAACGCGACGACGTGACATTCATTCACGACACCGCCACGTTCGTCGACGAGCACACGGTCCGGGCTGGCGGCGAGGAACACGAGGCCGACTACGTCGTCATTGCGACCGGTTCCAGCGTGAACGTCCCGGAGACGCCCGGCATCGACGAGGTCGACTTCATGACGAGCGACCAGGTGCTCGACGCCACCGAATTCCCCGACTCCGGCATCGTGATGGGCTTTGGCTACATCGGGATGGAAATGGTGCCGTATCTGGCGGAGGCCGGTGGGATGGAGCTTACCGTTATCGAGCACGACGACCGGCCAATCGACGAAGGCGACCCGGAGTTCGGCGACGAGGCGCTCGACATCTACGAAAACAACTGGGACGTGACCATTCCGACAAACTGCTACGAGAAGGAACTGGAAGAGACCGAGGACGGCGGCGTTCGCCTCACCGTCGAGTACGACGACGGCAGCGAGGAGACGTTCGAGGCCGACCAGCTGTTCCTCTTTACCGGCCGTCGGCCGACCGTCGAAGGGCTCGGGCTGGAGAACACACCGGTCTCAGTTGACGGCGACTGGGCGAGAGACACGATGCAGACCCGCGACGCCGACCACATCTACGCCGTTGGCGACGTCAACGGGAAAGAGCCGATTCTCCACGTCGCCAAGGAGCAGGGCTTCACCGCGGCCGAGAACATCGTCCGACAGGAAGCCGGTGGCTCGCTCGAAGCGTACCGAAACGTCCACCACCACGTCATCTTCTCCGGGCTGGGTGTGTATCCGTTCGCTCGCGTCGGCCACAACGAGGAGACTGCAAAAGAGGCTGGCTACGATATTGTCACGGCGACGCGACAGGCCAGCGACGACGGCGTGTTCAAATCGAAAGACGTGCCCGAGGGGCTTGCAAAGCTCGTCGTCGACGCCGACGACGGGACAGTGCTCGGCTGGCAAGGCATGCACTACCACGCGGACAGCTTCGCCAAGACGTTCCAGACCATCGTCGAGCTCGGCCTTGACGTGCGTGACCTGCCGGACCGGGCCTATCACCCGACGCTCCCGGAGAACGTCGATGGCCTCATTCGGGACTGCGTCGACCAGTTATAATCAGTCGACCAGTTATAATCAGTCGACCTGGACACCGGTCACGTCGAAGCGAACCCCGCCGTCCTCGCTTTCTGCGACAGTTATCCGGCCGCCGTGTGCGTCGACGATTTCGGAGACGATAGCCAGCCCGAAGCCGGTCCCGTCGTCGCTCGTGGTGTAGCCGCGCTCGAACACCTCGTCACGCTCGTCTTCGGGAATCCCGGGACCGTCGTCCGCGACGTAGAACCCCCGGCCGTCAGCGAGGGTCCCGACGCGGACGGTCACGGGGTCGTTGCTGTGCTCCACACTGTTTCGGAAGAGGTTTTCGAAGAGCTGCTGAAGCCGCGTCTGGTCGCCTGTGATTCGTGCGTCCGTATCGACCCGTTCAAGCGTCGCGTCCGAGCTCTCGACGGTGTCCCAGGCGGCCGTGATGATGTCGTCTAACGACGTTTCGGTCGCGTCAATGACCTTGTGGCCGCCGCGAGCGAGCGCGAGCACGTCGTCGATGAGTTCATCCATCCGTTCGAGTGACCGCCGGAGCGATTCGACGTGCTCCGGGTCTCCGTCGTACTCCTCGTCGACAAGCGTGAGCCGGCCGACCGCGACGTTGAGCGGGTTCCGGAGGTCGTGGCTGACGACGCTGGCAAAGTCCTCCAGACGGTTACGCTGGCGAGTGAGCTCCTGCTCACGGCGTTCACGCTCCTGTTCGTAGCTGATCCAGTTCCCCATCAGCTCGACGAGCGTGACTTCCCACTCCGAAAAGGAATCACGGCGTTCCGTGCCGTAGAAGCAGAACGTCCCGTACACCGACCCGTCGACGATGACGGGCGTTCCAAGGTAACAGGAGATTCCCATCTCCGTGTAGCCGGCCTTGGCGGTCAGCTCAGGGCGGTCTGCGGCGATATCAGCGAGCACCAGCGTTTGCTCCTCAACGACGGCCCGTTCGCAGTTCGTGGCGTCCAGCGGGACTGCATCGCCCGCCTCGATAGCTCCCGTCCGGTCGCGGACGATTTCGAAGACGTACATATCGCCATCGATGTGTGAGAGCGCGGCCGTTTCGGCTTTGAGGGCGTTCTGCCCGATTTCGAGGAGTCGCTCGACCTTCTCCTCGAAATCCAGGTCTTTGCGCGAGATGACCCCGTAAATCTCTCGCAGCGTCCGCTCTCTACTCCTGATCTCTTCTTCGTGCCTGTGCCGCTCAGTGATATCACGGAAGTACACCGAAATTCCGGTTGGCGATGGGTACACGGACACGTCGAACCACGTCTGTAGCGGCTCGAAGTACCCTTCGAAGGATGTTGGCTCCTGCTTGGTCATCGCCCGTCGGTACTGCTTGCTGAACTCCGTTCCTTCTATCGACGGGACCGCCTCCCAGATATTCTGCCCCAGCAAGTCAGCAGTATCCCCGTCCAATGCCATCGCACGGCCGATGACGCGCCGGCCACGTTCGTTGAGGTAGGTAAACTCCCAGTCCTCGTCCACCGCGAAGAACCCGTCTGTCATCCGGTCAAGGATGTCTGCCTCCTCCAGATAGCGGGCGACAGCAGCGGTAATCCGCTGTCGGAGCAGCTCCGTCTGTTCTGAGAGCGGTGTCTTCGTCACGTAGTCCGTGACCCCGGCCGAAATGGCATCGCTGGCCACGCTCTCATCGCCGTCGTCAGTGAAGAGCAGAAACGGGAGGTCAAAGGACTGGTCCCGGACAGCCCGTAACAGTTCGATTCCGTCTCGGTCCGGCAGTCGATACTCGCTGACGACACAGTCGTAGGACGCGTTTTCGAGTGATGTGAGTGCGTCGTCCGCCGTCTCACACACCGTCACAGTAAATTCGTCGGGGCTCCCGCTCAGTGTCTCCGTGACTGCCGTGATGTCGTCGCAGTCCGCGTCAACATAGAGAACGCGTACCCGCCCGGCAGTTCCGTCGGCCCCGTGACGGTTCGGCGTGGCCACGGGTGTATCCATACCCGTTTCAGGGTATGTGGGGATAAAATTGTACCGCCGGTAGGCTTTCATTACCAGGGTTTTACCCCGTGTATAGCGACTGAGAGGTCAGTCGGGCCGGCGAGCTGACAGGACCGGAATCTCGTCGATGCGCTCTGTCGAAAGCGCGTCCCAGTCGACGCCCGCTGGCGTCGTATGCGTGGTCGCCGCCTCGACAGTGCGCTCCGGCGTCACAACCCAGTCCATCGGCACGTCGTGGTCGTCGACGGGGACAGTGGTGTCGACGACGCCTTCGGGGCCGCCAACAATCTGAAGTTCGTGGACCGTCGTCACGACCGGTGTCGTCTCGTCGACCAGTCCCAGTTCACGGAGAACAGCGTATTCGAGGTCGCTGTACCCCTCGCCTTTCCCGATGCGCGCGCCGTCCTCGGTGACTGCGACTGAGCCCGACACCACGAGGTCGACGCTCCCGACCGCCTCGGGGCCCACTTGCCGGGCGTGGTCCGCGACGTTCGACACCGCCGGCGCGGCCTCGATATCGTCGAGTTCGGCGGGGTCGAGTTCGTAGAAACACTGCTCGTCCCGGAGCCGTGGCACGGCCATATACACCGTTTTGCCGGCCCGCAGCGCCGCCCGGCGGACCGGGAGCTGTGGCGAATCCGGATTCGCCTTCACCGTCTCCGCGGCGTCCCAGACTGCTGTCTCGGTCAAGCGCTGTGCGGCCTCGTTTGCGCCCTCGAAGTTTGGAATCCGGTCGTGGGGCGGGAACGGGAATCGAGCGATACCGCCTTCTTCCAGCGCGTCCCAGACCGTCTCGCGGATAGTTTGTTTATCCATGGCGCTATGGCCTCCGGCGGCGGACCTGCTGTATGCAGACCAGCGTCAGCAGTGCGGCAAGCGCCCCAACAGCCGTGAATCCGGGACCACTGGCGTCGGTCGTGGACTGTTCAGTGCTTGGCGTGTGGTCCGCGGGCGTGGGCTCGCTCGTTTTGGTCACCGCCGACCGGGGAACGTAGCTGTCGGCGTCGTAGCGGTCCGGATAGAGCTGTGCAGTGGCGTTGTGGGCGAACGAGACCACGCTCCGCGGGGCGGGCTGGTTGATGTTCCGCACCTGTACGGTGACCGTCGAATTGGTCTCGCCCGCGGTCGTGCTGGCGTAGGGTTCTGTCTCCGCGACGGTCGCTGTGTTCTCGGTAACAAAGAGCACGTCCGGGTCGAGCTGAAGGATGACCTCGTCGCTGAGCTGTGGGTACTGTGTGTGGTTACGGGCCGCAACGTTCTCCGCGCCCGCGAGTTCGATGAGCGACGTGACGAAGGTGTTGCCCGCCGCCACGTACCCCCCACCCAGCGGGTACAGCGCGGTCGGTCGGTCCTCGACATCGGCGGTGACCTGCCGGACAGCGTCGACGTTTGCGTCCATCCAGGCGTTCGCTTCGCTCGCACCCTCGCAGTTGCCGGTCAGGCGGCCGATGGTCGTTGTCTTTGCTCGAATGTCCTCGATAGTTGTCGCGGCGGGGAGGTGATACACGGTGACCCCGGCCTGCCGAAGCGGGGTTACGTCACCGGCGCTGGCGTTCGGTGCAATCACCAGGTCCGGGTTCGTGCTGACGACGCGCTCAACGTTGACGCCGAAGCTCGCGGAGACGTTCGTCCGACTCTCAGCGCCGTCCAGATAGCTTGCATACTGTGTGAGCCCGACAACCTGAGAACGACCGCCGATCTCCCACATCGTCTGGGCGGCCGAGGGGTTGGTCGTCGTCACCCGCGCCGGGCGCTCCTCGATAGTGACCTCGGTCCCGGTCGCGTCGGTCATCGTGACCGGAAACGAGCAGCCCTCCGCCTGTGTGGCTGCTGTTGCTGAAGCTGGAGTGATACCCGCGAACGAGCCGACGAGCAGGACAAAGACACAGACGAGAGACCGTCGTCGCATACCATAGGCGGGTGTCAGGAGCAATAAATACTTATCTACTGCAAGTGGGCTTTCATACATGCGTTTCGCGGGTCGGACTGTCGGGTGGTCGGCAGGGCTCGTCGCCGTCCTCTGTGCCGTGGTGACGACGAGCGCCGGCATCGGCCCGGTGTGGATTCCGCCTGCCGATGTCGGGAAAGTGCTGCTCAACGCTGTCGTCGTTCCGACTGGCATCTCGATCTCCGGCCCTGCCGTCGACGTGACCACGGCTCACGTGTTTTCCTACGCCGTAAGCGACCTCCAGACACAGATAGTGCTGCAGGTCCGACTCCCCCGGATACTGCTCGGTGCGGTCGTCGGCTTCTCGCTTGCCGCCGCAGGGACAATCATGCAGGGTATCTTCCGGAACCCGATGGCCGACCCGTCTATCATCGGCGTCTCCTCCGGCGCGGCGGTCGGCGCGGTCGCCTTCATTGTCGCGCCAGTCGTCATCCCGTTCGGGCTCGGGCTCCGCGGCGCGGCCTTCGCAGGAGCGCTGGTCGCGGCCTTCGGCGTCTATCTCATCGCGACGCGGAACGGCCGCACACCGGTCGCGACGCTGTTGCTGGCCGGCGTGGCGATACAGACGTTTCTGGGCGCGGTGGTCTCGTTCCTGTTGCTCCACAGCGGCGAGAGCATCCGGCGGGCGCTGTACTGGCTGATGGGCCATCTCAAGGGTGCGTCCTGGCCCGAGGTGACCAGCAGCGTCGTGCTCGTGGCCATCCCGTTCGTGGTGTTGCTCGCGTACGCACGCGACCTGAACGTGATGCTGCTGGGCGAGGAGGACGCCCAGAGCCTCGGTATCGAGGTCGAACGGACCAAGCGGGTCCTGCTCGCGCTGTCGGCAGTCATCACGGCAGCGGGCGTCGCCGTCGCCGGCATCGTCGGCTTCGTCGGCCTCATCGTCCCTCATGTGATGCGGCTGCTCGTCGGGCCGGACCACCGGATACTGCTCCCGACGGCAGCGCTCGCCGGCGCGTCGTTTCTCGTGGCGACGGACACGCTAGCACGCTCGGGTAGCGCCGAGGTCCCGGTCGGCATCGTCACCGCCGTCCTCGGCGCGCCGTTTTTCCTGTACTTGCTCCGGAAGCGGGAGGTGCACGAGCTATGAGCGAGCAGACCGCGCCCGAAGGTTCGGACCCAGAACGGGACCGCTCCGGGCCGATGCTTGACGTGTCTGACCTCGCGGTCTCCTTCGGCGACCAGTCGGTCGTCTCGGACGTCGATTTCAGCGTCGACCGTGGGTCGCTCGTCGGCCTCGTCGGTCCCAACGGCGCGGGTAAGACGACCGTCCTGCGAGCGGTGAAGGGGACACTCGACCCGGACGCCGGAACGGTTCGCGTCGACGGCGAGCCCATCCAGAGTAAATCCGCGAAAGCGGTGAGCCGCCTCGTCGCGAGCACGCCACAGGGCACCGCACTGTCGTTCGACTTCAGCGTCAGACAGACCGTTGAGATGGGGCGGACACCGCATCTCGGCCGATTCGACCGAATGGACGACGGCGACCGGCGCGCCGTCGAGACGGCGATGGAGCGTGCGAGCGTTGCCCAGTTCGCCGACCGGCCGTTCACCTCGCTGTCTGGCGGCGAGCGCCAGCGGGTCCTCCTCGCTCGGGCACTGGCACAGGAGACACCGGTGCTCCTGCTTGACGAACCGACGGCGAGCCTCGACATCAACCACGCCGTCCGCACGCTTGAACTGGTCCAGACGCTGGTCGAAGACGGGAAAACGGCCGTCGCAGCGATACACGACCTCAATCTGGCCGCGCGGTACTGCGACGAACTGGTGTTGCTCGCCGGCGGCGGCATCCGCGCCGCGGGCCGTCCCGCCGATGTTCTCACGAGCGACACGCTCCGTGACGCCTTCGACGCGAAGACGCTGGTGACGACCCAGCCCGGCACCGACGCGCCACTTGTGACGCCGCTTGCTGAACAAGAGTCTGTCACCCGTCGCGTTCACGTCGTCGGGACCGGCAAGCCGGCGGCGTCCGCCGTCTCGAAGCTCGTCGGAGCCGGCTGTCAGGTCAGTGTCGGCGTTGTGCCTGCCGGCGACGCAGCCGCCGAGCGAGCCCGGGACCTCGACTGTGAGACGGTCACGGTCCCAGCCTTCGCCGGCATTGACGACGCGGCCCGCGAGCGCGCAGTTGACCTCGCCGCTGCCGCCGATGCTGTCGTGATAGCGGGCGAAACCGGTGACGGCAACAGCCCGGTCGTCGAGGCTGGCGGTACCTACCTCGCTGTCGAGACGGATGAGAGCGTCCACGCCAGCACTGCTCACGACACCGTCCCACTGGCTGCGCTCCCTGCAGCGGTGGGGTCCCTGCCGCCCGCAGCGGAACGCGATGCGACACCGCCGCTCAATCAGTCGACCACCGACTGAGTCCACCGTCGGCTGATGTATCTCCAGCCGAGAACAGCAACACCGATACTTTTCGCACCCATACATCACCCGTGGACGACACGATTTCGTGGCTCCGGGACCGGCCGTACTACGAGGGACAGATCGTCGACCAGCGGACGGTCCTCGGCCGGGGCGCGCAGACCGCGGACTGCGAGATTGCGGACCGCCTCGCCAGCGTCCTCGAAGACCGGGGCATCACCGACCTCTACACGCATCAGGTGGACGCAATCGAGGCAGTCCGGTCCGGTGACAACGTTGTTCTCGCAACCGAGACAGCGAGCGGGAAGAGCCTCGCCTACACCGTTCCGGCTTTCGAGCGGGCGCTGGACCGCCGGGCGACGACACTGTACATCGCCCCACAGGTCGCGCTCATCAACGACCAGACCGAGACGCTGTCGGAGCTGGCGCAGGGACTTGGCTTCGCCTCCGGCGTCTCCATCGCCCAGTACACTGGCCGACAGTCCAAGTCCGAGAAGGAGGCTATCCGGGAGCGCCAGCCGACCGTGTTGTTGACCACGCCGGATATGCTCCACTACGGCATTCTGCCCCATGCCCACCGACTGTGGGACTGGTTCTTCCAGCGGCTCGAAACCGTCGTCATCGACGAGGTCCACGGCTATCGCGGCGTGTTCGGTAGCCACGTCTCGCTGGTGATGCGCCGCCTCCAGCGGGTCGCCGAGCGATTCGATGCTGGGGGGACGGGCACAGGAAGCGACGGTGGGACAGCGGGCGGCCCGGAGTGGGTCTGTTGCTCGGCGACCATCGGCAACCCAGTCGAACACGCGGCAGCGGTCACCGGCCAGCCCGAACCGTCGTTCGCGCTGGTCGACGAGGACGCCAGTGCCAGCGGGCCGCGTCACTGGCTGCTGTGGAACCCGCCCGAGTACGATGGCGACGGCTGGGGGAGCGGTCGCCGGAAGTCGAACCACGTCGAGACGAAACAGCTGTTCGTTGACCTCGTAGAGCGGGGCCTTCAGACAGTTGTCTTCGCCGGGTCGCGCCAGACGGCCGAGCGGTACGCCAGCGACAGCGCCGACGAACTCCGGAAGCGTGGCGAGCACGACCTCGCCGATGGCGTCGGCGCGTATCAGGCCGCACTGACCGACGACCGGCGGCGCGAACTGGAGCAGGGCCTGCAGTCGGGGGACCTGCGCGGCGTCTGGTCGACCAGCGCGCTCGAACTGGGCGTCGATGTCGGCGGCCTCGATGCCGTGCTGCTGGACGGCTACCCCGGCACGCGGATGCGGGCCTTCCAGCAGGCCGGACGGGCCGGCCGCGGCACCGACCCCGCTCTGGTGGCGCTGGTCGGCGGGGAGGACCAGCTGGACCAGTACGTCCTGCGCAACCCCGACGCGCTGTTCGAGACAGGGGCCGAGCAGGCCGTGACCAACCCCGAAAACGAGCAACTGCTCCCGGGCCACGTCCACGCAGCCGCCTGCGAAAACTGGCTCTCGCCGGACGACGACCGTCATTTCGGCGAGACGTTCCCCGACGTGGTTTCCGGCCTCGAATCGGCCGGGAAGCTCGACCGCCGCCAGACCGACCAAGGGATGCGCTGGCTCGGTAACGGCAGCCCGCACCACGAGATGAACCTGCGGACCGTCGACGACGGCGAGGTGAAACTGGTGGCGAAAGGCGACGTGATAGCGAAACTCTCCGTCGAAGACGCATTGCGGGACGCCCACCCCGGCGCGATTTACCATCATCAGGGCCGGCGCTACGAGGTGACGGACCTCGACCTCAACGCGGGTGTGGCAGAACTCGACCGGACGTGGGCCGACTACTTCACCCGCGTCCTGCACGACAAGACCATCACCGTCGAGGCGGACCTGGCGGAGCGGCGACTGCCGACCCGCGAAGACGTGCCGGTCCGCTTCGCGTCCGTGACGATGCGCAAGCAGATCACCGGCTACGAGCGCCGCGACGGCTCCTCAGGGGAGGTGCTCGGCCAGCGGTCGCTCGGCCTGCCCGAGACCACGCTGGAGACGAAGGCGCTGTACCACACCGTGCCGTCGGACCTAGAACGCGAGATACGGCAGGGTGCGTACGGGGCTGAGAGCGGGAGCGAAAGCGGCGACGGCGTTCAGTCCGGCGATGCGGTGACCGACGGCGGCGACGCCGGCGACGACGGCGACTTCCCAGGGGCCATCCACGCCGCCGAGCATGCCATGATTTCGATGTTCCCCTTTGAATACCTCTGTGACCGCGGCGACATCGGCGGCCTGTCGACGCCGCGCCATCCCCACACCGGCGAACCGACCATCTTCATCTACGACGGCTATCCCGGCGGCATCGGGCTAACGCGAGCGGGCTACCACGATATTGGGCCGCTGATGGACACCACGCTGTCGATGCTGACCGCGTGTGACTGCGCCGACGGCTGTCCGGCCTGCGTGCAGTCGCCCCACTGCGGGAACGCGAACGACCCGCTGGACAAACACGGCGCGATACATTTACTGGACGGGTTGTTGAATCGATAACAAGCCCTCTCATTCCGGCGGTGGTTCAGGCGTCATCCGCCGCTTTCGGCAGCGTGAGTCCGACAACGGCCCCCCGCGGCTCGTTATCTTCGACCCACACGTCGCCGCCGTACGCGTCGACCAGCGTTCGGACGAGGTAGAGGCCGACGCCGGTCCCTTCACTGTCCGGTCGCTTCTCCCCGCGCTCGAACACCGTCCGTTTCTGCTCGTCCGGGATTCCCGGGCCGTTGTCGGCGACAATGACGTTGACTACGTCTCCATCATCAGTTGCGTCGACGACGACTGACGGCGTTGCCGAGTCGTTGTGCTGGATGGCGTTAGTCAGGACGTTCCGGAACACGGAGGACAGGAGTTCGTCAGCTTGGACCTGTACCGACGGGAACTCATCCGGGACGGTAACCTGTGCGTCAGTGTACGTCGCTGTGATGTCTTCGGTCACCGAGGACAGGACTGGGCCGAGGGCGACCGGCTCAGTCTCCCAGTCCGTCTGTCGCATTACCGTCGCAAGGTTTCCAGCCGTCTCAAGCAGTTCTGCGGCCGACTGGCTACTCTCCTGAATCCCGTCGACGTGTTCTAGGGCGTCGCCACTGCACTGGTCCCGGAGCAACTCCGCCCGGCCGGTGATGGTCTGTAGGTGATTCGTGAGGTCGTGACGGACGATCTGGTTCAACAGGTCGAGGTTGTCGCGTTGCCGCTTCAGCTCCCGCTCGCGCTCGATCCGTTCGAGGGTCGAGAGTACGTTCTTCCCGAGGATATCGGCCAACTGCGTCTCACGCTCAGTCGGTTCGGCTCGCTCATCCGTCCCAGCAGTCAAAAGCCCATATTCTGCGAGCGGGACGGTGATACCGCCATGCAGCGGTGCATCAGACGCGGCTTTTTCTTCCGAAACCAGAACTCGCTGTGTCTCGTCGGATTCGTACTGTTTCCACAGCCAGCTCCCATGCTCATGTCGCATTACCTTCCCCGGGTCAGCAGGGGCCTCGACGTGCTCCCGGAGTGGCTCGGAGATGGTTACGGCTTTGAGTTCACTGTCGGTGGCCTCCCAGAAGACACTGAAGGGAAAATCGAGAATTGCTGTTGCAGTCTCAACTGCGACTGCCGCGACCGCAGACTGGTCTTCGGCGGCCATCAGTCGCCGCATCGCCACATGCAACTCCCCGATCTGGTCATCTGAGGACGCCTGATAGGGGAGGGAGTCGGAGTTTGACCCCATTTTTAGTTCCTTATTTCGACCTGAATATAAATGTTATTTTTGTATGTCAAAAGTACACACCCGACGTGGCTGTCAATCACTGCTCGCTCGCGAACTCTATCCACATTCGGGTTTCGTTCACCGCTACGACGGCTAGCTGAAGTCTTCCAGTCGTAGCTGGTCGGGGTGGATACCGTCCGGTTCGCTCGCGCCGAGCAGCCGAGGAAGTGCCGTGTTCGCGAACGTCATGCCAACGACGAGCAGTATTGGGGCAAAGAAGAGCCCGTAGAACCCCAGCACGACCGGTCCGAGCGTGTACGCGAGCATCAGGAGCCCGACGTGTGTGCTCTCACCGCTGAGAAGTGGCCGGAGCAGCAGGTCCGGAATCGTGTCGACGACGACCACGGCGATGAGGAGGAATCCAAGCACGTACGCAAGCAGCGACGATTGGCCGTCAAGCACCACCGGGAGCGCGGTGATGCCGGTCAGCGGAAGGTAGATTATTTTCATCCCAACGACGGGAATCAGGCTCGCAATACCGGTCAGCGCGCCGGCGAGCGTCGGGTACGGGACCTCAACGGCCGCCGGAGCCACGGCGTTATAGCCGGTGAATGCAGCGATGGCGATGAGCGATATCGCCAGCACGTTCAGGAGATTGCCGAACAGCACCGCTTCCAGCTCCTCGTCGACAGCTTCGAGATACTCGCGGATAATGGCCCCGTCATCGAACCGGAGCAGCCACCCGCGGATGCGTCGTCCGTCTACCAGAAGGTAGTACGTGACGATGGTCGTGATGAACAGATTGAGGAAGAACTGGGAGGCGACCGACGTGAGTACCATGGCGTTCTCGCTGAGGAAGTCAACGAACGGCTTGAGCTGTCCCGACTGGTAGGCGCTGTACAACCCCTCTACGGTGAGGTCTGGCACAGACTCCGCGCCGTCCAGCCAGCTGACGTGTGTTGCGGCCACGTCGACGAGCGCGTACTGGGTGACAAACTGCCGGGCTTCGATGATGAGGAGGACGGCCGCATAGCTGACGAGCAACAGGAGCGGAATCGCCAGCGAAGCCATGACGACGACCGCACGCACCCGCGCCGGAAGGCGGAGCCTGCGCAAGGAGGTGTAGTACCGTCGCGTCGAGTAGTAAAGGAACACGGAGACGGTCAACGCCGCGATAAACTGATATGCGAGGACGCCGACCACCACCGCGACAGCGAGACCAAAGAGGGCGACGACGAAGCGCTTCTCGTCCATATACATACCATCTTATGAACAGGTATAAACGTACGGGCGCTGCGAATCTCGCAGACAGCACGGGGTCGATGCTGTACCGACCGGTAGCTATTCGGTTCGCTCGTGCGCCGGCCTGACGCCGTCGTGGACCCCGATGTCGCCGGAGAGTTCGTGCTGGCTCGTGTCACTGAGGTCGATGCCCTCGGCGCGGCAGTCGGCCTGCACCTGCTCGATAAACGCAGCCCTGACCGACGCGAGCCGATTCCGCCGTTCGTTGGGAATCCAGATCCGGCCTGTCAGGATGACCGCTGTCGACGCGAGGTCGCTGACTCTGGCTGTCGGTGCCGGCTTCTCCGAGACGTGATCGAGGTCGCGGGCGGCGTTCGTGATGATGGCCTGTACCGTCTCGATATCGGCGTCATAGCTCACGCCGAACCGGTAGGAGATACCCACCGGGCCTGTTGATGTCTGGTTCGTCACCGCGCTCGTCGCCAGCTCCGTGTTCGGGACGATGATGCGCTCGTTATCTGGCGTTCGAATCCGCGTCACTCGCAGGTCGATATCGACCACCGTGCCCTGCATCCCGTTCCAGGCGATGATGTCACCGACGTTCAGATCCGGGTCAGTCACGATGAACGCGCCAGCGACGAAGTTCCCGAGCACATCCTGTGCTGCCAGCCCCACCGCCAGTGTGATGCCCGCGGCCAGCAGCGTCGACCCCGCGAGCGCCCCCCTGAAGCCTGCAACGCTCGCTCCGATGACCACCGCAAAGACGACCGACAGCAGGTGGACCGCGCTAGTCAGCGCACTGGCAACCGTTTTATTCGTTGCCGTCCGTGACAGCGCCAACCGGACCGCTGGTACGACGATGAGCCGGCCGACAGCGTAGAGCAGCGCCGCGGCGGCGAGGAACTGCGCCCCGTCAGTCGCGAGTTGTCCGTACGTCGAGACGATGTCGATATCCAGGCCCGCCGGGAACTGCATACCGTCTCTCGTAGCCCAATAGATATGAAATCAGGGTGTCACGTCGGGCTGGTGGCGACCACGGCGCTGCGAGTCTGCTCGTGGCTCCGCCGCTCGTTCTTCGAGGTCGGTTCGCGCACGGCCACGCCATACGCATCACCCGACGCGCTCGTTTAAAATCAACCCCACTCGGCGAATTCCGATTCACCGAGTTGGCTCGCGCGGCACTGCCGCGCGTCACCCAACTCGTTCGTTCAGAATGAGCCTCATTCGGTGGATTTCGATTAATCGCGTCGGTTCGCGCACGGCCACGCCACACGCATCACCCGACGCGCTCGTTTAAAATCAACCTCGTCTTCGTGCCCACAACCTCCTCCAACTCACGCGCTTGCGTGATGAGCCCGTTGACTGCGTCGGTGTCAGCGGCATCAACGACCACGACGATGTCCTCCTCGCCGGAGACCTGCCACACGAAATCGACCTCCTGCCAATCAGCGATGCGGTCCGAAACCTCGGCCGTGTCGACGTTCACATCGACGCTGACCTCGATCATCGCTTTCACGTTGCCGGTCCGCGTCGCGACAGTGAATCGTTCGATAACGCCGTCGTCGACCAGTCGTTCGACGCGGTTTCGCACAGTCCCTTCCGACGTGCCGACCCGGTCCGCGATTTCCGTATACGGGGTTCGGGCGTCCCGGCGGAGTATCGAGAGTATCTCCCTGTCGAGGTCGTCCATCGAGATATGACAGTATCACCGGTCGTGACTTGAGGATTACGAAATTCGAAACTCGTCTTCGAAAGCAACCCTTATGGCCGACTATAGTATACGCATCTCGTAATGGCTGACGCATACGTGGCAATCGAAGGCGACCGCGTCATCGAGGCGCGCGCTCGCGCTCCGGGGACGGCCCGCGGCGAACTGGTCTTTACAACGGCGTACACCGGGTATGAGGAGAGTCTTACCGACCCCTCCTACGAGGAACAGGTCCTGACGTTCTCCTATCCGCTCATCGGGAACTACGGCGTCCGAGAGGAACGCTTCGAGTCGGACCGCGTCCACCCGCGCGCGGCAGTGGCCCGCGAGATGACCGACGACGTGGCCGAGTGGCTCGAATCCGAGGGTATCCCGGCCGTCGACCACCTCGACACGCGCGACATCGTCACCGAAATCCGCGACGAGGGGGCGATGAAATGCGGGATCGCCGCCGGGCCGGACGTGACCGAGCAGGACGCGCTCGACGAACTCCACGAGTGTAAGCATATGTCTGACCACACCGACATCGGCGCGCAGGTCTCCGTCGACGAGGTCGAGGTCCACAACGAGGGCGGCGACGGTGCGACGGTCGCGCTGGTCGACTGCGGTGCGAAGGGCTCTATCGCCGAGTCGCTCGTCGAACGCGACGCCGAGGTCCACGTGTTCCCGTACGACGCCACCGAGGACGACGTGGCCGCTGTCGACCCGGACCTGCTGTTCATCTCGAACGGCCCCGGCGACCCCGAGAACTTCGAGCAGGCTGGGGAACTCGTCGAGACCTACGTCGGCGACGTGCCGCTCGCGGGCATCTGCCTCGGCCAGCAGGTCGTTGCCAACGCGCTCGGCGGCGAAACTGAGAAGATGGAGTTCGGCCACCGCGGCGTGAACCAGCCGGTCCGTGACCTGCGCTCCAATCGGGTCGTGATGACGACCCAGAACCACGGCTACACCGTCGCCGACCCCGGCGACAAGCTCGACGTGACCCAAATTAACGTCAACGACGACACGCCGGAAGGGCTGGAAAACGACGACCTGAACATCATCACGCGCCAGTACCACCCCGAGGCCAACCCCGGCCCGCACGATTCGCTCGGCTTCTTTGATGATGTGCTAGGGATGGCGGGGGAGTAGGGGGAGCCTGGCCGTAGGGAAGGGTCCCCGGACTTCCGAGCGGAGCGGGACCTTCGGTCCCGCAAGCAGTCGGGCGGTATCGCCGCCCGACGACGGGGAACAGAGTGACCCGCGAGCAGTAGCGCGGTTCGAAGCGAGCGGAGCAGATGAGAACTGCGAACTGTGAACAGCAACGAACCGCGGGCGGCGCGGTTTGGACGCGCATGAGCCACGTCTTTCAGTCGCTGTCGTCGTCGATTGGTTGCCCGCGGTAGTATTTCGTCTGGTCGCTGTCTTCGCTTTTGGCCGTGTTGTTCTGCGGTGCGACGGGGCGACCGCGGTACATGACTCGGTTGGCGTCGTCGTCGCCGTCGATTGCGTCCGGACTGTCCTGCTGGTGGTTCTCGATGAACTCGGCGGCCGCTTTGAGCGTTGTTTTGTCGGTCTTGCGGTGCACCCAGCAGTGGTACATTTTCCGTGGGGTCCGGAGCGCGAGGCGGTGCGCACGGAACCCGGTCTTGGTGGTAACGTCGGCAACTGCTTCGTGTGGGATCTCGATGATGTCGTCGTCCTCGTCTTTCCCGATGAGACAGAGCGTCCGGCGGCCGGTAACCAGAATGACGGTCCGTCGGTCGCCGACCGGTGAGTCGGTCTTGCGTTTCGTTCCGCGACCGATGCCGCGCTTCCCGTTGGTCAGGAGATACGCCGGGGCTTCCGCGCCGTCGAGGTACGTCAGCGGTGGGTTGTTCAGCGGTGGTGACTCGGAGAAACGACTCTTGTATCCAGCGAGGACACCTACCGTTACCGAGTCACTGGGAGCCATCTCAGCGACTGTCTCCGCCCGCTTAGTGATGTCCTCTATCATCGGATTCCCGGAGCGGCGACAGCGATTGCAACACGGTCCATACTGCTAGTGTCACAGCCCCAGAGATGAGTGTTACGAACGTGCCATTATTGGCACAGAACAGGACAGATAGTCATCAGTAGCTAATCGAGTACTAGCTATGACCACCATATCGGTTCAACGGTTCGGACATGTAATGGTTGAGAAATCGGTGCATGGATAACAGTCGTTACAGCCCGACCGCTCTATGACTCCTGTCTGACGCCCCTGAACTCGAATCGTGCGCCGCCGGCGTCGCTCTCAGTAACGGACACCGACCAGTCGTGTGCCGCCGCTATCTCCTTGACGATAGCGAGCCCAAAGCCGGTTCCACCGTCAGTGGTGGTGTAGCCGCTCTCAAACACTGTGTCGTGCTTTTCCGGCGGGATACCACCACCATCATCGGCGACGTAAAACCCCGGGTCGTCGAGATCGCCGACCTCAACAGTGACGGCCGGGCCGCCGTGCGTCACAGCGTTGTTGATGAGGTTTTCGAGGAGTTGGCGAACGCGGCTCTCGTCGGCGTATATCGTACTCTCGGCAGTGATATCCAGGGAGGCATCGGACGTCTCGACGGCGTGCCAGCAGGACAGCGCGGTCGATTCGAGCTCGAGCGGCTCCGTTTCGGCGACCGTGTCCCCTTCACGAGCGAGGGTCAGAAGGTCCTCGATGAGTTCCTTCATCCGGTCGATTGCACGGTAACAGCGGTCGAACTGCTCGTCGTTGCCGGTGTTTCTTGCGAGGGTGAGCGAGCCTTCGAGGACGCTAAGCGGGTTCCGGAGGTCGTGGCTAACGATGCTCGCGAACTCTTCGAGCCGGTCGTTCTGCCGCTCTAGTTCCTCGCGGTACTCGATGCGGTCGGAGATATCCCGGGAAATAGCAACGAGCCGAGCGACCTCCCCGTCGGCGAAGATCGGCGTTATCTGTGTCTCCCAGACGCCAGTCGGGTGGAGGTCCCGCTCCTCGAATGTGATAGGTTCACCGGCCGAGACACACTGCTTGTAGTGGTCGGCGATTCGACGACCGATGTCCGGGCCGGCAGCCTCAACTGGGGTCTGACCGGTCAGTGACTCGGTGTCGAACCCGGTCTGTCGCTCGTAGGCCTCGTTCGTCCGAACGTATCGGAACGTCGGATCGTCTGCCGGCTCCTCAATGTCGACGAGCGCGATGGCGTCGTTGGTGTTCTCGAACACCGCCGCATACTCGTCGGTGAGGCGAGCCAACTCCCGCTCGCGCTGTTTCTGGTCGGTAATGTCAGTCGCAACGACACAGAGGGCGTACGGCTCGCCGTCATCGTCGAGTATCGGTGTCTTCCGCGTCAGATGCGTCCGCTCCGTCCCGTCGACCGGAATCACCGTCTCGACTTCGACGGTCTCTTTCTGTTCAAGGGCCCGCTGATCGTCGGCGTGAGTCTGCTCCGCGATGCGGTCCGGAAGAATATCGTAATCGGACAGGCCGACGACAGATTTGTCAGCGTCGATCCCGTAGAGGTCACGAGCCGCACTGTTGATGAAGAGAAAGCGGCTGTCGATATCTTTCATCAGGATGTACGTCGGCGCTGTGTCGAGAATGACCTGCAGTTTGCGGCTCGTGTCTTCGAGTTCTTGTTTCCGCTTTTTGTGGTCGGTCACGTCCTGATGGATCCCCACCGCACGGACCGGATCGCCGTTCTCGTCGCGTTCGACCACTTTGCCAATGTCGCGGATCCATCGGTAGTCGCCGGTCGCCGTCTTGAGGCGATGGTCACATTCGTATATCTCCGTCTCGCCGTCGAGGTGGGCGTTCAGTGCCTCGTAGGTCCGCTCGCGGTCCTCAGGGTGAATCAGTTCGTCCCAGGTGTCGACTGTCGGGTCGAGTTCATTGAGCGTGTAGCCGAGCATATTCGCCCAGCGCTCGTCGAAGGTGACTTGGTCCGTCTGAACGTTCCAGTCCCAGACGCCGAGCTCAGCACCCTCAAGGGCGAGTTCGTGGCGTTCCGTGAGCGTTCTGAGTTCCTGCTGCCGGTCGAGTCTGGAAAGGGCCTCCTCGGTGTTCGCAGCGAGGGTTCGCATCAGCGAGACCGATGCGTCCTCGAACGCGGCGGCATCGGTCGATGCGGCGATCAGCACACCGTGGTCGCCCAGTGGAATCAGGAGTTCGCTACAGACGTCGGTGTCTGGGTTGTAGCGGTTGGGGTGAGTGGAGACATCGTTGAAAACACGCTGTTCGCCGGAGTCGAACACCTCCCAGACCAGACTATCACCCTCGCTAAACGTCGGATGGTCGTCGATAATCGCCTGAGCCTGGTCGGTCACTGCGGTCGGCCTGAGAGCGTCGGCCGACTCATCGGCGAGAAAGACAGCGCTGAGTGGCAATCCGAGCAGATCACGCGCGGTTTCGACGACCAGTTCGGCGGCAGCCTCGCGTGACTCAACGTGCATCAGCTCCCGCGTTGTGTCGTGCAGTGCCTCGATACGCTGCTGTCGCTGCCGACGCTCCGTGATCTCCTGAAACTGCGAGAAGATCGCGACGGTCTCTCCGTCTTCTCGGATGATTCGGTTGTGCCACTCACAGACGATCTCCTCGCCGTCGCCGGTCTCGATATCAAGCACCGTATAGTAGCCCCCGCTGCCTTCCTGCAGGGCCGTGATTGTCTCTTCGACCGCATCCAGCGCCGAGTCCGGGACGAGCGTCTCGAACCCCTTGCCGGCGAGCGCCGCTTCCCCACGCCGCAGGATCTCCTCGCCTTTCTCGTTGACCTGAACCACCTCAAAGCTCTCGTCCCACTCGATGACGCCGAGCGGTGACTTATCGATAAACAGCGAGAGCCGCTCCCGGCTCGCGTCCAGTGCCCGCTGTGACCGGTACTGCTCGACCGCGTTGGCGATGCGGTTGGCGAGAATTGTGTACTGGTCAGTGCCCTGTTGTTTCTGGAGGTAGTCGGTCACACCGGCCGAAATCGCCTCGCTGGCCACTTCCTCGGAGCCTTTCCCCGTAAAGAGAATGAACGGGAGGTTCTCGTCGATAGCTCGGACGGATTCCAGAAACTCGATGCCGTCCTGACCGGGCATCTCGAAATCCGAGACAACACAATCGATTGGTTCCTCGCTGAGCCGGGTGAGTCCCTCATTTGCCGACGTTGCCGAGACCACGTCGAACCGGTCGTCGGCACGGCTGAGAAACGCTGCCGTCATCGACGCGAACTCGGGGTCGTCCTCAACATGCAGGACACGTACGGCATCGGCCATGAATGGTACGTGAACGTGTCCAACGAATAAGTATTTGTACCTGTCCGTTCGAGTGACAGGAATCGGTGCCACCGCGGTGGGTGATCTGCTCCCGAGAACAGCCGACCGCGTTACTCAGCGCCCCACTCGCGCTGGGTCTTTGGCCGTTCATCGATGGCCTGAACAGCGAGTGGCTGGTCAGCGGAGTTGATCGCTTCCAGCGCCGCCTCGGCGCTCTCGTGAGTCGAGAAGTACGTCACAGTCTCCTCGACACAGGCTTCCAGCACGTCGCGGTTGCGGGAGAGAACGAGGTCAACCTTGCCGCTCTGGATGGCGTCGATGATGGCGTCGGTGTCTTCGTAGTCGTCGAAGTCCTGCACGTCGAAGTGCTCCTCGAAGCCGAGGATTGGCAGGTCGACGATGGCTGTCCCTTCGAGCGGGATTGCCTTGCCGACGGCCATCTGGGCCTTCTGGTAGGCCTTGCCGAAGGAGCCGGCGGTCCCCATGACCTCGCCGGTGGATTTCATCTCCGGGCCGAGACGCGGATCCGAACCCGGCAGGCGGTCAAAGGGCAGGACGACCTCCTTGACAGAGACCTGCTCCGGAATCTGCTCCTGCACGTCGAGTTCCGAGAGCGTCGCGCCGGACATCACCTTAGCGGCGATTTTGGCGATCGGGACGCCAGCCGTCTTGGAGATGAACGGAACGGTACGGGACGAGCGCGGGTTCGCTTCGAGGACGAACACCTCGCCGTCACGGACGGCGAGCTGGACGTTCAGCAGACCGACGGTGTCGAGCGCGTCGGCGATGTCCTCGACGACCTCGCGGATACGTGGCATCACGTCCTTGATCTCCTGAGACCGGGGCGGAATCATACAGGCGGAGTCGCCCGAGTGGATACCAGCCGTCTCGACGTGTTCCATTACACCGCCGATGAGGACATCGTCCTCGTCGGCCACGGCGTCGACATCCAGTTCGACGGCGTCGGCGAGGAACTCGTCGACCAGAATCGGCTTGTCCGGGCTAACGCGGACGGCTTCCTCGATGTACGTTTCGAGGTCCTCGTCGTTGTACACCACGTCCATCGCGCGGCCGCCGAGCACGTAGCTCGGGCGCACGAGGACGGGGTAGCCGATGTCGTGGGCCAGGTCGAGGGCCTCCTCCTTGGAGGTCGCAGAGCCACCTTCGGCCTGTGAGATACCGAGTTCGTCCATCAGCTTGTTGAACCGGTCGCGGTCCTCGGCGAGGTCCATCGCGTCGACGGAGGTCCCCATGATCTCACAGTCGAGGTCGCGGCGTTCGAGCTCCTGTTCGAGCGGGTGGCCGATGTCGACAGAGGTCTGGCCGCCGAACTGGACCATCACGCCGTCCGCGTCGGTCGCTTCGATGACATCGGCGACCTCCTCTGCAGTGACTGGTTCGAAGAACAGTCCGTCGGACGTGTCGTAGTCGGTCGACACCGTCTCGGGGTTGTTGTTGACGACGTGGGCGTCGATGCCAAGGTTCTCCAGCGCGCGGACCGCGTGGACCGAACAGTAGTCGAACTCCACGCCCTGCCCGATACGGATGGGGCCGCCACCGACGACCACGACACTTTCGAGGTCCGGGTCGATCTGGAGTTCGTCGCGGTCGATACCCGACAGCGGGTCCCGCGTCGAGTAGTAATACGGCGTCGTCGCCTCGAACTCGCCGGCACAGGTGTCGACGAGTTTGAAGTCGCGGTCAGTCGTCTCCGTCTCGACGGTGTCGACTGTGACACCGGAGCCATCGGTCGCCGCTTCGACTTCCGGCTCGTCGCCGCCGTCTTCATCCAGATCCGCCGGGAGCCAGGAGACGTGCGTGTCGTTGAACTCGCCGCCGGCCAGCGCCGTTATTTCCTGGTCGGTAAAGCCGGCCTGTGCGGCGGTCTCGTAGTCGCCATCGCGGGCGGCCTCAGCGGCGTCGGCGACCTCTTTGAACCGCTCGACGTACCACTCTTTGATGTCGGTGATGTCGACGACTTCCTCGACGGTGTAGCCGCGGCAGAACGCCTCGAACATCGCGTACGGACGGTCAGGCGTTGGCTTTTCGAGGTACTCCGTTTCGAGTTCTGCGTCGTCGATTTCGTTGAAGTCAGCAGCGGGATTGTACTCCGAGGAGCGAAGCGCCTTCAGCAGGCTCTCGGGGAAGGTCCGGCCGATTGACATCGCCTCACCGGTGGATTTCATCGCCGTCGACAGTTTGAACTCCGTGTCGCGGAACTTGTCGATGGGCCAGCGGGGCACCTTCGTCACGACGTAGTCGATAGCCGGCTCGAAGGCGGCGGTCGTCTCGCCGGTGATCTCGTTCTCGATTTCGTGGAGTCGCTTGCCGAGTGCGACCTTCGCGGTGACGCGGGCGATGGGATAGCCGGTCGCCTTCGAGGCCAGCGCCGAGGAGCGGGAGACGCGGGGGTTCACCTCGACCACGCGGTACTCGCCGCCGGGCGTGCCGTCGTCGTGCCAGGCGAACTGGATGTTACAGCCGCCCTGGATGCCGAGGTCACGAATGACTTTCAGCGCGGAGTCGCGCATCTCCTGGTGGCCCTCGTCGGGGATGACCTGCGAGGGGGTGACGACGGTCGATTCCCCGGTGTGGATGCCCATCGGGTCGATGTTCTCCATGTTGCAGATGATGATACAGGAGTCGTCAGCGTCGCGCATCACCTCGTATTCGAGTTCGACCCAGCCGGAGATGGACTCGGTGATGAGGACCTCGTTGTTGCGCGAGAGGCGCAGGCCCTTGCGGACGCGTTCGATGAGTTCGTCCATCTCGTCGACGACCCCGGAACCGGAGCCACCGAGCGTGTATGTCGTGCGTGCGATGACGGGGAGCCCGCCGACCTCGTCGACGGCCGCTTCGACGCGGTCCACGAGCGACTCCTCGTCCAGGTCGGTGACCGACTCGCCCTCATCGAGCGTGATGGTCGTCGAGCGCGGCACCGGCTCGCCGATGTCCTCCATCCGCTGTTTGAACAGGTCGCGGTCCTCCGTCGCGTAGATGGTGTCCAGTGGCGTCCCCATCACGTCCACGTCGTACTCGTCGAGGACGCCCTCTTCGGCGAGTTCGGCTGTGACGTTCAGGCCGGTCTGGCCGCCCAGACCGGCGATGACGCCGTCGGGTTCTTCTTTCCGGATGATCTCAGAGATAGCTTCGGTGTTGATAGGTTCGAGATACACCTTGTCCGCCATCTCCGGGTCAGTCATAATCGTCGCCGGGTTCGAGTTCACGAGCACGACGCGGGCACCCTCTTCCTGAAGGGCACGACACGCCTGTGCGCCGGAGTAATCGAACTCGGCCGCCTGTCCGATCTTGATCGGGCCACTGCCGATGAGCAGGATTGTACGGTCCTCGTCCGCTGTCATTGTACGAGCGGAGTCTACACATCGTAATAAGCCCGGCGAAACAATGCGAAGCTCGAAGCCTAATTTCGAATATCGTAATGCGTCTGCGTCACATAGTCAGCACTCTCACAGACGAGTCTCGGTATAGCAGACAGACGGTAGCGGCGCTGAGAACGGTCAGTTGTCGCGGTCGGGAACGCGATACCGGTAGGGCTGGCCCTGAATAACCTCGACCTCGCCGGACTGAGCACGACGACCAAGGACTGTGGCAACACGGTGGGCGCTCCCGAACGCCTCGTCGTGTTCTTCGAGCAGGTCACAGATTTCGCGTGCCGTCAGTGTGCCGTTGACATCGGCTTCTTCGAGCACTGTCAGGATGCGCCCGAACTCTCCCTCACGCATAGCCATACACAGTTACAGCACCGCTTCCACCATATAACACCGTCAGACAACAGTCAGACGGCTGATTTCGGGAAATCAACCGACGGCGGCGTGTCACTGGCTGTCGGACAGTTCAGGGTCGCTGTCTGTCGCGTTCCCCCAGCGCTTTCGGACCCACGCCGGTCGGGAGACGGTTGTATCGCCAACCGCGGAGTACCGGATTTCGTAGCTTACCGGGGCCTTTCTGGAGCGGTCCCAGTACGAGACGGTGAGCGACTGGACGAGGCCGTCCGGCCGGACAGTCGCCTGCACGCTGTAATTATCGGCCGGTTCAAACGCCGCCGGCGGGTCCGTAGCCATGAGCGTCACGCTGCAGGAGTCACAGTCGTCCCTCGGACGGTCGACGCTGACGTTCGTGGCGAGGTAGGCTTCGATGAGTCGAGCGGGGTCGGGGTCGAGTACCCCGCTGACCGGGGTTGGCCGCCGCGTTGCGGTCCAGGCTCCCTGTGCTCGCTCGTCGTAGACATAGCGTCGGTTCCGGTTGGTGTACACCTGCTTGGTGTAATTCTTGTTGATGATTTCGGTTCGGAACTGGTAGCGATACCTGTCTTCGACGACGAGACTGACGATTTGTGTCCCCCATTCCAGCGACAACCGCATTCCCAGCACGTACGAGCGATTCCGCGTCGCGCGCCGGTGGGCCGCCGCGAGTCGCCTGGCGTCGACAGCGTCCTCGGTCACGGCGGGGTTGGCCCGGTCGTCCTGTGACTGCTCGGGCACCGGAACTGGGGTCACCGTCTGTCGCTCCGCCCCGCCGAAGGCTCCACAGCCCGCAAAAAGCAAGAGGACAAGCAGGATTACCACACGACCCGCCATGCATGGGTGTGCGAGCCAGACCCACTAAGTACTCAGGTCGCAGTCGGCCTCAGATGGCGGTGTCCGACCGGCCGTCGAAGTTTCGCTCGTCGCGGTACTGTTCGACAAATGCGTCAACATCGAACTGGAGCATCTGCTCCTCGAACTCCGCCATCACGTCGTCGTCCTCGGCGTGGCTGATAGCGTGTTCCATCAGTTCCACGAGCAGTTCGACGACGATTTCGTGAAGACGGCGGGAATCGAAGTCACTCACCCATGCCAGCGAGAAGCCAACTGACCCGTCCTCGCTGGTGTCGGCGGCGACGACCTTCTCGGGGAACTCCTCCATGACGACGCCCATCAGGTGGACGGTGGTGAACTCATCGTAGTCGTCGTTGGTCTCGATAGTCGCGTGTAGCACCTCGGTGAGAAACTCCGGCACGAACCGTGCCAGCGGGTGCGGGTCAAGCACGACGCCGTGAGTCTGCCCGCAGTCACACGCGAACTCCCGCATCCCCAGATGGAGGTCATGCGTGTCGACGAGTTCGCCACAGGCCAGTTCGAGTTCGGACTCGCGCCCACCGGGCACGCGCGGTTCAGCCATTACCCGTGATTGGTCGCTCGCGTGGTTAAAGGCCGCGATACGGACTACAGCGGGTTAGAGCCCGCCGATGGACTCTGTATCCTGTGTGTAGCTGGACCCCGTTGCTTGGAGGTACGCGACAGTCGTCACAGCGATTGAGAAGACGCTGACGACACTTGAGAAGACAGTAGAGACTGTCGCCAACACCATCGGCGGCAACGAGATCGGGAGGAAGCTGACGGCACCTCCGAGAACGAATCCAAGCACCACGAGCACAATAGCCAGAACGAACGTGGCGAGGAGGTTGTCGGTGACGACGCTGACACTGTTGCTAATTGATTCGATAACGCCGCTGTCGTTCAGTGCAATCTCCTGTCGGACAAAGAAGAACAGGAGTCCAAACACCAGTCCGGGGATGATGAGTAGAATGAGGCCGATACCCACTGCGATAGTGGTGAGGATGCCGGCTGCGATCGCGACCACAACGGTCCTCCCGAGCCGTCGGCCCACATTGTCGGGAATCGGTTCGCGGTCATCACTGGCAAAGGCACGGATTGCGACGATGTTCAGCGCCTCATTGAGGATAAGCAACACGAGCGCACCGACGCCAGCAACTGCAAGCGGCAGGTCGAGTGCCAGTGGGGTACCCCCAGCCATTGCTGCCTGATTTACCTGTGCATCGCTCGGCAGTCGCCCCAGAAACAGTTCTGTGAACGCCTGCGAAAGTGACGCCCAGACAACAGAGCTGAGCAATCCATAGACGATGAATACGCCGGCAAACATCGCCCCACGTTCGCTGAGTAGTTCATCAATACCGTCCTGGAAGGCACGGCCGATCTGGAGGGCCATATCTTCAGTCGCTCTCCGGGAAAATATAAAACTAGTCGAATCGTAGATACCCGCCGACGGCGGGACTGTGCCGCTTACGGCCAGTCGTCGCGCGCCTCGTCCTCGTCGGTCGTTGCGTCCGGTGTCTCCGGGTCGCCGAGGTTCCAGTCGGCCGCTTCCGCAGCCTGCGTGACTGGGAGGTACTCCCAGCCCGCCGCCTCGGCGAGGTCGGCGTCCTCGTCGTCCGCACCGACAAAGACGTGCCGGTCGGTGTCGAACTGCTCTTTGACGTTTTCGAGACTCTCCTCGCGGCCGCGCGGCCCGGAGAAGAAGTCCTGTCTGATCCGGTGTTTCCGGGTGAAGTTGGTTACGACGTAGGTGGGCTGTTCGGAGATGACGCCGACGTACTCGGACCACTGGCGCGCGTCGTTGAACACGCTGTCAGGGTAGGCCAGTTGCTTGAGGGCGTCGAGGTCGAACGCGAGGGTCATATCGCCGCTGCCGCCATCCATACGCGACTCTCCGCTTTAGGGCGAAAAAAGAGCGTCGTTCTCCCGCCGGCAGTTACTCGTGATGCTGGTCCGCCTGTGTAAGACGGTCGGCCTCCGCTTGGACCGCCGCCATCTCGCTGGCGGCCCGTGGGTTGCTCTGACCGTGCCCCTGATTGACCGACCCATCGAGCCGCGAGCCGGTGAAGCTGCCGCTGTCATCGCCTGTGTCGTCTGCCTCACCCGACTGGTCGCTACGACGGGTGAGCCAGGCAACGACGCGGGAAAGGGCGTGACGCATACGCGTCATTACGTCCGCAGTGAGTAAAAATATCGGTGTCGGCTGGCCTTATTCGGCCGGCGCGGGCGTCTGCGCCTTCACTTCTTCGAGGTCCACTTCCTTCTCCAGCAGCAGTTCCTTCTTGTCGGCGACCTGACGCTCCTCGCGGATGAGCTGTTTGAACGCCGACTGCTGTGAGAGGTCGCCGATCAGCACGCCACCAACGAGCTGTCCGTCCTCGAAGGCGAGCCGCCGCCACTCGCTGTCGGAGTACTTCCGTTCGGCTTCGTCGTCGCCACGGGTCGGATGACCGAAGGAAAGGAACGGGAAGTCAAAGTGCGTGATGGAGTACGAGGAGACCCAGCGGAACTCCTTTTCCTCGGCGTCCGCGACCATGTTCGTCCCGGCGACTGACCCCTGCTCCTTGGCTGAACCCCACGCGCCGTTTTGCGCCTGAGAGTCGAGGATGGTGTCGTAGAACTGGGTGAGGTCACCCGCGGCGTAGATGTCCTCGACGTTGGTCTGCATGTACTCGTCGACGACGACGCCGTCGTCGAGTTCGAGTCCGGTCCCGTTGAGGAACTCGGTGTTGAAATCGAGGCCGATAGCGACGCCGGCCCACTCGCCCTCGTAGTGGTTGCCATCGGGGTCGACCGCACCGGTGACCGTGCCGTCGTCGTCGACTTCGAAGTGGTCGACGCCGGATTCGAAGACGGGTTCGACACCGTTCTCTTCGAGGGCCTCGTGGATGATCTCTGCGCCCTCCTCCGAGAGCGCGTAGCGCCACCAGCGGTTGCCACGCATCAGGTACTTCGCGTCGATTTCCTGTGCGGCACAGACCGCCGCGAGGTCGATGCCGAGCAGTCCAGCCCCGACGATGATACCCTGGTCGGCCTCGTCGGCGTGCTCACGGATGCCACGTGCATCCTGGAACGTCCAGAAGTGGTGGATGCCGTCGGCGTCACTGTTCTCGACCGGAACCTGTGCCGGCGTCCCACCCGTGGCCACCAGCAGCTTGTCGTATTCGTAGGTGTCCCCCTCGTGGGTCTGTATCTCGTGGGCATCTGGATCGATGTCCGTCACGTGGGTGTTCAGCTGCAGGTCGATGTCGCGCTCGTCGTACCACTCCGGCTCGTGGATCGAGATCGGCGCTTCCGGCAGCTTCCCCTTGGCGAACTCCTTGATGAGGATCCGGTTGTACAGTGCCTCCCCCTCGTCGGTCAGGACTGTGACCGACGCGTCCGGGTCCGCTTCCCGGATTGTCTCGGCTGCGGACGCACCCGCGATGCCGTCACCGATGATTACGTGCGACGTGCTCATGTACGGCCGGTACGAAATCAGGCCTAATGTGGATTGCTATCTGCGTATCGTTTTCGATAGCGCGCTGAGCACACCGATAGTCGGGGATTTGAAGACGCTGGGGCCCGTATTCGTGGTTGAAATGAAAATCTACCAGAACCCGCGCCACTGGGCGAGCAAGAAGGCGCTGACCACACCCGGCGTCCGGTCGGTGGCCAACTACGGGCTGGTGAAACTCCACACCAAAATCTTCCTCGGGAAGGCCGACGAGGCACACCGGGAGGAGCGGCGCGACCACCTCGATGATTTTTTCGACGCCACGATGGACACCTACGTGGCCGCGCTCAAGGCAGATTACTCGGAAGCGGAGGCCCGGGAGATAACCCACATTCAGGCGAACTTTGACTTCTACAACCACGGCTGGACGGAGATGATGGAGTTCCCGGCCGACGAACTCGAAGCCCACTACGAGCGGTACGCGGACTTCTTCGACACGCACAGCATCACCATCGACGACCCGCTCGGGACGTTCCGGCCGGCCAGCGGCGTCACCGACGCGCCGTCGACGCCAGAGCGACTGGACGAGCCGGAACACCCCCACGCCGTCGGTGGCTTTGCTGACGACGTCTACGTCGAAACCGAGGACGGCGAGATGGTCGTCGGTGGCGGCCGCGAGGAACCGGACGACGTGAGCCCGACCGACGCGCCGGTCATCGACGAGGACGACGTGGAAAGCGCGGCCGGCGACTGAGCCGATCGACGGTCGGAGGCCTGTTTTTCGCTGTATCAGCCGTAATCAGAAGGGGCAGCCAACATATGGCCGGAGCGTAGGATATCGACTCGGGCAGCAAAGCCCTCAGCGTTGGGCTTCCGAAAGCGGCGACTCGTCGGTTTTCGTCGCCACTAACGGGTCGCGGGCGATGCGGTCGGCGCACTCGAAGCCCGCGACGATACCCCCGTTGAGCGAGCGCTCCGGGTACTGGGCACGCGAGGCCATCCCGGCGTAGTAGAGGCCGTCCGCGACGGCATCGCCCAGATCGTACGGAATGACCATGTCAAGATAGCCACGCTCGTAGACCGGGGCCGTCCGGGGGTTGCGCCCCGTCCGAATCCAGTTGACGGCGTCGCGGTCGAATTCGGGAAAGAGGGATTCGATGCCCTGCAGCCACGTCTCGGCGACCTCGTCGTCGGTCTGTTGCCAGATGGCTTCGGATTCGTCCTGAATGTAGCGAGCGACGTACAGCAGATGCTCGCCGCCGTACCGCTCCGCGGAGACGAAGTTCGTGTGCTCGATAAGCGCGCCGAAGGGAGCGTCGTCGGCGATGTTCAGCCAGTACGTATCAAGCAAGGGTTCGTCCATGCTAATAACCGAGCATACTGTCCCCTGGAAATCGATGTCGCAGGTGTAGCCGGTCAGGGCTTCCAGCACATTCGGCATCGTCGCGACGACGACGCTGTCGACATCGTGACCTGTCGTCTCGGTTCCGTCCGTGGCCGTCAACGACGAGACGGTCCCGCCGCTCGTATCGACCTCGGTCACGCGCGTTCCCGTGGAGATATTTTTGCGGCCGACGGCGTCGACCAGCGCGTCGAGCAACCGGCCGAACCCGCCGTCGAAGTAGCCCAGGATCTCGCCGTTCAGGATGTCCCGCTCGCCGCGGAACTTGACCCGTCCGAGGAGCCACGCCGCGCTCACGTCGTCTTTCCGGTCGCCGAACTTCGCATCGAGCAGCGGCTCGAAAAAGTTCTCGTAGACGCCCCGTGTGGTGTGTTCGACGACGAACTCCTCGATAGGCACGTCCTCGAAATCCTCCAGTCGCTCGTAGGTGTCGAACGACGGGATGCCGCCGCGAACATCGATGTCGAGGACCAGCATCCCCAGCCGGAACGTATCGTACAGCGAGAGGTGCGGGTACGTGAGGATTTCCCAGGGCTTGTCCATGGGGTGGACGACGCCGTCGACGTAGTAGGCGTTCTCCCCGATATGCCACTCGACCGCGTCACCGAGGCCCAGGTCCTCGGCGAGTTCGACGATGGTCTCCTCGGATTTCGAGAGGTGGTGGTAGAACTTCTCGATTGGATCCCCGGCCGTCTCGTAGGTCGCTGCCAGGCCGCCCAGATCCTCACTCGCTTCGAACACACGGACCTCGTGGCCGCGTTGCTGGAGCCGGTACGCTGCCGAGAGGCCGGCGATACCGCCACCGACGACGCCAATCATACCCCGACCTATCAGCGGTTGTGGGATTTAGTTTGTGCTTCGGTCGCCGCCGTCTCGGGAGCGTCATACTGGGGGTCGTCGCCGGCTTTGCTGGACGTCACCGCCTGCTGGAGTTCGAGCACAGCGATCGTCCCCGTCGGGCGGTTGTCTTCGAACCAGAGCGTCCCGCCGTACAGCTCCATCATGACCGAGACGAAGTAGAGGCCGAACCCGTCGGCGGTCTGGTCGGGTGAGAGCCCGCGCTCAAACACTTTCGTCTTTAATTCATCGCTCATACCGGGGCCGTCGTCAGCGATGCGGACTTGCAGCCAGTCGCCGGCCTGCTGGACCGAGACGGTTACCTGCGGGGTGTCGGCGTTGTTGTGGTCGACCGCGTTCCGGAGGATGCTCAGGAGGACCTCTTCGAGCAACTCATTCGCCTGCACGCTGTACTCACCGTCCAGTTCGCAGGAGACCGATACCGAATCGTACTCGACTCGGAGCGACTCAATTGAGCGCCGGAGTGTGACGTTAAGATCGACGGTGTCCAGCCGCTCGGCTTCGCTTGCTGTCACCGTGTTGTTGATATCCCGGATCGTTTCGCTCATCTCTGTGAGCGTCCCACACCAGTCGCTGATGCTGTCGAGATGGCGCTGTTTTGATGACGGGACATCATCCCTGATGTGCTCCGCGCGGCCGCGGATGACGACCATCGCGTTGTGCAGCGAGTGTCTGAGGATGCCGTTGAAGAACTCTATCTGTTCGCGGCGTCGCTTGACCGAACTCCGGCTCTGGCGGAGTTCGCGCTCGCGCTCGACCTGATCGAGGGCGACCTGCGTCGTCTGTGCGAGAATCGCAGCGTATCGCCTGTCCTCCGTGGCGAAGGTGCTGCCGTATGCGGTGATCGCCATCACGCCGTGGGAGCCAAGTGGCAGCATGAGGGCGTTGTCGAGCGGGTCAAGTCCGTCCTGCTCCAGCGAGACAGTCTGTATCTCACCGGTTTCGTACGTCTGCCAGAGTTTGCTTTCGGGCCTGTCAGTCGGTGACCCGTATAGCAGTTCTTCCTCAACGTTATTTTCGATCGTCTCGCTGATGACGGCCGGTTCAAGAACGCTATCCTCTTCGAGGAACACGCCCGCCGCGTTCTGGTCGAGCACGGCAGTTGCGAACTCGACGGCCATCTCCGCAACCGCTTCGGCTGTCTCTGCCTCGATGAACTGCTGGGTCGCGGCCTGTAGCGCTTCGAGTCGGTCCTGCCGGCGCTGCTGTCCGGTGACGTCCCTGAGCACGACGAGGCGACCGCGTTCCGTCCCGGATTGGTCGGTGAGACTCGTCGTCTGTGGGTTATAGTAGGTGAACGAATCCCCGAACGAGAACACCTCGCCGCGCTCAATGTGGCCAACGAGATCCGGGGCAAGGTCGTCGAGTGACTCCCCATCAGGCTCTGGATGATCTAGCGCGCTGGCCGCCGCGGCGTTGTAATCGATAATAACACAGTCGTCGTTGAGAGCGATGACCGGGTCGGGGAGATTGTCGACGAGGCCGTCACCCGACACCGTTCTTACCGATAGCGACTCGTCTTCGAACAGGACCCAGCCGACGAGTGCCGCGTTGATCGAGAACGCCACCGGCGTAAAGTCGATGGCCGGATGTGGCGTGTAGCCGAAATCATACAGTACGGCGGCGAGTACCGGGAGGATGGTTCCAATGAGGATTGTCGCTGTCTGCCGCCGATAGAGGTTCTGTGACCGGAACAAGAACTCGATCAGGAGAGCATAGCCGACAAATAACGGGATGTAAGAGATTGCAAGCGTCGTCGTGTAGGCGGCCCCACGTTGCACGGCGAACAGCGTCACGCCGCTCTGGGTGATGGGGATGGCTTCGACGAAGCGACCCTGGCCAAAAAGCAGTAGCAGCACGTCTGCATTCGCCGCAAGCAAAAGGGGAACGAGACGGGTCGGGCGAAGCCACGAGCGCCGGCCAGTGTAGACGAGCACGAAAACGGCCCAGAGCCCGAGTAGCTGTGCCGAAGTGGTTCGTGCCAGCACGTACACCGTTTCTGCGACGGTGGGGTTGGTAGCGACAACTCGCCAAAGAGAGACAGCACACCAGCACCCACCAGCCAGTGCGAGCCAGCCGTACTGGCGAGCACCGGGGACATCCCGGTGTCGGGTGGCAATAACCGCAACTACGAAACCGACGAGCGCTCCACCCGCGTTCCCGAGGATGGCGACCGTTGCAATGTCGACATCCATAGCAATACCTATCCCAACGTCAGGTTTCCCAGCATTATGCCTTTGGGCCGCGTTCTCAGTACTGGGAAACGGCCACAGTGTCGGTTCGCTACCTTTTTGCCTACACTGCTGAAATTCGCAGGCATGCTGACAGTCCGGGCGCCGGCTACCAGTGCGAACCTCGGGAGCGGCTTCGACGTGTTCGGCGTTGCACTGGAGCGTCCGGCCGACGTTGTCCGTCTGGAGAAAGCTGACCGGGTGACCATCGACGTAACCGGTGCTGGCAGCCAGTACATCCCGGAGGACCCCGACAAGAACACCGTCGGCGCGGTCGCTGACGCACTTGACGCGCCGGCACGCATTCAGATAGATAAAGGTGTCCGTCCCGCATCAGGGCTTGGCTCCTCCGCGGCCAGCGCCGCCGCAGCGGCCGTTGGGCTGAACGAACTGTACGACCGCGGCTACTCCCGCGAGGAACTGGTCCCCATCGCCGCCAAGGGCGAGGCTGTTGTCTCCGGAGACGCCCACGACGACAACGTCGCCCCCTCGATCATGGGCGGGTTCACCATCGCAACCGACAAGGGCGTCACGCAGGTCGACGCCGACATCCCGCTCGTGGCGTGTCTGCCCGATATCGTGGTTTCGACGCGGGACGCGCGTAACGTCGTCCCGGAGACCGCCCGCGTCGACCAGATGGTAGAGACAGTGGGTAACGCCGCGGCGCTAACGACCGGGATGCACCGCGGCGACCCCGAACTCGTCGGCCAGGGGATGCACGACACCGTGGTGACGCCGGCCCGCGCGAAGCTCATCGACGGCTACGAACAGGTTCGTGAAGCCGCGCTGTCGGCTGGTGCCACCGGCGTCACTATCTCCGGGGCCGGCCCGACAGTCATCGCCGCGTGTGCTGAGGAAGACCGCCGAAAGATTGCGAGCACGATGCTCGACGCCTTCGGCGAGCGCGGGGTCGACGCCCGGGTGTACCAGACACGTATCGGCGGCGGCGCTGAAGTGTTCTGAGACCGTCCGCAGGTCCGCGACGGTACGCTCCGCGACTAGCGGACAGGTCCGTTTCGAAGGCAGTCGCGGAAAAGCGGGAAGGAGCATCTCGTCAGCGGTGTCTACAGGTGGGATTGGGGCACTTGGCCGGTATGCAGGCGGTGTGGGTGCACCGGGGATGACAGGGACTACTTCGTTCCATATCGTGCCGGGGGATCAGCGAGAAGACCGGGCTGTTCATCCCGCACGCGGTCAGTCGTCGACGAAGAGAGATACCCCCGTCGGGCGATGAGACGTCTGTACCGCGTTATAGCACTATGTACTGCTATTAGTAACAGCAAGGCGTCTCGCCGCGCTACCTGAATGTCAATGGCATCTCAGACGGGGCACGCGCTTCCAGCAGCATACGACGCGCTCAACATCGGTATCGCACTGTACGACCCCGACAGTGGTGCTATTCTGGACGGCAACGAACGGCTAGCAGAGATATTCGGATACTCAGTTTCGGAGTTGCGCGAGCGGTCGATCAGCGAGTACACCGCAAACACATTCGTCCACTCTGTCGCCGATTTCAGGTCCCGGTTGCAAGACAGCGCCGCAGGCAGGTCGCGCCAGTTCACGTGGCGGATCAAACGGGCGGACGGCGAGCTCATCTGGGCCCGGATTCACCTCTCGGAGCGGGTCGTGTCCGGGAGGACGTACGTCTGTGCGGAGATCCGTGACATCACGGAGTACTTCGAGACACACCACCGCGAGGAGCTCCTCTGGCGGATACTGCGACACAACCTGCGGAACGAAGCGACAGTCATCGCCGGAAACACAGCCCGTATCACAGCTTCGGCCGGGACTGAGGCCGTGCGGGACGCCAGCAAGACGATTCGGTCTCGCGTCGAAAACCTCACGAACATCGTCGAATCCGTCAAGCAGATCGAACGGGCAGTCGCGCGCCCCGGCACAGACTACACCCGCTGTCACGTCACGCGCAGGGTACGAGGTGTCGTGAACACCATCCTGACCGACTACCCTACTTCAGAGATTACCGTTACCGAACGGGCAGAGCTGTGGGTAGACAGCAATGACGCATTCACATACGCACTCACCCACGCCATCGAGAACGCAATCATTCACAGTAAGGCTGTCACCCCGTCAGTCGAGGTATCCGTCGGTCCGTCACCGAACACCGGCCGAGTGGAGATCTGCATTCGCGATTCGAACCCCCCGATTCCAGATACGGAGATCAGCGCGCTCTTCGACCCGACGCAGGCCACAGAAACGGCGCACGGTACTGGCGTCGGCCTGTTCGTGATGAAGTGGTGTATTGAGTCTCTCGGCGGTGAACTCCGATTCGAGCGGAGCGGTGACGGGAACGCCGTCTTTTTCTATTTACCGGCACGGGACCCGCCGGACGACCAGCAGTAGCGCGCCAGTCCTCGACTGCGAGACGTGGTCGGGCAGATACTCAAACCAAGAAGCCGAAGACGAAAGGCAGGTCAGCCGCCCTGGACGAACTCGTTACGAACGTCCCGGAGCACTGCCTCGGCGTGCCCGTCGGGGTCCGAGAGATCCGGGTCGTAGACGGACTTCACTTCGGCGTCGGCCAGCACGAACGTCCGGCGGGCCGTCCGGCCGCCGCTCGTGTCCAGACCGAACGCTTTGGCCACGGTTCCGTCGGGGTCGGCCAGCAGGTCATACAGCAGGCCTTCCTCCTCGGCGAACTCGTCGTGGGTCGCCACATCGTCCATCGAAACGCCGTAGACGGTGATGCCTCCCTCGCGGAACTGCGGGAGCTGTTCTTGGAAATCCCGAGCCTCGATGGTACAGCCGCCAGTGAAATCTTCGGGATAGAAGTACAGCACGGTCGGCGCATCGAAGTCGGGCGAGACAGTCTCACCGAACTGATTCTGTGCGCTGATGTCGGGGGCCGGCGCGCCGGGTTCAAGCATTATTCTGTGTTGGCCCGGGACGCCTACACGCCTTTGGGTGGCGGCAGCGTGACCCGCCAGCGTGATTTGGACAACCATTTAACCGACCCCTTGGAAACCCTGACTATGTCGAATCCACGAATCCTGATTGTCGGGCCGCCGGGAGCCGGCAAAGGAACCCAGAGCGCCAACCTCGCCGAAGCGTACGGCGTCGAACACATCACGACCGGTGACGCCCTTCGGGCGAACAAGGACATGGATATCAGCGACATGGACACCGAGTACGACACGCCCCGTGAGTACATGGAAGCGGGCGACCTCGTGCCGGACGCGGTAGTTAACGCTATCGTCGACGAAGCCCTCTCACAGGCTGACGGGTTCGTGCTCGACGGCTATCCGCGTAACCTCGAACAGGCCGAAGAACTGGAAGGGATGACCGACCTCGACGTGATCCTCTCGCTCGATGTCTCGCGGGAGGAACTGGTCGACCGACTCACGGGCCGGCGGGTTTGTGACGACTGCGGCACGAACTACCACGTCGAGTTCAATCAGCCCGAGGAAGACGGTGTCTGTGACGAATGCGGCGGCGACCTCATCCAGCGCGACGACGACAACGAGGAGTCCGTCCGCAACCGACTGGACGTGTTCGACGACAACACCGCACCGGTCATCGACCACTACGGGGACCACGACGGCTTCGTCGCCATCGACGGCGAGCAGACACCCGACGAGGTCTGGAGCGAGATTCAGGACGCCGTCGACGCACACACGGCCTGAGACGCGACGGAACCGCCGTTTGAGGCCGACATCGTCGAGACAGTCAGAGTAAAACGTTGATATGCCGTCGCAACTCAAGCACACACAATGGCACGTACCGCGCCGAAGGTAGAACGACTCGCCGAAGACGGCGAGGCAATGACTGATGCGCTCTCGACGGTGCTCGCTGCGGCCGAAGAGAACGGGACCGTCACCTGGGGCGACGTGAGCGACGACCTCACGAGCGGCGAGTGGGGCCGGCTCATCGAGTCCGGCCTGCTCATCGACGCCGATGGCGAGGGGTTCGTTATCGACGACCCTGATGGCGTCCGTGAGGCGCTCGAAGAGTCCGACGCGGCCCCGAGCGATGATGACGAGGGCAGCGGCTGGTCGAAATGGGACAAGCTCGCCGGCCTCGGCACGCTCGGCCTGTTTGCCGGCTACTCCCTGACTTCAGTCCGGGACGTTATCGCAGGCGGCGTCATCGACATCGTCCTCGGGCCGCTCAACGACATGCTGCCGTTTTACGTCGTTATCTTGGTGCTTGCAATTATCACCGGGACCACCTCGACGATTCTGCAGGACAACCTCATGGACATGTCGGGGATGGGCGACCATCAAGAGAAGATGGAGGACCTGAAAGAGCGCCGCAAAGCCGCAAAGGAACGCGACGATCAAGAAGCGCTTGACCGCCTCGAAGAGGAGCAGATGGAGCTGATGACCGACCAGATGGGGATGTTCAAACAGCAGTTCCGACCGATGGTGTGGATCATGCTGGTCAACATCCCGCTGTTCCTCTGGCTCTACTGGATTGTCTTCGGAGCCGGCGTCGACGCGAGCCCGGTGATTACGCTCCCCATCTTCGGCGAGGTCGAAGCGTGGAGCAACAGCGTCGCCGGCCCGGTCCAGGCGTGGATTGTCTGGTACTTCCTGTGCTCGCTGTCGT
Source organism: Haloarcula sp. R1-2 (assembly GCF_011627385.1). Lineage (NCBI taxonomy): Archaea > Methanobacteriati > Methanobacteriota > Halobacteria > Halobacteriales > Haloarculaceae > Haloarcula > Haloarcula sp. R1-2. Next base: position 1,248,827 of record NZ_JAANTG010000001.1, read on the forward strand.
TCACCCAGATCATCCGGAAGGCGCTCAACGTCGAGACGACGCCGACTGGGTAGGCGCGAAGAGACAGCCCTTTCTATCGGGGCCCCCCGAACATCTCTATGTTGATTACCGTCTCCGGTCCGGCCGGCAGCGGCAAGAGCACACTTGCCAAGAGTCTGGCCGACGCCCTGAACTACGAGCACGTCAGTGGCGGCGATATTTTCCGCTCGCTGGCCGAAGAGCGCGGGATGACACCGCTCGAGCTGAACAAAGCCGCCGAGGAAGACGACCAGATCGACCGTGATCTGGACCGCAAGCTTCGGGACATCGCCGCCGAGCGTGACGACCTCGTGCTCGAATCGCGCCTCGCCGGCTGGATGGCGGGCGAGTACGCCGACATGAAACTGTGGCTGACTGCGCCGCTGGACGTACGCGCCGACCGCATCGCGACACGGGAGAACAAGCCCTTCGAACAGGCAAAGACCGAAACCCGGGAGCGTGGCGACAGCGAGGCCCAGCGCTATAGCGACTACTACGACATCGACTTCGACGACCTCTCTATCTACGACCTGTCGGTCAACACCGCTCGCTGGGACCCACAGGGCGTTCTGAGCGTGACCCTCCACGCTGTCGAATCATACAGCCCCGATGGCGACGAGGGGAAGGCACCGGTCGAGAACATCCGGTACGAGTTCTGAGCCGATGACACTCCGTGCCCCGCCCGACGAACGGGACCTCGATTCGCTTCGCTCGTTCGGCGTTGTCAACCTCGATAAGCCACCGGGCCCGTCAGCCCATCAGGTCGCGGCCTGGATTCGCGACGCCACTGGCCAGGACCGGGTCGCCCACGGCGGAACGCTCGACCCAAAGGTGACCGGCTGTCTGCCCGTGTTGCTCGGCGACGCCGCTCGGATGGCGCAAGTGTTCGACAACGCCGTCAAGGAGTACGTGACGGTGCTCGAACTCCACGACCAAGCGCCGGCCGATATTGCGGATATCGTCGCCAAGTTCGAGACAGACATCTATCAGAAACCTCCTCGAAAGAGCGCAGTGAAGCGCCAGTTGCGTTCCCGCCGGATTCACTCACTGGATATCCTCGAACAGGGGGACCGGAGACTACTGTTGCGGGTCCGGTGTGCGTCGGGGACCTACATCCGGAAGCTGTGTCACGATATCGGGCTGGCGGCGGGGACCGGCGCACACATGGGCGACCTCCGCCGGACGGCGACCGGCACCTTTGACGACGGATCGCTGTCGACGATGCACGACCTCGTGGACGCGCTGGCCTTTGCTGCAGACGGGGACGAAGCGCAACTGCGCGAGATAATCCAGCCCGCAGAGCGTGCGCTGTCCCACCTGCCACGGGTCACAATTGCGCCCAGCGCCGCCCGCGAAGTCGCCGAAGGCGCGCCGGTGTATGCGCCGGGCGTCATCGAGACCGGCCCGGCAGAAGTGGGGGACGCGACGCCTGAGATAGATTCACAGGTCGTCTCTGTCACGCCCGACGGGGCTGCGGTCTGCCTGGGGACGCTCGTCAGCGACCCGGACGCCGACAGCGGCCTCGTTGTCGAACTTGACCGTATGTTAGTGTAAACAGTTGTATTTCACACGACATTGGCAGCACGCGAAACATATGCCACAGTGAACCATAACAAAGCTTACCACTGTCAATCGCATATTAGTAGTATGGACGAGTGGGTCGACCCCGATGAGGCCGACCCGGCACAGTGGCGTCGAACAGGCCCACACGATGAGCTTCGTCGGGGCACGGAGACGATTTCAGTTGTCGAGCGCGCACGCCGGACATCGTTACCGTATCAGCACGAAATCGAGATCCATCACACCGATAACGTCGCAGACCAGTTCCAATCAAGCGAATACGAGCACGCCCGAATCACCTATAACAGCTCTATAGACACGAAAAGCCGTATTAAGCTTCTCACTCGTGGAGTGCTGTGGGGCGGCGGGGAAAGGCATCAGCGGTTCCAAGTGCAGTATCGTCGACCACCACCGCCAACTGAAACGGTTCCGTTCGGAACGTACACGGCTTGGAGTCGATATCAGTACGGGTCAATTGAGCAGACAGATGATGGAGTGACATTCGCTGCAGCCGATGAAGAGCCCGGCGAGTCACTCCGTGACCTCGATTGGAAAAGTATGTTCGACCCGGTTCAGGAACGGATTGCCGAATTAGAACTGGTCCGAAACCCGTCTTTCGCGAAGTACCGCTTGAAGGAGGCTGATGAGTGGGAGACCTATCAAACTCGGTTCCAGTACGACCCGGACGTATTTGCCATGGGTCCCTGATTAGGCGGTAGATAATACCTGGAGGTGTGCCGGTACACAGTGTCATGCAGTATCTACCGCAGCCACAGTCGAAACCGTTTATACGCTAACTGTACTGTTGTTGTACAGCAGAATGTGCATTAGTTCGCAGTGACACTATACCGGCGATCCCACTCCAACCCGGCAGTGGGTTCCTCGAACTGGCGCTGCTGTTTCTCGTCCTCGCTGTTGTCGCCGGATTGGCCGGGCTGCGTGGCGTTGCGGGGCTCAGTATGCGAATCGCGAAGATCCCCGTCGTCGTCTTCCTCGTTCTGATGGTCGTTAGCTTCCTCCTGTGACACCAGCTTCGGTTCGGAGTGTCAGCGTCACGCCGTTTCTGAATCCTTTTATCCACGTGACGACTTCTATCGGGTATGACCGAGCAGGACGCAGCCGACGACACGGCCGCGACGGAGGAGTCGACCGCGAGCGAGGCGCAAGCGGACGGTGACGCGGATCTCGAGGACGTGCCCGAGGACGTCAACGCGGACGAGGTTGACCTAGGCGAGTTCGACACCGACGAGGACCTGGTCGACCGGGTCGCCGAATCGGACCCCGAAGACATCGCTCGGGAACTCTCCGCGCTACGGACGCGCGTAGACAGTCTCGAATCGCAGGTCGAACAACAGGACGGTGACATCGAGGAGCTAGAGGAGAAGCTCAAGCGCAAGCAAGCGGAGTTCCAGAACTACAAGAAGCGGATGGACAAGCGCCGCGAACAGGAACAGAAGCGTGCCACCGAGGACCTCGTGACGCGCCTGCTCGACGTTCGAGACAATCTTGAGCGTGCGCTCGGACAGGACGAGGACACCGATATCAGAGGTGGAGTCGAATCCACGCTTCGCCAGCTAGACGATGTCCTCGATGCCGAGAACGTCGAAGTCATCGACCCCGACCCTGGTGGAGACGTCGACCCGACACAGCATCAGGTGCTCGCCCGCGTCGACAGCGACCAGCCGGACGGGGCAATCGCCGATGTCCACCGGCCGGGCTACGAGATGGCCGACAAAGTGCTGCGCGAGGCACAGGTCACCGTCAGCGAGAGCGAGGAGTAGCGGGCAACTCTGACGGTATAGCGGTCGTATTGCGGTACATTAAATAATCACCGGTCAGGGAAGTCCACCGAGTATAAAACCGCCCGGAGGAGGCCCCTTTGTCCGTTTTTCCAATCAGTACATCTAGCAACTTTTAACCGGCCCAATCCGCTATGAGCGGGTAAGATGGCGAGCAACAAGATTCTGGGTATCGACCTTGGGACCACGAACAGCGCGTTCGCGGTCATGGAAGGTGGCGACCCTGAAATCATTGTCAACGGTGAAGGCGAGCGGACGACACCCTCTGTCGTTGCGTTCGACGACGGTGAGCGGCTTGTCGGGAAACCGGCGAAGAACCAGGCGGTAAAGAACCCCGACGAGACCATCCAGTCGATCAAGCGCCATATGGGCGAAGACGACTACTCGGTCGAACTGGACGGGGAGGAGTACACACCCGAGCAGGTCTCGGCGATGATCCTCCAGAAGATCAAACACGACGCTGAGGAGTACCTCGGCGACGAGATCGAGAAGGCCGTTATTACGGTCCCGGCGTACTTCAACGACCGACAGCGCCAGGCAACCAAGGATGCCGGCGAGATCGCCGGCTTCGAGGTTGAACGAATCGTCAACGAGCCGACGGCGGCCGCGATGGCCTACGGGCTCGATGATGAATCCGACCAGACCGTCCTCGTGTACGACCTCGGGGGCGGCACCTTCGATGTCTCCATCCTCGACCTCGGTGGGGGCGTCTACGAAGTTGTCGCGACCAACGGGGACAACGACCTCGGTGGCGACGACTGGGACCACGCCATCATCGACTATCTCGCTGACGAGTTCGAGGCCGAACACGGCATCGACCTCCGCGACGACCGGCAGGCGCTCCAGCGCCTGACCGAGGCTGCCGAGGAGGCCAAGATCGAACTCTCCTCGCGCAAGGAGACCCGAATCAACCTCCCGTTCATCGCGACCACCGACGACGGTCCGCTGGACCTTGAGCAAAAGATCACGCGCGCGAAGTTCGAGTCCCTCACAGAGGATCTCATCGAGCGCACCGTCGGCCCGACGGAGCAGGCGCTTGCCGACGCGGACTACACCAAAAGCGACATCGACGAAGTCATTCTCGTCGGTGGCTCGACGCGGATGCCGCAGGTGCAGGACCAGGTCGAAGAGATGACTGGGCAGGAGCCCAAAAAGAACGTCAACCCCGACGAAGCCGTCGCGCTGGGCGCAGCCATTCAGGCTGGCGTCCTTTCGGGCGATGTAGACGACATCGTCCTGCTCGATGTGACGCCGCTGTCGCTGGGTGTCGAGGTCAAGGGCGGCCTGTTCGAGCGACTCATCGACAAGAACACCACCATCCCGACCGAGGAATCGAAGATCTTCACAACCGCTCAGGACAACCAGACACAGGTCCAGATCCGTGTCTTCCAGGGCGAGCGTGAAATCGCCGAGGAGAACGAACTGCTCGGCGCGTTCGCGCTTTCGGGCATCCCACCGGCCCCCGCAGGCACGCCTCAGATCGAGGTGTCGTTCAACATCGACGAGAACGGCATCGTCAACGTCGAAGCCGAGGACAAGGGCTCGGGCAACAAGGAGGACATCACCATCGAAGGCGGTGCCGGCCTCTCCGACGACCAGATCGAGGAGATGCAACAGGAGGCCGAACAGCACGCCGAAGAGGACGAGCAGCGCCGCGAACGCATTGAAGCGCGCAACGAGGCCGAGGCGTCCGTCCGCCGCGCCGAGACACTCCTCGACGAAAACGAGGAGGAGATCGACGAAGACCTCCAGTCCGACATCGAGGCGAAAATCGAGGACGTCGAGGAAGTCCTCGAAGACGAGGACGCCACGAAGGAAGACTACGAGGAAGTCACCGAGACCCTGAGCGAAGAACTGCAGGAGATCGGCAAGCAGATGTATCAGGACCAGGCCCAGCAGGCCGCAGGCGGTGCCGCGGGCGCTGGTCCGGGTGGCGCGGCCGGCCCCGGCGGCGCTGCCGGACCGGGCGGCGCAGCAGGCGGCGCGGCCGAGCAGAGCGAGGAGTACGTCGACGCCGACTTTGAAGACGTCGAGGAAAGCGACGAAGACGAATAACGCGAGTCACGTCACTTTCGTCGGTACAACGGCAACGAAAGCCAACCTTCAGGACATCTCCGGACAGTGACCGACTGACCCGGTGATGCCGGTCCGGTGCCAGCACCGCAAGACGGCCAGAACAGGGCGGCGCCTGCACACCACGCCACCGATTGCCATCATTTTCAGGCGACAGTAGGCAGCGGTGGGTGCATTGCTGTGCCGCTGTGCTCGCAACAGCGGTCCGTCACTGGATAGGTCTGTCTCAGTCAGGTTACCCTGATAATCAAAACAGTATAAGATAATGAAAATAATGCATATATATCAGATAGTCGAGCGTGCAGTCAGACAATGAGCGATCAGAAACAGGTCAGGCCACAGCGTCTGAGCGCACAGCTAGACGCGGTGAGACACGCGGACCGTCGGCAAATACTGTTCGCGTTACGCGACACGGAGCGGTGGCAGCCATCCGCTTCGGATTTCGATGGTGACCGATCGCTCGTTGGTGAGCCAGCCATTCCGGCTGCACTCTACCATCGGCATTTCCCGAAACTGGCAGAGATGGGGCTCATCGAGTGGGATAGAGAGACTCACTGTGTCACACGTGGCCCAGAGTACCAGCGGCTTCGGCCGCTACTTGCGTGCCTTTCCGAGTATCACCACGAGTAAGGGGCGTGGGCGGTGACGGCCCGCGCACATGGCTTGTTAGTCTTGCTCTAGTGGGGTCATCTCCACGACGCCCTGCGAGAGGAGACGGCGTGCGATGACGATGAGCCCGTTTCTGAGCCCGGTCGCGAAGATGGCCTGTTCGTCGCCAGTCTGTGGGTTGATTGAGCTGACAAGCATAGTCGACCGGTCGACGAGCAGGAGTCGTCCGACAGCAGCGTCTTCCTCAGGTATCATTTCGCTGTGGAGCCAGTCCAGTTCCGACAGGAACGCGGTGGCGCGTGGGATTTCCTGTTCCACGCGGTCCCGTATCGAGGCGGACCCAGTCCCGACAATGAGGTCTGCATTCGGGTCGAGCGAATTGAGTTGCTTGATTAGCGGTTCGGTGAGGACCGCTTCAGAGCCGATGACGAGGACCACTTCGTCGGTCGCGTCCGCGCTGATCGCCGCAGCGCGGTTCTCAATAGCGTCGGACCCGGAGAGCGACCAGACCTCCTGTAGCTCAGCCTCGTCATTGTCGGCTTCGATACGTCCCATCTCGCGCAGTGCGGACTGGAGGCGCTCGATACGCTCTTCGTACTGATCGCGGAGCGTTTCGGTGGCCTCGGAGAGCGGGACGGCCCGGAACTGCTGGGGGCTCGAATGCTGGACTTCGACCAGCCCCTTCGCTTCGAGAATCCGGACGGCGTCATAGACGCGCGTTCTCGGGACCTCCGTCACTTCGCTCAGTCCCTTCGCTGTGCCGCTGGACATCCGAGAGAGTCCGACAAAACATTTCGCCTCGTACTCTTTCAAACCCAACTCCTGTAGTAAACTTACCGCTTCTTCGTGTGTTGCATCAGATGTCATGTGTCCCAACCTTCATCTCGGTGGAAGCCGAGGATGTGTAGGAAGATGACGCCCGCAGGTAAAAGACGTTGTTACTGCTACATTGCCGGCTCTCATCGGAGTTAGCGCTGCTTGATGGGGCCACAGAGCGTATTGTGGCAGTCCGGGCTCCGGTTGTCGCACGTGCTGATCCACGTGTCGGTCGCGTCGGCGTCCTGCCCTTGTTTACTCAGTTAATCACACAACTGTTATACCCCGGTCCGGAGTAGAGGTACTTGGCACGCGGCATCCTATGTGTCCCAACCACATCTGCTGCGTGCCTCTTTCAGAAAAACTGCCCAGACAGGCATCAGGGAGTGCGTTTAGAGTGATACTCAGTCGGACGCAGTCGTGTCAGACACGCTACAGCAGCTATTTCACTGGCAGTATTTCGTCTGTAGTGTCATTTCTTGGCGGAAACGGCCGACACAGAAATACAAGTTTAGCGGACAGCTACTGTATCAGCTTGCAATCATAAAGGACTGTTCACATCCAGCAGTGAAAGCTTTCTATCGGCGTTTACTCGGTAATTAGGTAGTCGTTCTACATATCATAATTACAACTTATTGATTGACAGTAGAATTAAGATGTTTGGTCAACATATTGCTAGTAATGAGTGGGTCCGACAGGCGGCCCGACGGGACATCCGACAATCCGGACACGCTCCACGCGGAGTTCGACTGGAACACAGTCTCACCGTCAGTAGCGGTCGTACAAACGGTTGCAATCGCAGCTGGGCAAGAGGCGATAGAGCTATCACCCCTCATCGAAACGCTTGATCCGGACGCGCTTGACCAGCTATTTGTCCATTCGTCAGGGCCGGACAGCGCCGTATCACTCTCGTTTCAGCTGGGTGATTACGGAGTGACTGTGACCGGAACCGGAGACGTGTATGTCCACACCGGACCCGTCGGTCCGTGACGACACACGGAACAGGAGCACCGCCGCAAACGGCCGGGGACGCTTCCCGGAAATGCCATAACGGGCCACCTGAGGAGGGGGAACAGTCAACCAGTTGTGTTACCGAGCGTTACTGTATCGAGCGTCGTTGTCCGCTCGTCCGGTGCACCGAGTGGCCGGCCAGTCCAGCGGACCGCAACGGTGTCGCCGCTGTCGAGGTAGAAGCCGACCGAGGCGTCGCCGTCGAGATAATTTCCGTCACCATTCGAGTCCACGCGTGGGTCGTCAACAACGACGCTGTCGCCGGGCACGACGGGCAGCCGTTCTGCCTCGGCCCACGTTAGTGTGGTAGAGCGGTTCCGGTCAGCGTCAGTGACGATGAGCGCCAGCGCGTGCGTACTGGTGTCCGTGAGCCGGTCCCCGCCGGCGTGGGTGAGCGTGACCGTTCCCGCCTCGGCGTCGAACTGGCCGTCGACGGTGACCGACGGCGACGCCGTCCGCAGGTCCGCACCGGGGCCGACGACGAGTGCAACAAGCCCGACGACGGCCAGCGCCGCGAGCCCCCAGACTGCGACTCGCTCGACCGTGACGAGACCCCGATGCCCACGAGACGACTCAGGACTCATTGCTCGAATCCTCCCCCGGCACGAAAATAAGCGCCCCGGTACGGGTCGAACACGACTAGTCGACAACCCGTTCTTTTGAAGTAGCTCAATCGTCTAAGCCTTGTACAACGAATGAGTCAGGATTTCTACGAGATACTGGGTGTCTCTCGAGACGCCTCCGAAGACGAGATTCAGGAGGCCTATCGGGAGAAAGCCCGGGAATACCACCCGGACGTGAGCGACGACCCCGACGCCGAAGAGAAGTTCAAGCAGGCCAAGAAGGCCAAAGAGGTCCTCACCGACGAGGAGAAGCGCCAGATGTACGACCAGATGGGTCACGAGCGCTTCGAACAGGCCGAGAAGCGCGGCGGCGCTGGTGGTGGCGGCGGCCGCGGTGGGATGGGTGGAGACCCGTTCGGTGGCGGCGCTGGCGGCTTCGATATGCAGGATATCTTCGACCAGTTCTTCGGGGGCGGCGGCCGCGGCGGACGCGGTGGCAGCCGACGGCGGCAGGGGCAGGACCTCCAGACGCGACTGGAAATCGACCTCGAAGAGGCCTACAACGGCGCGACGAAGCAACTGAACGTCACCCGGCCGGAAGCCTGCGACGACTGTGACGGGGCCGGGCATCCGCCGGGAGCCGACTCGGAGACCTGTCCGGAGTGTAACGGCCAGGGCCAGACGACGCAGGTCCAGCAGACACCGATGGGGCGGGTGCAGCAGCGGACGACCTGCCGCCGGTGTGACGGCGAGGGGACGCTGTACGACGAAACGTGTTCGACCTGCCGGGGCAACGGCGTTGTCCAGAACGATGCGAGCCTCGAAGTCGAGATTCCGTCCGGCATCGCCGACGGGCAGACACTCCGGATGGAGCGCGAGGGCGCGCCCGGGGAAAACGGCGGCCCGAACGGCGACCTGCTCATCGAGGTACAGGTCCGCGACCACCCGGACTTCGAGCGCGACGGCGACAGCTTGCAACACCAGCAGGCCATCTCGTTCCCGCAAGCAGTGTTCGGTGACACCATCACCGTCCCGACGCTGGACGGCGAGGTGGAAGTCGACGTGCCAAGCGGCACCCAGAGCGGCGAAGTGTTCCGACTGGAGGGCAAGGGGATGCCGCGGCTCCGCCGCCGCGGCCACGGCGACCTCTACGTGCAGGTACAGGTCGTCACACCCGACAGCCTCAACGCCGAACAGAAAGAGGCCCTCGAACAGTTCGCAGAGGCCGGCGGCGAAGAGGTCGATGTCGATGAAGGCTTCTTCGAGAAACTGAAGAACTCGCTGTAGTCAGTCCCCGCTTGCCGGCGTCCCGCTTGTGCCTGATTGTCCCTCGTATTTCGCCAGCGCCGACGAGAGCGCGGCATCGGCGTCGACATCGAGTTGTTCACATAGCGCGAGTAGTGCAAATAGAGCGTCGCCGAGTTCGTCTTCCCGTATCGATAGTGCCGTCAAATCGGTGCCGTAGCCGGTCGTTTCGTTGACCTGTGCCGCGATGTCGCCGAGTTCAGCCACCACGTCAAGCAACCGGTACGCGGGCGGCGTGTCGATGTCGCTGTGCCTGAGTACGTCGGCAACCTGTTGCTGTCGTTTCATTTCTAGAGCGTGGGGATAGCCACCCACATCGGCTTTGTGGCCGCGCTGTTTTTCATCGGTGGGGCCGAACGACGACATATGCAGGTACTCGGTGACCTTGTCGCGCAGGCCCGCGACCGCGACGGCGTCTTCTTTCGTTCGCCGGAGCGGGCGGCGCCGTACAGTTACTCCGATTTCGCCACGAACGCCTGGAAAGGCGGGAATCTGCTGCGACATTACGGGGTCCGGCACGGGACGCGGGTCGCCGTCGTCGTCGGTCCGAAAGAGCCGACCGACGAGGACCGACCGGGCTACCTTCGGGACGCCCCGGACGCACTGCTTGCCTTTCTCGCAGCGGCGCTCGACGGCGCGGTCGTTGATATGGACCCGCCGAATGCAGTCGACGCGACGGCGCTCGTCGCGCCAGCGGCGTGGCTCGACCGCTACACGCAGGGACCGGGGACCAAGGGGCTGGCCTACGGTGGCCCGGTCGATGACCCCACCATCGCCCAGTTCGAGCGAGAACTGTGGAGCGAGAACCCACTTCAGCCGCCGGGCGAGGTCGCGCCCGACGACGCTGTTCTGGCGGCCGACAGAACATACACGCACGGCGAACTCATGGCCGAAAGCGGCCGTGTCGTTGCCGACTACGATATCGACGCGGAGACGACCGTCGCGCTTCGGGCACCGATGACGACTGCGGGCGCGGTTGTCGTCGGACTGCTTGCACCGATGCGGACCGGTGCGACGGTTGTGTTCGGCGGCAACGAGACTGCGGATATCGCTGTTGCCGATGGAGACGCGCCCGAGGAAACCGTTGTTCGGCCGGACGACGCGACGCCGTCGTAGCGACCGGGCAGACGTTCGTCAGCAGTGTACTTCACGGGTACGCAGTACTCATCGTGTTGGTGCGGGTGAAGAACCGAACCGCTGGCCAGTCAGTTGATCGACGCTGTTGCTTTCTTAAAGAATTTATTTGTCCGGCTACAATCGGAAGTATGGATTTTGACTTTGTGCCCGCAGTGGCCCCGCTCGTCGTAATCGTCGCTATCGCAACGGTCGGGCTCACGTCTGTGATGACTCTCTCGACGGTCTTGATGATGGTTCTGCCCTCGATGATTGTGTTCTCGGTCGTCGCGTTCTTCCTCGGAATGAAGCACGGCGAGTTCCGCGCCAGTCCGTAGCGGTCTTTTTCGGTTCACACAGTCCGCAGGGCAAGTCACCGCAACCCCGAGTTGCGCCGATTCAAAGTGACTGATGTGACCGGTACGCGCCGTCGATGTGACAACCAGAAGGCAGATACGCACAGAAGGAAGTCCCTTGTAGTGTGAATATCCGTCCGCTTCTTACGGTCATTCTCATCATTGTTGCCGGCATCGTCGTTTCAGCGTTCTTGTTTCCCGCTCTCTCACACCTCAGTGGTCCGCCCGACGTAACGACATCTGACACGCCAACGATTGATCCATCCGTTCCAGCCCCGTATCAGGGAACGAAAGCGGAACCCACGACCGTCATCCGAGTTGCTGGAGCTGGAGATAGTTTGCCAATTCAGATCTGGAATGATAGCCCGGCGAGCCGAACTGTCTCTGTCGAATTACTGCATAATGAGAGTTCCTCCTCAGTCGTAACCCAGACAGAAACACTTCCACCGAACGGGACACTTTGGTTAGAAATTCGATCTCCGGGCTACCTTCTCAAGATAACCGACGAATCAACACAGACGACTGGTACGTACCCAGTAACGACTGATCATTTCGACTGTAATTCCCGGTTTGCAGAAGTCCGTATTGACGACACCGGAAACATCGATTCTCAGACAGTTTCTACAACTATGGGCTGCTGATGCTGGTCACTGTACTACCCAGTACATCCTCTGTCTCCATCACGCGCGGTTCGGACAAGTTCCGGCCATACACCACTATTTCAGAAACACCTTGCCGGCTTCCAGCCCATCAACAACAAGAGCCAGGGTCGTCTACACGGTGGCTTTGCGGTCACTCGGTTGGGCGGACGAAGTCCGCAAGCGTCACCAGCAGGCCGAGCACCCACCCCAGCGGGATGGAGATCCCGAGCCAGATGATGACGTAGGCGATGCCTTCCCGATCGAAGTTCTCGATGAAGAACTCCGCGACACCGACAGTGGCCAGCACTTCGTAGAGGAACCACCGGGACAGCGAGTCGCTCGCGGGGATGACGACCGAGGCGACAGTCGTTGAGTACAGCGCCGCGACGACCGGCGGGAGGAAGATGGCCGTCATAGCAAACGGGTATGCCAGCGCGACCGTCGTCCCGCGACCGCCGACCCGCCGGAACGTAACAGCGAGCGCGGCCGACAGCGTCGCAACCCCGCCGGCGACAGCGACAGCGGTGAACCCGCCCGACACGAGGTCGATACTCCCAGGCTCGAACCGGGCAAGGGCCGCTAAGCCACCCCAGGCGAGGACAGAGAGTAGAACGACACCGACAACGCCCAGGCGGGTCGCCGTGCCGTCAATGCGGCGGGTCTGGTAGCGCAGGACGACGCCACACAGTACCAGCGGATACACCAGCGCGATGACTGGGACACCGAGCGCAGACCAGAGACGGTAGAGGGCCATCCCGACCGCGGAGTCCGGTGTCCACGTCCCGAGAACGGTGTCGTTAGCGTTTCGCTGGCGTGGATACACGAGCTCCATCCACGTTTCGTGTAACCGATTGAGGTCGATACGGATCCCGCCGACGACCCCCTGGCTTCCGGTAGACATACCGGTGGTTTCGGTCTACCGGCGTTAAATGTTTCACGGCACCCGCGGCTGTTGTGATGCCACTGTGAAAAGTACGGCCCCGATTCGAAACCGACATATTCAGGACGGGGAGTCCCAAACGGTCAGGTATGACAGACGGTAGAGCGGACGTGTCCCGTCGCGGCTTCCTGCGGACAGCGGCAGGGGCCACGGCTGCGTCGGCCGCAGCAGGCACCGCGACCGCACAGGAAGGCACCGAAGGTGGCGGCGGCGGGCCGCCGGATTTTGGTGGGTTCCTCGACCAGGTTGGCAACTACGATGGCTCAGTCGCCGATGCGACCGGACAGGACACGGCGACGGTAGAAGTCGGCGTGCAGGCAAACGGCGGGGCGTTCGGCTTCGGCCCACCCGCGATCCACGTTGACAACGGTGCAACGGTCCAGTTCGAGTGGACGGGCAACGGCGGCGGCCACAACGTCGTCTCGGACGGTGAGGGTCCGCTTGACTCCGGGAGCGCCGTCTCTAGCGCCGGCGTCAATTACGAGCACACCTTCGAGGAGGACGGCATCTACCCCTACGTCTGCGTGCCACACGAAGGGCTCGGCATGAAGGGAGCCATCGTCGTCGGGACGGACTACCCGACGAAGTCTTCCGGCGGCGGCGGTGGTAGTGGGAGTTCCGGCCCGCCCGAAGTGCCAAACAGCGCGAAGACGCTCGGAGTTGCAACCTCGTTCGTGATGGTCGCGACGCTCGGACTCGCGTACTTTTTCATCCGGTACGGCGGCGACTACGAGACGCCCGAGTAGCGGTCCCTCGCTGCGTTATACCGAATCCGGACCGGCATGAATCTCCAGATCGACATCCCGCTCCTGTCCTTCAAGATCCTCGACGACACGTTCGACGATTTTGGTCGCCTCCTTGCGGATGAGTGGCTTGACTTTCTCGATTACCCAGTCCATCGAAACGAGTCGGGGAAGGTCGATAGCGCTGTCTGAGGCCGACCCCGGGTCGAACGCAACGTGAAATCGCACCCGTGAGGCCGTCTGCTCGTCCGCCAGAACGTCGTCCGGATCAGGCTCGACCGCCCAGTACCCTTCGGCGTCGATGTCTTTGACGATCCGCCAGTCGATACGCGTCGGCGGAGAAACGTCAGTCACCTCCGACCGAGCGGTGTAGGAGAGCTTCCACCACGAGAACACGAGGTCGTAGTTCGTCCCCGGTGAGCCGTCGCCGTCCTGTACCACGCGGTCGAGATATTCGGAATATTGTGCGTAGCCTGGAAAATCCAGCAGAAACTCGTACACCTCTTCGGGTGGGACATACACGACTGTGCTGACCTCGACTTCGTCCACGTCTGTGACACCGGATGTACCGAAGGTAAACTTTCGGACATAGACTCCGTCCGCGGCCGCGTTTTTTGCCGAAACATTTCCACAGAGCATAATGGCGAACAGAAAATATTATCACTCTGTATTGGATACAAGGGAAGTACCATGAGCGCATCCGATATCCAATCCGCTGATGCCGACAGCGAGGACGAGGACAGTGGATGGGACGCCGTCCGCGATCTCCCGCCGAGCGCAAAACTCGTCGCGAAAGTCTTGGAGTACAACGAGACCCTGACCCAGAGCCAGCTCGCCGAGGAGACCCTGTTGCCACCGCGGACAGTCCGGTACGCCCTTTCTCGCCTCGAAGATGTCGGCGTCATCGACTCCCGGTTTTCGTTTTCCGACGCGCGTAAGCGGATCTACACGCTCCGGGTCGGGTAACCACCCGACGCGCTTCAGGTTGAGAACCACGTCCGCCATTCCACGCCAAGGGCCGCTTCACCTTCTTTGTCGCCCGTTCACAGTGTGAGGACAACGTTGATTAGTCACCCTCACGAGACATTTGATATGAAAGTCGTCCTGATTGGTGTCGGGCAGGCTGGCGGGAAAGTAACCCAGTCGCTTGCCCAGTTCGATTACGACATGGGGTTCGACGCTGTCCGGGGGGCCCTCGCCGTTAATACGGCGCGAGCCGACCTCCAGAATCTCGATATCGACACGGCCCTCATCGGACAGGACCGCGTGAAAGGTCACGGCGTTGGCGGTGACAACGAGCTCGGGGCGCAGGTTATGCAGGAGAACGCCACCGAAGTGCTCGACGAACTCGACGGTCGGATTACGACCGAAGCCGAGGCCATCGTCGTCGTTGCTGGACTCGGCGGTGGCACCGGCTCCGGTGGCGCACCGATGCTCGCCCGCGAACTCAAGCGCATCTACGAGAAGCCGGTGTACGTCCTCGGCATTCTTCCCGGCCGGGACGAGGGCGGCCTCTACCAGGCCAACGCCGGTCGCTCGCTCAAGACCGCTGCCCGCGAGGCAGACTCCCTCCTCCTCGTCGACAATGACGCCTGGCGGGGCAGCGGCGACAGCGTCGCCGCCGGCTTTGAACGCGTCAATGACGCCATCTCACAGCGCGTCGGCCTGCTGTTCGCCTCCGGCGAGGCAGTTGAGGGGGTCGGCGAGAGCGTCGTCGACTCCTCGGAGATCATCAACACACTCAGGGGCGGCGGCATCGCCTCTATCGGCTACGCCAGCGCCGAGGCCAGCGAGGATGCCGGCGAGAACGTCAACACTATCACCAGCGTCACCCGGAAAGCCCTCCTTACGAGCATGAGTCTGCCCAACGCGGTCAAGGCTGACTCGGCCCTCCTCGTCGTCGCGGGTGACCCCGAACGCCTCTCGCGGAAAGGCGTCGAGCGAGCGCGCCGCTGGGTGGAAGACCAGACCGGGAGTATGGAGGTCCGGGGCGGGGACTTCCCGCTCGGCTCCGATAAAATCGCGTCGCTCATCGTCCTTTCGGGCGTCGAACGGTCCGAGCGGGTCAACGAGTTCATGGAGCGCGCCACAGAAGCGGCGAACTCACAGGGTGGAACGACCGACCCGGACGAGTTCACGAACGACCAGCTGGACGGACTGTTCTAACGGTTTAGATAGCAGAATTTCTCGGTCGCAACAGGAGCCTCAGGCGAGGCTACTGCCGTCGAACTTTGCGCGGTCGAAGTCGTGGTCGAGCAGGTCGAGAATGGTCGGCGCGATGTCGTAGAGGTCGGCGTCATCGATGCGAACATCCGGGTCGTCGACCATGAGCGTCGCGTTGTCGAAGCTGTGCATACCGTTTCGCGGCCCGACGCCGAACACGTCCTCGGAGCCCTTGAATCCGGCCTTCAGGTCGAAGCCGTGGTTCGGGACGACAGTGAGGTCCGGTGCGATGTCGTCGTGGTCGCCGCGGTAGGCGTCTTCTTTGGTGACGACACGGTCTGCGACGGGCTTGCCGTCCGGGCCCTCGAGCGCTTCGAGTTTTTCTTTGAGGTCCGCGCGGACAGACTCGTACTCGTCTTCGGGGACGCCGCCGTTCGGTTCGCGGCCCTCCAGATTGATGTAGAAGCGGCCGGGGATGAGCGAGTAGGCCTTGGTGTCCTCGCTGATATCGCCGAGTTCGGAGTGGTCATCAGTCGCGTAGTCGAGCCACCCTTCCTCCTGAAGCCACTCGTTGAAGTGAACCTCGTAGTCGAGGGAGGTGAAGCCGTGGTCCGAGGCGACGACCATCGTCACGTCGTCGGGAAGTCGGTCGCGCAGGTCGCCGAGATACGCGTCGACTTGCTTGTAGAACTCAAAGAAGGCGTCCTGGTTCTCGCCGTCGCGCTCATAGTCCTTGAAGAGGAAGTGGTTGACCCGGTCCGTGGTCATGAACACGCCGAAAAACAGGTCCCAGTCGTCCTGTTCGACGTAGTGTTTGAACGTCTCGTAGCGCTTTTCGAGCGTCTTGTGAGCGTCTTCGACGAAGTCGCTTTTGTCGTCGTCGTGGCCGAGTTTGGCGTTGACGTCGATGCGGTAGTCACTGTCCTGAAGGTTATCCCGGAACTCGTCCGGGTAAGCGGCCTTGTCCACGCCCGGCGAGAGAAAGCCCGAGACCATCCGCTGGACGTTCCGCTGGGGTGGGAACGTGACCGGGACGTTCAGAACCGTCGCGTTGCGGCCATCATCGGTGACGCGGTCCCAGAGACGCGTCGCCTGCACGTCGCGTCCCATTGGGACGTAGGTGTCGTACGAACCGACTTCGCGGTCCTGGAACCCGTAGACACCCGTTTGGCCGGGGTTAACACCGGTCGTCAGCGCTGGCCAGCAGGCGCTAGACTCGGGAGGGACGATGCTGTCAATGGGGCCGGCGCTTCCGTCCGACGCCATCTCGGTGAGGTTCGGGAACACGTCGGGGTGTTCGTCGATAAGACTGAACGGTACGCCGTCAATGCCGAAGAAGGCAACACGCGGTGCGTCGTCGCCCTTCAATCGGTCGAATAATCCCATACGGTCTGTTAGTCAGGTCAGGAACAAGAAACTTCTTTTCGGCGCCGCGTCACCGAAAGCGGCAAAATAATCGACACAGCCCAACGGTCAGGACGACTGGTCCACGTTCTCCGGAACCACCGTCAGATGTGCGATTCCGGGTGTCGACCGTCGCTCGACTCGCGGAACAACAGTCGTGTGGTCCAGCGCTGCGTCGGTGTCATCAGTAGCCATACACGTAATGATAGCGGTTACACGGACAAAAGATTACCCATGCTCATACATAATCGGAAGTACCTGCCGGTATTACTTCTGGAAATACACCGCCAACGGAACAAAAACCGCAAAAGGTGGTCCCGGACGCGTCAGTTGAACTCTTCGTCGTAGAGTTCCTGCGCGTGGACGATAGCGTCCTTTGCGGCTTCTTTGTCTTCCCAGCCTAGCGTCTCGACTTCTTTGCCCTCCTCGAGGTTCTTGTAGGTGGAGAAGAACTCGTCAATCTCGTCGAGGGTCTGCTGTGAGATGTCGTCGAGGTCCTCGATGTGGTCATAGCGCGGGTCCTCAGTCGGGACTGCGATGACCTTGTCGTCCTGCTCGCCATCGTCGTCCATCTTCATCAGGGCGACGGGGCGGGCCTCAATGACACAGCCGGGGAACGTCTGGTCTTCGACGAGGACGAGCACGTCGAACGGGTCCTCGTCGTCGTAGTACGACTGCGGGATGAAACCATAGTCGGACGGGTAGTGAACGTTCGAGTGAAGGACACGGTCGAGGACGACACCGGGAATGTCCTTCTCGTACTCGTACTTGTTACGCTCGCCTTTCAGGCACTCAACAACGGCGTAGATTTCTTCGGGGGGGTTCGGTCCGGTTTCGAGGTCTTCCCAGAGGTTCGTCATCACCGGCGACTGCGCGACGCCGTCAAAAAGTCCTTTCGTAATAGCCGCAGCTATTCGGTATTATGCCCTATATAACCCAATAATATCTAACTATAGATATATTCTTAGATTACACTTACCACCTGTAAACGACAATCTGAAAGCAAATTAATCGGAAACTCAATTCAACTGAGGGCGCATAATATAATTTTTCTTATAATACTGTAGCTGCTAGTTGTATGGTGGTTAATGCCCCACAGCAGGCGTTGTGCGCCAGAGTTAACAAGTGTTAAATAGCTTGCTGACATTTACTCAACTATGTCAGAGGCACAAACAGTTACTGACAGTCCGGGCATCGCAAAAGAGCTTACCGCTTTTCAGCAGAATATCCTAGTAATACTCGCTGAAGAGCCGCGGTATGGTCTCGCTATCAAGCGCGAACTAGAAGAATACTACAACGACGAAGTCAACCACGGTCGCCTGTACCCGAACCTCGACGACCTCGTCGAGATGGGTCTCGTCGAGAAGAGCGAACTCGACAAGCGAACGAACCAGTACTCCCTGACAGAGTCGGGCAAGGATGCAGTCCTTGACCAGCTCGGATGGGTGTTCGGAAAGTTCATCTCCGATGACGGCCGAGCCGACGAACTCCGTGATCTGATCGCGGCGCAGCAGTAGATTCGCACCTGGGCACCTGCGAACTACTGTTAACCACTTCTTAACGGCAGACAAATACTGCTCACCGACAGGTGTACCAGACGATTATGCGTCAGGAGCGCGACCACCGGCTTCTTCGACAGTGAGACGGATCGACTGGTCGAGAACCGACCGCTGTTCCGCAGTTGGCCACGCATTTCGTCGGACATAGTCGTCTCGAAACTCCTGAATTTCGTCCGGCGTCGCCTCCGAGATCGGTTTCGCGTAGTGATTACCCATGAAATCAGCGAGCAACTCCGCGTTGGCGCCGTGTGTCTCACCGTGTGCTTCGGTAACGGCTTCAACGACAGCACGGTTTGCAGCGTCGATCTCTGCCCACTCGTCCGGGTCGCCGGGGCCTGAAAGCCGTATCTCGACGCCTCGGTCGATGTCGTCGACCCGCTCCGGACGGATGACGCCATCATCGACCCATTCGACGGGATGGCAGACGAGTACGTCACCCGTCTCGTCGTTTCTGATACGGGCAGTGTAGTCGTACTCTGCGAGGATTTCGTCGCGTTCAGTCCTGTAGGCGTCGGCCTCGGCATCATCAACTACTTCGCGAGCGAGCCTGGTCAGCCGTTCGGCCTGTTCGGTCACATCTGTCGGCAGGTCAGTCATCGTCGAGTGCGTCGTTAGCTAGTTCGTCTGCACGGTCGTTTATTTCCCGCGGAACGTGCTCGATCTGCCAGTCGTCAAAGTCTGTCAGTAGCTCGCGGACACGGACACGGTGCTCGCGCAGTTCGGGGTCGTTCGTATCCCACTCGCCACGGACCTGTTTGACGATAAGCTCTGAGTCACCCCGGATATGGACATCGTCGAATCCGTAATCGCGTGCGACTTCAACCGCGCGGATGAGCGCCTTGTACTCCGCCTGGTTGTTTGTCGCCGTTCCTATCGTTTCTCCACCCTCCGTGACAATCCCGCTGTCGTTGACCAGCACGTAGCCGACCGAGGCTGGTCCCGGGTTACCCCGCGATGCGCCATCAAAATATGCATGGACGCGCCCGCCGTCAGTGCCGCGCAGCAGGGCCTCAAGTCGTGCGGTCCCCTCACCCTGCACGACGACTTTCCCGTCGTAGGCGACCGCTGTCGCGCCGCCGTATTCGACGCGCCAGCGCTCGTGGTCAGTGTTCCCCTGTTGGATGTCGAGTCCCGCGTCCGCCAGTCGCTCGCGGGCCGTCGTCTCGTCGCATTCGATAACCGGCATCGTCCGAGGGTGGCTGACCCGTCGGTATAGACGTTGTGGTCGGCCCGTCAGTTCCCGGCGTTTCTGCTGATTCGCTCAGCACCAGTCTGTCGACTCTCCTCACTGCCGAGTACCCGACCCAGAACACCAACCAGCCCGCCGACAGTGACGACGGCACCAGCAGCGAACATTACTGACAGAATGGGGTCGACAGGCTCAATGAGGACGGGTGAGAGAAACAGGACAATACCGGACAGGACAGCTATCGCCGCTGCGAGAGGGCTTGCCTGTTTCCCCGATGAGACCCGATAGGTGGAATGTGCGAGCGTGAGGGCCGCGAGTTCTCCGACGAGAAGGTTGACCAGCGCCTGCTCATACGCGACTGGAATGACCGCCGAGACGAATACGACAGCCATGCTGACCAGCGTCGCGCCGAGCAGGAACCACTTCGTTGTATTTGCCATGATTTATATCACCTGTTGTTACTCAATCCGGCCCTGTAAGAGTTGCTCTCCCACGGACCGCCGGAAAGGTTCTTATCGGGGAGGGCCGAAGGCGTGACAGATGCAACTCGACGAGTTCATCGAGGGGTTCGAGGAGGACGAAGCCGCACAGCGGCGCCGCCTTGCGGCGGAGAAATCCTACGCCATCACGGACCACCTCGAAGACGTCGAGCAGCAGTTCGAGGCAGCAGTGCAGGGCGATTCGCTGTTCGGATCGACGGCCCCCGAGATATTCGTCGGTCGGTCGGGGTACCCCAACGTCTCAACGGGCCTGCTCTCTCCAGTCGATACCGACGCCGCCGCTGCCGGGTTCGCGACCAGCGGCGACTGGTATCAGGAGGGGCTTGGCATCGAGGACGTACTCCAGCGCCGGACCGGCATGGTGAACTCCACCCAGACCACGTCAGTCGATTCGGTCAGCGCCGGTGGTGGGCGCGGTACCAGCGGGGTCCACGACGTCTGGAACGGTTTCGTCGGCGTCCAGCGGGAAGTCGCCATCGCGGATCATCCCGTCGACGTGGAAGTTGGTCTCGACGGCACTCCCGAGATGGATGTGAACTTCGACGATGTTGGGACGCCAACGGGGCCACGGGCACACGCGACGGGTGCGGACCTGGCGGAGAACCCCCACGTCCCCCGGCCCGTCGAAAAGACGCTGTCGGACGACGACTGGCGCGCGGAGGGTGCAATGGCGTACCTGTACCGCCGCGGGTTCGACGTGTACGATATCAACACCATCCTCTCGGCAGGCGCGCTCGGGCAGGCCAGCGAGCGGTCGCTGGTGCCGACACGGTGGTCGATTACCGCCGTCGACGACACGGTCGGGCAGTACGTCCGCGGCACGCTACGCAACGCCGACACCATCGATAAGCCGGAGTTGTGGTACAACGAGTACATGGGAAACCGCTACTGGGTGGTGCTTGCGCCCGGCCGCTGGGAGTTCGAACTCGTCGAGATGAAAGCCCCCCAGAGCGTCTGGAACCCCCGTCCCGAGACGGGCTACTACATGTCTAGCGCTCACGAGGGCTACGAGGGACGGACCGCCTATGTCGAGGAGACTGCGGGAGCGTACTACGCGGCACGCCTCGATGTCCTCGAACACCTGCAGGAGCGCGACAAACAGGCGAAGTGTCTGGTACTACGGGAAATCACCGACGACTACTGGGCACCAGTCGGCGTCTGGCAGGTGCGTGAGGGCGTCCGGAATGCGTTTGACGGGGAACCCGGGACCGCACAGTCCTTCCGGGAGACACTGACAGCTATTGCCGACCAGCTCCCGGTCAGTCTCAGACAGTTACGGCGCAAGTCCGAACTCGTCGCCGGGTTGCAGTCGCAGTTGAGCGACTTCTGACGATATTTTGCGTTACAGGTGACCAGCCGTGTCGAGTGACTGCTATCAGCGTTGCCCGCTGTCACTGTCACCGACATCGTCCCAGGCCGAAGTGCCGAATCCGTCATCGTCAGTATCACTACTCCAGCTCGAGTCATCGGCGTAGCTGTCTCCCGTCGGCTCATCCACGCCTGTCGTGGCTGGTCCGGACCTGTGTGTCCCGCCAGTCCCAGTCGTGGGTGCAAGCGGCGGTTCACCGTACTCCTCCTCGTATGCGTCCGCGAAGCCACGTCCCCAGACGTACATGATCGCGGACTGGCCGACGAACGCGAGGAACGGAACTGCAAGGTAGCCAATAATGGTGAATCCCAGAACGGTCGCTCCAACGGAGATGAGGATGTTGACCCCAAACGCCATCACCACAGCCATCAGCATCGTTCGGCTCGTGCCGACAGACCAGAGAACATCACGGTCAAAGCCCGCAGCGATACTGTCCGCCCGGACGAAGTTCCCCGTCGCAACGGGCAGTATCACTGCCATTGCGAGAACGCCGATAAGGTAGAGCAAGGCGGCGACGAGAAAGCCCACGAGCAGCAATCCTTCAGAGCCGCCGAGTCCACCGCCGATCACCAGCAGGCCCGGGACAGCAAGCGCGAGCGTGAGCAACAAACCGTACCCCATAACAACAACGGTATGTCGAATTCCGTCAACAGTTATGTCGGTCAGATCCAGTTCGTCCCAGGCCGGCGGCGTGTCAGTCTCGCCCCTGAGGACCCGGCGCATCACTTCAAGCATGTATCCCTGAAACGTGAACAGCGGAACGATCAAAAAGCCGAAAAACAGTACAACCCCACCGAGGGCAACGCGTTTGACCCAGTCGTCGCCCTGTGTCTGGTAGCGAAGTGCGTCCTCTATCATGTTCAGTCAGTCTTGAGATAGGTTCAAATAAGTTGTGTAATGATTGAAAGCTGCGACCCAGACATCGCAGCTCTTGGACCAATTCAGCACGGGCAACGGCGTGGCTCAGGGTCGGTTAGTCCCGTGTGGCGAGACCTCAACAAACGCCGGGGTATCGACACCTCCAGCGCAAACTGGGCATCCAACAACCAACAGGCGCTCGCGGACGCCACCGTCGACCGTTGCACACGCATCACAGTTCGGGCACGTGAAGCGGTACTCCGGCATATACTCAGGCACGGACTTGGATAGCCGAAGGAACTGTCCCCTCAATGTGAAGGGTCTATACGCACGTGAGAGCGTCCCGCTCGCCAACCGCGACTGCCGTACGGTAGACGGTCTCAGATATATAGCCCACAATAGTGGTCTTAGGAAGGATTATTCCACTCGCTCGGTACGGTTACACGATGACCGATACGCCACTGAAGTTCGGATTCGTCTGCGTCCAGAACGCGGGCCGAAGTCAGATGTCCGCAGCGTTTGCCGAGCGAGAACGTACCCGTCGTGGACTCGAAGACGAGGTCGAAATCCTGACGGGTGGCACAGACCCTGCTGACGAAGTACATCCGGAGGTCGTCGAGGCGATGGCCGAACTCGACGTCGACCTGTCCGACCGGGTCCCGCAGGCGGTTTCGGACGACGAACTCAACGACTGTACCGTCGTTGCGACGATGGGATGTTCGACGCTCGAACTCGACGCCGACGTCGCAGTGCGCGATTGGGCGCTAGACGACCCACACGGGCAGTCCGTCGAGCGAGTGCGGGAAATCCGAGATGAGATTGCGGGGCGTGTCGCCGACCTGTTCGACGAATTCACCGACTAGCGGGCACCGAGTCCAGACGCTGGAGTCAGGGCGGTCCGACGCGTCGGCCGAGTAGCCGCGGCCCTTGCCCGCTGACTACCACTCGACGTACGTGAGATACTCGACCTGTTCGTACGCCAGAAGCCACGTCCCGTAGCTATCTGTGACCTCGACCCCCTCGTGCTCCCGAATGCGGTCGGTGACAGACCGGAAGGCCTCGTCATCCTGAAAGTAGCCGCCGTCAATCGCTTCTTCAACGACTTCTCGTTCGGCTTCGGAAAGGCCCGTAAGGGTGAACAGGTACTGGTCTCGGATCTGGTCAGCAAACGAGTCGACACCCGACGCAACTTCCGTCGCTTCGTACCGGTATTTCGTCTCTGTTGTCGTTCGTGTGCTGACCGTCACCCGGTAGCGGTCGCCGTCGTGGACGATAATATCGTACTGGCGCTCCGGAACGAACGCCGACCCGTCACCCACTTCCGCGGCGGTTCCGTATCCGATACCCACGTCGTATCCGTCCCCGCTGGGCGGGTTGTCGTCTGAAATAACCGGGTCAAGGCGCTGGCGGTCCACCGCCGGTAGCTCCTCATAGGCGATTTCACCGATTTCAGCCGTCGAATCAGCCGGGTCGAAATCGATTCGCACCTCGTACACTGTCACTTCGTTGCTCTCAAGTGGCGTCTCCGAAACTTCGTAGAAGGTCTCATCGATCCGGACGGTATCTATCTGGTCGAACAGTTCGTTTCGGCCCCGGCGCGTCGCGGAGCCGTTTTCGATGGCCGCTGAGACAACCGTGTATTCCGCCGATTCGGAGTCAGGCGATATCGAAACTTCGTCGGCAATATCGGTCGCTGTCGCGTCGTCCATGTCCAGCACGACGGAGGGATGGCCACAACCAGCGACAGCAGCCGAGAGGAGGACTGTGCCGCCCGCGAGGAACTGGCGTCGTCGCATACAGCTACTGACAGACAACTGGAAGGAAAGTCTTCCGGGCCGGGCCTGTTGTGTCACCCCCGGTAATCGCTATGAACAGAGTGAGCGTGCGCACTGACTGGCAGGATGTCTACTCACTTCTGCTAGTGGTCGTTCCCCCGTGTGAAATACCGCGAGTATGATGAAATCGGTGTGGATGGTTCGCCGAAACGGAGCCGAGGGACCAGCTTATTTTTCCACAACCCAGACCATCTCTTTTGCCCCGTCTTTCAGCGGTTGCCGGTCAAAGCCGCCATAGCCAGTCCAGTCGCTCCATCCGGTTGTCTCCAGAAGGAGCTCGAACTCTGACTTCGAAAGGAGGGCCAGTTGAAACGTTGCCCGTCGAACCACATCTCCGTCGTGTGCAATCGTTCGCTCCGTTTCGACAGTCTGCGCAACTTCGTCGACAAGCCGGGATATGCTGGTGACAACGTATTCCTCGCCCTGATATGTCACAGACCGTGTTTGTGGCTCGTCATAGGATTGGGAGATCAGATCGAAACTCGGGACAAAGAAGTTCAGGACAAGTCGTCCATCCGGCGCGAGAGCCTCGCGGAATTGTCGGAGCGCCGCCTTCTGCTCCGCTACTGTGACGTTATGGAGGAAGGTGCGGAACGGGACGATAATGAGTTCGTACTTCCGGGAAGTAGCAAAGTCAGTCATATCGGCTTGCCTGACAGCGGGTGTGAGGCCAGCTTCGTCGGCTTTCTGCTCTAGAACCTCAAGCATCTCCGCAGAGATATCGATACCGTCCGCATCTACACCAGCCCGGAGGAGTTCAAGATAGATGCGGCCTGTTCCACAACCGACTTCGAGAACCGGGCCATCGGTCTCTGCGGCCAGATCAACGTAGAACTCAACATCGCCGATTTCCTGATCCTCGTAATTAGCATCGTAAAAGCCCGCCCACTCGTCGAAAAAGTCTTTTGCGAGGTCCATACGTTCGTCACGGTGGGACGGCCTCATGGTATTATCGGTGGTATGTCATGTGATGTCTCTTTAGACAACGCCGAACGCACCCGTAGCTGTTCAACACTGTGTGTGGTCGTCTGGTCAATTTCTTCCGTCACCAGTTCCGAGCAAGGCCAGAAGCGCCGGTTTACCGTCTAATAGGGTGCAGCTTCCACGTCGCAGCTTTGTTGGCGTACGTCTCTCGGGACTTCGAGCTGGTCACCGGAACCACCTCGTGAGAACAGCCTGAGCCGTAGTAAACGCGAGACGGCGGCAGGGTCCGCAAGGTTCCCTTGCGAGTTGACAGAGAATTCCTTCAACGGCACTTTTCAATTCCGCCGAAATCAGCGAACTACAGCGCTGTAGCTCCGGTTTCGGTAAAGGCAAGAACGGGAAAAACTCGGTATGGGCCAACGCGGTCTGAGCAATCGGGCTTTGCGGTCGGGTTCTGTAGTCAACAATCATCGTTAAATTTCCTCCGGCAGGTGGTCGCGGCGTCGACGCATCCGCTGGCGCTTCGACGCTTTGTCGTAGTGCTTTTCGAGAATCTTCTCGCTCACGTCACCGCGGTCACTGACGACCTCGCGCGGCGTCCCGGCATCGCGGTGGGCCGTGATCGAACCGGTCCGAACTGCGTGTGGTGACACTGACGAGGGGCAACCACTCGCGCGGTCGTGCGTATTGAACTCACAGGTTTCCGGGTCGTAATCGTGCGGACAGGCTTCACCGATGACGCAGGGGCGGGTAAGCCGGTACACCCAGTTCTGAAACGTCGTCACCGACGGTCGGCCGTACTCAGTGGTCACCAACGGAGATCGCCCGTGGTCGTCGGTCACGTCGTGGCGGTTCGGGCTGTCGATGTAGTCCTCGATCACCGCTGCAACGTGCGCCGAAAGCGATACGTCACGCTCGCCACCGTCACCGTTCTTCAGCGGTGTGCCTGTATCCGGTCGATGCCGGAAACAGAGCGCGCGCTCGTCGGCGTCGAAGTCCTCCAAGTCGAGCGCACGGACGCCACCACGTCGGGCCGAGGTCCGCCACATCAGCAGCAGCGTGACGTGTTCCGCCGAAGCGTATCGGTACTCTCGCAGGTAGTCGAGAATCGCGTTTGCGCGCCCGGAGTCGAGTTGCGTGTCGTCCGAGCCGTCACCGTTCACGTTCGGGAGCCGTATCCGCTCCGGCAGGGATTCGGGCACGGCGTCGATGTCGACGAGGTGATCGAGGAACCGGCGGACGGTCGACACCTGTCCCTGCATGGTCACGTCGTTGCAGGTGTCGTCGTCGCCGTTGTCCTCCCGCTTGTAGACGCGGTACGCATGGACCGTTCGGAGGTCCACGTCGTTCATTTTCTGGATGCCCTCGTCTTGGAGCCAGTCGATGAACGACCGGAGGCGCGACTCGTGGCTTCGCATCGTCGTTTCGCGGAGGTCGTAGCGCCGCGCGTCGAGGTAGTACGTCAGCGCCGCCTCGGGCGTGATCGGGTCGAGGTCGTTGTCGCTCATTGCTCACCTCGTTCGAAGGTGAACGCGAGCGACAGCGGCTCACCGTGGTTTCCGCACGCCGGACAAACGCGAACCGGCTCGAACGTTACATTCGAGCAGGCTTCGCAGACGTACAGTCGGTCGTGGCTCATAGCGCACCGTCCTCGACAAGAGCGCGGGCCGCCTGATTCGCAGTGAGGTCCGTCGGACCACCATCGGACGGGTAGCCGTCGGGACTGCGTCCCATCGCCTCCAGAATCGCATTGACACTGGGAACGTCGTCACCGGATACGCTTCGCTGTGCATCGACAGCAGCTGCAACAGCCTGAGAAGCGAGACGAAACTCGGCGCTGTCACCGGGCCGCCGCAGTTCTGTGACACCCATCATCCGGTTGCAGTTCGGACAAGGCGTCTTTCGCTGCCGGGTAGCAGCGTCAGCACGGTTGTTACACTCCTTCGAGTGTCCGCAATCCGGACAGTGGACGCGGTAGACCGTGTACGAACTACCAGCGGTCTTTTCACTTCGTACGTCGTTTCTTGCCGTGCGGGACTCCACTCCCGCGCTGGTTTCGGTTTCCATCGTTTCACCGGAGCCACCTCGGGGCCGTGTTCCAGCACGGCCCTTCGTTACTTCCCGGCCAGAGTCATCAACGACCAACTGGGCGGCTCCATCTTAGCCATCAACGGCCAACTTCTTAAAAGCTTTCACTAATTAGCAAACTCTGTTAAGCAGCCCTTACTCGGGAACTTTGTTTTGGTTGGGACTAATGGGTGATTGGGTTTTAAACGGAGACCTCTCATCAATGGAAACATGGAGAATGACGATGGGCATCCGGATTGGCTCACCGAGATGGACAAAGAAATCATCAACGTATTGGGTACTAATTTAACTCTTACTCCGTCGATCATCGCAGAAAATATCGACCGGTCACGTGAGGGAGTCGGAAACAGGCTAAACTCACTTCAAGCGGGTGGGCTGGTTAGAAAGGTTGACCGAGGTAAGTACGAGATCACTGAGGAAGGTCTCAAATACATGACCGAATGGGTCGATGTTGACGATGAGTACAAACCTTGGCACGGGAAAACACGTGAAGAAATAAAAAAGGAAATCGAAGAAAGGAACAGTGATACAGAAAACGAGTGATAGAATCGCCACTACCTACTTGGTTTCAGATATTTAGTACTTCTACGTTCTCCCATCGGGTACTCGGTCGTCGGTTTCGCATCGGGGACTCGCTCACCGAACACTTCACAAACACGACCCGAAGCGCTGGGTTCACTCTCCCGTCGGGGACTCGGTCACCAATGGCGTGTCGGGGACTCACTTATCGGTCGTTCACACAGCAGGCGACACGTTCTCCTGTCGGGGACTCAGTCGTCGACAGCGCACCGGGTACTCGCTCGTCGATCACTCCTAACTCAACGAACCAGTATCGCTCTCCCATCGGGGACTCGTTTGACGGACGCTTTACAGGCCCAGATTTCCAAATAAGCAGGGCTATCGGTGTAGGTGGCACTAATTTACATAATTTCAGCAGTTAGATACTGCAACACCTGTTTGGTGTGCGTACGAACTGAACAGCCAGAGTCCTTGACCCCTCATTAATTGGAAAGACAAATATCAGTGAAAACTGCGTGTGTTTATCCGTGTCTTGATAGTATACTAGATCTAATGAGAAAGAGCAAAACACCAGCCATTGCGGCCCGTAGCGACCTTCCCTCTGCCAATGAGGATGTAGCGAAACTCCGTCTTGAGCTACGTCATCACTCGCTCGAAGAATTAGAAGAAACAGGGTTAGTCAGGCTGGATAGACAAGAACAGACCGTCAAGAAAGGCCCAAAATTCAACGACAAAAAAGCAAGAATTAGTCTGTACTGACCATTGCTACGACCAAACATCGGCTATCGGTGGGTCGTTCTCACGGTCAACCGCTGGTAGACCATCGGTATCGGGAACACAGTCTTCAGCGGTTTCGAATCCACACGGACTATCGGCTAATTCGTTGCTGGAGAGGTCCCAATACGCATACGCACCGATGTAATCCACGATACACCGGAACGTAGCTTCCTCGGGCAGCGTTGAACGCACCTGCGGCTGTTCCACATCGGAAATCGCCCGCTCTACGGCGGCGTCGAGATCGTCGAGGTCGTCCCACTGCCGACGCGCCAGGTCGTCGCGTATCTCGCTCTCACTCGCTGCTTGTACTGAGTCGAGCGAACACCAGCGCACGGCTTCGCGCACGTCCGGGTCTTGCAGGTGGTCGTTCGGATCGATTCCTTCCGTAATCGACTCCGAGCAAGACCAGAATCGTCGGTTCGTCGCCCAGTACAGCGCGAGCTTCCACGTCGCCGCTTTGTCAGCGTACGTCTCACGGTTGTCGTCGCCCTGCTCGAAGGATTCCGTGGCGTCGAGCAGCGAGCCGAACGTCGCACTCAGGTACTTTCCGAGATACGCGCCAGCGGTTGACTCCATTTCATGACCGTCGTCGCCGAACTCGATCAACTCGTGCGAACGGGTCCGTTCTCGGATCCACTCTTCGCCGTGATCGTGGTCGCCGAACCTGTACCAGTCAACGAAGCCTTCGTCGCTCTGGAACTCTGGTTCCAGTTCGTCGAGGTCATCGCGGTACGTCAGCGGGTACACGTCGACGATCTCTCCCTGTCCGTAGTCGGTCCATTTCTTTGCCAGCTCCGGCTTGTCGCAGAGCCACGGCAGTCCGTCTTTCTCACGGGTTGGCACGTCGAAAAACAGCACATGCAGGTGCGGGTATCCTTTTTGCGTGAACTCCAGCGCCTTGATGTAGTCCGGTCGGTCACGCGGTCGTCCGGTCACGTCGTCGTCAAGGTTGGGACGCCAGCCGGCCACATCGGAATCGCGTGTATCCAATTTGGTCGACGGGTCCGAATCGAAGTACGACAGTAGCCGGTTGAAGTTCTCGTTTATCGAATCTATCCCGTCAAGCAGCGACGACTGCCGTTTCGGGTCGGTGGTCAGCGTCACCAGCACGGCGTTCTCAGCGTGTTCGTAGCCGTATTCCAACGCGTCGTTGAACCGAGCGAACTGCTTGGAGACGCGCCCGGAGTCGTTAAAGCGGGTCTTGTAATCCTTCGTCATCCGCTGTGTTGACTCGCCGCCACGGCGGTCGACGAAGTGAACATCGAACAGCAGTTTGTAATCTTTGATGCGGTTCAGGTAGGATGTAAAACCGTCCTTCAGTAGCTCCCGCAGGTCATCGTCTACAGAATCGACGCGAGAAAGGTAATTACGTAGGAACTGACGATCATACGTCAGGCCCTCTGTCTGGGTTGTTTGAGTAATGCCTTCTGTAATCAAGTCAAGAAGCCGCAGTGTCGGGGTCACGAAAAGAACGCCTGACGACCGGGATTTCCGCACGTACGGGTCGTCGGGGGCTATGAGGTCGTCGATGAAGCGGTATGCAAACTGGTAATCCGGGTCCGAACCGTCGACGCGCTCGCACGTCTCAGGCGATACTCCCTTCACAGCGTACGAAACGACATGAGACAGCGGCGTACCCTCTGGATGCGCCGCAACGAACTTCGCAATGCGTACGCGGTCTTCGTCACGTTCGGTCAGTGATCCGTCGAGCAGTTGGCCGTGGCCGAGGAGACCGCGCTCTTCCAGAAGGTCTGCTAAGACGGGAGTGTTACATCTGTCCGCGAGGTCAAGACCGCCCAGGTGTCCCGGCGGCTCCACGCGGCTGGTCATGCGTGGGACCCCGCGGGGGCAGAAACAGCAT
This sequence comes from Haloarcula sp. R1-2, assembly GCF_011627385.1. NCBI lineage: Archaea > Methanobacteriati > Methanobacteriota > Halobacteria > Halobacteriales > Haloarculaceae > Haloarcula > Haloarcula sp. R1-2. Next base: position 1,279,420 of record NZ_JAANTG010000001.1, read on the forward strand.
TGGTCGGACAGGTGAACGCGGTAACGATTCCCCTCACCCGCCGGGTTCGGGGGAAACGCTCGGGCTTCCGGGTCGACCCGCAAGGGGTCGCTGCCGGCTGGTCGAGCAGGTGCGGGCCGCGATTGGCGCTCGCGGCCCGGTCCGGGCTGCTCGCTCCGCTGCGCTGCCGGGCGTGCCAGCTCTCCCGCGCCCTCGCTTTCGGTGGGTTGTGGGGGCTGGCAGACACGCACGGCTGAGAGGTCGAGTCAACCCCCGCAAGGGGGGTTTCCTCTCCCGGAACGCGAACCTGTGGGGTCGAGCCGCCGACACACTGGGTTGGTCGGACGGTGGGTCGGCTACCTACGGCGGGTACTCCCCTGTCCTTTCCTCGGCGCATCGTCGGACAGAGGAGTTACCGGCCACGCGCGGGATCGTCGGCACTGTGCCGGTCGAGCGTGGGGACCGCGTAGCAGTGGCGACACTCCCGCGCTCGCGCGTAGTCCGAGTCGATCTTGTTGATGCAGTTGTCTTGGCAGATGCAGCACCGGTACGCGGTGTACTCGGACCAGTCGATAGAACCGGAAACTTCCGGCTTGTGTTCCTGCGGCAGGTTCTCACGACCGGAGCCGCGTTTCGACGGACTCGAAACCGGTGGCGATGTCTCTCGGTACTCCGAGTCGGTCACCGGAACCACCTCGTGAGAACAGCCTGAGCCGTAGTAAACGCCAGACGGCGGCAGGGTCCGCAAGGCTCCCTTGCGAGTTGATAAATACTTCCTTCAACGGCACTTTTCAATTCCGCCGAAATCAGCGAACTACAGCGCTGTAGCTCCGGTTTCGGTAAAGCCAAGAACGGGAAGAACTCGGTATGGGCCAACGCGGATTTGAACCGCGAACCTCCCGGTTATCAGCCGAGCGCTCAACCTGATTGAGCTATTGGCCCAACGCATTCTTTTGTACCCGAGGGGTATTGAAAAGGGTAACGTTTCGCGGCCGGTTGGGGATGTGAAACCGCGTCAGGGCTTCAGTTTTCGTCGCGGTCGTCGAAGTCGACGTCAGTGGCTTCGTCTGGGTCGAAGGAGGTGCCGGGACCGGAACCAGAGCCCGAACCGGGGCCACCCTCTGGACCGGTCGGGCCGGGGCCGGCCGGGCCGTTCTCATCGTTAGGGAACCCGCCGACGTACACCTGGCCGCTGGCGAAACCGCTGGTCTTGGCATCGATGTAGGGCCGGACGACCCAGCGGCGCGTGGCAGCGCGGACGGGGTACCGGGTGAACGGCACCGCGAGCAGGAGGCCAACGAAGTCCGTCACTAGGCCGGGGGTGAGGAAGAACGCGCCAGCGGCGATAAGGAGGCCGCCGTCGATGAGTTCGTCGGTCGGGAGTTCGCCGACTGCGAGCCGCTGTTGTATCTTCCGAAGCGTCGCACGGCCTTCGGCGCGGACCAGCAGCATGCCAACCAGCGCCGTCAGAACGACGAGGGCGACCGTCACGAGCGAGCCGAGGAACGGTATCGCGACCGTCACCAGTAACACGATGTCGAACAGCGGGATGAGCAGCAATAGCCCGATGACCCGGAGCATACGACTGCTTGCAGGCCCGCCCCCAAACGCCTTTCGAGAGCAGGACCGAGCTGTCGACCGCCGGCGTAGCGGGTCAGCGTTTCCGCAGTCGGACTTCGACGGGGTCTGTGGGACTCAGTGTAATCTGCATCGCCAGCGACAGCGGCGGTTCGGTGACTGCTTCGACGGCGTACTGTTGGGCGATGGTTGCCAAGGCGAGTTTGGCCTCCATCCGGGCAAAGCGCATCCCGATACAGTGGCGCGGACCGCCGCCGAAGGGATAGTAGGCGTAGTCCGGGAGCGACGCTTCGAGGTCGTCGTCCCACCGTTCGGGGCGGAAGGCGGCGGGTGCGTCGTACCACCGGTCGTCCCGGTGGACGAGCCACTGCGGGAGAGTGAGCTGGGCGTCCGTCGAGAGCTCGTAGCCGCCGAGGGTCACCGGCTCCGTCGGCTGGCGAAACACCGTGAACGCGGGCGGGTACAGCCGCAGGACTTCATTCAGCACGGCATCGAGATACGGCAGTTCGAACAGGTCCTCGGGCGTCGGCTGGCGCTCCCCCAGCGTCGCGTCGAGTTCGTCGTGCAGGCGCTGCTGGCGCTTCGGATTATTTGCCAGCAAGAACCAGGCGTAGGTGAGCGTCAGCGCCGTCGTGTCGTGACCGGCGACCAGAAACGTCAGGAGCTGGTGACCCAGTCGCTCGCGGTCCATCGTCTCGTCGTCGAGCGAAAGCAGCAGGGAGAGTACGTCGTCGCGTGCCTCGCGGGCGTGCTCGTCTTCACGCTGACGGGCGGCGATAACGTCGTCGAGCGTGGACTGGAACTCGGCCAGCGAATTAGTGACGGCGCGGTTCGTTCCGGTCGGAACCCACAGCGGGAGGTACGCCGACAGCGACCGCGGGTCCAGTCGCGTACGTAGCGCGTCGAGTAGCGGTTCCAGCGCGTCAGCAGTCGTCTCGATATCCACGTCTAGCAGTGTCTTGCCGAGAATGTTCAGCGTCAGCGACTGCATATGTGGGAGGACATCGATGCGCTGGCCGTCGCTCCAGCCCGCTGCTGCTCGGTCGGCAAACTCTGTCATCGTGTCGCCGTAGGCGGCGATGCGTTCCCGGTAGAACGCCGGCTGGAGCGCCGTCCGCTGTTGTTGCCACTCCTCGCCTTCCAGCAGGAACAGCCCCTCGCCGATAAACTGGCCGAGGGTGTCCTGAAGCAGTTGTCCCTTCTCGTATACATCGGCGTCGGTCACAAGCACCTGCTCGACGAGGTCGGGATGGCAGACGAAACAGCCCGTCGTCCCGGCGACGCTGTACCCCACCATGTCGGCCTCGTGGGCCCCGGCGCGGTCATAGAACCCCAGCGGGTCACGCAACATCGCGGCGGTGTTGTCGACGAACGGGACGCGGCCGAGACGGGGTGGCCGGTCGCCCGGTGTGACCGGTTCCGGCGTTTCGCGAATCGCCTGCTGGGTATCCATCGCCCACGCTTGGACCGCGCCGCCAATCGGTCTTTCGCCGAGAGTGAGAGGGCCTTTGTACGCCCACCGCCCACACCCGGTATGGACGAATACGCACGCGACACGAAGGTCGAGTGGCGCGAGTGGGGCACAGCCCCGTTCGAGGACGCCGCCGAGTCGGGGAAGCCGGTACTGCTGGCGCTGACGGTTCCGTGGAGCGCCGAGTGCCGGGCGATGGACCGAGGCACGTATGGCGAGCCCCGCATCGCGGCCAACATCAACGACGGGTTCGTCCCGGTCCGCGTTGACGCTGACCGGAACCCACGCGTCCGGGAGCGGTACACGATGGGTGGATTCCCGTCGACGGTGTTCCTGACTCCTGAGGGCGAGGTCATCACCGGCGCGACGTTCCTCGGGCCGGACGGGTTCCGCGGTATTCTGGACTCCGTCCGGGAGTCGTGGGACGCCCAGGGCGCGGCGGCGGGCTCGATTCCCCGGCAGCTACAGGACGAATCGCCGCCGGCTGGCGAACTCCGGCCGCGCATCGAGGAACACATGGTCGAACAGTTGCTTGGCGCGTTCGACGACGAGTTCGGCGGCTGGGGAACCGACGTGAAGTTCCCGCTGCCGCGGACCGTAGAGTTCGCCCTTGTCCGAGCGCGGGACCAGGCCACCCGGACACTCGAAGCGATTCGGACACACCTGCTCGACACCTACGACGGTGGCTTCTTCCGGTACTCGACAGAGCGCAGCTGGGGGAACCCCCGGCGTGAGAAGCTACTGGACGAGAACGCTGCCCTAGTCCGGGCCTTCGCTCACGGCTACCGGTACACTGGGACTGAGGCGTACCGGGACGCCGCCCAGCGGACCGTCGACTACCTCACGACGACGCTGTGGGCCGGCGACGCGTTCGCCGCGAGCCAAGCCGGCTCGGACGAGTACTACCGGCTGGAGCCGACAGAGCGCGAAGGGACCGTGTCGCCGAACGTCGACAAGACAGTGTTCGCAGACCGCAACGGCCTCGCTATCGATGCCCTGCTGTGGGTCGCAGCCTACACCGACGACGAGCGCGCACAGCAGTACGCCAGTCGCGCGCGAGACGCCGTCTGTGAATCGCTTGTCGACGGCGGCGAGGTCGCCCACTACGACGGCGCGGACAGCGATACCGGTCTGCTGCTTGACCAGGCCCAGCTCCTCCAAGGCCTGACGACGAGCTGGCAGGTCCTCGGTGAACCGGGGCCGGCCAAGGCTATCGCCGACTGGACCATCGAAAACCGCCAGCAAGATGACGGCGCGTTCCGGGACGGTCCCGACAGCGGCGCAGGGCTGTGTACCCGCTCGCTCCATCCGCTCGACGCGACAGTGGAACTGGCTGACGCCCTTGTCGACCTCGCGGCACTCACCGGCGAGGACCGATACCGCAACGCGGCGCTTTCAGCCGTCGAGTCCTTCGCCGGCGCAGCAGAACGGATGGGCGTCGAGGTGGCCGGCTACGCCGGCGTCGCGGCCCGCCTTCAGCAACCCCAGACGCTCACCGTCGGGGCCGAAGCGGGAACGGACCTCCACCGCGCGGCACTTCGGCTGGCCGACCACGAGACCACCGTCGTCCCGGAGCCGGACGGCGACGGCACGGCGCGACTCCTCGACGGGGACGCAATTGTCGCCGAGGGGACGACCCCGGCCGAACTCGAAGCCTCACTCACTGGCGACCGCTGACACGAACAACGACAGCAAACGTGGACAAACGGTAAACCCCCGACAAGTTTTTGCACACGTACCCTGATGTATGGGTATGTCCAGTCTCAGAGATCTCGGACTTTCCGAATATGAAGCCAGAGCATACCGGTCACTGCTGGAAACGGGACCGACAACGGCCAAGGAACTATCACGGGCCAGTGACGTTCCGATGGGCCGCATCTACGACGTGCTCAACAGCCTCGAAACGTACAATCTCGTCCGCAGCCAGACCGCCAGCAGACCAAAAAAATACGTCGCCGTCGAGCCCGACACGGCCCTCGACCGCCTGCTCGAAGACAAGAAGCGCGAACTCCAGGAAAAGGTCGGCCAGTACGAGGAAATCGTTGACGACCTCTCGTCACAGCTGGAGTCGGCAGACCCCGTCGAGGAGCCGTTCTGGACGGCCGCCGTCGGCCCCGATAACTCGCTTGACCTGTTGCTTGAGCGGCTAGCCGCCGCCGACGACGAGATTATCATGGTCGGCTCGGCACCCGCTCGACAGGTCGATATCCTCTCCGGCACCGAGCGGATCGTCGACGAACTCGAAGCGGCGTTAGAGCGCGGTGTGGAAGTGTCCCTGCTCGTCCGACCGGATCTGTTCGAAAGCCTTCCTGAGGAGGCCAACCGTGAGTACTACGAGCGCCTCTTCCACTACGACAACTACAGCGCCCGCGCCAGCCCGAACATCAGGACCACGTTCGAGCTACTCGACGGCGTCGAAGTCTGTATCGAGGTCCCACACCCGCTGGGCCGCGAGGAAACCTTCGGCGTCATCGACATGAAAGACTCCGATTTCACTGCCGATATCAGCCAGGCGTTCGAAGAACACTGGGCCGAAGCGAAACCGGTCGGCCCGCCATAGTTGGACCGCTGGAACAGGTGAGAGGAAATCGAGTCGCAAACGGCGTCCGTACTGTTGTGAACTGCTCCGCTCAAAAATTTCTGCGGTTTCGCGGGTCGCTGTGCTCCCCGCTCAACGTTCCGAGGACTTCGCTGCGCTCAGTCCTCGCTGACTTCCTGCCGCAGATCGTCCAACTGTGCCACGCGCTCTGCGTGGGCGTTGTGCTGGTGGATAGACTCGTCGTTGGACTGTTTCATCGTCACGACGGCGTCGTCCGGCAGGTCCGGGAACGTGTTGACGACGCCCTCGGCAAGCGCGCGAACGCAGTCCTCGACGAACTTAGCGTCCTTGTGGGCCTCGTAGGTCATGTGGTCCTCGTCGGGCCGTTTCGCGAGGTTGTAGATGCGGGCGCTCATCGAATCGCGGGCGACTTCGATGAGTTCGTTCAGGTCGACCTCGGGCGCGCCGTCGCTCTGGACGGTGAGCGTGGCGTGGCCCCGCTGTGAGTGGCCGGCCTGTGGATTGGTTTCAAGGAACTCCTCGATGACATCGTCTTCGACGTTTAGCTGCTTGAGCGTCTCGCGGGCACGGGACGCTGACATCCCCTGAGAACACGGGCAGACAGTCATCCCGGTGACGCGAGCACCGATTTCCTCGCTCGTCCCGTCTTCAGTTGCCGTCGCCGAAGCGATGATGTCAGCAGTCGACTGTGTCGCCATTTCGGAGGCCGGGGTAGACTCGTGAGTGACGTACTCCGCTTCCATCCGAACCTCCGCCTTCGTCGTGTAATCGTGCTTCTCAAGCAGGAGTTCGGCGGCGTCGCCACAGACATCCTCGACCCGATAGGCTTCCTCGGAGACAGCGGTTTCCAGCGTCTCGTCGATAACCTCCATATTGCGGGACATATCGGCACCCTTTCGCCAGGACGGCAGGTCTACGAACACTTCGAACTCCGCCATGAGTACGATGGGGTCGCGGTCACGACGCCCCAGTTTGACGAGTTTCTCGACGCCCGTCACACCGACGCGATTGAGACCGACCGTTACGTCCGGACTCGACGCCTGCACGTCCGGGAGTTGTTGACTCATTGCCCTCCCTATGGAAGAGAATCGGTTAGTGCTTTCGAAAGGGTGGGCGGGTCACCGTGAGTCTCGAAACAACCGCTCCGACCCGGCTCAAAACTGTGTGTTGTCCGGTATTGACTCGTCCGTCTCGAAATTCCGAAACAGCAATTCGAAGTCCGTGGCGTCGAACGAATCCGTGAGTTCGTCAAGTTCCGCGCGGACTTCCTCAAGTTCGGCCCGCAGCGCAGTGAACTCCTCGCTCTCATCGAGGACAGCCTGTGGTTTCGATGATTCCAGTGCAGCGTATTTCGCCGTGAGCGAGTAGCATTCCCGCAGGCGTTCCTCGTAATCGGCGTACAGAAGCAACTGTTCGATTGTCTGGAAGAGGTCCGCCTTCGACACTGGTTTGAGGACGTAGTCATCGAAGGGCATCTCGATGATATCAAAATCGGGGTCTACTGCGGTCACCATCGCCACGCGCGTATCGTAGCGCTTCTCACGGATCGCCGACAGCACCTCGTCGCCGGAGAGGTCCGGCATCCGTCGGTCTAACAGGACAACATCGACTGCGGCGTCCAGCTTCGAGAGGGCGGCCTCACCACTGTATGCCGTCTCGACTGTGTAGCGTTCCCCTAACTGGTCCGCGTACACGTCTGCCACCGCTGGCTCGTCGTCGACAACGAGAATTGTCACTTGCCGACCCTTTGTCATTAGCTAGCATATTTACAGCAGAATTGCAAAAGGGTTCCGGCCACCGTTCCCGGGACACCCTGATTGAGAACGGTTACTGGCCGACGATATCGTCGTATCGTGCCCCAGTCTGTTTCAGCGTCTCCGTCGAGTACAGCCGGCCGTGGTCGTACGGGAGGTGGTCAGTCGCGAGTTCGTCTATCTTCTCGTCCACGATGTCCGCTTCGCGTCCGTGGATCATTGTAAAGAGGTTGTACTGCCAGTCCTGCTCCGGGCGGCGTGGCCGGTGATAGCAGAGCGTGACATAGGGGAGTTCGCCGACTGCCTGCCCACGCTCGTCGAGGGCGTCGTCCGGCACGTCCCAGACGACCATGCAGTTGTTGTCGAACCCGGTGACGATGTGATTCACGACACAGCCGATGCGCTTGATACAGCCGGTTCGCTGGAGTCGCTTGATAGCCGAGAGTACTTCGGACACGTCGGCATCGACAGCGTCCGCCACGTCTCGGTATGGCGTTGCGACAAGCGGGAAACCAGTCTGAATTTCGAGCAACAACCGTCGGTCCAGTTCCGAGAGGTCCGCGGCGGCATCTTCGCTTATTCGAGTCGCAGTGGCGTCGGTCGTCTCCAGACTCTCCCGGGCGAACCGGTCACCGTTGACAACCGGGAACTCCAGATCGATGTAGTAATCAGTCAACATCGGCAAGACGAGTACCGAACAGCCGGTTCGCTCCTCAATCTCGGCCAGAATCTCGTCGCGTCGCTGTCGGGAGCCTGCAGTGACAACAAACCACATATTCCACTCGTGGTCGCGAGCGTAGTTGTGGTTCACCTGCCGGTACCCGTTGATTATCTCGGCAACCTCGTCGAACCGGTCCTCGGGGGCACTGACAGCAGCCAGCGTCGAAGAGCCGATGACCGGCGGATTAAGAACCGGACCGAACCGACGGAAAATGCCGTCGTCACGGAGCGTTTTGACCCGGTCGAGTGCTGTTCCCGCCGAGACCCCCAGCGCATCACCAACGGCCTCGAAGGGGCGTTCCTGAATCGGGAAGTCACTCTGGAACTCATCGATGAGCGCAGCGTCTACCTCGTCGATCTGCTCGCGCCACTCGCCCGACTGGAGACTCATTGTATTCGATTAGGAGTGTAGTCGTGTATCCCTTTCGGGAAGGCGGTCAGTTCCCATAAACTGAGAACAAAACGCAGGGGCTTTTGAACTCTGGCCCGAACACGTTTCCATGGCGCAAGCGACCCGGGAGTACGGCGAATGGCCGCTCAAACGACTCATGACGGAAGTTGTCGGCTCCGGTCACAAATCGGCCGACGACATGTCCCGCACACAGGCCCGGGAGGCGTTCCAGCGCATCCTCGGCGACGAACCCGACCACACGACGCTTGGCGCGTTCTGGCTCGCCAACCGCTGGAAGCGCAACACCCCCGAGGAACTGGGTGCGTATGTCGACGTGATGTCCGAGGAATCGGTCGAGACAGCTACGCCAGAAGCTGACCCTGTCGACTGCGGGGCCAACTACGACGGCAAAGGCCGGTCCGCGATTCTCGGCGTCGGCGCAGGTGTCGTCGCCGCCGCCGCCGGGACGCCCGTTGTCGTCCACTCCGGCGACCGCGTCCCGACGCAGAAGCAGGACGCCTACAAGCACGTGTTAGACGAACTGGGCGTCCGAACCGAAATCGAGCCGAGCGAAAGTGCCGATATGGTCGACGAGGTCGGCTTCGGCTACTACTACCAGCCCGAGTTCAACCCCGGCATCGACGCCCTGTTCGAGCGCCGCGACAACATGGGCGTCCGGACGTTCGTCAACACTGTCGAGACGCTTGCGAACCCCGCCAACGCCAGTGTGCATCTCGGCAGCTTCTACCATCTGGCCTTCGCAAAGAAGATGGTCCGAACGCTCGCCCAGTCCGAGACCAGCAGCGTCGAGCGTGCCCTGTTCTTCCAGGGAATGGAAGGCTACGACGACGTTCGCCCCGGCGAGACAATCGTGGCCGAATGGCCCGTCACCGGCGAGGAGTCCGACGACGAGGACATCGCGGACTTCGAAATCCGCACCGGCGAGTACGGGATGGACATTGAGAGCGAGGACCTGCAGGTCGACGACGTGGCCGAAGAGTCGGCGGCGATAACCGAGGCTGTGCTGGCCGGCGAGCGCGAAGACGGCTTTGCCGATGCTGTCGCGCTCAACGCCGCCCTCCGCATCTATGCCCGTGAGGACGCCGACAGTATTCAGGACGGCCTCGAACAGGCCCGTGAAGCGATTGCCGACGACAGCGCAGCGGCGACACTCGACGAGCTTCGGACCTTCTAAGCCGGCAACGGCCCACAGAGCGGAACCCACTTCTACCGAGCGGGCGAAATGATTCTGATGGGACAACACGCCAGCGCTCGTGACAGCACTGCGTGGACGGTACCCGCAGCAGAAACCCCCGGAACCCACGAGCTGGTCGACACGAACGGTATCAGGCTTCATACCGTGACCGCCGGGCCGCCGGACGGCGACCTCGTCGTCCTGTTGCACGGCTTTCCGGAGTTCTGGTACGCCTGGAAACACCAACTCCCGGCGCTCGCGGACGCCGGCTACCGCGTGGTTGCACCCGACCTCCGGGGCTACAACCACTCCGACAAGCCCGAGGGCGTCGGAGCCTATCACATCGACGAACTGGTCGCCGATGTCGCGGGCCTCGTGTCGGCGTTCGACCGCGAACAGGCCCACATTGTTGGGCACGACTGGGGCGGTGTCATCGCCTGGCAGACCGCTATCGACCGTCCCGATGTTGTCGACCAGCTTGCGGTTCTGAATGCACCACACCCCTCGGCATACGAACGAGCGCTCCGCCACTCGGTCGACCAGTTATTGCGCTCCTGGTACGTGCTGTTCTTCCAGCTTCCCGCGCTTCCGGAGGCCAGCCTCGGCTGGAACGATTTCACCATGCTGGAGCGCATTCTGACTGACGGACCGACCCGCCCTGACGCCTTCACCGAGACCGACGTGCGGCGGTACAAGCGGGCGCTCGGGCAGCCGGGCGCGCGCACGGCCGCGGTCAACTACTACCGGGCGCTTGGCCGGCGGAACGCAAAGCTGACGCTCACGGCGGGCGGGGTCGGCAACAGTCCAGTGACAGCGTCAACGCTCCTTATTTGGGGTGTTCAGGACGATGCGCTCTCGCTCGACCTGACCCAGGACCTCGAAGAATGGGTCCCGGACTGTCGAGTCGAGCGGCTCCCGGCGGCGAGCCACTGGGTCCAGTTCGACGCCCCCGAGCAGGTCTCGGAGCTACTGCTGTCACACCTGCCGTAGCCCGGCGCAACGAACAGCCGACACTCCCGCTCGCGTGGCGACGCGTCGGACTCCCGCGTCCCGCCACGCGACAGCTACTCAGACTATGGCGGCGATGGCCTCGTTGCAGTACGTGAATCCTCGGTCAGTGGGCAGGCTTTTCTGCCGGGCTTCCCTCCGATTGAGTATGAGTGACCTGACTGCAACCCTCCACACGACAGAGGGCGAGATCGAAGTCGAACTGTACGACGAGCGCGTGCCGACTACCGTCGAGAACTTCGTCGGTCTGGCCGAAGGGGCCGACGACTACGACGGGACCGAAGTCGGCCCGGGGACCGGTGCGTGGGAAGACCCTGAATCCAGCGAGAAGCGCATCGACCCGCTGTACACTGATATCGACATCCACCGGATCATCGAGAACTTCATGATCCAGATGGGCGACCCGACCGGCACTGGTCGCGGCGGCCCCGGCTACTCCTTCGACGACGAGTTCCACGACGAACTCAGCCACGACGGCCCGGGCGTCCTCAGCATGGCCAACAGCGGCCCGAACACCAACGGCTCGCAGTTCTTCATCACCCTCGACGCCCAGCCCCACCTCGACGGCAAGCACGCCGTCTTCGGGAAGGTCATCGACGGAATGGACGTTGTCGAGTCTATCGGCAGCGTCGACACCGACCGCAACGACGCGCCGACCGAGGAGATGCTGCTGGAATCGGTCGACGTTCACCGGTAACCAGACAACGTTTTCGTTGTTCCGACCGAGCAACCGATAGTGGCACACGTCGAACGACTCACCGTCTACCCCGTCAAGGCACTGGACGGCATGGACTGCGACTCAGTATCGATGCGTCCGGGCGGGACGCTGGCGCACGACCGCGAGTTCGCCCTGTTCGACGCCGACGGCGGCGTGGTCAACGGGAAGCGAACCCGCCGCGTCCACGACATCGACACCGGCTACGACACCGAAACGGGGACACTGTCGGTCACCACCGACGGCGATAGCGCGTCGTTCAGACTCCGGGATGCAAGTGATCGCACCCGAGCCGCCGACTGGCTCAGCAAATTTTTCGGTGTGGACCTGACCGTCGAGCGCGACGAGACACTTGGGTACGTCGACCGGCGGGAAATGGGGCCGTCGGTCATCAGTACCGCGACACTGGAAACGGTGGCATCGTGGTTCGACGACGTGACTGTCGACGGGCTGCGCCGACGACTCCGGGCGAACGTCGAGGTCGGCGGCGTCCCGGCGTTCTGGGAAGACCGCTTCGTCGGCGCGGACGCTCCAGCATTCCGGGCCGGCAGTGTCCGCTTCGAAGGGGTGACACCCTGCGGTCGCTGTGTGGTCCCGCAGCGAGACCCCGACACCGGGAAGGAAACCCCGGGGTTCCGAGAACAGTTCATCGAACGCCGACAGGAGACGTTTCCGGAGTGGGCCGACCGGGACGCCTTCGACCATTTCTACACCCTGATGCTCATCGCCCGCGTTCCTGAGGCCGACCGCGACGCGGCGCTCGCCGTCGGGGACCCCGTCGAGGTCGTCTCGACGACTGAGACGTAGCGGCGAACAACGGCGAGACCGACAATCGAAAGACGGTCCATCCCGAACGGGGCGTAATGACAGACGCGGACGACCACGTCGACCCGAGCGAGTTCGGCGAACAGGACGGCCCCCCGGTCGAGGAGAAGCCCTACAAAATAATCTTCGAGGCGAACAAGTGCTTCGGCGCGGGCAAATGCGCCGAGAAGTCGCGCAATTGGACGCTTGACCTGGACACTGGCATCGCCAAGCCCGAGGCGTACTTCATCGACGAGTCAGACCTCGATCACAATATCGCGGCCGCGGAGGCCTGTCCAGCCAAGAAGGACCGGGGCATCATCCACGTCATCGACCGGCGAACGAACGAAGAAATCGCCCCGGACCCAAACGGCGACGGGTCACTCTCCGTCGACTGGTAGCGCAGTTTCTGACAGCGGCCGCTGTTACTCCCACCTACCAATCCACGTAAAAACCAGTGCGCGCGGTCAATACCGCCGATAATTCCGTTGTGTGGGGTGGAATATTTGCATTCAGGTAACATTCACTACAGGATATATCATGTAAGATTACTATAGATAATAAACTGAATTTCTTCATGCGAGCAGTTTAATATTTCAAGCTACTGTATGACATAACTTCTATTTGTAGGGGGCAATTTGGGTATCAATATGCCACGTTCAAGTAGCATGGAACGGCGATCGTTTCTGAAAGCAACGGGCAGTGCTGCGGCGGCCGCAGCGCTGGCGGGATGTTCCAGTGATAGTGACGAGACTGAGGGAGCAGAGGAGGGAACCGGCGGCGGCATGGACTCGACAGACGACAGTGGGGGCGATGTCGGGACCGACCTGAAGGAAGAGGGGGACCTCTGGCGGGTCAACACGGGGACGATGACGACGATGGACCCGATCGAGGCGACCGACACCCAGTCGGGAATCGTCATCCAGCAGATGTTCGACCCACTGATGAACTATCCCGACAGTCAGCCCGCTGTAGAGGGGCTTATGGCTGCGGACTATGAGGTATCTGAGGACTTCACAACCTACACGTTCCAGTTGAAGGATGCAACCTTCCACAACGGGGACACCGTAACCGCCAGCGACTTTGTCTACGCGTTCGAGCGACTGACTGCATCTAGCAACTCCAGTCGTGCCTACTTCGTTCTGGACTCGCTGGGCGTGACACACGAGACGACGACCGAGACGGTCGACGGCGAGGAACAGGAAGTGTACCAGTCCGGGACGCTCGGCGTCGAAGCTATCGACGAAACAACGCTCGAAATCCAGCTGGAATCACCGTTTGCATCCACGCTGGAAATGCTCGCGTACTCCTCTTTCTCACCGGTTCCTGAGGGCATGGTCGGCGATATCGAAGGGTATGAGGGCGAGATGACACAGGCCGAGTTCTCCAGTTCGAACCCGGTCGGGAACGGTCCCTTCGAGTTCGACACGTGGGACTCCGGCACTGAGGCCAGGGTCAGCGCGTACGACGACTATTACGGCGAGAGCGCGAGCGTCGACGGCGTCCACTTTGCGGTCATCGAGAACGATTCGGCCAATTACAACTACGCGATGAACCGCAATGCCGACATCTTCGAGCTCCCCACGGCGCAGTACGACCCCGGGAAGGTGTCCGTCGAAGAGGAAGACGACCAGGGTCGTCAGATCGGGTCCTACGGCGAGTTGCGCAACGGCGCCACGGCCAATTACTCCGCTGTATCGAATATCGGGGTGTTCTATCTCGGGTTCAATATGGCCAGCGTACCCAAGCCGGTCCGTCAGGCGGTCGCGTACGCGATGAATCAGCACACCGTTGTCGAACAGGTGTTCAAACAGCGCGGCGAGCCCGCCTACAACTTCACGCCGAAGTCCATCTTCCCCGGCGGCGCCCAGAACTACAACGACCGCGCCGAAAACGAGTACCCGTACGGCTACGACGACAGCCAACTCGGAGAGGCCCGCTCGGTGATGGAAGAAGCTGGCTACGGCGAAAACGAGCGGTTCGCCATGGAGCTGACAATCTACGAGTCCGGTGTCTGGAGCGAAACCGCAAGCATCCTTCGAGACCAGCTACAGAGTGTCTACATCGACCTCGAAGTCAACCAGGCGCCGTTCAACACGCTGCTTGAACGTGGTCGCAACGGCGAGCTAGAGATGTACTCGCTTGGCTGGGTCGCCGACTGGCCCGCCCCGGACAACTTCCTCCAGCTGCTGAACCCGCCACAGACTGACACGAGCCTCGATTTCCCGATTTCGTACGTCAACTGGCAGCCGGAGAACGGCGACGCTGCCCAGCAGGCTGAGGAGGCATATCAGGCGATCGCCGAAAACCCGGCACCGACGGAAGAGGACCAGACCGCCCGGAACGACGCGTACATCGAGATGGAGAACGCGAACTGGGAAGACGTCGCCATGCTGCCGGTGTATCACGAGCTGACTGAGCTGTTCTGGTACGACCACGTCGACTTTGCTCCGCCTGCCGGGATGGGACCGAGCCGACAGAAGATGAACACTGTGTCGCTCGGAGACAGAGAGTAATCGCGTCCCTGCTGGCGTGACCGTCCCCGTCACGGTTGGTGACGGGAACAACTTCGCAGCCCTCAGAGATTATGAACTCACAAGTACCCGTACAACGGAGACAAGCTAAGCCATGAGCCGCGCTACGTATATGCTCAAGCGCTTGGTACTGTCAATCCCTGTTATTATATTCGGGACGACAGTAACGTTCGCAATTATCCGGCTGGGGCCGCTCAGTCCTGCAGCGGCGATCCTCGGTCCGCAAGGTGATGCACGTGCGATTCGACAGATCGAACAACGATTGGGACTGAACGAACCGCTCTGGGAACAGTACTTCGAGTTTATGGGTGACCTGTTCCTGTTCGATCTGGGCCAGTCGTGGGTGGTCAACTCCGGGACGCCGGCCATCGACCTCATCATTAGCTACGCACCGCGGACGATCTGGCTCGGATTCTGGGCGGTCCTGATCGCCCTTGGAATCGGCATTCCGCTTGGCTTCTACGCCGGCCTGAATCCGAATACGTTCTCGGATTACTTCGCCTCCTTCGGTGGGATTGTCTGGCGAGCGATGCCGAACTTCTGGCTCGCGGTCATTCTGGTGACGGTGCTTTCACAGACGGAACAGCTGTTCGGGTTCAGCTGGACCAGCTTCATCGTGGAGACGAACGTCGTGACCTCGCCGAACCTCGCCGTGCTCAAGAATCCCACGAGATTGATAACTGACCCGGGACAGGCATGGACCAACCTCGCGAAAGCGACAAAGCAGATACTGCCGCCCGCACTGGTGCTCGGGTCCGCGTCGATGGGGACAGAGATGCGTATCGGCCGAACTGCCGTGCTCGAAACGATCAACTCGAAGTACGTCGAAACGGCCAAGGCCAAAGGCGTCTCACCGCGAGTACTGGTGTGGAAGCACATCTTCCGAAACGCCCTGATTCCGCTCGTGCCGGTGATCACTGCGGAAGCGTTCATCCTGATTGGCGGGTCAGTGCTCGTCGAAACTGTCTTCTCGATTAACGGTATCGGTCTCCTGTTCTTCCGGGCGGCAGAGCAGGGTGACCTCCCGCTTGTTGGAACACTGATGTATCTGTTTATCCTCCTTATCGTCGGGCTGAATATCGTACAGGACTTCGCGTACACAATTATCGACCCACGCGTGGGGTACGACGCATGATGGAGACAGAACTCACCGAAGACATCGATCAGCCGTTACGGGACCGACTCAAGGCCCACCCCGGGCCGGCACTGCTGTGGGGGGCCGGGCTCTGTCTCCTGTTGTTGCTTGAGGGACCGACGTACCTCGATGGGCTGCTCGGCGCGATTGGCTTCGGACTCGGGCTACTTCCGGGCGCGCCCGGTGCCGAGGCGTTCGCCAGTGCGTCGGCGTTCTTCAGCGAACTGCCGCACCTGCTGAGCCGCGAACTGATACCCAACCGAGGATACTACGACGGGAGCGCCTGGCAAGGCACGTTCCTTGGCCTTGAGCCGAAGTACGCATGGCTCATTCGCTTCCTGCTGGTGTACGTATACGTTGCAGTCTTGCTGGGCTGGCTGTGGTACGGGTATGTGACGTTCCGCCGGCACTACCGCGCCGCTGACTGGACGCCGACTGACGACGTCATCGACCGACTCCGAAGCCACTACTGGGGCCTGTTCGGACTTGCGGTCGTCGTCTTCTTCATCACGATGGCCGCGTTCGCGCCCGTTGTCGGCCCAACGACGGCCGAAGAGAATATCGAGGGACCGTACTCCCACGATATGCAGTACTACGACGCGGACACGGAGACGGTCGAAACGATCACTATCGGTGAGGCGAACCTCGGTTCCGCCTCCCGCGGGAGCGGTGACAGCAACGTCGGAATCTGGAGTTACGACGACTTCGGGCGGTTCCATCCCGTCGGAACGCTCGT
Source organism: Haloarcula sp. R1-2 (assembly GCF_011627385.1). NCBI lineage: Archaea > Methanobacteriati > Methanobacteriota > Halobacteria > Halobacteriales > Haloarculaceae > Haloarcula > Haloarcula sp. R1-2. The sequence continues at coordinate 1,296,000 of NZ_JAANTG010000001.1, forward strand.
CAGCGGCAAGGACCTGTTCACCTTCCTCGCCTTTGGTGCACGGGTGTCGCTGTTCATCGGCCTCGGATCGATGGCGATTGCAGGCTTTATTGCGACGACGCTGGCATTAGTTACCGCCTACTACAAGGGGGTGACTGACCTCATCGTGGTACTGACCAGTGACTCCGTGCAGGCAATGCCAGCATTGTTGCTGGTGATTCTTGCGACAGTGGTGTTCAAGAATCACTGGATAGCAGAGCTGTACAACGGGGCGATGCTGTTCATCCTCCTGTTCGCGTTAATACGCTGGCCGGGGCTATGGCGAGCGGTGCGTGGCCCTGCGTTACAGGTCGGGGAACAGGAGTGGGTCGACGCGGCAAAGAGTTACGGCCAGCGACCCACTGTGATCATGCGGAAACATATGGCACCGTATATCCTCGGCTATCTCTTGGTTTATGCCTCGCTAACACTGGGCGGGGTCATTATTTCGGTCTCTGCCCTCTCGTTCCTCGGGCTCGGGATTACCGCCCCGACTCCTGAGTGGGGGCGGGCGATCAACATTGGACAGTCGTACATCGCCAGTCAGTCCTGGCACATCTCGCTCATTCCGGGTATCCTGATTACGCTGGTCGTTACCGGGTTCAACGCACTGAGTGATGGGATTCGTGACGCTATCGACCCACAGAGCGAGGGTGCTGAAGGCGGTGCAACTGGCGCGGCCGCCGGGGGTGGTGGCGGATGAGCCACACCGAAGACGGCGAGCCACTGCTGGCCGTAGACAACCTCCGAACAGTGTTCCACAGCGACCGAGAGGAGATCCGCGCTGTCGACGGGGTGTCCTTCGAAATCGCTCGCGGCGAGACACTCGGTATTGTCGGCGAATCCGGCTCCGGCAAGAGTGTCACCGCGCGCTCGATAATGGGACTGGTCGAAAGTCCGGGCGAAATCCGCGAGGAGTCGTCCATACGATTAGACGGGAGAGAGCTGACGGCACTTTCAGAGAAGGAGTACCGGTCAGTTCGTGGCGGGGACATCGCGATGGTGTTTCAGGACCCGCTGAGCTCACTCAACCCGGTGTACACTGTCGGGAACCAGATCATCGAGGCGCTAGAGCTCCACCGCGATATGGAAGGTGCCGAAGCCAAGTCGGAAGCCATCGAACTGCTGCGTGCAGTCGGCATCCCCGACGCGGCGCGGCGTGTCGATGAGTTCCCACACGAGTTCTCCGGCGGGATGCGCCAGCGAGCCGTCATCGCGATGGCACTGGCCTGTGACCCAGACCTGCTCATCTGTGACGAGCCGACGACGGCGCTCGATGTCACTATTCAGGCCCAGATTCTTGACCTGTTGCAGGAGATTCAGACGGAGCGTGACATCGGCATCATGTTCATTACGCACGACATGGGCGTCATCGCGGAAGTTGCTGACCGCGTCGCCGTGATGTACGCCGGCGAAGTCGTTGAGCAAGCACCCGTCAAGGAACTGTTCGCAAACCCACACCATCCATACACGCAGGGACTCCTGCAGAGTATTCCCGGCCGGAACCCCAGTACGGATCGGCTACCCACTATCGAAGGGGACGTACCGACGCCGCACGAATCGGCGTCGTTCTGCCGATTCGTCAGCCGGTGCCCGAAGGGCTTCGACGAGTGTGAGCGGGTCCATCCCGCCCACGTCGAGGTCGGCGACTCAGCAGACCACACCGCCGCCTGTCTCCTGTACCCCGAAGATATGCCTACCGACGACACTGTGACACAGCACGAAGCGAACGCAGACCAGACAGGTGCCGAGGCAGACGAAGCGCTGTCGGCGGACGACTGGCCGGCTGCGAAGCGAAACGCCGGAGAGGATACCAGTCCGGTCGGGTCCGACGACAGCGATGCCCGGGCTGATGGTGGCCACGGCCACAGTGCCGGGGGCACCGGCGGACACAGTGAGGGAGGTGACCCAAATGAGTGAATCAGTCGTCGATACCGTGTCGCACCAAGCCGACGAGACGTTGCTCGATGTACAGGACCTGAAGACGTACTACGAAGGCGGTGGACTGCTCGGGGGAGACCCGGTGAAAGCCGTCGACGGCGTGAACTTCGAAATCTCACGCGGCGAGACGTTCGGGCTAGTCGGTGAATCCGGCTGTGGCAAGACAACTCTGGGTCGGACGCTCATCCAGTTGGAGACGGCTACGTCTGGGACGGTCTCCTTCGATGGAACCGATATAACCGAGCTCAGCGGCGGCGACCTCAAGCAGTGGCGCCGCAACGCCCAGATGGTGTTTCAGGACCCCGAGTCGAGCCTCAACGACCGGATGACTGTCGGCGAGATTATCCGCGAACCGCTGGACGTTCACGAACAGGGCACGGCCCGCGAGCGTCGGGAGAAAGTGCGGACACTGCTCGACCAGGTCGGGCTCATGCCGGAGCACTACTACCGATATCCCCACCAGTTCTCCGGCGGGCAGCGACAGCGCATCGGCATCGCTCGGGCACTCGCACTCGAACCGGAGTTCGTCGTCCTCGACGAACCCGTTTCGGCACTCGACGTGTCCGTTCAGGCCCAGATACTCAATCTGCTGGAGGAGCTCCAAGAGGAGTTCGGTCTCACGTACCTCTTCATCGCGCACGACCTGAGCGTGGTCCGGCACATCTGTGACCGCGTCGGGGTGATGTATCTCGGGAACCTCATGGAAGTCGGGCCGACGGAACAGTTGTTCCAGAGCCCAGAAAACCCCTACACGCGCGCATTGCTGTCGGCGATTCCAGAACCGGATCCGACGGTTCAGGTGGATCGGATCACTCTGCCGGGCTCACCACCGAGTCCACGGGATCCGCCGCAGGGGTGTCCCTTCGCAACGCGGTGTCCCGTTCGGATTCGGCCAGAGGACATAGACGCTAGCGACGCAGTGTGGGACCGGATTCGAGAGTTCCGTGATGTCATTCGCGAGCGGTCGCGCGCGGAACAGTCGATCGGTGAGCGGCTCAAGGAACGACTCGGGTTCGACACCGCGCTGGCCGACAGCGAGGAAATCGTCGAAGAGGAGTTCAGCGACGTGACCCTTCCGCCGGACGTACAGGAGCACGTCGAGCAGGCGGCGTCGTATCTCAGTGATGGCGACCCCGACGCCGCTCGTGCCTACCTCAGAGAAGTGTTCGGCAGTCAGTGTGACACCGAAACGCCGCAGTACTACGATGTCGACGATGGACGGATGAGCTTCTGTCACCGACACGCACAGGAGCACGTCTCTCCTGGCGACGAACTCCGCCAACGTGGCTACGACACGCACGATGGATAACCTGGCGGGAAAGATACTCGATCTGCTGTGGTACGCCCTCGGCGTAACGCTCACAGCGACGCTTATCGGTGGCGTGCTCTCGCCGCTCCGTGGCGGTGGCTGGGTGACAGTGAAATTCGCACTGTTTTTTATCGGCTTCGCGCTGTTTGGCTACGCCTCGGTCACACTGTGGCGTGCGCCATCTCTCGATTCCGACGAGTCCGGTGAATCAGACGTGTCGTTTGGCGTGTCAGCGCGGGAGCGGACGCCGTTCGAGTCGGTGCTGGCTCGTGCCGTGCCACCCCTCGATACGCTCGCCCCACCCGAAGACCGATTCTCGCCGCCAGTGAAACTCTTTGTTGCGAGCCTGTTCGTCCTCGGGCTCTCTCTGAGCATGGAAGTCGTCTTCGGCGTCCGGTGACACCACCATTTACCTCCCACGGGCGTAACGACTGGATATGGTTAAGACAGGTGGCGAGGGGACGGACGACCTCGAACGGCTTGCCGCCGGTTCGGACGAGCGCAAGGCATCGTGGAAACAGACGCTAGAAGAGACACAGGCACTGGCAGACCAGCGGCGGTCTAACGGCCGTGAGGCCGTCGTCGTCCCGGCCGGGGATGCGGGCCTGCAGACAGTCGACGACGGTGACGGGCTCGAACTCGTGTTCGTCATTCCGGGCAACAAGGCCGAAGACGTGACGCGGCTGGTCGAATCGAACCCCCTCGAAGCGTATGACGTGTATCGGCGGACGGTCGGAGAACAGGTATTTCTGGCCGTCGAGTACTTCGACCCAGACGCCGCCTCGTTGTTCATCGCTGGCGCGTACAAGCTACAGGATGCCGGGAACACGGTTACCGCTGCGAACGACGGCGCGACGTTCCAGACGATGCTCAGAAAACTGGACGGGACCCCGGTCGCAACGTTCAACCACGCGGACCGGACGAAGTTCCTCCCAACAGACAGGCTCCCTGTCGACGAGTAGGTATCGGCATCGGAGAGAGTGACAGCCACGTCGATGTGTCACGGTCCGTATCCAGTGCCGCCGACGTGACGGCGGTGGGACACGATAAGGCATCTCGCAGCCCGAGACCGAAAGGACCATTCACTAGCCCCCGCAGAGTTCAATCTGCGCGAGGGTAGCCGAGCTTGGCCAAAGGCGGTGGGCTTAAGACCCGCTCCCGTAGGGGTCCGTGGGTTCGAATCCCATCCCTCGCATTCTGTTGCGAACAATCCGTGAGCAACGAATGTCATCGTGGGATTCGAACTACGGAAACGCGAGCAACGCGAGCGTTTGCATTCGAGTTCGAATCCCATCCCTCGCATTCTGCGACGAGTGGACATGAGGAGCGATATTTGCCACAGTAGTCCACAAGAGACAACCCTGGCCGCTCGTCTGTGACACACTCGACAGTCCGACTTGGCCCAGATGTGGCACAGCCTGTGTGGGTTAGGGCTTCGGGTGCGGCAGTGACAGACGATCTGAACGGAGAGTGTCCGGACACGACGCGTTTTTGCACCTCTGTGGCCTATACCGGCGTAATGACTGATGTGCCAGATGACGTTGCCGAAGCGTTCGACCGACACGATGCACTCGTCTCGGCTGGAGATAGCTACGCGGTCGAGACGACGAACTTCGACGGCCGCGTGACCGCGTCTGAGGGCGAAGAGTGGCGGACAAACTACGAGGTGACGGTCAGAGCGCCGTCGCTACAGGCCGCGACAAGCGATGAGGTTGGTGACGCCGTCGTCGATGGCTGGCTTGAGACGCTGGAGCGACGGCTTGAGGACGCGCCGAAAGCGACCCGAACCGCTGTCGAGCTGGACGATTACACCGTCGTTGAGGCCGGCGAGCAGGTCGTGGTCACGTTCGAGTACACAATGGGTGGCGAACGGCAGGCCGCGGACGTCGCCAAAACCTTCGTCGAGTACGTCGAGGGGACGTACGTCGAGGGCGTCATTCCCGGTTACGACTATGTCGGCGTCGTGGCTGACCTGCTCAATTCGGCGAGTACCGGCGGGAGCGAGGGGTCTCGCGGCGGGACACCGCTGTAGCTGTACGTGTCGAGCATGGAAACAGGGTAACAGCCAGCCTCAGTCCATCGCGATATAGGTCTGTGTCGTTTCGACACCCTGGATTTCCTGGATGTGTGTCGCTGCGACATCCTTGACTTCGGCGGGCGTCTCCACGTTCACTTTTGCGATAAAGTCGACGTCACCAGCGACGATGTGGGCCTCGACAACGCCGTCGACGGCTTCGATGTCATCCTTCAGACGGTCCGCGTCACCAGTGTGGGCTTTGACCATCACGTAGGCAATGACCATGTTCAGGCACCTCCAAGCGCAGTCGCACGTTCTGATTCACCGACAACGATACTACGAACGTCAGAGAGCGTCCCGAAGTCGGCCAGTATCACGACCCGGTCGCCGGCCTCCAGCGTTTCGTCCGGGTCGGGAATGGCGAGCGGGTCCTCGCCTTTCCCGTGCGCCATTAGCCGGGAATCCGATGGCAGCTCCAGCTCCGACAGCGAGTACCCTTCCATCGGCGATTGTCTCTGAATGGTAAACTCCACGAGCTGGAGGTTCTGTGCGATGTCGGCGACCGCGCGGATGTTGCCGCCAAGCAGGGCGTTCTTTGCGGCGATAGCACCCAGCCGTTCGGGGTAGATGACCTCGTCAACGTCGGAGGCGTAGCGTCGGTAGATCTCCTCGCGGTAGTCCTCGTCGATACGCATAACGGTTCGACAGCCGTGTTCCTTGGCGATCATACAGGCAACGAAGTTGTCGTTCAGGTCGCCGGTGAGCGCGCCGAGCGCGTCGGCAGCTTCGAGGTCGGCGTTGCCGAGCGTCTCCTCGATAGCGCCGTCGCCCGCAATTACCTCGAAACCAGCCGTTCGCGCACGTTCGACGGCGTTCTCATCGCGCTCGATGAGGACAACTTCGTGGCCACTCTCTTGCAGGACGCGAGCCGTCCGCAATCCGACACGACCTGCACCCACGATAACGAATCGCATACACCCTCCTATGGGGCGGGGGTGAATAAAAGTACCCACCCGGTGGAACCACCGGACGCCTTGACCACGATATCAAACAACAAGGCTATTGTTGTCGACTGACGGAAGCTTTTTCGTGCTATGACACGACACACCACAATATGGTTAGCGCGTTTATTATGATCAAGACCGCTGCTGGCAAATCCGAAGAACTCCTTGCGGCAGTTCGTGACGCCGAGGGCATCACCGAGGCACATATCGTCGCCGGGCAGTACGATATCATCGGCGAAGCGACGGGTACGGAAGTGTATGATATCATGCAGTCGGTCTCGGGTCATGTCCGAGACCTCGACGGCGTCGCCGACACGCGCACGTACATCTGTTTGGAGTGAGCGCCCCGCGTTGTTCCGACACGGCAAAGGGACTTGCCACCCTACGGGGAACATGGTCAGTGTCGCCGGTATTATCGGCCTGCTCGTCATCGTGCTGGTCAACAGTGCTGTGACGGCGCTCATGACGCGCTTTTTCCGCGTCCGCTTGAACACGCGGTGGGGGAGCCTCGTTTACTCGCTGCTCCTCTGTCCGGTAGTCATGGTCGTCATTCTCATCGTATTGAGCGGAGTGTTCAAACTCGGTGCAAATCTCGGGAGCCAGACGGCTGTCCTCCTCGTGACTGTCGTTATTCCACTCGCTACCGGGATTACGTTCGATTACTTCTGGATGCCAGCCCCCGACGAGGTCGAACTGCCGGCGTCGATGGATTAATCGAGAATCGCTGCCCGGACCCGTTCGTACACCGTGTCTGGGTCGGCGGTTGCGTCGACGCGAACGAACCGCTCCGGGTCGGCTTCGATAAGTCGCTCGTAGTTGTCACGAACCGTTGTGAGATACTCGGCGGTCTCAAACTTGTTCGTCGCGCCGCTTCGCCGTGCAGCGGTTTCGGGATCGAGGTCGAGATACACGGTCCGGTCCGGCGGGCGGGTCCAGGGGGCATGGACTTCTCGGACGTACGATAGCGGGTCGTCGAACGTCCCACTACCTGCGAGTGTCGCACCCTGATAGGCGTACCGCGAGTCACTGTAGCGGTCGGAGACGACGAGCCGACCCTCGTTGAGTGCCGGTCGGACCGTCTCCGAGAGGTGTGCGGCGTGGTCTGCCGTATAGAGGAACAGTTCGGCCAGCGAGTCCGCGTCGTCGTTGTCGATGGAGCGCTGGACGGCGTCTCCGTACCAGGTATCCGTCGGTTCGCGCGTGAACACAGTTTCGCTGGGGACAGCGTCGTCGCTCCGGAGCCGTTCCCACACGGTCGTCTTGCCGCTCCCGTCCAGTCCTTCGAGCGTGACGAGCATACCTCACAATCTGTGTGGGGGGACGTAAGCGCCCCGACCTGGTCGGTGCATCCGTAGACTGACACAAGTGACCGGACTGCGGGCCGGTCGGGCAAAGAAATACGCCCACCTTTACGGTTCTACCGACCGTATCGGAATCCATGGATGTACTTGTCGTTGGCGGGACCGGATTTATTGGACAGCACCTGTGCCGTGCGCTTGACGAACAGGGACACGCTGTCACTGCGCTGTCCCGGTCTCCGGAGGACGCGACACTCCCAGACGGTGTCGAAACCGTCGCCGGGGATGTCACAGACTACGGTAGCATCGAGAGCGCGTTCGAGGGTCAGGACGCGGTGTATTATCTGGTCGCACTGTCGCCCCTGTTCAAGCCGGATGGCGGCGATAAGATGCACGAACGCATCCATCTCGGCGGGACCGAGAACAGCGTACAGGCCGCAGAAGAGCACGGCGTCAACCGATTCGTCCAGCTGAGCGCACTGGGTGCAGACCCTAATGGCGACACGCATTACATCCGGTCGAAAGGACAGGCCGAGCAAGTCGTTACGGGGTCCTCGCTGGACTGGACCATCTTCCGACCATCAGTCGTCTTCGGCAAGGGCGGGGAGTTCGTCTCCTTCACGAAGCGCCTCAAAGGGATGTTCGCGCCGGGCGTCCCGCTGTATCCGCTTCCCGGCGGCGGTAGTCAGACAAAGTTCCAGCCCATCTGGGTCGGTGACCTCGTGCCGATGCTCGTCGACAGCATCGAATCCGAGGAACACGTCGGCGAGGCCTACGAGATCGGTGGGCCGGAAGTACTGACACTCAGAGACGTGACCAATCAGGTGTACGATGCAGAGGGGTCGTCGGTAAGCATCGTTCCCCTTCCGATGCCGCTCGCGAAGGTCGGCCTCTCTGTCTTGGGAAGCGTTGGCTTCCCGATGGGCGCTGACCAGTACCGTTCGCTCAAATTCGATAACAGTCCGGCAACAAACGATATCGACGCGTTCGGCGTCAGTAGTGGCTCTTTAACGACACTCAGCGGATACCTCCGCGGATAATCACTGGCAGTAGCCTCCACCTATAGGGGTTTGTGTCAGAAGAGATTTGTTTTCAAGCGTAGCTTTCAGGACTGAGAGCCGGGCAAAACACTTATACTCGCCATCGCTCTTTGACCCTTTAAGCGGAGAACCATATAATGAAACTGGCGATGATCGGCTTCGGGCAGGCCGGTGGCAAAATTGTGGACAAATTTCTCGAGTACGACAAGGAAACCGGCTCGGGAATCGTCCGCTCGGCTGTTGCGGTTAATACAGCAAAAGCAGACCTGCTTGGGCTAGAACACATTCCGGAAGAGAATCGAGTGCTCATTGGCCAGGCCCGCGTCAAGGGCCACGGCGTGGGCGCGGACAACGAACTCGGCGCGGAAATCGCCGAAGAGGATATCGACGAGGTGCAGGGTGCGATTGACAACATCCCTGTCCACGAAGTCGACGCCTTCCTCATCGTCGCCGGTCTCGGCGGCGGGACCGGATCGGGCGGGTCGCCGGTCGTCGCAAAACACCTCAAGCGCATCTACACCGAACCGGTGTACGGCCTGGGCGTCCTGCCGGGCAGTGACGAGGGTGGCATCTATACCCTCAACGCCGCCCGCTCGTTCCAGACGTTCGTGCGCGAGGTGGACAACCTGATGGTGTTCGACAACGACGCCTGGCGACAGACTGGCGAGTCCGTCGAAGGCGGCTACGACCACATCAACGAGGAGATCGTCCGGCGCTTCGGCGTGCTGTTCGGGGCTGGTGAGATCGAGGCTGGCGATAACGTCGCCGAAAGCGTCGTCGACTCCTCCGAGATCATCAACACGCTCGACGGCGGCGGCGTGTCCACCGTCGGCTACGCCTCCGAGGACGTCGAGGTATCCTCTGGCGGCGGCGGCCTGCTCTCGCGGTTCAAGGGCGACGACTCGTCAGACGATAGCATGGATACGGCTAACACGACAAACCGTATCACGTCGCTCGTTCGGAAAGCCGCGCTCGGCCGGCTGACACTCCCCTGTGAGATCGAAGGTGCAGAGCGTGCCCTGCTCGTGATGGCAGGGCCGCCAGAGCACCTGAACCGGAAGGGGATAGAACGCGGCCGGAAGTGGCTCGAGGAGCAGACCGGTTCGATGGAGGTCCGCGGTGGCGACTATCCGACTAACGCCCCGAAAGTGGCCGCATCCATCCTGCTGGCCGGCGTTCACAACGTTCCACGAATCAAGGAACTCCAGCAGGTCGCCATCGAAGCACAGGACAACATCGACGATATCCGTAACCAAAGCGAAGATAACTTAGAGGACTTGGTCGAAGACGACGAAGATGAACTTGATCCGCTATTCTAATAAGACCGCCGTACTCCTCTGTGTCGTCGCACTGCTCGCGACCGCCGGCACAGCGAGTGCATTCTCTGTCTCTGCTGACGGGGTGCCAACCGAGAGTGCCGTCGGCGAAGAGGTGTCGGTGACGTACACGATAGACGACCCGTTCACCGACGCACCGAACGAGTGGACGCTCGCCGGTTCGACCGAACTTCAGAACGTTAGCTGGACGGTCACTGTGTTGCGTGCGGGGAATCAGGTGAATCAAGAAACCTACGGCGACCAGTCCTTCGAACAGGATCTGGAGATCGATAATAACGGTGACCAAGTTCGCGTCGAACTTGTCGGCACGACGCCGGCCATCTCGAACTACACGTATGAGCCGGCGCAGAACTATCAGGTCGCCGCGCTCAGTCGAGTCAGCGGCAACAACGAAGAGGAGTTCCGCAGCGACACCGCCCACCACTACACCGAAGAGAGTCAGGCGGCCAGGCAGGCAATCGACGACGCACAGGCTGCAATCGACGCGGCCGGTGGGAACGAAGGCGCTGAGGAACTGGTCAGCAGCGCTATCTCCTCATACGAGAACGGGAACTTCCAGAACGCTCAGGACCTCGCCGGGCAGGCCGAGAGCCAAGCACAGCAGGCCCAGCAGAGCGCTCAGACCCAGCAAACGCTGCTGCTGGTCGGTGGCGGACTCATCGTCCTCCTGTTGCTGGTCGGTGGCGGCTACTACGCGTACGCCCAGATGAGTGAGGACGAATACTCCAAGCTGTAATGCGTCTCGCCGTCCCCGTCTCGGGGTCTACCCCTAAAACGCGACTCGCATCCGTTCTTTCTCCCGACGAGCGCCGTGATTTTACCGAAGCGATGCTTGCAGACGTCGTCGACGCAGTGACATCAGCGGGCCACGAACCCGAAGTCATCTCGACAGCGCCCCTCGACTGTGCCGTTCCGGTCACCGTCGACGACCGCGGGCTTGATCCGCTCGTCAACGACCTGCTCGCGTCGACGGTGACTGACGACGAAGGGGCACTTGCCGTCGTGATGGCCGACCTCCCGCTTGTGACCCGGGAAAGCATCGAACGACTGCTTGCTCCCGAAGCCGATGTGGTGCTGGCTCCGGGTCTAGGCGGTGGGACGAACGCCTTCGTCTGTCGGCATCCGGAGTTCAGGGTCGACTACCACGGCGCGTCTATCCGCGACCATCGGGAGACCGCCCGAGACGTGGGAGCCAGCGTTACCGAAGTTGACTCACGGCGGCTTGCGACCGACATCGACGAACCGGACGACCTCGCTGAGGTGCTGCTACACAGCGACGGCGCGGCCGCCGACTGGCTCAAACAGTCAGGATTCGAGCTGACAGCCACCGGTGGACGGGTCGACGTGGAGCGATTTCGGTAGTTTGACCGAGGTCTCAGCCGCCCTAGTATCAATACTGATACTTCCGAGTTTACATTTAGGTAGTTGCAGACTACTATCCATATGTGACTATTTCTAGTGTCAAGCAGAGCTATGGGGCCAAGCTCGGTGTCGGATACATCGCAACGGCTACCCTGCTTATCACTGTCGGGGTGGTAACACAAGATGTTGCATCGACAGTCGTCGCCGGCATCGCCGGTTTACTGACGCTTGGCTCGATCAACGCAGCCGAAACGGTTGCCAGCATCACCGAGTTATCAGCACAGACACAACGGGTGGCAGACGGAGACCTCGATATCGAAATCGACTCGACGCGTACCGACGAGTTCGGGGACCTTGCTGACTCTATCGAGCAGATGCGCGTCTCGTTGCGCGATCGACTGTCAGAGATGGAGGCCGCGAGGGCAGACCTCGAACAGGCACAAACTGACGCAAACGAGGCACAGGCAGAGGCAGAGGCTGCTGAGGAGGAAGCCAAGGAACTCGCCACAGCCTACCAGGACATTGCAACAGAGTACGGGACAGTCATGGCAGCCGCCGCAGACGGCGATCTCACGCAGCGTGTCGATGTGGCCACTGAGTATGACGCTATGGAGACCGTCGGCCAGTCGTTCAATAGGATGATGGATGAGTTACAGGAGACGATCGAGACGGTCACCGCCGTTTCGAGGCGTATCACAACTGAAACTGACGAGATAACCGAAACGAGTCGGCGAGTCCAGCAGGAGGTCGACGCGGCTGTCGAAACGGTCGCCGATATCCAGACGCAAGCAACCGACCAGCAGACAAAACTCGAATCAGCTGCAGTCGATATTCAGGACGTGAGCGCGTCAGCAGAGGAAATTGCCGCAACAATTGACGACCTTGCCGACCGGAGCAGTGAGGTCGAGGAAGCCAGCAGTGACGCTCGGACAGCCTCGGAAACATCCCTGACGGAGATGGACCAGATACAGGCTGATGCAGCTGACGCTGTCACACAGGTCGAAACCCTCCAGCAGCGAATGGCCGAGATAACGGACATCGCGGATATCATCTCAGAGATCGCGGAGCAGACAAATATGCTGGCACTGAACGCGTCGATAGAGGCCGCTCGCGCTGGTGGACAGGGCAGCGGTGCGGACGGGAACGGGTTCAGCGTCGTTGCAGACGAAGTCAAGTCACTTGCTGAAGAGACGCAGTCGCGGGCTGACGAGATAGCAACGGTCATCGCGGAGGTATCTGAGCAGACAGAGGAGGTGACTGACTCGATACAGGCGACGGAGACGCGAGTCGAAACTGGTACTGAGACCGTCGAGTCGGCCCTGTCGGAAATTGCGACAATTGCGGAGGCCGTCGACGACATCTCAGCCTCCATCGAAGAGATGCGAGAAACTACCTCGGAGCAGGCAGACACCGTTCAAGCGACGGCCGACTCGATAGCGGATGTCACCGAAGCAAGCGCGGAGACAGCGACGACTGCGGAAGAAATGTCGACACAGATCCGTCGGCAGCGGGACGTCGTCAAGTCGATTTCCGACTCACTCGATTCCTTCCGTGAAACCGCGGTTGACGACCTCGAATCTCGAGTTCGACTGTTTACCATTAACACAGATACCACAGCGGCAAGCCAGACGCGCGCCATAGGGTCGCCGTCAGTTGGAGGTGACGACTGATGGACGCCGTTTCAGTCGTGTACGGGATAACCGCCGCTGGCTTTGCGGTCGGTGTCGCCATCGTCGGGTTCCTCTATGCGTCGCTTGAGGGGTCCGACGAACGGCCAATTCTGGCGGCACTGGCGCTTATACCCGGGGTTGCAGGTATCTCGTACGTTGCGATGGTGTTCGGTATTGGTACCGTAACCATCGGCGAGACGACGCTTGTCGGGTTCCGATATCTCGACTGGGTGGTGACGACGCCGCTGCTGGTCGGGTTTATCGGGTATACTGCCGGCGCGTCGCGACGCGCGATTTTCGGGGTCATGGCGGCAGACGCCCTGATGATACTTGCAGGCGTCGGGGCGGTCGTCGCCGCCGGGACACTGAAATGGGCACTGTTCGGCGTCTCGGCAGTGTTCCACATCTCGCTGTTTGCCTATCTGTACCTCATCTTCCCGCGCTCGGTTCCGGACGACCCACAGCGTATCGGCCTGTTTAGCCTCCTCAAGAACCACGTCGGGCTGCTGTGGATCGCGTATCCGCTCGTCTGGCTTGCTGGCCCCGAGGGACTTGGATTCGCGACCTACGTCGGTGTCAGCATCACCTATGCGTTTCTCGACCTGCTGGCGAAGGTCCCTTACGTGTACTTTTTCTACGCCCGACGGCAGGTGTTCGCCACGAAACTGCTTCGGGATTCGGGTGACACCACAGTGACGCCGGCGGACTAAGCAGTAGCGGTCACCGAGGTGTCGTCGATCACGCGGCACTTCGGAGCTGATAACGGTTCACAAGTAACCGGCGTGTCACGACACACTGATTCTGTTGTCATGTGGCCAGTTTCGACCGTCCACAACTACTGGCACAGGCCATCACACACGACTGAAGGTTTTTGTCCGTGGGGTGCCCACCCCGGGACGTGATACCCGGCACGGACGCGTATGACATCGCTATCGAGATTTCGGACGCCGACATTGAGCGACTGCTGTCGGTGATGCCCGAAGATGTCGAGGCCGCGTCGGCGCTGTCCTACTGCCGGAACGTGTTCTTACCCCTGACGACCGCCTGCCGCTACACCTGCACCTATTGCACGTACTACGACCCGCCGGGGCAGGCAGAGCTGATGGACCGCGAAGAGATCCGGGAGACCTGCCGCCGCGGGGCCGACGCCGGCTGTACCGAGGCGCTGTTTACCTTCGGCGACGACCCGGACGACCGCTACACCGCGGTCCACGACCAGCTCGCCGAGTGGGGCCACGACTCCATCCACGAGTACCTCCGGGAAGCCTGCGAAATCGCGCTGGAGGAGGGGTTGCTCCCGCACGCCAACCCCGGCGACCAGACACGCGAGCAGATGGCCCACGTCGCCGACCTGAACGCCTCGATGGGCGTGATGCTTGAGACGACCACAGAGGTTCAGGCACACGGTGGCCCGCGGGCGAAAAACCCCGGTCAGCGACTCAACACCCTCCGGGTGGCCGGCGAACTCGGCGTTCCGTTCACAACGGGCATTCTCGTCGGCATCGGCGAGGACTGGCACCACCGCGCAGAGAGCTTGCTCGCTATCCGAGAGATGCACGAACGCTACGGCCATATTCAGGAGGTCATCATCCAGCCCGTCGTCGAGAACGAGCGCTGGCAGGGCGGCTCCCCCGACCTGGCGACAATGCGCCGGGTGACAGCAATGGCCCGCGCGGCCCTTCCCAAAGAAGTGTCCGTACAGGTCCCCCCGAACCTCGCGCCCGCCCGGGACCTGACTGACTGTGGTATCGACGACCTGGGCGGCGTTTCTCCAGTCACAGTCGACCACATCAACCCCGAGTACGAGTGGCCCGCGCTGCAGGAACTGACCGCCGTCGCCGAGGCCGCCGAGGTGCCACTGAGCGAGCGGTTGCCGGTCTACGACCACTTCGTCGACGACGGCTGGCTCTCTACCCCCATCGAGGCGGCTATCGAGGCCGATAATGACGCCGGCGACCGGTTCCGGTCAATACTGGACCGGGGTGTGAATCCAGTGACGCTGTGACTCCGGCGGCCAGTCTGCAGGTGAACGGTCGCCACGGCCAAACAGACACTGGACAA
Source organism: Haloarcula sp. R1-2 (assembly GCF_011627385.1). NCBI lineage: Archaea > Methanobacteriati > Methanobacteriota > Halobacteria > Halobacteriales > Haloarculaceae > Haloarcula > Haloarcula sp. R1-2. The sequence goes on from NZ_JAANTG010000001.1 coordinate 1,311,057, forward strand.
CAATCACCTAGCAGTCTAGGCGGTATCTACACATACGCTGGCGTACCAATATATATCATGCCTGGGCGTGCCTCTGACAGCAGTTCCAGGCGGAATACTCTACCACACCGGCCACGGCCAGTGCCCAGCCGTGGTCCACTAATTCAGTCGAGTAATGGCGTTCCGTCAGCCCGTGGTCCGAGTTGCGGGCCGAGCACGTCGGCGTCGGGGTCGATAACGCGGCGCTGCTCGTAGTCCGTCGAGCGCTCGACGGGCGTCCGGCCGATGGCAGTGATCATGTCGGCGTACTCCTGAAACGACCGGAACTCGCCGTAGTCGCCGCCGGCGCGCTTGGTGATCTCTTCTGAGAGAATCGTCCCCATGAAGTCGTCCGCACCGCAGGTAAGCATCTTCAACCCCTGCGTGTCACCGTATTTGACCCACGAGGCCTGAATGTGGTCGACGTTGTCGAGGAAGAGCCGTGAGACGGCGATCATCAGTTCGTCCTCGTCGACCGTCGCGCCGCCGTCGACCATGCCACGTTCGTACAGCGGCGTCTCCTCGTGGACAAAGGATAGCGGGACGAACTCTGTGATTGCGCCGGTTCGGTCCTGCAGGTCACGGATGCGCTGCAGGTGCAGCGCACGGTGGTACTCGTTCTCGACGTGGCCGTACATCATCGTCGAGGTCATATCGAGGCCAACCGACGCAGCCGCCGCCATCGCTTCGAGCCACTCGTCAGTGCGGATCTTTCCCGGGCAAATAACGTCACGGACCTCGTCAACGAGGATTTCGGCAGCCGTGCCGGGGACGCTGTCGAGCCCGGCGTCTTGCAGTCGGCTAAACACCTCCTCGTAGGACCAGTCAGTGCCCCGGCGGGCGTGATAGGCTTCCTCCGGCGTCATCGAGTGGAGATGGATGTCGCCGACGTTCATCGCGTCAAGCTGTTCGCAGTATGTGGCCGGGTCCGTCTCGTACTCGTCGGGCGAGCGGTAGTTCAGGTCTCCGCGGTCGCTCGTCTCCAGTATCTCCCGGTGTTCGTCGTCCAGCGCGAGCGCGGGGTGGAGTCCAGACACCGAGCAGACCTCGTAGATGCCCCGGTCGAGAGCGTCCTGTACGATTTGACGGGATTCGCTCGGCGTCTTCGTGAAGCCGCCGTGGTCCTCCTGATAATCGCTCCGGAACTGCTCGGAGCGGTCCTTGAAATTACAGAACAGGCAGCCCGTGTTGCAGGCCGTTGTGACATTGTTGTTGAGGTTCGCGACGAAGGTGACCTCGTCACCGACGACCTCGGCCCGACGGCGGTCGGCCGCTTCGAGCACCTGCTCTTTCCGGTCGTGGTCGATACCGTCCCGGTCAGTGCCCGTGGTAAAGAGTTCGACGGCGTCGTCAACTGTCAGTCGCGTCCCGTTTCTCGCCTTGGCGAGGGCGTTCTCGAACGACTGGTCAGTCGTCGGACGGTGCTCGAACTCGGTGGAGCCGTCCGGAGTACCGACGGTCTCTGGGACGTCCGGCATTGCTGGACAGGAGGGAAAGAACGGTCAAAAGCGTATGGGTACGCACACGGATCACAAGGTCGACAGGGCCCCGTGTTCCGGGAGACAAGCGGCTGCAATTCCGGGAACACTCCATCAGGTCGGCAATACGCCACCGACCCAGCCCGCAGTCTCGACGATAACCCAGGCAACGAAAGCCGCGTACGCGCCGAGCAACGCATACGATTCGAGTTCGCTCAACACAAGGTCGGTTCGGAGGACGGTGAACAGAAGAATCGTTGCCCCGGTCAGGACGCCGAACATCGGCACGGCCATCGCGAAGTCGACGGTCCACGTGCCGGCAATGAGAACGCCAAGCGGGATAGCGACAAGCAGGTCGAACGTATTCGAGCCGAGAACGTTTGCGAGCGACGTGACCCCGCGGTCGTCGCGGGCTGCTCTAACACTGACGAGCGTGTCGGGGAGACTCGTCGCCGCCGCGAGAATCGTCACACCGAGCAGAAACTCCTGAACGCCGGCGGCCCGACCGATGACTCTGACGGCGTGGACGAGGTTCTCCACGGCCACGAGGATGACAGCCAGGCCCAGCAGAAGAAAGAGCCACTCCCGCCCGACCGAGATGTCGGCAGTCCAGTCCTTTTCAGGGTCGTGGTCGGCCGTATCCTGATACTGGATGAAGACGTACAGGCCGTAGAGCGCGAGCGGAATCGCCGCCAGCGGCCGCGTGATAACGCCAGTGAGTGTGGCCTCACCGGGATAGTAGATGACCGCAAGCGCCATCGTAATAAGCAGGACTGAGACGGCGAGCATGTAGAACTGCGCCTCCTTGTAGACGAGTGTCCGGCTCGATTCGAGTTCGTCGTCCGTGGCAATACCCGCAGCTGCGGGAATAATGAGAATGTTGAAGATTGCCGACCCGACGATTGCGCCGACGCCAAGCGGCATTGACCCGCCAAGCGCCGCGACGACGACCGTCGCGACCTCCGGGAAACTTGACCCGACGGCAACGATGATCGCGCCCTGAACGACGTCTGGGAGGCCGTAGTACGTCGCGAGCCGCTCGCTCGATGATTCGAGCCAGTCGCTCCCTTTCCATATCGCGACCGTCGCGGCGACGATGATCGCAGCCTCGACCAACAAACTGGAAGCCATCAGACAGTCAGTCGACGGCCCGACAGAAAACCTTGCCTTCCGAGCGCGAGTGATACTGTCTGTGAAGAATTTCGCTACCGCGAATATCTTACAATAGTTACAGCCGACAGTATGAGAAACGTCTTTGTCCCCGGCCCGAAAGGCGGGCACAATGACGAGCGTCAAGGAATTTCGCGTGGACGAACCGGCGACGGCCGAGGGGCTTGGCCGCGGCGCGTTCGTGTTCACGGACGACTACTCCGTATTCGACTGGGGGAAGATGCCGGACCAGATCCCCGACAAGGGCGCGTCGCTGTGTACGATGGGCGCGTACAACTTCCAGCTACTGGAGGAGAACCACGTCCCGACCCACTACGAGGGCGTGAGGCTCCCCGACAGCGACGAGGTACTCGACCTCGGCGAGGCGCTGTCGGCCGACGCCGCCCCCGAGGAGATGGTCATCGAACTCACGCAGGTCCCGGACCTCCCCTTCGAGGACGGGAGCTACGACTACGACGCCTACCACGCGGGAGCCAACGAGAACTACCTCATTCCCCTGGAGATCGTCTTTCGGAACCGGGTCGGCGTCGGATCGTCACTGCGGTCCCGGACCGAGCCTGCCGACCACGGCCTTGACTACGACACCTGGCCAGAGGAAGTCGTCGACCTCGACGAGCCCATCGTCGAGTTCTCGACGAAATACGAGGAACAGGACCGATACCTCGACCGTGAGGCGGCCGACCGGATCGCCGGCGCGGCCAGCATCGACCGCCTCGAAGAGCTGGCTCGGGCAGTCAACCACATCGTTACGGAACAGGCCGCCGAGGCCAACCTGATCCACGAGGACGGGAAAATCGAGTGTCTGTACTACGACGGAGAGATCCGCGTGGCCGACGTGGTCGGCACGTTCGACGAGAACCGCTTCTCCTACGAGGGACAGCAGGTCTCGAAGGAGGTCATCCGCCAGTACCACAAGCGAACCCAGCCCGAGTGGGTCGAGGCCGTGGGCGAGGCGAAAAACGAGGCCGATGTAGAGGGCGTCGCCGATTGGAAGGCGCTCTGTGATGAGTCACCGGAACCGCTCGATGACGACGTAATCAAAGTCGCGCGCGACCTCTACTGCGCCGGCACAAACGCCTACGTCGGCGGCGACGTGTTCGACGCGCCGTCGCTCGACGATGCTGTCGATGCCGCAAGCGAACTCTGACGCCGGTGTGACACGGCGGCGCTGCCGCCTCGCCGACAATCGCCGGTGCTGATATACCACAGCAGCCCCTCAACTGTGGCACATGGAGGAGGTCGTCGGCGAACTCATCGATATTATCGTCGCTATCGACGACCAGACGGTGTCGCTGATACTCCAACTCCGGAACCCACTTCTCACGAAGGTCCTGACCTCGGTGACCGGGCTAGGTTCGGCGGCGGCGGCAGTCGTGTTTCTCGGTTTCTTCGGTCTGGCCGGCTGGGAAGACGAGCTCCTGATAGCTGCCGTGGCGCTGGTGCTGACTGGCGTCGTTGTCGGGGTGCTTATGCAAACAGTGCAGCGGCCGTTTCCGCCTGCCCCGGTGTGTATGACCGGGGACGCCGGCACCATCGCCACGTCGTTTCCCTCCGGTCACGCGGCCGCCGTCGTCGTCTTTGCAATGACAGCGCGCCAGTCGCCGCGGCTTCCGTTCGGCGTCGTCGCCGGCCTCGCGGCGACGGTGTCGTTCTCGCGGGTCTATCTCGGCACGCACTACCTCTCAGACACCGTGGCTGGCGTGGCTATCGGGGTATTCGCGTTCGCCGCCGCGAAGCGACTCGTCGACCGGTCCGACTTCCTGTCGCGAGCTCGACCGGTTCTGGACTGAACCACGGCATATGTCTGTGCGGCCCGGAGTCCAGTTTTTGTGTCGGCAGGCCTGCTTTGCAACACATAGAGGGAGCCGACCGCTTCATGTTCTGGATGCTCTCCGAGACTGTCGCCACCGCGGGGTGGCGAATCGATTGCCGCAGTTACAGCCAGAAGGATAGCCCGTCAGCAACAAGCAAGGCTGACATGCGAGCACGCACCGTCGCTCGAAGCGTTCGCGGCGTCACGTCCAGAAACAGCCCCGTTGCGCCACCGTTTCCGGAGTGAGACGCCGAGCGGCGGTGTCTCAGTCGTCGGCTTCGAGTTCGTCGTCCTCGGCAACGAACTCGCCAAGGCCGTCGATCGGACGGTCGGGGTTCAGCTGGTCGAGTTTCTCCGGTGCACCAAGCTGGGCCGAGGTTTCCTCGGGGTCCCGCAGTTTCGTCCGGCCACGATGGACGTTCACCTCGTCGTCGAGGTGGAGCTTGATGGCCTCAATGAGTGCCTCGGCTTCGAGCGGCTGGCCGATCTGCTGGAGCTCCTCCTCAGTGGCGTCGTCGGGGACGTTGAACGCGCGCTGGGTGATGATCGGTCCCTGATCCAGATCCGTCGTCACGTAGTGGGCGGTGACGCCAGCGATGCGGACGCCCTCCTCGATAGCCTGCATATATGCCGACGCGCCGGGGAAGGCGGGGAGCAGGCTCGGGTGGACGTTGATGATCCGGCTCTCGTACCGGAAGACGACGTCCGGCGAGAGGATGCGCATGTAACGCGCCAGCGCGATGAGGTCGGCATCGTACTGCGCGAGCAGGTCGAGCAGTTGGTCCTCGTCGGGCGTCCCCTTCTCGTCGCCGATGTCGTGGAACGGCACGTCGTATTTGGCCGCCAGCGGTTCGAGGTCGTCGTGGTTCCCGATGACCACCTCGATGTCGGCCCCGAGGTCGCCGTTGGCCCACGCCTCGAACAGCGCCTCCAGACAGTGAGACTCCTTCGTGACGAGGACGGCGATGGTCTGGGTCTCGCGGTCGGCGGGGAACCGGACCTGCACGTCGACGCCGAGTGCGTCGCCCAGTTCGGTGAGGTCTTCGCGGAGTTTCTTTTCCGTCGTCACCATCCCGGACGTGTCGACGCGCATGGTCATCCGGAAGACCCCCTCTCGGACAGCCTGATCGAGGTCTTCGATGTTGATGCTGCGCTCGAACAGGAGCGAGGTCACTTCGGCGATGAGGCCCGTGTCGTCCTCGCCGACGACCGTAATCTCAGTCAAATCGCGAGTCACGATACCCACCTCCGGACAGCGTCGTCATTCATTTGACGCAGAGTCGGCAGTCCCACGGCAAAAGCCTTCGTTTTCCACCGAGCGTGGCCGCCAACCATTTGTGTGTTAGTCCGTGAACGTCTGGTCGTGATGAGTGATTCGCCGACCGTTCTCTGTGTCCAGCCGGACGCCGACGAGCGCGCCGAGACGGCCGACGCGCTTGCCGACGCCGGACTCGCTGTCGAGGGAGTTGGGTCCCTCGATACGTTGACCGCAGCACTTGACCGGTCGGTCGACTGCGTTGTGACGGCCTTCGACCTTCCAGACGGGGACGGGTTCGACGTGGTAGACGCGGTCCGTGCAGTGAATCCGGCCTGTGTTGTGACTCTCTATACGGAACACGCGCCGTCGGACCTCCCCCGCGGCGGGCCCGAGCAGGTCGTCGAATACGTGCCGCGGACGGTTCCGGAGTCCCGGGAGCGGCTTGCAGATGTGGCTGCCATGGCTGCCGCCGAGGTAACGCAGGCGGCCTACCCGGTTCCGGAGACCGAGACGGAGCGGCTGGCCGCCGTCCAGCAGTACGATGTCGACCAGTTGGCGGCAATCGACGCGTTCGACCGGCTGACGGCGCTTATGGCCAGTCACTTCGACATCGACGTGGCCTTTGTCGGCCTCATGGACGAACACGAGGAGCGGTTCGTGGCGTGTGAGGGAGCCAACTGGCGGACCCTCGCCCGCGAGGACACCATCTGCACCCATACGATTCTCTCGGACGAGACGATGGTCGTCGAAGACACCCACGAAGACCCACGCTTTGCCGAGGTCGACGCGCTGAAACAGCTCAATATCAGGTCCTACGCCGGCGTCCGAATTACAGACAGGGAGGGGAACGCAATTGGTGCCGTCTGTTGCACCGACGGCGAACCGCGGCGTTACACGCAGACCGAACGAGACGACCTCCAGCGGTTCGCTGACGAGGTTGAGGACCAACTGCTGCTGCGACGCCGGCTACAGGGGGACCGCTAATGGCACAGCAACAGGACGACCGATACACGTTCGACGACCTACCGCTGAATCCGGTCGAGTCAGGAACGAGCCTGCTCGTGACCGGGCCCGGTCTGAGCGGCGCGCGGGAGATGGGACTGCGACTGCTCTGTAGTCCCGATACCAACGGCGGGACCGTCCTCGTCGCGACAGACAGCGACGCCACAACGATGCTCAAGGACTTCGAGCGCCACGGCGGTGCGCTCGACCGCGAGCGAGTTCGTGTTATCGATTGCGCACAGGAAAGCGGCGACCTGTCGGAGGACAACGTGTCCACGGTCAACACGCCGGCGGACCTGACCGGTATCGGTATCGAGTACTCCGGTCAGTACGAGTCGACGTACGCCAGCGGCTACACGCGAGTCCGCACCGGCATCATCACGCTGACGCCGTTGCTCGTCTACAGCGACGACGTGCGGGCGGTGTACCGGTTCCTCAACACCATCACCGGCCGGATCGGAACTGCGGATGGGCTGGGTATCTGTGTGCTCGACCCGAACGCCCACGAGGAGCAGGTCGTCGAAAGCGTGGCACGGTTTTTCGACGGGCGGGTCGATATTCGTGCTGATCAAGGCGACCTTGATCTCCGAGTGGCCGGCCTGCAAAACCAGCCAACCAACTGGACGCCGGTCGGAACGTGACCTGCCGGGAGAACACAAGCGTTTTCTCCGCTGCCCGCTCGCTTGCCAGTAATGACTGCCTTTACCGCGACCGTCACCGTCCGCCTCAAACGGGGCGTCCTCGACCCCGAGGCAGAGACGACACAGCGCTCGCTGGAACGCCTCGGCTTCGACCTGAACGACCTCCGCTCGGCGGATGTGTTCGAGCTAGATCTCGACGCCGACAGCGCCGACGACGCGGCCGAGCGCGCCGAGGAGATGGCCGAGCGGCTCCTGGCGAACCCCACGATCCACGACTACGACGTCGAGGTGACCGAGACAGAATGACCAGCACCTCGAAACTGACGGCAAAGGTCTGTTTCCACACGGGGTGGCTCGCGTGACCATTGCCGTCATCCAGTTCGGCGGCTCGAACTGCGACCGCGACGCCGTCCAGGCTCTGGAATCGCTGGGCTTCGACGCCGAACTCGTCTGGCACGAGGACGGGCTTCCCGAGGATGTCGAGGGCGTCGTCCTCCCCGGCGGCTTCTCCTACGGCGATTACCTCCGTGCCGGCGCGATGGCCGCCCGCTCGCCAATCATGGCCGACGTCCGCGAAGTCGCAAGCGAGGGAACGCCGGTGCTTGGCATCTGCAACGGCGCGCAGATCGGTTGCGAGTCATCGCTGACCCCCGGCGCGTTTACGACCAACGAGAGCGCCCGCTTCCAGTGTGAGCACGTCCGCTTGCGCGTCGAGAACGCCGACACGCCATGGACCAGCCAGTACGAGGACGGCGAGGTCGTCGAACTCCCGATCGCTCACGGTGAGGGCCGCTATGAGATCACCGACGAGCGTCTGGATGAACTCGAAGCCGAGGACCGGATTCTGTTCAAATACTGTGACGAGGACGGGACTGTCACACCCGAGGCGAACCCGAACGGCTCGAAGCACAGCGTGGCCGGCGTCACCGGCGAAGCCGAACACGTCGCCGTCATGATGCCCCACCCGGAGCGGGCGACACTGTCGGACCTCGGTCGGACTGACGGCCGCGGCGTTCTCACGGGCTTCGCTGAGTAACGGTCACAGACGAAACTGTCACTGCGGCGGTTTCATACGCGACTGGGGCATATCCGAACAGCCGCGCCGCTATCTGGTTGTGTCTCAAAGGGGAAGGGACCAGCGGAGCGTGTGACATAGTCCGGCGGCCCCTATATTGCCTTGGCGGTCAAGCCGTATAAATACATGCGTACCGGAGTGGAAGTGAAATCGAGGAGGACAAAGCGTTTGGCTGCGGCTGATGGCGATAGAGTACATCAGCCACTCGCATTTGCTCTCGGCAACGAATCATCGCTAACAGGGCAGCCTTCCCCCGCTCGCGTTGTGTCGAGCGCTAGTGCCTCTCAGGACAACGAGCCGCGAGGGTGTCCGCTACCGCTGTCGCCCATACAGACCTGACAGAATAGATACGTCGGTTTATCCATCATAAATTATATTTGCTGTTGGGTCAACGCTGTATCTATGCCGATACAACGACGAGAGTTCATTGCAGCAATAGGGACAGGCGCGTTAGCAACTACCGCCGGGTGTGCGCAGTCCGGGGAAGGCAGCGGCCAGACCGAAGCGGAAACGGAAGCGGAATCCGGGGGCGGCGGTCAGCCAGGGGTGGCCGGCGAAACCCTGACGCTTACGACAACAACGAGTACGTACGACACGGGCCTGCTCGATGAGATCCACCCCGACTTTGAGGATATGTACGGCGTGTCGGTCGATGCAGTCGCACAGGGGACCGGTGCGGCTCTTGAATCGGCCCGCAACGGTGACTCGGACATCGTGATGGTCCACGCCCGCGGCCTCGAAGACGATTTCATGCGCAACGGATACGGGATCAACCGCCGGGACCTGATGTTCAACGACTTCGTCATCGTCGGCCCCGAAGACGACCCGGCAGGGATTCAGGGCATGGGTTCGGCCACGGAGGCACTGACAACTATCGCCGAGTCGGAGTCCCAGTTCGTCTCACGCGGGGACAACTCCGGTACCCACACCAAGGAACTCAACCTCTGGGAAGCGGCGGGAACTGAACCGGGCGGAAACTGGTATCAGGAGACTGGGACCGGCATGGGTGAGGCGCTGAACATCGCCAACCAGCAGGGCGCGTACACGCTCTCGGATCGCGGGACGTACATCTCCCAGCGCTCAGAGATCGACCTCGTCATTCTGGTGCAGGGGCCGATCGAGGACGGACCAGAGATCCTCGCGAACCCGTACGGGATTATGGCGGTCAATCCCGGCGTCCACGACAACGCGAACTACGATCTGGCAATGGCATACATCGGCTGGATCACCAGCCCCGGAACCCAGGACGCAATTTCGAACTATCAGGTCAACGGCGAACAGTTGTTCTTCCCGGAAGCCGTGTCCGAGGACCCCAACTTCCAGCAGTACGTGCCAGAAGGATGGAGTAGCGACGCAGGCGAGTAAGCGTGTTCCTCGATTCAGTCGGATACCTACCGATGACCGTCGTCGCCCTTCCGTTCCGGGAAGGGTACGTGTCCAGTATCATTTACGTCTCACTATACGTGAGTGTCATAGCCGTGACACTGAGCACGCTGTTCAGCCTCCCGATCGCCGTGGTGATGGGGTTTTCTGACTTTCCCGGCAAGCAGTTCGTGAAGTCAGTCATCAACACTGGGATGGGGTTTCCAAGCGTGGTCGTCGGTCTTCTCGTCCTGTTTACCGTCTCGAACCAGGGACCGCTGGGGGATCTAGAGCTGATATTCACCAAGGAGGCGATGATCATGTCTCAGTTCGTCCTGGCAACGCCGCCGATTACGGCGATCAGCCTCGCGGCTATCAGTGGCGTCGACGACAAGGTCCGCGACGCCGCACACGTTCTCGGCGGAACACGCCTCGACGTGGCGCTAGTCGTACTCAAGGAGGCCAGATACGGTATCGCAACGGCAGTGCTTGCGGGCTTTGGCCGTGCCATCAGCGAAGTCGGGTCCGTGCTCATCGTCGGCGGGAATATCACGAGCGCACGGGGCATCTCGAAAACGCGGACGCTGACAACCGCGATTCAACTCGAAGCCCGACAGGGACAGTACGAGACGGCGATGATTCTCGGGGCCGTGCTGGTCACGCTTGTGTTGACGGTCAACGCTATCGTCATCCGACTGGGGGACCAGGGGGTGCAGCGATAATGCTCGATGTCACGGCGGTATCACACGCCTACGGAGACGACTACGTGTTCCGGGACCTCTCGATCGGGATCGAACCCGGCGAGGTCGTTGCCGTCATCGGTCCGTCCGGCGTCGGGAAGACGACGCTGCTCCGACTGCTCGCGTTCTCACTGGAACCGGACGAGGGAACCATCGGCTTCGACGACACGGACGTGTGGGCCGTCGACGAAGCGACACGGCTCTCGCTGCGTCGGCGGATCGGCATGGTGTTTCAGGAAGCGAGTCTGTTCGACGCGCCGGTCGCTCGCAACGTCGAATACGGGCTTCGAATCCGCAGGTCGTGGACAGCCAGACTGCAGCGCGAACTACAGTCCATAGTTCGCTCGAACGGCACCGCGGCGGCCGTTCACGAGGCCCTCGGCGTTGTCGGGCTGACCGAGAAAATGGACCAGCACGCGGATTCGCTCTCGGGCGGCGAGGCCCAGCGGGTGTCGTTCGCCCGCGCGCTGGCCTACGACCCGGACCTGCTGTTACTCGACGAACCGACATCGGATCTGGACCCACGGAACACCGCCGTTATCGAGGATGCGATAGCCGAGGCCCGGAACCGGGGTATCGGTGTCGTGGTGGCGACACACGACATGCATCAGGCGGAGCGGGTGGCAGACCGGGTCGCAGTGCTACTCGACGAGCAAATAACTGAAATAGCCCCGACAGAAGTGATTTTCCAGAACCCATCGGACCACCGCACCCAGAAGTTCATCTCCGGAGAACTGGTCTACTGACCGCTTCATACCCCACTCCGATCACCGGTGGAAGATAGGGCTGGTCGGCGGCAATACCTTTATCGGGGAACGACATTGTCGAGATATGGATGCGACTGCGGACGTCGAAGTGCAACTGGAGCAGGGCGACGTGGCGCTGACCGCCCGCGACCGGACGCTCCTGCAGGCGGTCGCGGCCCACGGGTCGCTGAACGCCGCCGCCGACGCGCTGGGTCGGTCGTACGCCCACGCCCAGCGCCGCATCGTGGAACTCGAAGATGCTTTCGGCCCGCTGGTCGACCGCAGTCGAGGTGGCAGCGGTGGCGGCGGCAGTGAACTAACGGACGCTGCCGAGCAACTACTGGCCCGGTTTCAGCGGCTACAGGCCGAGTTCGACGGGGTAGCGACGGCGGAAGAGACAGTCCTGCGAGGGACTGTCGTGGACCGTGACGGGGAACTTGCGACCGTCGAAACCCCGCCGGGGACGGTCCGGGCCATCGTCGACACTGAAGCGTGTCCCGGTGACGCGGTGGAGGTCGGCATCCGCGCCGACACGGTGACGCTGAACGCACCGTCCGAGGCCCCGGAGTCGACGGGGACAAGCGCACGCAACCAGTTCGCGGGCACCGTCGAGCGTATCGACGAGGGAACCTCTATCGCGCTTGTTGCGCTGGCTGTCGACCCGACGACGACGCTGTCAGCGCTCGTGACCGACACAAGCCTCGACAAACTTGATATCACTACGGGCGCGGAACTCGTCGCCTCGTTCAAAGCGACCGCGACCGCCGGCGTCATTCCCGCTCTCGACCGGTCGCTGTCGGATGAGTCATCGTAAGCAAGTGAACGGCGGCGTAAGAGGAGCCTTAGAGACCCCAGCCGGACGGCAGCAGGTCGGACTGGCAGGCACTGCAGGCGACCATTCCGTCGCCGTCGATGCACTGTCGCCGTTCACCACACAGGTCACACTCCGTGACCGTCCCGCGTTTATTGAAACTTCGGCTGTTCTGGTCACCGTTCGGGGTCATATCGAACAGTATTATGCGCGAAAGACGGATAAGCGTTGGTCGACAGGCCATCACACGGTTTCTGGCGCTCGCAGTGCTTATCGAGCGAGCGGGAGCGAGTAGCTGCGCTCGCGTTCGATGACAGCGTCCCACGTCGCCTCGCACTCGCAGCTCACCTGCTCGAACACCGACGGGTCCTGCCGGAGGTCGAAGTCCTTGATAGCGCGCTGGACCTTGTCGTCACACTCGCCGCAGTTGTGCGGGCCGCGGTCGCTGCCGTGGCCGACCGGGTCCGAGACGACGATGACGTCCTCATCGGCGGTCGACTCCAGCACGTCGGCGACCGACCAGAGCCACGGCGGTCGGTAGCCGCCGTCGTGGTACAGCTCCTCGACCATCGTGTATCGCTGGACGTTACAGGGGTTCATCGAGACGGTGTGACAGCCGTCGACGGCCGCACAGCGTCGCACCGACCGCTTCATATCCTCGACGGCCTCGGCTTCGGAGAGGAACGGCGGCTTCATCAGGAGGTACGCCTTGACGCCGGCACCGGCGGCCTGTGCCGCCTCGGAGGCCGCCTCGAAGTCGGCAAAGTCGAAGTACTTGTTCACGCAATCGTGGCGGACGCGGTCGGTCGCCGTCTCCAGACCTACCGCCACGTCCGTCTCCAGACCTACGTCGACGAAGTCGCCGACGGTCTCCTCGTCGATGAAGTCCGGCAGTGACTCGACGACGATGCGCTCACGGTCGGCGAAGGTTTCGGCGATAGCCTGACGCGTTTCCGCCGGGACTTCGCGCTCGTCGAGGAAGCTCCCGGAGGTGTAAATCTTGATGAGGCCGCTCTGCTCGTCGCTGTTCTCGCTTTCGTGGTCCAGACAGTGTTGAATCTGTGCCATGAGGTCTTCATGGGCGACACTCCCTCCTTCAACGCTCTCGGCGACGTAGCCACACATCGTACAGCCGCCGGCACGTGCCCACCGACAGCCGCCGGTGTTCAGGATGATAGTCAGGCTCTGGTAGACGCCGTCCGGGGTGTTGTCCTCGTCGAGCCACACGCGGGTCGGCTCGCGAGGGTCATAGGTCGAGTCGTTGCGCGACCGGATGTCACGCATCACGGAGTTGTGGGCGTCCATGCCCTTGCCCTCCTCGTAGACTTCAGGACTGGGCTTGCTCATTGGGGCGAGGTAGCCGATGAGCGCGTAAAGCCGCTTCGTTACTGCCGGGATTGTGGGTCGGTTCGGTCTGAAAGGGCGTCAGAACGGTAGGCCGCGAGCCACGCCAGTCCGGCCAGAACAGCCCCAACAGCGTTGGCCACGAAGTCAGCGCCACTTACACCGCGTGACGGGACGAGCGCCTGCAGGAGTTCGACCCCGGCCCCGTAGCAAAGGGAGACAATCACGAGTGCTGCAACCGTCGTCACATCGCGGGCCTGCCGGCCCCACGCGAGCAGCACCGCCAACGTGCCGTAACTCGCCGCGTGCACCCACTTATCCAGCGCGAAACCGAGAAGTGCGGGGACCTGCTCGCCCGCCCCTTCTGGAACCGGAAGCAGTGATGTGACCAGTACCAACAGGGAAAACCCGATTGCAGGGAGGTAGCGGCGGAACCCCGACACGTCCATACTGGCGGTTTTCCCGGTGCACAAATAAGTCGGACGGTCAGGGAAGCCGGTAGCCGATTCGGAACGAATCCCAGCGGACCCTGTTACTGCTCGTCGACGTGTCGCATCTGGACGGCAATACCGCGCGTCGAGGACCGCATCTCCGGGCCGCTCATCTGGGCGCGACCGACGCCGAAGGCCGCATCACCCTTAATCACCACGTCATCGCCGACGCGGATGTCGTCGCTGGCGTCCGTGATCCCCGGCGCAAGCACCGAGCCGTGAGGGACGAACGGCTCGATTTCGACGGTTTTCGTCGGTACGTCGCTCTCGACCCAGCGGCGCGCGCCGGCGGTGGTCAGCGAGAGCACGCCGTACTGCTGGGCGAGCGCCGCCAGTTGCTCCCCGTCGGCGTCGTCGGCACGCAGTTGCGGATACCGCCCCTGCGTCGACAGGTCGTCGAACAGTTCGTCGCCCGCGCCTTCGCCGAACTGGTAGTCAGCAACGGCGCGGATAGTGTTGTGTTCGCGCTCGCGTTTCGGATAGCGGTCCCAGCCCTCCAGTTCGGCGGCGAGGTTCCCCAGCGAATCCGCCGTCGTTGGGTGGTCGGTGACCGTGTAGGTGAACTCCCGGTCCAGCGAATCGGCCACGCGCTCGCAGATGTCGCGGTAGCCTTCGCCGGGAACGTGGGCAATAATCTCCGGGTAGTCGGTGCCTTCTAAATAGCGTTCGAGCACGCGGCTGACGAACTCGATTTCAGTGGCGGTCCAGTCGCCCGTGACCACGGAGTCGTAGTGCTGTGCGGGGTAAGTGAGTTCGAGTTCTTGCGGAACAACACCGATGGGCGAGGTCATCGAGACGACGTGGGCGCGCCACTTGATAGCGTCGTGGTACTGTTTGTGGCTCTGTGAGTCGCTGTAGGGTTTCCGTGCCGAGCACGGGACCAGCACGAGCGGGCGGTCGTCAAAGCGGGGGATGTAGCGGTCGGTGACGCGCTCGGCGAAGCGCTGGATTTCGACCCGCCGGAGCGAGTCGTCACTGGCCGCCGAGAGGTCGGCCCGCCGGATGAGCGGCGTTCGCTCCTCCAGATAGCCGTACCCCTGGTCCAGTCGTCGGAACGTCGCGGTGAGCCAGTTGTCCTGTCTGGCCTGACCCTCGACGTAGTCACGGAGGCGACCGTCACGAATCCGGCGGCGGACGCGTCGGAGTTCCGCGGCGAGCGCGTTGACGTTGTGTTCAGCGCAGTCCTCGCGGTCGAACTCCGCGCGTGGCTGCTGGCAGGCCGGACACGCACACGGGAGTTCGTCGAGGTCTTCGAGGAAGTACGCCTCGTCGGTCGTGAGATACCGGCCCTCGGTCCCGCGGACGACGGCGCGGTCCGGGTCGACGAGGTCGACGCCAGCGTAGACGAGCGTTGCGACGTTTCGCGGCGTTGCAACGCCGGGCAGATAGAGCGCGGTGTCCGCGGGAATTGCCTCACGGACGGTCGTAACGGCATCGACGAACGCCGACGCGTGCCCGACATAGCCGGGCGCACCAGCGAGAACGTAGGCGTCGCTGCCGTGGTTGGTCGCGGTATCAGGGGAAACAACGGCCGCACTTGGGAACTCGACGTCCGGATAGTCGACGGCGAAAGCCTCGGCGACTTCGTCCGGCGTGCCGGCGGGGAGTCCGCGGTGGGGCAAGACAGTGAGCAACGAGTCGTCGCCGTCGGGAGCGTCTCGCTCGGTAGACCAGCGGCTTCCGGCGTCAGCAAGGACGTGTCGGCAGTCGCCCGGCGTCTCAGTGTCCACGTCGTCGACCAGCGCTGGCGTCGTCACGGAGTCGGCGAGGCGCAACTCACCCACTCGCGCGGCGCTGTCGCGCTCGTGGACCTCGAAGTAGTCGGTCATGCAATGGCGTCAGCCACGCGCGACCAACTATCTTGCCTTTGGGCCAGCACGACCCCGCGAGCAAAAAGCCGTTCAAATCCAGCAAACGGCATCCTGATCGGGAGTTATGTGACCATGATTATCGCAAACAAGCCGCTATTCGCTGATTAGCTAGGTCCTAACTAAATCCATCGGGGATGACAGACGACTCGTGCAGCGACAGACACGACGAGACGTGTTGCTCGCCCTCTCGGGGACAGCCGTAGCGCTGGGAGGCTGTTCGACCGGCCTCTCCTCGGGGGACTCGGGTGCGAGGGCCGTGTCAGATGAGACGGAGCCGACACCAACGGAACAGGTATCGGGATCACCAACAGAACAGGTATCGGAGTCACCAGGTAAAAACAGGGCCGCAATGTTCGTCCATCTCGATACGCTGGCCGCGATACAGTCCCGTGTCGAGAGCGGAGACAGCCCGTGGACAGAGGCCCACGAAGCCTTCATGGACGATGTCCGCGACGCGATGGCAGCGGACCCCGAGAGTGTCACGGACAACGGCGACGGCCACGAGTTCAAAACGAAAGGACCTGAAGACCCCGCGGAACGCAAGGACTACGTTGCCGCGATCAGGACGGGGGACCGGCTCCGGGACCTCGGCCTCGCCTACCAGTACACCGGTGCGGATCAATACGCCGAGAAGGCCGTCGAACTGCTGGACCACTGGTTCCTGCGGTCGGAGACCTATATGACTCCTGTAAAAACGAACAGCATTGAGCAGTTCATCACGCTCCCGAAAATGTGGTGGGGCGCGGAACTCGTTCGCGGCCACGAGGCGTGGAGCGACGACAGTGTCGGCGCGGAGGCCGACCTGCAGGAGTGGGTCCGGACGTTCCTCGACGACGTGGGCCACAACATTCCGACCGCGATGGGGCAACAGAACATCTTCAACTGGCAGGAGATGACCCACGCCGCCGGTTCGGTGTACCTCCGGGACTGGGACCGGTTCCAGAAGGCCATGCGACGGAACCGCGAGACGGGCTTCACCCAACTCCGCGAGGACGGGCTGCTAGAAAACGAGATTGGTCGCGCGTCGAGTTTAGCGTACTCGCTGTATGCGGCGAAGGCACTGATCACCGCCGCGGAACTCAGCCGGCTCTACGCCGACAAACTCGACGGCCCCACACTGTACGAGTACAAGAAATTCGACGGTGACAGGGGTGCTATCGAGCGGATTCTCGACGCCCACGCGCCATACGTGGCCGACCCAGAGGCCTGGGAGGCGATGGGTGAAGGGGACCCCGACCGGTTTGTCAACAGTGACGGCTTCCCCGCCAGAAAGCAGGAAGCCGCGTCCTCGCTGTACGAGGTGGCCTACTCGTACTACGAGAAAGATACGTATCTGAAAGCGCTCAAGCAGAGCGGACAGCCAGTGAAGAACGTCCCGACATACGTCTCAGCCCAGCAGGCGGCAATTGACAACCCCGACCGGCCACATCGGGACGAACGCATCCTCGGCTGGACAACGTTCACGCACGGCGAGCGGTTCCGGCTTGACCTGTAACAGCGTTGTTTCCGGAGACGCAGTCACACCGCCACGTTTTGGATGCCAGCGGCTCTAAGTCCGGTATGAATGTTGTCGTGACCGGCGGCCGGGGGAGTTCCGGGCGCTGGATCGTCGACCGTCTCGCCGGACCGCACGACGTAACAGTGCTTGACCGCCGTCTCCCCGATGACGAGGGTCATCCGGCTGTTGAGTATCAGGCGCTCGATCTGACAGACGCCGGGGGCGTCTTCGACACGCTCACCGCCATCGACCCGGATGCAGTGGTCCACTGGGCGGCGATTCCGGTAGCTGGGAACCATCCCGGTGTAGACCTGTTCCAGAACAATACGCTGGCAGCACATAACGTCCTCTCGGCGGCTGGCCGTGTCGGCGCTGACGTGGTGCAGGGCTCATCTGATGGTGCGTACGGCTTCTTTTTCGCCGAGGAGACCCCCGTGCCAGATGAACTCCCGATTACGGAAGGGCACGCACGCAGGCCCGAGGACGACTACGGGCTCTCAAAGGTCGTTACCGAGGAAATCGGGAAGACGATTGCCCGCCGGGACGGCATCTCTGTGGCGTCAATCCGCCCGTCGTGGATACAGATTCCCGGGGAGTACCCCTGTCGGTCAGAGGACTACGTTGACGACCTCGCGGCTGGCGCGGGCAACTACTGGTCGTACGTTGACGTGCGAGACGTAGCCGACCTCGTCGAGGCCGCGCTCACCGCAGATGTTGCGGGGCATGAGACGTTCAACTGCGTCGGCCCCGACAACGCGCTGGGCCGACCGCTGGTCGAACTTGTGCGCGACCACTACGGTCGTGTGCCGGACGACTGTACAGTCGAAGGGGACGCCGCGGCGTACTCGACAGCCAAGGCCACGGAACGGCTGGGTTGGGAGCCGACCCGTTCGTGGCGTGAGGCTGCCGATGTGGACGTGGATGTGCCGACAGTCTGACCGGCGGCGAGAAGATTAAAACGGATCAGTCGCGGGCGTGCAGGTCTCGCAGGCGAACGCCCTCAGGCACGCGGTCAAGTGCCGTTGCTGGCCAGTCGTCGTGGACCAGGGTAAAGGACACGTCGGGGTGGAGTTCGACCAGCCGTCGGACTCCTGTAGCCGCGGCCTCGTAGGCAGCCCGGTCGGTCCGGTCCGGCGTTTCCGCGGTCAGCGGATAGGTGTCAGCGAGTTCGCGCGGGTACGGACCGAACGGGGGCAGGACGCCCCAGCTCTCGTCATACTGTGCACTGGAACTACCTTCCGTCAGCAGCACTTCCTCGCCCTCGACCGGGAGGCGCTCCAGTCGGTCCTGATGGCGTCGGACCTCGGGCCGGCGGGCGCTTTCAGTCGAGGTGTAGAAGAACGCGTCCTTCGAGACCGGGTCGGTGCGTTCGAGTTGCTCGGCGTGGTCGAGCAAGGCGCGGTAGCCGTCGAGCATCTCCGGATGACCACGGGCGCGGCTGTCGACCAGTTCCATGAGGTTGCCCGAGCGAATCGCTTGCTTGACCGTCCGGATTTCGCCGTAGGTGACGTGGAGGTTGTGCCGCGCGAGCAGTTCCTCGCGTGCGTCGGCGTCCATCGCATCGAGTTCCGCCGGCGTGTGGTCGGTACAGACCGGGCAGTGACACGGGAAGTAGCTCAGTTCGTCGAGCAGTTCCGTCCCCTGCACCGTGAGATAGCGGTCGTCGCGGGCATACAGCGCGTACGCCGCCGAATCGAACAGGTCACAGCCCAGCGCCGCCGCCATCGCGAACATCATCGGGTGGCCCGCACCGAACAGGTGGACCGGGCCGACCTCCCCCAGCCCGCGCTTGCAGGCCGCGACCACATCCGCGAGGTCAGCGTAGCGGTACTCGTTCATTAGCGGGACGACGGCTCCCAGCGGGAACACGTCAAGTCCAGTCGAGACGGCATCTGCAGCGGCGCGCTCCCGCAGGTCCGGATACGTCGCGCCCTGAACCGGCGCACTGACGAGCATCTCGCCGGTGTCGACGGTAGCAGCGTGTTCGAGCCGTTCCTGTGTCGTTTTGAGTTCCTCGGTCGCCCGCTCGCGGTCCACGTCCGGCGGCGTCGGGATGTCCACCGGCGTGCCGATATCGGAGCCGATCTCGTGTTGGAACTCCAAAATCTCCTCAGTAGTCACGTCGATGTCGCCGTACTCGGCGAGCTGGAAGGACCCGGAGTCGGTCATGATAGCCCCGTCGAACCCAAGCAGGTCGTGGAGGCCTTGCTCTAACACAGGCTCACGGAGGTCATCGGAGCCGTGCAGGATGTAGCTGTTCGTGATGAGTATCTCCGCCCCGAACTCCGACGCCAACGTTGCCGGTGCAACCGTCTGGACGTGGGGATTGACCACCGGCAGAATAGTCGGCGTCTCAACGGTGACGCCGGCCCGTGGCACCGTTAGCTCGCCCAGCCGGCCCGCGGCGTCGTACTGGCGGACCTCGAAATTCGTCATTACACGTCGTCGTCGGTGGGCGCGCCTAAGGGTTGTGTTCCCCCGTGGCTGGCCGTTCGTCACTGGCGGAAGCCGAGAACGACGGTGGGGCCGAACGGCGCACCGGCCGGCGCAGCGCCGCTATTCGTCGGGCTGTTCCGCTCCGCCGGGCACCAGTTTCCGCTCGGGCCGGTGGACGGTCCCAGAGTCCTCGTCAGCGACGTACGTCTGTGAGGTTCGGAACATAGCAACCACCTCGTCGCGGGACCCGTAGGCGTCCTCGACAAGCCGTTCGAGCAGTTCCGCCCGCGAAATCGGCTGACCGGTCCGACGGCGGACAGCCGCGCGCAGTTTATCGAGCCGGCGTTCCGTCTGTTCGTCGAGTGCAATCGGGGCCATGTGTTTGCTGGTACCACCCCACATGATTTCAAGCTGTCGTCAGTTCAGCGCTCGAACAGGGCATAGTACATGATACCTACGGCAGACCGACTGTCACGGAGCGTGCCGTCGCGCACCGACTGGACCAGGGAATCGAAGTCGGCAGTGTCGACCCGAATCGATTCGTTGTGGTCGAGGTTCTGGTCGGCCGCCGCCTCACAGCCGCGTGCGACGTAGTAATGGAACACATAATCAGTGTTGCCGTTAGCCGGTTCGCCCGTGTAGAGGTGGTCGAACGTATCGGCCTCGTAGCCCGTCTCCTCGCGGAGTTCGCGGGCGGCGGCGACGGTTGGGTCGTCGTCCTCGTCTTCCACCGTTCCGGCAGGCAGACCGTAGTTGATTCGACGGACTGGCTGTCGCCACTCCTCGATAACGACCACGTCGCCGTCGGCGGTAAACGGGAGCACGATGACGCTCTCACCGTGCTGCACGTAATCGAACGCACCCTTCGTGCCGTCAGGGAAGCGGACATCCTCACGGACGACATCAAACCCCGGACAGGCGTATGCGGTCTCTGCATCAAGCGTCTCCCAGGCGAGTTCCTCGTCCATACTGGGAGTGTGGTCCCCACCGGCAAAGTCAACACGGGTCCACGCAAATGCAGGCACCGGACGGATGCGAGATGGCGCACTCTGTAGAGGTGGAATGAGAGTATCGACAATCGTCATCCTGCTCGGTATCGTACTGTTCGTCCTCCCGGTCCCCGGAACGTTCATCGCTGGGGGACTGGCCCTCGTCGCCGGCGGGTTGGCCCGGTGGGGCGGGCTCTGAGGATAGCACGAGCACTCACAGCTTGTCAGCGGCCTGTGCCTGCTCGGTCCGTCGATCTGCCTGTTCGAGGCGTCGTCGGGCCGCGTTCGACAGCGGGTCCGAGAGAGCGTCGCTTGCATCCTCGATTCTGGTCGCGACGCGCTGGAGCCGGTCAGCGACGGCCTGAAGTTGCTTGTCAGCGTTTCCGCGGTCACCGGCCTCGGCGCGTTCCGTTGCTCGCTCGGCGGCTTCAACGACAGCGGCGAGCGCTCGTTCGAGGCCCTGGATAGCGTTCCCGGAGCCGCCGCTACTCCCGGAAGTACCGTCATCATCGTCAGAATCGCCGTCATCGTCCATCTCGTCGAGCACCGATTGGCGCGTCTCCTCGGCGATGTCGGCGAGGAACGACGCCAGCGAGGCCTTGCCAGTTCGGGGCTCATCGATTGTTGCGGCAGTGTCGGCCTCGGGGTCCGGGTTCACCCGGAATGCACCTATCTCGTCGTCGCGGTCCCGGACCTCCGTCGTATACGCGCCGCCGCCGTGGACGTACACAGCGTCGGGTTCGGCGAGCGGGGCGTCGTACAGTCGACCAGCGAAGTCGTCCTCGACGGCGAGGTCGGTGAGGTCACTATCGGCTCCAGCGGGATCGACTTCGAGACGAGTGGCGTTTTCCCGAGCGACGAGCGGGACTTCGCCGTCGACACCGGCTCTAGTCGGCCCCTCGGCCTCGCTCGTTTCAGGGACCGACACCGTCTCACTGTGTGGCGCGACGCCGGCCCCGTTGACGGTGAACCGGTGTTCGCCCGCTGGCACGTCCTGAACGACAGCCAGACCTGAAAAAGTCGGGACGGCCTCGGGGTCGCTCTCCAGCAGGGCGACAGACTCGACGGTGGTGTCCTCGGTCGTGAGCCCTTCGTTGTCGGGGGCGTCGTCGTTCGAGACAGCTTCCGAAAGGCTGGCAACGATGGTCCGTATCTCCGCCGGCGCGCCGATGGCGTCGTAGCGCTCGGCCAGCGCCGCCCGGTGGTTCGGTTCGGAGATATCCGCGGCGGGGTTCTCGTAGCGGGGCTGGTTCCAGGGCGCGCCAGTCGTCGTGATGTGGCCTGAGACGGCGTCCTCGGCGAACTCGGGCACGGCGAACTCGAAGCTCAACTGCGGGCCGGTGAAATCGGCGATGTGCTCCAGTTCGCTGCTCGGCACGAGGTCGTACTCGATGTCCGGGTCGGCCTCGCCGCGGTCGGTGTGCTGGAAGACGAGCCCCGTCTCCCGCGTCGGCAGGTCCGTCGGTGGTTGGGTGAGACTGTCGAACGAACGGACGGTGAGCGAGTCCGAGATGAGGTCCTCGCGGCTGACCGACGGGAGCCGCTCGTGTTCGTACAGCGGCGCGCCCTCGTACTCCGGAACGAGGTAGGGGAGTCGGGAGCCCTCGTCGCGCGGGAGGCCGTAGGCAACGGGAATCTCCGCGAGGTCCTCAATGGTCTCGACGGCGCTGTTCGTGATGTCCGCGAACCGGTCGCCCTCCGGCAGGCGGGTGAACCGGTCGCGAACGTCGTTGACCGACAGCGCGCTGGAGTGTGAGCCCAGTTCCGAGAGGATGCGCGGCACCATCTCCGAGTCCGGGTCGAGGAACTCGTTGTTGGGCACCTTCCGGGAGTGGGAGCTGGCGACGTACAGTTGCGGGTCGCCCGTCCCCGTGTCGACGAACACGTGCAGGACCTCCCAGTCGTGCCAGTGGAAGTTCGTTGTGAACTGGTCGAACGCCGAGTAGAACCAGAACTGGACGACGGCAAGCGGCGAGTTCTCGTACTCGACCACGTTGTAGAACGCCGTCGGGTCCGGCGGCTCTCCGTCGGCCATCCGCTCGTGATACCCGTTGAACGCGTCGAACCCGCCGACGACGGTGTCCCCGTCCTGCTCGCTTGTGTACGGCCGCGGGTCCGTCGGGAACCACGGCTCCGCCCGGTCGAAGTACAGCGTCGGTGCAAACCGTCGGGCGAGTTCTGCGGCGCGTTCGCCCTCAACTGTCGAGGCCGCGTCGTCGCTTTCGCTTTCGAACGCCGAACAGCCGGCGACGGACGCAAGGCCGGTCCCGGCGACCGTCTGCAGAACCGCACGACGGGACAGTCCATCCCGGTCAGTCATCGGTCCCTCATCGCTTCGGTGCGTCGTCGGACAGCGCGACCCGTCGCTGTCTCCGAACCCAATAATTCCATACACCATTTCAGCGAACCGCGGAGGAAAACCCTTCTGGCAGTCTCCAAACGTGCCCCGTCAGTACCGTTCGAACCCCGCCGTGTCCAGATAATTGTGCGCGACCGTGATCGAATGGTCTGCGTGGAGGGCCTTCGGCCCAAGCGAGACGCGCTCGTCCGCACGGTCGGCCAGCAGCGCCGCTTCCTCGTCTCGGAAGTCGTGATGATCCGAGAGGACGAACACCGGGTCCGACGGGGGTGCAACGCCGACGATGGGGTCGCCGTCCTCGTGCAACTGGACGACGGTTCCGCGGCGCGCCACGTCGTCGAGCGTCCCTTCGAATCCCCGTCGCGTGAGCGACACGCCCGGCGAGGTTTCGACCGGGATGTGGCCGATAGCTTCTTCGCGCTCTTCTAGTGCCTTCCGTATCAGTGCCGCTGTGGACCGTTCATCCGGGTTCAGCCGGCGGAGGTCGCTCCCCTCGAACGTAACGGTGTACTCGTCGCCCAGAATCAGGTGGACCCGCACGTCTTCCCGGATGGCATGGCTCAAAAAGAACGCGCTGGTGACACACCGACAGAGCACGTCGAGCCGGCCGGCCGCGCCGGCCAGATCGTCGAGCGAGAACTCCGGCGTCGTCGGGGCGTCGTGACCGATGATGACGAACTGACGCATACCGGTTCGAGGCTGGTCGGCGACTTACGTGCATCGACAGCCGAACGACACGCGGCCAGATCCGGACAACGAATCACCCGGACGCAGGACTCACAGTTCGGCAACCGAGGTGAACAGCCGGTTGGCCCAGTCGGCCTCCGCTCGCGGCGTCGGCCCCTCACCGCCGTGTTCGATTGCCCGTGCTTCGCGACGGACGACCGGCGTATGTGTGTCGTGGGTCGAGTACGACGACGAGAGCCGCGTCTTGACTGTCTCACGGACTGCGCTGGCGGTCGTACGGGCCGCGTTTCGCAGGTCGGTGAGCGCCCCGGCAAGCATCGGCAGGTCGTACGGCGAGTTGGGGCCGTAGCCGTGGCGGTGGTACCGGAGCGATTGTGTCCCGATGTCGACGGTGAGGTGTCCGCACTCCGCGGTAAAAACGACGCGACGGCGGTCAGGCACGTTCGAGTGGTGCTGTATTGTACAGGTGACATCCTCGGCCGTCACGAACGAGACGGCGATGCCATCGAAGGCAACGTCGTCAGCAGTCGTACGACACCGTCGGATGTCGACCGAGGCGTCGTCCGCGGGATTGCCCGCCGCGCGCAACCCCACGTATATCGGATGAACGATGCCCTCACCGAACTCGCCGCCGGGGAGGTCGAGCACCCAGTCCCCGCGGCCCGGAACCGTCGGGTCGATGTCCTCCGCCCAGTGAACGGCGACGCTGTGGAGCCGCCCGAGGTCGCCACGCTTGATACGCTGAAGTGCGGTCTGTAGCGGCCGGTAGTACACCTGGTTGTGGACGACTGTCGCCCGAACGCCAGCCCGGTCTGCAGCAGCGGTAAGCCGTTCGAACTCCGCTCTGGTGGCGACGAAGGGTTTCTCGACTAGCACGTGGACCGACGCGTCGATACAGGCCATCGCGAGGTCGAAGTGGGTCTGCAGCGGCGTACAGACGTGGACCCAGTCGACCGCTTCGGACGCCACCAGCCGCTGCAGGTCGGTGTATCCAGACACGTCCCATGCGGCAGCGACGCGCTCGGCTCGCTGTGAATCGATATCGGCGACCGCAGTCAGGACTGCACCGGGAGTCGTCTCGATTGCGGCCTTATGCCAGTGTGCGACATCGCCCAGGCCGACGATTGCGGTCCGCAGCATAGTTCGTGTTTGTGAGCCGACAGGCATACGCTCTGGCATGTGCCAACGCGGGACAGATGTGGCCCTGAGCGACCAACGTGTCGCAGACTGAACCGTCGCGTGGTCGAGTGTGGGAAACGCGGTGTCGGCAGTGTTGGGAACGGTCTAACCGCCGTCAGTTCGCGGTCACGACCCCAAGCTCTCCCCCGCCGTGCCTACTTCCGACTGCGGGTCAAAGCGATGGTATGCCTGTGTCAGAGTTCGACGAATTCGACCACGAAACGCACATGCAACGCGCCTTCGAGCTGGCCCGGACCGCTGTCAACCGCGGCGACCGGCCCTTCGGGTCGGTACTCGTTCGTGACAACGAGGTTGTGATGGAGGCATCGAACCGCGTCCTCACTGAATCGGACGTGCGCCGCCATCCGGAACTCCAGCTGGCGCACCGAGCAATGCAGGAGTTTGACCCGGACGAGCGGGCAGAGACAGTGATGTACACGAGCACCGAGCCGTGCCCGATGTGTGCCGGCGGGCTCCGGTACGCCGGCCTCGGCCGAGTCGTGTACAGCGTCGGCAGCGACGAGATGGGTGAGTTCAGCGGCCACGAGGAGTCCGTCCGCTCCGGTGAAATCCTCGCCGGCATCACCGACGTCGCCGGGCCGATATGTCACGAGGAGGGACTGGCGATTCACGAAGACTTTGACTGGTAAGGCCACGTCAGCACCGGTTGCGGGAGTCAAATGACTTATTATGTGTGTTTGCTAACTAGTGCTATGAATTCACTTGACACACCGGTCGAGCAGGTGATGACCAAGCCAGTGAAGACCGTCGACCGGGAGCTTGCCGTCCGCGACGTTTCGAAGCTCCTTGCGTCCGAAGCGGTCGGGTCTGTCGTCGTCGAAACCGAGTATGGACGAGGCATACTCACGAAAACGGACATTATCGCCGGCCTCCGCGATGGGATGGACCCAGATACGACGCCAGTTGGTGATCTGATGACGACGCCGGTCAAGACGATTGACCCCGGTGCCCCGCTAGAGGAAGCCATCGATACGATGGTCGAGCACAGCATCAAGCGACTCGTAGTCGACGGACAGGCCGACGGCGTCGGTATTCTCACGACGACAGACGTGATGCAGGAACTGTCGCCCGACCTAGACCGTGTCGTTGAGATGTTCGCGGAAGGGTGACAGCCCGAATCCGAAAAGTCGGGGCTATAGAGACGCAGTCAGGCGGCTCCATCTCAAATTGAGTTCCAAGAACGCTACAAACCCCGTCTGAGCGTCCAGAAAGGGTTTACCGGGAGCGACGAATCGCTGCCCATGCGCAGACGTGCCCTCCTCGCGTCAGTCCCGGGTGCGCTGGCCGGGCTCGCCGGCTGTTCGTTCGGGACCCTCGGCTCAGACGAGACTGCCGACTTAACGCCCGCTCCGCGCCCGACGCAGTCAGTAACCGATGCGAACGACAGCCCGAGACAGCGATACCGTCACGGTGACGACTGGTCGCCACGGCGACGGCGAACGGCCAGCCGACGCGACGTTCTCGCTGACTCGCACCGACAGCGCGAGCGAGCGGGTTCTCGCCGAACAGGTGATGGCAAGCGCTCGGTTCGCCGGCCGCCCCGGTGGTCTCCGCAATGCCTTGCCGTTCCTGACCGATGATGTCGACCACGTCGTCGTCGAGACCGACGAGCGAGTCGTGAACAACGGCATCGGCCACAATGTAGACATACGTCGGTTCCGGTTCCGCGGCCAGGCCTATCAGGTATCTCGCGGCCAGACCGACTATTGAGCGGAATCGCAGAGGACGGTACTGTCGTTATCTAGTAATTGCGTTGGAAAAATGGGCCGGCGCGAATTCGAATCGCGGTTACGGCCACCCGAAGGCCGAAGGATACCAGGCTACCCCACCGGCCCGTGCGATAGCGATCGGATAGAGGACAGGGTCAGTTTTAACGGTTGCGAAACAGCGAGATCGGGAGCAGTTTCACTGGTGAACCGAAGGCCGAAGACGCGGACCTTCACCACGAACGTATCCCGGCAGAGACGTTCGCCACCTGTCTCGAAAACACAACACAACCCTGTGTTGACATCGACTCCTGACACACGATACCGATCATCTACCGAGTTGAGCCCGAGAGCGAGGCAGAGATAGCAGTCGATGACAAGCATGACGCGTTCGCGTCGTCACGGAGCCACCGGCGGACGCGAACCAGTGTGTCTTCAAACACTTCGACCAGTTCGATATCGGCCAGTAGAGGGAGGCTGTCGCTTCCGTGAGCGGGGTCAGGTGTCACACGAGCGGTCGGGCTGGACGAGGCAGGGAGGCAACTAACCAGAAGACTGATTACGCGTCATGGTTACTCATAATTTGAGTAACTATGACTATCCTCATCACTGGCGGCGACGGCTACGTCGGGTGGCCAGCCGCGCTGCGAATCGCAGACCGAACGGACGAGCGAGTGCTGCTTGTCGACAACTTCGCCCGACGAGGGTGGGTTGAAGACGTCGGCGCGACGAGCGCGACACCGGTTGCCAGTATCGACGAGCGTCTCGACGCGGCCCGCGAGGTCCACGGCCTGACGAACCTCTCCTTCGTCGAGGGCGACCTCGCCGAGAAGTCCTTCGTCGATGAACTGCTGGCGGTCCACGAACCAGAAGTCGTGGTCCACACCGCCGCGCAGCCGTCCGCGCCGTACTCCCAGATCAACGGCGAGCGGGCGAACTACACCCAGCACAACAACCTCCAAGCGACGCGGAACCTCCTGTGGGGCCTCGAAGAACACGACCTCACAGACACCCACTTCGTCGAGACGACGACGACGGGCGTCTACGGCGCACCGGAGTTCCCGATTCCTGAGGGCGGCGCGACGATGGAGAATCAGGGCGAGCGCGACGACGTGCCGTTCCCCAACATGGGCGGGAGCTGGTACCACGCGACGAAAGGCTTCGACGCACAGAACATGCGGCTGGCTCACACGCAGTTCGACATCCCGATCTCGGACGTGCGAACGGCCATCGTCTACGGGACCGAAACCGAGGAAACCCGCGCTGACGACCGGCTCAAGACACGTTTCGACTTCGACTACTACTTCGGGACGGTCACGCACCGCTTCTGCGCGCAGGCCGTCGCAGGCTATCCCGTCACGGTATATGGCAAAGGCGAACAGCGCAAGCCGTTCATCTCGCTGGAGGACGCCGTCGAAGGGCTAGCCGAAGTGGCCCTGACCGACCCCGACGAGCGCCCCGAAGGGCTGACGGTGTACAATCAGGTCACACGCGCCATCAGCATTGTCGAGATCGCCGAGACGATTGCAGATGTGGGCAGCGAGTACGACCTCGATGTTGCTGTCGAACACTTCGAGAACCCCCGCGACGAGGACGAGACCCACAAGATGGAGATCGAAAACGACCGGTACGCCGACCTCATCGGTGGCCAGTCACAGTCCTTCGAGGACGGCGTCGACGATATCTTCGGGACGCTGACCCGCTACGCCGACACCATCGAGGCCCACGAGGACCGCTTCCTCCCGGGCGTCCTGAGCGAGGACTGACAATGGACGTGCTGGTCACCGGGGCCTGTGGCTACATTGGCAGCGCGCTGATACCGCTGCTCCGTGCGGACGACCGCGTGGACGACGTCGTCGTCTTCGACGACCTCTCCTCAGGATCGCCGCGGGCGCTGCTGGGGACGCTCGGCGACAGCCTCGAATTTCGCCGGGGCGACATCCGCGAGTACGGCGACGTGGAGAGCGCCATGCGCGGCGTCGACCGCGTCATCCATCTCGCTGCCATCACCGGCGCGTCGAGCACACATGAACGCCGTGACGAAACCTTCGCCATCAACTACGACGGCACCGAGAACGTCCTGACTGCGGCCGGCAAGCTCGGTGTCGACCACGTCGTCTTCGCCTCCTCGTGTAACGTTTACGGCCGCGCGACCAGCACCGACATCGACGAGACAGTCGACCCGGACCCGATCAACCCCTACGCGGAGACGAAACTGCAGTCCGAGACGCTACTGCAGGAGTACTGCGAGGAGTTCGATATGACTGGCACCGCCCTGCGAATGGCTACCAACTTCGGCCACTCGCCGGGCATCCGGTTCAACCTCGTCGTGAACTACTTTGTGTTCCGCGCGCTCACCGACCGCCCGCTCACCGTCTACGGCGACGGCTCGAACTGGCGGCCGTTCATCCATGTCCGGGACGCTGCCCGTGCCTACGCGGAGGCGGCGTGCGATCCCGATTCCTGGGACGAACCAGTGTACAACGTCGGGTCGATGGACGCGAACTACCAGATCTCGGAGATCGCCGACATCGTCGCCGACGAGGTCGCCCCGGTCGACGTGACCTACCTCGAAGACGAGCATCCCGGCCCGTCGTATCACGTCAACTTCGACCGACTGAGCGGGACCGGCTTCGAACCATCGTGGACGCTCCGCGAGGGCGTCCGCGACCTCGCGGAGAAATTCACCACCAATGTCTGAGACAGAACCTACAAGCGAACAGCCACACATCGCCATCACCGGCGGTGCAGGCTACATCGGGAGCCGCGTCATCTACGAACTACAGCAGGCCCACCCTGACTGGGAGATCACCGCTATCGACAACTTCTATCTCGGTACCGTGCAGTCCGTCGGCGATGTCGATATCGAACACGTCGACATCCGGAACCGGGACCGTCTGGAAGCGGCGCTAGACGGGGCCGACGTCGTGATGCACCTCGCGGCAGTGTCCGGCGTCGACGACTGCGAGGAGAAACAAGACCTAGCGTACGAAGTGAACGTACAGGGAACGGACAACGTCGCCTGGTTCTGCCGCAAGACAGGCGCAGCGCTGATTTTCCCGTTCTCGATGGCCGTCATCGGCGACCCACAGGAATTCCCCATTACAGTCGACCACCCACGGGACCCGCTGAACTGGTACGGCCGAACGAAACTGCTCAACGAGCGCGATGTCGAGACGTACGCCGACGGCGCGTTCCCTGCCCACCAGTTCATGATATCGAACCTCTATGGGAGCCACGAGATAGACGGCCAGACCGTCTCGAAGGGGACCGTTATCAACTTCTTCGTGAACCGCGCGCTCGCTGGCGAGACGCTGACTGTCTACGAGCCCGGAACGCAGTCCCGGAACTTCATTCACGTCAAGGACGTGGCCCGGGCCTACGTCGATAGCTGCGAACGGCTACTGGAGCAACTGGACCGCGGCGAGACCGGCGTCGAAAAATACGAGATCGCAAGCGACGAGGACCCGGGCGTCCATACCGTCGCCAACCTCGTCAGGGATATCGCCGCCGATATCGCCGACATCGATGCCGACGTGGAACTGGTCAAGAACCCACGGGGCGACGACGAGACGCTCGTTGACTCATTCCCGGTCGATACCGGGCGGACAAGCGACGCGCTTGGCTGGACGCCCGAACACGACGTAGAATCAGCAATTCGGACCGCACTGGAGTCGGCGAACACGTAGACGACGAGTCTCGATGGATTTATTCGCCAGACCGGAAAGAGAAGATACATGAGCGATACGCCCGGGGCGGGAGCGGTACTTGATGACCGGCCCGAGCTACGAGATGCGACGGAAGTGGTTCTGGCCGTCGACGACGAGCAGGACGGCTGGACGTTCGACGACATTCCCATCGATTCGGGCCAGTTCGGCGAACTCGTCTCCGCTGGCATCGTCGAGAAGGACGGTGACGAGTACCGCGTCGCCGATCCCGACGCTGTGCGGGCCGCGCTTAACGGCGACTCCGAGGTCAGTAATGACAGCGGGCAGGGGCTAGCGCTCGGTGACGCGCTACGTTTTGATTTCGATACACGAGCAACTGGCCTGCTCGTCGCTGCCCTAGCGGTCGTGTTCGTCGCCCGGACGTACGTCATCGGGTCGATATATCGTGGCGGCGACATCGTCCTCTCGGGCAACGACCCCTACTACTACAGGTATCACGTCGAACAGGTCGCGGCAAACGCCGGCAGCGCGGCCGATTTCGGGGCACTCTCCGTGCTCCCAGGTGGATTAGCCAATGGGGAGCCACTCACGGTTGCGACGCTCTGGTGGGTCGCCAGCCTCTTCGGCGGGGGCAACCCAGTTATTGGCCACGTTCTCGCCTGGTATCCGGTCGTGTCAGCACTCGTTACGAGCGTCCTGCTCTATCTGCTCGCAGTTCGGGTGTCAGGCGACCGGCGTGTCGGTCTCGCATCGGTCCTCTTTCTAGCGTTTATTCCCGGCCACGCCTTCCGGACGAGCCTCGGGTTCGCGGACCACCACGCCTTCGACTATCCCTGGCTGGGACTCACTGCTCTTGCACTCGTGGTCGCGCTAACGGCCACGAATCGAACGTCGCTTCGTCGACCACAGCCGTGGATCGCCGCAGTCGGCATCGGTGTCGGGATTGCCGGCCAAGTGCTTGCGTGGGAGGCCGGACCGTTGCTTGTTCTGCCGGCCAGTCTGGTCGTATTAGGCCAGACACTTCTTGACGTGTCTAACGACCGGTCGGCACTGGTCAGAAACGCACCAGTTCTTGCCGGCGTTAGCCTCGGTGCGCTACTCGCTGGCGGTGTCCATACTATCACCGGCTGGCAAACTGCGCTTGTCGCTAGTGCGCCAGCACTGTTGACGCTGGGCACTGTCGTCGTCATTGCGACGGCAGAAGCAGCCAGACGCTTCGGTGGCACTGCCGGGCAACTAGCTGTGGTCGATATCGGGCTTGGCGTCGTCGGTCTCCTCCTCTTCCGCTTCGGCTTCACAGCACAGTGGGGAACGTTCAATAGCCGGCTCGACGCGCTGTTTCGATCCGACGGGATTGCCGAGACGTACGGGCTGTTCAGCGCGGACGCATTCGGCTTCCTGTTCCTGCTCGGCCTGACGCTGTTTCTGGCGCTCCCGGCGATGGTGTGGGGCGTCGACCTCGCTCGGAACGACCGAAGCGGCTGGCTCGTCGCCAGTAGCTACGCCTGGGTGTTGCTCGTCCTCGCCGTGATTCAAGTCCGTTTCGTCGGCGAGCTGGCCACGTTTCTCGCGCTGTTCGCCGGCCTCGCGTTCGTCTGGGCCGCCTCGTGGGTCGACCTCGCCCGTCCAGTACTAACGACTGGTGACAGGGACTTCCGGGACGTGCTCGTTCCAGACACCCGCGCGGTTGCGTCGCTGTTCGTGCTGTTCCTGTTGTTCGGGTCCCTCGGAATGGTGCAGGTTCCGGTGA
Organism: Haloarcula sp. R1-2; assembly: GCF_011627385.1. Classification (NCBI taxonomy): domain Archaea; kingdom Methanobacteriati; phylum Methanobacteriota; class Halobacteria; order Halobacteriales; family Haloarculaceae; genus Haloarcula; species Haloarcula sp. R1-2. Next base: position 1,343,170 of record NZ_JAANTG010000001.1, read on the forward strand.
AAACGAGTCAGGTGCTCGTTGAGGACGGGACGTACGACGCGGCGACGGCAATCGAAGCAGACGCCGCCGAGCGCGGACTCGAATACCCCGAAAACTATGTGCTCAGCCGCTGGGGACAGAACCGCGTGTATAACTACTTCGTCAACGGCGAGTCACGGAGCTACGGGTATGCTCGCGGGACGTACGAACCGGTCGTCGCAGCGACGGATCCTGATGAGGCCCATAATCGGATTTCTGGCCGGGTCGGATACGTCGTGACGACAGTGACCGACATCGAGGAGCCGACCACGATGTACACTCGGTTACACCAGCACTTCGGAAGCCGGAACGGGGATGTGGACGGCCTGGCCCACTACCGGCCGCTCTTCACGAGCGAAGACGGGAGCCACAAGGCGTTCGCGGTCGTCCCCGGTGGGACGGTAAAGGGCTCCGTGGCCCCGAATGCAACCGTTTCGGTCGAAACGACGGTCGCTGTCTCGGACAGAGAGATAGCTTACGAACGCCAGACGACAGCCGACCGGAACGGTGCGTTCACTGTTACCGTCGCAAACCCTGGGACGTACACGGTGACGACCGATAGCGGAAGTGAAACGACCGTCGAAGTCACGGAAGAAATGGTGTACAGCGGCGGTAGCGTGACTGTCGAGTGATTTTCTCAGACAGGCACACTGTAGTTCTGAAGCGAAACGACCATTGTACCCACCGAAAGAACAGATGGTGTGCGCGTCTGGGTTCGTGTCATCATCGTGCTTGTGCTGTGTCTGACACTCGGGGGACTGTGCATCCACGCGGAACTGACAGAGGACGAACGGTCACCGTATCCGGATGCTGCGGACCTTTCGGCCGGATACGAGTCGTACGTCGGACAGCAGCTCATGGTGTTCGGCACAGTGACAGAGGCAAGCGATGACGAGATGCGAATCAGGGCCGAAAGCGATGAGACGGCAATCACACTCAGGGTCACTGAGACGAGAACAGCCGTCGAACCCGGTGGCGTCGTTCAGGTGTACGGGACGCTCGAACCAGCGCAGACGATAACGGCCGAGCGCGTCGAAGTCGTCAACAGCAGTCGGTGGGCCGAGTTCTACAAGTACGGTGCCTCGGCTATCGGCACATTCGGATTCCTGCTCCTGTTCGTCCGGTATTGGCGCATCAACCGCGATTCGTGGACGCTGGAGGCCCGCGATGGCTGACCTGCTAACACACCTGCTCGTCACATACATCCTTCTCACGGTGGCAAGCTGGCGTGCCGACTGGCTCGATCAGCGCTGGGTCGTCGTTGGGATGGGCGGTGCGGCGATTCCCGATCTGGTGAAGGTCGGAATCGTGCTAAACGAGAGGGTAGTCGAAGCGTTTCTCGGCGTTCCGTTCTCCTATATGCCTGTCTCCACACTCGGCGGAGTCCTGTTGCTCGCTGGAGTCATCACCGTCGCATTCGAGCGACGACGCTGGAGACGAGTATTCGGACTCGTGACGTTCGGCGGCCTCACGTCGCTGCTGCTCGATGGGATGCGAGTGTACGCCGACGGGCGAGCGAGCGCGTGGCTGTACCCGTTCACGAACTGGCGGCCGCCGACGCCGAGCCTGTACGTGTCTTCGGACCCGACCGTGCTCGTTGTGGCGCTACTCGCTGCCGGCACGGTAGCCGTCATCGACAGGCAAATACAGGCAGGTAACTGACTGCGCTACCAGGTCAATCCTTCGTAGGTGATGCCGTCGCGCCGCTCGATGATGCGTCGACCGTCAACGACGACGGAGTCTGCCATCTCGTCGAACGCAGCGTCGAGCGCTGCGAACTCGTCCCAGTCAGTGACGACAACAGCGCCTGACGCACCCGCAAGGGCGGCCGCCGCCGAGTCGGCGTACTCGATGTCGGGATAGCGCTCGCGCATATTCTCGGTGGCAACAGGGTCGTAGGCGACGATGTCTGCGCCACGCTCCTGCAGTCCCTCGATGACCGGAACAGCTCGCGTGTTTCGGATGTCATCCGTCCCGGGTTTGAATGCCAGCCCGAGAACAGCGATTCGTTTGCCGGATACGTCGACGTGGTCATCGAGGAGGGAGAGGAGCCGCTCTGGCTGCGCGTCGTTCAGTTCCACGGCCGCCGAAAGGACAGCGGGGTCGTAGCCCTGCTCCTGCGCCGCGGCGATGATGGCGTCCGTGTCTTTCGGGAAGCAACTGCCACCCCAGCCGACGCCGCTTCGGAGGAACTGCTCGCCGATCCGGTCGTCGAGTCCGATAGCATCGGCGACTTCGTAGGCGTCAACGCCGAACTCCTTGCAAATGTTCCCGATATCGTTTATGAGGCTGACTTTCGTCGCGAGGAACGTGTTGTTGGCGTACTTTATCATCTCGGCCTCGGCGATACCGGTTTCGACGACCGGCACGTCGCCGTCAGCAGCCTCGCGTAGCGGCGCGTAGAGGTCATTGAGAAGGGCCGTTGCGCGGTCGTCGTCCATCCCGAAGACGAGTTTGTCAGGATTCAGGAAGTCCGCGACGGCCGTCCCCTCGCGCTGGAACTCAGGATTGGACGCGACGAGGAAGTCCGCCCCGCGTTCGAGACCGGCGTCAGCGATACGTGGTGCGAGCCGATCCTCGGTCGTGTTCGGGACGACAGTCGACTTCGTGACGACGAGATGCGGGTCCGCTGCCGCGTTCTCAGTGCCGGCCAGCGCCTCACCGATAGATGCCGCACCGGCTTCCATGAACTGGAGGTCGATGCTTCCATCGTCGTTCGATGGTGTCGGAAGCGCCAACATCGTCAGTTCAGTGTCGAGTATTTCTTCGTAGTCGGTACTTGCCCGGAGTCGCCCACCACCGTGTTCGGCGACAAGTTCGTCAAGCCCAGGTTCATGTATCGGCGACTCGCCGTTATTGATTGCGTCAACGATGTCTTCGTCGATGTCTATCGTTACGACTTCGTGCCCGAGATCCGCAAGACACGCGGCGACCGTTGTCCCGACGTATCCACTCCCGACAATGCTGACATTCATCGGGCGGCAGTAGTCAAGGAGCGGATATTATAATTCGGATCTTATAATTCGACAAGAGTTTTATCGGACGGCCAACGAATTGAGAGATATGAAAGCTGTCGTACTTGCCGCTGGTGAGGGGACCCGTCTCCGCCCGCTGACCGAAGACAAGCCAAAGGGGATGGTAGAGGTCGCGGGGAAACCGATTCTGACCCACTGCTTCGAGCAGTTGATCGAGCTAGGCGCCGACGAACTGCTGGTAGTTGTCGGCTACAAGAAGCAGGCCATCATTAATCACTACGAGGACGAGTTCGATGGTGTTCCGATTACCTACACCCACCAACGCGAGCAGAACGGCCTTGCCCATGCACTCCTGACCGTCGAGGAACACGTTGACGACGACTTCATGCTGATGCTCGGCGACAACATCTTCGAAGCGAACCTCCAAGACGTCGTCAACCGTCAGGCGGAGGAACGTGCCGACGCCGCCTTCCTCGTTGAGGAAGTCCCGTGGGAAGAAGCCGGGCGGTACGGTGTCTGTGACACCAACAAGTACGGTGAGATCACCGAAGTCGTCGAAAAGCCAGAAGAGCCGCCGTCAAACCTTGTGATGACTGGGTTCTACACGTTCACGCCAGCTATCTTCCACGCCTGCCATCTGGTGCAGCCCTCCAATCGCGGCGAGTACGAGATCAGTGATGCGATTGACCTCCTGTTACACTCCGGGCGAACGATCGACGCGATCCGCATGGACGGCTGGCGGAACGATATCGGCTATCCCGAAGACCGCGATCAGGCCGAGGAACGGCTACAGGGCGAAATTAACCCAGAGATAGCCGCCGAAAACATCGCTGCAAGCGAGTGAGAACTCAGTTCGGGTAGCCTGGTCAGTAACCGGTGAGACCATACAGTCACGTCGGTCGCGTGGTTGTGTGGGTTCTCAATCAGAAGACTGGACCACCACCGTGAGACGATATCTGCCGTACAGCGTCAAATGGAACAGGCACAGAGAGGGTTGGATCAACGCTGCGATAGTCGACACGACTACGCTAGTGCGTACACTGTGGGTCCGTCGGCTCACGAACAGGTCTCGTGCAGCAGTGTCTTTCAGTGGCACTATGACAATGCAGGGCAGTTGGACCGCGTGTCTACGGACAGTAGCTTCAGTATTTGAGTTCCGGGACGCAGGACTTATCCCGGAACTGGGCAATCACACTGATAATGGATAGTGGCTGGCGGTACCGGGTTGCAAGTGTGGCCGGCGTTGTCGTGCTTACAGCGGTCGCCATCGCACTTGTTAATAACGCGACCATCCAGTCGATAGCGACAACTATCCCGATACTCAGTCGACTGCCGACTGACCCTCCAACGGGGCCAGAGTTCACGATCGAGCTCTTGGTCACAATCGCGGTCGTCGTCAGTGTGTTCCTCCCGTTGTACAAACCCCGCCCACGGAGAATTCTTGATGCGATAGCACTGGCCCAGAAGCGGGTACTCGTGGCGGCTCTCGTCCTAGCGACGATCGGCTACTTCGACTATTCGTACAAGCTGCCGCGTTTGACTGTCGTATTAGTGACTCCCTTATTACTGGTCGCACTGCCCGCGTGGTTTGTGTGGATTCGGAAGCGACCGTCCTCAAATGGCGAGCGAACCATCGTCGTTGGCGATAACCTCCAAGTGATAGAGGAAGTAGCAAGCGAGGTCAACGGGACGCTCCTGGGATATCTCTGTCCGACGAGTGTCATTACGACAATCGAACAGACCGAAGCCATCGCTGACGGCGGAACTAACCCCAGTGGGTTGGAACGGTTGGGTGGCCTCTCGCGGATTGAGGACGTGCTCGTCGAGTATGACATCGATACGGTCGTGCTAGCGTTTGAGCATGCCGACCGGGCGGAGTTCTTCGGCGCTCTCGACGCCTGTTACGAGTACGGTGTCAACGCGAAAGTTCATCGCGACCATGCAGATTCTGTGCTGACCGCCAGCGGTGGAGTCGGAACCCTGGTTGACGTAGAGATCGAGCCCTGGGACATACAGGACTACATTCTCAAGCGCGCGTTCGATATCGCGTTTGCATCGGCTGGGCTGATCGCGCTATCGCCGGTGATCGTTGGGATTGTAGTCGCGATAAAGCTAGAGGACGGCGGCTCGATACTGTACCGACAAGACCGAACAGCGGTGTTCGGCGAAACCTTCTCGATCTACAAGTTTCGGTCGATGATCGAGAACGCAGAAGACGAAACCGGTGCGAAGATTAGCGACGAAGATGCGGGTGGAGTCGATCCACGCGTAACCTCGGTCGGGCGAGTGCTGCGACAGACCCATCTGGATGAAATTCCACAGCTCTGGTCGATACTGCGAGGAGATATGAGCGTCGTCGGTCCACGGCCAGAACGACCGGTGCTGGACTCGGATATCCAGACTGGTGTCGTTGACTGGCAGAAACGATGGTTCGTCAAACCGGGCCTAACCGGTCCTGCCCAGGTTAATCATGTGACTGGAAAGGAGCCGGGCGAAAAGCTGCGATACGACCTAGAATACGTGCGTGACCAGTCGTTTAGCTACGATATGAAACTCGTTTCGAGACAGATCTGGAGCGTTATTATTGATATTATAATGGCGCACAGGAACCATTGAGAACAGTTAATCATCGACCGCAATACATCGGTCGTAATGAGCCCGTGTATCTCGGTAAGCGCTTCCGTATGGGAGTTGCACTGAATCTGAGAACCGTAATCATCACCCTGGTACACTGTTATCACCGAGTTTTGATTAACGGTGAGAGGCAGTCACAGCGGCAAGGTAACAGGGCAGCGAGAATCTGCGCCACACAGTAACGTCGGAGTCAGCGCTCATCGTTATCGACCTACGCGAAACGTACACTGTCGGTCCATTACTCGCTGTTCTCGACGCTTTCACTCCCCAGCTTACGCGATTCTGGAAAAATTCTGGCCTCGGCACAGTGACACGGGCTATCGAAAAGACCCTCTCAGGCTCAAAAGCAGTCAAGCTGGCAGCAAAACTCCTCGAACCGCCAAAACCGTCAGAGAACCACGAGCAACGCGAGTAGCCAGCTACGCGCCGCTCACTCTACCGTCACACTTTTTGCCAGGTTGCGTGGTTTATCGATGTTTCGGCCCAGCAATGCAGCTGTGTGATACGACACCAGCTGCAGGTGCGTATTCGCAAGCACTGCAGCGGCCCGCGGATGCGTCTTCGGAATTTGGAGTACGTGGTCGGCGTACCGTTCAACGTCGCTCTGTCCGTCAGTAATTGCGACCACCGGGGCGTCGCGCGCTTCGACCTCTTTGACGTTTCCGATCGTCTTGCGGGCGCGCTCGTCGTCGCCAGTCACGATAGCGAACACGGGCGTGTTCTCTGTCACCAGAGCAAGTGGGCCGTGTTTTAGCTCACCGGCAGCGAAGCCCTCGGCGTGCTTGTAGGTGATCTCCTTCATTTTCAGTGCGCCTTCGAGTGCCACGGGCTCCTGGTAGCCACGGCCGATGAAGAAGTAGGCGTTGGCGTCCTGATACAACTCAGCGACTTCCCGGGCGGCAGACTCATCAAGAACCTCCTGAACGTGACCGGGGAGGTCGCGGAGCGCGCTAATTACCTGCCGGGCATCACCGGTCGTCGACGTCCCAAGGGCGAGCAGGTTCAGCGCGGCTAGCTGGGAGGCGAAGGTCTTGGTAGCGGCGACGCCGATTTCCGGCCCAGCGCGGATGTACAGCGCGTGATCGCATTCGCGGGCCGCGGTTGAGCCAACGACGTTGGTCACGGCCAGCGTGCGTGCGCCGCGGCGGCGGGCGGCCCGAAGTGCGGAAAGCGTGTCTGCGGTTTCGCCGCTCTGCGTGACGCCAACGACGAGCGCGTCGCCGATGGGTGGCGTACCTGTGGCGTATTCGCTGGCGAGGAACGCCTGGGCGGGGACGCCCGCTTCACGGAACAGTTGTGCGCCGTGCAGAGCTGCATGGTAGGAGGTCCCGCAGGCGACGAACTGGACGCCGGTCGGGGAAAGGTCGCCGAGGTCGCCGATGTCGACCGTTCCGGCGAGTTCGTCGACCCGGCCCCGCAGACACTGCCGGAGCGCACGCGGTTGCTCGTGGATCTCTTTGAGCATGAAGTGGTCGTAGCCGCTTTTGCCGGTCTCCTCGGGGTCCCACTGGACGGTGTCGATGTCCTTCTCGACGACATTGCCGTCGGTGTCAGTGACGGTCCATCCGGCACCGTTGAGGCGGGCGAACTCGCCGTCAGCGAGGTAGACGACCTTGTCGGTGAAATCCCGGAAGGCGGGCACGTCACTGGCCAGATACGTCGCGTCGTCGTCGATGCCTAACACGAGCGGCGAGTCGTTTCGCGCAGCAAATACCGAGTCACAGCCGGCAACGACAACGGCGACGGCATAGCTTCCCTCAAGTCGGTCGACCGTCTCTCTGACAGCGTCTTCGGGGTCAGCTCCCGCCTCTAGCGCGTCTTCGATGAGATGGGGGACGACCTCAGTATCGGTGTCGGACGTGAAAGTGTGGCCAGCGCTGACGAGTTCGTCCCGCAGGGACTGGTAGTTCTCGATGATGCCGTTATGGACGACTGCGACATCACCGGTGCAGTCCTGATGCGGGTGAGCGTTCTCGTCGGTCGGCGGACCGTGCGTGCTCCAGCGGGTGTGGCCGATACCGACCGACCCCGAGAGCGTCCGGTCCGACAGTGCCTCGCGCAAGTCGGCAATTTTCCCGGAGTGTTTGCACAGGTCGAGATGATTGTTCGCAAGCGCGACGCCAGCGGAGTCATACCCGCGGTACTCCAGCTTCGAGAGGCCGTGAACGAGCGTGTCGAGCGTTTCGTCGCCGCGGCCGACACAGCCGATGATCCCACACATCAGCGGACCACCTCCGCGCCTTCGCGGACAGTTCCATTGACTGTCACGCCAGTGGTGAGCCGAGCATTAGGACCCACGAGCGACCCGGAAACGAAGCTCACGTCACCGAGTGCGACGGCACGGTCGGCGATGACGGCACCGAGCCGCTGGTCCTCGAACACTTCTGTGCCGACCTGAACATCGGCCGGGCCACCAGGAACGACAGTGTTGACGCCCAGATCCACGTCCTGCCCGGTGACAGTGTCAATAAGAGTCGAACTCGGGTCGACACGCGTGTCCGCGTCGAGGACAGTGTGCTGGATGACGCTGTTGGCCCCGATAGTGGTGTTACGGCCAAGCGCGACGTTCGGACCGATGACAGCGTCGGGTCCGATCTCACAGTCCGGGCCAATGACAACTGGCGACTGGAGGGTCGCCTCGTCGTGGACGCGTGCGGAGTTATCGACCCAGACCTGCTCGTCTCGGGCCGATTCGACGACCCGGCCCCGCGCCAGCACCTCTCGGGCGACGGTCAGCAGGTCCCACGGGTACGTCGCGTCGACCCACATCCCGTCGACCTCGACTGCCTGGACGCGGTCAGATTCAAGGATGAGTTCGATAGTGTCAGTCAGTGCCAGCTCGCCGGCGTGACGGGTCGTTTCGTCGATAGCCTCGAAGATGTCGCCGTCGAAAGCGTACACGCCGCCGTTGATGAGCCTGAACTCGTCGTGTTGTGGCTTTTCGACGATATCAACAATATCGCGGTCCTGTACCTCGACAGCACCGTACCGGCTGGTGTCTTGCCGTTCAAGGACGGCGATGCTTGTGTTCCCGGTCTCCGCATAGGAGGTGTCTACCTCCTCGATAGTGGCTGCGTCGACGAGACGGTCACCGTTCATCACCAGAACCGGGCCGTCAACGACGCTCCGTGCCTGAAGGAGTGCGTGTCCGCTGCCGAGCTGTTTCGTCTGGCTCACGTAGGAAATAGGAACGCCGCGATATGTCGGCCCGAAGTGGTCCTGAACGCGGTCGCGCTTGTAGCCGACGACGACGACCAGTTTTTCGATGCCTGCCTCGACCAGCGCGTCGAAGACGTGTTCGAGAATCGGACGGTTTGCGGCCGGCAACATAGGTTTTGGCCGGTTTCGCGTCAACGGCCGGAGACGAGTCCCTTCACCCGCAGCAAGGACTACAGCCGTATCGATGTGCATACCTGTTGCAGACGGAGGAGGGGCTTCAATATGGCGGCCTTACCGAGATTGGGTGGTGTTTACTCGACACGTATGTCCAGTTTATCACGGCAAAACCAGACGTTTCAAATATCCAAAACAATTGGTCCTCGTGGCGCTTGCTGGTTCTGGACAACAGACTACTGCTCGCCCATCCGCTCGCCAGCGACCCGACGGCCCTTGGTCGTTAGGTTCACTTCGGTCCGTTCCCGGAGCACGCTTATCACGTCGAGTTCGATCAGTCGGTCGAAAATCTCCTCGGTTTTTTCGACGTCGATGCCGACGAAGTTGGGGATGTCGAACGGCGACACACCGGAGTGTAGCGCCATGATGACCCGCTTCTCCGTCGAGCTCAGGTCCAGATCGGCCTGGTTCTGTTCGGCGCTCTCTTCGAGCATTGTCCGGAGGACAGTTGCATGAAACTCCTCGCCTGCGAGATGGGTTTCGACGCTGATATCTTCCTCGCTGTGTTCGACCTGAATGACCGTCCGCTCCTCGCCGCTGACCTGCTTCTCTTCGACAGCAAGGTCGCCGATGTCGGCGCGGTCAATGACGACAGCCTGGCCGTCGGCCATCGCGAGTTTCAGCGCCTCGTCAGTCACTTTGAGTCGGCCTTTCGTCCACTCAGCAGACTGGACGACGCCGCCCTTCAGTGCCGGGTGTTGAACCAGCACGATTGCGCCGTCGAGACTCGCCCGGTAAAAATCGGTCTCGAACGTTCCGTGGTCCGATGCCGACACGAGGATAACGTCTTCGCCGACGTAGAGTGCGACGTAGTCGGAGACCCCGGCACTCTGCTGGTTCACGTCGAACCGGTCAGCGATACGGTCGATATCGGTCAGTGAAATCTGTCGCTTGTCGTCGCCCAGCAGGGCGACCCGCTCGGTGGTGAGGACGATGCGACAGTTTCGCCACTCGGCGTCGGTCAGCCGCTGGCCCTGTGAGACCGCCTGGAGGAACTGCCCCTTCGTATCGGCGATCTTCTTTTCGGTGTCGCTCATACCCCGTACCGACCTCTCGTGCAGTTGTTGTCCGCAGGACTCAATATAAGTTCCGTCGCCAGTGTCGAAAGTGAGAACGGCCGACCGCAGTAGTCGGTCTCACAGCGGAATCGTACACAATTAGATAGGATATTTTTTGGGTGCGGCGATGTACTGTCAACTGATGACACGGGGTGACGAACCGGATCGGGGCCAGTCCCAGACGGGGCGAGAGACAGTCGAACCACCGGACTGGTTCGTCAAACAGGCGAACGTGACGGACTTGGCTGTCTACGACCGCTTCGAACGGGAGTGGCCCGATTGCTGGCGCGAGGCCGCCGAGTTGCTTGACTGGGAGAAGCCGTGTGAGACGGTGCTCCGTGGAACGGACGGACCACCGTTCGAATGGTTCCCCGATGGCCGATTAAACGCCGCATACAACTGTCTTGACCGGCACCTCCCCGAGCGCAAGAACCAATTAGCACTGGTCTGGGAGGGACACCTCGGCGAGTCCCGCACCTACACCTACCTCGAACTGTACCGGGAGGTCAACGCCTTTGCAGCAGCGTTGCGCGACCGCGGCGTCGGCCCGGACGACGTGGTGACGCTGTACCTCCCGATGGTGCCCGAGCTCCCGGTCGCGATGCTGGCCTGTGCCCGTCTTGGCGTGCCACACAACGTCGTCTTCGCCGGGTTCTCTGCGGACGCGCTCGCGACGCGAATGGAGCGAGCCGAGTCAGAGTATCTCATTACCTGTGACGGCTACTACCGCCGCGGTAGCGCCGTCGCACAAAAGAACAAGGCCGATAACGCGCGAATCACTGTCGACCACGACGTGTCGGTCGTCGTGCTTGACCGACTGGGCCGTGATGTGCATTTAGGCGACGACTACGTCGACTATCACGACCTGCTGGCGGCCCACGAAGGAGCCGAAGTCGAGCCCGTTTCGCAGGCAGCGGACGACCCGCTTTTTCGCATCTACACCTCGGGCACGACCGGGCAGCCGAAGGCCGTCACCCACACGACCGGGGGGTATCTCGCACACGTCGCCTGGACCGCCCGGTCAGTTCTCGACATCAAGCCCGAAGACACCTACTGGTGTTCGGCCGATATCGGCTGGATTACCGGCCACTCCTACATCGTCTACGGCCCGCTCGCGCTTGGAACGACGACAGTACTGTACAACGGCACAGCGGACCACCCCGAGAAAGACCGCCTGTGGGAGCTCATCGAGAAGTACGCCGTTGACGTGTTCTATACTGCGCCGACGGCAGTCCGGGCGTTCATGAAGTGGGGTGAACAGTACCCCGAGCAACACGACCTCTCCAGCCTGCGCCTGCTGGGCACGGTTGGCGAGCCGATGGACGCTCACGCCTGGGAGTGGTATCGCGAACACATCGGCGGCGGCGAGTGCCCAGTCGTGGACACCTGGTGGCAGACCGAAACCGGTGCGATACTCGTATCGACGCTGCCCGGTGTCGACGAAATGAAACCCGGGGCCGCTGGAACCCCACTGCCGGGAATCGAGGCATCCGTCGTTACCCGCTCGGGCGCAACAGCCGAGCCGAACACGGCCGGGGAACTCGTTGTGACGCGCCCCTGGCCGGGGATGCCCCGCGCGTTACTTGACGGGACGGGCTGGGGCAGCGCCCCGGACAGCGCCGAGGAATGGCGGTACTACCCCGAAGACAGCGTCTCGGTCGACGCTGACGGTTACATCACGTTCCTCGGTCGGATCGACGACGCGATCAACGTCGCCGGCCGGCGGTTTAGCACCAAGGAACTGGAGTCGACGGTCGCCGGCGTCACCGGCGTCGCCGAAGCCGCCGTCGTCGGTGCCGACGACGAGACGACCGGAACGGCGGTGTACGTGTTTGCTTCTCCGGAGGACGGCTACGCCGAGCGTGAACTCCAGACAGCCATCGAGGACGCTATCGTCAACGCCATCGGTGGTATCGCCCGCCCGAAAGAGGTCGTGTTCACGCCCGACCTCCCGAAAACGCGCTCGGGCAAGGTTATGCGCCGCCTGCTGACGTCAGTGGCGAACGACGAGGATCTGGGCGATACCAGCGCGCTGCGAAACCCCGAAATTCTCGGCGAAATCCAGTCGACTACGAGACGGAAGTAAGCTGGTTCGGATTTATCTATACTTCCGAAATATTTCTGTGGCAGTGGCGTCTTTAGCGGCTGTATTATTGTCAGTATCTCATCCGTAACCACGTTCTAGTCGCAACGCTTATTTCGGTATTATCTGAACTTCCGAAATATATGGACGGCGCAGCGGACCGCATCGGCGAACGAGGGTACGAACAGCTCCGGCGCGCGGCCGGGACACACCGGTCCGACCTCGTGCTCCGGCTCGGTGCGGAGGCCGGACTCCGTCCGGCGGAGATGACGGCCGTGCGGCTGACCGACATCACCGAGTTCGAGGGACACCGCCTGCTTGCCGTTCGGGAGGACGGCGAAGTAGTCCGCGAGACGTACCTCCCGGATTCAGTTGAGCACGATATGCGGAAGTACGCGAACGCGGCCGGGACGGACGACGACGAGCCGCTGTTTTCCGTCTCCCCGCGTCGGCTCCAGATGCTCGTCAGCGAGGTAGCCGACCGAGCCGCCGATACGGCACCACACCTGCACGGAGTTTCCACACGCGACCTCCGGTGGCGGTTCGCGGCGAGCCTGCTGGACGACGGCGTCCCGCCGGACGTCGTCTGTGCACTCGGCGGCTGGGACCGACTCGACCGACTCGACCCTCTGCTTGACGAACCGGACCGCGAAACCATCATCACAGCCGTCGACGGGTCGGGCAGGCGGGCGGCGGCAAGCGGGTCCCAGCGACCCGTCAACTGGATTACGGCGGTCAGCGAGGCGCTTGCGGCCGCCGCGACTGGGGAAGCGATTGCAACAACAGTCTGTGACCACCTGACAGAGACAGCCGGCTTCGAATTCGCCTGGCTGGCCGAGCGGACTGGCGACGGACTGACACCGCGCGCGACGACAGAAATCTCGGAGGCGGCTGTCGAGCAGCAGATCGACGCCCATATCGAGTCAGCCTCCACGCCACTTGACGTGGGCGAGGTTCGTGTCGTCGACGATAGTGTTGGGTCGGTCGCTCTGGTCCCGCTCGTCAGAGAAAACGCCGTGTCCGGTGTCGTTGGGGTCGGGACAGGCGAGGGCCTCACTGACGCGGAACGTGCCGTGTTATCCGCGCTTGGCGTGCAGATCGGCCACGCACAGGTCGCCGCCGAACGCAAACGCCTCCTACTTGCCGACACAGTGACCGAGCTGGAGTTCCACTGTGCGGACGAGCGAACGTTTACCGCCGGAGTATCCGAGGCGTTACACTGTACGGTCGAACTGTCCGGCGTCGTCCCTGTTGCAGGCCAGTCGCTGCTGTACTATCTGATGGTTGAAGATGCATCGGCCGACGCAATACTCTCGTATGCGGACGACGACGACGGCGTGACCGACGCCAGGCTACTCGAAGAGCACAGCGACGGCGTGTTACTGGAAGTTGTCGTCACTGACACGCCAGCACTCCAGTTGGTCGAGAGCGGCGGCCGCATCCGCGCTGTGACGGCTACCGATGGTGTGGCGACTATCGCAGTCGAACTCCCCAGTGAGGCCGAGATCAGACCGACGGTCAACGCCATCACCAATGCCTACAGAGAGACATCGCTAGCGGCGAAGCGAGAGACAGAGCGGCCGGCCGAGACGGACACCGGGTTCCGCGACCGACTGACTGACACGCTCTCAGACCGACAAGAGACGGTCCTGCAGGCGGCCTACCACAGCGGCTACTTCGAGTGGCCTCGTGGCTCAACCGCAGAGGAGCTAGCAGACTCGCTGGACGTCTCGTCGCCGACGTTGCACAATCACCTCAGGAAAGCACAGCAGAAGGTCCTGACCGCGTTTTTCGACGACCGGCCGGCGGAGCCGCGGCAGCCGGCCGACAACTGAAACCCTGTTTCATGTTATCGTAGTTAGACCCCCCGTTTATATGGCCGCTGTGAAATATCGATGATAGACCATGTCAGATGAAGATGTCCAACTCGAAGCACGGCTCGAAGAGCAGGAGGTTTTCGAGCCGCCGGAGTCGTTCGTCGAGCAGGCGAACGTCACGGATGAGGGTATCTACGACGAGTTCGAGGAGAACTGGCCGGAGTGCTGGGAGGGGGCCGCTGACCTTCTCGACTGGGAGGAGGAGTACGATCAGGTACTCGACGACTCGAACCCGCCGTTCTACGAGTGGTTCACAGACGGGACGCTAAACGCCTCAGCGAACTGTCTGGACCGCCACCTCGACGAGCGCGGCGACGAAGCCGCTATCGAGTGGGTCGGCGAGCCAGTCGAGGAAGACAATATCACCTACACGTACGAGGAACTCCATCAGAAGGTCAACGAGTTCGCGGCCGGCCTGCGTGAGATGGGTGTCGGCGAAGATGATGTCGTGACGATGTATATGCCGATGATTCCGCAGCTTCCCATCGCCATGCTGGCCTGTGCCCGCATCGGCGCGCCCCACTCCGTTGTGTTCGCCGGCTTCTCCGCGGACGCGCTCGCGACCCGAATGAACTCCGCCGACTCGGAGTATCTGGTTACCTGCGACGGCTACTACCGCCGCGGCGACCCGCTCGACCACCTCGACAAAGCCAACGAAGGGCTGAGCGGCGTTGACCACGAGGTGGAACGCGCCATCGTCGCCGAACGGCTGATGGACGGCGACGGCTTCGACCACGACTACGCGGACAATCAGGTCGCCTTCGAGGACGTCATCGACGACAACGAAGGCGAGACTGTCGAACCAGTCGACCGCGACGCCGAGGACATGCTGTTCCTCATGTACACCTCCGGGACCACCGGGAAACCAAAAGGCGTCAAACACTCCACCGGCGGCTACCTCGCCTGGGCGGCCTGGACATCGCAGGCGGTGCTCGACATCAAACCCGAGGACACGTACTTCTGCTCTGCCGATATCGGCTGGATTA
Source organism: Haloarcula sp. R1-2 (assembly GCF_011627385.1). NCBI lineage: Archaea > Methanobacteriati > Methanobacteriota > Halobacteria > Halobacteriales > Haloarculaceae > Haloarcula > Haloarcula sp. R1-2. Next base: position 1,358,194 of record NZ_JAANTG010000001.1, read on the forward strand.
CCGGTCACTCCTACATCGTCTACGGCCCGCTCGCGCTCGGGACGACGACGATGATGTACGAGGGGACGCCGGACTACCCCGACAAGGACCGCCTCTGGGACATCGTCGAGGAGTACGAAGCCGACCAACTGTACACCGCGCCGACAGCTATCCGGGCGTTCATGAAGTGGGGCAAACAGTACCCCGAGCAACACGACCTCTCTAGCCTGCGCCTGCTTGGCACGGTCGGTGAGCCAATCAACCCCCGTGCCTGGAAATGGTACTACAAACATATCGGCAACGAGGAGTGTCCCGTCGTCGACACCTGGTGGCAGACCGAAACCGGCGGCATGATGATAACGACGTTACCCGGCGTTAAGGACATGAAACCGGGGTCGGCCGGGCCGCCGCTACCGGGCAACGACGTACGCATCGTCGACACCGAGGGTGAGGAAGTCGAACCCGGCCGCGCCGGCTACCTGACCGTCGACAAGCCGTGGCCCGGGATGCTCCGGACGCTGTACAAGAACGACGAACGGTTCATCGACGAATACTGGGCCGAGTACTCGGACACCGATAGCGACGACTCTGACGACTGGGTGTACTTCCCCGAGGACGGCGCAAAAATCGACGACGACGGCTACATCACCGTGCTGGGACGGGTCGACGACGTGATCAACGTCTCCGGCCACCGTCTCGGGACGATGGAAATCGAGAGCGCTATCGTCGGCGTGGAAGGCGTTGCCGAAGCCGCTGTCGTCGGTGGCGACCACGATATCAAGGGCGAGGCGGTGTACGCCTACGTCATCACCGAGGACGGCTACGACGAGGACGAGGAACTCCGCAGTGCGATTATCGACGGCGTCGAGGATGCTATCGGCCCGATCGCGCGGCCGGAAGCGGTCATCTTCACGCCCGAACTGCCGAAGACCCGCTCCGGGAAGATCATGCGCCGCCTGCTGGAAGACATCGCCAACGGCGAGGAACTGGGCGATACGAGTACGCTGCGAAACCCTGACGTTGTCAGTGATATCGAGACCAAGGTCCAGGGTGACTGAGCCCTAACAGCGAACAGCACCACGAATTTTCAAGCTTTCATACCCATGTCAAGAGACACGCCTGCGGACCGAGAAGAGTCAACTATCCAACCAGACGGCGGCACAGCAGCCGCCCACGACGACATCGATTACCTCGACAGGGAGGTGAACCTGTTACGGCCGAGTACGCCGTTTATGCGCGACCACCTGAAGATCATCTGGAGCAGTTTCGTGCTCTGGGCGCTGGTCGTGTTCGGCCCGGTGACGCTGACCGCACTTGCGCCGGAGATGATGACCGTGCAGACGCCCCTGTTTGGCTTCCCGCTGCACTACTTCCTCGTCTCGTTCGGTGCGCCGACGGGCGCGCTCATTCTGGCGGTCGTATACACGCGCTACCGGGACCGGCTTGACCAGAAGTACGGCATCGATTCCGTCGAGAGCACGGCTCCAGAGACGGGCGAGGCAGCGGCCACTGACGGGGGTGTCGAGCAGTGACGGTCCCGCTACAGGCAGAAGCGCTCGACATCTCGTTCAAGCTCGTCCCGGCGATTATCGTCTTCCTGATGATGGCGTCGTTCCTCGTCATCGGCTACGTGTTCAAGGTGGCCGACACAGAGGGGATGTGGGTCGCGGGCCGCGGCATCGGCAATATCGAGAACGGGATGGCCATCGGCGCGAACTGGATGTCCGCCGCCTCGTATCTGGGACTCGCCGGGCTGGTCGCGCTCTCTGGCTTCTACGGGCTGGCGTTCATCGTCGGCTGGACGACCGGCTACTTCGTCCTGCTCATCTTCCTGGCAGCACAGATGCGCCGGTTCGGGAAGTACACCGCGCCGGACTTCGTTGGCGACCGGTTCAACTCCCCAACTGCCCGCGCGCTGGCCGCATTCACCACGCTGCTCATCGCGTACGTCTACTCCGTCGGTCAGGCCCGCGGCATGGGACTGGTCGGACAGTACGTCTTCGGGCTCGATATCATCCCGATGATCGTCGTGATGATGACCATCACCGTCGGCTATCTCGCGCTCTCGGGGATGCTGGGCGCAACGAAGAACATGGCCGTCCAGTACACCATCCTCATTGTCGCGTTCCTCGCAGGCGTGTACGTCGTCGGCTTCTCGCAGGGGTACTCGACGGTGCTCCCGCAGATCGAGTACGGCGCACTGATCGCTGACCTCGGCCGCGAGTTCTCTGCGCCGTTCGTGAACCAGCCGTTTTACCTCTGGGTCGCGACGGCGTTCTCACTCATCGTCGGGACCTGCGGCCTCCCGCACGTCCTCGTCCGATTCTACACGGTCAGAAGCGAGCGCGTCGCTCGCTGGTCCTGCGTGTGGGGGCTGTTTTTCATCCTCCTGCTCTACTGGGCGTCGCCCGCAATGGCGGCCTTCGGCGTCGACCTCTTCCAGACGACGACGGGCGCGAGCGCCTACGCCGCAGAAGGCGGCATGTCCGGCGCTGAAGGTGACGTGATCGTCGTGCTCGCCGCACAGTTCGCCAACCTCCCGACGTGGTTCGTCGGCCTCGTGGCGGCCGGTGCGATGGCCGCGGCTATCGCGACGACGGCTGGCCTGTTCATCACGGCCTCCTCCGCGGTCGCACACGACATCTACACCGAGCTGATTAATCCCGACGCGACCCAGCGACAGCAGGTGCTCATCGGTCGCGGGACGATCATTGGCATGGGCGCGCTGGTAACGGTGACCGCGTTCAACCCACCGGCGCTCATCGGCGAGCTGGTCGCCTACGCGTTCTCGCTGGCCGGCGTCGTCCTGTTCCCGATGTTCTTCCTCGGCCTCTGGTGGGAGAACACGAACCGTCAGGGCGCACTGGCCGGGATGGTGCTCGGCCTGCTCATCTGGATCACCTCGATTATCAACAGCGTCCTCCCGAGCTACATCGGCGCGCTCGGCGCAGCCGCTGGAGAAGGCGGCGCACTCGTCCCGATATACGCCCAGTACGTCCCACCGATCGGCGCTGCGCTGATCGGGACGCCGCTCGTGTTCATCGTCACTATCGCCGTCTCGCTGGCGACGCCCGAGCCACCGCTGGAGACGAAAAAGATGGTTCGACAGTGTCACAGCCCCGAACCGATGGGGCAACAGGAGACCGCCGCAGACGTCGTCGGCGACAGCACCAGTGGCAGTACCCCCGCGGACGATTAAACCCATGTACGACAATATCCTCGTTCCGACCGACGGCAGCGAAACCGCCGAAAACGCGGTCGATCAGGCGGTCGACATCGCCTCGAAATACGGCGCAACGGTCCACGCACTGTACGTCGTCGACGTCGACGCGACCAGCTACTCGCTGGGGACAGAACAGGTCGACCGCATCCGCCAAGGAAACCTGGCGGAGATGACCGATATAAAAGAAGACGCCGATGAGGCCACCGGCTACGTCCGCGACCGTGCCGCCGAACACGGCGTCGAGGTCGAAGAGCACATCACCGCCGGCGAACCGGCCCGCGCTATCCGAAAGTTCGTCGAGGACAACGACATCGACCTCGTCGTGATGGGGTCCCACGGCCGCTCGGGCCTCAAGCGCGTCATCCTTGGCAGCGTCACGGAGAAGGTGCTGCGCCGGACGCGGCTACCAGTACTCGTCGTCGACGTTCACGGCGAGACGGATATCGAGGCGTGACTAATGGGACAGCACCGACTCCGACCGTCATGGACGACACGAGGCCGCCGATGAGCGTCGTCGACACCCTCCGAAACCACGTGCGAGACCACAAGCGAGGCATGTTCGTCGACCTCGTGTTCGCTATCGCCTGGGTGACTGCTGTGAGCGTCATCTTCGACCTACTGTCGGCTCCCCAGTGGGCTTACTACCTGACGCTCGCCGCCGGCGTCGTCGCGTACTACGGCTTTTTCTGGTCGCTCGAGCTGGCGATGGAACAGCAGTAGGCCGGACTCCGTTTTCCGCGGCGGCGGCTCCATAGCTGGTTCACGGCACCCCTGTTAAACATACTCATTCGGTGGCCGAACCACCGCTTTACCCGTGCTATCCAAGCACCCCTCCATTCTCAAGCCAGGCGAATTTCTGCCCTGCCGGTAGTAATAATACCATGTAGGTGCATTGACTTTTTCGATGGCAGCAGACGCCGTGGAGTCAGCAATGATATACGAAAGTTCAACGGGAGAGTACTACAGTGGTCTCGACATCTGGATGCGCTTCGAGTCGGGGTTCTGGGAACCACACGATTGGAGTCAAGCGACGGGTGAGGAATGGGTCCAGACCGAGGCGGGTGAAGTTCTCACCCTGACGCCGGTCCCGGAGTCGGACCTCCCGGACGGGGTGTCGGTGACGGAAGCTGAGGACGTCGAGTACCTGCGTGAGTGAAAACGGCGAGACGGAAGCAGGGCACGAGTCCGACTGTACTGACTGGGCGACATCGGAACCCGACCACCGCTAGAGGCAAGCCACGCGTCGCAGTGGCGGTACCGCTCCACTGCCCCGGATCAGAATCGGTCCTCGCCCGACTTTTGTTGGCTCGGCGTCAGGGAAAATCGTTCTGTGGCGCGTAGCGCCACGCCGCTCACGAGTCACTGCGTTCCTCGTTCGCTATCCGAGGGCCCTCTCTCCGGTCGGCCCCTCGCTATTTCTCACTCATCGCCTCACTCGCCATATTCCGCCCCTGCGCGTTCAACGCGACCTCGGTCCGAACCCGGACCTCATCAACCGCACCAACATCGAGCAGTTTCTGATAGATTTCCTCGACCTCGTCGGGCGTTGTTCCGACGAAATCGGACATCTCAAACGGTGAAACACCGGAGTAGAGCGCCATCAACACCTGACTCTCCATCTCCGAGAGTTCGTAATCGTCCTCACGGCCCTCGATAACGCGGGTAAAGAGCGTCTTCAGCGCCCGCGTGTGGTGGTCCATCCCCGAGATGTGGGTTTCGACGCTACGGTCCTGATTGTCAGTGTGTTCGACCTCGATGACCTCCCGCTCCTGGCCCATCACGGTACTGGTCCCCGTTTCGATAGTTCCGACGTCCTCAATTTCGAATGACATGCTCTTGCCGCCGGGGAACTGGAGGCGGATGATGTCGTCATCCAGTTGAAACCGTGCCTTGCTCCACTCGGCGTCCTCCTGAACGACGCCGCCGACGACCGCTTGCTGTCGTGCGAGGATAACCTCACCCTGTAGCGTCGCGCGGACGTACTCCGTCTGGAAGTCGTCCAAGTTCGGGGTGTCGACGAGGAGGACGTTGTTGCCCACCTCCAGCGCGGTTGCGCCGCCGGTCCCACCGTCGGGAATCAGATCGTCAGGGTTCGACGGGAGGGTAATACTGGAGTGTGGGATCGGCTGTTTCGAGCCGTCTGTCGCCAGAATGAGTCGCTTGTTGGTGACGATGAGTCGACAGGAGCGCCACTTCGGGTCGGTCACCGTGTCACCGTCGCGGACGACGTACTGGAAGTCCCCCGACGTGTCGACTAGCTTGCGTTCGTCACCACTCATAGCCGCTGGTACTACAGATTTGACGCCGGAGAATAAATAAGTACCAGCACCGTTCTCACAGCGCGACAAGCAAGCCGCCGACGACCCCGAACCCACCGAACACCGTACAGACCGCCCAGAACGGGACCTGCCGGACCAGCCGGACCAGCGCGTCGACGGTGAGGTAGCCGACGAGGGCGCTCACGACGAGCGCGACAACGGCCGGCAGCGGGTCGATTGCGGGGACACCATCGTCAACGAGAACCAGGACGTTGGCAGCGAGCGCGGCCGGAATCGACAGTAGAAATGAGAGTCGAAGTGACGACTCACCCTCGTGGCCCCTGAGCAACAGCGCACTCACCGTCGTCCCAGACCGGGAGACTCCGGGGAGGATGGCCAGCCCCTGCAACACCCCGACTAGAACAGCGTCGAACCCGTCCGGAATCTCACGCTCGCCCAGCGACAGCGCCGCAGCGAACCGCTGGAGGAGACCAGTGATGACGAGTAGGCCGCCGACTAGCGCCAGAAAGAGCCCGCCCTCTAGCTCCGAAACAGCCGCGTCGAGGACCATATACGCGGGGAGGCCGGTGACAGCGGTTGCCGCCGTCGCGATGACAATAAACGAGAGGTCCGCCGTCTCGTCGGCGAACGGGCGACGCGAGAGTTGCCGTATCGAATGGAGGATGGTTCGGACCTCGGTGCGATAGTAGGCCGTGGCCGCAACCGCCGTCCCGGCGTGGAGAAAGAGTGCGAGGCGGGTCGAAGCGGCGGGTGAGACGCCTGTGACCACCGTCGACGCGAGGGCGACACCGCCCTCGCTGGAGACCGGAATCCACTCCAGTATCCCTTGCAGCAGGCCCAGCAGAATAGCGACGAGAATCGGGTTCATACCCACGGAGCGGACGCCGCGGGACAAAGGCCGTTCGGTTCGGGCCGTCGACGTGGCAGTATATATAGCGCCGGTGTCCAAACGGGGGTATGCAACTGGGAAGTGGGATGGTGGACCTGCTGTCGGGGTTGCCGGCCTGGCAGGGGTTTCTGGTACTCGTCGGCAGCGGGGTCGCGCTCGCGCTGGTCATCCGTGTCCTCGGTGACCGGCTGATCAGACGGGTCACCCCACACATTGAGGGCGACGTCGACGACATCGTGTTCCGTGGGATTCACACCGCTGCGTACATCTCGATCGGCCTCGGCGGCGCGTACGCCGGCGCGCAGATTTACGATATCCGGCCGGCCATCGCCGTCTCGCTTGAGGCCGGGACGCTCTCGCTGGTCGTCATCGTCTGGATGGTGACGCTGCTTCGCATTGGCCGTCAGGCGTCCGCCATCGCGACAGATTCAGCGTACATCGACCGCCAGATGGTCCCCATCCTCCAGAACGTCTGGAGCGCGCTCATCTCGGGCGGCGGGGTTTTGCTGTTGCTGGTCCTCTGGGACATCGACGTGACGCCGCTGCTGGCCTCAGCGGGGATTATGGGCATCATTGTCGGCCTAGCGGCCCGGGACACGCTGGCGAACTTTTTCGGGTCGCTATCGTTGTATCTCGACGGGACGTACGCGGTCGGCGACTTCGTCGTCCTCGAAAGCGGCGAACGCGGCCGCGTCGAGGACATCTCTGTCCGCTCGACGGTCATCCGCACCCGCGACGACATTCTCGTCACAGTTCCGAATTCGAAGCTCAATAGCGCTGCTATCGTCAACGAGTCGACGCCGCGACGCAAGCGCCGGATTCGGGTCCCTGTCGGCGTCGCCTACGGGACGGACATCGACAAAGTCGAGAATATCCTGCTGGAACTAGCCGAAGCCGAGGACCTCGTGCAGGACCGCCCGAACCCGCGGGTCCGGTTCCGAGAGTTCGGCGACTCAGCGCTGAACTTCGAACTGCTGTGCTGGGTCAGCAACCCGGCCCTGACAGCTCGTGCAACCCACGAACTCAACAGCGCGATTTACAAACGGTTCCGGGCCGATAACATCGATATCCCGTTCCCCCAGCGGTCCATCTCCATCTCAACCGAAGAGATTCCGGGCGAGCTATTCGACCAAGCGCAGTCGAAGAGCAAACCCACAGATGACGGCGGCGTGACCGGTGAGTAAGCGAAAGCAAGGTCACAGGGCCCTCCCCGGCCCAGACGACCGAGAGGTCGAAACGCAATTACGGGGGCGACGCGTCGGCTCAGGCAATGAGTATACTTGAGGACGCCCGTTCGGCGCTTGCCACCGGGCCGCTGTGTGATTCCTGTCTCGGCCGGCTTTTCGCCGACCGGAGCTTCGGGCTGGCCAACGCCGAACGGGGCCACGCCCTTCGGGTGACGCTTGCGCTTGCAGACGACGACCCATTTGAGGAGAGCGAGGACTGCTGGGTCTGTGAAGGAGAGTGTGACCGCTTCGACTGGTGGGCCGAGCAGGCCGCAAGCGCCGTCCGCGGCTGCGAATTCGACACCTACCAAGTCGGGACGAAAGTGCCGCCGCTACTCGAAGAAAACGACGAACTGCTCCGGGAGGACGTGGGGCTGGACCCCGACGCCGGAGAGGCGCTGAAGACCGAACTCAACCGCGAAGTCGGCAAGCGAATCGGCGACCTGACCGGCGCGGAGGTGGAGTTTGGCCGTCCAGCAGTCCAGCTCACGCTCGACCTCGCAACGGACGAGGTAGAAACGCACGTCAACTCGGCGTTCATCTACGGCCGCTACCGCAAGCTCGAACGCGACATCCCCCAGACGAAGTGGCCCTGCAACGACTGCAACGGGACCGGGCTGTGGCAAGGCGAACCCTGTGACGGCTGTGACGGCAGCGGCTACCGCTACGACGAGAGCGTCGAGCAACTGTCCGCGCCTGTCGTCCGTGAAGCGATGGACGGCGAGGAGGCCGTGTTCCACGGTGCCGGCCGCGAGGACGTCGACGCGCGAATGCTCGACTCGGGCCGCCCGTTCGTCATCGAAGTGATGGAACCGCGAAAACGTGACGTGGACGCCGACGAACTCGAAGCCGACATCAACGCCTTCGCCGATGGGAAGGTCGAAGTGACGGACCTCCACCTGGCGACCCACGAAATGGTCGAGCGCGTCAAGGAACTGGACGCCTCCAAGACCTACCGGATGGACGTGGAGTTTGGCGACGCGGTCGACGCCGACGTCCTGCAGGACGCACTAACGGAGCTGGACGGAGCGACCATCCAGCAGGAGACCCCCCAGCGAGTCACCCACCGACGGGCCGACATCACACGGACGCGAGCAGTGTACGACGCCGAAGGCGAACTGACCGACGACCGCCACGCCGAACTCCGCATCCACGGGGAAGGCGGCCTGTACGTGAAAGAACTCGTCTCCAGCGATGAGGGCCGCACGGAGCCGAGCCTAGCCGGCCTGCTCGACACCGACGCCGTGGTGACGGCGCTCGACGTAATCGACGTGCAGGGCGAGGACGAACCGTTCGCGACAGACGAGTTCCTCAAAGAGTAGCTCGCTGGACTGCCGTCCAACCGGAACCTGTTTTTACACCGGCATCGACGTGCCAGCCATGCGATTTGGCGTTGACGAGGCTGGGAAAGGGCCGGTTCTGGGGTCGATGTTCGCCGCCGCCGTCCGGGCCGACCCTGCGGCCCTGCCCGGCGGGGTCGGCGACTCGAAGGACATCAGGCCGGAGCGACGCGAGCGACTGGCCAAGGAAATCCGCGAATCGGCAGACGCCGTTGGTATTGCTGAAATATCTGTCGAGCGCATCGATGCCGACGAGACGGACATGAACACACTGACTGTCGAAGGGCAGGCAGAGGCCCTATCCGCGGTGGCCCGAGACGGCCTGTCAGGGACGGTCGACGCCGGCGACACCGACGCGGCGCGGTTCGGTCGTCGGGTCGCGGACGCAGTCGACACCGACGTGGCTGTAACCGCGGAACATGGAGCCGACGAGACGGACTCGCTAGTCGGTGCGGCCTCAATTATTGCGAAGGTGGCCCGCGACACCCATGTCGCAGAGCTGGCAGCGGAGTACGGCGACGTGGGGTCAGGCTATCCCAGTGACCCGACAACGCGGACCTTCCTAGCGGACTACGTTGACCGACACGGCGAATTGCCGGCGTGTGCCCGCCGGTCGTGGTCGACGTGTGACGACGTACTGGCAGCGGCATCACAGTCAACGCTCAGTGACTTTTGAGCGTCGTGAACTCGGGAGAAAGCGACCGACGGTGTCAGTCTTCGTCCAGCACGAGACTCCGGAGGATATCACCGTAGGCCGGGCGCGTCACGAGCACGCCGACCAGCACGCCGACGATGGTGATGATGGCGAACCCGGAGAGGTCGCCAAGCGAGAGGACCATCAGCGGACTCATCGCGACGATGGTCGTCGCCGCAGCCGCGCCGATGACCCAGAACGCCTTGCGGAAGCGGCTCTGGAACACGCGGCCCGTTTCAACTTTCCCCTGCTGGAGGATCTCGTCGGCGATAATGATGAGGTCGTCCACCCCCGTCCCGATGACTGCGATAAACCCGGCCAGATGCGAGAGGTTCAGCGGATACTGGACGAAGGCAACGAATCCGAGGAGGATGAACACCTCCGACAGCGCCGTGACGATCATCGGCAGGGCGACCTCTGGACGCCCGTACCGGAGATACACCACCAGGCTCACCGCGATGACGGCGAGAATGCCCGTCAGGAGGGAGCGCTGCTGGAACTCCTGAGCGAGCGCAGACGAAAGCGTCTGACTTTCGGCGCTGTCGAAGTCAAGCGGGGCCGGTAGCCGACCGGCCTTGAGTGCGAGTTCCAGCTCGGTCGCTTCAGACATATTGCTGGTCTGCATGATGAACTGCGGATTGTTGGCGAACTCACCGTTCCGATAGGACTGTCCCAGCCCCGGGTCGACACCACCGATGAACACCGGCTCGCCGTTCAGTGTCGTCACCAGGCAGTCTGCCTGTGAGTTCTGGAGGTTCTCGTGGTCGTAGTCCGAGTCGCGGCAGGTCGACCCGCTCCCGAAGCCGGCCTCGACCATGTCGTTCGCGTAGCGCTCGGCCACGCTTTGTTTGACAGTCACCGGGACGTGCGTTCCCTGCGTTTCGCTTCGCTGTGCTGCCCCGATACCCGCGAAGTCGCCCTGTGAGAGGACTTGCTCACGGACGTAGGAGCCGTTCTCAGTATTGTCGTGGACAGCGTACACGCGGACGACACCACGCTCTTCGAGCAGGCCGATGAGCTCCTCGCGTCCCCTGTCCGGGGCTGTGACGCTGATGAAGCTCCGACCACCCGGCGAGCTGACTTGCTGCACCGAACCCCCTGTCAGCGCCGATTCGCGCAGTTTGTCGTTGATAACCGACACCATGTTCTCTCGGGTGTCCCGGGTCACGCCGGGACGGACCTCACTCGGTTCGTACCCCTCGGCTTCGAGTGCGGATTCGACCTCTCCGGTGGAAACGTTGTTCGAGAACACCTCGACGGTCTCAGTCTGGTTCGAAACGCGCACGTCAATCGGGTCGAGACCCAACCGGTCCGCCGTCGCTTGTGCCAAGTCGGCCTCGTCTGCGGGTGCAACATCGACACCTTCAGCGGTAGTGCCAACGATCGGGGCCTGAATACGCGTCCCGCCGCTGAGCTGAATCCCGTACTGGAGGTTCGTCGACTGGTTCGCGGCCCCAGCTCCTTCAGTATCCGAGGTCCCTGGCGGAACGCCGGGGATGAACAGCGCGACGGCGCTGAGTAGCAACAGCGTGACCAGCGCAACGACGCGCCAGTTTTCCTTGAGTGTGCTCATCGTTTGACCCCCTCATACTTGTACCAGCGAAGCAACGTGACGTTGAGCATATAGGTGTTCATCAGGTCAGCAGCCAAGCCCACGACGAGAACGAACCCGATAGAAGCCATCAGTTCGATACCGAATATCGTCGCCGAAATCGCCATCACCGCCATCGCCGCCATCGACGTCAGCGTCATCGTCACACCGGTCCGCATCGCGCGGTATGTCGACTCGTAGAACCCGCCGGAGCGCCGGAGGACGTGATTGTTCAACAGGATATCGGAGTCCACACTGTAACCGATGAGCATCAGCAACGCGGCGACGGTTCCCAGTGAGAGCTTGATTCCGAGCAGGTTCATTACCGCGAGCGGGATGACAAGGTCCGAAAACGCCGACAGAACGACTGCGATGCTCGGTACGACCGACCGGAACATCGCAAAGACAAGCAAACTCATCCCGAGGAAGGCGACACCGATGCCGACGACCGCTAGCCGCTGGTTCTCCTGACCGAATATCGGCGACGTGGTCCCGCTACCGAGGAACTCCATCTGATCGCTCGAACGCGCGGTTTCCTCGATTGGCTCCAGATTCGACGAATCAAACGTGATGATATACCGGTTCTCACCCTCGACCTGTTGGACGGAAACCACGGGTTCGTCGAACGTATTGTCCCTGAGCTCCGCCTGTGAGAGAGACGACTCGACGGTGAGTTCCGAACCGCCCGTGAAGTCGATGCTCGGAGAGACCGGCGCGCCGGTGACCAGATACCAGCCACCGAGGACCGCAAGCGCCAGACCGAGCACCACCAGCGGAACCGCCACTAGCTGACGGTTCGAATACTGGGTGTAATCGACTTCCGGGACCTCGAACTCGAACATGACGGAACGGTGTGAGACGGGCCGGAATAAGCCTTCCCAATCACTGCCGCTGACATCCGCTGTGCCGTACATCTATGCCAGTCTATCACGTATATCCGGTATGTCCGAGCACGCAATCAGGGTCGAACTCTCGTATCCAGCGGACCTCAGCGGGTGGGGTCGGGACAAAGTCTACGGGTCGCCGTTCCGCGCGTACCTCCGGAAGACACACAACACCGCCACACCGGGCGACGTGTGGACAGAGTTTGTCGGCGTTGGCTGCTGTGGCGACACGCTTGACTTCCCGCTCCAGGTCGAATCCGTCGAGGGCGGGTCCGCGGTGACCGAAGACACCGAGTTCGTGTACACCGAGCGCGAGGCGTGTGGCATCGCCGGTGGCTGGCAGGTCCAGAGCGCCGCGGGCCCGACCGAATAAGAAGTCGAGGCGAGTGAGAGAACGCGTCAGTCCGGCAAGTAGCGCACGCTGACAACGCCCGCTGCGGTCCGAACCTCGACACGGTCGACGCCGAGCCTGGCCGCCCGCGAGAGGGTCGCCTCGTCCTCGACGACATCCGTTGCGGCCTCGGCCGTCTCGTCTTCCGGGACCGTGAGGACGTGTACCTCGCCCTCACCAGCGCGTTCGACCGTCGTTAGCTCGCCGGGGGCCTGCTCGGCCGCGATTTCGGTCGTCTGTGCCGTCGGCGCGAGGTCGACCGTCTCGACGGGAATTGTGCGCCGCTCGGCGACCTCGGTGACGGTGTAGGTGACCTCCATCGGCGGCTCCGGTTCGACTGTTCCCTCCACTACTTCGCCGGCCTCAACGCCGGGATTGTCAGACAGTGTCAGCACCTGTGAGTCTGCGACGTTCCGAAGCGTCGCCGACCCGTCGTCGGCGTTCGTGACAAGAAATGTCCCTTCAATCGCTGTCATGGACACACGTTCGTGGCGGGCGTTCTTGCCCGTTTCGACCCGGGAACGGGCTGGAGTGGTATGCCGTAAGAGTGGACAGCCGTGGACTGGCGGTGCTACTTCAGCAGCCGGTGAGTCAGATATATCCCCAGCGTCGCGAGCATCGGCGGGACGACGCCGGCAATCGGCGGCAACGAGTAGAAGAAGCCGACGACAGCGCTCTGTGTCGGCTCTCGAAGCTCCGCCGGAGCGGAGGTCAACAGCGCGAGATATATCGACCCGATGAACAGAAACGCCGAAAGGGCGAGGGCGCGGTCGTAGGCGACCGAGGATGCGGTCCGTCGATGGCGGCGCGCGACGGAGAGCACTGGAGCCAGCAGCGGCGCGACGAGCAACAGCCCGACGAACAGGAAGAAGCTCCGCGAAAAGGTGAACGTGCCGCCGCGGACGCTCCCGGTTTCGGCGAGTTGCGTTATCAGTCCGAACGAGAACACGAGCGTAATCGCCACAGACAGCAACAGCGCAACCGGGACGTAGGCTTTGAACAGCAACGAGTCAGTGGCCCGGAACGCGTACGGGAATGCGCCGGGGAGCCCGTTGTACGGTTCGGGCTTGTCGTCGGCATCGGCTGTGACGGACTGCTCTGCCGTCGCGTCTGTCATACCTGATCCTTAGGCAAGCGCGTGGTTAAGCGCGGTGTTGTCTGGCCAGCGGTGACAACGGAGCCACGTCTGCTGCCATGCCGTCCGGGAGTTGTTTGTACCCGCCCATCGACATCCCCAGTATGCACGTCGATATCGGAGCCGCGCTTGCCAGTGCCGCCGACCCGGGCGTCGAGCGTGCGACGCTTGACGACTTGGACGAGCAGGTGGCCGTGGCCCACGAGCGAATCGAGCAGGGTCGGAACAAGGGCGAGTTCGGCTACGCCTCGCTGAACCTCCCCGAAGCAACCGATGCCGAGACCATCCACGACGCCGTCGCGCCGGTGGCCGACGCCGAATCGGTCATCACCGTCGGCATCGGTGGCTCCGCGCTGGGAGCGAAAACCATCACAGAGGCGCTGGCTGAGGACCCGGGCAGTCACGTCGTGCTGGACAACGTCGACCCGGAGCACGTCCGGCGGACGCTCGCTGGCCTCTCACTCGCCGACACGGCCATCAACGTCGTCTCGCGTTCGGGGACGACGGCGGAGACGCTGGCAAACTTCCTCGTCGTCCGCGAGGCCTACGAGGACCGCGGCGTCGACTGGACCGAGCGAATCGTCGTCACGACGGGCGAGTCCGGCCCGCTCCGGGCGCTCGCCGATCAGCACGACCTGCCGACGCTGCCGGTCCCCGAGGGCGTTCCGGGCCGCTTCAGCGCGCTGTCGGCGGTCGGACTCGTCCCGCCAGCCATCCTCGGCATCGACATCGAGGGGCTGCTTGCCGGCGGTCAGAAGGCGGCTGACGACCTCGCGCCGTCGCTGTATGACTCGCCGGCCTACGCCTACGGCGCGATGGCCTACGCGCTGGAAGAAGCGGGCGCGACGGTCAACGCCGTCATGCCCTACGCCGAGCGCCTGGAGTCCTTCGGCGAGTGGTTCGCACAGCTCTGGGCCGAGAGCCTGGGTAAGGACGGGCGAGGCCAGACGCCGGCGCGGGCGCTTGGCGCGACCGACCAGCACTCTCAGCTCCAGCTGTACCGCGCCGGCCACCGCGACAAGGTCGTCACGTTCGTCCGACCGCGCGAGCGTGCCGACGTGTCGATTCCCGACCCGGACCACGAAGACCTGTCGTATCTCGCCGGAACTGACCTCGGCGGCCTCATTGACGCCGAGTACGAGGCGACGGTGGCGAGCCTGCCGGCGGCTGACCGGCCGGCACTGGAAGTCGAAATCGACCGTCTCGACGCCGAAAGCGTCGGCGAATTGCTGTACGCGATGGAGGCGGCTTGTGTCCTCGTCGGCGAACTCGCGGACGTGGAGACGTTCACCCAGCCGGCCGTCGAGTGGGGCAAAAACGCCACGCGGGCGCTCATCCGCGGCGAAGCGACGGACGAGACGGCGGTCATCGACGAGCGCGAGCGACTGCGTATCGGCGAAACGGAGTCCCTTTAGGCCGGCGCAACGGACTGCCGATAATGGACGATACCGCCGCGAACTGGGGTGTTCTCGCCGCTGGCCTCGGTCTCGTCGTACTCGTCGCCACAGAAACCGGCATCGCTGGCTGGATGACACCGGCGACGACTGTCGGCCCGGTCACCGCCCGACAGGTCGCCGCCGCCGGCTTCGTCGTCGCCGCGCTCGCCTTCTCGCTTGTTCGTCACGGCGCACTCGACGGCAGACAGGCGGGTCTGGGCGCAGCAGGCGCGAGCATCGTCACAACCCTCGCCACGCTCGTCGCCTTCTTCGGGCCGGAGTTCCGTGCTGGCGTTGCGGCGACCGTCGGCATCGCGGTCTATCTCACAGTGCTGGCCGGGGGTCTGACGGTTGCGCTGGGCTGGGCGCTGGCGACCGGCATCCCGAACGACCGGCTGTACACGGTCGCCAGAGCGCTCTCGGTCGCAACGGGAATCGGGCTGGCCGGCTTCCTCGTGGGCACGGTGTTCGCCCAGTTCGTCGTTCTCGGGGTCGCGGCCGCAGGGCTTGTCAGCGCCACGGCGCTGGAAGGCGGGACTGTCACCGGCCCCGCGTATGTCACGCTCACTATCGGCATCGGCGTCGGATTCATCGGTTTCGGGGCGGCCGTCGCCAGCCGGCTAGACCGTACTTGGACCGACCTAGACCTGCAGCGCCCCGGTCTCCGTGACATCGGCTACAGCGTCGGCGGCGTCGTCGTCCTCATGGTCGCGCTGTTTGGCTTCAGTTACCTCATTCAGGCGCTCGGGCTCGAAGCGGCCCGGAGCAGCGTCGAGGAACTGGCCCGCGAGGACCCGTCATTCCTGCTCGTGATGGTCCCACTCGCGTTTCTGACTATCGCGCCGAGCGAGGAGTTTATTTACCGGAACCTCATCCAGAAGTACCTCTACGACGATTTCGGTGAATTCCAGGCGATTATACTCACCAGCGCCGTTTTCGGTGTCGTCCACTTCGGACAGTACGCCGCCGGGACGCCGACACAGACCGTCCTCTCGCTACTGCTAGTGTTCGTCCTCTCGACGCTGCTGGGCCTGAGCTATCTCAAGACCGAGAACCTGCTCGTGCCCATCTTTATTCACGGGGCGTTCAACGCAATCCAGTTTCTCACATTGTACATCGAGATTACAGGAAATCCGGCGATCTGAGCTGTCTGACTGCTGTCTGACGGGTGTTTATGCGACCTACTGTTGTATGCGATGACATGGCTCGGCGGTTCACTATCGTCTGTGATGACGACCAAGCGCGGAGTGTCGAAACGCTTGCGCGGCGCTACGGCATCACAGAGGCGGAAGTGCTGTCGCAGCTAGTCGAGCTCGGGCTCAACGCCCGGGACGAACAGACCGTCTAAGCCGGGTTTTTCCGCGAGAGCGAACTCCCACAGATGGGACAGCGGTCGCGGTTCTCGTCGAACTCGCGGCCACAGCCAGCACACTGGAACAGCCACTCCCGCTGTTCGGAGATCCCCTCACGGGCGATAACTTCGACCGCCACATCGAGTTTCTCCGCGACGTTTTGCATCGCGTAATCGTCCGTGACGAGGCGGCTGTCGAGTTCGAACGCGGCCGCAATCAGCCGGGTATCGGTTGCCGAGAGCTCCGCAAGATCACCGGTCTCGCTGGCAGCGCGCTCGATGCGCTCAACAGTGTTGTCCTCGGGAATGTGAAGGTGCATCCCAGAGCCTTCGAGCGCGTCGAAGCGATAGGCGGCCTCGTCCTCCAGTTCTTCTCTGACGAGTGGAATCGTTGCTATCTGCTCGTCGGTGTGATACTCGTTGATAAATGCCGAGGAGTCAAGAACGTACATCTAGCGTTTAACGATCATGTGGTCTTTCACTGCCTTGACCCGCTCAACCGGGACAAGCAGGCGGCCCTGGTCGCTGTACTCGAAGTTTGTGTTACGGAGCGACTCCGCGGGGTCGATAACGAGGTTGTGCAGCGCGCCCGAGGAGAAGTCCATCGTGATGTTGTAGAGACTGCCGATCTCCGCGCCATCAGTCCCCATCACGTCTTTCCCCGACAGGTTTTCTGCGAGTATTGCAGCCATACCCCCTTGTTCCGAACGAGGTTACATAAACGCCACGGGGATATCCGACGAAAGAACGATGGTCGCCGACAGCGACAGTCACGGATAGAAACGCTGGGTAAGCAAGTGTTGAGAGTCCCAGTGGAGTCGTTCTGTGACCGGGATCGCACAGTCACAGTAGGCAGCAGCCCTAAGCGGCAGGCATCCTACGAGTACGCATGGACCGGAACAGGCGTCAGTTTCTCGGCGCGCTCACGGCCGTCGTTACCGGGACTATCGCGGGCTGCAGTGGTGGCGACAGCGGTGAATCATCCCCAACAGCGACGGCCACCGCTACGCAAGTATCAACCCGTACTGCGACAGCAACGCCGACTGATTCGGTGACGACGTCGACGGAGACCGCAACCCCAACCGAAACACCAACACCGACTGAGACTGCCACTTCGACCGAAACGCCGGCCTCCACTGGAACGTCGGTGGACGCCGAACAGGAGGTCGCCGTCGCGCCGGGAAGCTTCAGTTTCGCCCCGGAAACGTTCGAGGTCCCCGCTGGAAGCACCGTGCTGTGGGTCTGGGAGGCCGGCGGCCACAACGTCAAATCGACCGCGACGCCGGAAGGCAGCGACTGGACGGGGACGCCCGGAGACGACGGAAAGACGTACAGTTCCGGCTACGAGTACGCCTACACGTTTGAGGTCCCCGGAGAGTACGAGTACCACTGCGTCCCTCACCAGAGCATCGGCATGACAGGGTCGTTCACTGTAACCGAGTGACGCCCGCTTAGCCCCACGTTCGGTTGCGTGCGTTTGATGACGACGAACTTAACTGCCACCGACGACTCGGTTCTGACAACTTCTGGAGCCATCTATGTCTGACACGGACCCCACAACAGCCACCGACGACACCCTGCGGACGCCCATCGTCGCCGTTCTGGGCCACGTCGACCACGGGAAGACGAGCCTGCTCGACAAGATCCGCGGTTCGGCCGTCACCGCCGGCGAATCGGGCGCGATTACACAGCACATCGGCGCGACAGCCGTCCCGCTTGACGTGATTTCCGAGATTGCTGGTGACCTAGTCGACCCGACGGACTTCGACCTGCCCGGCCTGCTGTTCATTGACACGCCGGGCCACCACTCCTTCTCGACGCTCCGTTCCCGCGGTGGCGCGCTCGCCGACATCGCCATCCTCGTCGTCGATGTCAACGACGGCTTCCAGCCCCAGACGCTGGAGGCCATCGACATCCTCAAGCGAACCCAGACGCCGTTTATCGTCGCCGCAAACAAGATTGACACCGTCCCCGGCTGGAACCCTAACGAGGGGCAACCGGTCCAGCAGACGATGGACGCACAGTCCGACCGCGTGCAGACCGACCTCAACGAGAAGCTGTACGAGATTATCGGCGAACTCTCGGACAACGGCTTCTCCGCGGATATGTACTGGCGCGTCCAGAACTTCCAGGCCAACATCGGCGTCGTGCCGGTCTCGGCCGAAACGAGCGAGGGCATCCCTGACCTGCTGACGGTGATGATGGGGCTGTCCCAGCGCTACATGAAAGAGGAGATGGAAATCGACACCAGCGGTCCCGGTGTTGGGACTGTCCTCGAAGTGAAAGACACCCAGGGGTTCGGGACGACGCTCGACGCCATCATCTACGACGGGACCATCCGCAACGACGATACCATCGTCGTCGGGGGGCTGCAAGGGCCGATCATCACTGACGTGCGTGCGCTGCTTCGGCCACGCCCGCTCGAAGAGATCCGGACCGAACAGGAGTTCGAGCAGGTCGACGAGGTCGCCGCCGCCGACGGTGTCAAAATCGCCGCGCCGGAACTCGGCGATGCGATGGCCGGCGCGCCGATCCGCGTCATCCGCGACCGCGACCGAAGCGAGGTCATCGCCGAGGTGGAGGAGGAACTCGCCGAAATCGAAGTGACGACACAGGAAGAAGGGGTCGTCATCAAGGCCGACACGCTCGGGTCGCTGGAGGCCCTCTCCAGTACGCTCGAAGAGGAAGAAATCCCGGTGATGCGGGCCGAGGTCGGCGCGGTCGCACCGCGGGACGTGCGAGTCGCCGAAACGGCCGGCGAGTCGACCAATCAGGCGATTCTGGCGTTCAGCGTCGACGTGCTCGACGACGCGCGGGACCTCGCCGAACAGGAGGACGTGAAACTGTTCGAGGACGACGTCATCTACCAGCTCGTCGAGTCCTACGACGACCACGTCACCGCCATCGAGGAGGCCCAGCAGGAGCAGATTCTGGAGAACATCACCCGCCCGGCGAAGTTCCGGATTCTGCAGGACCACACCTTCCGCCAGTCCGACCCGGCCGTCGTCGGCGTCGAAATCCTCTCAGGTGAACTCCGTCGGAACGTCAACGTCGTCAGGTGGGAGAACGGCGAGGCGAACCGCGTCGGGACCCTCAAAACGATTCAGGATGAGGGCGAAGACGTTGACTCGGCCCGCGCCGGTGAGCGCATGGCTGTCTCCATTCAGGGGCCGACCGTCGGCCGCCAAGTCGAGGAAGGCGACGACCTCTGGGTCGAAATCCCCGAAAAGCACGCAAAGATTCTCGAACAGGAACTCAAGGAAGACATCTCCGTCGACGAGCGCGAGGCGCTGTCGATGTATCTGGAGAAACACCGGAACCGCGACCCCTTCTGGGGGAAGTGAGTCCCTGCTCAGAAACGACTCTGTATCTATTATTTGGCGGGTTCCGCCTGACGTTTCAGAGTGGTCCGGAGCTATTACTGAGTCGCAATTACGGTTGACAGAGAATTATCAGTTGTGCTGTTTCTTTGTGGATGTGTTACAGTCGTCTGAACTCCAAAAAGATGTATCAAAAGTATTGTTACACGGATGTTCAAGTGAAGTTGACGAGCGACCAACACTACAAACAATACGAGACAGCATACACGAACTGTTTGAGATATAGCGTAGCGTCTCTATTCTGACTCGAATCGATATAGCGGATTATCGTCAAACACTTTGATTATCCCCTCATTTTCGGTTCGGTCAACTTTAATCTCACCATCGATATCTGGTTCATCGGCTTCATTTAATCGAATGTGTGTTGTCAGTTGAAGAGGGTCTCCATTTGACCAAGCTGCGAGATACTGCGTGTCAGCAATCGAACCTCGGATAAATCCAATCGATGAAAACCCTTCTGTACATTCAACATTCCAATAATCATATGAAATTTTATCACTAGAATGCGGTGTGTCTGGACCTTCATACCCTAATGCGTTAGGGCTTCGGTTTCTCCTCAAGTCTGGCATATCTAATCCACCCCACCCTGTGAACAAGTGTTTTACACGCCCACTTACATATACCCACGGAAGTACTGGTTCAGCATCAACAAGCCAATAGCCAATACCTGCGAATAGAATAGATGCTGTCACACAGTCTGCACCCTCCGTGTTCTCGACACCTTCTGTTCCATTCTTGAACAGTTCGATAATGCTTTCTTCTGGTGAATTGTGGTATCTACCAAGAGTCCATTTATATGGGAGTGCATCGCCAACAAATGCTTTCAATACTGTTAGCTTGTGGTAGTCAGGGGTTTCAAGCGATGATAGATAGTGTTTGTTTTCGAATGCTTCTTCGATTTTGCGTGCCCAACGTTTACTTACTGCTCGCCCAACTGCGAACCGTAGCGGATTTGCACCAACAAATTCATTAGGGCTTCTATCTGGAAAAACAGCGGCTTCTAGTAGTTGCACTACTGCATCATCTGATTCTTGAGCAACTGGCTCAGAAATATTGCCTACAGTCACATTACTTCCGTAGTTCGTTTTATGAGGAATTTCTTTTTGACGAGCGCCCCCATCACCAATACTCCATTCTGTATCAGGAACCGCAATTCTCATAGTAGACGGTGAATTGAAGTATACTGCTTCTAAATACTCAATCTCTGACATTCGAACGGTAAAGACGGTCCAATCATAATATGGCCCTTGTACTTCATCGTCATCGTCAACATAAAACGCAGTAGTGAATATTGGTGTACGAACAAGAGCTGTGATTTCGATGTTCTTGAGGTCAAACCAATCGTCACCGTCTACATCCGTTTCAGAATACTCTGATTTGTCAAGTTTTGGAACATTAAATGGTGACTCGTCTGGTTCATTATACCAGAGTTCAACTTTTTGTTTTGGAGTGGTATCACTGTCCCATGTTTCTCTTGATGCAAACTTTGGCCCGAGCGAGCGAATTTCTGTTGTTCCTCGGGCTTTATTTTCAAACATCATGATTGCTTCGTGAGTTCTGTGGACTTCCTGTGCCTCACCGTCATCAATCGCTATTTCAAAAATCAACTCCTGAGGCGTGTTCAGATACCCGTCAAAATATTCATTTGCGTCTTCAAATCTCGCTTTTGCTCCATAGACTTGAGGAAATGCTTGGTATTCTTCTCTTGCAAGTGGTCGTCGATCGTCGTCATCTGCTACTGGGGCGTTTGAATATATATCGACTCTAAATGTATCTGGGTCATAATCTTTGATTCCGAATAATTTGAACCTGATAGTATCCAAGGATACCTCAACCAGATTGACCTGAATATCTAATTGTTGATCTTCTTCAGGTGGTGGCGTGGAGTCAGTGCCATCTAGTGACTCATCTTGATTGAATGCGTTACAGCCTGCAAGTCCAGTTGCTACACCTGCGGCCCCTGCTGCAAGGATTTCTCGCCGTGAAACACAATACGAATACCTGACCCCATCAGGTTCGGACGAGCCGTCCAAATCGTCAGTCATTAACAATTCAGCGTTCTGAGTAATAAAAACTGTTTGGGAGGTAAATGGTCACCAGCTGTGGGATACGACTTATTTCCATTCAAGAGCGATTGACACCGCTGGAGTGACCATCTGGTGCTGGTGATGGTTCTGTTATACAAATTTGGGCCGTGGTGAATCACCAGACGTAGCTTGATTTCACTGGTTTAGCGATTGCTTGATGTTGTGAACCGCACACATCAGGACGAGTTCACGAAATTCACCGTACCAGGTTCGCGCACGCACGGTGTCGCCGAGCGTACGCTTGATCGTGGAGAAAACAGTCTCACACATCGCTCTCTGGCGGTATCGAGGCCCATCGATCCACGCGTTGTGCGCGTGATCGATGGGCCGGAACTCACGATGTTTGATCAGCGGTCTTACGCCCTCTTCGCGGAGTTTGTCGCGTAAACCTATCCAGTCGTAGCCTTTGTCTGCAGCGAGGCTGGCGAGGTCGCCCGCGTTGCGGAGGGCGACCTGCCAGCCGAGCTGCGTGTCGTGGCGTTTCTCAGTCGTACAGTGAACGTCTAGAATGGCTTGGCTTTCTGTGTCGACAAGAGCTGTCGCTTTGAGCGTCTGAACCCGGTAATTCGTCCGCCGATAGTAGTGTTTGCTAGCATTTTCCCGGTCGAAAAACGTCGCGTCGATAGCGGCATGATCGGATGGCTCGTGCTCCTGCGCCGACAGGCGCAGCAGCACTCGCCAGAGTGCTGTCTTGATTCTGTCAAACCACTTGACTAGCGTCGAGTGATCGGGGAGATCGGCCGCGTCGAGGCCGATATCCCCGAGTATTTGTGGCATCTCGCTCAACAAATCAAGTGCGTCTCGGTAGGATTTTTCTAGGTAAACCCGCAGACAGTGCAGTGACACTACCGCATACTCGGCGAAGCCGCCACCCTCTTCGGGGGCGGCGACTTCGCCTCGCTCACCAACAGCATTTTTAGCTAACTGGACCGCTTTCTTCGTGAAGCGGGAGATCTTCGACATGGATCATCGGCGGTTTCCCGCTTCAACTTCCTAGTTCTGACGGTCGAAGCCGACGCTGTCCAGCGATTCACCAGAGCCCAAATTTGGTAGAATCAGAAGATTAATTCTGGGGCAAATAGGCGGTACTCGGTGCGCTGTTTGCGCGAGTAATAATATTTAATTAGGAGGAGTGTCTCCATACAGACACGAATGCCTGGGTCCCTGTCGATGCCTGACCTCGTGCTTGCCAGCATCGCCCTCTCGATGCTACTGGCGTCGCTCGGTGCCGTGGTTACTTCGCTTAGCTTCGTCACGGCGCTGAGTGCCGGCAGCCTCCCAGCGACCGGCTCCATCGGCTACGCGCTGTTTTATGACCCGCCGGTCACCAGCGGCGGTCACGACTGATAGCAACGACTACGCGTCACCACGGCTGTTCTGCAGAAAACTGAGAGCAGCGACTGTTACTGCGCTGTCGGCGACGTGTCGTCGCCCATCACTTGCTTGACCTGCAGGGCGGCGGAGGCGGCGATGCCCTGCGCGAGGTCGTCGCGCTCGGCATCGGAGATGCTCGCGCTTTCCGGGTCTTCCGGCGTGTAGTCAGCGCTGACGACCGACCCGACCGGAGGCTGGACTGCGATTGTGGCCCGTGGGCCCGTCGTGCTGTTACTGATTTCCGAGCCGACGACGAACTCGCCGGGCAGGAGTTCGCGGGTCCGGGCGGCGACGCTCGAGAGGTCCCGGCGGAGGTTCTCGCGCTGTTCCGCGGTCAGCGTCACTTCTTCCGTCTCCCCACCAAACGACGTATTACCGTACATGAACGTTCTCTGTCTCTATGGGGGGGAGCACTAAAAACCCAGTGTCGAGCACAGTTCTGACCGGCACCGTCGGCACACGCACTACACGACGGGGTGGCTCTCGCCGTAGGTGGCGAGAACGACGGCACTGGCGTACTCGGCGTCGTCGGACGCCGATTCAACGTAGACGTTCTCCTCGACGAACTCCCAGTCCCGGAGGTCCCGACCAGCGGCCAGCCCCTCACGGATTTCCATCCGGACCGCATCCTCGCTGGTGCCGTCGACCTCGTAGAAGATACCCGGCCCGTCCTCGCTACGGGCCCAGCCGATGCCCGCCGCGCCGCGTTCACCCGGTGCGACGGTCGCCGAGGACTGGACGACCTCTAGCGCTTCGCCGGGCGGCCCCAGATCCGGCGCTGTCTCAGTCACCTCGATAGTCGGTTCGGCAGGAATGACCGACGAGAGCGAGATGAGGTTGTAGTTGTGGACGCCCGCCTCGGCGAGTGCCGCGTCGTATGCGGCCAGCGCGGTCGGGCCGGTCGCAGTCCCCCATACGACCCGAATGGTACTCATAGGCGAGAGTCGACGGTCCGTGGTGTAAGGGGTTTCGCTTCGTTATGCCGGAACGAGTCCGTAGCACATCCCCGGGCGGTCGGGGTCGCCGTCGACAGCGCGTTCTGTGTAGTAGATGCCATCAGCGGTCACCAGCGGCGCACTCGTCACGTGGCCGCGGTTCTCAATGGTCCAGGCCACCGCACCCGAGTCTCGCTCCAGTGCGTACAGCCGCCCGTTGTAGGACCCGACGAGTACGTGGTCCCGGGTGGCGACGACGCTCCCGATAATCCATCCGCCGGTGTCGTACCGCCACTGCTCCTCGCCGCTTTCGAGGTCGAGTGCGTACACCCGGTCGTCGTGGCTGCCGACGTAGACGGAGCCGTCGTGGACCGCTGGCGCACACATCACGTCGGCGTCGGCTTCGAAGGTCCACCGTTCCGAACCGTCGGTCACGTCGACGGCAGTGACTGTCTCAGCCCACGACGGCACGATGGCGGTCCCATCAGCAACGGCGATGGGGGCTTTCACGTCGCCGCCAGTGTCGTAGCGCCAGACCTGTTCGAGACCCGGAAACGACCACGCGTAGCAGTAGCCGTCGTTCGAGCCAAACAGCAGGCGGCCGTGCTCGCGGTCCAGTGCCACCGTCGAGTGGGGGTGGTCGGTCGGTCGGCTGTCGCGCCACTGCACGTCGCCGGTCGCGGCGTTGACAGCGACAACGCTCCCGCTCGGAGCCGCGTGCTCGACAGCGACGTACAGCGACCCGTTGTAGTACGTCGGACTCGCGCCGATGGCATCGCCCAGGTCCGTCCGCCAGCGCCGCCGGCCGGTTTCGAGGTCCAGTGCCGACAGCGCGCCGTCGTAGGCCCCGATGTAGACGGTATCGTTGGCGATGGCCGGCGTGCCGTGGCTCCCTCGCGTCGCCTGTGTAATTGTTGTTGCCCACTGGACCTCGCCGTCCGGCGCGATGGCCCGCACGCGGCCGGTGTCGTCGGCCAGAATCAGGTCGCCAGTCGGTGCCAGCGCAGGGCTCCCTTTCGCCGCGGTGTGGTCCCCGCGGTTCGCCGGCAGTTCCCAGGCCCGCTCGATGGCGTCCGGAACGGACGTATCCTGATATCCCTGGTTCAAGAGCCCCTGTCGGAACTGCGTGGCGGCGTGTTCATCGAGCGCCGTCGATGCAATCGGATTGAACTGTGACTGACACCCCGCGACCGACCCGACTGTTGTCGCTGCGAGCGTCCCCAGAAATGCCCGCCGTGTCCGTCCGCGCTCTGTCACGGGCACCGATACCGGGCGGGGTAGCTTAAATCGCGCGGCGTTATGTGGGTTACAGGCGACCTGTGGAGTCTCGATGCAGGACCGAATGCCGGCAGTCCGATCGAGACGGTTACCAGGTCTGCACGATTCGGTGAATGGTTCGTTCAAATTATGCCCCAATTCAGGTTTGTGAGCGAAATCAATCACACAAAACAGTAGTTTCAAATTAATAAATAATATTACTATAAGATAGTTGTGCCCTCAAATACTATTTTAGACGCTAAAGAGCCAATAGAAGGGCCTGTGCTATAAACTATGATATTTATCTTCATATTTAATAACCCCCATAATTTATAATCTATGGCTGTTTCGTGAGCGATTGTATGCAAGAGAGTTCAAACCGCACTCGTCGAACGTTCATCAAAAGTGCCGGTGTCATCGGGGCAGCGGCGCTTGCTGGCTGCAGTGGCGGCTCCGATTCGAGCACCGAAGACGGCTCCGGTGGCGATAGTTCCGACGGTGAGAGTTCAGACGGTGCCACAACCGGCACTGGGTCGGAGACGATGGCAGAGGAAATCGTGTTCTACAACGCCGGGTCGCTGGAGTTCGACCCCGGAACCGAAGCCAACATTGAACGCTTCGAGGAGGAGACCGGTATCTCCGTGGAAGTCAACGAGGTTCCGTGGAGCAACCTCAAGACCAGTCTGACGACGATTTGGCGGAACCAGGACAGCACCGTCGACGCGTTCAACGGCCCGACCTGGTGGCTGGCTGACTTCGTCAGTTCCGACTGGCTCGAGCCGATCGGCCTCGGAAGCGACCACATGAGCAAGTTCCCCGACTCGCTGAACGACCTCGTCCAATTCGACGGCCAGACCTACATGGCTCCCGAATTCGGGAAGTGGGGGAGCTACCTCTACGACCAGCAGTACCTGAACGACCAGGGCTTCGACGCGCCGCCGGACACGTGGGATGAGGTCCTGAGTCAGGGCGAACAGCTATCACAGGGCGACAAATCCGGGTTCGCGTTCACCTGGGCCGGCAAGTCCGTATTCAGTTTCAAGCAGTTCCTCTACCAAGCCGGCGGCCAGCTATTCAACGACAGCTACGAGCCGGTGTTTGTCGAGGAAGGCAAAGAGGTACTGGAGTTCTTCAATGGGCTCCGTGAGCGCGGCATCATGCCTGACGGGATGTCCAGTCTCGGCGAGGGTGGCGTCGGTGACAACTTCATCGCCGGCCAGTACGCGACCGTCGAATCCTGGACGCCGCTTGGAGCCCGCGCAATTGACGAATGGGACGAGAACCGCATCGGCAGCGCCAAGCCACCGAAGGGGCCGGAAAGCCGTGCAACGTTCCAGGACACGAACGGCATCAGCGTCTCTGCGTTCTCCGAGCGGAAGGACGCAGCCAAGGAGTTCGCCCGCTTCATGACGACACGCGAGTCGTCCAAGAACAACATGCTCGTCGAAGGGAACCCAGCTGTCGTTCCGGAGGTGTACGAAGACGACGAGGTACAAAGCGAGTACCCGTCCTGGCTGCTCGAAGACATGCGGTTCAACCTCGAAAACGCACAGAGCGAGACGTACATGGCACAGCCACAGGTCGACGACTACCTGAACGAGCAGCTCACGCCGGCACTGCTGGGTAACAAAGACCCCGAAGCGGCACTCAACGACGCCTACAGCAACATCGAGCGTCTCTACCAGGACATCGGCCTGCTCTGAGTGACGCGGGTCAGGATCTATATATTATGTCAATCGAAAAGAGCCCACTGCGTCGCAAACTCGACAAGCTGTTCGTCCCGTTAACCGTTGGGCCGACGCTGCTGTGGATCGCCGCAATAATCGTTTATCCGACCGCAAAACTGTTTCTCAGCAGCTTCCAGTTCCGGAACCCGATAACGAACGAGATGGAGTTCGTCGGCCTCCGGAACTTCCGGCGGCTGATTTTCGCGCGGGAAGGGGGCGAAGCCGCCCTCGGCGTGTTCAGTCCCAGTTTCGTTTCGATTACCACCAATACAGTCATCTACGTCGGTTTCAGCGTCTCTATCTCGTTCCTGCTCGGCCTTGGCATCGCGCTGTTGCTCGATAAGGACCTGAAAGGGCGGGGCTGGTTCCGGACGGCGGTCATCGTTCCGTGGATTCTTCCCTACGTGATGAGCGGGCTGATGTGGCGCTGGATGTTCCAGTCCGACTTCGGCGCGATCAACGGCGCGCTCCAGCGACTCGGTGTCATCTCCGGCAACATCCCGTTCCTCTCGGATGGCGCACTCGCCATGATGGCGCTTATCATCGCCGACGTCTGGGTGTTCACCCCCTTCATCATCATCATCCTGCTCGCAGGCCTGCAGAACGTCCCCGAGCAGCTGTACGACGCCGCCGAAGTCGATGGCGCGAGTCGGTGGTCCCGGTTCTGGAACGTCACGTATCCGTTCCTGAAACCATCGATACTGGTCGCGCTGACTATCCGTATCATCTTCGACATCCGGGCGCTGGATCTGGTCTGGGTGATGACACAGGGCGGCCCTGGGAAGGCGACTGAGGTATGGGCCTCCTGGCTGTACCGGACCGCACAGGTATTCAACGAACCCGGGACCGGCGCTGCACTTGGGGTCGTCCTACTGGCCGTGACCTTCGCCATCGTGGCCAGTCTGTACAAGATATTCGGCGAATCACCCTACGAAGCATGAGCACGAAGAAATCACCACTCAACCGACTACGTCGGTCGCTGGGACTGGAGACACAGAACGAGTGGCCGTCCGTTGCCCGCGAGCGACTGCTGGCTTACGGACTGCTCGCCGTATACGTCCTGATCATCTGGTTCCCGATCTACTACATCTTCATTACGAGCATCAAGCCATCAAGCGAAGTGCTGTCGCTGCCGATCACCTTCCTCCCACAGAGCCCGACGGCACAGAACTACGTGGATATCTTCACGAACCGACCGTTCGACAACTATACAATCAACAGCATGATCGTCGCGACGACGACGACGCTCATCTGTATCACTCTGGGAACGGTCACCGGCTACAGTTTCTCCCGATATGACTTCCTGGGGAACAAGTCGCTGCTGCTGTCGATCGTCGGCGCGCGGATGATTCCACCCATCGCGCTGATCGTCCCGTTCTTCCAGATCATGTCGAACCCGCCGCTCATCGGCGGACTCACCGGGAGCCTGTACGACACGCGGCTCGCGCTCATCCTCACGTACACGTTCTTCAACCTCCCGTTTGCCGTCTGGATAATGAAGAACTACTTCGACGGTATTCCCGAATCATTGGACGAGCAGGCCCGAATCGACGGTTGTTCCCGTTGGGAAGCGTTTGTCAAAATAATCCTGCCGATGGCGAAGCCGGGCATCGCGGCCACTGCTATCCTCGCGTTCATTTTCTCGTGGAACGAGTTTGTCTTCGCGCTCGTTCTCACATCCTCGGAACAGGCCCAGACGCTTCCGATCGCGGTCTCACTGTTCGTAGC
The DNA here is from genome assembly GCF_011627385.1 of Haloarcula sp. R1-2. NCBI lineage: Archaea > Methanobacteriati > Methanobacteriota > Halobacteria > Halobacteriales > Haloarculaceae > Haloarcula > Haloarcula sp. R1-2. The sequence goes on from NZ_JAANTG010000001.1 coordinate 1,387,100, forward strand.
TGACGACTTCGTGGACTGGGCGCATCTGGCAGCCGGCGGGATGATTGCCGCGTTACCCGGCATCCTGTTCGGCCTGTTCTTCCAGCAGTACATCGTGAGCGGACTCACACAAGGAGCAGTCAAGGAGTAACTAACTATGGCACACGTAGAACTCACCGACCTCGTAAAGGAATTCGACGACGTTACGGCAGTTGATGGCATCTCGCTGGACATCCCCGACGAAAGTTTCACTGTCCTCGTCGGCCCGTCAGGGTGTGGGAAGACCACGACTCTGCGCCTCATCGCGGGGCTCGAACGGGCGACCGACGGTGAAATCAGAATCGGCGAGAATGTCGTCAACGACGCTCGCGCATACGAGCGGGACATCGCGATGGTGTTCCAGAACTACGCGCTGTATCCGCACAAGACGGTGCGGGACAACATGCGGTTCGGGCTGGAGCAACACGACACGGACGAAGAGATCATCACCGAACGAGTCCGAGAGACAGCGGAGCTGCTACAGATCGAAGAGTTACTGGAACGGCGGCCGTCGGAGCTATCCGGCGGTCAGCAACAGCGGGTCGCGCTGGGCCGCGCAATCGTCCGTGACCCGGCAGTGTTCCTGATGGACGAGCCACTGTCGAACTTAGACGCGAAGCTCCGCGTCCAGATGCGCGCCGAACTGAACAAACTTCACGAGGAACTCTCGACGACGACTGTCTACGTCACCCACGATCAGGTGGAGGCGATGACCCTGGCCGACCAGATCGCAGTCATGGACAACGGGCAGATACAGCAGGTCGGCGAACCGACGCACGTGTACTCGAACCCGCGGAACATGTTCGTCGCCGGATTCCTCGGCTCACCGAGCATGAACTTCCTCGAAGGCACGCTCGAAGAGTCGTCTGCCGGCAAGTTCGAACTGGACCTCGGCGGCGCTATCCACAACGTTCCCGACGAGTTCACCGATGCGCTCAGCTCGTATCTCGGAGACCGCGTGACGCTGGGCATCCGCCCGGAGAACATCGCGCTTAATCAGGACGGCGTCCCGGCGAACGTCCACCCGGCAACAGTGGAGGTCGTCGAACCGCAGGGCGAGAAGACCGTACTCGAACTCGAACTCGAAACCGGCCAGAGCATCAAGGCCGCGGTTGACCCCGACACGACGGTCGAGATGGGGGATGCGGTGAACCTCCGGTTCGACAGGGACTCGCTCCAGTATTTCGATCCCGCCACGGGCGAATCGCTCACGTACGACGCGAAGATCGAACAGCAGGCGACGATCTGACGATGGCTATGGAACTCGCCGATAGGATGGCACCCGCCGATATGCTCGTGTTCGGGACTGCGTTCGGGCTGGCAGGCCTCGCAGTCTTCAATTACGCGACCGGTGTCTACGGCGGCGCAATCGTCAGCAGTGTCGGGACAGTCGTCACGACGCTGTTTGGTGTTTTCACCGATTAGTACCGGGAGAGAGTTTTTCATGAACGTCTACATACTGAATGATATACCCCTAAACGCCATCGAGCAATCTCGCAAATCACTAGACTGTGTCGCCGGCCCTGAGAGCAGGGCCGATTCTATTGAAAGAGATGATACGAACTAACACATACATCAGTCGGAGGCCACCCTCACCTGCAGAGTCCGGGCCCGCTGTACTAGAACATGATTCCTGATGAACGACGGAAAGAAATCGTTCGACAAGTAAACAGATCGGATCGGGTCACCGTCGAAGAACTCACCGAAGAGTTCGGTGTCTCCGAGGCGACGATCCGACGAGACCTCTCGTCACTCGCAGAAGACGGGCTTATCGAACGGTTTCACGGCGGTGCCCTTCCGGCGTCGGAGAAAGACGGGTCCAGTACGGCCGATAGTATTGACAACCCAAGTGGCAAGCGGGCTATCGCTAAGCGCGCCGTCGATGAACTGAGCGACGGCGACGCCGTCTTCTTCGACACGGGGCCGACAGCGCGCGAAATAGCGAAAGCCATCCCGGAGCAGTTGTCGCTGCTTGCCGCAACGAACTCACCGGAGAGCGCGTTCGAACTCCGCGAGACTTGTGGCGAGGTCAAGGTCGTCGGCGACTCACTGCGCCAGACCTCGGACGCGCTCGTCGGTCCCAGCGCCGAGTCATACCTTCGGAAAACGAACTTCGACATCGTGTTTCTCGAAACCGATGCGGTCCAGATCGATGGCGGTCTCTCCGTCTCGAACGAAGACGAAGCGCGCATCAAGACACTGCTCTGTGAAGGCGGCCGACACGTCATTCTGGTGGCCGACGGGAGCAAACTGGACAGTCAGAGCTTCCGCGAGTTCGCGACTGTCGAGGATATTGACATGTTCATAACGGACGTGTCGCTGAGCGACGAGATGCGGGCGGTGTTCGAGCAGGCGAACGTCGCGGTGATCGACAATTTGCTGGCCGTTCCGTGATCCTGTCCCTGTCTAAAATCTGCTTTCCTCCAGCGTCAGGCGAACGCGACCGGAACGCTGCTGGCGTCGTCGTCGGCTTCGATTTTCTCTAAGGCGTCGTGGAGGTCGGCCTGCTGGACCGTTGTTCGGCCGTCGCGGATGGCGAACATCCCAGCCTCGGTCGCCAGTGAGGCCAGTTCCGCGCCGGAGAGGCCGTCAGTTTCGGTGGCAAACGCGCCCAAGTCCACGTCGTCGTCGAGGTTCATCTCCTGCGTGTGGATTTCGAGGATGCGCTCGCGGCCTTCGACATCGGGGTTCGGAACTTCGATGAGGCGGTCGAAGCGGCCAGGGCGGAGGATAGCCCGGTCGAGCATATCGAAGCGGTTCGTCGCGGCGATGATACGGATTTCCCCGCGCTCGTCGAAGCCGTCCATCTCCGAGAGCAGTTGCATCATCGTCCGCTGGACCTCGGCGTCGCCGGAGGTCTTCGACTCCGTTCGCTTGGCTGCGATGGCGTCGATCTCGTCGATGAAGATGATAGCCGGTTCGCGCTCGGCGGCAAGCTCGAACAGGTCTCGGACCAGTCGCGCGCCCTCACCAATGAACTTCCGGACCAGTTCGGAGCCGGCCATCTTGATGAACGTCGCGTCGGTCTCGTTGGCGACGGCCTTCGCCAGCATCGTTTTCCCGGTGCCGGGCGGGCCGTGTAGCAGGACACCGCTTGGCGGTTCGATACCGACCTCACGGAACTGTTCGGCGTTGACGAGCGGTTCCTCGACGGCCTCTCGGACCTCACGGATCTGTTCTTCGAGGCCGCCGATGTCCGAGTAGGAAACGTCCGGCGAGCCATCGACCTGCATCGCCTGTGCGCGGGCGTCGGTTTCGGGATCGAGGATCTGTTTGACGCCGAAAGAGTCGTTGATGGCGACGCGGTCACCGGCCTCAAGGCCGTCACGGATGGACGGCGAGACTTCCGTCAGCACTTCCTGATTGTTGCCGTGCTGTTTGACGACGACGCCGTCGTCGGTCAGCTCCTCGGCTGTCGCGATGTACAGCGACGAGGTTTTGAGCGTCTCGTTTTCCCGTTCGAGCTGGTCGACCTCGTCCGTGAGGTCGTGTTGCCGGTCACGGGCAGCGTCGAGCTGCTCAGTCAGCTGTTCGTTGACCTGTACTATCTCTTTGAAATGTTCCCGGAGTGCCTCCAGACGCTCGTCAGGCGTCATATCGGGATCAAGTTCCAACCGTGGTCGTTCCGGAAGCGAGGGACTGCGCGACATTTGGATGGTCGGTACTATACGGTTGAGACACAAAGTGCCTTCGGGTCACAGGGGGTGAAACAGTTATCCGTGTCGAGACGGGGCTGTACCGTTCAGTTAGACCGGTGGCTCGACTAGCCGGGCAGGCACCGAATAGCTACTGACCGCCCTACAGCAGCTCGGCGAACTCATCGAGGTAGTCGCTGTACGTCGAGAGCGCGGACTCGACCGGGTCCGGACTGGCCATGTCGACGCCGGCGTCGCGCAGCAGTTCCAGCGGGTACTGCCGCGACCCGCTCCGGAGGAAGTCGATATACCGCTGGGCAGCGGGCTCGCCGTCATCGAGGATGCCGTCGACAAGCGCGACGGCCGCCGAGATGCCGGTCGCGTACTGGTAGACGTAGAACGCCCGGTAGAAGTGCGGGATGCGCATCCACTCGCGGGCGATGCGGTCGTCGAGCACCGCCGGCTCGTAGTAGTCGCCTTTCAGCTCCCGGTAAAGGTCGTCAAGCCGGTCGGGCGTCAGCGGCTCACCGGCCTCAGACATCTCGTGGGTGCGGTGCTCGAACTCGGCGAACATCGTCTGGCGGTACAGCGTCGACCGGAACCGTTCGAGGTACTCGTTGAGGATGTGCCGGCGGAGGCGTTCGTCCTCGACGGTGTCAAGCAGGTGGTGGGTCAACAGCGTCTCGTTGACAGTGCTCGCGACCTCGGCGACGAATATCTCGTAGCCGGAGTAGACGAAGGGCTGCTCCTCGCTGGTGTACTCCGAGTGCATCGAGTGGCCGAGTTCATGCGCCAGCGTGTACATCGACTCCACGTCGTCCTGATAGTTCATCAGGATGAACGGCTGGGAGTCGTAGGTACCGCCGGAGTACGCGCCGGACTGCTTGTGCTCGGTCTCATAGACGTCGACCCACCGCGAGTCTAGCCCGTCGGCGAGCCGAGACTGGTAGTCATCGCCCAGTGGTGCGACAGCTTCGGTGACATACTCACAGGCCTGTTCGTACTCGATTTCCGGCGATTCCTCCTGAACGAGTGGGGTGTAAAGGTCCCACATTCGGAGTTCGTCGGCCCCGATTGACTGGCGTTTGAGGTCGGCGTGGCGGTGGAGCGTATCGAGGTTGTCGTGGACGGTGTCGACGAGCGTGTCGTACACCTCAACAGGGACGTTCGGGCCGTCCAATGCTGCCTCGCGGGCGGTGTCATAGTCGCGGGCGTTGGCCATCTTCACATCCGTCTTGACGGCGTTCTTGTAGGCCGTGCCGACGGCGTTGCGGACGGTCTCCCACTCGTCGTAGAACGCCTCGTAGACGCGCTGGCGGAAGTCGCGGTCAGGGTGTTTCTGGAGCGTCGTGAAGTTGTTGAGCGTGATCGGCTGCTGGTCGCCATCGGGGTCCTCGACGGTCGGGAACGTCATATCGGCGTTGGCCAGCATGTTGTACACCTCGCCGGGCGCGCCGGTGACCTCGCCGAGTTCGGCGAGGAGGTTCTCGACCTCGGCCGAGCGGGTGTGGTCTTTCATCCGGAGCACGTCGTCGAAGTAGTGCTCGTAGGGCTCCAGCGCCGGTTCCTCGTCGACCATCGCCTCGATGTCGTCGTATTCCAGATCCTGCAGTTCGGGGTCGAGGAACGAGGCCGCCGAACTGGCCTCCGACGAGAGTGACTGTGAGCGGGCGGTCAGTGCCTGATACGTGTCGTCGGTCGTGTCCTCGTCCCGTCGCATCCGGGCGTAGGCGGCGACGTTCGAGACGGTCCGCATCAGGTCCTCGTAGGTCTCCAGTGTCTCTAGCAGAGTCGCAGCGTCCTCGGTGGCCCGTCCCTCGTAGGCGGACAGGTCCTCGATCAGTTCCTCCGCCTCCTCGTAGGCGGCTTCCCAGTCTTCGTCGGTGGCGTAGAGGGAGTCGAGGTCCCACTTGTACGCCTCATCGATGTCGCTCCGTGCGGGTACCGAACTCATAGCCCGCTCTTGGGACGGGGCCGAAGTAAGCCTTCGTTTCGGGAGCTACAGCCCGTCGGTGATGTGGTCGGCGACCCGTGCAGTTGTTCTGGCGGTCGCTCGCCGGTGTGCAAAGACCGTTCGGGCGTCAACCGCGGCGTCTTCGTCCCGGGTGAAGCGCACGTTCGGGTAGCGGACGTCGGTCAGCACCAGCGGTTCGGGCGGGGCCGGTGGAACCCCGTCGGGGCCGCTAACGGGTTCCGGCGAGAGGATGCGGTCGACCTTCGAGGGCGGGGCCGAGCCGTCCGCGACGGCCGCCGCGAGCGAGACGAGTCGGCGAACCAGCTGGCGGCAGAACCCGCCGGCCGTAAGCTGGACGACGAGGAACTGACCGTCCCGGGTCCAGTCGATGGCGACGGTCCGCTCAGTACCGGTCTCATCCGTGGTAAGATTGTGGAAGTCGTGTGTCCCGGCGAGCGCGTCGACAGCGTCGGCCCACCGCTCGTCGTCGACCGGTTCGTGTTCGGGTCGGTCCGCATCCGCCGGCGCGTACAGGTAGTAGGTGTAGGTGCGCTCGGCGGCGTCGTGGGTTGCGTGGAAGTCCTCGGGAACATCGGCGCTGGCCCACACGCGAACGTCGTTTGGGAGTTCACCGTTGAACGCCGCCGGTGAGAGCCACGCTGGCGCGTCGAAGGCGACGGTCTGTGTCCGCGCAGAGACGCCGGCATCAGTCCGGCCGGCGGCCGCGTACCGGTCAGGCAGCCCCTCGCCACGCTCACAGACACCGAGGCGGACGAGCGCTGAACGCAGTCGGCCCTCGACGGTGTCGACGTCGGGCTGGCGCTGGAACCCGTGATACGGTTGGCCGTCGTAGGCCACGCGATAGGCGCGCATACCGATTTGTCGACTGCGAACCACTTGTCTCACCCGAATCTCAGTCGCTGGGAAGGATAGACGAACTTAGGCGTCCTGAGGACAAAGACGGGGGTATGTCCAACGCCGCCGCGGCGGATCACGACTTCCCTCGCCCGCCCGAAACGTTCACCGACCACGACGGGCGGACGGTGACAATCGAGGCCTATGACGGCGACATCGACCCACTGGTGGAGATGTATGCTGACTTCGGGACCGACTCCCGGTCACAGGGCGTCCCACCCCGGACCGAAGCGGACATCCGCGACTGGCTCCCGAATCTTGTCGAGGACGGCCTGAACGTCGTTGTCTGGCACGAGGATCAAGCCGTCGGCCACTCCGTCCTCGTCCCATACCAGGACACGTCGGAGCTGGCAATTTTCGTCCACCCGGACTACCAGCACGCCGGCATCGGTTCACAGCTCATCCGCGTCCTGCTTGGCTACGGGCAGGAGAATGGACTCGACCGCGTCTGGCTTTCGGTCTCGAACACGAACCACGTCGCCCGGGCACTGTACGAATCAGTCGGCTTCGAGACTATCGCCAAAGAGCGCGTCGAAATGGAGATGCAGCGGGCGCTCTGAGCGGACGGCTCCACACAGCGATAAATAGCGGCTACACAAAAACTGTGTATGGACCTCGCCTCACACCCGGAGACACTGATTTGTGCGGAGTGTGGCTCGACAATCGAGGACGCGGGCTACTTGCCGGCGACAGAGCGGGACGAAACGTACCACCCGCTGGTCGACGCGGCGGTCTGTGACGCCTGTGGCTTCAACGACCTCGGAATGACCGGCTGTGCGCCCGAACTCGACGACGTGGTCGACCCGGGACCGGACGACGCGCTTCTGTACGTTCGCCTGACCGACAGTGATCTCGAGGTCGTTAGCTCGAAGGAATGAGGCCGCAAGTGCCTCGGCTGCACACGCACCCGCGGTACGGTCAGAGGGCGATGACTCGCCAGTTCACTCGGTTTCGAGGCTGACTTCCCTGTCGGCCTCACCGGTCGTGTTCTCTGCCTCGCTGGTCGCTGAGAGCGATTCGGTCTCCAGTAGGCGGTCCAGCCGCCGCTCGAACTCGCTGTCTGTCAGTTCACCGCGGGCGTAGCGCTCTCGGAGGTGATCGACCGGGTCCACCGTCGGTTCCGTTGCGTTGGGTGCATCGGTTTCATCCTGGGCTGTCTCGTCTTCTGGGGACTCGATCATCGGTAGTTTCGAACCCAGAAGGGCGACGAGCGGGGCCAGAATGAACCAGCCGAGGATGATCGACACCGGTGCAATCGACCCGCCAAGGCCGGCCGCACCTGCGAGCATAGCAAGGCCCGTCGACAGTATCGCGATGGTCGCGACGAGCTTCCACCTCGGGAGAGCGATGGAGGGGAGTGTCATGTCGACCACTCAACACGCTGGTCGCAAAAAGCTGCTGTCGTGGGCCGGCCGCTCAGCCGTGTTACTCCGCGAAGTCCTCGAACGTCGGCCGGTCGTAGTCGCCGGGGAACGCCGAGAGCGGGACGCTGACCTGCTCGCCGTCCTCCATCTCCTTGAGCGTCACTTCGTCGTTTTCCAGGTCCTGCTCGCCGACGATGACGACCGTCTCGGCGTTGATGCCGTCTGCGTACCCCATCTGCGCGCCAAAGGAGCGGTCGGCAACGTCGCTCTCGACGACGTGACCCCGCTCGCGCAGGTCGCGAGCGATGCGGGCCGCGGTCGGACGCGTGTCGCCGACCTGCAGGACGTAGTAGTCCGTCGACAGTTCCTCGGCGGGCCAGACGCCGGCGCGCTGACAGAGGAGTTGGAGCGTGGCGTGGCCGGGCGCGAACCCGACGGCCGGCGTCGGCTGGCCGCCGAAGCCCTCGATGAGGTCGTCGTAGCGGCCGCCACCGAACACCGAGCGGGACACCTCGCCCGTCGAGTCGAAGCACTCGAAGACGACGCCGGTGTAGTAGTCCAGCCCGCGCGCGGTCGTCAGCGAGACGGTGAGGTGCTCGCGGACGCCGAAGTCCTCGGCTGCGTCGAGCACTGCCTGAAGATTGTCGGTCGCCGTACGGACATCCTCGGACCCGGTGAGGTCCCCGAGCGTTTCGATTTCCTCGGCGTCGATCTGTAGCATCTCGTCGAACGTGTCGGCCTGTCCATAGCTGAGTCCCGCTTCGGCGAGCGCGTCAAGGTACTCGTCGTGGTCGACCTTCGCTCGCTTGTCGACCGCGCGAATGGCCTCGGGCACGTCCACGTCCGCCTCGAACGACTCGAGTACGCCCGAGAGGATATCTCGGTGCGAGACGCGGATTTCGAAGTCCTCGCCCGTCAGCCCGAGGTCAGTGAGCATATCCACGGCAACGGCCAGAATCTCGGCGTCGGCCGTCGGCTCCGCCGACCCGAAGATGTCGACGTTGGTCTGGTAGAACTCCCGGAACCGCCCTTGCTGGGGCTCCTCGTAGCGCCAGAACGGCCGCGTCGATACCCACTTGATCGGCTTCGAGAGTTCCTGTTGCTTGGCGACAAACATCCGCGCAACGGTCGGCGTTAGCTCCGGCGTGAGTGCGACCTTCCGCCCGCCCTTGTCCTCGAAGCTGTACAGTTCCTCGACGATCTCCTCGCCGCTCTTGTCGACGTACATCTCGGTCGGCTCCAGCGCTGGGGTGCCGATCTCTCGGAAGCCATAGCGCTGTGCGACGTCTTCAAGCGTATCCATGGCCCACCGCCGGGCCTGCATCTCCTCGGGGTAGAAATCGCGAAAGCCCTTGACGGAGTCGTACATACCGGCGTCTACAGCAAGGGCGCGCTTGAACCTGTTCGTTCACGCTGACCAGACCCACGAACCATGGGCCGGTACCGCCCGGTAGAGAGTGGCTAAACTGTCTGTCACGACTGTCTCTGCCAATGAACTGTGAGGACGGGCGGGCATGGCTAGCAGACGCTGTCGGTAAGCGAGCTAGAGGCTGACTATGCGGTGAATGGCCCGTATTAGAGAACGGACAACAAAGAGACGCTCCACCGAGTGTGGCTGTATGGGATGGGCAGTGAATCGGTGGGGACATCGCGGGGTGAGACAGTGACACAACGATTCGAGACGGGGATTCGAGCACTAGACCGGAAGCTCAACGGCGGCATTCCGACTGGAAGCCTCGTCACACTGCTTGCCGAACCGGCGAGCCAGGCGGAGCTGTTCCTCTCCGAGTTCGTCGCCCGGCAGGAAACGGTGTATCTCTCCGGCGAGCAGGCACCCACGACGGTCACGTCGGCGCTGCGGTCACAGCGAGGGTCTTACGACGATCTCGCAGTCAGCCAACTGGACCGGGAGGCCCCGGTCAGCGATGCGCTCGCCCACGTCGAGGGACTCACCGAAGGGTCGCTCCTCGTCGTCGACCCGGTCGAACCGCTTGAGCGCGCGGACACGGGAGAGTTTCGGGCCTTCCTTGAAACGCTGCAGGCCAGACTCACACAGACAGACAGCGCCGCGGTCCTGTACGCGCTCAAACACGACAGGACGCCGTCGCAACGACACCGAACGGAGTACACGAGCGACGTCGTGCTCGACCTCGAAACGAAGCGACGCGACGACGCCATCGAAAACAGGCTCTTTATCCCGAAGTTCCGCGGGGGCCGCGCGCTCACTGAACCGATATGCCTCGACCTCACTGACCGCATCAGCGTGGACACCACCCGGGATATTGCTTAGTTTGACGGGCACACCGCAGACTCGAACCGCCAGCGGCTATCGCAGGCCCTGGACGCGGGACTGCGTGTGCTCGGGGAACACGTCAGCCACGGCACCCTCGCCGTAGCGCTTCCGCAGGAGTGCGCGGAGTTCGACCTCGTAGTCGGCCTTCGGAATCTCGGCGCTAGGGCCGCTCTCGACGACGAGGCGGTCGGCGGCCATCGCGTCGATAGCACCGCGACCGATGCCCGCAAGCGGCGCGAGGTAGTCCACGTCGAAACGGTCCTCGATACTCTGGGCGAGCGGGCGGTCCACCGTCGGCACCCGGTCGTCGCGGCGGGTGCCGTCAGCCACGGCGTCGAGTGTATCGAGACCGTCGGCATCGGCGACCCAGTCGGCGCGGGCGACGGTTTCGACGGCGTGCTCGTGGACCCGCTGGATGCCGTTTCGCGGGTAGCCGTCATCGAACATCTGCTTGACGGCGTCGTGGGCCACGTCCGGGTCCAGATCGACCGTCACGTGATCGAAGCCGACGGCTGTTGCGCTCTCCTGTGCAGGGTCGGTGTCACGGACGCCGAAAGAGCCGCTGACGAGCGTCACGTGATAAAAGGGGTCAAGCAAAAGCGCCGCCAGCGTCGAGTCTTTTCCGCCGCTGTACAACAGAGCACAGTGCATCTACCGGCGCTTGATATCGAAGCTCTTGGAGTCGGGCGTCAGCTCCGAGAGGAGTTCTTTCATCTGGTCCTCGTCGATCTGGCCCTGCACGCGACCGCTACGTGCCAGCGCGACGACTTGCTGTTCGATCTGTTCGCCAACCTGCGGTTTCGACATCTTGACCGTGTTGAGCCGCTTGCGTGCGCCGTCAGTAAGGTTCTGTTTGAGGACGGCCTGTTTCTGGGCCTCAGCCTGTTGTTGCGCGGCCTCCTGGCCCTCGCCCTCGCCGCCCTGCTGTTCCTTGAGCTGCTCCATCTTCTTTTTTCGGAGCTCTTCAAGTTCTTCCTCGCTGGGGTCGCCACTCATAGTTGTATCAACGTACTGGAGTCGGTCGGAAAACGATTTCGGAGCAGGGGCTACGGAACGAGAAAAGCAGCGATAAAGGCGTCAGTTACGCGTAGCGTTCGAGTTCCGGACGGTCGAGTTCCGTCAGGAGGTCGCCTGCGGTGTCATCAAGGAGGCTGCGACCGTCACCCGTGACACGGCGGCCGTCGTTTTCGCTGGTCTCGACGTAGCCGGCGTCTTCGAGCTGCTGGAGCGCCGTCCGGATGATGTTGCCCGAGCCCTTGGTCTTCTGGTGGGGGCGGACGCGGTAGCGGGTCGTCCCCTGCTTCGATGTACCGTACTCGGAGCGGAGGGCGTTAACGCCGACAGGACCGTCGACGGCGACCTTTCGGAGGAGGCTGGCGGCCCGTCGCGTCCAGAAGTCCTCCTGCTCAGGTGGGAGTTCGCGGTCGACACCGGTCTTGGTGAACTCGGCCCAGTCCGGCGCTTCGATGTCGTCTTCGTCTGCGAGCGTCTCCGTGAGTGCCTCGATGAGTTCCTCGGGGGGAACGTCGTAGAGTGTAGCCATTGCAGATTTCTTTCCGTCGCCGTCATTTAAACGCGTCGTTCGCAGTCGGCGGGCGTGAACCGTTCACTCGCCCACAGGGCAGCAATGCTCCCACTCCCATCAGGAGTCGCGAGGGTCACTCCTCTGGCGACGCGGCCCGGTCGACGCCGAGTGCAGCGGCGACACCGCCGCCGATAACAGTCGGCAGCAGGTAGCTCCCAACGCGGTGGATCAGCACCGCAGAGGTGGCGAGGGCGGCCGAAACCGGGGCTGTCGAGACCAGCAGCGTCACGAGCACCGTCTCAATAGCCCCGGACCCGCCGGGAAGCGGTACGACGCTGGCGATGCTCCCGACAGGGACGACAAGCAGGACGACCTCGACCGGGACTGGTGCCCCAACGGCGTACAGCGACGTCCACAGCGACGCCGACAGGCAGACCCAGCCAAACGCTGAGAGCCCAAAGGTCTGGAGGACCGTCCGCCGGTCGGTCGCGATGCGCTCGATGGCGGAAAAGAACCCCTCGATTCGTGCCTCGATGTTTTCTGCGGACGGCGGTGACCATCGGGGCACGACGTTCGACAGCGCGGTCAGAGCCGGTGAGACACCGCGAATGACCAGCGCCTGAACCCGGTCTCGGTGTCGCCAGCCAAGGACAGCAGCAGTGGGGATGCCGACCGCGAGCACCGCGACAGCACCGGCGGCAAACGCCAGGTTCCGGGTCAACTGGACCGCACCGGCTGCGACGAAGGTGAAGCCGACGATGGCGTACCCGACTGACGGCAGGAAATGGACCGTGTCGACGGTGGCGATGGCCGCCAGCCCGGTCTCGTACTCGGTGTCGGCAGCCGTCGAAATGAGCAACGCGCTCACTGGCTCGCCACCGGCTTGCCCGAAGGGCGTGACGTTGTTCGAGAACACGGCGGCGACGAACACGAGGACGGCGGTGCGTGGCGCCACTGGCGCGCCAAGCGCCTGAAGAACCGTCCACAGCGCTAGCCCCCACGAGACGAGCCACAGTATGGCGATGCCTGCGACGGCGAGAAGCGCCCCTGGGTCCGCCGTCGTAAGCGCGTCCAGCGTCTCGCCGATGCCGACAAGCCACACCAGCCCCGAGAGGACGGCGAGCGCTGCCGCGAACCCGACGACCGTCGCCACCCGGTTCCCATCCATGTGGATGGGATTGGCAGTCTCCGATTTCAACCCACCGACCCTGTCTCGCCGGCGGATATCCACGGGGGTTTTGCCCCGGGAACCCGACGACGGGGTATGGACGAGCGGGCCGCACTCGCTGACCTCGCCGACCGACTTCCCGACGCGGGCGACGACTGCGCCGTCGTGGACGGGCAAGTCATCACGACCGATATGCTCCACGAGCGGACGGACTTCCCGGCAGGGACGAGCCGCTACACGGCGGGCTGGCGGGCCGTCGCCGCCTCGCTGTCGGACGTTGCGGCGATGGGGGCCGAGGCAACGGCGGCGGTGGCCGCGTACGGCGCGCCGTCGTTCGACGCGGACGAACTCGCGGCGTTCGTCGACGGCGCACAGGACGTGTGTCACGCGGTCGGCGCGGAGTACGTCGGCGGCGACCTGGATAGCCACGACGAGTTCACCGTCGCGACGACGGCCATCGGCTCCGCAGCTGAGCCGGTTCGTCGCTCGGGCGCTTCGCCCGGCGACGCGGTCTGTGTCACCGGAACGCTCGGCCGGTCAGCCGCCGCCCTCAAACTGTTCGACCGTGGCGATACCGACCGGGCGAACGAGCTATTCCAGTTCGAGCCTCGCGTCCGTGCGGGCGTCGCGCTCCGACCGCACGCGACAGCGATGATGGATTCGAGCGACGGGCTGGCCCGCTCGCTGCACCAGCTGGCCGAGGCCAGCGGCTGTGGCTTCGCTATCGAAGCGCCACTGCCGATAGACCCGCAGGTCGACACGTTCGCGGAGACGGAGCAGGAGCGCAGAGATCTGGGTGTGTTCTTCGGTGAGGACTTTGAGCTGGTGTGTACGCTGCCTGAATCCGACGTGCTCGAAGCCAGAGAGGCCACGCCGTGCCCGCTCCACCGGGTCGGAACGGTCACCGAGGACGGCGTGACGCTCAATGGCGAGCCGCTTCCGGACCAAGGGTACTCACACTGAGAACAGCCACAGCGACACCGCCTGACAGTTAGACCGCGCTGATCTCGAACGGAACCGGCGTGAAACAGGCGATTCCCAGCAGGAATGTAAACAGGCCAAGCAGCGCTCGCCGCCGGTCGAGCGTCGTATCCACGGTCGGGCGGGCCGGACCGGCGTACGCGAGCCCGGTGGCGAACAGACCCCAGAACACCCACAGGCCCCAGACGCCGAAGCCGACCGGCGGGGGGTCGCGGGTAAAGTACAGGTAGCCGGCGAGTGCGAACAACGCGCCAGGCACCGCGGCGGCGATGGTTTCCTGACGACGTCCGACGATGGACCGCACGATGTGACCGCCGTCAAGTTGCCCCACCGGAAGCAGATTCAGGAACGTGAAGAACATCCCGGCCCAGCCGGCGAACACGATGGGGTGGACTGACTCGCCGGGGCCGACCTCGGTTCCGAGCCCCAGCGCGTTGACTAGGGCTTCCAGCGCTTGGAACAGAAGCGGATAGTTGAACGTGATGATGACGCCGGTGTCGCTGTTCGCCACGCGTTCCGGGACGGTAATCGGGTCTATCGAGAGGCCGATGACCGTGACGATTGTTGTCGCAACGAGGCCGGCAAGCGGGCCGGCCACGCCGATATCGAACAGCGCCGTCCGGTCGGGGATGCGCCCACGGATGTTGATGACCGCTCCCATCGTGCCGAGATACGACGGGAACGGGATGAAATACGGGAGCGTCACGTCGACGCCGTGGTAGCGGGCCGCGGCGTAGTGACCCAGTTCGTGGATACCGAGCACACCGAGCATCGCGACCATGAACGGCCAAGCTTCGAACACGCGAAGTGGGTTCTTAGCGACCGGGATATAGTACCAGGCGCTCGCCCCGACATAGAGGGTCGACGCGATAGTCGCGAGCAACATCCCGATGTTGAGCCACGGAACGCCGCCGGTGTCCGTACCGACAGGCTCCGCCACCAGTGCGTACTGGCCCGGGCGCGTGTTCACCGCGCCACCGGGAGCAATCGAGTCATTGGCGCCCGGGTCGTCGACAACGGTAGTCCCACCGTTGCTCGTCACAGTAGTCCCAGTAGCCGATTCGGGACCAAGTTCTTCGAGCCGAACGTCGTAGCCCCGCTGTCGGAACACCGGCCTGAGTTGCTCAGCGACGGCATCCGGTGGCACTAGTGGGTTGCCGAGATACTGGACAGTTCCGTCCGTCCGCCGCACTGACGAGACGGAGAACACGCCGGCCAATCGGTCAGGCGACGGCGGGTCCGCGGCGGAGCCACTCATCAACTGCTCGTAAACGATGCGGGCACAAATACTCCGCGAACGATCGCACAGCTAGCAGGTACTCCGTGCAAAAACTGTACGCGGGGACCAGTCGCCTACGCCGGCTCAATACGCCAGGTGGTCGCGCTCGTGTACGACCACTTTTCGACATTAATCTCGGACGCGCTGTCCTTGAGCTTGACCATCAGGGCACCGATCTCTTTGGGGGAGAGACCGACTTCATCAGCGATGAACTTGCTCTTGAAATACATCTCGCCGTCACTGGCCTTCTCTGCGAGGAACGACTTCAGTCGCTCTTCTTTGGAGGGCTCTTCCTCGCCGGAGGGCGTTGCGGTAGCGCTCATCTTTGTCACCTCACTTTCTCGTAACCCCGCCGAGAGTATATAAAGGAAGGAACCTTCAGGTCACTTCGGTCACTTTCAGGACAAATCGAGCTAAAACGCATTTTTTATAACCGTTTCAGATTTCTTTAGACGTTTTACAAAGCTTTCTTAGTCAGTGGATTGGCACTAGTTCCGTGGTGCTTTGAACGGTCTGTGAAAGAGAGATATCACCCTCTGGGAAGGCCGATAAACGGTATATTTCGCCGGTAGAGTGTCAGAACCGTCAGACGTGCGTCAGCACGTCGGGCACACGTCATACAGACATTCCCACCGGTACGCGACCGACAGCAGTCACTGTGGGCACCAGAAAGGGCGGACTAGAGAGACAGCAGTCAGTGGCCTTGACAACCCTTAAGAGTGCATCGCGGTTACGGCGGGCTAATGAAAGTCGTCGTCTCCATTGGCGGAAGCGTACTGGCCCCGGACCTCGACGCGGACCGGGTTGCCGACTACGCCGACGCCATCCAGTCACTCGATGCACAGGGACATACACTCGGGACCGTTGTCGGCGGTGGCCCGACAGCACGTGATTACATCGGCAGCGCTCGGGATCTGGGCGCGAACGAGATCGAACTCGACCAGCTCGGCATCGCCGTCACGCGGCTGAACGGCCGACTGCTGATCGCCGCTCTAGACGACCGTGCCGCGCCGACACCCGCTGAAAGCTACGACGAGGGCCGGGAAGCCATCCGTCGCGGGGATATCCCTGTCCTTGGGGGCATCGTCGCCGCACAGACCACCGACGCCGTGGCGGCCGCCTTCGCGGAGTACGTCGGCGCTGACCTGCTCGTGTACGCAACATCGGTTCCCGGCGTCTACAACGCCGACCCGAACGAGGACGACGACGCGACGCGGTTCGACGAACTCGGCGCGGACGAACTCGTCGACGTGATCGCCGACATCGAGATGGACGCCGGCAGCAGCGCACCGGTCGACCTGCTAGCCGCGAAAATCATCCAGCGGTCCGGCATCCGGACGATGGTGCTCGACGGCACTGATCCCGAACGTGTCGTGCGCGCAGTCGAAGACGGCGAGTTCGACGGGTCCGAAATCCTTCCGGAGGCATAGATGGCGGAAGACCCCTACGAGGTCGGCCGCGGCGGTTCCCGGGCGTTCTGGGCCGACTCCGTCGCCGACGCCATCGAGGCACGAGACCCCGACGAACCAATCGTCATTAAGGGCGGCGTCTCCCCGTCTGGCGTCCCCCACATCGGTCACTTCAACGAGATAATGCGGGGCTACTACGTCGCCGAGGCCCTGCGGGACCGCGGTCACGAGGTTCGACAGGTGTTCACCGCCGACGACAAGGACCGGCTGCGGGCGGTCCCCCGCCAGCTCGCCGACCTCGACTGGAACATCGTCGGCCTCGGGGAAGTCGACGCCGGCGCACTCGGGCGGAACCTCGGGAAGCCGTACACGGATATTCCGGACCCATTCGGCTGCTGTGATTCCTACGGCGCTCACTTCACGGCGCTCCTGCAGAAAAGCGCCGAGCTGGTCGGCGTCGACGTGGAGTTCGTCTCGAACACCGAGCTGTACGCCGACGGCGAGTTCGAAGCAGTCACGCGCCGGGTGCTCGAACGCGCCGACCGGGCCCGTGACGTGCTCGCGGAGTATCAGAACAAGGTCGACGACGACTACGTCCCGTTCCTGCCCCAGTGTGCCGAGTGTGGGAAGATTACTGAGGGCGTCACCGCGGTCGACCTCGACGCCGGCGAAGTCGAATACGTCTGTGAAGACGTCGAGGCCGGCGACCAGACCATCGATGGCTGTGGCCACGAAGGCACGGCGACGCTCCGGGACGGAAAGCTCCCGTGGCGGTTCGAGTGGCCCGCTCAGTGGGAGATTCTGGGCGTCGACTTCGAGCCCTTCGGCAAGGACCACGCCGAGGGCTCCTGGCCATCAGGTGAGGATGTCGCTGAGAACGTGCTGGACATCCAGCCGCCGGTCCCGATGGTGTACGAGTGGTTCACCCTCGACGGCGAACCGCTCTCCTCTTCCTCCGGCAACGTCATCACCGTCGACGAAGTGCTGGACATCCTCGAACCGGAGGTGTTCAAGTACTTCTTTGTGAAGGACCCGCGGAAACAGCGGGACTTCTCCGTCGAGAATATCGACCAGCTCGTCGACGAGTTCGACCGGTTCGAACGGCGATATTTCGAAGAAATCGAGGCCAGCGAGGACGACGCCGAACTTGCGGAGCGAGCCTATCCGATGGTCGTGGACGACCCACGCGAACAGCGGATACGGATTCCCTACACATTTGCGGCCGTGCTCGGGATGACCGACGACCCGGCGCTCCGAGAGCAGATCGCCCGGAAAGAAGGCCATATCCCGGACGATGCGCCGGAGTGGGCCGTCGAGCAGGCGCTTGCCCGCGTCGAGCGAGCCCAAGAGTGGGCCAGCCTGACGAACAACGAATTCAACTACGAACTCAAGCGCGCCGAGATACCCGAGGTCTCATTCGACGACGCAACGGCGGCCGCACTGGATGAACTGGCCGATTTCATCGCCGAAGGCCACGACGGCGAGGCAATCCAGTCGGAAATCTACGAGACGGCAAAGCGAAACGACATCGACATCAGCGAGTTCTTCTCGGCCGGCTACCGGCTGCTGTTCGACGACACCGAAGGCCCACAGCTCGGGACGTTCATCGCGAAACTTGACCGGGAGTTCGTCGTGGAGCGGTTCCGTCGCAACGAGTAATCCGGGTAGGAGGGGCCTACCCGTCCGTAACACCCTGTTGAAGGGTGTCTTCAGGGTGACTGTTCCTGCGTGTCGACCCGCTCGAACATCGGTCCGAGCTGCTCGTCGTAGCAGTCCTGACAGACGTACGCGTCGATGACGCCCGTCTCGCTGTGCGTGTGAATCATCGCGTGGACGGTAGCGTCAAAAGGGACCGTCTCGCCACAGATACCGCAGGTTTCTGGCATTGTCCGGCACCTCATTGTACTACGTTTCCACACTACATAGAACGGGTGGTTCGTCCACCCCTCAGTTCGAACGGGGCGTCACCAGCACAGGGACATCGACGGTTCGGAGCAGTTGCGACGTAACACTGCCGAGCAACTGGCGTTTCAGGTTCGAACGGCCGTGTGACGCCATCACGACGAAGTCAATGTCATTGTCGGAGACGTACTCTTGGATGCCGGCGGCAACGCCGTCAAGCGAGGTCGTCTGTTCCACGGCAGTTTCAACCGAGATGTCCGGGGCCGCCGTCCGAAGTTCGTCGGCGGTTGTTGCGACGGCGTCGCGTCCATTCGCCTCCAGTCGTTCGATGAACGTCTCGTTCAACCCGCCAGCGTTGAACGCTCCGCCAGCGGCCTGGATATCAACGACATTGAGCACGTGTACTAGCGCGTCGTATCTGTCTGCTACCGCCGCGGCGTGTCGTGTCACCGTGTCAGCGTTCTCGCTCCCATCGGTTGTAACGAGTAGCCGCGAGTAATCGAATTCGTCCCTGTCAGCCTGCTTCTCCGCCGAAACGACGAACACGGGCACGGCAGTTCGGTGCAAGACCTGCTCGGTGACGCCGCCGAGTAGTCGCTTCCCGAGACCGGTCATCCCCTGTCGGCCAAGGACAATGAGTCCTGCGTCGGTTTCACGAGCGTATTCGTCTATCCGCGCACTTGGTTTCCCTTCTAGCAGTTCCGTCGTGACGGACTGACCAATGTCGGCGGCGAGTGACTCGATCTCCGCGAGGACTGACTCGCCGTGTTCCCGGAGACGGGCGCTCTCGCGGTCTGTTCGTGTGAGTGCGAGCGCGCGCTGCTCGACGACATAGACCGCTTCAGCCGTTGCGTCGAAGTCCTTTGCCAGTGCGAGGCCACGTCGTGCGGCTGCCGTGGCTTCGTCGCTCCCATCGACGGGAACCAGAATATGGTCGTACATTGCGTTGTCGTTTGCGGCGGGGTCACTTCACCGTTGGCTGCTGTGGGCCAGCAGTGTGACCCAAACCAAACCCTCTTGCTTGGCTACGCCTATTTTCAGATAAATGGTGAGTACGCTGACGTGGGTCCTCGCGGGCCTTGTCGCCTACACCCTCCTCGCGATGGCGCTCCGGACTCGCGGCGTTGTCCCTGAGTATATTCGTTTTAGCGGCCCGATTACGACGATTCACACACAGAAGGGCAAAGCTGTGCTCGACTGGCTCGCACGGCCAAAGCGGTTCTGGCGGGCCTGGGGGAACCTCGGCGTCGGGTTCGGTCTCGTGGTGATGGTCGGCTCGTTCCTCCTCGTTGCGCTCGGTGCCTACCAAGCGCTCGTCAATCCCCAGCCTTCCGCACTGAACGAACCGCGGAACGCGCTGGCGATTCCCGGCGTCAACGACTTCCTCCCCCTGTCGGTCGCGCCCGAAATCGTACTCGGGTTGTTACTCGGCCTCATCGTCCACGAGGGCGGGCACGGACTGTTCTGTCGCGTCGAGGACATCGACATCGAGTCGATGGGGCTTGCCCTGCTGGCGATTATCCCGATTGGGGCATTCGTCGAACCCGACGAAGACGAACTCCTGCGGTCCGACCGCGGCGCGCAGGCCCGGATGTACACGGCCGGCGTGACCAACAACTTCGCGCTGGCGATCATCACGCTGCTGTTGCTGTTCGGGCCGGTCGCCGGTGCTGTCGCCGTCGTCGACGGCGTTCCGGTCGGGAGCCCAGTCAACGGGACGCCTGCGGCCGAGGCGGGTATCGTCTCTGGCGATGTCATCACGGCGGTCGACGGCCAGTCCGTCGAGAACCAGCAGGAACTCGAAGCGGTGCTCGCCGAGAGTGATGCTCAGACTGTCGAGGTGGCACGGAAGGACGCAGAGACCGTCACCGTCGAGCGGTCCGTCGTCGTCTCGGCGGCCCTCCAGAGCGCACCACTTGGCACCGGCGAGACGATTGTCTCCGTCAACGGGACTGCCGTAGCTACCAGCAGTGAGTTCGAACAGACGGCCAGCGAGCATCCCGTCGCGACGCTCGAAACCGAGTCCGGGGAGACAGTCACGACCCCGCTCGGTGCATACGTCTTGGTCGCGGAGGACGGCCCGCTCGCAGCAGAGGGGGCACCAGACGGCGACGGCATGATAATCACCGAAGTCAACGGCGAGCGAACGCACAGCGGGACCGCGCTGATGCAGGCGCTTGAGGGTGGCGAACCCGGTGACCGCGTGACTCTCATCGGCTACGTCGACGGCTCCCGCGAGACCTACGAGGTGACGATGGCCGAGAGCGAACAGGTGGACAACGGCATCATCGGCGTCAGTATCCAGCAGGGCATCAGCGGCATTCAAGTCAGTGACTTCGGCATCGACGCCTACCCCGCCGCCGCGTTCCTCGAATTCCTCGGCGGATCGCCAGACACGCCCACGTCAGTCTCTGAGTTCTCGTTTGCGCAACGGATTTTCAGCACGCTCTTGCTCCCGTTCATCGGCGTCGCCGGTGGCTTTGGCTACAACTTCGCCGGCTTCACCGGAATCGCGACGAACTTCTACACTGTGCAGGGCCCGCTCGGCGCACTCGGAACGACGCCGGTGTTCCTGCTCGCGAACGTCCTGTTCTGGACCGGCTGGATCAACCTCGTCATCGGCCAGTTCAACCTCATCCCGACGTTCCCGCTCGACGGCGGCCACATTCTTCGGGCGTCGACCGAGTCGTTCGTCTCGCGGCTACCGGTCTCGGACGGCCGGCGGGTGACGACAGCCGTCTCCATCGCCATCACGGTCTCGATGATCGGCGGCCTCCTGTTGATGGTGTTCGGGCCGCGGCTGCTGACCTGAGACGGACTGATATCACTGTTTCGCCCGACGACCGCCCGGCTCGCGGCGGTCGACGTGGACACGACGTACAGGAGTCCGTCTGACACGGCCGGGGTTTCGTTACCCATTTACTCCCCGCCGCGAAAGCCCGGCGTATGTTCCTGCAGCTCCGTGCGGAGGTCGAGGACGCCCTCGCCGACGCACTCACAGCCCTCGACCTGCCGGCCGAGGACCTCGGTATCGAGGAACCTCCGGAGGACGTCGACGCCGTGCTCGCATCGAGCGTCGCCTTCCGGCTGGCCGGCGAGGTCGGTACCGCGCCGCCGAACGTCGCCGGTGACATCGCCGACGCGATTGACGCCGACGAGCTCACCTACGTCCGCGACGCGACGACACAGGGGCCCTACGTCAACTTCCTCCCGAGCGAGGCGTATTTCGCCGAGACCCTGCAGTCAGTCACGGACGACACGTTCGGCCGACTCCCCGACCGCGACACGAGCGTGGTCGTCGAACACACCTCCGCGAACCCGACCGGACCGGTCCACGTCGGGCGAGCGCGCAACCCCATTATCGGCGATGCTGTCGCCCGTGTCCTCGATTACGCCGGCTACGACGTGGACCGCCATTACTACGTCAACGACGCAGGCCGCCAGATTGCGGTGTTCACTTGGGCCTACGAAACCTTCGACGAGGCCGACCTGCCCGAACCCGAGCGCGAGTCCCCGGAGTACGAGATGGTCCGGTACTACCGCAAGGGCAACACCGTTCTCGAAGAGGGCGACCCCGAGGAAGTCGAGGACGCTGAGGCCGAAGTCCAGTCGATTCTGCAGGGCCTCGAAGACGGCGACGAGGAGACCTACGAGCGGGTCGCTGAAGTGGTCGACACCGTCCTCGGTGGGATGCAGACCACGCTCGAACGCCTCCCAGCCGAGTTCGACGAGTTCGTCAAGGAGACGCGGTTCATGCGCAACGGCGACACAGACGACTTAGTCGACCGGCTGAAGGAACTCGACTGCGCTGTCTACGAGGAAGACGCTTGGCAGTTGGATCTGCCCGACTTCGAGAAGAACCTCGTCTTCCTGCGTTCGGACGGCACGTCGCTGTACACCACCCGGGATCTGGCCCACCACGAGTGGAAGTTCGACACCTACGACCGCGCCGTCACGGTGCTGGGCGAGGACCACAAGCTCCAAGCCGACCAGCTCGACGCCGCGCTGGGCCTGCTCGGCAACGACACCGACCAGCTCCGGCAGGTGTTTTACTCTTGGGTGAACCTCCCCGAAGGTGGGATGAGTACACGCGAGGGGACCGGTATCGACCTCGACGACCTGCTCGACGAAGCCATCGACCGCGCGCGTGAGGAGGTCGAATCCCGACTTGACGACCGGACCCGCGGCGACCTCGACGAGGACGACATCGACCGCATCGCGCGCCAAGTCGGCATCGGCGCGGTCCGCTACGACATCGTCTCGAAACAGCCGACCAAGGGCATCACCTTCGAGTGGGACCGCGCGCTGGACTTCGAGGCGCAGTCTGCCCCGTACGTCCAGTACGTCCATGCGCGCTGCTGTGGCATCCTGAACGACGTGGAAGCCGACATCCCCGACGAACCCGACCTCGACCCGCTGTCGGAACCGGAAGAGCGCGCGCTGCTCCGCGAACTGGCCCGGTTCCCCGCGGTCATCGAGGCAGCCGCGGATGATTTGACGCCACACACCGTCGCGACCTACACCCGCGACCTCGCCGAGACGTTCAACGCCTTCTACCGGGAGTGTCCGGTTCTCGACGCTGACGACGAGACCCGCGCGGCACGGCTGGCGCTCGTCGATGGGACCCGGACCGCGATTGCGAACGCGCTCGACGCGCTAGGTGTCGAAGCGCCGACCTCGATGTAGGTTCGGGGTATGACAGGCTGTCGCTATTAGTTTGCCCGAACAGCCTATTTCTGCAGGAACGTGTCGACTTCCGCCGAGACTAGTTCTGGTGTCTCTGCGGGGCCGCTGTGGCTGACACCATCGAACTCGACGAACCGGCTGTGTGGCAGTGCGTCGTGTACGTTTCGAGCACTCCGCCGAAGGAAGTCCGGACCGTTGGTGCCGGACAGGACGAGAGTGGGCGCGTCGACATCGAGGCGGTCTGGGAGCCGGTACTGTTCGACAGACCGGTTCATCCGGACGACCTCTTCGGCGAGGTCCACGCAGTCGGGCCAGACGGGCCACTCCGCCAGCCAAGCGTCGAGGTCGTCGATACCGTCTGGGTGGAGGACCTGCTCGACGTAGCGTTTCACCGCCGCTTTGCGTTCCCCGTTCTGTACGAGCGACGCCATACGGTCGGCAAGGTCGGCCTCCGTTCGGTACGTGTCGGGCAGTACTGCCGGTTCGTAGGCGATGACGGCTTCGACCGGTGTCTCTGTCGCGGCCTCAATAGCGGTGAGCGCCCCGTAAGAGTGTCCGAAAAGGACCGGGTCACCGTCGACGGCGTCGGTAAGCGCTCGGACGTAGCTGGCCTCGCGGTCCAGCACCTCACCAGCGCTCGTTTCCGCGGGGGAATCGAGGCAGGTCCCGAACCCCGGACGCTGTGGGACAACAGCGCCGTATCCTTCGAACTGTGGAATGACTGGCTCCCAGTACGCCGTGGGTGCCATCCCGCCATGTAAGAACAGCAGCGGCTGGCCGTCACCGTAGCGTTCGAACTCGACTTCAATCTCGTCTGCAGACTGTGTCGGCTGCATACAATATGACGGTCGGGTGCAGTCGGGCTAAGCCGTTCTCTCAGTGCTTGGGCCGTTTAATAGGGGTCGAAAGTGGACGCCCAACCGACTCGCTGTTCCGACAGGTGCTTCAGCATCGGCGGAGAGCGGTACCCCATGGGGCTTATCGCAGAGTTTCAGATCGAGTGTGAAGCGCTGCCGCTCGTATCGGTCGCGCACGCGGTTCCCGAAGCGTCGATTTCACTCTCGCTCCAGTACAACCACGGTCGCCGCCCGCTGTTTATTGCAACCGTGACGGGCGGTTCGAAGCGGGCTATCGAGCAGGCACTCACCGATGCCGACGACGTGCAGGAGTGGACGCGTATCGGGACGGCCGGCGACACCCGCCGGTATCAGGCAGTGCCAGCGCTGAGCTTCGAAGAGCAACTCGGTGGCCAAATCGACGACCTCGACGGGCTCGAAGCGCTCGCCACTGCAGACGCCATCATCGAACAGATAACCGTGACTGTGGACGGATGGCAACAGATGGGCTGGTTTGCCGACCGAGCGGCATTCACCGAGTTCACCTCGTTCTGGCAGCAAAACGCCGGCTTCGGATTGGACCGGCTGACCCGCGAGACGGAACCAAAACCGCCCGGAAACGGGCTCACCGACCGCCAACTGGAAGCGCTACGGACGGCGTACGAAATGGGGTATTTCGAAATTCCGCGACGTGCATCACTGGAGGCCGTGGCCCAAGAACTGGACATCTCTGCGTCGTCGCTCTCCGAGCGACTGCGCCGGGCACAGACCCAACTCATCCAAGAAACAGTCGCAACACTGTGGCCGCCGCTTCCGGAGTGAGCCAGCACGCCAGCGACGGCAGTAAAATCAGTTAAACAGGCCGAACACGCCGCCAGAGTCTTCATCTTCGTCGACATCAGAATGGTCCTCGGTGTCTTCGAGGAACCACTCGTCGTCAAGTATTGTCTCGATATCAGCGTCGGGGCTCTCACCACGGAAGAACACACCCTCCAGCGCCTCTGTCAGCCGCTGATAGGCGTCTGCAGCCGTGCTCTCGGGGGCGTTGAGTACGAGTGGTTCCTCGGTTGTCGCCTGCGGGTCGTCCGGGATGACCGCAAGCAGCGGGAACTCCATCTGCTCGGCGATGGACGCGACATCCGTATGGCGGGTCGCGCGGTTGATTATCGCGCCCAGAACGGTCCCGTCGATGCGGTTCGCTAGCTGGGCTGTTTTAACGGTATCGCCCACCGCAACGTCGTCAGGAGTCGTGACGAGGACGATACCGTCAGCCAGTCCCAGCGGCACAGCGACCTCATGGCTTAGTCCAGCGCCGGTGTCGATCAACACCACGTCGTAGGCATTTCGGAGCGTCTTGATGACTTTCCTGAGCTTTGCGGGGTCAGCGTCCGCGAACGCCTCCAGCGACTGTTCACCCGGAATCACTGTGAGCCCACCCGGCGCATCAGTCAACGCCTCACTCACGGCAGCCTCGCCGGCCAGAATCTCGTGCAGGCTCTTTTCTGGCTCTACAGAGAGCATCGAGCCGAGGTTCGCCATCCCAAGATCTGCGTCGACGACGGCGACATCGTAGTCCATCTCCTGAAGCACAGCCCCGAGATTTACCGCGGTCGTCGTCTTTCCGACGCCGCCCTTGCCGCCCGCAATCGTACACACATACCCCGCCATAGTCTGATTGCTTGGGTACAATGCAGGCAGTCATATAAATGCGACTGTCATTTGTTGGACCACCACGAACCAGACGCACCCGAGAGCCGTCGGTTCTACGGCCAATCTGAGTACCCGATTATCACATCTGCCGTCACGGCCGTACGACTCTGTTGTTCGGGCACAACGCCCACTCTATTCGTCTCCCTCGCTGCTCGCGGGACGGTCCTCCCCGCTCGCAATTCCGAACCCCTTCGTTTCACTCAGGGTTTCGCTGCTCGCGGCTCATTTCATTCGCCGCTCACTCGTCCTGCGATTCTCGCTCTGCTCGAATCGCACAGCTGTCAACAGGTTCTTACGCCACCTCGGCCAAAGTAGAGTAATGAGCGAGCAGCAGGAACAGGAGCAGTCGGACAAACAAAAATACGAGTTCCGGAAGGTAATCGAGGAGCTCAAGGACTATCAGGGCTCGGGGACCCAACTCGTCTCTATCTACGTGCCCGAGGACAAGCAGATCAGCGACGTCGTCGCCCACGTCACCCAAGAGCACTCCGAAGCCTCGAACATCAAATCGAAGGACACCCGCACCGCGGTCCAAGACGCGCTCACCTCTATCAAGGACCGACTCCGATACTACGACGTGCGGCCACCCGACAACGGACTGGTCGTGTTCTCGGGCGCGTTCGACACCGGCGGCGGCCGGACCGACATGGTGACCAAAGTCCTCGAATCACCACCGGACCCCATCGAGTCGTTCCGCTATCACTGTGACTCGGAGTTCCTCACCGAGCCGCTGGAGCACATGCTGGCCGACAAAGGGCTGTTCGGCCTCGTCGTGCTCGACCGGCGCGAGGCCAACGTCGGCTGGCTGAAAGGGAAACGAGTCGAGCCCGTCAAATCCGCCTCCTCGTTGGTACCGGGCAAGCAGCGAAAAGGTGGCCAGTCAGCCCAGCGATTCGCCCGCCTCCGGCTGGAAGCTATCGACAACTTCTATCAGGAGGTCGCCGGCATGGCGAACGACCTGTTCGTCGCCGACCGCCACGAAATAGACGGCATCCTCGTCGGCGGCCCCTCGCCGACGAAAGACGAGTTCCTCGACGGCGATTACCTCCACCACGAACTACAGGATATGGTGCTCGGGAAGTTCGACGTGGCGTACACGGACGAGTCAGGGCTGTACGACCTCGTGGACGCGGCCGACGAGGTGCTGGCCGAACACGAGATGCTCCGGGACAAGGAGCTCATGGAGGACTTCTTCAAGCAGCTCCACAACGGGGACAAGGCCACCTACGGCTTCGACCAGACGCGCCAGAATCTCAACATGGGCGCGGTCGAACAGCTACTCATCTCCGAGGACCTCCGGAAGGACGTGGTCGCCTACACCTGCGAGAACGGCCACGACGAGTACGACCTGATCAACAGCAACGCCGAAACTGACGACCACGAGTGCTCTCGCTGTAGCGCTACCGTCGACGCCGCGGACGGTGAGCGCGAGGACGCCATCGACCATCTGATGGAACTGGCCGACCAGCGCGGCACCGAGACGGTGTTCATCTCGACAGACTTCGAGAAGGGCGAACAGCTGCTGACCGCCTTCGGCGGCGTCGCCGGCCTGCTGCGGTACTCGACTGGCGTCTAACGCACGTCGTTCGCTCTCGTATCTCCAGCAACTCTTCGGCGTAGACGACGACACAGTTAGTTTCGCTGAGACCACAGCAGCTCTGTCTATTGCGGTTCGAGGAGAATAGGCGATCCAGCCGCTCACAGCAACTGTTCGAGCTGCCGACGACGACGGCCGAGGTCAACGTGGGCCGCCTCCCCATAGCTGGAGTCGAGGCGGTCTAGTACCAGTAGCGGGTCGACGCCCTCGCGCTCGACTCGCTCCAGCAACGCGGTGATTTCCTCGCGGTGCATCGCAAGCGAATCGAGCAGCCCGACGAGCAACAGCAGCGGGACGGCTGCGCCGTCGTCGTCTGGAATCGCGTCACTGAGCCCGAAATCCGGAACAGCCTCCGGAGGGGCCGTCTCCGGCTGGAGCGCAAGGCAGACCCGGCAGACGCTGGCCCCCCGTGCGTTTCCGGGGAGAAACTGCCGGAGGTCAGCCGGGACTGGGAACGAAACGAGGTCGCCGCCGCAGTCGGGACAGGACATACTCAAGCACGAGCGTGAAAGCGCAAAAACGATACCGGTCGGACGGACACCGCGCTCAGTCGTCAGCAGTGACCGGCTCGGTCTCTTCTTCCGCTTCCTCCGCGGCTGCGAGTTCGTCCTCTTCCTCTTCTTTCTTGGCTTTGATCTTCTTCATGCGGAAGATCTCCTCGCGCTCCTGCTCTTCGAGTTTCTGCTCGATGTACTCTTGATTGTCATAGAGGTCGGGCAGGAGTTTGAATTCAAGGGCGTTGACGCGACGTTTCGTCGTCTCGATCTCTTCGAGCATCTTCTTCATCGCCGTCTCGACTTCAGCGGCGAGGATGATGTTCTCGAGCAGTTCCTCGTAGGCCTCGGCGGCCTCGTCGATTCGAGCCGAGGTCCCCATGACGCCGTAGCCGCGTTCGTCCAGCGACTTCCGGACCTTGCTGGACTCGATCTGCGGGACGACAACACCCATGATGTTCTTGGACTGGGTCGTCAGTTCCGGGTGTTCTTTCAGCGCTGCGGCGGCCCCGCGGACGGCCACGTCGCCCTCCATCGCTCGGGCCATGTTGATTGCGCGCTGGGCCCGCTCGTAGGAACCATCGAGGTCTTCACGGACGTCCTGTGCTTGGTCCAGAATGTCCATGAACTCCATGATGAGGCCATCACGCTTCTTCTCCAGCGTGTCGTGCCCACGCTCGGACAGCTCGATGCGGTCCTCGATCTGCATCAGATTCTTGCGCGTGGGTTTGACGTCCTTAGCCATTACGGGACTTTTTTCGACGTAGGCAGTTAACGGTTTCCAGTTATTTCGGTTCGAGTGCTGCCGCTTCCGGACAGACACGCAAAAAACGAAGTCGGCGAACGGCAGTCGTTAGTCGTCTGCAGGCGTTGCGCCAGTGCTGGTCGATTCGGCAGCGCCGTCAAGCACGCCGTGGCTACGGAGCAGGATGATACCGAAGCCGACCTTTGCGACCAAGTCGATGACCATGAAGCCGGCCGTCTCGATACCGATACCGACGAGGCCGAGCCCTTCACTGCCGACGAGCCACCAGACTGGGTAGACCAGCCAGACGACAGTGACGAGGTTGCGCAACGTCTTGAACGTGCTTCGCGTGTCACTGGGCAGGTTTGCAACCCGGCCGGACAGCGAACTGAACAGGAAGTACAGCAGGACCAGCAGGAAGGCAGTGCTGATACCCCACCAGACCAGCCGTTCTGCACCGGCAGACAGCACGCCACTGCCTGCACTCAGCGTTGCGACCACACCAGTACCGATCATCAGCACGTCGAGGCTGACGAGCGAGTAAATGGTGTTGCGGTCTGCACCTGCAAGCAGTCCGAGGTCATACAGCAGCAACGGCGTTGTGAACAGCCAGTCGGTGTATCGCGCCCAGTAGATGGGGTGTTGTTCGCCGCCGAACTCGATGAACGTCAGGCCGAACCCGAGTGCCATCGCGAGGTAATTCACGAACGCGATTGCCGTGATCAGTATTGTCGCGATGTAGAACTTCTGACGCCGGCTGTCGGTTTCACCCCAGCCACGCGCGATGAAGTATAGCATGCCGAGGAACATGCCCGCTGTACCTAGCCACAGCCAAATTCCTTCGCTCCCTGGTGCTGGCATAGTGCACTCTAGTGTAGGAGGTCAACGCTAAACAGTCGCGTACCCAAAATATATGGTATAGATTGAGGGATGCCGGAGAAAGTAAGCCGTCGCGTCAGGCCTCGACGGTTTCGGCGGTCTCGTCCTCGCGGTAGTGCTCCTCGATGAGGTCCTCGTCGATGCGGTTCAGCGCATCCTTCGGGAGCATCGAGAGCAGGTCCCAGCCGAGTTCGAGCGTCTCGTCGATACTGCGGGCCGTGTCGGTCCCCTGATCGACGAACTCCTCCTCGAAGCGGTCGGCGAAGTCCAGGTACTTGTTGTCCAGTTCCGACAGCGCCTCGCGACCGACGATGTTCACGAGGTCGCGCAGGTCCTCACCCTCTGCGTAGGCGGCGAAGATCTGGTCTTTCACGTCAGCGTGGTCGGCGCGGGTCAGCCCCTCGCCGATGCCGTCGTCCATCAGCCGCGACAGGCTCGGCAGGACATTGATCGGCGGCTGGATGCCCTGGCTGTTGAGGTCGCGGTCGATGTAGATCTGGCCCTCAGTAATGTACCCGGTCAGGTCTGGAATCGGGTGCGTGTCGTCGTCGCCCGGCATCGTCAGGATCGGGAGCTGGGTCACAGAGCCCTCGCGGCCCTCGATCCGACCGGCACGCTCGTAGAGCTGTGCCAGGTCAGTGTACATGTAGCCGGGGTAGCCACGCCGGCCCGGGACCTCCTCACGCGCGGCACCGATCTCACGCAGTGCCTCACAGTAGTTGGTCATGTCCGTCAGGATGACCAGCACGTGATAGTCCTTCTCAAAGGCGAGGTACTCGGCGGTGGTCAGCGCCAGCCGCGGCGTAATCGTCCGCTCGACGGCCGGGTCATCCGCGAGGTTCATGAAGACGACGGAGCGTTCCAGCGCGCCGGTGCGCTCGAAGTCGTCCATGAACTCATTCGCCTCTTCGGCCGTGATACCCATCGCACCGAAGATGACAGCGAACTCCGAACCCTCGTCGTCTTCGCCGTCTTCCTCTTCCGGCACCGTCGCCTGTCGCGCGATCTGGAGCGCCAGGTCGTTGTGTGGCAGGCCGGAGGCGGAGAAGATCGGCAGCTTCTGCCCGCGGACGAGCGTATTCATGCCGTCGATGGCCGAGACGCCTGTCTGGATGAACTCCTCAGGGTACTCCCGGGAGAACGGGTTGATTGCCTCACCGACGATGTCACGGCGTTCGTCGGGGACGATCTCCGGGCCGCCGTCGATCGGCTGGCCGGTCCCGTCCATGACCCGCCCGAGGAGGTCCTCGGTAACGGGCATCTTCATCGTCTCGCCAAGGAAGCGAACCGAGGCATCGCGGTCGATACCTTCGGTCCCCTCAAACACCTGAATGGCGACGTAGTCGCTTGCGGATTCGAGCACCTGGCCACGGCGGGTCTCGCCGTCGCTGAGCTCGATTTCGACGATGTCGTCGTAGCCGACCGGTTCGTCGGTCTCGACGAACACCAGCGGTCCGCTGATCTCTGTGATTGTCTGATACTCTTTCATTGTTAGTACAGCTCCCGCAGTTGAGACTCGATGTCGTCTTCGAGGTCGTCGATGTACTCGTTGTAGTCTTCCTGCACGCCG
The DNA here is from genome assembly GCF_011627385.1 of Haloarcula sp. R1-2. Classification (NCBI taxonomy): domain Archaea; kingdom Methanobacteriati; phylum Methanobacteriota; class Halobacteria; order Halobacteriales; family Haloarculaceae; genus Haloarcula; species Haloarcula sp. R1-2. Next base: position 1,418,060 of record NZ_JAANTG010000001.1, read on the forward strand.
ATACGGTTGAGCCGCGGCGCGGCGTCGATGTCGGTGATCTCCTCGACGGGGACACCGGCATCCAGCGCCTCGAAGGCCGCATCGTTGTACGTCTTGGCGGCGTCCATGATGCGGTAGGTCTTCTCGGGCTCACAGAACGTGTCCACGTCGTGGAAGGCGTTCTGCTGGAGCCACGCCTCGCGCAGGTAGCGGGCGATCTCGAGCGTCAGCTGCTGGTCCTCCGGCAGCGCGTCCTTCCCGACGAGCTGGACAATCTCCTGCAGTTCCGCTTCCTCGTCCAGCGTGTCGATAGCCCACTGGCGCGTCTCCGGCCAGTCAGCTCGGACGTTGTCCTCGAACCACGGGTCGAGCTGGTCGCGATACAGCGAGTACGACTCGTTCCAGTTGATAGAGGGGAAGTGCCGGCGTTCGGCCAGGTCCGCGTCGAGCGCCCAGAACGTCTTGACGATACGCAGCGTGTTCTGGGTGACCGGCTCGGAGAAGTCCCCGCCCGGCGGTGAGACGGCCCCGATAACTGAGACGGAGCCCTCGGTGCCGTTGATGTTCTCGAAGTACCCGGCACGTTCGTAAAACTCGCTCAGGCGAGCGGAGAGGTACGCGGGGTACCCCTCCTCACCCGGCATCTCCTCGAGTCGGGACGAAATCTCACGCATGGCCTCGGCCCACCGTGAGGTGGAGTCAGCCATCAGCGCCACGTCGTACCCCATGTCGCGGAAGTACTCCGCGATGGTAATCCCCGTGTACACGCAGGATTCGCGTGCCGCGACGGGCATATTCGACGTGTTGGCGATGAGGCAGGTCCGGTCCATCAGCGCGTTGCCGGTGGTCGGGTCCTCGAGTTCCGGGAAGTCCTCAATGACCTCAGTCATCTCGTTGCCACGCTCGCCACAGCCGACGTAGACGACGATGTCCGCGTCGGCCCACTTGGCGAGCTGGTGCTGGGTGACCGTCTTCCCGGACCCGAACGGACCGGGAATGGCGGCCGTTCCGCCCTTCGCAATCGGGAACAGCCCGTCGAGCACGCGCTGGCCGGAGATGAGCGGTTCCGTCGGGGTCTCCTTCTCGACGGTTGGTCGCTGCTGGCGCACCGGCCACTCCTGGTGCATCTGGATTTCTTCGCCGTTATCCAGTTCGACGACGGTCTCTTCGACGTTGAAGTTGCCCGATTCGATGGCGACGACTTCGCCACCCTCGGAGTCGGGCGGGACCATCACCTTGTGGTCGATACTCGGCGTTTCGGGGACGGTGCCGACGATGTCGCCGGCCTCGACCTCGTCGCCTTCCTCGACTTCAGGGGTGAACTCCCAGGTCTTCTCCAGGTCGATGCCCGGCGCGTCGACACCACGGTCGAGGAACGCCGACCCCATCTTCTCTTCGAGCACATCGAGCGGGCGCTGGACACCATCGTAAATGGCGTCGAGCATACCCGGCCCGAGGTCCACGGAGAGGGGCGAGCCCGTCCCTTCGACGGGTTCGCCGGGGGAGACACCGGAGGTCTCCTCGTACACCTGAATCGTGGTGATATTTCCTTCAATCTCGATGACCTCGCCCATCAGCCCTTCCGAGCCGACGTAAACGACGTCGTTCATCCGGGCGTCGAGGTCCCGAGCCGTTACGACCGGTCCCGAGACGCTTTCGATAATGCCGTCCTCACGGACGTCTGTGTCTGTTGCTTGACTCATGGTTAGTCCTCGTCCATCAGGTCGATACCGATGGCTCGCTTGATCTGTTCACGCAGTCCGCCGCTCCCAGTGCCGCCGCCGAGCGTGACCATCACCGGCTCGACACTCGTCTCCGCATCCTGCCGGACACCGCGTGAGAGATGCGACAGGTCGTCGTCGTGCATCACGACGATACCGACGTCGTCGTCGTTGAGCATCTCCTCGACGGCGTCGTCGAGCTGCTCGTCTTTCTCGTCGGAAGGCACGTCCGCGAACTTGCGGACGCCAGCTAGCCGAAAGCCCGTCGTGAACTCCGGGCTTCCGATGACAGCGATCTCCTGACTCATAGTATCACCAGCTCCTGTTCGATTTCGTCGGGGCCGAGGCCGGCCTCGCGACCGCGGGCGATGGCCCGGATGTTGTCGACCTCGCGTTCCTTGGCGAGGACGTAGGACAGCACCGGACAGACCGACAGCGGGTAGCGATTCGAGAGCCGGTCGGCGTATTCGAGCAGCGCCGCGTCCAGCGCCCGCTCGAAGTCGATGAGGTTGTCGGCTTCTTCAAGCGCCGACAGTGCCTGGTCGAGGTCGTCGCCGTACTTGCTCTCGCGGACGGCGCTGACCAGCTGGTCGAGGTTCGTCGACAGCTGTGCGACCTCCTGTGCGTCGAACAGCTGTCCGCCCTCGATGAAGTACTCCGAGGGGTCGATGTCCGCGCCACTTCGGGCCAGCCGGAGCGCGTTCCGAAGGTTCCGGAAGTCGACTTCCGTCTCCAGGAACTCCACGTACAGCCCGGTCGGGCTGTCGATCTCTGGGTTGTCCGGAAGCCCCGACAGCAGCGTCTCGTAGAACGCGCGGTCGAGCGCGTTCTCCAGCGGCACGAGAACGCCGCTTTCCTCGTATACGTCGAACGCTTCGGCCAGCGTGTCACCGAAGATGGTGTCGTCGAGTTGCTCGACGACCTCCTCGATAGAGCCGGCGTTCAGCAGGTCCTCGATACGTCGGTCACTGAACTCGCCGGCCCGGATGAGGTCGTCTTCGACCTCGGTCCGCTCCGCGTCCGAGTAGAGCCCGCGAATGACGGTCTTGACGTTCCACACGTCGAATTTCCGCAGGTAACGGGCAATGTAGTCGTACAGCGCGCCCTCAGACCAGCGAAGCAGGTCGTCGAAGTGTTTCGCGAGGTTGCGGTTCAGCGCGTACTCGACGAGGTCGACGCCGTCGTACCGGGAGCCGAGCGCATTCATTTCGGTCTCGTACTCCGTTTCCTCCATGAAGCGGGCGATTTCGCCCGTCCCCATGCGGACCAGCTTCCGGTAGTCGTCATCGTCGAACAGGGACGCGCTGCGGGCACGGACCCGTGCGATGACGTACTCGTAGTTGCTTCCCTGGCCGCTCGTTCCCGTTCGCGAACTCATTGGTCTTCGAACAGGCGGTCGCTGATTGCTTTCAGGTTGTCCTCCCAGACGTCCTCAAGAATGGAATCGAACGTGTTGTTCACACGGACTCGTGACTCGTTGCTCTCGACGACGACGCCGCCGAGGCAATCCCGCTCACCGGCGTACGTCGCGCCGTCGTAGTCATCGAGTACATCCTCGAGAAGCGACTGGTCCGACGCACGGCCATACACCGACAGCTCGTCGCTGTCGTCGAATTCATCGACAGCGGCGTCAAGCAGTGCGCGTGTCAGTTCCTCTCGTCTGTCCCCTTCGAGGGCCGCAAGCGCGTCCTCGACGTCGCCGTGAACGTCTTCGAGGATGTCACGCCGGGCGTTGAGTCGAGCCTGTTTGGCCTCGAGCTTCGCAGAGGAGAGTCGCTGCTCTCGCTCCTGCTCGATGGTCCGCTCGACCTCAGCCTCGCGTTCCTCGCGGATCTGGTCGGCGTCAGCCTCGGCGTCGGCGATAATCTCCTCGGCACGTTCGTCGGCCGCGTCGCTAATCTCCTGAGCACGCGCGCGGGCCTCGTCGCGGATATCCTCTACGACTGTTTGAAGGCTCATTATTGGAAAAAACGGAGTGTTGTTAGACGACGAAGACGACGACAAGCGCGAGAATGACGAGCGTTTCCGGCAGGACTGTCAGGATGAGCCCACGGCCGAACATGCTCTCGTCTTCTGCGATTGCGCCGACGGCGGCGGCCCCGATCCCACGTTCCGCATACCCCGAACCGAGCGCGGCGAGTCCGACTGCGAGTGCTGCGCCGGCTGAAGCCGGAATAGCTGGAGCACTGGCGGTACCTTCCTGCAGTACTGCGTTGACAAGGAGTGCGATGGTTTCGATCATGGATGTGTAGTCTCTGGAATTGCTCGTGTCCGAACAGGCGTATGTGAATCCACGTAGTTCATAAAGCTTCCCAAAACGGTTCGTCAGCGTGCTGTTCGGGCGGTTTAGGGGCTCAGCTGTAGTCGGTTGTGAGCGTGTAGCAGTCGACACCCGCGATGCAATTGGCAAAACCGGCAGTAAACGGCGACAATTAGCCCGACAAGAAAGGAAGCGCGCGATCAGTCCTCAGTCGTGTAGTTGCGTTCGTAGCCGAACGGGTTGTACCGCTTCCCGCCGCCTTCGAAGAACTTGCCGAAGAACTCCACGTACTCAAGTCGGACGCCCTGCAGTCCGGCGCTGGTGATACCGAGCACCAGCACGAGCAGGTGACCGATCACGAGGATGAGAACACCGACCAGCGCGCCGGCGATACCAGAGTGAACGAGCCCGGGGAACATGATCGCTTCCGCGCCGTATTCGGCGACCGCCCATTCGGGCCCGTGCCCGATGAGGAAGTGGAATTCCCCATGGTGGGAGTAGGCGCCGAAGAACAGCAGGTTGACAACGAAGGCCATCCCTGCCTTGGCCAGCAGTACAGCGGCCAGTCGTGTGTACGACAGAACGTTCACGAGCACGTTGAGGAACTCGACGACCTCAATGGGGTCGGCAAGCGCCAGCAGGACGAGACCAGCGAAGAAGAGGATGAGCCACGCCGAGAACGGCGCGCCCAGTCCCGGAATCGTGAAGAGGTTTATCGCTGGCAGTCCCGTGAAGCCCCACGCGTACGGGTTCCCGGCGAAGACTCCTGCCTCGGCGGTGTAGAGGAAGTCAGGTGCTGCGCCGTTCGCGCCGGAGAACACCCACGCCCAGAGGCCGAATAGCATCAGCAGCCAGGACCCGCTCTCGGTGATCGCGTCCCAGAGGCCGTGATTCAAGTTCTCGACGAAGTCGAAGATCCAACCCGCAGCGAGGTGAACCGTCCCGGCGAGCAGGCTCATCGTCAGCCAGGCCAGCGCGTAGCCGGAGTAGGTCGGCTGGAGGCCCTTGTGCATCGGCGGACTGCCACCCCAGACAATTTCTCCAAGCTGGTGAAGCCCGAAGAATTCGCCGTACAGCACACCGAACAGCGCGGTGAACCCACCAGCCCACATACCGACGCCACCGAGGCTCTTCAACACGTCACTGTCGACCTTCGAGTACAGCCCATAGCCCAGCGCCAGATACAACAGCCCGTAGCCGAGGTCACCGATCATGAACCCAAAGAAGGCCGGGAACGTCAGGAAGAAGGCGACTGTCGGGTCAAACTCGCCGTACTTCGGTCGGTTGACGACCTCGACGAGATCTTCGAAGGGCCGGACACCGCTCGGATTGTCCTGAATAACCGGCGGCGCGTCGTCACCCATCGTGATGACACCGCCGTCAGCGACGGTCTCCTGCGGTTGGCTCTCGCTCTCCGGCTCAGGAGCGTCGACGGAACTGCCGACGGGTTCGCCGCCGTTGCCGCCCTCGCGCTCGACTTCTTCGTGAGACTCCGCGTGCCCCTCACTATTGTACTCGGCAATCTCGATTCGGTCGATGTCGACAGCATCGCCGACAGCACTCGAAAGGGACCGCTCGAACGCCTCGTAGCGCTCGTTCGGAATCCAGCCCTCGGCGATGAAGGCGTTTTCGGTCGTTGCGAAGGTGAGTGGCGCTTCGCCCTTCTGGGCCTCGATAGCCAGTTTCTCCTCGGCGGCGAGCAGGAACCCGGCGTGGTCGAGGCGGAGTTCGTTGAGTTCGTCCTCAACTGTCGAGAGCTTCGATTCGAGCTGTTGTTTCTCGTGTTCCAGCTCTTCGAGATATGATGTCGGGTTGCCGTCGCCCTCCGGCACTTCGAGCCGGGAGAACGTCGCCCCAACCAGTGCGTCCTGCAGGGCGTCTTCGTCGGCCTGTGCGAACACGGCGACGACGCTGTCCTCGGTGAACAACTCGAACGTGCCGATGTCGCTCTCTGTGAGGACGGCCTCGATCTCGTCGCTGTCACCCTCACCGACGACGACTGACAGCGAGTCGTAGCCACGGAGCAGGTCGAGATCGATTCCCAGCGCAACGAACGGCGCCATCGTGTTGATCTGGTCCTCAACAGCCCGGAGTTCGTCCCGGACATCGTCACGCCGGTCGTCGAGTTCGTTGACCGCTGTCCGAACCTCGTCGAGTTGCTCCTCGATCGCCTCGTCGGTGACAACTCGGGTTGGGCCGGCGTCCTCCTCACTGACGTCCAGAATGGACTGTAGCGAGCGAACCGTGACAAGCTTGTCCGAAACCTCGTTGGTTCCGGTAAGCGAGTTCCCCGGTTCGAATCCGTCCCAGGAGCCATCATACTCGGTGACGTGGAGCATATCGAGGTCGTGGACGGCCTCAATAGTCTGCTCCATCGCGCGTTTCGACCCCGTCACCGAGACGCGGCACATCTTCTCAGGTCTGAGCATGCACCGCCTCCTCAAACAGGTCTGTGACGTATTCGACTACCTCGTCGATCTGTTCACTTGCCTGCTGTTCGAGGTCGTCGCGAGCGCTCTCACCGTCTTCGATGATTTGCTCGCGTTCGGCCTCGATCTCTTCGCGAGCCGATTCAAGACGGTCCTCGGCAGCCGCCTCGGCCTCTTCCCGCGCGGATTCGCGGATCTCGTCGGCCTCCTCGCGAGCCTCCGCGATGCGGTCTTCGCGGTCTTGTTCGGCCTCTTCGACGATCTCGTCGGCCTCCTGCTCGGCCTCCTGTATCCTGTCAAGAACTTCTGGCCGTGGCATTCTCTAATCATGTGAGCGTTGCCAGAGCGGCTATTTGGTAGTTGCGAAGTTTCCCCGTGTGATACAGCGGCCGAAATCCGGGGAATTATGACCGCCAAGTCCTAAGCTGGCAGTAATGGGAGTCCTCGAGAACAAAGCCCGCGCGCGGACGTTCTACAAGTATCTCTCGAAGGTGTACGACCAGATCAACCCCTTCATCTGGGACGAACGGATGCGCGACGAGGCGATCGCAATGCTCGACCTTTCGCCCGACGACAAGGTCCTCGATGTCGGCTGTGGCACCGGCTTCGCCACTGAGGGGCTGCTCGAACACGTCGATACGGTGTACGGGCTCGACCAGAGCCCCCACCAGCTCTCGAAGGCTTTCGAGAAGTTCGGGAAATTCGGCGACGTACGCTACCACCTCGGTGACGCCGAACGACTCCCGTTCAAGGACGACAGTTTCGACGCGGTGTGGTCCTCGGGGTCAATCGAGTACTGGCCCAATCCCGTCGACGCGCTTGCTGAGTGTCGCCGACTGACCAAGCCCGGCGGCAAAGTCCTCATCGTCGGCCCCGACTATCCAAACTCGACTGTCTTCCAGAAGATGGCCGATGCTATCATGCTGTTTTACGACGAGGAGGAGGCTGACCGGATGTTCACCGAGGCCGGGTACGAGGAGTTCGAACATCACATTCAACAGTCCCGCCCGGGCAGTCCGCGTGCGATCACAACGATTGCAGAAGTACCCGAGTAATCGCTTCGGGCACAAGCAAAGCGAGTGGCCACTTTTTCGCCCACGTTTTTTCGGGGAGCGGTGACCAAGGGTCACCCGAGCCGGAAAAAGGTGGTTTGACAGTCCCGCCCGGGCAGTCCGCGTGCGATCACAACGATTGCAGAAGTGCCCGAATAACAGCGGGTCCCACGGTTCCTGCGTCGCTACACCGACCCACTGACAGGCACTCGAACCCGGTCGCCGTCCTGTGTGATAGCAGTAACCGTGTACTCCCCACGAGGTTCGACCGTCCAGAGGGCGCCGTCTGTGCCGGTCGTGCCGATTCGTTTACCGTTTATTTTGACGGTTGCATCGTCCGTAGAGCCCGTACTGTTGTCAATGACTGTGACGAGCAATGGACCGGACTCGAAGGACTGCTGGACTCGGACGCGAACTGACTGATTCACGTTTGTCGCCACTTCCGACCGGTCGACCGTCGTCAGGTCGAGGGTCTGGGTTTCGTAGAAAACATTTGCCGTGCCGCCGTCGAGATACGCGGTCAGCCGTCCGTTCGGATGGTCGGCCTGAATCTGGTAGATAGCACTCCGGCCGTACGTCTGAACGGACGGGTACTGCTCGCTGTAGAGCCACGGATAGAGGTTCTCCGCCCGCGTGTTGACCGCACCGAGGGAGTCGTTAGTCTGTGCGAACTGGTCGACTGCCGTCTGTTCGCGGTCCTGACCGAGATACGTCTCGCGCGTGTACTGGCCGTCCGAGACCGTCGACAACATATACCCCTCCAGTGATGTTTCGACGTACACCGCATTCGGCTCAGTCTCACCGGCGGTTTCAGCACTGATACGCTGGCTTATCGGGCCGCGATACGTCTTGAGCACGCCCCTGTTGTTTTCCAGACGGAAGCGCTGAGCCGGTGAAAGTGAGTAGTCCGGTGCGGTGCCAGCGGTCGCCCGGATCCGGTCAAGTCGGGTGGCCAGCTGGCGGGACTCAGCGTCGATCAATGCCAGCTGCCGCAGGAACTCAGTCGCGGAGATTACACCGTTGGCGTATTGTTGGATAGCGGCCTCGTTCCGTTGTTCCAGACTCGTTCGCTGACTTTCGATATCGGTCAGTGTCTCGTCGACGAGGCGGTCGCGGGCAGTCTCGCTGTCCTGCTGGAAGAACTGTCGTTCAAATGTCGTCGTCGCGTAATCGCTCCGAAGGTCACTGGACCCGGCTGCAACCGCGACGCCGACATCGATCGAGGACCGGTTGTACGTCGTTGACCTGACGTCACTGGCCGGGATAGCGAGATGGTTCGTCGTGTTGTCGACGGGCGTGACCTGTGGTAACTGGTCGCTGCCCCCAGCGGTCTGGGCCGGCGGGGCGAACCCGGTCACCGGGGCAGCCACGGAAACGACCATGAGGAGGATTACACCGACTGCGGGGAGGGGACGCATCAGCGATGAATACTCACCCACCGTACAAAAATCTCCCCATTCTCCATATCTCAATAATTGCCTGAGAAGGCACGAGACCTTTCAAAGCGTCCGCTGACGTTTTATTCTTGGATGGAAAGGGTTTTGCCCCCAGAACGTTCATCGATGAACGAGAATGACCCCGCGGGTTTCAGGTGCCCTCCTCCTCCTTGTCCTGTTTGCCCTGTTGGCGACCCCGCCGCTTGCGACAGCGGCGGCGACGGATGATATTCCCGCCCAACAGACGGCCGGGACACCGGCACCGGTCGCGGAGAACACGACGTTCGCCCTCCAGATACAGTCAAACGGCGACGCCAAGTGGACGATAACGGACACCTATGCGCTTGACGAGACTGAGACTGAGTGGTTTAGAGACACCGGTGAGCAGTTCGCGGAGGAGAACGGCGAAGGAGCGTGGCTGCCGGCGTTCCGGGAGGCTAAAGACGAGGCCAGTACGGTTACCGGTCGCGAGATGGAGATCACCGATGTCGAACGTCGGTACGAGGTGTCAGACCGAAAGGGACAGCTGATTCTCGAATTCACGTGGACGAACTTCGCGGTCGTCACCGACGAGAACATCGTCGTCGGGGACGCGTTCAATTCCACGGACGGCACGTGGTTTGGGACACTGACCGCTGACCAGCGATTCGTCATCTCGCCACCGTCCGGATACGGGGTGGAAAGCGCCCCGAGCGCCGTCGACGACGGAAAGCTAGTTTTCGAGGGGCAACGGACCTTCGAGCCAGGGTACCTGTCCGTTGTGTACACTGGGGAACAACCGGATACTCGAACGCCAACGGAGGCCCCGGAGTCGATCTTCAGCGGCATAGGTTCGGCCTGGATCGGCGGGGTCATACTGATGGTGCTGCTCGTCGGGGCCGTCGGTTACATGTTCAAAACGGGGTACACTGACGCACTACCATCGGTTGGAGCCGAGAACGGCGACGGAGACGACAGCACCGGGACGGCAGCGCGAGCGAGCGATACCGGAACCTCGGACGATGTCGATGTCGAACTCCTGAGCGACGAGGAACGCGTCGAGCGGCTCCTCGAAGAGAACGGCGGACGGATGAAACAGGCCCGTATCGTCTCTGAGACCGGCTGGTCGAACGCGAAGGTGTCGCAGTTACTCTCATCGATGGACGAAGAGGGTCGCATCGACAAGCTCCGTATCGGCCGGGAGAACCTCATTTCGTTCCCGGATGAGGACATCACCGACTTCGACGAGTAACCCGGAGCAGGTGAGTGTAAACAAGCCGGGCGTGGTTTCTGGTTCGAAAACGTTTATTCGCTGTCCGGTCGGAGTTCGAGTATGAAAATCCTTGTCACGGTAAAGGAGGTGGCAGCCGTCGACGACGAGTTCGAGATCGACGGACTCGCTATCGACGACCGGTACGTCACAGCCGACCTCAACGAGTGGGACGAGTACGCTGTCGAAGCGGCCGTCCAGATAAAGGAGGCCCACGACGATGTCGAGGTCGTCACTGTCACCGTCGGCCCGTCCGAGACGGATGAGACAATCCGGCAGGCACTGGCAAAAGGGGCCGACCGTGCGATCCGTGTCTGGGACGACGCACTCGCCGACGCCGGCCTGCTGGACCCCGAGACGAAGGCCGAAGTGCTGGCCGCCGTCGCTGCCGAGGAAGACCCCGATCTGGTGCTGACCGGCGTCCAGTCAGCCGACGACGGGTTCGGGGCGACCGGTGTCACGCTGGCCGATAAGCTCGACATGGAGTGGGGCGCTGTCGTCAACGATCTTGACCTCGATCTGGAGGCGGGTGTTGCCAGCGTCCACCGGGAACTGGAAGGCGGCGTCGAGGAACTCACCGACATCGAGATTCCGGCCGTACTGACGATACAGACCGGGATCAACGACCCACGCTACGCGAGTCTTCGGGGCATCCGGCAGGCCCAGAGCAAGGAGCTCGCGGAGCACGGCCTAGCAGATATTGGCCTCGACGCGTCCGAAATCGAAAGCCCGCTCGAACAGACCTCGCTGTACGAGCCTGAAACTGAGGGCGAGGCGACAGTGTTCGAGGGGAGTCCCGAAGAGACGGCGACCGAGTTGGCTGAACTGCTCGCGGAGAAGGGGGTGACCAGCTAATGTCAGTCCTCGCTATCGCCGAACACCGGCGCGGGGAGCTCCGACCAGTGAGCTTGGAACAGTTAGCAGCCGGTCGCGATCTCGCCGACAAACTCGGTGGCGAGCTACACACCGCCGTCATCGGCGGCGATGTCGAAGCGTTCGGGGCGGAGTTGAACCGTGAGGGCGTCGACACCGTCCACACTGTCGACATCGGCGAGGAGTTCAACCACGACGTGTACACGCAGGTTGTCACCCAGTTGACCACGGAGCTGGACCCGACCGTCCTCCTGATGCCCAACAGCGTCAACGGCCTCGATTACGCGCCGGCAGTCGCCAACCGGCTGGACCGACCGCTCGTAACCGACGTGGTCGACATCGACGCCGAGGACGGCCTCACCGCTACCAGAGAGCTGTACGGCTCGAAAGCCGAGACGACGATCGATGTCCACGCCGATCAGGCGGCCGTGACCATCCGCCCGGCCGAATGGCCGACAATTGAAACGGACGGCGACGCCGCAATCGAGGCGTTCGACGCGACCATCGACGAGAGCGCCGTCAGGTCCACGGTAAAGGGCTTTGAGGAGGTCGGCGGTGGCGATATCGACATCACCGACGCCGACGTGCTGGTGTCTGTCGGCCGCGGGATCGAGGAAGAGGAGAATCTGGATATCATCCACGACCTCGCTGAGGCGCTGGACGCGACGGTGTCGGGTTCGCGGCCGCTCATCGATAACGGCTGGCTGGCGAAGGACCGCCAGGTCGGCCAGAGCGGGAAGGTCGTCACCCCGGACGTGTACATCGCCATCGGCATCTCCGGGGCCGTCCAGCACGTCGCCGGGATGAAGGGCTCGGATACGATTGTCGCCATCAACACCGACCCGAACGCGCCGATCTTCGATATCGCCGACTACGGCATCCAGGACGACCTATTCGAGGTCGTCCCGGCACTCATCGAGCAGTTCCAGTAGCCGCTACACACTGAATCGCGGGTGACAAGGTACTTTTTATGGTAGTCCTAAGGGAGCGGTAATGGAGTATCTCGAGCGCCGGCGCGACCGGGTCGAGGAGCGCTTAGAGGCGGTTCTCGACAGCGTGGAGCCGGAGGAACTCGCAGACGAAGTGCGCCACGTGGCGCTTTCTGGGGGGAAGCGAGTGCGGCCGACGGTGACAGTGCTGGTGTGTGAGGCGCTGGGTGGGGAGCCGGCCGATGCCGTCGATTTCGCAGTCGGCATCGAACTCGTCCACAACGCCTCGCTGGTCATCGACGACATCATCGACGAGTCAGAACTCCGCCGGGGGTCCCCGGCCGCTTGGGAGGCCTTCGGCCACGGCCCGGCCATCATCGCCTCCGATGGCCTACTCGGCGAAGCGTTCAATCTCTTTTCGACGGACGAGCGCGCCATGCAGACCGTCTCCGAGTCGATGGTCGAACTGGGCGAGGGCGAGGCGATGGAACTGGTCGCAGAGCCCTCCAACGAGAAGGAGTACATGGAACTGGCTCGCCGGAAAACCGGGGCGCTGTTCCGCGCTGCGGCAGAGTTGGGGGCGATTGCCGCTGACTCGGACCCGTACACGGTTGAGGCGGTCGGTCAGTACGCTGAACGGGTTGGCGTAGCCTTCCAGATGCGCGACGACGTACTCGATGCGACGGCCGACGCCGAAACCCTGGGCAAGCCGGCTGGGACCGACGCGGAGATGGAGCGACCGTCGCTGGTGGAAGTGACGGAGCTGACGACCGAGGAGGCAAACGAGCGAGCGCGGGCCGAGTCCGACGCCGCCCTCGAGTCGCTGTCGACCATCGACGCCCCGGAGTCCCAGTCGATGGAGTACCTGCGCGACCTCGCGGAGTTCGTCGTTGTCCGCGAACGGTGAAGACCGATCCGAACGGGAGGGCTTTTGCCCGCTGCTCGATTACGCCCGGCAATGACAGTTATCGGTATCGTCGGGCTGCCGGGCAGCGGGAAAAGCGAGGCAGCGAACGTCGCCGCCGAGATGGACGTGCCGGTCGTGACGATGGGCGACGTCATCCGCGAAGAGTGCCGTGACCGCGGGCTCGACCCCGCAACGGACCACGGAACAGTCGCGAAGGCGCTTCGGGAAGAAAACGGCCCCGCCGCCATCGCCGAGCGCTCGCTACCGATGATCGAGGCGGAACTCGAATCGAACGATACCGTTCTCGTCGACGGCATCCGGTCGGACGTGGAAGTCGAGGCGTTCGAAACGGCGTTCGGCGACACATTCCTGCTCGCCGAGATAGACGCTCCGTTTGAACTGCGGGCCAAGCGGCTCGACCTTCGCGGACGGGACACCGCAGCGGAAGACGGTGGCGAGTCGCTCGAGGACCGCGACGATCGGGAACTCGGGTTCGGGATGGGCGAGGCCATGGAGCTGGCCGACGTGACTATCGAGAACACGGAGACGCTGGCCGCGTTCCAGCGGACCGTTCGCACACTGATTCGGGACGGCCCGGAGGCACTCAACCAATGAGCGCCGTCTACTCCGTCGACATCCGAATCGAAGCCCCCGTCAACGACACCGAAGTAACCGACCGGGTCGCGGATGCAGTTCGAAATCTCTTCCCGGAGGCCGACCCGACCCACCAGCAGGGCGCACTCGTTGCGGAGGTGCACACGATGGACGGATTCTCCGAGCTGCTCCACCGGCGGGAGATCCTAGATACGGCCCGGTCAGTCTTCTTCGACAACCTAGAGGGTGACACCTTCGCGTTCGATGTCAAAAAGCAAGCAGCGTTCGAGGGGCGAATCAACTTCGCGGTCGGTGACCCCTCGGAACTGGGCGACATCCACGTGAACGTGACCGTCACCGAACCGACGGCCGAGGAGTACATCGACTACGTCGCGCCGCCAACTGAGGACGGCCAGCCGGTCTACGACGAGGACACATGACGACGACCATCTGTTTTGACCTCGATGACACGGTCGTCCACTATCCGGAGCCGTACAAGAACATCGTCCGAAGAGCAATCGAGGCCCACGGTATCGAGTACACGGACGAGCTACGGGCCGTTAGCAAGGACGTGTTTTACACGGCCTTTGAGGAGCTGGAGCCGGACCCGTACCGCCAGTCGATGGCCGCCGTCGTGGAGGCGGCCGGGGCCGACACAGACCTCGACGCGCTGGTCGAGACACTCAGGGAGACCGAGTTCGCATCGACGACCGTCCCCGACGCAGCCCGGGACAGCCTGACCGCACTTGCCGCTGACAATCAGCTCGCGATTGTCACCAACGGTATCCGGGAGCGGCAGGTCGCCAAGCTCGACCATCACGGGCTGACCGACCTGTTCGACCTCTTTGTCGCCTCCTACGAGGTCGGCGCACACAAGCCCGACAGCGCACCGTTCGACCGGGTCCGAGAGGAGCTGCCGGCCGACGAGTACGTGATGGTCGGCAACGAGTACGAAACCGATGTCGAGGGCGCACGCAACGCGGGCTTCGTGCCGATTCACTACGAGTCGGGCGATGACGGCGGGCCGGACCTCTGGGATTCTATCGACGCGCTGGTATAGCGTGCGTGACTGCCGGCACAGAACACCACGGGTACTGGGAGCGGCCGACCGCTGGGGCTCAGGCCAGTACAGCCGTGAGGATAATGCCGGTGTTCCACGCTGTCACCGCAACGCCCAGTAGCGCCAGTCCAAGTGGGACGCCGATGGAATACGGCCGAGAGACGTACTTCCAGACGGCGAAAAAGCCCACGAACACGGTGGCTTTCAGGCCGGTCAGCACCAGCACCGCGTGCTCCTCCAGCAGTAGTTTGACCACGGGGCTAAGTTCGGTCACGCCAGTAATGCTGTAGCCAATGAGCGTCGTGACGAGGTCGCCGACGCCGAAAAAAGCGACGGCGACCGCCCACAGGGCGACGGCGGTGTTCGACGGACCGGCAAATCGAGCGGGGTGCCGCCAATTCATGCCTCCTGCTATCGCGCAGCGGTACTTCGTTAGTGGTAGCTTCAGTGACAGCTACAGCGGTAAGCTGCTCTTTCGAGCGCTGACAGCGCAGTGTTGCGCTGGGCCGGGGGTCAGCGAGGACCGACAGTGCAGCGGAGTGAAACCCGTCCGAAGCAGCTATGTACTACAGGTAACCGCCGCCTTCCGAGGGGAAGGGCCACAAGGAGCGGCGACCGTGCTGCCGCTGAGGGGCTCGGACGAACTCAAAGTCCGCTCACGAATATCGCAAGCCACTCCCCGAGTTCGCGGCGCTTGCTGACTCGCACTGACTCGACCCATTTTACCCACTGGAACCCTCGACGGCCGGGCGCGACGAGTCGGAGCGGGTAGCCGTGCCCGTGGGCCAGGCGCTCACCATCGACGTGGGTAGCCAGCATGGCATCGCGGGCCTCCGACAGCGGGAGGCTCCAGCGATAGCCAGTAATAGAGCGGAACTGGACCCACGCCGCCGCGTCGTCGGGGTCGGCGGCGTCGAGCAGGTCGCCGACGCGAACGCCCTGCCACTCATGGCCAGAGTACCAGCCGCTCGTGCAGTCAAGCACCGCCGATTCGGTCGCGTCCGGCGAGAGGTCGCCAGCGACGTAGCTTGCCTCGTGGGCGACCCGGCCGGCGACCGACAGCGACCAATCGGCCGCGTCGACCGGGTCCGGGTCGTCGGCGACCCAGCTAGTGACAGGGAATCGGTTGCCGTCGTCGGTCCCTTCCTCCCGTGACCCGGTGTACCGGCGGTCAGCGCCGGCCGTGTCAAGTGCGTCGTTGACCGGCCCCTGAACTCGCCAGAGGAGTGCCCCCGCGGTCACCAAGCCAGCGTACCGGAGAACGTCCCGGCGGCCGCCACAGGTGGCCTGTGCCGGCGAGTAGAACCGCGCGCGGAGATGCACCAGTAGCAGTGGCGGGACCAGCAGGCCGAGCGCGACGTGGAGGTGAAACAAGCCCCACGGGCCGAGGTCGAGCGTGCCGCCGAATATCCACCAGACGCCGGTGCCGAGCGCGCCCAGTGTGACGGCGGCCAGACCGACCGAGAGGACACGAGTACCGGTCAGCCGCGACGGAGCGACACGGTGGAAGACACGACGAAGCTTCACCGGCAACAGAAGCGTCAGGACCACGCCAGAGAGTGCGTGGAGGTCGATTATCCACGCGCTGCTGGGGATGCCTGCGAAGATGGTGGCGACACCAGTGGCAAGCAGCGTCGCCACCGCCGCAAACAGCCCCCAGTCGACCGCCCGTGGCGCTGGCGTCAGCCGGCGGATGGTCATGGGTACTGTTAGCACTGGATTGATTTATACTGCCGTGGCGGCGTGACAGCGTCAGTACGACTGTCGAAAGACCGTCTCGCCGCTGGCGTTCTTGACAATGACGGTGTCGCCGTCGTTGTTCCAGACCGCCCCGTTCCGGCCCCAGTACCGCTCTGTCTCAGTGTCGGTGCCGCTGCCGGTGTAGAGAGTTACCAAGCCGTTCGAGTCGAGGGTCAGGTTTGTGAACATATACTGGTGGCCCACAGCGTCGCTGACCGTCCACCCGGAGAGGTCGAGGGTCGCATCGCCGGTGTTCGTGAGCGTGACGTACTCGTCGTTCAGGTTCTCGTTGTCGTTGCCTGCCGCATCGGCGTGGATTTCCGCAATTTCGACGCCGCTGGCGCTCTCAGTCCCGCCATCGGCGATAGCCGTTCGAATCACTTCGCCCGGGTCCGTACAGCGCCAGAGCCCGCGCCGGTCAGAACGGGCGGCATCCTCGGCGGCGTAGAATAGTTCGGCTCGTTCGAATTCGCTGTCGTACACACGCGCGTGACCGGTCTCGACAAGCCGGTAGTTGAACAGCGTCTCGTCGTTGACAACGTAGGCCAGCAGTCGGTCGTAGTAGCCGCGCCGGTTCAGGTTCGGGTCGAACGCGAGCCCGACCGTCTCGCCAAGGAGCCGCTGTTTAGCGAGCGACGACGCGTTCGTGCCGGCCCCGCAGAGGCAGGATGCCCCGTCGTCAGTTTCGGGGACACCTTCGAACTCCGCGGGGTCGTTTTCCGTGTGGACTTCGGGCGTATCGACACCGACGAGCCGGACCGTGTCACCGGTCCCGTTCTCGTAGGCGACCTGTATCGTGTCACCGTCGACGACAGCCGTGACCGTCACGGTGACGGTAGACTCCGGAACGTTGACTGCCGGCTGACTGTCGACGGCGGTCCCTGCCGACTGCGACGGCGAGCCGGCGAACCCGCTACAGCCAGTAGCGACCACGAGGACAACGACAACGCCGAACACGCCCCATCGCATCACACAGATGTTAGCGGCCGGCGACACAAGCGTGGCGGTGTCGCCGGGCGGACTGTTATACGTCTGCCATGTCTGGGTCTCGGTACAATGCTCGTCCCGCTGCCAGTCAGGGAAATCATGCGGACACCTGTCAAAACCATCAGTCCCAGCGCTCCGGTCATTGAGGCGGCCCAGCGCCTCCGCGACGAGGACATCGGCTCGCTCGTTGTCGAGGACGACGGCAGCGGCGTCGGTATCATTACGGAGAGCGATATCGTCGCCGTCACCGCAGCCGAAGGGGATACCAGAGCGCTGTCAGTCGGCGACGTGATGGCCGAGACACTGGTGACGGTCGCCCCCGACGCGGACATGCAAGCGGCCGTCGACCGACTCCGGACGAACAATATCAAGAAGCTGCCCGTCGTCGAGGACGGGTCACTCGTCGGCATCGTCACGACGACCGACCTCTCGGACTACATCCCGCACCTCTCTCGGGCGGTGAGAATGTCCAACGACCAGTCCCAGCAAAAGCGGTTCACCCGGCCGGACACGCTGTACGAGAACGAGGACTGGACGTTCGAGAGCTACGGGACTGCCGACGGTATCGACGTGGGTGACCACGTCGAGTTCAGCAAGACGATATCCAAGGCTGACGTGGAGGCCTTCGCCGAAGCGAGTGGCGACACGAATAGACTCCACCTTGACGCGACGTTCGCGGACGGAACGCGGTTCGGCCGCCGGATTGTCCACGGAACGCTCGTGTCCGGCATCATCAGCGCGGCTCTGGCACGGCTCCCTGGACTGACGATTTACCTCTCGCAAGAACTGAGCTATCAGGGACCCATCGACATCGACGAGGAGGTCACGGCCCGCTGTGAGGTCGTCGAACGCATTCAGGACAACCGATTCCGCCTGGCCACAGCCGTCGATGATTCAGAGGGGAACTGCGTTATCGAGGGCGACGCCGTTGTCATCTCTGACCCGATTCCGGACACGGCCTGAGCCGATAGTCAGGCACAACACATCACATTCGACTATGACCAGTCCGGGAGAACTCCCACCACGTTTCCTGTTTCGTGTTACCAAATAACAATTGTTAATAATCTGCTAGTAGATACACCCGGTATGGACGCTGTCGAACGGCCGACATTCGAAACGAGCGCGGCGATGGAGGTGTACCAGTACGTCGAACGACACGGGACGGCGGCACGGCATAGAGTCCGTGAGATGGTAGACCTCTCTCCCGAAGCGTTCGAGAAGGCCCTGACGCACCTTCTGTCGAAGGGGTACATCGAGGACGACGGTGGGACACTGACGCTGGCGCTCGATGTCGGCTCAGTCGAGGAACACACCACGAACGGGCTGACGTACACGATTCGACCGGCCCACAACGACGATTTCGAAGGGCTCGTCCAGACCATTCGGAACGTCTCAAGCGACGGGACGTACGTTGTCGCCGAGAGCGTCGCCGAACAGTTGCTGTACGAGGATGCCGTCACACGGCACAACACAGTCGAATCGAGAGTGTTCTTCGTCGCGACAGTTGACGAGGCGGTCATCGGCTGGTGTCACCTCGACATCCCGCAGCTGGACAAGCTTCGCGAGACGGCCCAGCTCACCGTCGGTGTCAGGGAGGAACAGCGTGGCCAAGGCATCGGAAGCCAGCTCATGCAACGCGGGCTTGACTGGGCGAAAGCCAACGGCTACCGGAAGCTGTACAACAGCGTGCCGGCGATCACGGAGAACGCGATGGTGTTCCTCGAAGACCACGGCTGGCACACCGAGGGAATCCGGCGGAACCACTACACCGTCGACGGCGAGCAGGTCGACGAAGTGATGATGGCCTACACGTTTGACTGACGGGGCCACCGGCTCCGCACTACAGTAAGACGACAAGCGCCAGCGCGATCCAGACTATTTTCAGCCCCGTGTTGACGACGATAACTTTCGAGCCGAACTCCCGACCCCAGATGCCGTACTGGAACGGGATCGAGCGCTTGAACGTCGAGACGGCAAACGAGATGATGCCGCCGACGAGCATCGTCGCCACGGCGGTCCGGGCGGAGAAGGTCCCGTTCCGGATGAGCGGTGCGATGACCGTCGCCCCCGAGGTCGTATCGAGCGCGTAGGCGGCGATAACAGGGATGGCCGCGCCGGGCAAGCCAAGGAGCCCGGCGAACCCGTCAGCGGCAGTCGTCACAGACGCCCCGTTACTACCGATGAGTGTCAGCAGTTCATCGCTGTAGGCGAGCAGTAGCGAGACGACGGCGTAGATAGCCGCTAGCCGTGGCAGGATGTCCCGAACTTTGTCCGTGGTCGCGTCGAACGCGGCCCTGACGGCCGCTCGGCGGGTCTCTGGACGGTCATCGAACACGTCGGCTGCGTCGCCAGCGGTCCCGCCGTCGGGGGCCGGGTCCGTATTTGCGCCTGACCGGCCGACGTTAGATGCATCCAGCAGGACCGCGCCGGCGGCGATGCCAGTCAGCGTAATTGCCAGCGCGATGAGTCCCCGCGTCGCGACGTACAGCACCCCGACGCGAAAGCCCAGAATCGGGATGAGTATCGGCGCGTAAAACGTGATAATGTGCTGAGCGAAGCCAAAGAACGTGTTGATGGTGACGGCGATTATCGTCGCGCGGTCGGACAGCGCGCCGGACTCCCGGAAGTCGGCGAGCATGCCGTAGCCGGCGGTCGTCGATGCCGTCGTCGTCAGGATAGCGGTCCCGACCTCGTCCGGGAGGTTCGCCGGCGACGTGAGATAGCGCGAGACGACGGCGATCTTCTCGACCAGCCCGAACGCGACCGCCAGTTCGGCGAGGAACACGCCAAAGGAGAGGAAAAGCGTGATACGGAGGACCCGGACAGCGACATCTCCGAGGACAGCGACTGCCGGATGGCCGAGCACTGCGGCGACGAGCGACTGCACGCTGAAACGTACGACCCTGGCCCGCAAATGCCCATCGATAGCGTCGGTCGGTTTCAGGACGGTGGCTGCCGGGCAGCGGTGGCTGTGTTGGACAGCGGATACCGAAGCGCCGACGCTGACGCCTTACACGAGCACACGGACAGTGCCGAACAACACCACCACGCCCAGCACATCACAGACGTTCGTGACGACGGGAATGACCACGTCGTCTGGGTCCAGTTCGAACCGGTAGGCGGCGTAGGTCGTCACCGTCGTGACGACGATAGCCAGCACCGCCAGCAGACTCCCGCTGACGAGTGCGACGAGGACGACCGTCCGGAGCGGGAGTGCAGTGCCGCCGATGACGGCCTGGAGGAGCCACGCGCCAGCGCCGACGAGCGGGAACAGCGTCACCGCGAGGGCAACAGTGGCGATCGCGTTGCCGGCCAATCGGTCGTCAGTCACCGCAAACGACAGGAGGCCGAGGTGAAACGCCGTCGAGAACCGCGCCGCGAGGATGCTGCCGAGGTTGCCCGCCATCCCGATTGTCACCGGAACGAGCACGAGTAGCGACGGATACTGCAGCAGTGTTCCCTCGAAGGTATCGAGGACGAGACCGCTACCGAGTTCGATTGCCGTGAGCACCACCAGAATGGGAAACATCGTCCGGACGATACCCGAAACCGACCACTGGGAGGCGAACTCCGCCATTCAGCCACCCCCCAGCGCGAGGACGAGACGGGTCGCGCCCAACAGCGTGGCGATGCCGACCACGTCGCCCGTCGTCGTCACGACCGGGCCGGCCAGTGTGTCCGGATTAAGTCCACGGCGGTAGCCGACGAACACGACCGAGACGACGGCAATAGTCAACAACAGCCCGGAGACAAAGCCCGCAATGAGCGCAATGGCGACGAGGGTTGTGAGGGGGGCCGACGGTCGCCCGACCAGCGCGAGCAGGGCGACAGCCATCACCGCGGCGACGCCGCTGATGAGGACACCGTTTGCCAGTGCCGCCGCGACGGCGGCGTTGATACGGTCGTCGTCAAAAGAGAACCTCGGGTTGATAAGCCCCTGATGAAGCGCCGACCCCAGACGTGCGCCGAGCGAGCCGTAGACGTTCCCCCGAGTGGCAAGCAGCGCCGGCACGAGTACGAGCAATCCCGCAACGTCCTGTAACTCCGCGTCCATGCCGCCAAGGACAACGCCCGCGAAGAGGCCGCCGACCGCACTGAGCGCCAGCACCGGTAGCGCTTCCCGGTAGGCCTCGAGTGCCACCTCGCGGACAGTCATTGCAGGGCGAAGGACGGCGAGCGAAAAAAAGCCCCCTGATAGCGCTGGCGACCCCTCAGCCGGGAGTCGACTGGGCCCTGTCGCGCCACGGTGGCGGCCCGACCGTCGTGTTCCCAACCCCTGTAAACCGAACAGTTCTGGTGACAGTGACCGGGTCGCCGCCGTCCGTGACCGTCGTGTACTCGGTCCGGTAGTCGCGGACGAGCCCTGACCGAGTGACGTGGGCGACAAGTGTTGCGTTCTCCCGGCTCGTCCACGCTGTCGATGTCGTGTTTTCCCGTAGCCGGTCGCCCCTGATGACATAGACAGTCCCATCTGGCTGCTGGGACTGTCGGGTCCGAGTGTGGAACGGGGCAACGGTCCGGGTCACGTCGGCGGCAGGACGGCCGTTCAGCGCGGCGGTATGAACCCAGTACCGCCACGTTCCGGCGTAGCTGTCCGGCGGGTCGTACTCGTTGTAGATGGTCTGGTTGTCTCGCGCGAGTCGGCGGAGATACCTATCGCCATCGGACCAGAACGACGCAGTCGCCGGCGGTCGACCAAGGAGCACCGGGGCCGCGTGGCCACGGACAGATATGTTAGCGAGGTGTGTCCGGTTCGCGTCCAGCGCGACGTGGACTCGAAGGTGGGACCGCAATGACCCGTTTGCATATCTGGCGGTCCGGTTCACCGTCACCGTGTACCCGCTTCCGTTGAGGCGGTCCCCGTGTGCGGAGCCGAGGAGGGATGGGCTGGTGACGCCCGTTGGGCCGACGCCAGTCGGGTAGGTGGTCGCAGAACTGGTCGGCACCGGAGCAGGTGTCACCGGGTCGTCGCCATCGCTGAACCCAAACCCGCCACAGCCGGCGGTAACGACGACGATGAGGACGAGTAGCCGCCATCCCATAGTCCTCGCCATGCTATAACAAACCATTCAGATCGGAATAACGCTACGGATCGCCATTTATCCGGGATGTGTCGGTCTACAGACGTGAAATCGTTGATTAACCTACCGAAACTATTATGATAGATACAGACACCGTATGGAACATGCCAACTAATGGCAGTTCGGTCAACCGACGACAGTTGCTGAAGAGTACGGGCGTCGCAGGTGTGGCAGGGCTGACGGGACTGGCCGGTTGTTCCGGTGGCGACGGTGGCGATGGTGGCGGCGACGGCGGCGATGGTGGCGATGGTGGTGGCGACGGCGGCGACGACTACCCGTCGCTCGGGAACTTCCCGGTCGAGGGCGACACGGTCACGTTCGGGTTCAACGTTCCACAGTCCGGTCCCTACTCGTCAGAGGGGCAGGACGAACTCCGGGCATACGAACTCGCCCAGAAACACCTCAATAACGGGGGTGGCTGGGTGGACAGTTTCGATTCCCTCAGCGGCGACGGCGTCCTCGGGTACACGGTCGACTCAGTAAACGGGGACACCGCAACCGACGCCGACACCGCCCGGCAGGCCGCTTCGCGAATGATTAACCGAGACGACGTGGTGATGATCTCAGGCGGCTCTTCAAGTGCAGTGGCCATCGCCGTGCAGGGCCTCTGTCAGACGGAGAACGTCATGTTCATGGCCTGTCTGACCCACTCGAACGACACGACTGGGAAAGACTGCGCCCGGTACGGGTTCCGGGAGATGTTCAACGCGTACATGACCGGCCAGGCGCTCGCACCGGTGCTTGAAAGCGAGTACGGCTCAGACAACTCCTTCTACCAACTGTACGCCGACTACTCTTGGGGCCAGACCCAGCAGGACTCGATGAACCAGTTCCTCTCAGAAATCGGCTGGGAAGAAGTCGATAGCGTCCCGACGCCGCTCGGAACCAGCGACTTCTCCTCGTATCTCTCGGAGGCCGCAAACAGCGGCGCAGACGTGCTCGTCCTGAACCACTACGGGCTGGACGGCGCAAACTCCGTCTCGCAGGCCGTCGATGCCGGTATCGACGAGGACATGGAGCTCGTCGTCCCGCTGTACAACCGCCCAATGGCACAGGCCGCCGGTGGGTCCATCGAAGGCATTTACGGGACGATCGCCTGGGACTCCCAGATCGACAACGAGGCGTCGAACGCGTTCACGCAGGCGTTCCAAGACGAATACGACCGCGTCCCATCCGGGCCGGCCCAGCTCGCCTACTCGCAGACGCTCCAGTACGCGGCCGCCGCCGAGCGAGCAGGCACGTTCTACCCGCCGGAGGTCATCCGCCAGCTGGAGGACTACGAGTACAGCAACATCGGCATGGGCCAGGAGACGATGCGTGCCTGCGACCATCAGGCCCAGCGGGACATTCCAGTTGCTCAGGGGCTGCCGGAGAGCGAACAGTCAGACGGGAACTTCATCGACATCGTCGAGATCACGTCTCGAGACGATGTCGGATACGCGTGCGATTCCGGGCCGGCCGCGGAGTGCGAACTCGGCGAGTACGGCGACGAATAGGTCATAATCCGGACAGGGGACCGTTCCCCTCATGATTTATAGTGCATGAGGTTGCCTTACTTGATACACAAAAACTAGCATGATTAGGAATACGCAGATAGTACGAGCAGAGTGCAGTGGGGGGAATCCGACGTGACGCTACTCGCGGATATCCTCACCATCTTGCTGAATGGGTTACAACAGGGTGCGATTTACGTCCTGCTCGCGGTTGGACTGTCGATTATCCTCGGGACGCTGAAATTCGTCAACTTCGCCCACGGGGCGCTGTACCTCGTTGGCGCGTATCTGGGGCTGTTCATAACTGGACAGGTTCCACTGAACAACGGTCAGTTAGCGGAATGGGGAATCCAGTCATACGGTATCGGACTGGGATTCGTCGCCGCACTAGTCATCGTACCGATTGTCGTGTTCATTATCGGACTACTGATGGAGCGGTTCATCGCACAGGCGTTTTACGACCGACCCGACACTGACCAGATTCTCGTGACATTCGGGCTCGCGATCATCGTCCAGGAACTGCTTCGGGCGCTGCTTGGCGGGAGCAGCCAGCCGTTCCCACAGCCCTCGTGGGCATCCGGTCCCATCGCGCTGCCCGTGGTGGGAAACTTCCCGCGCTGGCGACTCGGCGTCATCGCGATTACGGCGGTCCTTGTCCTTGGCGTGTACGCACTTGTCGAGTACACTGACTTCGGCCTCATCGTCCAAGCCGGGACCCTCGACGGCGAGATGGTCCGCCTGCTTGGGATCAAACTGAGCCGACCGTACCTCGTCGTCTTCGGCATTGGTGCCGCACTCGCTGGCGTGGCCGGCGTCGTCGGCGGCCCGCTGGCCAACGTCAACCCCAACATCGGGACGGAACAGTTAGTTCCGGCGTTCCTGACGGTCGTCATCGGCGGCGTCGGGAAAATAGAGGGGGCCGTGGTCGCCGGGCTGATGCTGGGCACGCTGCAGGTACTCTTAATCCAGACCGGCTACGCCGCCTGGAGCCAGGTCGGTATCTACGCGCTCGCAGCACTGGTCCTGCTGGTGCGTCCGCAGGGGCTGCTGGGCTCGGAGGTGGATGTCTCATGAGCGACGAACCGCGCGACGCGACTGCCACGGCGGCGGCCGACACGGATGCAGAGGTCACCGGTGGCCTCGCGGACCGATGGGCTGACTTCCGCGACCGAGAGATATCGACGGTCTTGTTGACCGTCGTGGGCGTGGCCGTCTTCCCGTTCCTGTTCAACAACTTCCTCAACGGCTACACGCAGCTAGCGACGCTGATGCTCATCTACGGTATCTTCGCCGTCGGGTTCGACATCCTGCTGGGGTACACCGGTCTGCTGTCGTTCGGTCACGCCGTCTTCTTCGGCGGCGCGGCCTACGCCGCCGGCATCTTCAGCGCGAGCGTCAGCAGCTCGCCGCTACTGGTGTTGCTCGCCGGCACGGCGTTTGCCGTGTTGCTGGCGTGGATCGTCGGCTTCCTGTCGCTGCGCCGCGGTGGGATTTACTTCGCCATCCTGACGCTGACGTTCGGCCAGATGTCGTTCTACCTGGCGGCCTCGCCGCTGGCCTTCCTGACGAACGGTGAGAACGGCTTCACCTCCGTGGACATCGGCAGCCTGCTGGGCGTCATCGACATCCACGGCGGGGTGCCGTTCCCGCTGTCGATGCTGGTCGACAACATGCTGTACGTGTTCGTGGCCGTCATGACGGTGCTGTCGGTCGCGATGGCGAACCGCATCCTCCATTCGCCGTACGGGACCGTGTTCCGCGCGATTCGCGAGAACGAGCGGCGGGCAGAGTTCGTCGGGCTGGACGTCTGGCGGTACAAGCTAATGGCGTTTATCATCTCGGCGGCCTTCGCTGGCATCGCCGGGAGCCTGTTCACCATCGAGGGGAACTACGTGCCCCTGCAGTCGCTGTACTGGACCGAATCCGGTCGTATCGTCATCATGACTGTGCTCGGCGGTGTCGGCTCGCTGTTCGGGCCGCTGTTCGGTGCCGGGCTGTACCTGTACATCGAGAACATCGTCAGCGGGTTCGAGACGCTCGGCCCGTTCTGGCACCTCATACTCGGCGTTGTGTTCGTCGTCGCCGTCGTCCTCTTTCCCAACGGGATCTGGGGCGGTATCGACTACGTTCGTGACATGGTCGTCGGAGGTGAGGACGAATGACGGTCCTCAAAACGGAACAACTCACCAAGCAGTTCGGCGGCCTCACGGCCGTTGATGAGGTGGACCTGGAGATAGAACAGGGCGAGGGCGTGAGCCTCATCGGCCCCAACGGCGCGGGGAAATCGACGTTCATCAACCTCGTCACCAGACGGCTCGAACCGAGCTACGGCGAGATCGCGTTCCAGGGAGATTCCATCATCGGAATGGACCCGCACGAGGTCGTCCAGCGAGGGATGAGCAAGTCCTTCCAGACAGCCTCTATCTTCCCCGAACTAACCGTCAAGGAGAACGCAACCATCGCGGCGCTGGCGGCCGAGCACGGCTCGTTCCGGTTCAATTTCTTCCGGAATCAGAACAGCTACCCGGCGGTCGATGAACTGGCGAACGAGGTCCTCGAATCAGTCGGTCTGTACGACGAGCGGGAGGACCAAGCCGACAGCCTCGACTACGGGAACAAGCGCCGGCTCGAACTCGGCATCGCGCTGGCCGCCGAGCCGGATATGCTGCTGATGGACGAGCCAACGGCGGGAATGTCGCCCGACGAGACAAAATCGACCGTCGACCTCATCAAACGCGTCAAGGATGAGCTCGATCTGACGTTCCTGCTGGTCGAGCACGACATGGAGATCGTCTTCGACATCTCCGACCGCATCGTCGTCCTCAACCGTGGGTCGGTCATCGCGGAGGGGACGCCGACGGAGGTACAGAACGACCCTGCGGTACAGGAAGCGTATCTGGGAGGTGTCGAGGAATGACGCTACTCGACGTGGACAACATCAACGGCTACTACGGCGAGAGCCACATCATCCAGGATGTGTCGATGAGCGTCGACGACGGCGAAATCACGGCCCTGCTGGGCCGTAACGGCGCGGGAAAGACCTCGACGCTCCGGTGTATCTCCGGGGCGACGCCGCCTGACGTTCGGAGCGGTGCGATCCAGTTCGACGGAACGGACATCACCAACGCTCCGCCGGAGGACATCGCCGTCCGCGGTATCTCGCTGGTCCCGGAGGAACGGCGCGTGTTCACTGACCTGACCGTCGCCGAGAACCTCCACCTCGCGGACACCGTCCGCAACAAATCCAACACCTGGCGGCGGAAGCTCGATTTCCGCGACGAAGGGATGTCGACGGCGGAGATCTACGAGTACTTCCCGAGACTCGACGAACGGCGCTCCCAGAAGGCCGGCACGCTCTCCGGAGGCGAACAGCAGATGCTCGCCATCGCTCGCGCGCTCCACCAGAGCACCGACCTGTTGATGCTCGACGAGCCATACGAGGGGCTGGCACCACAGATCATCGAGTCTGTCGAAAACGCCATCGAACGTATCAGCGAGGACGGGACGACGATACTGCTGGTCGAACAGAACGCCGTCGCAGCAATGAAAATCGCCGACCGATGTTACGTGCTTGACCGTGGGCAGGTGGTCTTCGAAGGGCCCGCTGAGGAACTGCAAAACGACCAAGAGACCCGCGATAAGTACCTAGGTGTCTAAATGTCGGACACACAATCCGCCGAAGCGCTACTCGACGCACTGCAATCTGAAGGTGTCGTCGTCATCGACGAGGAAACAGACGAGGTCAGCACGACAGAAGCGTTCGAGGCCGACCGCGGGGTGTACTACGACACCTACGTGACGATGGGCGACGCGGAGTTCCACGAGTCCGTCGCCGACGTGTTCGGCCTCGATTCGGCCGCTGAAGCGGCCCAGCGGGTCGACGAACTCGACGTGTCACGCGAGGAGTTTGCCACGTTCCTGACCCTGCGGTCGAACGTCGACGACTCCTACACCACCGTGGAACTGACGACGATGGCACAGATGGCGACCGAACTGGGGCCGGAAACACCGGTCCCCGAGGGAGTCAAACACCTCGACGACGACAGCTACGAGGCGTTCGTCGACGCCCACGACCGGTGTGTCGTGACTGTGTGGAAGCTGTTCTGTGATCCCTGCGAAGCAATGAAAGCGGAGTTAGACGACGTTTTGGCCGCGTTCCCGGACGGCGTCCCGGTCGGCGGCATCGCCGGCGAGCGCTCCCCGGAGTTCTGTCAGTCGGTCGGGGTCAACGCGGCCCCCGCTGTCGTGCTGTTCGAGGACGGCGAGCCTGTCGAACGGATCACTGGCCGGACAGACCCGTCGCCGCTCGCTGAGCGAGTCGAAGAAGTGTACGGCGTCTGACTGCGGCGTTACTCCTCTTCGCCGCTGCAGACCAGCACGGATCGGTCCGTGCCCAGAATCACGCTCTGTGTGACACTGCCGAACAGCACCTTGCCTGTCGGCGTCCGCTTGCGTCCGGCGACGACAATCATATCGACGTCCTGCTCGTCGGCCAACCGGAGGATCGCGTCGGCCGGTTCGCCGCTTGACTCTTCCAGAGCCACCTCGACGCCAGCATCCTCGAGGACTTCCCGTGCCCGGCGCACGGAGGCCACCTGGTCGACGGACGCGCCTTCAGGGTTCTCCTCGAAGTCGTGTAACAGCGTGACACGGACCTGGCTGGCGTCCATCGGAATCTCGGTTATCGATTCAGCGATGGCGGTCCCACGAGCCTCACTTTTGTCTATCCCAGCGACAATTTCGTACATGCTCGCTTCATCTGTAGAACGGGCCAACCCTTAGTTCTGGCCCGGATTTCGAACATAGATCATCAAAAATAACGTCGCGCATCGCGTTCCGCGGATCGACACAGCGGCGTCAGTCGCCGAACGGCCCCATACCGCCGCCACCCATACCGCCCATGCCGCCACCGCCGCCACCGCCCTGCTGCATCTGTTTCATCATCCGCTCCATGTCGCCGTCGCCCATACCCTGGAACTGCTTGAGCATCTGCTCCATCTGCTTGTGTTGCTGGAGGAGTTCACGCACCCGCTCCTCGGGCTTGCCGGACCCACGGCAGATGCGCTTGGTCCGGGACTGGCCGACGACGCGGGGGTTCTCCAGTTCCTCCTCCGTCATCGAGTCCATGATGACATCGAAGTCCTGCATCCGCTCCTGGGTCACATCCATCGCGTCGTCAGGGAGCTGGTCCATCAGCCCGCCGCCCAGACCGGGGATCATGTCCATCACCTGGTCCAGCGGCCCCATGTTGTTCATCGTCTGCATCTGCTTGCGCATGTCCTTGAGGGTGAACTGCCCCTCCAGCATGTCCTCGGGGTCCCAGTCCTCCTCGTCGCCTTCCTGGGTTTCCTCCATCGCGCGCTCGACGCGCTCGGTGAGCTGCTTGAGGTCGCCCATCCCGAGCAGTCGGGAGATGAACCCGGAGGGCTCGAACCGCTCGATGTCCTTGACCGTCTCCCCGGAGCCGAGGAAAGCGATGGTGGAGTCGGTCTCGTTGACCGCTGCGAGCGCGCCCCCACCTTTCGCCGTCCCATCGAGTTTCGTGATGACAACGCCGTCGATGCCGATGGCCGCCTCGAAGTCGGCGGCCTGGCTCTTGGCGCTCTGGCCCATCGCCGCGTCCAGTACGAGCAGGTCCCGGTCGGGCTGGACCTCCTGCTCGATGCGCTCGATCTGTTCGATGAGTTCCTCGTTCAGGCCGTCACGGCCCGCCGTGTCCACGATGCGAACGTCCGCGTTCTCCGTCGCTTCCAGCCCGTCACGGGCGATCTTCACCGGGTCGTCCTCGTCGGGGTCGCCGTAGAAGTCCACCTCAGCGCGCTCGGCCATCTCCTTGGACTGGTCGTATGCGCCGGGCCGGTCCGTGTCAGTCTGGATAATGGCCGGCCGGAGCCCTTTCGTCGAGAACCACCACGCCATCTTCGCGGCCGTCGTCGTCTTCCCCGACCCGTACAGGCCGGCGAGCATAATCGTCTGCTCTTCCAGCGGGAGTTCGGTCGACTCGCCGACGAGGTCGACCAGTTCTTCGTAGACGATTCGCAGGACCCAGTCCCGCGGGGTCGTCCCCGCCGGCGGTTCCTCATCCAGCGCGCGTGTTTCGATACTGTTGGAGAGGTCCTGTACGAGCCCGACATCCACGTCGGCCTGTAACAGCGACCGCTGAATCTCCTTGACGATGTCCTCGATGTCTTCTTCAGAGAGCCGGGATTTCCCCCGGAGGTCGTCAAGCGTCCCCCGGAGTGAACTCCCAAGATCGTCGAGTACCATTGTTGGCGCGAGATACGCGACGGTGCGGGTAAAGGCTTGTTGTCATGCGCCCGACTCCCCTGGAGCCGTGAGCCGACAGCAATCAGAAAAGTGGTTGTAGGGATGTCGCTATGCGCGACCGTTCAGTGGGCAGACAAAGAAGTCGGGTGGGCCGAAACCAGGGCGGCCGAGAGTGACGCTGATGTAGTCTTTGTCTAGGATATCGCTATCGGTTGCCAGCGGTGCGTCGTCATTGAACGCCGCAATGTCAGTCACCTCTGCCGAGAAGTGCGTCCATTGCCCACCGTTCCAGTCCCGGTCACCGGGTGCTGACTCGGAGACGAACGGTGAGCGTTGGTCGGCGCTCACCTTCTCGTTAGCCACGATCGGTCTGCTTCCATCATGCAGGAAGTAGATTTTGTCTTCCGGGTTGGGACGCTCGTCAAGGACGTTCACAACGTTTGTCCGCCAGAGTACGTCGTTCGCATAGACACGACCAAACTCTTTCCCCGCACCGCGCTCATCTCCCTTTCCTGGGTTCGCTGCAGTTGCTCCAGTCACAGACAGCCCAACACCTGCGACGCCGAGGGCTGCTGTTGTCCGGAGAACCTGTCGCCGTGTCGATTGTTCGCTTCCAGTCATGGTGCTCTGGAGGCTGTCTCCGCCTCCACAGTTCACCAGGGAGAGGGATATTGAGAAGATTTTTCAAAAATCCTTCAGAATTAGTTCCAATTCTCTGTGAACTCTCTCCAGCTTCTCCGCTGATACTGTTTCTGCCCGTGACGAAAGGGTCAAAAAGACGAACCGGTTGGGGAACAACATGGCCGTTCTCGGACAGCTCGGATTCATGATCGCGTTTCTTTCGGGCGGCGTCGCCGCCGGCCATTTCGGGCTGTTGACCGAGCGACGGACGGATATCCTCACCACACTCGTCTTTACCGTCGCGCTGCCGGCACTCATATTCCGGTCCACGTATGACCGCCCATTACAGGAAATCATTTCGCCGGCGTTGCTGGGGGGGTTCTGGGTTATCATCGCGCTGACAATAACACTGGGCTGGCTCGTCCACCGTCGGCTGGAGTCCGCCGACCGCCGCAGCGTCTCCGTCGTCCAGTCGTATCACAGCAACATGGGGTTTCTCGGTCTGCCACTCGTGGCGGCAACGATGGGCAGCGAAGCGACGGCTGTCGCCAGCGTCATCCTCGGGATCGGTGCGGTGACCCACGTCCCGGTGACGGTATTCCTGCTGGTCCGCATCAACGGGAGCGACGCCTCGCTGCTGAGCGAGTGCAGGAAACTCGTGACGAACCCGGTACTCATCGCGCTGGCGGCGGGCATCACAGCCTCGGTCCTGTCGCTATCCGTTCCGGAGTCACTCATCAGTGCGCTCGGCCCGCCGGCCGAACTGGCGCTGCCAGTCGCCCTGCTGTGTATCGGTGCGACGCTCGACACGGACCTCCCAGTGTCGGACCTGCAGAAGACCGTCAGCGTCGTCGGGCTGAAGGTGCTGTGGATGCCGGCGCTGGCGTGGCTGGTGTACTCCTCGCTGTCGATGGACACGACGGCGCTGGGCGCAGCGGTCGTGATGCTCGGCACCCCAACGGCAGTGTCGACGTACGTCTATACGACGGAACTCGGCGGCGACGCGGCGTTCGCTTCGCTGAATGTCTTCACATCAACAGTGGTCTCCATCGGAACGCTTTCGCTCCTCGTCTGGCTGTTCACCTGATGCCCCAGCGTGGTCACGCTTTTGCCCGCCGACGCCCCCACCGACGATATGGGCTATCACCAGATCGACCCCGAGTCGCTGTCGGAAACTGCGGACTACCCCTGTGACCGGCGCGGCATCTCCGACGCCGCCGAACTCCACGCACTCCACGCAGCTACCTACGAGATGGCACCCGGCGAAGACCTCTCGCGGACCTACCACTACCACGAGACGCGCGAGGAACTGTTCTACGTGCTCAAGGGCACGCTTCACGTCGAAACGCCCGACGGGGAGTATGTCGTCTCGGCCGACGAGGTGTTCGTCGCCGAACCGGACAGCCCGCACCGCGCGCACAACCCCGCCGATGCCGACGAATCAGTTACTGTGCTTGGCGTCGGCGCACCGCCGACCGACATCGCGCGCCCGTACGACCCTGACGCGTAACGAGCGGTCCGGCGGTTCAGACACGCTTTTCAGCCACCCCGTCACAGTTGCGCCCATGACGAGCAAACAGGCGGTACAACAGGAACTGGTCGACAGTGGTGCCACGGCAGTCCTGCGCGGGATTCCCGAGGAAAAGATGGTCGACGTGGCGACAGCCGTCCACGAGGGCGGCGTCACAGCACTGGAGCTGACGGCGGATGCGAAGCGCTGCTCGGACATGATCGCCGCCGTCGACAAGGCACTCGACGACACCGACGCCATCATCGGAGCCGGCACGGTCATGGACGCCGCCGCCGCCCGCAACGTCATCGAAGCCGGCGCGGAGTTCGTCCTCGCGCCAAACCTCAACGAGGACGTCATCGACGTGTGCAACCGCGAGGGCGTCCTCGCTATCCCGGGCGTCATGACGCCGACGGAGGCCGCCGACGCGATGGAAGCGGGCGCGGATATCCTGAAGATGTTCCCAGCGAAAACGGTCGGCCCGGCCCACATCGGCGCGCTGCAGGGCCCACTCGGTGACGTGCCGATTATGCCGACCGGTGGTGTCTCGACCGATAACGTCGACGAGTTCTTCGATGCCGGCGCGGTCGCCGTTGGCGCAGGCTCGGCGCTGGTCAATTACGAGGCCATCGAAAACGACGACATGGACGGCGTCCGCGAACAGGCCGCGGCGTTCGTCGACGCCGTAGAGGCCGCCCGAGAGTAGCAACAATCTCACCCGGCCGAGCAGAACGAGGCCCGGCACGGCGGCAGCGGCTTACGTTCCGGTGTCGTTCTCGGTCGTCTCGTTGCCTGTCTCGTTCCCAGCCGTTCCAGTCTCATTGCCGGGCAGGTCAGTTTCGTTGCCCGGAACCGCAGTCTCGTTTCCGGCCGTCCCAGTTTCGTTCTCTGGTATTTCCGTTTCGTTACCGGGCACGCCTGTTTGGTTGCCTGGAGCCTCGGTCCCGTTGCCAGGCATTTCAGTTTCGTTCCCCGGTACTCCGGTCTCATTGCCGGGCAGATCTGTTTCAGTATCCGACATCTCGGTCTCGTTTCCGAGAGCAGCGGTTTCGTTCTCGCCGAGTTCCGTCTCGGTATCCAGTCCGGTTTCTTCCTCGGTCTGGTCCGCAGTGTCTGTCTCGGACGCTGTACCGGCTTCCGTCATCGCGTCAGGCCCTGCTGCCGTAGATGTACCCGGCGCTTCGGCACCGCCGCCGTCGGACTCCGTACTACCGCCAGTGTCACTACAGCCAGCAAGCGCCACAAGTGCGCCGCCTGCGATTTTGATAACATTCCGTCGAGATGTGGGTCGTCCCATAGCGTTTGCCCGGAGAGAACCCGGGCAGTTTATGAATGACCTGCTAAGCGTCTGACGGAGCAGCGACAGAACGAATTAGCCACACCCGAAGGTGTGCCGGTTGGCAAAACAATCTGTTTCAGACCCTGATTAGCCCGACTCCGGTATTTCGACCGGTTCACGGGCCGTTATACGCTTCGATCACCCGATCTTCGACGTGCTACGGTGTGGTTCGATACTCGGGGTATAATTATGCACACTGTTTCCGAGCGATTATCGAGTGCATAGTATCTGCGTCCTCAGGTCGTGCTACCCTGCCCTACACTGTGAGTGAGACACCCGTTCCGCGGTCAAAACCCGGTTGGTCGCCGTTTAGCGACACGATAACCCGTGAACATAACGGGTCAGTACCTGCAGCAGTCCCCATACCTGCGGGACCTCCCGCAGCCGCAGGTGTCGTCACCGTCGCCTGGCACACCGGGCATCGGCTCACCCCCGTCAGTTACGAGCCGTGGCTCGTCAACAGGGGGACGACAGTCACCCGGGAACGGCTCAATGAGTTCAGGTGCGACATCAGCCGGCGCGACTTGCCGACAGTTGCGTCCGTCAGGCATCGCTGTCTTCCCCATTCACGACATCGCCAGACCCGTCGCGTCGTTCGATTGTATGCATAGTGTCACGCTCCAATACTGCGTGAGTCAATGATGAGCAGCGGTCGACTTCAACGCGCTCCTGTCGGCGAAAACGACCACACCTCCGTTGATGTGGTGATATTTGCTGCATCGTACGCAGTGCATTCCCGGCGAGAGCGCGCGGCCGCTCCGAGTTCTCCACAATCAGGGTCGACAATAGCTGCTCATAGCCCAGATATTGCAGCAACAATAACCGCGAAGTCTGAGGCCTACTCGCCGATGAGACTGTCGACGATTTCCTCGGGATCGAACGGGTCGAGGTCGTCGTAGTCCTGCCCGGTTCCCAGGAAGAGGATCGGCTTCCCGGTGACGTGCGCGACAGAGATAGCCGCGCCACCCTGCGGATCAGCGTCGGCTTTCGTCAGAATCGCCCCATCGATTTCGGCCGCATCGTTGAACTCGCGCGCCCGGTTGACGGCGTCCTGACCTGCGACCGCCTCGTCCACGAACAGCGTCATGTCCGGGTCGATGTTGCGGTCGATCTTCTCCAGTTGGGCCATCAGGTCGTCGGAAGTGTGGAGTCGGCCGGCCGTATCACCCAGCACCACGTCGATGTCGTTGGCCTTGGCGTACTCGACGGCGTCGTAGACGACCGCCGTCGGGTCCGACCCCTGCTCGTGAGTGATGATCTTCTTATCGAGGTTCTCGGCATGTTTCTCCAGTTGCTCGTTTGCGCCAGCGCGGTAGGTGTCGCCGTTGGCGAGCACCGTCGAGAGTCCACGGTCCTCGAAGTACTGGGCGAGTTTCGCAATCGAGGTCGTCTTCCCGACGCCGTTGACGCCGGTGAACACGATGGTGACAGGCTTGTCTGCCTGCTGGACACGTTCGTCGAAGTCGAACTGGCCGACGTTGATGACATCGTACAGCGACTCCCGGAGCGCGTCCCGGACGAGGTTCCCCGTGCTGGAGAGCCGTCGGCGGGTCTGGCCCGTGAGGTTCTCCTTGACGCCGTCGAGAATCTCGTTGGCGACGCTCATCTCCACGTCGCTCGACAGCAGCGCCAGTTCGAGGTCGTCGAGGTGGCTCTGCA
This sequence comes from Haloarcula sp. R1-2, assembly GCF_011627385.1. NCBI lineage: Archaea > Methanobacteriati > Methanobacteriota > Halobacteria > Halobacteriales > Haloarculaceae > Haloarcula > Haloarcula sp. R1-2. The sequence continues at coordinate 1,453,246 of NZ_JAANTG010000001.1, forward strand.
GGTCTTCCTCCTCGATGACCGTCTTCCCGGTCGCCATAAGCTTCGCCTTCGCGGCGAGGCCGCGGCCGCCGTCATCGTCGTCTTCGTCAGACTCCGACTCGGCTTCGGTCGCCGCGTCCTCTTCGGTCTCCACGGCGTCATCCGGGTGTGACTCTTCGTCGGGGACCGCATCCGCGTCTTCGACTGCCGTGGCCGACGCTGTGGCTGACTCAGCTGTCGCCTCGGAATCTGCGGCTGGCGGTTCAGAATCAGCCTGTGGCTGGTCGGTTTCGGCTGTTGGTTCCGCCGTGTCGCCTTCGGACGCCTGCGCGTCCGCCACGGGATCGGATTCAGTCGCCTGGTCGGGGGGCACTTCCCCATCCGCCTCGTCGGCGTCCGGTTCGTCCTCCGCTTCGAGTGCGTCGTCGTCGACGTCTTCCTCGACGTCACTCGTGAACCCGCTGAGTTTGTCCTTCAGTCCGTCGAACATGGCGGCCTTACTCGTCTTCCTGCTCTTGCTGTTGCATCATCTGCTGCATCTGCTGCTGTTGCATCTGCTGGGCCTGCTGTTCGAGTTCCTCCATCTCGGTCTCGACTTCGGCCTTCTCTTCCTGCAGGTCGCTGATGTGGTCGTCCAGCGTCTCCTTCTTGGTTTCCAGCGTGCTGACAGCGCCGTCCTGCTCGCGCTCTGCGGAGTAGCCGCCACCGAGGGAGACGACGACCTCGTCGATGTCCTCGATCGTTGCGCGGATGTAGGCGTCGCCGCCGAGCGGGACCTGCACCGTGGACCCTGAGTCGAGCGTCTCGATGGCCTCGATGGCCTCGTCGATGTCAGTCTGCTTCTCGCGGAGGCGCTCGATTTCCTCGTCGATAGCCTCGACTTCCTGCTCCATCTGCTCGATCTCCTGTGCGACCTGCTGCATCTGACCGCCACCGCCGCCACCGCCGCCACCGCCCATCATGCTGCCACCTCCTCGATCGTGATCTGCGTGCGCTTGAGGTTGTGCTGGGAGCCGAAGTCGCTGTAAACGCGCTCTTCAGCGACGTTTTCGTTTGGCGCCTCAACCTCCTTCTCGAACTGTTGTGGGCCGTCTCGGGCCGGGAAACTACCGCGAACAGTGTACGTGCTCATACACGCAGATGCGGGCAGGGTAGGGAAGTATCTTCCCCTTCCGCCTTTTTCGAGTAACGCAACTGTCCGCGACATATCCGAGGCATACTCACCGCTGTCCGGCCCAGACCGACAGGGGCCGGACTATCCAGAACCAGATGTTTCAGAACCTATTCGCTGGGTTCTGGCGCATACACCATATCGCCGCCACACTCCGGACAGGACGGGCGGAGTACACCTGTCGAGTAGTCACACTTCCGGCAGATGAGGCTGTTCTGGTCTTCCGCGGGTGGTGTTCGCTGGACCATATGTAGTGTTCGTGAGCATACTATATTACTCTTTGACACGACCTGTCATGGTCACTGACCCCGGCGAATTTGCCGGGACACCACGTATGTCGAGATATGAGCGAAACGACCTACCAGTGTGAGTGCGGTGCGACGCTGCGGTTCAAGCAGGACCTGACGCTGGAGCGGGGCGGGACCGACCGGTCATGGACGTGTGGTGACTGCGGCGTCCCTGTTCCGGGCATGGTGGCAGAAAAACTCAGCCACCAGCATCCGTCCTGAGCGGTAAAATAGAAGTCGCGTCAGTCGATGTAGCCGAGCGCCTGGTCGATACGGCCCAGTTCCGGTCCGGAGGTGTCCGAACCGCAGACGTAGCCGTGGTCGTTGGCGAGCAGCCCGGAACCGACGAGCGGGCCACCGTAGTTGATGGTCCCGATGTCGGCCGGCACGTCGAGGATGTCCTCAAGCGCGTCAAGTTCGCCGTCCGTGGCCTTCGGGTGGCAGAGAACGCCCTTGTTGGTGGCGACAGCGGCGGTCCCGACGGTCGTGACACCGGCGATGACGCCGCGTTCGACCGGGACGTCAAGCCCGTCTTTGACTGCCTGCACGGCGTCCCTGGAGAGGTCGGGGTGGACGTACGCGCCGTAGTCGTTACAGCAGACGACGTTGCCGGCGGCGTTGATCCGGCCGGGCAGTCGTGTCACAGGCACGTCGACGACGTCCTGAATCCGCTCGATTTCGGTCTCGCGGACGCGTTCGGAGACGACGAGCCCGTTCTCGTTGCCGGTCGCGAGCGCGCCGACGGTCCCGGACCGGCCGACAGTGGTCGGCACAGCCGGAACGTCGAGTTCGTCGCTCAGGTCGTCGAGTAGCGATTCGTCTAAGTCTGGGCGAACCAGCACGCAGTCGTCGGTCGCACGGGCGAACACACCCACGTACGACGACCCGGAGAAAGCCGCGCGGAGCAACGTTACTCTGCGGTCTCTGCTTCGACGATGGCTTCGCCCTCTTCCTCGAAGCGGGCGGCGCGAACACGGATCTTGCTCGGCGTGTTGGCGCGACCGCGGGCCCAGGCCGCCTCGTTGATCGAGGGGTCGAGGCGGACGGCGTCCTCGTCGACAGAGAAGTGTTTGGCGAGGTGCTCGCGGATGAGGATCATCGCCTTGTCTGCGCGCTTGTGGTTCGGTTCAGCTCGCGCGTCTCGGAGCGGGATGGTGACGACACGCTCCTCGAAGTCACTGGCGCTCATTATTCGTCAGTGTCGTTGCGCCGCCAGTGGCGTCGTTTGTGGTTGCGCTGGACCTCGCGGTCCGTCTTGAGCATGACCCAGGCCGGGACTCGACTGTTCTGGTTGTCGAGTTTGGCCAGTCGCTTCTTCGTAGCCTTCGATTTCTTACCCATGGTATGGTGCTTGTTCCGTGCCGTGGTTTAAATTCCTTCCTTTTCGAGCCGGTCATGACCCGTTATCAGCGGCTATAACTGCGGACGTAGAACTAAGTAACCCGTAGCCCTGATTATCAAAGGATGAAGCGCCGGAAATTCCTCCAGACAATGGGTGTCGGTGCAACAGCCGTCGGCTCTGGTTGCTTGGGTGGTGGCGGGGAGGTCGTCGTCAGCGTGCAACAGGATGTCAGAATCAATCCACATGAGGCGTGGATAAAGGAGGAAATCCCGGACGTGTCCGACCCGGGCGGTGAGCTACAGTATATTGTCAAGGCGGATATCCCGTTCAACGTGTACTTTTTCACCGACCGCGAGCAGTTCGAGCAGTACGACACATATATCAAGGGTCGGGAGCCCAACCAGACACCGCCGGGGAACCCCGAGTTTAGCCAGACAGCGGTCCAACCCGAGGGGTCAGATATCTATGAGGCATCGACAGACGACGGCGGCGCGCGGGAGTCACTGGACGAACCCGGACCGTACTTCTTTGCTGTCGACCATTCGAACTACCGGATGGAAACCCGCGTCGATGACTACGACGACCCGCTGAAGGCCTTCGTCGATCTCACGGTCATCCGGAACAAGCTCCCCTTCTAGACGAACGCCAGCGGCACCATCGCCAACACACCGACAGCGATGCCAGTGAGTAGCTCGCGTTTGCCCCCACCCGGCAAGCCGTCCCCGTACTCCAGCGCCTCGGGGACGAACTCTGTGAGTACGAGGTACACCATCGCCCCGGCGGCGAAGCCGAAGCCGAACGGGAGGAACGCCTTCGCCAGCGTGACGAAGTAATACGCGATAACGGCCCCGACCGGCTGTGGGAGTGAGGAGAACACCGCCCACCAGACCATCTTCCACTCACTGACACCGAGCGAGCGAAGCGGGATGGCGATGGCAGTCCCTTCCGGAATATTGTGGATAGAAATGGCGACCGTCATAAACACCGCCAACAGCGGGACGGAGACGCCGACGATGCCAACGGCAGATTCGGGCGTAGCCGCCTCCAGCCCGAGTTCCGCGAAGGAGACGCCGACAGCCACGCCCTCCGGAAAGCTATGGACAGTCAAAATGCCCAGAATCAGCAGCAGCTTGGTGAAATCCGCCTGTTCGAACTGCTTGGGGGACTGGTCGAAATCGTCTAGCAGTTCGTGTGCTACAGCGACAAGCCCAACCCCGGCCAGAACACCGGGGACCAGCAGCACCGGCGATCCGTAGGCGAGCCCTTCTCGCACGAGGCCGAACAGCGAGGCGGCGACCATGATCCCCGACGCCAGCCCCCACAGCAGGACGTTCCAGCGGTCGGAGAACTCATCCACCAGGAAAAACGGGATCGCACCGAGGCCGGTGGCGAGCGCCGTAAGCAACCCCGCGACGAACACGAAGACAACGTTCTCGACGGCGACCATATCGGCCCTACGCCGCTCGGACCGATAAAAATTGTCACTAACCTGATTTGTTTTGGCTGACCTAAACGGGCAGCCAGTACGCCGTGGATAGCGACTCAGGTGCCTAATTGACCGATTCAACGTGGATACCGACAATGATACGACACGGTCGACGCCGCGGCCCAGTTATTACCAGAGCTGTGACATTATCTATCCGTGGGCACCGTCCACATCGCACTCGAACCGGGAGCTGTGAGGCACACGCTCACAGCGACACCGACTCGACGGTCCGGTACGTCGGGCCGCCAGGCCCACGCTCACTCTCTTTCAGTCGGATTTCCGTGACCTGCAGGCATCCCACGTCAGGGTCGTCGTTCTCGACGATGTTCTGTACTGTCTCTTTGCCCCCAGCGTGGTCCATTCTGGCGATGGTTGCATGCGGCGTGAACTCGTGATCCTCCGAGTCGAACCCCATCGCGACGGTCCTGTCTTCGATAGCTTCGTGCAGCGCAGTCAGTTCTGGGCCGCCCTGACCGTCGCGAACGCCGACCCAGACGACGCTGATGTAGGACAGCGACGGAAAGACGCCGAGACCGCCGATCTCGGCTTCGAACGGCTCGACACCGCTGTCTTCGACCGCGGCTTCGAGGGCGGCGACAACATCAGCAACCCGGTCCGGCGCGGTGTCACCGAGGAACTTCAGCGTGACGTGGGCCTGCCCGGGGTCGGTCAGTCGAAGGCCCGACACGCCGTCGAACCGGTCCTGAACGGCCGCCACAGCGTCGCCCAGCCCGTCGAGGTCAACGCTGACGAACAGGCGATTTGACATATGCGAGGATTGCGGACCGGTCCGCAAGAAAGCAACGGATACCGCGGTCAGGGCCCCGAAAACGACCGCAAGGATGTCCCCATGAAGACGATGAACGCATCCGACATCAGCGAGTCCCGAATGGCCGGGAATCCGGACGCTTGCCGCCTGAATCCTGACGAGTCGTGGACGTAGCCCTTAACCGGATTGGCCGTCAATCAGGAGGTATGACAGACAACGACGACGATCACGCCTTCTCCGAAGGGCAGGGATTCGACGACCCTTACGAGGGGTTCGATCTCGAACCGCCAGAGTTCGAGGTGGACCCGGACAAGGTCGACCCCGTCGACTCCCGTGTTATCACTGACCTACTGGACCAGCGGAACATCTCCTCTGACGCCGTCGACCCCGGGCAACTGCTCGATGTCGGTCTGGAGTATATGCACATCAACCGCCACGAACAGGCCGCCGAAACCTTCGAACGGGTCGCCCAGTACACGGACGACGACCGACTCAAGCAGGAAGCCTGGACGAACAAGGGCGCGGCCCACGCGGAACTTGAAGAGTGGGACGCCGCCATCGGCGCGTACAAGGAAGCCCTTAACTTCGACGAGGAGTCCGACCACGCCGCTACGGCCGAGACGAACCTCGCATACGCGCTGTGGAAATCCGGCCGCTCCGAACAGGCGCTCGAACACGCCGAGCGCGCCGTCGAAATCGACCCCCGCTTCGGTGAGGGCTGGTACAACCGCGGCTTCTTCCTGCTCGAACGCGGGCTGGCCGACGAAGCTATCGACGCGTTCGACAACGCGGTCCGCCTCGGCTTCCGCAACGCCGACGTGCTCGAAGAAAAGGCCCGCGCCCTCGAAGAGGTCGGCGAGTTCGACCGCGCCGAGGAACTGGCCGAGGAGGTCGACGAGATGCGCGAGGAGGCCGAACAGCAGTTGCTTGAATGATACTCAACGAACGCGACACCGACGAGGGGTTGCTCGTCTCCGTCTGTGACCCCGACATCATGGGCGAAACGTTCGAGAACGGCCCCGTATCGCTCACCGTCAACGAGGAGTTCTACGGCGGCGAAACGGCTACCGAAGACGAAATCGTCGATAGTCTCGCCCGCTGTTCGGTCGCCAACATTGTCGGTGACGACGCTGTCAACGTTGCCGTCGAGCACGGCTTCGTCGACGAGGAGAACGTCCTCGATCTGGGCGAGACGCGCCACGCGCAACTGCTCTGGATGTAACTGCGGACACTACTGGAAGCCCGACCCCGACAGTCTTTGCGAACGCCCATCGAGGGGGACGTATGTATTCCCGAGACCACGCTATCGTCTCTGCGGCCGTCGGGGCTGCCGGCGTTGTCGTTTTGCCGATCCCGCTCTCCTGGTGGGCCGCTGTCGGCTACGCAGTGGTTGTCGGCGTCGCCATCGACTTCGATCATTTCGCCGTTGCCCGAGTAGAAACCGGCGACTGGGCCGCACTCCGTCGCTGTCTCCGGAACCCGAAGATCGTGATGTTCGACCAAAATGAAATCTTCGGCCCACAGGACCTCTGGCCGCTCCAGCGACTCCTCAGCCATCACCTCATCGGCGGCGTGGTCGTGTTCGGTATCTGGCTCGTCTCCGAGCCGCTAGCGCTGTTTACTGCCGTCGTGCTGTACGCGCACATCCTCGGCGATCTCGTCTGGGACAACTACCTGCTTGAGACCTATCGGGAACAGCACGCGATGGCCGCCAAATCCGTGTCTGAGTCCGACTCTGACTCCGGATAGGGCAAAGAAACGGCCGCTACCGGCCGAGAAGAGTTCTAGGTGAACCGAAGGAATGTTGCCTGTTGAGCCCCTGAACAGAACTAATGGGACACGCTGAATCTGAAGTACTTGACGTGGAGCGTCTCCGCGAGGACTTCCCCATCCTCCAGCGCGAGTTCGGCGGCGAGCAAGTGGTGTATCTCGACAACGCGGCCACCACGCAGACGCCCGAACCGGTCGTTGAGACCATCGCCGACTACTACCGGACGACCAACGCCAACGTCCACCGCGGCCTCCACCAACTCAGTCAGGAGGCTAGCGTCGCCTACGAGGACGCCCACGACCGCGTCGCCGAGTTCATCGGTGCCTCTGGCGAGCGCGAGGAAATCGTCTTTACGAAGAACACGACGGAGAGTGAGAACCTCGTCGCATATGCCTGGGGCCTGAACGAGCTCGGTCCCGAAGACGAGGTCGTTCTCACGGAGATGGAACACCACGCCTCGCTGGTCACCTGGCAGCAAATCGCCAAGAAGACCGGTGCGACCTGCCGCTATATCCGTGTCGACGAGGACGGGACGCTGGACATGGACCACGCCCGCGAGATCATCACCGACGACACCGCGATGGTCAGTGTCGTCCACGTCTCGAACACGCTCGGCACGGTCAATCCCGTCTCGGAACTAGCGGACATCGCCCACGACCACGATTCGTACATCTTCGTCGACGGCGCACAGTCGGTCCCGAACCGCCCAGTCGACGTGGAAGCCATCGATGCCGACTTCCTGGCCTTTTCCGGGCACAAGATGGCCGGTCCGACCGGCATCGGCGTCCTCTACGGCAAGAAACACATTCTTGAGGAGATGGAGCCGTACCTCTACGGCGGCGAGATGATCAAGAAAGTCACCTTCGAGGATGCCTCGTGGAACGACCTTCCGTGGAAGTTCGAGGCCGGCACCCCAGTCATCGCGCAGGGCATCGCGCTGGCAGAGGCCTGTGACTACCTCGACGACATCGGCATGGAACGGATCCAGCGCCACGAGGAACAACTCGCCCAGTACACACTGGAACAGCTCCGTGAAGAGGGTGACGTGGAAACGTACGGTCCGTCTGTGGGAACAGAGCGCGGTGGCCTCGTCTCGTTCAACCTCGATTCGGTCCACGCCCACGACCTCTCCTCGATCCTCAACGACTCCGCCGTCGCCATCCGCGCTGGCGACCACTGCACGCAGCCGCTCCACGACAAGATGGGCGTCCCCGCCTCTGCGCGAGCCTCGTTCTACATCTACAACACGCGTGAGGAAGTGGACAAGCTCGTGTCGGCTATCGACGACGCCCGGCAGTTGTTCGCGTAATCGGGCGCTCAGTCCCTATATGGGATGTAACTGGTGGTATTTTCAGTTGTAATATAGTGCCGGTGTGCACGGCAGCTATATGACACTCCGCCTATAATTTTTGACAGGACGATGACTGATACCGATGAGACGGAGTCATCACTGACGCCGGAATCACTCGATTACACGCACCTCCCCGAGCAGAAAATGTACAAGATGTCGCTTGACGACGCCAGCCACTTCGAGCAGGGCAGTGGCGACATCCGGACGTATCCGGTGTGTACCACGAACGAATTCAAGCTGCTGTACTTCGAGATGGACCCTGACGCGGTCATCGACTGGCACACGCACGCGCCCAGTTTCGACGAGGTGTGTCTGTGTCTCGATGGTGCCGCCAGATACACGCTGAAACGCGAAGACGGAAGCGAGCAGGTGCTCCGGGCTGAACCACGCGAGGTCGTCTATCTACCCGGTGGGGCCCGACACAAGATCGAGGCAGTGGGTGAAACCGGTCACGAGGGACTGGTCACAATGCCGCCGGACTCTGTCGGACGCCTCGAATTGCTCGACGGGGCTGCACCGTACCAGACAGACGACCGGCCGATTGCACTGTGGGTCGACCGGATCCGTGATGAGGTCGTCAAGAAGGACGAGAACGCCGTCACGGAGTAGATCCACTGGGCATCGATCAGTGGGACTCATCTGCAGCGAGATAAATGACGGCTAGCTTATACAGCGCCGGATTCGGAGTCGCAATCGGTCGGGCTGCCCGGACGGCCGCAAGTGCGTCAGAAAGCGGCCGGGTCTCTTCGGCAGCGATAGCTGTCGCGATCAGCGTCGCACTCCGGGAGACGCCGGCTTTGCAGTGAATCAGCGCCGGGCCGTCCGCTCGGGCGAAGCGCCGGGCAGTATCGACGGCCGCTTCGAACGCCGCCCATTCGTTGCCCGAGCCATCGATAAGCGGGTGGTGGGCGGTCGTGAGCGGATAAGACTCACTCGTCGCCGAAAGCACGTGTTCGAAGGACTGGTCGTGCACCCCGCGTGCCGCGTGTTTGTTGCCGAGATACAGCGTCCGGTCGCCGATCTGGCGAATCACCGGCTCATCGCTGACGAACCCCACGGGGCGAACGGCATGGTCAGTCGGAGACGGAGCAGTGTTCTCTCCCACGGGCTCACAGAACGGAGCTAGATTAGTAAATACTACCTACTGGCAGAAGGGAGTCTGTCGGTTCTCACAGGCCGTCAACGCGGCTCCTATCACAGGACATCGGACATGCGAATCGATACCTCGGAACGTTTTTCCGACTGACAGCCGTATCATAGTTCAATTATGGGTATCGGTGGCTCGGATATGTACCGGCAGCAGATCCTCGATCACTACAAGAACCCCCGGAACTACGGGGAGATCGAGGACCCAACGTTTACCCACATCGGTGAGAACCCGATGTGCGGCGATGAAATACGGATGGATGTCGTCCTCGACGAAGACGAGGAAACCATCGAGCAGGTCGCCTTCCAAGGCGACGGCTGTGCCATCTCACAGGCCTCCGCGTCGATGCTCTCACAGGAGCTAGCTGGGATGGCGGTCGAAGACCTGAAAGCGATGGACCGCGACGATATCACAGAGATGCTCGGCGTCGACATCTCGCCGATGCGCGTCAAGTGTGCTGTTCTTGCCGAGAAGGTGGCCCAAGACGGGGCAGACATTTTCTTCGGTGAGAAAGATATCGACCGAACGGTGACCGAAGACGACGACTAACGCGGGCGGAACCACCGTCGGTATTCTTTTGACTCCATCTCGGGATAGCACAGGCCATGCCAGGCAACGACTGGGACCCCGACGACTACGACGACCGCCACGGGTTCGTCCACGAACACGGTCAGTCGGTCGTCGACCTGCTGGACCCTCACCCCGGCGAGCAGGTACTGGATGTTGGCTGTGGCACCGGCCACCTGACGGCAGAAATCGCAGACAGCGGTGCCGAGGTGGTCGGCATCGACGCGTCGGCGGAGATGGTCGCACAGGCCAAAGACGCTTATCCGACCTTCACGTTCGAGCAGGCGGACGTACGGTCCTACACCGCCGACAGGCCGTTCGACGCGGTATTTTCGAACGCAGCGCTACACTGGATTCCCGGTGAAGACCACGACGCGGTCCTGTCGACGGTTGCCGACGCGCTGACCGAGAGCGGGCGGTTCGTCGCGGAGTTCGGCGGGCAGGGCAACGTGGCGGCCATAACCGACGCACTCATCGCCGAACTGGATGTGCGGGGCTACGACGCCAGTCGTCCGTGGTACTTCCCGAGTATCGGCGAGTACGCGCCGCGAGTCGAAGCGCATGGGCTCGAACTGCAGTTCTCACGGCTATTCGACCGACCGACGCCGCTCGACGGCGGTGAAGAGGGGCTCCGGAACTGGATTGAGATGTTCGGCGACGAATTCTTCGCCGGTGTCGACGACAGCGAGCAAGCGGCAGTGCTGTCGGCTGTCGAGGACCGGCTCCGCCCGACGCTTTTCGACGGTGACACCTGGGTCGCAGACTACCGACGGCTACGGCTCGTCGCTGGTCGATAGCGGAGAAGTAGGCTGGCTGGTGGCCGTTCGTCAGGCCAGGAACACGTGCCGCGGTCGGTCGGCTAGCACGTCTCGGCCCCAGTCGACCGTCTCCGAGAAGTCATCGGAGCGGAAGAAGGCCATCGCATCCTCCTGTGAGTCCCACTGGCTCGCGATGAACATGTCGTTCTCGTCGTCGTGGTTGAACAGCAGCGAGGTCTCGCGGTGGCCGTCCATCTCTTTGAGCAGACCACCGACAGTGTCGAACTTCTCGACGAAGTCCTCGTGGTATTCTGGCTTGACCGTATAGAACATCCCCATCGTCCCGAACCCGTCGCCCTCGCCGTGACGGCCGACGACGCCGGGGAGGTCAGTGAGATAGTCGCTGGCGGTCTGGGCGGCGTCCTCGGTGTCCCACAGCGACGCGACGGCCGCGACATCGCCGTCGGTGTCGCCGTACACCGTGGTCTGGACGTGCGTGTCGTAGCGCTCGAACGCGCTCCGGAGGTCTGTGACTTCTTCGTCAAGCGTTTCCGCGTCAGCCTCGGAGTACACGACCAGTGCGTACACGTCCTCACCGTGCGGTTGCCCGGCGTAGACGCCCGCCGATTCGAGCGTCTCGCGGATGGACTGGGACGATTCAGCGGCCTGAGCGTCGCTGTCGTGCGCAGTCTCGCTGCCCTCAGTACCCTCGCCGAGGGAGCCGCCGAGCTGTTCGTCGACACCGTCGATATCCTTCAGGAATCCGGCTGCCGTCTCGGCGGCGTCTTTCGCCGTCCAGATGCTGACGACGTACGTCTGGCCACTGTCGGCGCGCACGGCCGTCTGGACGTGGCGGTCGTAGTGGTCGAAGTTGCTCTCGAGGTCGGACACGTCGTCGACGATGTCCTCCGCGTCGGCCGAGGAGTGGAACACCAGCGCGTAGTCGCCGGCGTCGTACGCGTCACCCTCGTGCAGCCCCAGCCGACCGAGTCGCTGTGCGGCGTCGTCTATCTCCTCGAAGTCAGCTGAAACGTCCGGCCGGCCGCCTGAGCTACTCGACGACCCCGAGTCGTCCTCGTCGGACGACTCCTCGGAATGTGGATGGTCGCCCTCGCTGGCGCTCCCGGGGTGGGTGCCGCCGTGGCTGTCGGTGTCTCCGCCGGCGTGTGCTCCTGTCTGTGCACCGCTCGCCGTTGGCTCTTCGGCGTGGCTGTGACTCGCACCGGCATCGGCCGGTGCGTGCTCATGTTCCGCGACGTCCGCCGGTGTCTCCGGAACCGACTCGTCGTCGGTGGGCACCCGCTGGCCAGCCAGAACGGCCGGCAACTCGGACGGGTCGAAGCGCCGGCCGACGTAGAACGGGCCGAACTCGGCGAACTGCGAGGTCGAGGGGTCAAAGCGCATCTCGGTCAGCAGCTCCTTGATGTGGCGCATGTCGTCGCTCCAGAGCGTGATGCCCCACTCCCAGTCGTCAAAGCCGATGGAGCCGGCAATCATCTGGCTCACCTCACTCCCGTAGCCACGGCCGATGTCGCCGTGCCGTTTGATGTGGGCCGCCCGCTCCTCGAAGGACGTGTCGTACCAGTTCTGGTCGGGCTGGCGGCGCTTGCTCATCGGGTAGAAGCAGACAAACTCCTCGTCCGGCACGTCGGGGTGGAGCCGGGCCTGAATGTACTGGGCCAGCCCGGAGTCGTCGTCCACTTCGCCCTCGAAGTACTCGCGGGATTTCTCGGTGTAGCCCGACGCCTCCGTCACAGAGACGTAGGAGAACTCCTGTTCCGTGAAGGCGGCGAACTCTGTCTGCTCGAAATGGCGCTCGGCCGCATCGAGGTCGCCCATCGTCGGCCGCAGGTGGAGAATCATGATGTCGGCCTTGTGGCCCATGACGGTGTACACCGCCGTCTGGCCCTCGTCGGCGTCTTCGACGGCTTCGTACGCGTCGAGGAAGCCGATCCCCTCAGAGAGCGCACGGTCGCGGACTCGCTGGGGAGCCTCGCGCCAAGCATCCCAGTCGATACTCCGGCAATCGTGCAGCGCGTACCAGCCTTCCTCCGTGGCTGGCGGCTTGCGTTGGTCCATAGGTGTCGATTGCAGGTCGACAGTAAGGAAACTTCCCATGTCGTTCCGGGACGGCGACTTCTGAGCCAGCAATTCAGGCTATCCTTTTATTATTCCAACGTGACAGCGAATCAATGTTGTCGCATGAACAACCCAATCGATAGACGGGTCGCAACTGCCCTCCAGTCGTATACGGTACTTGCGGTTATTGCCATTCTCATTGGTGCCGCCGTCGTGCCGTATGCGGCGTCGGTCGCCGAGGGTGACGAACAGTACGTCGCTGTAGTGAATATCGACGAAACGATTTCCAGTTCTAGCTCACAGGACACGGTACAGAAGCTCCGCGAACTCCGCAGCAACGAGTCAGTCGAAGCGGTCGTCCTCCGGATATCGAGTCCCGGGGGAAGCGCCGCCTCCAGTGAGTCAATGTATCTAGCCGTCAAGCGGCTTTCGGCGGAGAAACCGGTGTACACAAGCGTCGACCAGTACGCCGCCTCCGGCGCGTACTACACCGCGGTCCCGAGCGACCGCATCTACGTGACGCCGGCCAGTCTCGTTGGCCACGTGGGTGTCATCGGAACCGCGCCGAGCGACGGTCTGAGCCCCGCCGCCACCACTGGCCCCGACAAGGCCCATCGAGGGATGACGCGCGACCAGTACTACGCGAGCCTCGAATCGATGAAGCGAGCCTTCGTCGGAGCAGTCATGACCGAACGCGGTGACAGGCTCAATGTCTCCCGCGAGACGGTCGCTGAAGCGTCGGCCTATCAGGGCGGTCGCGCGGTCCAGACCGGCTATGCGGATGAGGTCGGTGGACTCGAAGCCGCGATAGCCGGCGCGGCTGGTGCCGCTGATCTCTCGGAGTATCAAGTCGTGTACCACAACCCCGCGGACCCGCGAGGGCTGCTCTTCCTCACTGGCGGGAGTGAGGCCGGCGGGAACGCTACCGTCGCCGCCAAAGGCGCACCGTACACGTTCCAGGGCGTCGACACAGTCCACTTCCTCATGATATACGGCACGCCGGAGAATCAACAGGTCGTCTACAACAGCACCGCACAGGGAGGTGCCTGAAATGGCAGCCAATAGCTCACGTTCGAGTCCGGTCATTCGAGCAGGATTTTTCATCGGGATACTCGTCCTCTCGGTGATTGTCGGCACCGTCGCGATTGGTGGCGGTGCGCAATCGGCCCCCGATGTAAGTCAGGTGAATGCCCCGTCGTTCAACAGCGGCGAATCCGTTGCGACTCCGGCGGACGAGAGCGGTGACCTCTCGATGTCGGCCGACGCGTCCGAGAAAGTCGTCGTTATCGACGTTGCTCACGCCGGCGATATCGACCGCGAAGCGCTCACGCCGCTTGTCTCGACCCTGACCGAGAACGGGGCGACAGTCCGCTATCACGTCGGTGAGCGACAGAGCGGGAGCCCGCTCAACGAGTCGCTCCGCTCGGCTGACGCCCTCGTCGTTCTCGGCGCAGAACAGCGTTACACCGAGAGCGAGCTGAACGGCCTCTCCGCGTTCAGCGACGCGGGCGGTCGCGTACTCTTGCTGAACGAGCCGTCACAGGCGAGTCCCGCCGGCTTGGGACTGTTCGGCCCGATTCGGTCGGATAGCGTAACCAAGCCGATGGCCCCACTGGCGAGCCAGTACGGCCTCTCGTACGGGAACGGCTACCTGTACAACATGCACGAGTACGACACGAACTACCAGAACGTCTACGCGACGCCGACGGGCGATACGGAACTCACCGAAGGCGTCGACCGAGCGGTCTTCTACGCCGCGATCCCGGTCCAGGGCGGTGACACCGCACTCACGACGACGGAACAGACAACGCTCTCGAAGACCCGGCGACAGGACACGTACGGCGTCGTTTCCCGCTCGGGGAACGTCGTCACTGTCGGTGACACGAACGTGTTCACACAGGAGTTCCTCTACCGGGCCGATAACGAGCAACTGGTCGGAAACCTGCTTGATTTCCTCGTCACAGGCGAGAAATCACCCGCAGACGCACCACAGACCGCCGAGTCCGGCGAATCCGGACCTGGCGGATCGCTCCCCGGAACGGGAATGGGTGGCGGCACGGTGCCGTCGGAACCGGATTCGACTCCGGCTCCCGAACCGAATGAGACGATGATGCCCGACGAGTAGGGCATCACCGCCCGCTTTCGTCGGGGACACCGGCAGAACAGGAATAACAAAGCAATTGCCGAACCGCGGCGAGTGCAGTCAGTCGTCGATGTCGAACACGCGGCGCAGTTCGCGCTCGATCTCGTCGACGTATTCCGAGAGCACGGCGTCGAGTTTCTCGTCGTCGACGATGACCGCCGAGAGCCGCTCTGTCGGGTCCTCGGGTAGTTCGACGCTGAACTCGCCGTCCTGGTAAAACGGCTCCGACTCGTTGAGGATTTGCTGGTCGATAGCGTGGACCAGTTCGGAGTCGTACGTGTCGTTCATCCGCTCGAAGGCGTTCTTGTAGGCCTTCTGCAGTTCTGGGAAGTAGTTCGCGTACTTGTCCTCGAACTTCTCGGGATCGAACGTTGTCATTGCCAGAACGGTACAGGGCTGGGGATAAAGATGGCCCGATGTTCAGCGTTGTATCGTGCGTGCGTCCTTCTGCGGGAGATACATCGTGAGGTACGCGACGAAACAGATGCCGAAGATGCCACCCAGAACGAGAAAGACACGGATATCCAGCCCGGCGATAGCTGTGAGAATCTCCTGTAGCGTCGTCCGCGGGTTCGCAAAGCCGAACGTCTCAGTGTAGGCTAGCAGGCCAGCAACGACGACAAGTGCGATATCGAACAGGCCCCGAGAGTCCATCGTGGGGTGTTCGGAGAAGCGGACGTATAGCTTTTATTGCTGATACTGGCGGTGGGAGTCGGACGTTGCGCCGTCGCGCGGGATGTCTCCGCTACGACAGTTGGTCGCTGATAATCTCGTCGGCCGCCTCGATGAACGCCGACTCCTCCCCAGCGGGGATAGTCGCACCCGCCGCGATGTCGTGCCCGCCGCCGTCGCCGCCGACGGACTGAGCGGCGTCACGCATCACGACCGACAGGTCGACGCCCCGGCCGACCAGCGGGCCGGTCGCTCGAGATGACACCTTCGTCTCGTCTTCGTCGGTGCTAGCGAACGCGATGATGGGCTTGTCCGAATCGACACCATCGGTCCCCAGCGCCATCCCGGCGACGATGCCGACGATGGTCTCGCGGATGGCGTCTCCGGCGTCGAACCACTGGACGGTCCCAGCCGGCGTGACGCCGCGCTCCTTGACCAGCGTGAGGCCCTCCGAGAGGTTCCGGCGGTGGTTCGACAGTAGCGTCCGCGCCCGCTCAAGCGGCGCGTCACGCTCGCCGAGACACACTGCCAGCCCCACGTCCGCTCGCTCGTAGCGGGCGGTGGCGTTCAAAAGCGTCGAGAACTCGCTTGCGTCCCGGAGTTCCGTCCCGCGCGGTTCCGCAGTCAGCGTGTAAGTCGTGCCGATGAGTGTCTCTATCTTGTCCGCCGGGACGCCCCGCTCGACAGCACGCTGGACCAGCCCACTGGCGACGGTCTGGCGCTCGTCATCGGAGAGGTCCGCCCAAGTGCGCCAGTTGCCGGCAGACGCGCTCCGCGCGCCTCTCGAAGCCGGTCTCTCATCGCTCGACCGGCCGCCGTCGGCTTTCAACTCCAGCCCGAGGCCTTCAAGGAACCGCGTCGCACCGGCCTGGTCGTTCGAGATGCCCGGTATCGGGACTTCAGTGGCGTATTCGAGCAGTTTCGGCAGCGGTCGGGTCTGTTTGCCGTACAGCGAAAGGTCGGTACCCTCCTCCAGCACGTCGGCCGCGATTCCCTCCTCGACGAGGCCGGCGTTGGCCCCGACGAGTTCGCCGCCGACGGCCTGCATGTCCCCGACCGCGCCGACGACCGCCAGCGCGGCGAGGTCGCGGTTGTCCGTTTCTCCAGTCGAGAGTGCGCGGGCGAGGACGTACGCCGCGCCTGCACCCGAAAGCTCCGACGCGCCATTGATGCCTTCCAGCAGCGGATTGAGATGCGTCTCGAAGTCGGCGTAGCCGTCGGTGGCGACGACCGCGTCGGGGTGGCAATCATCCGGGTCTGACGGCTGGTGATGGTCGGCGATGATTGCCTCGAAATCGCCCGCGGCGACGTGCTCAGAGATCACGTCTAGCTGGCCCGAGCCGAAGTCGGTGAACAAGACAGTGTCGTACTCGCGGGCTGCGATGCTCTCGATTTCGGCGGCGTCGAGTTGCTTCTTGAAGACGGTCTCGACAGGGATGCCGGCCCGTGACAGCGCCGCGGTGGCGATGGCGGCGCTGGTCAGCCCGTCAGCGTCAATGTGGGAGGCCAGCAACACGCGGTCGGCCGCTCGGAGTCGGTCGGCGCAGGCGGCCGCGCGGTCGGCGAGCGCTGGAACGGGGCCGGTCGTAGTCATCGTACCGGGGATAGGTGCGCTCTGGCATAAAAACGTTCAGACGCACGGGCATTCGTAGTAGAGCGGCCTGCCCGGTCAGGCGACCTTCCGCTGGTCGCTGAGTGTGACAGTCTGGTCGGCTGTCTCAACAGTTGTCCGGATGGTTATCCAGCCGTCCGCCTGTTCGATAGCGTAGGCGTCACCGAACGCCAGGTCGACGCGCCGGGTCGTGGTGTAGGATCCGTCTGCTTCGAGTGTCCCGACGTCCTCGGAGCCCTCCCAGACCACGTCGCCACCAGTGGAATTCCCGGCGTAAATCCGTGTGTAGACGGTGATGTCATCCGCCGTACTGTTCTGCTGATTCGTCAGCGTGGAGGTCACGTCACGACAGGTCTGCCCGCACTCTTCGATGGAATCGACGGTGAACGCGAACGGCGGGGTGCTTGCCGCGCCGCCGTCAGAATCCCCAGTATCGCCAGTATCGGTGGTTGTAGTGTCGCTCTCGGTGGCTTCAGCTGTTTCCGTCGGGAACTCCGAGATGTCCTCGCCGCTGCTTTCCGCCTGAAACGGGCCGATACCGGCGACGAACGCCCCGCCGACACCCGCTAGCAAGAGCGCGATGACGCCACCCATAGCAAGTAGCTTCCCGTTCATGTTAGCCACCGACCTCGGCTGCCACGTCACTCATGGCCGGTCCGGGGCTGGCGTCGCTCCCGCTGGCGAGGAACTCCTGAACCGCTTCGACGATCGCCGTCACGAAGTCAGGGACCTGATCCGGAAGGCCGCCGGGCGGGCCGACGGCGTTCGTCGTGTCGTCCCCGTCGGCTGCCGGTACGGCCGCGGCCGCACCAGTGAGGAGTGTCAGTGCGAGCGCCAGCGTCCCGACCGTGCGCAGTAGAGTTCGTGTCATCGTCACGTGTTCGTTGCTCTTGGCACCTCATCAAGTAGCCAGACAGTAAGGTCGAATAGTCACTGATTTCAGTCGTTTTAGCCGATTAAACTCGTCCTAAACCGAGTGAAACCCTGTTATTATAACCGCATCAGTCCTACTCTGTGACATGAATGCTGTTACGACCAAGCTACAGTCGGAGCCGAATCGAGTTATCTGCCTAACGGAGCGGTCCCGATGAGCCTCCTCCGGCGGTTCGCGTTCGCGATCCGCGCCAAACTCAACGCGCTGCTCAATCGGACATCGGACCCGGCGGCGGAGCTAGATTACTCCTACGAACAGATGCGGGACGAACTGCAGGACGTGACTCGCGGTATCGCCGACGTGACGACTCAGAAGAAACGGCTGGAGATACACCGAACCCGGTTGCGGTCGAACGTCGAGAAACACGACACACAGGCCCGGGCCGCCCTGCAGGAGGGTCGTGACGACCTCGCGCGCCGGGCACTGGAGAAAAAGCAGGTGAACGTCAGCCAGATAACGGAGCTGACGGGGCAGATAGACGATTTACAGGAGACACAGGACCGACTGGTCGGCAAGCGGGCCGAACTGAGCAGCCAGATAGAGCAGTTCCGGACGAAAAAAGAGACGATGAAAGCCCGCTATCAGGCCGCCGAAGCGTCGGCGCGGGTCTCGGAGGCGTTTACCGGTGCTGGCGATACGATGGCCGACGTACACCGCTCCATCGAACGCGCCACGGAACGCACGGAACAGATGGAGGCACGCGCGGCCGCACTGGAGGAACTCGAAGCCAGCGGCCAGCTTGAATCCGTACTCGACGAGGGCGATTCAATCGACCAGGAACTCGACCGCCTCTCCGGCGAGCGGGCCGTCGAGAACGAACTGGCGACGCTGCGGGCTGAGATGGACAACCGCAAAGCCGTCGAAGAAGCCACAGAGTAGCTCGGGGAGACGGCAAAACCGAACCGAAACGTTACTCGTGGTGGGTCGGAGCGGCCGCCTCGATAGCCTCGCAGGCCAGCGCCTCGAAGTCGGCCTGGTCGGGAACGACATCGACTGAGATGCTGGCGTCCTCGGCCGTCTCCCGCGTCGGCTCGCCGATTGCGCCGACAGTCGCCTCATTCAGCCCGTTGATGGCGGCCTCGCGGACGCCTCGGTCCGCAGCCGCATCGAGGAAGTGTTCGACCGTGAGCGAGGACGTGAACAGCGCCGCGTCGAGGTCCCCGCTTGCGGCCAGCTCCGCGGACTCGCCCGAGCCTTCCGGACGGACCAGCCGGTACAGCACGGTTTCGTGGACGTATGCACCAGCGGCCTCCAGTCCGTCAGTCAGCACCGCAGAGCCGTGGTCCGACCGGGCGACTTCGACTCTTGCGCCGGCCACCGCCCCGGCCAGCGTTTCGACCAGTCCCGTCGAAGAGTACTCTGCGGGGATGATGTCGACGCCGTAGCCGGCCTCGTGAAGCGCCTCGGCAGTCGACTGGCCGATGGCACACACCGTCGCCTCGCCGGGGTCCCAGCCGGCTTCGGCGGCGAGTTCGACGCCGGTCTTGCTGGTCAGGACGACGTAGTCGGCGTCAGTGCGCGGCGTGACCGGGCCGTCGTCGCCGTCACCGTCGATGTCGCCGGCCGCCGCTGGTTCGACCGCCAGCATCGGGTCCGGAACCGGGTCAGCGCCGAGGGATTCGATGAGTTCGACTGCGTCGTCTAAGCGGTCATCGTCAGGCCGGAAAGCGGCTACGCGCAGACGTGGTTCCTCGCGCATCAGTACCCCTCCAGGAACTCCACCACCCGCTCGCGCTCGCCGGCAACCTCGCCAATGACAGTGATTGCGGGCGGTTCGATGCCGGCCTCGTCACGAACGGAGACGATGGTGTCAAGCGTCCCGGTGGCGACCTGCTGGTCCGGCCAGGTCGCGCGTTCGACGAGCGCGACCGGCGTATCGGGGTCCATCCCCGCCTCACGCAGGGCGTCGGTGTACTGCGGGAGCTTGCCAACGCCCATCAGGACGACGAGCGTGCCGCCCGTCGCGGCCAGCGCGTCCCAGTCGACGGCCGATTCGTCCTTCGTCGGGTCCTCGTGGCCGGTGACAAAGGAGACCGAAGACGTGTAATCGCGGTGCGTGACCGGAATCCCGGCGGCTTCGGGGCCGGCGATAGCGCTCGTAATTCCCGGAACGATCTCGACGGGAATTCCGTTCTCCGCGAGATGGGCCAGTTCTTCGCCGCCGCGGCCAAACACCATCGAGTCGCCGCCTTTCAGTCGGACAACAGTGTTACCCTCCTCGGCGAGTTCGACCAGTCGGGCGTTAGTGTACTCCTGGGGCGTCCACTCGCCGCCGGCGCGTTTGCCCACGTCTTCGCGTTTCTCCTCGGGAATCATCCCGATGATTTCGGGGCCGGGGAGCTTGTCGTGCAACACCACGTCGGCCTCCTCCAGCAGGCGCTTTGCCTTGACCGTCAGCAGGTCTGGGTCGCCGGGACCGGAGCCGACCAGATACACCTTGCCGGGTGCAGCGTCCGTCATTCCTCGTCTTCCTCCCGCGCCGTCGAAGCGTCGTCGTCTGCCTCCGTCGAGTCCCGCTTGGCCTCGGCGATGAGGTCGTCAGCGCCCTGTTCGGCGAGTTCCGCTGCGAGGTCCTGTGCCGACTCAATGTGGTACTCGGCCGGGACGTCGCGGCCGACCGAGACTTCCTCGGTGCCATCCTGTGAGAGGACGCGAACTCGCGTGTGGATGACGCCGCCCTCTAACTGGGCGTGGACGCCGATCGGCGCGACACAGCCACCGCCGAGTTCTTCGAGAATTGTCCGCTCGACAGTCGTCTCGATACGCGTCTGGGGGTCGTCCAGCCGGTCTTTGATGTCCAGCGCGAGGTCGCCGTCGACAGCGGTCACCGCTAGTGCGCCCTGTCCCGGAGCCGGCACAAACTGGTCGGGGTCAAGGTCGGACATCCCGACGTAGCGCGTGAGACCGGCCCGGTGAAGGCCTGCCTTCGCCAGCACGATGGCGTCGTACTCGACGTCCGGGTCCCGCTCCATCGCCCGCCGTTCGAATTCGGTGAGGTCGTCGAACCACTCCTCGACCGTGCGGTCGTAGGGGTGTTCTTCTTCTTCGTCAGTGTCGGGGTCGCCAGCGTTGCCCTTTCGCTCCTGTTCGGCCTCGTGGCGCTCCTGATGTTCCTGCTGGAGCGACGGGGCCAACAGCTTCGCGAGACGCGTGTCGACGTTGCCCCGGAGCGGTTCCACGGTGAGGTCGTCGCGCTTGGCGAGCAACTGCGCCTTGCGTCGCAGGCTCGACGTCCCGACGGTCGCGCCCTCGGGCAGTTCATCGAGCGAGCGGCCGTCGGGCGTCACCAGCACGTCCTCGGCGGCGGCCCGCTCGGGGACCGCCGCGACAACGAGGCGCTCGGGCCGTTCAGTCGGCATGTCCTTCATCGAGTGAACCGCCGCGTCGAGTTCGCCGTCGAGAACCTTTTCGTCGAGGCTACGCACGAACGCGCCAGTTTTCCCCAGTCGATGAATGAGTTCGTCCCGTATCTGGTCGCCTGTCGTCTCCACCTCGACGAGTTCGACTGCCAGTCGGCGACTGCTCAGCGAATCCCGAACCGTCGCCGCCTGCCGCAACGCGAGGTCAGAGCCCCGCGTCGCCAGTTGCAGTGTCTCCCCGCGTGTTGTCATACCCGACACTCCTCGGTCAGCGCGTAAAAACGCACTTCTTCGCCGATTCGATGTCGCTACGCAGTCATCTCAGCGAACACAGTTCCGAGCACGCACTGTGAAACGAATCCCCCAACAAATGCCGTCACGCCGTCGGCGACGAGGGCAAAGTCGGTCAGTCTGTTGAACATGTTGACGGGACCGACGCTGATTGTGAGGACGACGTACGCGTGCAGGAGCACGTACATGGCTGGCAGAAAGACCGCCGTACAGAGCACGCCGGCAGCCGTCGCGCGTCGAATGACCGGCGGGGCATGGCTAACGACCGGGAGGGAACTGGCCAGGGCCATCGAGTACGGCTTTGTAGAGGATACACGTAGTTCTGTGGTGCAGTCTGCGAGTCCCAGCCGCGTTACCACGGCTCGTTTTTCAGGCCGAGCAGGTAGGCGATACCGTTGGTCACGATGTGTAGCACCGGCGTCGCGACGACGACCACGACCAGCACCGGGAGCGTGAACGTCTCGGTGAACCACGACGGCGCGGCCACGAACGCACAGAGCAACGCTCCGACGACGAAATCCAACTGGTCCAGCCCGGGAAACGCCGCCCCGCGCTCGCGGCCAGTCCGGCGTTTGAGGAAGGACGCACCGATATCTCCAAGCATCGCGCCGAACGCGAGTCCGAGTCCCGCGCGGAGCGAAAACGTCGGGAGGTCGGTCCCCAGTGCGGCACTCACGCTGGGCGTGACCTGCGTGAGTCCGAGCGCAAGCGCTGTTCCGGCGGCGGTGCCGATCAGCGTCCCGCGCCAGGTCTTACCGTCGCCCAGCACTCGCCGGCCACCCCACGTTCGGCCACCGTCTATCGGTCTGCCGCCACCAGCGAGTACCGCGGCGTTGTTCGGGATGTACGCCGGCAACATCGCCCACAGCGCCCAGACAACCGTGTCGACCGTCTCCATATCCCCGCCGTCTGCCCCCGTCGTCTTAACCTGTGTGACTCGCTGCGATGGGGTTGGCGAGAGTGGCCACAGACTCTGGGACTTACGCGGGCACGCCGACACCCGTTGCTGGTCACGAGTCTAAAAAAAGATCGAGAACTGGCCTCAGAACGGCGCTTCGGGGCCTTCGTCATCGTCGCCGCCAACGTCGCCGCCGCGGGACTCGCCGGGGAAGGACGGACTCATGCCGCCGCTGCCGCCGGACATCCCTTCCTGCTGTTCCATCCCAGTTCGGGCGGTGACCTCGTTGATCTCCGGGATCTCCTTGGTCATACGCGTCTTGATGGCCTGAATGGTCATCGGCGAGATACCACAGCCGGAACAGGCGCCGCCGAGGCGGATTGTGACGCTGCCTTCCTCGCGGTCGATTTCCTCGATGGCCGCGCTTCCGCCGTGCATCTGGATCTGGGGGAAGTTGCGGCGCAGGAAGTTCGTGATTCGCTCGCGCAGGTCGTTGGCGTCCTCTGTCTCAGTGCTCATAGTGAATTGTATTCCGTCCCGGGAGGGCTTAGACCTTTGGACTAACATCTATATCACGGGGGCGAAACCGCGGCCCGCGGGCACCTATCCGTAGTTACCCTGAACATACCTGAACCTTCTACGAGCGGGGCGAGTAGCCCGTCGTATGACACCCCCCGCTGACGAAACGCGGCTGTTCGAATGTGTGACCTGTGGCGGCGTCGGCATCGGCGACAATCGGCCGACGTGCTGCGGCGAGCCGATGGCGGCGACCGAGACAGGAGACACGGCGGTCAGCGAGCCGTCACTGGAAACCCTGCTCAAGACGGTTTTCGATATGTCCGGGACCGAGCTGGACATCTGTCTCTGCGTGATGGAAGGCGGTGAGTTGACTGTGGCGGCACTGGCCGAACAGATCGGCTACGACCGGAGCGTCGTCGCACGCCATCTCAACCATCTCGCGGCGTTCGGCGTCGTCGAGAAGCGCCGCCGAATCAGGCCGGCGGGTGGGCACGTGTACGTCTACACGCCGCAGCCGCCGGAAGTAGTGCGTGAGCGGCTCCGCGAGGAGTTCCTGTCGTGGGTTCGGCTGGCGACCGCACAGCTGGACGACCTGCAGCGCGAGAAAGTCGAGGCCATAGCCGACGCCGAGACCGACGAGCGACAGTGGACCGTGTTTCAGGAGCAGTAGCGATGAGCCAATCGCCTCAGATGCGGTCGGCAGTCACAGCGTAGACGACCGCGAGGACACCGCCGTAGACGACGTGCCACAGCAGCGACGGCGGCGCGAAGTTCGGGAACGGCGGCGAGGCCGGCGAGCCGACCGCGCCAAGCCAGACTGGCATCAAAAGCGCGGCGAAGAGCACCCATGTGGCGACGCCCCAGCCGACGCCGAGTCCAAGCAGTTTGCCGGACGATTCCAGACTGAGGACCCTCGCTAGCCCGGCGAACAGCACGCCCATCACAGCCCCGTGCGAGAGGTGGACGACGAGCCCAGCTGCCGGGCTCGGCGGCGGTGCGAGCCCGTACAGGGACGGGATTGCGACGGCGAGCGTCGCTGTGTTCATCACGAGAATCAATGCGCCCATGACGGCGCTGCCGGCGATACCGCCGAGAACACCGGCTTTCCAGTTGCCGGTACTGACATCGTACGTCTGTGTCGTTTCTGTTGTCGTTGACATGCATACGAACAGTCATGCCGTCTAGCAAAAGAGCCGGCGTGGCTGTTCGGAATCGGGCCACGTCCCCGGAAGAACTATACACCGGCTCTCGCCGGCATGGGCAGGCAGGCAACCAAGTTTCAAGCCGGGGCCGGACGGACGGGTGGTATGGCAGACTCCGACACAGTGATGGCTCGGTTCGATACCCCGGACATCGACGACCTCCCCGAGGACCTGCAAGCGCGTATCGCAGAGGAAACCGACCGCGCCGGCTTCACGCCGAATATCTTCCCGGCGATGGCGTATCGACCCTCGCATTTCCGGGCGTTCTTCGCGTACCACGACGCGCTGGTCGAAGAGACGGCGCTGGAACGCGAAGAGGTCGAGATGATTATCGTCGCCGTCAGCGGCGTCAACGACTGCCTCTACTGCATCGTCGCCCACGGCGCGCTCCTGCGTATCTACGCTGACGCGCCCAAGCTCGCCGAGCAGGTCGCCGCGAACCATCGGACGGCCGAGATTAACGAGACGCACAAGGCGATGCTTGATTTTGCCGTCAAACTGACAGAATCGCCAGCCCGTATCGAGGACGAAGACCTCGAACGGCTGGAGGAACACGGCTACAGCCGCCGCGCCATCTGGGACATCGGCAGCGTTGCGGCCTTCTTCAACCTCTCGAACCGCCTCGCACAGCTCGCCGACATCCGCCCGAACGACGAGTTCTACAATCTGGGCCGCTGATGCGGCCAGCGTGCTGACTGCCCGCTCTCACGTCGCCTCGGCCGGCCGCACCGTGTCAGCGCCACACTCCGGACAGCTCAGGTCTTCGACCGTCGCCGCGCGCTGTGCGAACTCGGTCCCGCAGTCATCACAGCGGAACCTGTAGTGTTGTTCTCCGGAGCTAAACAGCTCCGATACCGTGTCAAGCACACCCATACTAATACACTCAACGTCGAACCCCCAAAATCTTCCGGCTGAAGTACATTTCCGGCGTGGTTTGATACATATAGCATACATCACAGCGCGTATCTATACACCTAGTAGTTCTGGTCTTGCCTATCAGGGTCATCCACAGGTGTATGAACAAAACACTCTATCTGATGCAGAAGGACAGCGAAACCCGAATCGAAGTTGACGACGATGGCTACGACCGGATTATGGAGAACGGCAATGTTGTCGGTCACCATATGAGCAACCCTATCGTCAAGCTGACGTAAGTTCGACACAGTCCCGAAGCATCGCTGCTGACTCACAACATCCGGGAGTTTTTGCCGCTGGCTCTTGAAGCCGACAGCAATGAGTGACGCCGACGGCGGTCCGAAGCAGGTCTCGGACCCGGCCTACCACAGCGAGAACCACACGGCCGCCCAGACCTGCGGCTGGACGAAAAACGCCCTTCGCGGCGAAGGGAAGTGTTACAAGTACATTTTCTACGGTATCGAGTCCCACCGATGCATCCAGATGACGCCGGTCGTGAAATGCAACGAGCGGTGCGTGTTCTGCTGGCGGGACCACGCCGGCCACGCCTACGAACTCGGCGACGTGGAGTGGGACGACCCCGCGGCAGTCGCCGACGCGTCCGTGGAACTCCAGCGGAAACTCCTCTCCGGCTTCGGCGGCAACGACGAAGTCCCGCGTGAAGTGTTCGACCAGGCGATGGAGCCGCGCCACGTCGCCATCTCGCTGGACGGCGAACCGACCCTTTACCCCCACCTGCCGGAACTCATCGAGGAGTTCCATGATCGGGACATCACCACGTTCCTCGTCTCTAACGGGACCAACACAGAGATGCTGGAGCGGTGTGACCCGACCCAGTTGTACGTCTCCGTCGACGCCGCAGACCGACAGACGTTCGACTCGACGGTGCAGGCGATGGAAGACGACGCCTGGGACTCGCTCATCGACACGCTGGACGTGCTGGCCGAGAAAGACGACACCCGCACCGTCATCCGGACGACGCTGGTCAAGGGCCACAACATGCACCATCCCGAGTGGTACGCGGCGATGTGTGACCGGGCTGACGCGGACTTCGTCGAGATGAAGGCGTATATGCACGTCGGCCACTCGCGGGGCCGCCTCGACCGCGACTCGATGCCCGACCACAGCGAGGTCCGGGAGTTCACACGAGAGATGGGCGAGTACCTCCCCGACCACGACGTGCTGAAGGAGGTCGAAGACTCCCGCGTGACGATGCTCGCCGAGGATGAGAACACGTGGGTCCCGAAACTGGAGAAGTCGAGCGAGTTCTGGGAGCGGGACGCGCTCGTGGAGTATTGAGACGACGGAACGGAACCCATCACAGCAGTGTGATGTGGCTGAACGTGTTAGGCAGCGGATTAAATTGTATCCAGCACAAACGGTAAAACGCGCTTTCAGGACCAACCCTGTCTCAGTTTCTCTCCGTTCCAAAAGTGGAATGCATTCCACCTTCGGTATGCTTATCCGGCGGGAATCCCTACTGCAGCGCATGGCTGAATCAACGGGACAGGGCGTCGGTCGGGACGAGCTGGCGACGCTGAAACTGCTCGCCCTCGACGGTGCGCTCGATGAGTCGACGAAAGTGTCCTGTGCCGATCTCGCCGGACGGCTGGACGCCTCGAACCAGACCGCCTCGCGGCGGCTCCAGCGGCTCGAAGACGCCGGACTGCTGGCCCGGGATATCGTCAGTGACGGGCAGGAGGTGGAGCTGACTGGCGACGGTGAGCGCCGCCTCCAGTCCGAATACGCTGACTACCGACGGATCTTCGAATCCGACGCCAGCGTCGACCTGACCGGGGTCGTTACCTCGGGGATGGGCGAGGGTCGCCACTACATCACGCTCCCGGGCTACATGGAACAGTTCATCGAACGGCTTGGGTACGAGCCTTTTGCAGGCACTCTCAATCTCGAACTCACGGCCGAAAGCGTCCGCAAGCGAGCGCGGATGAGCGCCATCGAGCCCGTCACCATCGAGGGCTGGGAGGACGACGAGCGGACGTACGGTCCCGCGTACTGCTACCCCGCCTCGATAGAAGGGAGCGACGGCGAGTACGAGCCGGCCCACGTCATCGCCCCCGAGCGGACCCACCACGGCGAGGAGCAACTCGAAGTAATCGCGCCCGAGAAGCTCCGCGAGGTGCTGGAACTGGCCGACGGCGACGAGGTGATCGTGCATGTCTCGGAGTGAGGAGACCGCCGTCGACGCCGACAGCGTGGCCGACGCCGTCGCCGCCTTCGCCCGCGGCGAGCCGGTGCTGATCCACGACGCCGCCGACCGCGAAGGTGAGACCGACCTCGTCTACCCGGCCGGGGCCGTCAGCCCCGACGCCGTCGCCCGGATGCGCAACGACGCCGGGGGCCTCGTCTGCGTCGCGCTCTCGGACCGCGTTGCCGAGGCGCTAGAGCTCCCCTTCATGCAGGAGGTCCTCAGCCACCCGACGGCGGCCGACCACGACCTCGCCTACGACGAGCGCTCCTCGTTCTCGCTGACGGTGAATCACCGCGATACCTTTACCGGCATCACCGACGACGACCGCTCGCTGACGATTCAGGAACTGGCCACTGTCGCGGCGGACCCAGACCCGGACGCGTTCAGCGATGCCTTCCGGTCACCGGGCCACGTTCACCTTCTCCGGGCGGCCCCGGGCGGCCTCGCTGACCGCGAAGGCCACACCGAACTCGCGCTCGCGCTCGCGGCCGGAGCCGACCAGCCCGAAGCCGCTGTCGTCTGTGAGATGCTGGACGATGAGACGGGAGCAGCGCTCCCCCCGGCAGCGGCACGGGCCTACGCCGAGCGCGAGGGCCTCGTGTACGTCGAAGGTGCCAGCCTGCTAGAGCGGTTCGACTGATACTGGTGGCTGTAGCTGAGACAGAGTAGTCGCCACTCCGTGCCGCAGAATTATTGAGAGAGCAACGTCCGACAGTGTGGGAAGAAGACAGCCAGTGTTTATTTCCAGCAATCACGGGACTGGACCGGTTTGCGAGTCAGAAGGGAGTATCCGCCGCCGCTGCAAGTTGTCTGAGACCGCTGGCGACGAGGTACAGCGTCGCTCCAGTGAACAAAGCGATACCCACGGCCCGAGAGAGCCCGGGCACCGGTGATTCGACGACACCGGAGAGATTTCGCGTGATGACCTCGGTCTGAATCAGGAGCAGGCCCAGTGGAAGCAACAGGACAGCGACGCTGCGGTGGAGCGACCGCTTCAGGGAGGACATGTGCGGTGCGGACGGCCAGATTCCACTAAAGCGTTTGTGCTCGCCGGGGCAGTGCTCCGTACTGGCCGTACGAGACAACGCGACCCTGACCCGCGGGGGTATCGTCAACACTCTTAACCACGGGAATCAATGGGGTAGATATGACACACGACGAGACAGCAGGAGGCACCACCCGCGGGCACCGCGACTGTCAGCTCACCGGAGGGGTCGTGCGATGAGCGACCGCCCGGAGATGTTCGAGGGGACCGACCGGATCTGGATGGACGGCGAGTTCGTCGACTTCGAAGACGCACAGACGCACGTTCTCACACACGCGCTGCACTACGGGACCGGCGTTTTCGAGGGCGTTCGCTGTTACGACACTGAACAAGGACCGGCCATCTTCCGCTGGGAGGAACATCTGGACCGCCTGTACAAGTCCGCGAAACCCTACGACCTCGACATCGAGTTCAGCAAAGACGAACTCACCGAGGCGACGACGGAACTCATCGAGACGGAAGGGTTCGAGTCGTGTTACATCCGCCCCATCGTCTACTACGGCTTCGACTCGCTTGGCGTGAGCCCGAAAGACTGCCCGACGAAGACCACTATCGCAGCGTGGCCGTGGGGCGCGTATCTGGGCGAGGAAGCACTGGAAGAGGGCGTCGATGTGATGGTGTCGTCCTGGCGTAAGCACGCCTCCAGCCAGATTCCGACCAACATCAAGACCACGGGGCTGTACGTCAACAGTATGCTCGCCGGCGAGGAGGCTCGCCGCAACGGCTACACCGAAGCCATCGTCCTGAACAAGGAGGGCAACGTCGCCGAGGGGCCGGGCGAGAACATCTTCATGGTCCGGGACGGCGAAATCTACACGCCCGGGCTAGCCGAGAGTATCCTCGAAGGCATCACCCGCAACACCGCGATCACGCTCGCCGAAGAGATGGGCTACACCGTTCACGAGGAGGCGACCATCTCTCGCGGTGAGCTGTACACCGCCGACGAACTGTTCTTTACCGGTACCGCGGCTGAGGTCACGCCCATTCGGAGCGTCGACGACAACGAGATCGGCGAGGGGACGAAGGGGCCAGTCACTGACGAGCTTCAGTCGGCCTTCTTCGACGTGATCGAGAGCGGCGACCGCGAAGAGTGGTTCCACTACGTCTGAGAGCGCACTGAGCGGCGCTATTAGTCGTCCGCGAGGTCGTCCTCGTCGGCGACCGGAATCGGCGTCGCGTTACTACGGTCCGTGTCGCCGAATCCGGCGCTGAGGATGCGTGTCAGCGCTTCTTCGACGCGTTCATCGATTTCCTCGTAGCGGTGCGGTTCGACCTCGACGACGTAGCCGGTCGTGATGTTCGGCGCTGTCGGCAGGAAGAGTACCTCACGGCCGTCGTCGGTGGTCTGTCCCGTTTTGAACGCCGTCATCCGCATCCCGTCCCACACTTCGAGTTTCACCGGCGCCTGAAGGTCTTCGGTTCCCCCGACAGCCGTTTCGACCGCCATCTTCGAGGCGTTGTACACCACCCGGAGGCCCGGCACGTGGTTCATCGCGTCGTCGATTGCGCGTTCGACGATATCGCCGAAGGCTGTCCGCATCAGATAGCCGATGGAGAACACGATGAGGATGAAGATAATCAGCGTCGTAAACACCCGGGCAAGTTCAACAGACGAGGTACCCGAGGGGAGTCCGAGCGCCGCTAGCAGTTCGCCGTCAATCGCCGGGATAACCGCCGCCGACGCAAGGATTGAGTAGAGATAGAGGATAACGTAAATCGTCACCAGAAGGGGCAACAGGATGATGAGGCCGCTCGCGAAATCGCGCTTCCACGACGTTGAAGAGGCCATACAGATACGTATCGGGCGCGGGATATGAGCCCTTTCCTTTGCTGTGTCCCATCACTGACACAGTCGCTGCCGAGGGAAAGGGGAGAATCCCACCAGACTACCACTCGGCGACGCTGCCGTCGTCGTGTCGCCAGACGGGGTTGTGCCAGTCGACCTCTTGCTGGGACTGCTCCCGGAGGAACGCCTCGTCAATCTCGATTCCGAGGCCGGGGTCCGTGGGCACGGTGACGAACCCGTCCTCGTAGTCGAACACGGACGGGTCGGCGAGGTAGTCCAGCACGTCGGTCGTCTCGTTGTAGTGGATGTCGATGCTCTGTTCCTGAATGAGCGCGTTGGGCGAGCAGGCGTCGACCTGAACACACGACGCCAAGGCGACCGGGCCCAGCGGGCAGTGGGGGGCCATCGCCACGTCGTAGGCCTCGGCCATCGACGCGATCTTGTACACCTCGGTGATGCCGCCGGCGTGAGAGAGGTCCGGCTGAATCACGTCGACAGCCCCGTCCTCGAACACCTCCTTGTAGTCCCAGCGCGAGTACATCCGTTCGCCGGTCGCAATCGGAATCTCGGTGTGGGCCGCAAGCGCCGGCAGCGCGTCGTTGTGTTCGGGCAACACCGGTTCCTCGATGAACATCGGCTCATAGGGCTCCAGCGCGGACGCGAGCCGCTTGCCCATCGGCTTCGTGACGCGACCGTGGAAGTCGACGCCGATGTCGACCTCGGGACCGACGGCCTCCCTGACTTCCCGGAGTCGCGTCGCGGCGGCCTCAACCGTGGCCGGGGTGTCAACGCGCTCAATCTCGGGTGTCGCGTTCATCTTCAGCGCTGTGAATCCAGCATCGACCTGCTCCTGAGCAGCGCTGGCTACGTCCGAGGGCTCGTCGCCGCCGATCCACTGGTACACCCGAATCCGGTCTCGGGCCTGCCCGCCCAGTAGCTGGTGGACCGGCGCGCCGAGTTGCTTGCCCTTGATGTCCCACAGCGCCTGGTCGATGCCGGCGATGGCAGACATCAGGACCGGGCCGCCGCGGTAGAAGCCGCCGCGGTACATTGCCTGCCAGTGGTCCTGAATGTTCTCAGGGTTTTCGCCGACGAGATAGCTGTCGAGCAGTTCCTCGACAGCCGCACGCACGGTGTGGGCCCGGCCCTCGACGACGGGTTCGCCCCAGCCAACAGTACCGTCGGCCATCTCCAGTCGAAGGAAGAGCCACCGGGGCGGCACCTCGAACAGTTCGTAGTCGACGATGCGGTTCCCGGCCGCGTCGTCGGCTGTCATACCAGTAGCCCCCGCGCGCCATACAAATCAGTTCTATTAAGCGCATTACGCGGCGTTTTGAGCCGTACTCCGCCGGTGTGTGGAGTCATGTGAGACACACATAGGAGACGTGTATATAGTCGTTGTGTGATTCCAGAACAGCCACGAGCCGCTGCTTTCGGCGTCGACGATAACGCAGGTCGTCTTCTATTGCATCGGTAGCAGTCAGTTTCGGCTAGTTACTGTTTGCGGTGGCGCTCCCACGTACGGACGAGCCCGGCAAGCGTCTCGTTGACCGGGACCCGCTCGGTCGCAGTCTCGGCGACATAGCCGTTGATGGCATCTATTTCGGTTTGCTGACCGGCCGAGATATCCTGATACATCGACGAATGGTTGGCGGCGGTGTCGTCGACCACACGCTCGACGAGCGACACCGCACGCTCGTCGGGGAGGTCGATGCCCTGCTCCCGGGCGACAGCGGCCGTCTCGCGGGCCGCGTCCGCGGCGATAGCGTCAGCCGGCGAGTCGGCTAGCGCGCCGTTCTCCACGCGGGCGAGCGCCGTCACGGCGTTGATGCCGGCGTTGACCGCGAGTTTCTCCCAGAGGCGGGTCGGCATGTCCGCTGCGACGGTCGTCTCGATACCGGCCGCGCGGAAGGCAGCCCCGACGCTGTCAGCGACCGCGGACCGGCCGCCGTTGCGCTCTCCCAGTACGACCTCGCCGCGGCCGGTGAACGCCACAGTGCCCGGTTCTCGAAGGCGTGCCCCATAGGAGCATGTCCCCGCCAGCACCGGACAGTCGAGTTCGGCGGCTAACCGCTCCTCGTTGCCCATCCCGTTCTGTAGCGAGAGGCAAGCGTCGAGGGTGCAGTCCGCGAGGTCCGTCGCAACGGCAGCGGTGTCGTAGGCCTTGACCGTCACCAGTGCGAGGTCGGCACGCTGTGAAATCGTCGTCTGCGCGCTCGGATGAACCCGAAACTCCTCGGTCCCCACCACCGAGAGACCGTCCTCACTGACGCTGCTCGCGTGTGGCTCGCGGCCCACGAGCGTCACGTCGTGTTCACGAGCGAGCAGGCCACCGACGAGGCTGCCGAGGCTCCCGGCCCCGACGACGACGATATCCATACCGACGGGCAGGGACGGCCCGGACAAAAACCCATCACCGACGTGCCGGAATCAGCACGCACTTGACCGCGAGCGACGAACGAGCGGCCATGAGCGACTCCGACGACGCCGAGGCGGTAGTTCGGGCCATCGACGAGATCGGTATCGACCGGCTGACCGAGACAATCGTCGCGGCGTGGGAGGGCATCGGTGGCGGCGTCGGACCGGGTCCGACCTGGCCACAGGACGAGACCACACAGCGGTTCGAGCTATCCGACCCGGACGAACCGGTCGGGCTGGACCTGCTCGCGGCCGTGCTGGACGCGTCACCACGAACACCGGCAGAAGCATTCGTCCATCTCGGGTTGGGGCGACGGGACAACCCCGGTGCGGAACGGTTCGCTGTCGAGACGATTGCGGGCCACACCACTGTTTCGGCTACCGACACCCACACGACTGGAACAGTCCCGGTCACGGCAGAAACGTTCGATGCGCTGGCACAAGTCTACGGGGGGACACTGGTGTACGTGGCCATCTACGACGACGACGGACGCGCGATTCTCGAACGGGACTGGACGACACTGCGGTTTTCGCTCCCGCCGTCGGCCGCCGAGACAGTGCAGGAAGCCGTCGGGGCGGTCGACGCCGAGCGGTTCGAACGGGCGTAAACGGCCTGTCACGCGGGCGTCGCCTCAGTCCTCCTGCCAGTAGTAGATGTCCTCCTTGGGTGCGTTGCAGGACGGACATTCGTCGGGAATATCCTCGATCTTGCCCATCTCACCGCATTCCCAGCAGCGCCACATCAGTTCGGCCTCGCCCGCGGCCCCGGCGCTGAGATGCTCGCTCGACATGGACTCAATGCCGTCCTCGACCGTGACGTAGAAGCCGTGTTCGTCGAACCCGCGGATGGTCCCGAGTGCGTCCCCGTCCTCGTCGTACACCGTCTGGCCGAACGAATACTCCTCGCTTTCGATGTTCGTGGTCATGTCAGCCATACATAGAGCTAGTCGGTCCGAAATGTGTTAAATGCTACCGCAAATCAGGAATTGCATGATTGATGAACCGAACCGAGGGAGAGCGAACCCGCCTGTCGGCGAACGGCACTCGCGTCGCTACTGCGAGAACAGGCTGTTGTGGACGGGTGCGAAATTGCTCTCCTGACTATCCTCGACAACGGAGTCGGTGACGGCGTTACCGTCGACGCCCGCGTCGAGGAAGTCCGCGAGCGGCGGCCCGACGTTGTCCGGTTCGACGAGGAACGCGTCGTGGCCGTGGTCGGAGTCGATGACGTGGTGGGCGACGTTCGCGTCGGCCGCCCGGAGCGAGTCGGCTAGCGCCTCCGCCTGCTGGGTGGTGAAGTGCCAGTCGGCGGTAAAGGACATCACCAGCGCGTCGCCGTCGAAGGCCGCCAGCGCGTCCGCATCGGACTCGAACCCGGCGGCGAGGTCGTAGTTGTCCATCGCCCGTGTCAGATAGAGGTAGCTGTTGGCGTCGAAGCGCTCGGTGAACTTCTCGGCGTTGTAATCGAGGTACGACTCCACGTCGCGGTACGGGAAGAACGCGCCCGCGGCGTCGGTCGGGAACGTTCGGACGGCGTCCCGGCCGGCAGCGCGGCGGCCGAAGCGGTGCTCCATCGACGCCTTCGAGAGGTACATCACGTGGCCCAGTTGGCGGGCCAGCGCGAGGCCGTCGCTTGGCGGCTCGTCGTCCTCGCCGTAGTAGTGGCCCTGCTTCCAGTTCGGGTCGGTCGTGATGGCCCGGCGGGCGATGGCGTCGAGCGAGAGGCACTGCGTGTCCAGTCGCGCGGCCGCGGCGATGGGAACGATGCGGTCGACGTGGTCCGGATGGCGCTTGGCCCATTCGATGACGTTCATGCCACCGACGCTGCCGCCGACGACGGCGTGGAGGTGGGGAATCCCGAGTTCGTCAAGCAGCGCGCGCTGGGCCTCGGTCCAGTCTGTGACGGTGACCGGCGGGAAGTCGGTGCCGTAGGGCTCACCCGTCTCGGGGTTCTCGCTTTTCGGTCCCGTCGACCCGTAGCACGAGCCCGGTACGTTTGCACAGACGACGTAGTACTCCGTGGTGTCGATGGCTTTGCCCGGCCCAACGATATCGTCCCACCAGGCGCGGGCCTGATCGGCGCTGTCGACTCGGTCGCGGCCGGCGACGTGGGCGCTGCCGGTCAGCGCGTGACAGACCAGCACCGCGTTGTCGCCGTCGAACTCCCCGTAGGCCTCGTAGGTGATTTCCAGATCCGGAATCGTCTCCCCGCAGTCAAACTCGAACTCGCCAAGCGAGACAGTGTTGTGTTCGACGTTCATGTGACTCGTTCGATGGCCTCGTCGATATCTGCGATGATGTCTTCTGGGTCCTCAATACCGACGCTGAACCGGAGGAGGTCCGGCGTGACGCCGCTGGCACGCTGTTCCGCCTCGCTGAGCTGGGCGTGGGTAGTCGAAGCCGGGTGGATGACCAGCGTCTTGGCATCGCCGATGTTCGCAAGGAACTGGGCGAGGTCCGTCTCCTCGCAGAACCGTCGACCGGCATCGTAGCCGGCTTCCAGCCCGAACGTGACGATGCCGCCGAACCCACCGGAGAGGTACTGCTGTGCCAGGTCGTGGGTCTCGTGGCTCTCCAGCCCGGGATAGGTGACCCAGGCGACTTCGGGGTGGTCTTCGAGGTGCCGGGCGACAGCCATCGCATTCTCGCAGTGGCGTTCCATCCGCAGAGAGAGGGTTTCCGCGCCTTGGAGGGTCGCCCAGGCGTCGAACGGCTTCTGGCCGTCGCCGAGCGACCGGAGCGCGCGCTGGCGGGCGGCGACAGAGAAGGCTCGGTCGCCAAAGGCTTCGGAGAAGTTCTTCCCGAAGGCCTCGTTCTCGCCACCCAGTTCCGGGAACTTCTCGGGGTACTCGTCCCAGGGGAACGAGCCGCCGTCGACGAGGACACCGCCGACGGTCGTCCCGGAGCCGTGGATCCACTTCGTCGTCGACTCCCAGAGGAGGTCGACGCCGTGGTCAAGCGGGTTGCACAGGGCCGGCGTCCCGAACGTGTTGTCGACGAAGACGGGCACGCCGTGGTCGTGGGCCACCTCGGAGATCTCCTCCATCGGCGGGACGACCAGCGACGGGTTGCCGATAGTCTCGAAGTGGACGTAGGCTGTGTCCTCGTCGATGGCCTCAGCGTAGGCGTCCGGGTCGAGCGTGTCGACGAATCGCGTCTCGATGCCTCGGCGGCTGGCGGTGTTGGAGTAATACGAGTGGGTGCCGCCGTAGATAGAGGAGGCCGTTACGATGTTGTCGCCGTTGGCCGCGAGGACGAACGTCCCGGCGTCGAGTGCAGCCATCCCTGACCCCGTTGCGACGGCGTCGACGGCGTTTTCGAGAGAGGCGATGCGGTTTTCGAGCATCCGGACGGTGGGATTGTCGAACCGCGAGTAGACGTTGCCGTCGTCATTCAGGGCGTACCGGTCGGCCGCGGTGTCGGCGTCCTCAAAGACGTACGACGAGGTCTGATAGATGGGCGGCGCGCGTGCCCCTGTGGCCGGGTCCGGTTCCTCCTGGCCGGCGTGGACACAGCGCGTCCCGAATCCGTAGTCGTCGGTCATGTGCAGTATGCATATATCTCTAGCTATCTATAACTCAGAGTTACGGCAATTCTCTCTTATTGTGAGTGGGTGTCATGGAATCGGGCCGCCCGCCAGCGAAACCGAGGGAGAGGGTATTTGTCGGTGGCTGTCTACACGCCGGTATGGACCACGACACTGCCGGACGAACCAGCCGACAGATTCTCGACGCCGTCGGCAGTGCCGTCATCGCTGACGACCACTTCCTCGAAACCGTCATGACCGGAATTCTCGCCCGGGGGCACGTCCTGCTCGAAGACGTGCCGGGCACGGGGAAGACGCTCACTGCCCAGTCGTTCGCGACGGCGCTTGACCTCTCCTTCAAACGGGTGCAGTTCACGCCGGACCTGCTCCCGTCCGACATCACCGGCTCGAACGTATTCAACGAGGCCACCGGCGAGTTCGACTTCCAGCCTGGCCCCGTCTTCGCCAACGTCGTGCTGGCCGACGAAATCAACCGTGCACCGCCCAAGACGCAAGCCGCGCTGCTCGAAGCGATGGGCGAGAAGCAGGTAACCGTCGACGGCGTGACCCACGACCTGCCCGAGCCGTTCTTTGTCATCGCCACGCAGAACCCCGTCGAACAGGAGGGTACCTTCGGACTGCCCGAGGCCCAGCGGGACCGCTTCATCGTCAAAACATCGATGGGGTATCCCGACTTCGGCGGCGAACGCGAACTCATCGACCGGCGGGCCGACCGGACCGCACAGGCACCAAGCGTCACCAGCGTCATCGACGGCGAGCGGCTGCTGGCGCTCCAGCGGACTGTCGAATCGGTCACCGTCGACGGCACGCTCCGGGACTACGTCGTCGAACTCGGTCGCGCCACCCGCGAGGACGACCGCGTGGATGTCGGGGTTTCCCCGCGTGGGATTCAGCGGCTGTTCGAGGCGACCCGCGCCGCCGCGGTCCTCGACGGCCGCGACTACGCCGTCCCAGACGACGTGAAAACTGTTGTCGAGGAGGCGTTCGCCCACCGACTCGTCCTGACCGCCGACGCGGGCGTCCGCGGCGTCGACCCGGCAACCGTCGTCGACGACGTGCTGGACCGCGTCGAAGTGCCGGCCGTCAGTCCCTAACTGCTCAGGTTCGCTCTGTCTCGCGCTGTCGCTCCCGCTCCTGTTCTCGGACCGCCGCGCTGTCTTCAATATCTTCCAGCGTCTCCGTTTCGAGCAGTCGTTCCAGTTTCCGCTCGAACTGTTCGTCGGTCAGTTTCCCGTCGGCGTACCGGCGGCGCAGTCGTTCCAGCGGTGTTTCGTCGTCAGCATCGCTTGACAGCGCTGACTCGACTTCATCAGCATCTGCTGCCTCCTCGTCCGTATCGCCGTACAGCAACTCCGTCAGCGGGACGACCACCATGTATCCGACGAGCAGCGCCGCGAGCCACCACTCCTGACCCGTCACGAGGGCAACGAGCCAGAACCCGGTGACTGCCAGAGAGGCGAGTTCCGTCGCGTTGTCTCTGGCCCGTCGCAGCGGGGACCGGTCGGTCATACTGCAGACTTGTCACCACACCACAATGTATTGTTCGGTGCGGTCCTACCGTATCGCGGCCACCAGCGCCAGCACGGCGACGAGACAGACCGCGAGGCCGGCCACGGCGACCGATGGCTCAACAGCAATAGAGCCACGGGCGACGCCGGACAGCCCCGCCGTCGCCGCCGCGCCGACGCCGCCCACCGCGACGGTCCCGCCGGTGTGGACGAGTTCGGTGCGGCGCGTCGCGGCCCCGCTCCCGACCTCGTGTCCCAGCGTCGTCCCGAAGGACCCGGCGTCCCAGACGACGACGGCACCGACCAGGCCCGCAAGCACCAGCCACGTCGGCGTCGAAAGCGTCGCAGCGAAGGCGCTCGCACCGAACAGGCCGGCCGCGGCGAGCGTGACGCCGGCCGTCCGCTCGCGCAGATAACTCGTCGCCAGCGCCACCGACAGCTGTCCAGCGACACTGATGAGCGAAAACAGCGCCACGACGGCCAGCGCCAGTGTGACGGTCTCGGGGCCGTATACGTCCAGTATTGGAACGAAGAACTGTTCGACGGCCGCCGCGGCCGGCGTCGCCCGGAGCGCCGTTTCGATGGCATCGACTGCCGGCCCCGCGACCGCCACCACGGCGAGCGTGATGACGCCGCCGCCAACGTACGGCGCGAGGACGGTCCCCACGCGGTCGGCCGAACTCTGGACCGTCCGCCGGAGGAACCAGACAGCCACCGAGACGACTGTCCCACTGAGGAACAGCCACCAGAGGAGGCCACGAAGGCCCGGCGCTGCCGTGACGGCGATAATGAAGTCGTACAGCCCAGCCGGGAGCAGTCCGGCCAGTGATTCCTGACCGAGGCCCAGTTCGAACAGCCCGGCGACCGGCGCGACCAGCAGGGCGAGCCGGCCCGTCCATCGAAACGTTCGCTCAACGACGGCGACAGCCCTGTCGACATCGGGCGCGTCGCTCGTTTCCGGGACGAGTTCGGAAAGCGGCAAGGCGTCGAGTCCGCGGGCCAGCGCCGCGGCGGCAAGGGCGAGCAACAGACTGAAAATGGCGATATGCGTTCGGCCGGGGACCGGGTCGAAAATCGGTTCCAGCACCTGAGTGAGGGCCTCGCCGGTCAGTTGCTGGACGCCCGGCGTTCCGGCGTTGGACTGCAAGAAATCGACAGCCCCCCGCGTGAACAGTACGAGGGCAACAGCGAACGGAACAGCGGTCGTCCGCACGACGACGCCACCGTAGGTCCCCACCCGCTCGGTGTCGATGACGCCGCGGGTGGCCGCGGTCGCGCCGAAGACGGCGGTCAGGCAGCCAAGGACAACGATGACTTGCGACAGCAACGTGACGACCGCCGGTCGGACGCCAGCTTGGGAAGTGACGGGGAACAGTTCGGCACCGAGCGAGACGACCGTGCCGCCAGTGGCGAGGGAAAGCCCGACGGCCACTGGTAGCGCAAGGACGCTGGCCAGAACAGTTCCAACCGCCTGCCAGCGGTCCCAGCCGCTCAGCCACAGCGACAGTGCCAGCAAAACACCGGTGGCCACACCGACGAGCGCGGCCCGGTCGGCGGAAACGGTTCCCAGCAGTCCCGCGACCAGCAGCGCCGTCACGCCGACGACGGTGGCGAGGCTGGTCCAGGGCATCCGGGTCGGAAGCGAGATTGTGTCGTCCATTGTTACACGCTGAACAGGTCGGCGAGCGAGGCGCGGAGCGCCACGTCGATTGGGCTGTCGAGGTCCCAGTCGATGACGGTCGCGCCGGACAGTTCGGCCCGCTGGAGCCGGGCGGTGCGCTCGGTACTCGCGACAGCCGCGCCGAGCGAGTCCCCGCGGGCCAGCGACGGGCTGACGAGCGTCGTCGGGTACTCACGGACCGAGAGCGATGACACCAGCGAGACAGGCCAGTCGTCGGCGGCCGGGGAGAACACGACTACCTGCGCGGTCGGCGGGAGCCGAGCGAGCACCGCGAGCAGGGCCGGGTCCTCGATGGTCCCACCGTCGGCCGTCGTCGCCCTCGTAGCTTCGCCTCCGGGCTGCTCTGGTTGGTCGTCCTCGGACACATCAGCGTCACCGGCCGAATCGGCGTCTGACTGCCGAGCCGCGGCGCGGCCCACGCTATCGAATATCTGTCTCGCGTGGGCGGCCGCGTGACCGCCAGAGGCGTCGACCCACGCCAGCCCGTCGGGGCCGAGTCCGCCGGGGACATCCTCGGAGGCCAAGCCGACAGCACAGACACTCGCGACGACGCTAGTTCGGGAGAGCGCGTCGAACAGGCGCTCGGCCGCGTAGGCAGACAGCTCCGCTCCTGTCGGGAATCCCGGCTCTGGCGTCACGCGGGCCGGCGGGCGAGCGTCGACAACCAGCACCGTCCTGACGGCCTGTTCCTCCCGATAGTCGATGGTGGTCAGCTCGTCGGTCTTTGCGTACCGCCGCCAGTCGATGCGGTTGACCGGGTCGCCGGGCTGGTAGCTCCGCGTCGAGTGGAACTCAAGCCCGCTCCCACCGGTGTCGGTCGGGAGCGTTCCCGCCCGCGGGAGCGTGGCGTCGGCCATCGGAACTTCGGAGACGGTGTTCGAGCAGGTCAGCGTCCCGTCGCCGGCCACGGGCAGGTCGACAGTTACCTCGTCGCTGGCCGACAGCGTCCGCACCCGCACCGCGGCGGCGTCGAACGTGTAGGTTCCGCGCTTTGCCATCACGGCATAGGACAGCGTCGCGCTCTCGTCGGGCCGCAGCGAGGTACAGAGCCGCGGTGACCCCTCGACGACTGGCAGTTCCTCGGGCACGCCGTCGATGACCCGCACGTCGGTCAGCGAACTGCTGCCGGTGTTCGTGAGGGTGAGTTCGACCGCGACCGGCTCGCCCGGCGTGGGCTGGGCGTCAGAAACGGACCGTGTTGCTTGCAAATCGGTTCCCGCCGGCATCCGCGAGAGCGCGCCGTAGGCGACGTAGATGAGCGGGATTGCGGTCGCCGCAAGCAACAGCGGCTCGGCGGTCAAAAGCGAGACGCTAACGAGAAACAGCGCGGCCGCGAGGCCGCCGCTCCAGCGCCGCACGCGGCGGTGCATCGTCAGCGCTCACCCCCCGACACCCGCTCGATAGCGTCGACCGTCCGGCGGATGCGGCGGCGGCGCTCGCTCTCCGGGTCGAGCCACAGGCGGAGCCGGGCCAGCAGCGACTGTGGCTCCGTCGGGGACAGCATCGCCGCCGCGACGGCGTCGTCGGTCCACGTCCCCGCACGAACTGCCTGCTGTGCGGACGCCTGCGAGACACCAGCTCCAATGGCATAGGCCGTCGTCGCTGCCGCGGTGAGTCGCTCGGTAACCGTGTCCATCGCCGCGTCGTCGCCAGCGACGGCGTCGTCAATGGCCGCGTCGATGTCGGCAGCGAACAGCCGACTCTCCGTCGCTGTCACGTCTTCCGGCGGGCTGTCGACGGCCACGTCGAAGGCGGTCGGTGAGCCACCGCCCAGAAGCCCACCGAGCCAGCCGGCAAGGACCGCACAGAGTCCAACGGTCAGACTGCCAGCGAGGAGGATGGTTGTCGGGGCAACACTCCCGAGCACGGCGACAAGCGACTCGCCGGCGGCCGTCGGCGCGAAAACGAGGGAGGCCGCGACCCCGGTCGCCAGCAGCCCCACAGTTCCGAAAACGACCGTTCGCAGGCGCATCAGGGCCGCCCCTCCGTCGCGTCGTCAGTGTCGTCGGTCGCGCTGGACTGTTGCCCGGCGGCCGTCTCGATGTGCCGTATCGCGTCCTCGACGGCCGCGACGTGCTCCTGTGGGTCCCGCTGACCGTACTCGACCGCCCGGAACGCGTCCCGGACCGTCCGTACCGCGGCCGGCGGGAGGCCGTCCCGTTCGATGGCGTGGGTCGCGATTTCGCCGGGTGTCCGCGTCCAGTACCGCCGGAGGGAAACGTGGGTCAGGAAGCGCGTCCACGCCTCGCGGATGGTGACGCGGGCGGCGGGCGTTCCGTTGTCCCCGTTTGATTCAGTCGTAGAGACAGCCGCCACCGCATCGCTGGCTGCGTCTTCGGCCGCTGCAAAGCGTTCAGAAATCCACGCTCGCAACGCGTCGAGCAACGCTGTCGGCGACCGGTGGCCGGTGAACAGATCACGGAGCGCCGCGGCAGTGAGTTCAAGTCGCGTTCGGAAGCGACCCAGCAGGTCATCGGCCACCACCGCAACGCCGACGAGCGCCCCGACGGCGAGTTCGCGTGCGGCCCGAACCCAGC
Source organism: Haloarcula sp. R1-2 (assembly GCF_011627385.1). Lineage (NCBI taxonomy): Archaea > Methanobacteriati > Methanobacteriota > Halobacteria > Halobacteriales > Haloarculaceae > Haloarcula > Haloarcula sp. R1-2. The sequence goes on from NZ_JAANTG010000001.1 coordinate 1,495,229, forward strand.
CCCATAGCGTCCCCGGCGTGACGTTCCGCCGTCGAGCGCCGACGACCGTCCCGGCGAGGAGAACACCCAGACTCAGCACGACGCCCGCGGCGTTGACGAACAGGCCATTGACGGTCGTCGTGGCCGTCTGGCCGTATTTCGAAACTGAAATTTCGGCGCTGGCCGCAAACGGCATCCCGACCGTTGCCTGACCGGCCGCGCCGGTCCGTGCTGTCGGCTCCCCGCCGACGGTAACGGTGGCGTTCGTGACCGGGTCCCCGTCCATCGTCGCGTTCACCGTCTGGCCAGCGACGGGGAGGGCCAGCGGGAGCGACGGCGACGTTGCTACGGAAAGCCGTGCAAGCACCACAGTCGTGTTCCCGCTGACGGCGTCGCGCTCGACGGCAACAGAGACGTTTCCGGGCTTGGTCGGGAGCGCGACGGTTGCGCGGCCCTGCCGGTCCGTCGTCGCCACCTGCTCACCGTCAAGCAGCACATCACCGTCCCGCACTGGCACGCCGTCGACAGTCGCGGTAACGGTCACCTCGCTACCAGTGACCTGTTCGCCGGTGATGCTCACCGACGCAGTCGTGTTCAGTTCATAGCTCGCGTTCGTCGACTGCTGGGCCTGTGGGCCAGTAATAGCGAAGGAACGAGCGCTGTCACGCGGGACCGACGGAGCGATGAGTGGGTCCGCATCGCTGGCTACATCGACAGTAATCGTCAGTTCGGCTTCGTAGGGGACCGTCCCGGAAACGGTGCCGGCCGGCCCCGTCGTTCCGACCGGCTCACCGTTGAACGAGACCGTCGCGCCTTCGACCGGTGCGCCGTCGCGGGTTACCGTTGCGGCCACCGCCGCGCCCGGCGTCGCCGTCCGATTGAGTTCGACGATGAACTCACCGGACTGCGAGACCGTCTGTCCGTCGCCCGAGTCGCCAGTTCCGTCGCTGTCACCGGTCCCGTCTGCACCGGTCTCAGTGCCCTCAGTTTCGTCACCGCCAGACTCCTGTCCACCTCCGTCGGTCGGGGTCTCGGTCTGTGGCTCGCCCGCCGGCGTCCCGACGGCGAACTCCTCGTCGGGGCTTCCGGACTCCGCGGCGCTGTAGTCCTGACTGCTGTTTTGCATCGCCTGCTGTTCGGACGTAAGGCGCTCCTGTCCCGGCGTTGGGTCAAACTTCACCCAGCCGACGCCTTCGAAGTACACCTCGACCCACGCATGGGCGTTCATCCCGCGAACAGTGTACTGGTTCTGGCCGGTCCGCTCGCCAGTCGAGTAGCCGACGACGTAGCGCGCCGGGATATCCTGACTCCGCAGCATCACCACCATCGACGTGGCGAAGTACTCGCAGTACCCCTTGTCCATCTGGAAGATGAACTCCGAGGCCACGTCGTCCTCGGGCGGCTGGCTGACGTTCAGCGAGTAGTTCTTGTTTGCCTCTAGCCACTGCTCGATGGTCGCCGCGGTCTGATAGGGCGAGTCGCCGTCTTCGGTCAGCCGGTCGGTGAACGGGCCCACCTGCGCCGAGGTTGACGCCGGCACGCCCGTGTAGCGTGATTCGATGTCCGCAGGGTAGTCGCGGCCACTCGTTCGTAGCACCTCTGGGTCGTCGGGGGGTGTCACGCTGGTCGCGCTGTAGGTCGTTCCGGCAGGGAGCGGTCGCTCGGACGTGACCGCGCCGTACTCGGTGACCATCACGTCGTCCCGGGACACCGATTTCGGCCGCCAGACGGTCGGCAGCGACGTGGCGGACTTGGCCAGTTGCACCTCGTAATCGACCGTCGAGTCGGCCATCCCGTCGACCGCCATCGGTCCCTGATAGGCCTGCGGGTCCGCTTGCCCGTCCCAGCCCGTGCCGGTGTAGGTTTCATATGCGCCAGTCCGCCAGTACGCCGGTTCCGAACTCGTGACGGTGAAATGCGGCTCCGTGTCCTGTGACTGATACGGGCTGTCGCCGCTGTCGCCACTATCGAGCGAGCCGCCAACGCTGGTCTGGCTGCCCGGGTTCAGCGCGCCGAGTTGCCTGCCGCTGCCGCCAGTCGAGGTCCCCCCAGCCTCCCCGAAGGGGTTCTCCTGCGGGAGCGGAATAAGAGACTCCATCGGGCTCTGTGTCCCACCGGGTGCCAGAATCGGGAGCGTCGCCGTCGCCAACACCACGGCAATGACACACACGGCAGTGAGGAGGACACGGAGGTAGTCCCGGTCTGCCGATACATCGTCGAACGGCGAGTCGTCGGAGCCCACGTCGGATTGTCGTACTGTCCCGTCGCTGTCGGCATAAATCTGCTGTCAGCGGCGGAGACGGCGCTGCCAGTCACTGCAGTTATCGCGGCCACTGAAATTACGATACGTCGGCGACCGTTATTCGGTTCCGTTCTGACGACACGGACATCGAACAAGGGCTGAACGTGACCCGGTGACGGCGGTTCGAGAGGGGGTTGTAAGATATAAACCGCCGGCACGCAAACGACACAGCAATGACCGACGACGAGGAGACGGTCCAGTGCTGGCTGGTCGAACGCTCCAGTTACGGCGACGAGCGCATGGTGACGCTCATCTACGCGCCCCCGGAGGGCGACCGCCACCTGACCAAGCAGCTCTCACCGAACCTGCTCAGACGGAAACGGATTACGGCAGCGACGGATGTCGAGGTCGACAAGCTCGAACCCGTAACCGACGAGGAGACGCGGGAGCGCTACGCCACGGAGGCCCAACGGATGGCCGAGCGCCACGACCCCGACGCCGAAGTGTAAGCGAGCGCTTCGACAGCTAGGGACAGTCTATCGAGTTTTTTGATTGATAACTGGAACACGAAAGACTATACAGGCGGCCGTCACAAACCGGCCGTATGGCAGCGATAGAACTGGATGGCGTCACCAAGCAGTTCGGGAGTCTCACCGCGCTGCAAGGGGTCGACCTCACCGTCGAGGAGGGCGAAATCTTCGGCTTCCTCGGCCCGAACGGGGCCGGGAAGTCGACGACGATTAACATCCTCCTTGATTTCGTCCGCGCGACCGACGGGTCGGCGACGGTGCTCGGCCACGACATCCACGAAGAACCGAAGCGAATTCGTGCCCGCACTGGAGTCCTCCCCGAAGGCTACGACGTGTACGACCGGCTCACCGGTCGCCAGCACCTCTCCTTTGTGATCGAATCGAAAGATGCCGACGAAGACCCCGACGAACTGGCCGAGCGGGTCGGCATCGCCGACGCCATCGACCGCAAGGCCGGCGGCTACTCCAAGGGGATGCAACAGCGTCTCGTGCTGGCGATGGCACTCGTCGGCGAGCCCGACCTCCTTATTCTCGACGAGCCGACGACCGGGCTGGACCCGAACGGGGCCCGGCTGATGCGGGAACTCATCCGCGAGGAGAACGAGCGCGGCGCGACCGTCTTCTTCTCCAGTCACATCCTCGGTCAGGTCGAGGCCGTCTGTGACACAGTTGGAATCCTCCAGAACGGTCGCCTTATTGCGAAAGACAGCGTTGCCGGGCTGCGCGAGGCCGCCGCCGGGGACACCGTCCTCCGCGTGACGCTGGCCGACGGCGACGGCACCGACGCCGCGGTCGCGGCTATCGAAGGGCTTGACGAGGTCTCGACGGTGACCGCGGATGGAACGACGCTCACTATCGGCTGTGACAGCGACGCGAAGATGGCCGTCCTCAACGCTGTCGAGGAAAGCGGGAGCGAGGTCGCCAACTTCGAGACCGAGGAGGCCTCGCTGGATGAGGTGTTCGCCGCCTACACCGAACAGCAAGAACAGGACCGGCCGGAGGCCGACGTATGAGCGCCGAGCAAAACCCCGTCAAACGCGTCCTCGGAGACATCGATACGAGCATCAAGAACTCCGAGTTCGCCGACTGGTACCCCATCTCCAAAAAGGAGTTCCGTGACACGGTCCGCTCGCCGTGGATCTGGGTACTCTCGTTTATTTTCATCGTGCTGTTCGCGCTACCGGCGGTGCTGGGCCTGTATTTCAACATCGGCCAGCAGTTCGCCGAAGCCGGGGCGTCGCTGACGACAGACGCGTACGTCCGCTTTGCGCTGCCGATTGCGGCACCGCTGCTCCCAGCTGTGGCAATCGTCATCGGCTACGCGGCGATTGCCCGGGAGAGCGAGCGCGGTTCCCTGAAGATACTGCTGTCGCTCCCGTACACGCGCGGTGAACTGCTCGCCGGCAAGTTCGTCGGCCGGAGCGCCATCACGCTCATCCCGGTGACAGTCGGACTCCTGACGACCCTGCTAGTGATACTCCCGTCGGAGATCGAGATCGCGTGGGAGTCGTTCCTGCTGTTCGCGCTCGCCACGATGGCGTACGGCGTCGTGTTCACGGCGTTCGCGATCGGCCTCTCGGCGGCGCTGAAGACCGCGCGCCGGGCGATGGCAGCGTCGCTCGGGATTTACGTCTATCTGCAGGTGTTCTGGTCGAACCTCGGGGCAGGCCTCGGAAACCTGCTATCGGACCACGCGAACATTGGCCAGGTGACTCAGCTCCACGTCGAACTGTTCGTTTCACTCCTGAGCCCCATCGCGGCGTACCGCACGCTCGTCCAGGAGGTCTTGCAGGGGACGCCGATCCGCTCCCGGCTCCTCCTGACGTCGAACCCGCAGGTGACGTGTGAGGAAATGCTAGGTGGGACACTCGAAATAACACAGACCGGTGCCGAGTGTGCCAACGCCGCCTTGCCGCCCCAGTACAGCACTGTCGCGGTTATCGGCTACCTCCTGCTGTGGCTGGTCGTCCCGCTGGTCGCCGGCTACTACGTCTTCGAGAACAAGGACCTGTAACGGTCGTCGCTGTCGGCGGTCTCGTTCCGGCGACGTTTTTGCAACCATAACGAACGGCGATAGCAACAGTCCGACGGGTACCAAACCGGTCGCCTGCCGTCGGCGACCGGACGCGTGTTGGTTCACAACGGCTCCGACAGGGAGTACCATAGCGTCACAACGGATTCGTCACTCGGAAAACTCGACACCAGTGATTTCGAACCGAGCGCCCCCGTCTTCACTGTCGGTGACGTGGATCTCCCAGCCGTGGACCTCGGCGATCTGTCTGGCGATCCGGAGCCCGAAGCCGGTCCCGTCCTCGGCGGTCGAGTAACCTGCCTCGAACACCTTCTCGCCCTTGTCGATGGGAATACCCGGGCCATCGTCGGACACGTAGAACCCTGTTCTGTCGTCGAGGAGCCCGACCGAAACGGTTACACCTGGGCCGCCGTGTTCGATTGCATTCCCGAAGAGGTTCTCGAACAGGCCAGACAGTCGGTCGCTGTCGGCCTCGACGATCCACTCACGGTTCTCGTCGGCCGCATACCGTAGCTCTGCGGCTTCGTCGCCGTCCGCGACGATTGTCCAGGCGGCGTCGGACATCTCCCGGAGATCGACGGGCTCTGTCACTCCGATATCGACTCCCTCTCGGGCCAGCCTGAGGACGTCGTCGGCGATGTCGTTCATCCGCTGGAGCGCATTATCGAGGGAGTCCAGATGCGCACTGTCACACTCCTCGTGAGCGAGCATCAGTCGGCTGCGAGCCACCTGTAGCAGATTTTGAAGGTCGTGAGAGACAACACGAATGAACTCTTCGAGGCGCTCGTTTTGTCGGGCCAACTCCCGTTTTTGCTCGGTCTGGTCCGTGATGTCTCGAAAGGCCCACAGTCGGCCAAACCGCGTCCCGTCTTCAGCGACGACGGGTGCCGTATAGCGGTCAAAGACGCGACCGTCGGCGAGTTCGAGTTCGTCTCTGGCGGTCGTCTCGGGGTCTTCATACAGTGCCTCGACATCCACGCGAAACGCCTCTGGTTCGGCGACCTGTTCCATTGCCCACTCCAAGGCGATTTCCTCGTCGCCACGTTCGACAATGTCCCGTGGGATATCCCACATGTCGACGAACCGCTCGTTGTAAGAGACGATGGTATCGTCTTCATCGACGACGAGTATCCCGTCGATCACTGCCTCTTGCTGTGCTTTGAGAATCGACCGCTGTCTGGCGATTTCCATCTCGTGTTTCCGCTGTTCAGTCACTTCGCGGGTGACACCGACCACGCCCTCAACCGTCCCGTCGATCACAAGCGGCGTGAGCCGGTACTCCAGCACCTCGTATCCATGCCCGGGGAACTCGCCGCTCACCTCCCCATGGAGTTCGTCGCGTTCACCGTCGATTAGGTCCTGATACGGGTCTCCCTCGTACTCGCTCCGGATCTTCGGCAGGAGGCTACTCGATTCCCCCTCCAGTTCGTCTCTTGTCGTTCCGTAGAACGAGGCTAGATACTGGTTGACGAGGTCGAACCGCCCCTCTGTGTCATAGATGCAGGCCGATTCCGGCATCGTGTTTACCATCCGCTTGTATCGCTCCAGTTTGCGCTCTCGCTCCCGGAGGTCGGTGATATCCGTAATGAACCCCTCAAGTATGTCCGGTTCGTCCGCTGGCCCCGGAACTCGGTGTCCGTGTTCCCACATCCACTTCTTGGTGCCGTCGGCAGTGATAATCCGATAGGTCACCTCGAACTCACTCTGGGCCGCGAGCGCGTCTTGGACCGTCTCCCAGATCCGGTCGCGGTCCTCCGGATGGAGCACGTCGTCGGCCCAGGCTGTCTCCCCAGTTTCAAAGTCTGCAGCCGTGTAGCCGGTGAGAGATTCGATCTCGCCCTCGACGGTTTCCATCTGCCAGCCTGGTGTGTTGAGACGGCGATAGGCCATCCCCGGAAGGCTGCTGATGAGCGACTCCAATCGCCGGGTTCGCTCGTCAAGCTCTCGCCGGGACCTGCTCGCGTCGACGGCGTTGCAAATCCGGTTCGCGAGCAGTTTGTACTGCTCGGTGCCTGGCCCCTTCTGGAGGTAGTCGGTCACGCCAGCAGAGATCGCGTCGCTCGCGATTTCTTCGGAGCCTTTCCCGGTATAGAGGATGAATGGGAGGTCACCGTGGCCCTCACGAACGGCTTCGAGGAACTCGATTCCGTTCTGGTCCGGCATGTCGTAGTCCGAGACGATACAGTCGAAGCGCTCGACGGAGAGCCGCTCCATCGCCGCATCGACACTTGTCGCGGTCTCGACACACAATCGGTCGTCCTCGTGTTCGAGCACCGTCGCCGTCACGTCCACGAGGTCCGGATTGTCGTCGACGTGAAGAACGCGGACTGTCTCAGCGGCGAAGTCCATAGTCTTCCAAATACTATAACAATACGCGAACAAAATAGATAGGGTCAACAACGGACCGGACACGAGACGGATGATAGCGTGACTGATTGGTCCGAGCGTACGTCCGAAGCTATCGCTAGGCCGACAGCGGTTCACTCGGGACCGTTCGACCCGCCTCTCACAGCACACCAGCGTCGTCCAGTAGTTCTTCGAACTCGTCCTCGGTGAGCGTCTCGACGCCGTGTTCGGCTGCATCGTCCTGTTTTCGCTGGCCGGGGTTGTCGCCAAGCACCAGATAGTCTGTGTTGCCGGAGACGCTGCTCGTCGCTGACCCACCGTTGCGCTCGACCAGTTCCTGCGCGTCGCTGCGGGTGTAGCCGTCGAGCGAGCCAGTGAAGACAAACGTCTGGCCCGACAGTGCATCACCGCCAGTTTCTTCGGCGGCCTGCGGGTCGACGTGGTCGCGCAAGCGGTCGATGACGGCGCGGTTCCCCTCACCCTCGAAGAACTCTACGATAGAGCGGGCGACGGTCTGACCAACGTCAGGCACGGCCTCGAAGGCGTCGGTGTCGCCCTCGTCGGCAGCGTCGAGTATCGCCTCGAACGTGCCGAACTCCTGTGCGAGGTTTCGGGCCGTGACAGTCCCGACTTCGGGGATACCCAGCGCGACGAGGAAATCCGCAAGTGGCGGCTCCCGAGCGCTGTCCATCCCATCAACGAGGTTCCGGGCGCTGGTCTCGCCCCAGCCCTCCAGACCGGTGAGGTCCTCGACGGTGAGGTCGTACAGGTCCGCGGGGTCCGAGACAAGACCGGCGTCGAGGAGTTGCTGGACGGCCTTCTCGCCGACGCCTTCGATATCCAGTGCGTCGCGGCTGGCGTAGTGCTCGACGCTGCGCTCGCGCTGGGCGGGGCAGGTGAGGCCACCGGTGCAGAACGCCATCGGGCCATCGTGTTCGACGGGGCTGTCACAGGCCGGACAGGTCTCCGGGAACTCGAAATGGCCGTCGCCGTCGTCGTCAAGCACTTCGACGACATCCGGGATGACGTCGCCGGCTCGCTTGATGCGGACGCGGTCGCCCACGTCGACGCCGAGGTCGGCGATGAGCGAGGGGTTATGCAGCGAGGCACGGGAGACGGTGACGCCGCCGACCTCGACGGGGTCCATGAGCGCGACCGGGGTGAGCCGTCCGGTCCGGCCGACCTGCACGACGATGTCCCGCACCGTCGTCTCCTCCTTGCGGGCCGGGAACTTGTAGGCGAAGGCCCACCGTGGGGCGCGGGCGGTCGACCCGAGGTCGTCGCAGGCGTCCATGTCGTCGACCTTGATGACGACGCCGTCGATTTCGTAATCGAGGTCGTCGCGGGCCTGCTGCTGCTCGTTTCGGTAGTCGATGGCGGCGTCGATGTCGTCAACGACGGCAGTCCGGTCACAGACCCGGAGTCCCCACTCGGGGAACCGCTCGTGCAGCTCGCTGTGGCTCTCGAAGTCGACCGAGGCGTCGAGGACGCCGAAGAAGAATATCGACAGCGGGCGCTCTGCGGTCACCAACGGGTCGAGCTGGCGGAGCGTCCCGGCGGCGGCGTTGCGGGGGTTCGCAAAGGGGTCCTCGCCGCGCTCGACGCGCTCGCGGTTGAACGCCGTGAAAGCGTCCCGTGGGATGTACACCTCGCCCCGGACAGCCAGGAAGTCGGGGTAGTCACCGCGGAGTCGCTGTGGGACGCTGGAGATGGTCCGGACGTTCTCGGTCACGTCCTCGCCGACCTCGCCGTCGCCACGCGTCGCGGCTCGCTGGTAGACGCCGTCCTCGTAGACAATCTCGACAGAGAGGCCGTCGAACTTTGGTTCGCAGAAATACTGCACGTCGCCGTCGAGGCCATTGCGGACTCGGCTGTCGAACTCCCGTACGTCCGCTTCCTCGCCGCCCTGATCGATAGAGCCCATCCGGGCGACGTGTTCGACATCGGGGAGCTCGTCCAGTGGCTCGCCGCCGACGCGCTGGGTCGGACTGCCGTCAGTGTCAAGATCGAACGCCGATTCAAGTCTCTGAAGCCGGGAGAACAGCGCGTCGTAAGCCCGGTCACCGATGACTGGGTCGTTCTCGACGTAGTACCGGTAGTCGTGATAGCGGAGCGCCTCGCGTAACTGGTCGGCTTGCTCGCGGGCGGTCTCGGCGTCGACATCCTCAACGGACTCGAAGTCAGTCCGCGGGTCTGAAATATAGGGGTTCCCGGCGACATCCTCGGCAGTGGTCATACTGAAGGAGTGTTACGTCTCGCGTACAAAAACGGCTCTGCTCCGTATCTCAGAGCCGGCAAAAGGCACTTCGTGTCGAGCGGGGACACGTATTGTGGCAGACCGACAGACCGGCCAGAACCATCGAAACGACACTCCAGAGACAGACTTAGCAGTTGAACTACTCGGAGAGGCTGAAAAAAGCGGCAGAAAAGAGTGTAAGGGCCATAGAAACTGTAGTTATCGGCCGATACTGGAACTGGGAGCCTTGATGACAAGTTCCCCGTCGCTTCGGACAGTGACCGAGTGACCGGCATATTCAAACGAGATACTGACAGGTGTCGAGCGGCCTGATGAGTCAACGAGCGAATCGAGCGCCTCAGGGTCGATAGTCTCGTACAGCGGTGCGAAGTCAGTCTGTTCTCGGCCGGTCATGGCGGAGATGTACTCAGTCACTGCCGCGCTCGGCCGCGTCTCGCTCCAGTCGAACTGTTTTCTGGTCACATTCATCGGTGTTGAGGTGTCGCTGTCCCTACTCCGCCTGTTGCTTTTACTCATATGGTTCGTCTATCTATAGCAAAGTAGCAAACAGTAATATAGTCTTCCCAGCATTATCAAACTGTGAAAACACCAACTTGTGGCAGCGAACGCTCCTAAATCGACACGTAGTCCCGTCTTTTGCCGGTTTTCGCCTGAGCTACAGATCGGCCACGTCTTCGATTGCGTCGGTTAGCTCTTTGATACTCTCAACGGTGTGTTCGCCCATGTGTCCGATACGGAAACTCTCCTCGCTGATATCGCCGTAGCCGCTGGAGAACACCATGTCGTACTCCTCGGAGACGGCTTCGACCGTCTCGGCAACGTTGATGTCCTGCGTGTTCTCGATGCAGGTCACCGTCTGGGACTCGTAGCCTTCCTCGGGATAGAGGTCGAAGTGCTCGCGGGCCCACTCGCGTGTGTACTCGGCCATCTCCTGATGGCGCTGGTCACGGGCGTCGTGGGTCTCATCAAGCATATGCTTCATCTGCTTGCGGTAGGCAAGCATGAGCGGAGTCGCCGGCGTGGAGTGGGTCTGGCCCTTCCGGTCGTAGTAGTCCAGACAGCGCTGGAAGCCGCCGTACCACGACGCCGACTCTTTCTCCAGTTCGCGCTCGTAGGCAGCGTCGCTGACGGCACAGACGGCCAGCCCGGGCGGCATGGCGAAGGCCTTCTGCGTGGACGTAAAGATGGCGTCAATGCCGTGGCCTTCAATATCGATCTGGTCGCCGCCGAGGCAGGAAATGGCGTCGACGATGAAGTAGGTGTCCGGGTACTCTGCGACCACGTCGCCGATTTCCTCAATGGGGTTCCGGACGCCGGTCGAGGTCTCGTTCATCACGGCCCCGACGGCGTCATAGTCGCCGGATTCCAGCGCGTCGCGGATATCGTCGGGTTTGACCGCCGTGCCCCAGTCGTATTCGATGCGGTCGACGTCCTTGCCGAGGCGTTCGGCGACGTTGGCCTGCCGCTCGCTGAACGCGCCGGAGGTCGGCACGAGCATGCTGTTCTCGACCAGATTGAGCGTCGTCGACTCCCAGAACTCCGTCCCAGACGCCGTGAGCACGATAACGTCGTTGTCGGTGCCGAGGAACTCCTTCGTGTCCTCAACGATGGTGGTGTAGAGGTCCGTCATCCGGTCCATCCGGTGGCCGAACATCGGCTCGGCCATCGCCTCGATAACGTCCTCGCGCACCTCTGTCGGCCCCGGGAGATACAGCGTCTTGTCCTGATAATCGTCTTTGTATTCGCGTTTTTCGGTCACAGAACCACCTGTAGTAGGTACACTCTCGAATCGGGGGGGCATGGTAGTTTTGATACCGGGCGAAGCGAACCGGCGTGCGGCCTGAGAAGAGCGGACGGCTCACGAGGAAAAGACACAGATGGCGGTTGTACCTTCCACGAAGTATTTATCAGTTGAATAACCACATTCGACCATGCGCCGCCACACCCCGCTCACAGATGTCCAGCGAGCGGCCGTCGCCGAGAAAGCGGTCGAGCAAGTCGCCGACACGCTGGTCGAGATGCACGCCGACTCGCAACTGAGCCAGCGCAACCCGCTCAGCGACGACGATACCAGCGGATACCGTACATGACCAGCCCAGCATAAATCGCCGGACCAACCAGAACCGTCGCACTGGTCGCTACCATGCCGCTGAACAGATATCCGAGGAACACGTCGATAAACACCAGCAGGAAGGGCGCGAGCGCGAGTGCCTTCCCGCCGGTTCTGAGCGCCGCATCGAACGTCGACTGTGTCGCGGCGATTGCTCCAACGCCGGCGACGACGAGGAGATACAGCGCAGCACCCGGCGGCGAGACGAGTGGGAGGGTGAACAGGGCGATACCGGCGAGGATGACGCCGACGATTGTCGGCCCGTTGTCGCTCCGGGTGAGCGCGTTCTGGATACCGTCGAGGTCACCGGCGTTGAGCGCCGCTTCGAGGTCCGACGTGGTCTGACTGCCGCCGGCATCGAGAACTGTCGTCCCGGTTCCGGCGTCGACCGGGCTATCGAAGTCCCGGCCACAGTGCATACACCACGTCGCGGTCGCACTGACTTTCTCCGAGCAGTGAGGGCAGCGGGGATCGGCGGTCATACTGTCATGTTCGAGGGCGCACAGTTAGCGGTTACGGGGGGAGAATATACACGTGTCCGCGGTAAACGAGATGTATGGATTGGGTCGCACGGGCCGAGAGCCTCCTGTACGACGGCGAGGTGATCGAAGCGGACGTTCGGCTGGACCGTGGCGGCGTCGTCGTGACGAGCCACCGCGTCCTCGTGTTCACGCCCGACCGTGAGGGGTCGAACTGTCGGCAGGTCGACCGCCCCAACGTCGAGGGCGTCGACGTTACCACGAGCGGCGACTGGTCGTTCCTCGAACTCGGCGTGAAGGCGCTGGTCGTCGGTATCGTGCTGGTAGCCGCCGGGATGACCGTAAGCCTCGATAGCCTCGTCGGCAACGTCTCACTGGACAGCGGCGGGGCCGCGAGCGCCGTCGGCATCGGCGGAATGTTGGGAATGCTCCAGACGATGCTGACGTTGATGGCCCAGTTAGACGACCTGATGCGGCTGTTCGGTGGCCTCGCGCTGGCCTTTGCCGCCGTCGTCCTCGGCGTCTACCTCTGGAGCCGCGACCGCCTGCTTGTCGTGCGTGTCGCCGGTGGCGACGATGTCGAGCTGACTGCACCAGACGACGAGAGCGTCGTCGACCGGATCGAAGCTGCCATCGTTCCGGAGGCTCCGCCTGCTGATGCCGGAAGTGCGCCCCAGTCAGCGCCAGACGACCCGCTCCCGTGACGTTCAACCCCGCCGAGTACCAACCCTGCGCTAATGGACGCCGACGAGGTTCGAGAGCGCGCGCGGTCGTTGCCACGAGAGCCCGGCGTGTACCTGTTCGAACAGGGCCGGGACGACACACGTCGGGTCCTCTACGTCGGGAAGGCCGTCGACCTGCGCGACCGCGTGCGCTCCTACGCCGACCCTCGCAGCGAACGCATCGCCAAGATGGTCGAACGGGCCGAAACCATCGACTTCGCCGTCACCGACACCGAAACACAGGCGCTGTTGCTCGAAGCGAACCTCATCAAGCGACACCGGCCGCCGTACAACGTCCGGCTGAAAGACGACAAATCCTATCCGCTGGTCCAGTTGACTGACCATCCCGTCCCCCGAATCGAGGTGACGCGCGACCCCGCGGACGGCGCGACCGTCTACGGGCCGTTCACCGACAAAGGACGGGTGGAAACAGTGGTGAAGGCCCTGCGGGAAGCGTACGGCCTGCGGGGCTGTTCCGACCACAAGTACAGCAACCGGGACCGGCCCTGTCTCGACTACGAAATGGGCATCTGTACCGCGCCCTGTACCGGCGAAATCGGCGAAGCCGACTACGCTGAGGACGCCGAAGCGGTCACGCGGTACTTCGAGGGTGAAACCGGTGTTCTGGCGGACCCGTTGCGCCGCGAGATGGAGGCCGCTGCACAGAACCAAGAGTTCGAACGCGCCGCAAACCTCCGGGACAAGCTCGGGGCCGTCGAGGCGCTCCACGGAGAGGGAGATACCGCCGTCAGCGACTCTGGGGGGTATCAGACAACAGACGTGCTCGGGGCTGCCATCGAGGGCGAGCGCGCCATCGTCGCCCGGCTCCACGCCGAGGGCGGCAAGCTCGTCGAACGGGACCGGCATACACTCGAAGCACCGGATGGCGAAGGGACTGCCGGCGTGTACCGGGCGTTCATCCCGCAGTACTACGCCGAGCGAGAGCTCCCCGACCGGATTCTCTGTGCCGAAGCCCCTGCCGACCCGGACATCGAAGCGTGGCTTGAGAGCGAGGGCGTCACGCTCGGCGTGCCCGGGGCCGGTCGGGAAGCGACGTTGGTCGACCTCGCGCTGAAGAATGCCCGCCAGCGCGGTGGGACCGACGACGAGAGCGGTCGTCTGGCCGATGCACTGGGTATCGACCACCCGAGCCGTATCGAGGGCTTCGATGTGAGCCACGCCCAAGGACGGTCGGCTGTTGGCTCGAACGTTACGTTCGTCGACGAAACGCCAGAGAAGAGTGATTATCGTCGGAAGAAGCTCACCGAGCAAAACGACGACTACGCGAATATGCGGGAACTCCTCCGCTGGCGGGCTACGCGTGCCGTCGAAGGGCGGGACGACCGACCTGATCCGGATCTGCTACTCATCGACGGCGGCGACGGCCAGCTCGGGGCAGCCCGCGACGCCCTCGCCGAGACCGGCTGGGACGTGCCGGCCATCGCGCTCGCGAAGGACGAGGAACTGGTCATCACACCCGACCGCGTGTACGACTGGAACGATGACGCCCCGCAACTCCACTTGCTCCAGCGGGTGCGTGACGAAGCCCATCGCTTTGCCGTCCAGTACCACCAGACACTACGTGACGAGGTGTCGACGACGCTTGACGACGTGCCCGGCATCGGCCCCGAAACGCGGAAACGACTGCTCCGACGCTTCGGTAGCGTGGACAGCGTCAGAGCGGCCTCCGACGAAGAACTGACGGCTATCGACGGTATCGGCGAGCAAACCGCGGAGACGATTCGGACTCGGCTACAGTAATTTCGTATAGCAGATAATAGTTTATCACTGCCCAGCGCCCAAATCCACTATTCTGGGGTATAGGCGTCGAAGAAAGCCGCTACGCTACGATTTCAGCGGTCGGATGACGTTACGGTTCGACAACCGAGTTGCGGAGCGTCCCGACGCCGTCGTAAGTTATCTCAATTGTGTCATCGGGCGCAACCGTGCCTGGATTGGCCGGACTGCCGAACGCAACGACATCGCCGGGCCGGAACGTGAACCGCTTCGAGAGGTATGCGACCACCTCATGAGGTCCGAACAGCATCTCGCTGGTGTTGGCAGACTGCCGGCGCTCGTCGTTGATGTCGGTGTACATATCGATATCGGTGGGGTCGACATCAGTCTCGATCCATGGCCCCAGGGGCCCGGACCCGTCGAAGGCCTTGCGTGCGGTTCGGCCCTGCTGGTCCAGCGCATCAACGTCGTTCAGTATCGTGTATCCCCTGACCGCGTCGGAAACGTCAGCCGGGTCGATATCGTGACACCGTTCGCCGATGACCGCAGCGAGCTCACCGGCGTAGGTCAGCTCGTCAGTAAACGGCGGGTAGGGGATGTTCTGCTCGTGGGCGAGTAGCGCTGTCGGAGGCTTGATGAAGAAGTCCGGCTCCTCTGGGCGGTCGTAATCCATCTGGTCATTGGTAGCGGCGTAGTTCCGGCCGACGCAGTACAGCGCAGTCGGTTCACACGGCGGGAGCAGTCGTCCATCGCGGCCGACCACGTACTGGCCATCGTCAGCGTGGACGACGCCGTCAACGTATTCGCCGGTGACTGGCCCATCCTCGGTCAGAAGTCGTGCGATTCGCATACTGGATTGTCTGTGTGGCGGTGAAAAAGGCGTGTCGGCTACCGTGCGCCGCTCAACAGCCACCACCGGTTTCAAGTCCTGAAGCACTGTTCTATCGCCGTTCCGGCCGAGTATCGACCCGCGTGCTGTAGCCGGAGTAAATCTAATGTCGCTATATCAAATAGCCCGAGGACTACGGAACTGCCATCAGCATCCAACAACGGAACAGCGGTGACGCCACCGAAGCGATTTTTTCACGCAGCGACCTATTGCCGAACATGGCTGTGACCCGACGCCTACTCATGGCCATCGTCGGCCTGTTTTCGCTGCTGGTCTACTTTACGGCGGCATACGTCGGGTATCTGCTACTGCTGCCAGTGTGGGACAGCCGCCCGTCGCCGCTAATGGCCGCTCTAGTCGTTCTCGGGACAGCGATTGCACTCGGTGTCGTGAACTACTGGGCTGCAACGGCACAGCTCAAGCGATCCCTCAATGCGGTCGAACTCCCGCGGGCGCGTGCACCAGAGGCCTACCATCGTCTCGATGCGCTTGTCGATCAGATGAACGTCGAGACGCCGACGTTGCTACTGGCGGAGCTGCCAGTCCCAAACGCGTTCGCCATCGGTGGCGGCACTGGCACTATCGTCGTCGACAGGCGGCTGTTCCGGCTGTTGTCCGCAGCGGAATTCGAGGGACTTCTGGCACACGAACTCGCGCATCTAGAAACCCGTGACGCACTGGTCCAGACTGTCGCGTACAGTTTCGTCCAGACGCTTGTCGGACTCATCGGCCTCGCGTTGTTCCCCATCGTGGTGCTAACCGGTGGCATCGCCCGTTCGCTCGCATTGCTGCGTGGCGACCCATCGTCGTGGTCGCGCTCCTGGCTTGGTCGGGCACAGCGGTACTCGCTACAGGTCGTTGCCGGTCTCGGCTTCGCCGTGACGCTACTGCTACTCGGCTACTCTAGACGTCGTGAGTTGGCGGCCGACGACCGCGCAGTCGAGATAACGGGGAATCCCGTTGGGCTTGCCCGGGCCCTTGCAAAGATCGAGCAGGCATCGACGCCGGACCCCGGTCTCTTGCGACAGGTATACGTTCACAGTGAAGCGGATAACGAGCTTTCGCGCCTCCTGTCGACGCATCCACCGATAGACGGGCGAATGCAGCGGCTACAGGACCGAGCGCAGTATGGTAATTTCACGAAATCAAGCGAGCGGCCGAGCAGCCGTCGGTAGCTGCGTCGCTGAGCGGCGGCCGGGAGCGACATGGTATATTCAAACCAGCCATTTCATGCCCATATAGGTGCATTCAGAGAGCATATAAGATTAATATAGTTGAGAAGGCGATTGTTTTCACGGCAGGTGCTGCTCGCAGCATGTCGGTTTTGGCGGCCTGTATGGCCGACAAAAGTCTCGTTCGGTGCGCAAGATAGGTCCGCAGACTGTGGACTTATCGCGGCGCTGGACCGAAGATGAGCCTGTGTCGCCGGATAGTGTTGCTTCCGAAGAGAGTCCGGCCGTGAGAGAGGCTCTATATACGCATTGAGAGCGACATAGTTGTCCTAGAAACCGCTATGTTCGGCACGGATCATGCGCTCACATATGCAAGCGAGCATCCCGGAGCGAGCGACCGAGGCGGCAAAGAGCCACACATACGGATGTCCACTGTGTAACTGTGGTGCGGACAGTGAAGACGATATTTACTGCCATCTGCTGGTTTCACACCGGAAGAGCGCAGTTGTTGGCGCGCTGCTCGAAAGAGTGGGCAACGAGTAGGCCCGTGTTTAATCCCGGGAACGGGGACGGTGTCGCCGAGTAGTGCCAAATGGCAAATTATAGGAATAGTAACTCAGATTTTACTATCATATTTGTCTTCTTGATATTATATTTTCGAGATCGAAGTCGAGTGCTCAATAGTGTCGGTAGAGGAGGTTTTTGACCGATTTCGGGCGAACTAGGCGGGCTACAGCGCGTTGACTATGATTCGCTGGTCGGTGTGTTTTACTCGATAAACTCAATATCGCTATATTAAATCACGGGGGATTTCCTCACCAGCGACGACCGCTCCAGCAGTACGACTGTAAACAGCAGACCGATAACACACATACACATGTTATACTATGGGATAGGTTTATATACCAAAAGCAGTCAGGTAACAATCAATCATAGTGTCACGATAACAGAATTCGATCGTCACGGGAAACACAGTAAGGCCGAGAGAACAGTATCTCCGCGTCACAGACATCGCAAAGCAGTCACGAACGATGAGACAGATCTGCCAACACACAGATTCTGTGTTGTTTGCTGTTTTGACAGCGGTAGCTATTTTAGAGAGGTTCGATTGCGATTCCGTTATAACTCAGCTATCAGATCCGAGTTGGACCGGTGACGCTGGTTACACTGGCGACGGTGCGTGTTATTCAGCATTGCCGCCGTGACACACCGACATCAGCCGGTCGTTCCATACCGTCAAACGACGCGGCACAGCGAAGCATGGGAAACGCGTAAGTATTGGGAATGAGATGAATTAAACGTATGACGCAGACGTATGAGAACTATATCGACGGTGAGTGGACCGGTAGCGGAGAGACACAGGAGGTCACAAACCCAGCAGACGAGACTGACGTCGTCAGCACGGTTCCGGTGGCTTCGGCGGCGGACGCGGACGAAGCGGTTGCAGCCGCGGCAGCAGCGACAGACGAATGGGGCGAAATGCCCGGTCCGGAGCGCGGTGCAATCCTGCGTGAGACCGGTGAAATCCTGAAATCTCGGAAAGACGAGCTTGCAGAGACGCTGACCCGCGAAGAGGGGAAGCCGCTCGGCGAAGCCGAGGGCGAGGTACAGCGTGCGATTGATATCTTCTATTACTACGCGGAGAAGGCCCGTGACTTCGGCGGCACCGTCAAACAGCCCAGCGGCGGCCGTGCCGGGCTGCAGACGAAAAAAGAGCCGATGGGCGTTGCGGCGCTCATCACGCCGTGGAACTACCCCATCGCGATTCCAGCCTGGAAGATCGCACCGGCACTTGCGGTCGGCAACACTGTCGTCATCAAGCCCGCGATGCAGGCACCGACCGTCGGCGCGATGATCGTCGAGGCGCTGGACGAGGCCGGGATTCCGGACGGCGCTATCAATCTGGTCTGTGGCCCCGGGAGCGAGGTCGGCGAGCAGCTGACCACCCACGACGATGTCGACGTGGTGTCGTTCACGGGCAGTGCTTCGGTCGGCGAGCACGTCTACGAACAGGCGACGAGCAACGGAAAGCGCGCACAGGCGGAGATGGGCGGGAAGAACCCGACCGTCGTCATGCCGAGCACCGATGTGGACAAAGCGGCTGACATCGTCGGAGCCGGCGCCTTCGGCGGGACGGGCCAGGCCTGTACAGCGACCTCCCGGGCTATCGTCCATGAGGACGTGTACGACGAGTTCCTCGACGCCATTGTCGACTACGCCGAGTCCCTCGAAATCGGGGACGGGCTTGACCGGGCCGGCATGGGTCCCCACGTCAGCGAGGACGAGCTCGCGGGGAGCCTAGAGTACATCGATGTCGCACAGTCGGAGGGAGCGACCCTCGAAACGGGCGGCGAGGAACTCACCAGTGGGGAGTACGACGGCGGGAACTTCATCTCGCCGGCCGTCTTCTCCGACGTTGAGCCGGATATGCGCATCGCACAAGAAGAGGTGTTCGGGCCGGTGCTCGCCGTCATGTCCGTCTCCGACTTCGATGAGGGTGTCGAGGTTGCAAACGACATCGACTACGGCCTCTCGGCCAGCATCGTAACCGACCGAATCAAAGAGGAAAACGAATTCATCGAGCGGTCCGAGTCTGGCGTGGTCAAAGTCAACGAGAAGACGACCGGACTGGAACTGCACGTTCCCTTCGGCGGCCTCAAGCGCTCCTCAACGAACACCTACCGCGAGCAGGGTGACGCCGGTCTGGAGTTCTTCAGCTACATCAAGACGGTGTACCGCAACAGCTAATCGAGGCGGCCACCGCCGCTAACGCGAAGTGGTTTTTTGTTACAGATTTTCTATATGGTACTAATCGCTACCTCCTGTTTCTTGTCAACCGCCAGAGCGTGCAAAGTCGTGCTCGTAGCCCAACCGACCGACGATGGTGGAACGGTTCTAGCACCGGCGCTGTCTGTCCCATACAGACGCTCCACTCTCGTTAGTAGCGCCCCGGTAGCCGGGGGGATTCGCTGCCGCTACTGCCATAGCTGGACCCGCCTGAGTGTGGCGAGAAACGAGACCGCTATTCGGTTGGGCACAGCACCGTTTCGTCGTCGGCAGTCATAGCGTCCGTTCTTTCCATAGTGAACACAACAAGTGGAACGGAGTTTCAAATCGGTCCCTGTCAAACGAACCGCGGTGCTCCGCTCACGGATGGTCGTTCATAATGATGGAACACACTCCATAACGGTTGTACTGTCGTTATTCTCGATACCAAGACCGGAGTTCGTGGACGAAGACAGACCACAGGCGGCCCGTAAAACGGTATTTTCCACTCGAATTATCGACTAACCGGTATCGAAGACCTGTGGCTGAGACTAGTGTCTTGTTCTACCATACTGAACAGTTGTACCGTTTTTCGGGAAACACTTACTTAAGATATGAACTATCATTCGTTACACTGGAACGGTGGGCTGATGTGGGCGTGCCAACACAAAAGATAATATCCAGCCAATTGACGACAGTGGTATGAACGTTGACGCGCTCACGGGAGGATTCGACCGTCGAGACTGGCAGGAACAGACAGCGACCGACAACCCAGTTCGGTTTGCGATGATCGGCGTCGGCTGGTGGACCACCGAACAGGCGATGCCCGCCGTCGACGCAGGGGACCTCTGTGAAACGACTGTGCTGGTCAGCAGCGACCGCGAGAAAGCGGCGGACGTGGCAGCTGATTCGGAGACAGTCGAACACGCGATTACGTACGAGGAGTTCCACGACGGCGCCGCAAGCGACGCGTACGACGCCGTCTACATCGTCACCCCGAACGCGCTCCACCTCCCGTACGTCGAGACGGCGGCAGAACTTGACAAGGCGATCCTCTGTGAGAAGCCGATGGAGGCCACCATCGAGCGCGCCGAGCGAATGGTCGAGGTCTGTGACGAGCACGACGCGACGCTGATGATCGCCTACCGAATGCACACCGAGCCAGCCGTCCGGCGAGCGAAGGACCTCATCGACGAGGGGTACATCGGCGAACCGCTGTTCGTCCACGGCAACATGACCGAACCCATTCTCGAACTCGTTCCCGACCCTGACCAGTGGCGGCTGGACGGGGAACTGTCCGGAGGGTGTGCCGTCATGGATATCGGCATCTATCCGCTGAACACGAGCCGATTCCTGCTGGATGCCGACCCCGTTGCAGTCCGGGGGACCGTTGCCTCTGTGCAAGAGGAGTTCGCCGATGTGCCAGACGAACACGGCGCGTTCCAGGTAGATTTCCCCGGCCACGTGTACGCGGTGTGTACCGCCAGCCAGAACGCACATCTTGACAGCCACATCTCCGTACTCGGGACAGAGGGCAAGGTCCGCGTCGAACCGGCCTTCTACCCCTGGGACGACCGCGCGCTCCAGTTGTCTCACGAGGGGACGACGGTCGAGATCGACTTCGAACAGATCGACCAGATGGAAGAGGAGTTCGAGTACTTCGCCCACTGTCTGCTGACCGACACTGAGCCCTACGCCGACGGCGAACACGGCCTCGTCGATATCAACACGATCAAGTCCGTCTACGAAGCATCCGAGACGGAGTCGACAGTCAGACTCGATTGAAACCGGTGCGAGATTTTTTGACCCGGCCAGGTATAGTTCGGCACATGGTTCAGTCAACGTGGGACGACTGGTTCGTCCGCGACGAGATCGAAGCAACAGACCCCGGCGACGGCGTCGTGATCTGGTATCTCGGCTGTAACGGCTTCGTCCTCCGCTCGCAGTCGACGACGCTGTACATCGACCCCTACTTCGGGACTGGCGACCCGCCGAACCTCATCCGCATGATTCCGGTGCCGATGGACCCCGCCGACGCGACCCAGTGTGATGCCACGCTCGTCACACACGAACACATTGACCATATGCACCCGCCGTCGTACAGCCCGCTGGTCGAGGACCTCGGGGCGGACCTGTATGCGCCGTCGGCATCGTATGACTCCCCGGACTACGACGGTGAGATGCGAGTGCCCGACGAGCAGCGCAATGAAATCGCTGTCGGTGACGAGTTCGCTGTCGGTGATTTCACCGTGCACGTTACTGGGACGAACGACTCTGACGCCATCGAACCGGTGGGGTACGTCATCGAGCACGACGCCGGGACGTTCTTCCACGCCGGCGATAGCCGGCCCGCCGAGGCGTTTTCCGACGTGGGCGAGCAGTTTGACATTGACGTTGGCGCACTGGCGTTTGGCACTGTTGGCTCCATCTACGAGCCCGAGCCCGACTCCGGTGTCAGAACGAAGTGGTATATGGACGAAAACGAGATCATCGAGGCCGCAAACCAGCTCCAGCTATCCCGGTTGCTCCCCTCCCATCACGATATGTGGCAGGGCGAAGCGGGCGACCCGAAGGTGCTCCACGAACACGCGGTGTCGTTTGACTACCCCCGAGTCATCGAACCGCTGTATATCGGCTGTTCGGTTCGGCTAAGTGAGCCCGGTATTCGCCGTCTTGACGCGCTGGACTGAGTGAGACCGTGGGTCCGGTCCCCGCGGTGTCGGTTGCTCAAGCAGATACCGCGGATTTGTCGCGGGGTAGCTTTAATACCCCCACCACAGTATGTCCGGCAAATGTCGCCAACAATAACGAAGATCGAAAGCCGAGAGTTCGAGTACCCTCTCGAGGACGTGGGGACCGACAAGCACGGCTTCAATCTAGTCTATGCGCCTGGCGAGACAACCACGCGGAAACTATTCGGCGTCCAGATCCATACTGACGAGGGAATTACGGGCGAGTACGTCGGCGGCAACTCGCCGGCAGCCGCCCAGTACAACATCATTGCCCAGTATCTTATTGGCAAAGACCCGCTGAAACGCGAGAAGCACTGGTCCGAATGCAAGCGCGCGCTCCGGAAGTACGACCGGATGGGCATCGGCCCAATCGACATCGCGCTGTGGGACTTCGCCGGCAAGTACTACGACGCGCCGATTCACGAACTGCTGGGAACCTACCGCGAGCAGATTCCCACCTACGCGTCGACGTACCACGGCGACGATGCGGGGGGGCTGGACTCGCCCGAAGCCTTCGCCGACTTCGCCGAGGAGTGCCGCGACGAGGGCTTCGGCGGCTTCAAAATCCACGGCTGGGGCGGCGGCGACGACTCTCGAAGCCTCGACCGCGAAGTCGAAGCGGTTCACGCTGTCGGCGAAGCAGTCGGCGACGAGATGGACCTGATGCACGACCCGGCCTGCGAACTGGAGACGTTCGCCGACGCGCTGGAACTGGGTCAGGCGCTCGATGAACAGGACTTCTTCTGGTACGAGGACCCGTTCCGTGACGGCGGTATCTCACAGCACGCCCACAAGAAGCTGGCACAGAAGCTCGACACGCCGATCCTCCAGACTGAACACATCCGCGGACTGGAAATCAAATCCGACTTCGCCGCAAGCGAGGCGACTGACTTCCTCCGGGCCGACCCCGAGTACGACGCGGGCATCACCGGCGCGATCAAGGTGGCCCGCATGGCCGAGGCGTTCGGGCTCGACGTGGAGTTCCACGCGCCCGGTCCCGCCCAGCGCCACTGCATCGCCGCCTGCCGGAACTCGAACTACTACGAGATGGCGCTGGTCCACCCGGACTGCCAGAACACCCAGCCGCCGGTGTACGAGGGCGGCTACTCCGACCTGATGGATGCGGTCGACGACGACGGGACGGTCAGCGTCCCTGACGGTCCCGGCCTGGGCGTGGAGTACGACTGGGACTACATCGAGGACAACACTACCGGAAGCGTCCACGTCTACGAATAGCGGCACTGTTTTTCCCGGTAAGCGCACTCCGTCCGTTTTGACTGCCGCAGTAGCGAGCCGTCCCGTCGTTCGCGGGGACAGGCCGCCGAGCGTCGTCCTGTTGGGTCCCAGGCGAATACTTATGCCGGAATCGTCCGAACGGATAGTAGTTGATGACAGACGGAGACAGGACCCTGACCCGCCGGGAAACGCTCCGCGCAGCCGTCGCCCTCGGAGGGTCGACAGGGCTCGCAGCCTGCCTCGACCTGGAGGGGCAGCCAACGGAGGCGGGAGGGACAGACCGCGGTACCGACCGGCCGGCTGGCACCGAATCGGAGGCTGAACTACCGAGTCGACAGCACGCGTGGAACGAGTTCTCTCGAACCGACGAGCACGGGAATCCGGTGCCGGCTCGGCACCATGTGTTGTTGCTGGCCGACTATGTTGGCGACGGACCGGTCAATGATGGCGACCGGACACAAGCGGAGAACGCGTTTCGCGAGCTAGAGGAGACGTATCGGTGGGGGTCTGACGGGCTTCTGTTTACTGTCGGCTACTCCCCAGCGTACTTCGACCGGTATGACGAACCGCTCTCCGAGTTGGTCGACCTGCCACAGCCAGCGGCGCTGGCCCCTTTCGAGGACCCGTCGTTCGATACCCCGGATCTCCTCGTTCATCTGGCAAGCGACCGCGCTTCGGCGGTGCTGGAGGCCAAGCAAGCGCTGTTCGGTGAGCTGGAGACCGCAAACGGGAGCGAAGTCACCGAAACCATAGACGGGACGGTCGAGTTGATCGACCGACGGACAGGGTTTATCGGTGCGGGGCTCCCGGCGGAACACGACGACGTGGATGGCGTTCCGGACGGCGCGGTCCCCGAAGATGCACCGCTGTTCATGGGTTTCAAATCGGGGTTTCGACAGAATCAGGCGACGGAAGACAGCGTAACGATCGCGGAGGGGCCGTTCGCGGGCGGGACCACGCAACACCTCTCACTGCTACACACGGAACTGGAACAGTGGTACAACCAAGACTCCCGGGAACAGCGCGTCGCCAAGATGTTCTCGGCGACGCACGCAGCGAAGAACCTGGTCGAAGGCGTGGGCGACAACCTCGGTGATTCGTCGCTCGTAGCGGAGACTGGCGTCGCTGACCGAGTCGAGGACGACGCATTTGAGAAGGGAGTGGTCGGGCACGCACAGAAACTCGCGCGTGCACGAGATGAGGGCGGTGACCCACGGCTCCTCCGGCGCGATTTCGCGACGGTAAACGATGGCCAAACCGGAGTACACTTCCTCAGTCTTCAGGAGGGCATAACGGACTTTATCCGGACCCGGAACGCCATGAACGGCGACGACGTTGCGAATGTCGGCGGCGTCGGTACGAAGAACAACAACGGGATACTGCAATACGTTACGACGGTTCGACGCGGGAACTACTTGCTCCCGCCCCGCTCGAAACGCTCGTTCCCCCGTCCGTCGTGACCCAGCCGGCCCCACAGTCCGCCCGAACGACGGCGACGGTCTATCCTGACAAGGTTTTTTATCCTTTCCGAGAGCAGAGGGATACCATGTCGCCCAGGAGAAACCCGACGCGCCGGGACTTCATCGCTACGAGCGGGGTAGCACTTGGGGTGAGTGTCGCCGGCTGTGCAACGGGGGATGACGCCGCGGACGAGACCCCGTCCGAGGCTGCACCTGGCGGTACCGAATCGACGCCCGAGGGAACCGAACAGGGACGGGGAAATGAGCTCCCGACAGCGTCTGCCCAGGAACGGCCATTAGTGCACATCCCGGCACATCAAGACGGGATGCGGATGGTCGGTATGGCGGAGGTAGGACCGTATATGGTGGCGATGTCCTATACACTGCTTCACGACTTCTGGATACTAACTGGCAAGGAGAAGAGTTACGTACAGATTGAGGACGGGCAGGGACTGCATCTCATGGCAACCGTGTGGGACCCGGAGTACAACCAGCGCATCCCGCTGGGTAGCCCGCCTGTCGAGGTTCGAGATGCCGCGAGCGGCGACAGTGTGACCGAAAAGTCGCTGTGGCCGATGCTGTCCCAGCAGATGGGCCCACACTTCGGGGACAACGTCGCGTTTCCGGAGGAGGGAGAGTACACGGTGCAACTCTCGTTTGACCCGGTCTCAGCGCGGCAGTTAGGGGAGTATCGCGGGCGGTTCACCGACGCGGTGGACGCCGAGTTCGACCTGCTGTTCAGAACCGACATCACGAACAACATTCGCGAGCGGTTCGTCGACGAGGCGGGACAAGCGGGGGCGCTCGAACCGATGGAGACGGATATGCAGCCCGACGGAAGGCTGGCGGATGCAGCGTCGCTACCGGGTGAACACGGCGGGATCATCGAAAGTGGTGCTGCGGAATTTGTGGTGCAGGTGCTGCGTAGGGCTCCGGCCGGAATCGACAGCTCTGGTCCGTATCTCGCCGTGTCCGCTCGAACGCCGTACAACCAGTATCCCCTCCCGTTCATGGGTCTCCGAGCAACTGTGGCCAACGCCGGCGAGGAGGTCCGCGAGCCACTGAAGGCAGCCATTCACCCCGAACTGGGGTATCATTACGGTGCCCCGTTCCCTGCTATCGCGATGGGTGACGACGTGACGCTTTCGGTCGGGGCCCCGCCACAGGTCGCGCGACATCGCGGCTACCAGACTGCGTTTCTGGAGTTCGACGACACGACGCTCACGCTCGGAGACGGGACGTAGGGGGCTACTCGGGGACACAGCGAGGAGACGACAGTTCTCACGCCAGACATGGCCTGGCCGTGTACTGTCAGCTACGATCGAGATGCAACTCCGGGCCAGAGTGCCACATCGGGAGAGAATCTGCTACCGCCGAGACGACGGAACCCGGCTACAACCATCGCACGGAAGGCGGGCGCTGGGATGCCAGACGACCGACGCCGAGAGAGCGCACGACGGCGATGCGGCCCAGTGTAGGACACGCCGCACACAGCGGCGAGACAATCATGGTCGGCCAAGCGAATCCATGTTCGTAGCTACTCTGTCTTGATTCGGCCTTCGACCGACGGCGAAATCGTCCCGTCCTCCTCGATTGCGTCCTCGACGATGACCGACAGCAGTTCGCCCTCGTTCGCGTCGATAATCCTCGGGGCGTCCTGGAACATCGTGTAGCTGTCGCCGCCTGTGGCGGTGAAGCCGTTCGTTGCGACGGTGTAGGTCGCTTCGGTGTCGAGTGGCTCACCACCGACTGTTACCTCCGTGACGCGGTCGCCCTTCGATTTGTCCGGGTCGTATGTGTAGCGCATACCGCTCACCTGCAGGAATCCGCCCCCGCCGGTCGAACTGAGCTCCAGTGCCTCGACCAGCGTTTCACCGGTGACCTCGATGGTCACCTGGCTGTTCCCGAACGGGAGGACGCTGTAGACCATTCGTCTCGTGATGTCCCCTTCGGGGTAGAGTTCGTCGGTCCGGATACCCCCACCGTTCTGGATTGCGACGTCCGCGTTGCCGTGGCTGCGGAGCGCATCGGCGATGTAATTCCCGAAGTTTGACTCCTCGGAACGCACAGTGTCCTCGCGGGCATCGAGTGGGACGGTTGTCTCTCCGATGACGACGTCGAGCTCGTCGCTGAGCTTGCTTTCGTAGCTTTCCGCGACTTCGAACACACCTGGGTGCGGTTCGACGCGGCCCTCATCAACCGCGGCAGCGGTGTCGTACACCGTCAGGCTGTGGTCGGTTCGCTCCCCGTCTTCGACAGTGAGCGTCAGTTCGCCGAGGTAGTCGTACTCGTCGTCAACAAACGAAAGCACCGTGTCGTTCACGACTTGGGGCTCCTCGGAGAACGTCGCGGCGTGGTCGCCGACGATGACGTCGATACCGTCGACAGACTCCGCGAGCTCGACGGCGGCCGGGCTTGCCACGTGGGACAGCACGACGACAAGATCAGCGCCGTCGTCCCGCATTTCGGTCACGACTTCCTCGACCGGGGCTTCGAGGCCCGGGACCTCCGTCGTCTCGCCCATGGTGGTGATCGTCGGCGCTTCGACGTTGATTATGCCCGTGAGCCCGACAGTCACATCGCCGGCCGAAACGAGTTCGTACTGGCTCGCTCCCTGTTCAGCGCCGAACACGTCGCCCGTTTGTGCGTTGCGGGCGTTCGCGCTCACCCACTGGAACTCGCTGTCGGAAATGCGGTCCCGCAACACGTCCGGCCCTCTGTCGAAGTCGTGGTTCCCGAACGTGTCGAACTCCAGCCCGCCCTCATTGAACGCGTCGACGATGTGTTTGCCGTCGAACTGTGCGGAGAGAATAGAGGTGGCCAGGTCGTCGCCGGATCCGACCTTTATTGAGTGGTCGTTGTTGTCCGCGATCTGATTCATCAGGTCGAAGTAGGTAGCGATGTTCGCCGCCTCTTCGAGGTCGCCATAACTGCCGTGGACGTGGGTGTCGTGGACGAGCGTCACCTCGCCCGTTGCAGGTTCAGATGTGCTCTCGGCCGTGCCAGATGAGGTCGTGGTCTCCTCAGCATCTGTAGATGCTTCGTCGGTCTGCTCGGTGCCGTTGTCGGAACTGGAAGCACAGCCGGCGATTCCCGCAACGCCGAGTGCAGCAGTAGCCGAGAGGAACTTCCGCCGGTCGACTGGTGTGTTCGTCGTATCGTTCTCCGATCGGTCCGCTGAAGCGGCTTCTAGGTCTTCTTTGTTGCTTCGTGACACAGCATACATTAGATTGAACGTTTATATAAAATGTTTGCTGGGTGCTAATTTGACGGAACTACAACAAATAATCCACACAGACGCTGGTGTGGTAATATTGTACAAAGTGAATCACAGACTTGTGCCATATTGGCATTCGGTCGGCAATAGCACAGTAGCGCAAGTTCGGACACACTCGTGCTGCAGCGGTGGAGCAGTCCGCGCCTCAGTGGTCTGGTTTCCGTGGCTTCAGGCTGTCGGCTCATCGGATTTTCGCCCCGAAGACAGTTTCACGGGTGTTATCAGGGCGTTGTAATAGCAGAACCGACACAGCAAGCGGCCGCTACTGCGTCGCGTAGGCTTGGAGGCCCGTCTCAAGGATGTCCCGGTATCGGTCGACGTCGATGTCGACAGCGACACGATTGTTGGGGTCGTTGTCGGTCGTGCCGTGCTCGTCACAGATGACGGCCCCGTGGCAGGGACCGCCGGTCGTGTCTACCTCAATGTGGTACTCCTCGAAGGTGAGCACCGTTTCGTCAATGATGTCGGCGACGACAGCGGCGTCGTGGATGGCCGGCGCGTCGGCCAGTGGGTAGGTTCCGGAGTCGGGCCGGTAGTCGAGCCACTGGGCGACAGTCCCTCGGATGCCATCGGCCGTGCGGAACTCCTCGATGAACTCGGGAGAGACGGTGGCGCGGTTGGTCACGTCCAGCCCGACCATCCGCGTGGTGGCGTCCTGCAGGACGCGGCTGGCCGCCGCGGGGTCGTTGTGGAAGTTGGCCTCGGCCATCGGCGTCACGTTCCCGGTCGTCATCGCCGCCCCACCCATGAGATAGATATCGTTAACGAGGTCGGGTAACCGCGGCTCCTTGGCCAGTGCAATCGCCAGATTTGGAAGCGGACCGACGGCCGCGATCGTCAGTTCGTCGCCGTACTCGTGGGCGGCTTCGACGATTGCATCGGCCCCGTGGATATCCCGTGTGTTGCCGTCGGCGTCGGGGATGTCGCCGTGGAGCCCGTTCTCGCCGTGAATCCACTCGGCGGTCGTGAGGTCGTCGACGAGCGGGCGACCACAGCCCCGGGACACCGGAACGTCGTAGCCACCGAGGCCCAGTATCGCGTGGGCGTTTCGCGTCGTGTTCTCGATAGTCGTGTTCCCGCAGACAGTCGAGAGACCGACAACATCGATTGCATCGTGACCGAGCGCCATCGCCAGCATGACCGCGTCGTCGCAGCCAGGGTCCGTATCAAAGAAGACTTTGCGTGACATACCTCCGAAATTCCGCCCATCGGGTCTTAAAGGCTGGTACGTACCGGATGTAACACGGAAGCACCGCTGTAGACAGACCTGTGGACGATCTGTCGGGCCATCGTCGCTACCACAATCGGTGTGTCGGAATGTGTGGCCGACAGATCAGGTGTGTCCGTCAACGCCGTCTTATACTGGCCAGGCGGTGTGATAGCAGGGGACAGCAAAGAGTCGGCCCATCCCCAGAGTCGAAATCCGAGCCACGGTTCGAAGGGACGAGGCGAAGTTGGTCGTTCGTTACAGACAACAGTCAGTATCCGGAAATAGTGCGTCTATCACAAATTTTAACTATATAGTCATAATACTGTACGGGAAGTGATGGACAGAAATCACATACGACCAGTACTACTCAGCGTACTACTCGTTCTGTCGGTGGTCAGCACCGGCTTCCTTGGAAGTGCCGCTGCTGTACCGAGCGAGCAAAACGAGTTGGTAACGGCGAATAGCCAGACAGCGACACAGACAGCCGCAGCTGGTGGGGCGACCTGTCAGCTTGACAGTAGTTGTCCAGTGCCTGATAATTCGGTCGATCTCAACAACAGTGGGGCCGGGGTCGACGTGTTGATCGACGGGAGTCATCAGGGCTCGACGTTCACGAAGTTCGCAAACCGACTCAGCGAACGCGGGTACGACGTCGACACGAAACGGTCGACGACCGGCGGGCTGACCTCGTGGAACAGTTCGGCCGCGAACGGGCTGTCGGACTACGACGTGGTCGTTATTCCCGTCCCTCAGACGGCCTATAGCGAGGCCGAACAGGATGCGATCGACGAATACGTCAGAAACGGCGGCAGCCTGTTCGTCGTCGGGGATTGGACCTCACCGCTACAGGGTCACGCCGGCAAGCTCAACGACATCACCGACCCGTACGGGCTCCACTTCAACGGCGAGAGCGACAAGTGGCTCCGGAACATTCAGGACCCGACCAACAAGACAGTTGAAGACTACGAGTGGCGAGTTGTGCTCCACAACACGGGCCAACATCCGATAATGAACAACGTGGACACCGTGGAGTACGACGGCGTCAGTCTCAACGTGACCGACACGGACAACGGGACGCAGGCCCCGTTGCTGTACGGTGACAGCGATACCTACGAGTACACTTACTCCACGACAGAGAAGGAGTACCCCCGTGGCGAGCGCATCGTTGGTGCGGCCGCGACGTGGGATATCGGTGACAACGGCCGCGTCGTCGCCTTCGGCAGTCAGAAGTCGCTCACGACGTATCTCACCGACGAGTGGCAGGCCGAACACCAGCAAACCGATACGCGGCCGTTCCTCTTCCGGACGGTGAAGTGGCTGGCCTCGTCGGGCCACGTCGAGCGACCGGACAGGCCGGTCGCCGTCACCGGCGAGCGAGTCAAGGGCGGCGAGACGCCAGCAAACGAGACGATTGTGCTGAAAAACAGCGAAGTCGCCGCCGCCATCGGTACCGAGACGAACGGACCCTTCGGCACGCTGCCGGGCGGTATCTACGACGCCAACGCGTACGGGCTGACGACCGACCAGATCGGTGTCGCCGAGTTCGCGTTCAACAACTTCGGGACGTGGCCCGTCTACGAGTCCTTCGAGCGCCAGAACGCAACCGGGCCAAACGGCGCGGCAGTCGTCACCGCGACTGGCCACGTCAGCACGAATCCGAACGTCTCGATTACGACGACGTACACGCTGCCAGCCAACTCCAGCCACATCTGGATCAACACCACGATGGAAAACGGCGGCGACCAGCGCCTCCCGATCAACGATTCCGAGCGCCTCCAGAGCGGGGCCGCACTGAGTTCCGAGGGGCAGTCGACCTGGCTCCCTGGCTCGGGAACGATCGAAGAGACGCGCTCGCCACCAGTGAGTGCCGACACGCTCGACCAGCCCTGGGCCGCGCTCACCGGTGACCGCGTGAGCTACGGCGTCTGGGGCGGGAACGGCTCATTTACCTCGTACACGGGGTCCACAACCTGGGTTGACCCGTGGCTCGAACACCGCCTCGACCCCGGCGAAACGCGGTCAGCGGAGTTCGCTTTCTTCGTCGGCGAAGATGGGTCAAGTAGCGCGACCAGCGAGTACTACAACAAGCAGCAGGGAACCGAGACAGGGACGGTGACCGGCAGCATCGAGAGTACGGACAACGAGTCCGTCTCACAGGCTACAGTCACCGCCTCGAAGGACGACCGTGCGTTCACCTACACCGTCGGCTCGGAGACCGGAACGTACGAACTCGAACTCCCCGCCGGCGAGTACACGCTGACGGCCGATGCCAGCGGGTTCGCAGCATCAGAGCCCAAGTCCGTCACCGTCAGCGGCGGCGAAGCGACAACCGCCGACTTCGACTCGCTAGAAGGACCGGCTCCCGTCAACGTCACCGCAACGATAGACGACGAGGGCGAGGTCAGCCCCGCCGATGCCCGGATTACGGTGCTCGACGGCGGCACCGCGGTCCAGACCGTCTACACCCGGACGACGCCGGCCGGCACGGCCTCGTTCCAGCTCCCGCCCGGTAACTACACCTTGGTGTTCAACCACGGGACGGGCTACATCGCCGAGCCGGTCGAGAAGAACATCTCGGTGACGCCCGGCGAATCGGTCAGCGTCAACGCGACGTTCACCGAGGAACTCGACCCAAGCGAACGCAACTGGGTCGGCATCGACCCCCACGCCCACAGCAGCGTCAGCTTCGACGGCAAGACGCCCATCGACAACTTCGTCGCCATTCAGAAATCGGCGGGCGTTGACGCAGTGTTCATCTCCGACCACAACGCCATCGGCGGCTGGGGGTCGATGCAGTCACAGGCACAGGAGCGCGACATCATGTTCGTCCGGAGTGAGGAGATCACCACGGGCGACCTCGGGCACTTCAACCCCTATCCGCTGCACGGCGAGGAGATGATTGATTCCGACGGGACCCTCGTGGAGTTCATCGAGGAGTCCCGCAGCCGACACAACGCGACGGTGTTCCAGATCAACCATCCGGGTGACCGCTTCGTCAGCCTCGACAGCGCGCCCGGACAGCACGAGGAGTACCTCCCGATGGTCGACGCCATCGAGGCGTACAACGGCCCGTACGGCGAGTCCGACGCCGCGAGCGTGCAGGGGCTGTTCACCCTCTGGAACAACGGCTACGACATCACCGCGACCGGGGTCAGCGACGACCACTGTTCGCAGTGCTTCCCGGCGAAATACGGGAGCGCCCGCACCCGGGCATACGTCGAAGGGACCGTCACGCCCGAGAAGTGGGCCCAGTCAGTGAAAGACGGGCACACGTACGCGACGTACGGTCCGGCCGTCGAGTTCACCGTCGAGGACAGGATGCCTGGCGAGACCGTGAACACGACCGCCGGGTCGTCCGTAGAGGCGTCCGCAACGGTCCGGAACCTCGACGAACTGGCCTACGCCGAGGTCATTCGGAACGGCACGACCGTTTCGAACGTCACGCTCGACGGCACGAACGACACCATGAGCACCGACGTTGATATCGACGGGAACGCGTGGGTCGCCTTCCGTGTCGTCGACGAAGACGGCGACCGAGCGCTGACTAGCCCAGTCTGGATTTCGGCCGGTCAGCAAGCCGAATCCGGGACTGACGGCAACGGCGAGTCCGGCGGAGCCACGGCGACTGCCGCGCCAGACACCGAGGGCGAGTCAGCAGCAACGGCGGTGGATGACACTGCAACCGCGGAGTCAGAGACGACCGCCGCGTCCGGACCCGGGTTCACCGCCGTCGTCACGCTGCTTGCACTCATCGGTGCAGCGCTGCTCGCAACGCGGCGGAGGACCTGAGCCATGCGGGACACCAGCCAGCGACGGAGTCGGCGTGGGTTCCTCGGAACCCTCGCGCTGGCTGCGGTGACCAGCGCCGGCTGTAGCAGCCTCGGCGGTACACAGAACGGCCAGCCGGGCGAGACCGGAGCTGGCGGCTCGGCGGCAACGTCCGAGACAAGTGAAACGCCCGCACAGGCAGGCGATGGGGCACACCACGACGAGGCGCACGGCCACACGCACACAGACGGCGGTCACGACCACGGCGATGGACACAGCCACGACGGTAGTGACGACGAAGCCGATATCGCTGCCGACACCGAACTCGCCGCGTTCGAATCCCACCTGCGCGAGTGGTTCGTCGATATTGACTCCCTCGCCGTCGAAGACAGTCGCATCAGACTGACCTACGTCACGAAGAGCACGCGCAGCCACGAACTCGCGGCCGGCATCGAGACGGTCGTCGTCTCGTTCATCCAGGCGTACACGGACGACTGGGGGGTCGAAGGCCTCGACGCGGAGGTAATCGAGCCGTCCGGCGACGTGATGGGCTACTGGCGAACCGAATCGCGGTGGGTCGAACCGGTCGCCGAGGGCCACGAGACGCGGACCGCGCTGCTCGAACGGACGCTCGACACGTACCACGGCCGCCGCACGCGCGACCACGACCACGCTGAAACCGACCACAGCGGGACCGAAAGCACTCACCAGCACAACGGAACCGAGCACGCAGACCACTGACGGCAGCGGTGTAGTTACTGCCGTCACCGTCGTTCTGAGAATGGGAGAGAGTACGATTCGGTTCGAAAAACGCCGTGTCGTTGCTCAGACTTTCAGCAACGACAGCAGGCTGACGCCGACATCGAAGTACTCGATGAGGCGATAGCCGACGAGGATTCCGAGGATTCCCATAACACCGGCGAGGTTCGGCGGGGCCGGAATGGGAACATCCAGCAGTCCGAACACGACGCCGGTAGCGACGCCGGTCATCGTCGCGACGATAACGAGTGAGAGATTCATCGGTCGGTCACCACTGCTCTGCAGCGAGGACCCACGCAATCGGGTGTCGAAGCGCCCCAAAAGCGGCCGACGGGTGTGTTTGAAGTGTGTGCCATTGGTGGCATATAGAACGGATTCGAGCGGTAAGTATGCTCCTCATCAGGCCAGCAATGGTTGAGAGTAGCACACACCAACCGCAGATAGGTCTGTAATACCAAGAAGTACATCCATCTATCCGAATAAGGTATTTTCGAGAGGTACATACTCATTTTCTAAGTTTGTCTCTGGTATATCTAGCCACGTAGAGAGTGGAAAACGGTAAGAGCGGTTTCACTGTAGACACTTATCCCATTATGTATGCAAATAATCTTAAAGTAGAAGGCTATAAGGCTATATACGCACAGGCTGAATACCGCCAGAGGAGCAACCACGCTCAGTATCGTCCGGGAGGCTGGCGTTTATAACCAAGCCACGGGAAGTGATGACGATGCAAGCCGTTCAGTTCGACAGTCACGGCGACCGTGATGTGCTTGAGTATGGCGAGTTTCCCGACCCCGAACCGGGCCGCGATGAGGTGGTCATCGACGTGAAGGCGGCCGCGCTGAACCACCTCGACATCTGGACGCGGCGCGGGCTTCCCGGCATCGACCTCGAGATGCCACACATTCCGGGCAGTGACGCCGCGGGTGTTGTCGACGAGGTCGGCGACGGTGTCTCGCGGTTCGAACCGGGCGACCGGGTGGCCGTCCTCGCCGGCAAGAGCGGCGGCGGCGACGAGTTCAGTCGCAAGGGTGACCAGACACTCGCACCGGACTTCCACATCATCGGCGAGCACGTCCGGGGTGTCCACAGCGAGTACGCCGCCGTGCCGGCGGAGAATCTCACCCCAGTCCCCGAGGGCGTCAACTGGGAGACAGCCGCCGCATCGCCGCTGGTGTTCCAGACCGCCTGGCGGATGCTGCGCGACCGCGGCGACCTGAAGGCCGGCGAGTCGGTACTGGTGCTCGGTGCGTCTGGCGGTGTGGGCCACGCGGCCGTCCAGATTGCCGACCACGCCGGCGCTGAGGTGTTCGCGACCGCCAGCAGCCAGGAGAAACTCGACTACGCCAAAGAACTGGGTGCGGACCATACAATCAACTACGAGGAGACGGACTTCGCGGGCGAGATTCGGGACCTGACCGACGGCCGCGGCGTCGACATGGTCGTCGACCACATCGGCGCACAGACTTGGCAGGACTCGCTCAAGAGCCTCGTCAAGGGTGGCCGGGTCGTCACCTGCGGGGCGACGACTGGCGGCAACCCGGAAACGGACATCAACCGCATCTTCTGGAATCAGTTGCAGGTCATCGGCTCGACGATGGCCACCCCAGGGCAGGCTGATGAAGTGCTGGATCTGGTCTGGCAGGGAGAGATGGAGCCGCGAGTCCGCGAGACGCTGCCGATGAGCGAAATCGCCCGGGCACACGAGATAATCGAGGACCGCGAAGGCTTCGGGAAGGTCGTGGTCGTTCCCGACAGCGAACTGTAGGTCCGCCCTTCGTTTTTGTCGTTACTCCGCTCCGAACCGAGCCGTCGCGAACGCCTCGAAGGGAGCCGAGTACTGCATCAGCATTGTGCCGAGAATACTCATGAGAAGGACGTATGCGACGGTAAACGAGTAGACGGCGTTTGCCAACTCGGTCGACAGTGACGTGCCTGCCCCGGTCAGGGCAACGGCGGCAATAATCAGGGAGAACTCACCACGAGTGACCATCCCGAGGCCGACGCGCATTGACCGGCGCGGGGTGAGGGCGTACGCACGGCCACTCAGATAGCCCGACAAGATTTTTGTCGGCGTCGTGACGACGATAGCGGCGACGACGAGCCCTGCGACGCCGGCGAACAGTCGCGGGTCGGTCTCGACGCCGATCCAGAAGAAAAACACCGCCGCAAACGTGTCGCGGAGGGGCTCCAGCAGTCGTTCTAGCTTGTGCGTGTGAGTGGTCGGGGCGAAGGCCATCCCGATGAAGAACGCGGCGACGGCCTCGCTAACGCCGATAGCGAGGGCAAGCCCGGAGATGAAAACCGTGATGCCGACGGCCCGCACCACAGTGAACTCGTTCGAGGTCGTCTGTAAGGCCCGCTCAAACCATGGCGTCCCGTAACGGGCCAGCAGCAGGAGCGCGACGATGAATGAGAGCGCGACGCCGACAGAGGTCGCGGCGGCCCCGAGGTCGGACCCACCGGTGACGAGCGCGGCGGCGATTGTGAGATACACCGCAATGAACAGGTCCTCGAACACGAGCGTCCCGAGCATTGGGTTGGCCTCGTCGTTGGCGATCCAGCCGAGGTCGATAAGCGACTTCGTGATGATAGCTGACGAGGAGATGTAAACGATGCCGGCGACCAGAAAGGCCGCAAGCGGGTCCCGAAACAGCGCGAACCCGAGCACGAGCCCGACACCGAAGTTGATGCCGAGGTCGATAGTCCCCGCTCTGGTGATGCGCTCCCAACTGTCCAGCAGCCGGTCCAGATTGAACTCCAAGCCAAGGAAAAACAGCAGAAAGACGATACCGAGCTCCGCGCCGAGTTCGATAAACTCCGAGGATTCGACAACCGGAAGACCGTAGCCAGCGACGGTAACCTGCCCCGCGACAGACGGCGACAGTACCATCCCGATGACAATGTACAACGGGATCACCGACTTGTTCAGCCACACCGCGACGAGCGTAGCGGCTGCAACGGCGGCGAACAACACACCGATGCCGAGCAGGTCAGCCACGACAGCAGCCCCCCAGCGACTCGGTTCTGACCATCTACAGGTCCCCGGCCAAGAGCTTCTCAAATGACTCGCAGTTGTCGCGTTCGCCGATAACCACAACAGTGTCGCCGTCCTCGATTTCGACGGTCGACGTGGGGCCGGGAATGACATCGTCGCCGCGCTGTATCGCGACAACGGTGACGCCGGTTCGCTGCCCGACGTTAGCACCGGCCAGTGTCTCGCCGACCAGTGGCGAGTCCGCCTCGACCGCGTACCACTCGAGCAGCGTCCCTTCCGACAGCATCGTCTCGACGTGGCTGGATTCGACCGGCTGGAAGTACGCGCCTTCGAGTATCGTGCCGACCAGTCGGGCCATCCGGTCCGAGAGTTCGAGGAGTTTCTCGGAGTCGGCGTCCGCGCTCTCTTTCAGGTACAGTTCGCGAGTGCCCGTGTTGTGGGTCACGACGACCAGTTGCTGTCCACCGCCGATGTTTACCTCGTGTTTCTTTCCGACGCCGGGCAGGTCACTCTCGGTCACGTCCATACGCCGGGATTGCGTTCGACTGCGTATAAGCCTCTGTGCCCGGACCTCAGTTAGCGGGTCGCCGGCACCCGATAGGCGGGACCCAAAGGTATTAGTGGGTTCCTGCCAACGTTCAGGCAAGCCAACTTTCGCTAAAACAACTCAGCTTGTTTTAGCGTTGGGAGCTACCAATGCCACACGACACACTCCTGCTCATCGGTCGGGACACGTCACGCGCTACGCCCTTCGAGACACACGCTCGCCGCCTGCGCGAGCGCGGCGTAGCAACCGACGTGACGGTGCTGACCTACGACCACGAACCCCGTCGGGAGTTACGCGACGAACTGGTAGCCATCGATGCCGACCGCGTGTTCGCGCTGCCGATGACCGTCGCGCACGACCACTCAACAGTCACAGACGTGCCGGCGGCACTCGACGAAATCGACGCTGAAACGCACTACTGTGAACCAGTCGGTCGCAGCCCGCTACTGACCGAAGCGATCCGTGACCGTGCCGCCGCTGCGGTCCCGGAAGCCGCTGACTCCTCCGTCGCGCTCGTCGCCTTCGGCTCCAGCGGCAAACCGTATCAGCGGCAGGTGACGGAGTACCACGCCGAGCGCCTGCGCGAGCGCTCGGCCTTCGGCGAGGTCGAACCGTGCTATCTGCTCCAGAACCCGGCTGTCGAATGTGTCAGGTACAACCTCGCCCACGACCACGCTGTCGCCGTGCCGCTCTTTCTCGCGCCAACCGACGCGACCGAGTCACAGATCCCCGCCAAACTCGACCTCGATAGAGGCGGGCTCGCCTACACCGACACACTGGGTGACCACCCGCTCGTCACCGAGGCCGTCGCGACCGCCGTCGAGACGGCGCGGACGATGGCCGACACACGCACACCGCAGACCTTCGAGGCGACGCTGGCCGCAACAAACCGGCCGATGGCGACCGACGGCGAGGGTGATTAGGGCTGTCGCAGCGGCAAAACCGCGGACTCAGAACGAGAGGAAGCGATTTGTACCCACGGTACGTTCTGGCACATAGATGGTACGCCGACGAGTAGCGCAGACGCGGGAGCAGGTCAAAGAGAAACTGGTGGCTGCGCTGATAGAAGACCACTCGCCGCGAGAAGTCGCGATGAGCTTCAGCGTCGGCGTGTTCCTCACCGCACTACCGACGCTTGGCACCGGCTTTATCGCCTTCCTCGTCCTCGCGTACCTGTTCAAACAGCTCAGCAAGGTCGCGCTGTTCGCGTCCGTGCTGATACTCAATCCGCCGGTCAAGTGGGGCGTG
The DNA here is from genome assembly GCF_011627385.1 of Haloarcula sp. R1-2. Lineage (NCBI taxonomy): Archaea > Methanobacteriati > Methanobacteriota > Halobacteria > Halobacteriales > Haloarculaceae > Haloarcula > Haloarcula sp. R1-2. The sequence continues at coordinate 1,533,725 of NZ_JAANTG010000001.1, forward strand.
TACGCGTCGAGCTTCTGGCTCGGGAACCAGATTCTAGGGCCGGTGCCCGGCCTGTCGTTTGACGGTGTCTCTGTCTCGATGGGTAGCGACGTGCTGGTCCGACTATGGACAGGAAACGTCATTCTGGCCGTGGTGTTCGCGGCTGTCGGGTACGTACTCGCGTTCCGTTTGATCAACGAGTACAGGCAGCGGCAGGCTGGGTCGGCTGCGGTCAGCTAATAGCGACTGTCGCAGTACGACCTCACTCCCGCCGCACGACAAACACCGAAAGATCCGAGAACCGGGTGTCGTCCTTGCTGTTGCCGCCAGCATCTTGCGCAAGGTCGCCGAGCGTCGTTGCGGTCCGAGCCTCGTCATCGTGGGTGAGCCGCTCGTAGACCAGCGCCGGTAGCTCGGGGTCGCCGCCGGCATCCAACAGCTCGGCTGCGATGTCTTCGGGCATCAGGTCGAAGGGGCGCGGCAGCACGAGCAGGTGTCGGTCGCCCACATCGTTCCGAAGCCGGTCGAGATCGGATGAGAGGTCGCCGCTCTTGTGCAGCGTGACAAATGTCGTGTCCTCCATCGGCGTCCGAGCACGGCTGGCAGCGATCTGGAGCGAGGAGATGCCCGGCACGATACGAACCGGACGGTCGACGGCACGCTGGACCTTCCCCACGAACTGGTAGCCAGAGTGGTTCGGGTCGCCCATCGCGACCGCAGTCCCGCGCTCGCCGCCGGCCACGCGCTCGGCAAAGGCGTCCAGCGTGTCGAGTTCGTCCCGGTAACCACAGGTCAGGAGGTCCGCATCGGTCCGGTCGGCGACGAACTCGACGACTGTCTCGAAGCCGACGACAACGTCAGCCTCGCGGATCGCCTCCTCGCCGCGCGGCGTCAGGAAATCGAGGTTGCCCGGGCCGATGCCGACGGCGTGGACCGGCCCGTCCGCGTCGGGGTCCTCGGGCGCGCTCGCCGCAATATCGGCTGGGTCTGGTCCCGAATCGAGGTCGTAGTCGTCGTTCTCAGTCATCCAGCGAAACGTCGCCCTCCCGCACGTCCGACGCGACGTGCACCAGTTCGTTCGTCAGCCCGGCGGCCAGCCCGCTCCCGCCGCGGCGGCCGACGTTCGTGATGGTCGGGACGCCATGTTCGGCGGCGACCTCGCGGAGCCGTTCCCGGCTCTCAGCAGCCTTGACGAAGCCGACGGGCGTGGCGACGACGACGGCCGGCCGAGTGCCGTCCTCAATGCAATCTGCAAGCGCGAGCGCCGCTGTCGGGGCATTTCCCACGACGGCGATAGCGCCGTCGTAGACACCCTGTTTGTCGAGTTCGAGCACTGACGCGGCCGTGCGTGTCATCCCGGTTTCGGCGGCCAGCTCAGCGCCGTTGCCGATGGCCTTCTGAACTGGGCAGTCGTGGCCGCGGCCGGTGATGCCGGCCTTGACCATCGTGATATCGGTGACGATAGGCTGTTCGTCCAGCACTGCCTGCGCACCGGCCCGCACCGGCTCGTCGTCGTCCGCTCCGGTGAAGCGAACGAGGTGCTGGAACTCGGGGTCGCCGGTCGCGTGGACGGACTTCTGGCGAATCCGATCGGCCAGCGTCTCGTCCGGAACGAGTTCGCGCACGCGGTCCATCGACGTCTCCGCGATGTCCATTGCGTTCGAGGTGGTCGCGCCGAGGTCGGCGTACTCCTCGAAGCCGTCGTCGCTGTTCGCGTCACCGTCTGTCGCATCGTCCGTGTTAGTCGTCATCTGAAGTCACCTCCTCGTCCTGCTCGCGGGTCGCACTGCTCCCCGCTCGCTCGTTCGGAGAGCCTCGCTCCGGACCCCCCGTCGCTCGGCTCTCCAGGTCACCGTCAACTTCCAGATTCAGGTCCCGCAGGCGGTCCCGGGTCTCGTCGTCGGCGTCCCAGAGCCCGCGGTCGATAGCTTCGAGTAGCGTGTCGGTGATCGAATCCAGCGCCCAGGGGTTCACGTCCCGGAGCCAGTCCTGTCGCTCCTCGTCAAAGGCGTAGCGCTCGGCCACGTCCTCCCAGAGGGTGTCGCTGACCACGTCGGTCGTGGCGTCCCAGCCAAGCACCACGTCGACCGTCGTCGAGAGGTCGCCAGCGCCCTTGTAGCCGTGTTCCTCCATCGAGTCGAGCCACGAGGGGTTCAGAACGCGGGCGCGCATCGCCTTCCGGACCTTCTCCTCGTTGGTGTACACGTCGACGTTGTCCGGGTCCGAGGAATCGCCCACGTAGGAGTTCGGCTCCTCGCCGGCGATTTCCGTGACAGCGGAGATGAACCCGCCGTGGAACGCGTACCAGTCCGAGGAGTCGAACTCGTCCTGTTCGGCGGTGTCCTCGATTTTGACGGTCGCGTCGACCGAGGATAGACGGCGCTCGAAGGCGTCGTGAGCGTCGCTCACTCGGCCGCGTGACCCCATCGCGTAGCCGCCCCACTGGACGTACACGTCGGCGAGGTCCGAGCGGTCGTCCCAGTTGCCCTCGTCGACGGCCTTGTTCGTGCCCGCGCCGTAGCCGCCGGGGCGGGTGGTGAACACGCGGTGTTTCGCCGCGCTCTCGGCGTCGCCCTCGTCCATGCCGTCGGCCACGAGGTCGTCGGTCTCCTCCTCGACGTGTTTCTTCACGTAGTTCATCTCGTGGGGCTCGTCGAGGTCGACGACGGCGTCGACGGCGTCGTGGACGACCCCCGCAGCCGCCGGGAAGGCATCCCGGAACAGGCCGGAGACGCGCGTCGTCACGTCGATGCGCGGGCGGCCGAGTTCCTCGAGCGGAATCGGCTCAATGTCCTCGACGCGGCCGGCGTCGGACCAGACCGGTTCGACGCCCATCAGCGCGAGCACCTGTGCGATTGTCTCGCCGCGGGTCCGGACCGTCGGCGTGCCCCAGACGACGACACCGATTTCCTCGGGGTATTCGCCCTCGTCCGTTTCGTGGCGCTCCAGCACGCCGTCGGCGACCTCGCTGCCCACGTCCCAGGCCGTCTTGGCCGGGACCTTCCGCGGGTCGAGCGTGTAGAAGTTCCGGGCCGTGGGGAGCAGGTCAACGCCGCCGCGGGTCGGCGCACCGGAGCCGCCCGGCGGGACGTACTCACCAGCCAGCGCGTCGGCGGTTCGCGGGATCTCGTCGGCTGCGCCGGCCACCCGCGGGGCCGCTTCCTCGCAGATGTACGCCAGCGCCTCGCGCAGGTCCTCGTGAGCGCCCGACCGCACGCGAGCGTCCCCGAGCGGTTCGATGTCCACGACGAGGAGGTTCATGTTCACCTCCGACGTGTTGTCTTCGAGTTCGCTCTCGGGCACGTCGAACTCGTGTTCGGCCAGCGTCCGGACGAGGTCTTTGCTGGTCTCGTGGACGTGGTCGGCGGCCTCCGCGTAGGTCATCCCCAGCGTCTCGTCGTACTCGCCGGGGGCGTTGCGGAGTTTGTCGTAGTCGACACCGAGCACGCCCGCGACGCTCTCGCGGAGCGACGGCGCACCGGGGTTCTCCAGCCGCGTAAGCGCGACCAGGTAGTCGACCAGTCGGTCGTCGGCCGGCGGCTCGCCCATCGTGTGCAGCCCCTTCCGGATCTGCGTCGTCTTCACGTCGGTGAGGTACTCGTGGACCCGTTCGACGAGGGCGTCAATGTCGAGGTCGTCGCCAGCCACGTCACCCTCAGCGAGCGTCGACCCGGCTTCGTCAGGGCCACGTACGTCGGCCTTCTCGTCGATTTCGCCGGCGATGCCGAGTTCGACGGCGAGGTCCAGTTCGTCGACGGTCTGGCGGAGCTGCTCGGCGAGGTGCTCGCCGTCGTCGGTCCGGGCGTCTTCCATGCCGGCCTCGCGGTAGCGGTCGGCCAGTTCTTCCAGGTCGGCCAAGTCGTCGTAGGTCCCGGCATTGGCCATCACCGGGGTCAGGTAGTCGACAATGGCGGCGTAGGAGCGCCGCTTCGCCTGGGTCCCCTCGCCGGGGTTGTTGACGATGTACGGGTAGACGTTCGGGATGTCGTCGATGAGCTGGTCCGGTGCGCTCTCGCCGTCCAGCCCGACAGTCTTGCCCGGCAGCCACTCCAGACTGCCGTGAGTCCCGAGGTGAACGACAGCGTCCGTCTCGTAGCTGTTGCGGAGCCAGCGGTAGAACGCGACGTAGTCGTGGGGCGGCTGGAGGTCCGAGTCGTGGTACACTTTCGAGGGGTCCATGCCGAACCCGCGTGGGGGCTGGACTGTCACGAGCACGTTTCCGAACTCCACGCCGGGAATTGCGAACGGGCGCTCGGGCGGGTCGCCCCACTCCTCAACGACGTTCTCACGGAAGTCGTCGTCAAGCATCTCGAACCACTCGCCGTACTGGGTCGGCGAGACGGTGTCGACGCTCAGCTCGCGCACGTCCTCGGGCGCGACCCAGCGGTCGTCGAGGGTCAGTTGGGCGGTCAAGCGCTCGACAAGCGACTGGCCGCTCTCGGGCATCGTGTCGCTCAGGTCATAGCCCCGACTGTCCAGCTCTTCCAGCAGATTCACTGTACTCTCGGGCGAATCCAGCCCGAAGGCGGTCCCGATACCGTCGTCGCTGGGCGGGTAGTTGTGCAGAACGACGGCGACCTGCTTCTCGTCGTTCGGGGTGTGGCGCAGTTCGGCCCAGTTGACCGCCAGCCGCGCGACGTGGTCGATGCGGTCGTCGATGGGGAAGTGCTGTTTCGGCGCGCTCCCGATATCGGCGTCGTCGTCGGTCCGCTCCTTACCCGAGATGGGGTGGGTGATGACGTTGCCGTCGAACTCCGGCAGCGCGACCGAAAGCGCGAGTTCGAAGCCCATCACGCCCGTATCGCTGCTGTCGTACCGGGACCGGGAGCGCATCGTCGTCACGGTCTGGATGACCGGAACGCCGAGTTTGTCGAGGAACACGTCCTCGGCGCTCTGGCCTTCGTCGTCGGCGCTGCGGCCGCGTTCGTCCATCGACAGCGAGAACATGAACGACGAGCAGACTGCATCGACCAGCGGGTTGCCGTCAGCATCGAGGAGCCACTCCTCAGTGACCTGTTCGGCGTTCCACTGGCCCTCGGCGTCGGTCGCCGGTTCACAGAATATCGGGAGCGCGTTCGCCCCGTGGGCCTCAATGGCCCGGACCTGCGCGTCGACGTAGCGGGTGTTCTCGTGGGTCCAGTGGGACTCGTAGAACCAGACGGCGACGGTCGGTTTCGCCGGGTCGAACGTCGCCCGCAGGTCCTCGATGCTCGCGCCCGGATGGTCGGGATGGTAGACGCCCTCCGTCGGGAGTGTCACCGGCTCGTCGTACGAGGGGTCGGCGTCGCCGTACTGCGCCACGAGGTAGCGGAGGCAGTTGGCGACGTTGCTCGCCCCGCCCTTCTCGAGGTAGTCGTAGACGGTGTCGCGGTGCTCTTCCGGAACCGACGTGTCCTCGAAGGCGAAGGCGTCGCCCGTCGCTTTCACCACGAGCGGGACGCCGGCCTCGCGCAACCGCTCGACGGCCATCTCGTAGCCGGGCATGCTGTCCTCGGCCCCGTGGAGCCAGAGGACGACGGCGTCGGCGTCGGTCAGTTCGTCGACGAACGCCTCGACCGCTGGCTCGTCGTCGAGGTCGCTCTCCGAGCGCACGACGAGGTCGGCGTCGACCTCGCCCGCGGCCCGCTGGACGGCCCCGAGTTCGTTCTCCGTCGCGGTGTAGAGTCCTAGCTGTGGCATAACGTTATTAAATCTCCGTTTGCACTAATACAAGTATGGTTGTATTCGGCGCGGGCAAAAAAGCTTCGCAGGGACCGACGTTCGCGGCCGTCGTCGGCCAGCGCGACCTCAAGGACGGCCTGCTCGCGGTCGCGACGGACGACGACCTCGACGGCCTGCTGGTCCGCGGCGAGAAGGGGACAGCGAAGTCGACGGCGGTGCGCGCGCTTGCCAACCTGCTGCCCGAGCAGCGCGCGGTCGCGGACTGCCCCTACGGCTGTCCGCCAGACCGGCCCGACGAGCAATGCGAAGACTGCCGGACACGCTCAGACCCGCCGGTCGAAACTCGTTCGGTTCCACTCGTCACGCTCCCCCTCGGCGCGACCCGGGACCGCGTCGTCGGGACGCTGTCGGTGGCCGACGCGCTCGACGGCGACCACGAGTTCGACCCCGGCTTGCTGGCCCGGGCAAACCGCGGTATCCTCTACGTGGACGAGGTGAACCTGCTGGACGACCACCTCGTCGACGTGCTGCTCGACGCTGCTGCGAGCGGCCAGAACCGGGTCGAGCGCGACGGCGTCACCGTCACCCACCCCGCCGAGTTCACGCTCGTCGGGACGATGAACCCCGAAGAAGGCGACCTGCGCCCGCAGTTGCGGGACCGCTTCGCCCTGCAGACTGAAGTCAGCGCCTGCGAGGACCTTGACGACCGCGTTGCTATCATCGACCAGGCGCTCGGGGAGGGCGGCGACGAGGAGATGCAGAGCGAACCCGACCGCGACCCGGGCGAGCGCCTGCGGACCGCCCGCGACCTGCTTCCGGAGGTCGACCTCGCCCGCGAGTTCCGCGAACAGATCGCCGAACTCTGCCGGGACGCCGGCCTCGACGGCCACCGCGGCGATATCGCTACAGCGCGGGCGGCCAGAACCTTCGCCGCGCTGGACGGGCGGACGACAGTGCTCGAATCAGATATCGAACGCGCCGCCGAGTTTGCGCTCCCTCACCGGCTCACTTCTCGACCGTTCGAGGACGCGCCGGACGTGGACGACGTGCTCGACGACCATTTCGAGGACGAGGAGGGCGAGGCTGAGGAGGAGTCCGCCGATGACGAAGAAAGCGGTGAGGAGGGGGGTGACGCGGACAGCGACGAGGAAGCGGGGGCCGGCGACGAGTCAGTAAACGACGGAGCCGATTCCGAAGGCGGTGAGGACGGAAGCGAACAGCAGGAGCAGCGCCCGGACGACAGCGGAGAATCCGGCGAGGACGGCGACGACGAGTCAGGCGAGCGCGGCGAGCAGCCGACGCCCGCTTCGGCCGACAGCGACGGCGAGCGGCAGGAAGCAGAGGCCGGCGACGGCGAAGGAGCGGCCGGAGACGACGGTGGGGAGGGAGAGTCCAACCAGTCCGACGACCCGGAAAACGCCACCCCGCTGCTGCCGGGCCAGTCCCGCGCCACAGTCGGCGACAGCGGCGCACCCGACGTGGATGCCCCGTCGGTCGACACAGACGGTGGGAGCGCAAGCGGCCGTGCGAGCGCGACAGGGACGAAACGCGGTGCAACGGTCCGAACCGAGCGCGCCGGCCGGGACGATGAGGTCGACGCCGCAGCGTCGGTCCGGGCGGCGGCCAGTCGCGGGAGCGGCCGTGTCGAGTCACGTGACCTTCGGAAGTCCGTTCGTGCAGGCGACGCCGAGACGCTGGTGGTGTTCGCCGTCGACGCGAGCGCGTCGATGCGCCCGGCGATGAAAGCCGCAAAAGGCACAGTACTGGAACTGCTGAAAGACGCCTATCAGGCCCGCGACGAAGTCGCGTTCGTCACCTTCGCCGGCGAGGGCGCGGACGTGGTACTCCCGCCCACTGACAGCGTTTCGCTGGCGGCACGCCACCTGAAAGACCTCCCCACAGGCGACCGGACACCACTGCCGGACGGGCTGACGGCCGCCTGCGAAGTGCTCGACCGGGCGGACCCGGATGCCGGCGTCGTCATCGTCGTAACCGACGGGCGGGCGAACACCGCCGACGGGAGTCCGGTCGCAGCGACCAGAACCGCGGCGCGAACGCTCGGTGAAGCAGCCACCCGGACCATCGTCGTGAATGCCGGCGAAGCGGGCCGTGCTGGATTACTTGACCTCGTTGCAGAGGAAACGGACGCGTCAGTGGTCTCACTGGACGCGCTGACCGCGGAGCGCGTCGATGCCGTCGCCAGCGACCAGTAGCTCTTGGTCGGCGCTGTATCAGGCGGAAGTTTTACAATCTTACTTGTTCTTAAGACAAACGAGATTTCAATGCAGGATGACACTGATACCAAACACGCGACGGATAGCGTGTACGACCGTATCGAACGCGCCAGAGCATCCCTGACTGGCCCACAGATCGCCATCGCCGTCGCGCTGGTGGCGGCGCTCGGCTTCACGCTGCTGTTCGTGCAGGACCCAATGCTGCACGACTCACTGCACAACTTCCGCCACAGCGCCGGCATCACCTGCCACTGATGGCGACTGACTACCTCGAACGCGGCGCGATGGCCGGCGTGGCCGGCGGGCTGGTCTACGGCCTGTTCATCGCGACGGTCGGGAACGCCTTCACCGCTGGACTGGAGACATTCGAGCACAGCCACGGCGGGGGCGGCCCCGTCGTCTCCGAACTCACGACGACCGTCGTAAGCATCGGCGGCGGCGTCCTCTGGGGCCTGCTGTTCGGCGTCGCCGTCTTCGGCATGGCGTACTTCTTCCTCGAACCCGCGATTCCCGGCTCGGGCGCGACGAAGCGACTGGCGCTTGCGGGAGCCGGCTTTCTCACCGTCTCCGGCGCGCCGTGGCTCGTCTTGCCGCCACAGCCACCGGGCGTCGAGCAGGCGCTTGGGACAGAGACGCGCCTCGCCTGGTACGCCGGCCTGATGGCACTGGGGGCGCTGGTCGCAGTGCTCGCCGGGCTCGCGTATCAGCGGACAGCGCGCCACCACACCGCCATTCGACTCGGAGCCATGGCGCTGCCGCTCGCACTGCTCGCAGTTCCGGTCGCGCTCGCACCGGCAAACCCGGTCCACGGTGACGTGCCTGCCGCGCTCGTCGCGGCCTACCGCTGGACGGTCGTGTTCGGCCAGCTAGTGCTGTGGGCCACCATCGCTGGTGTACACACGTGGCTCGGCGAGAACGACACCGCGGCTGCGGACGAGCTGGACTATCCAGCGACAGCAGACTGACGGAACGACACGATTCAGATTTTTCCGGCAACCGTCCCGAGATTCAGCGCCAGCCCGACGATAGCGACGACCGCGGCGATAACGAGGTTCGCCGTCGTCCCGCCGGCGCTGAACGGGGCCGTACCAGCCGACGCCAGTGCGCCGAACCCGATTCCGGCGACGACGAGCGCCACGCCGGCCAGCCCGACGAGCATCGTACCGGTCGGGCCGAACCGACCAGCCGACCGGTTCTCGTACCGCTCCAATGCGTCGTACATCGTCCCGGTGACCGTCTCCTCTAGGTCTGACATCTGTTCTGAGAGGTAGGTGTTCAGCGTCTCCTCGTGCTCGTCGAGTTCCGCGGCGCGCTCGGAAAGCTGCGCGTCGTACTCTGTCAGTTCGGCCTCGCGCTTGTCGAGGTCGGTCTCGCGGTCGTCAAGCGCGGCTTCGCGTTCATCGAGCCGGTACTCCCGTTCGTCCAGTTCCGCCTCTTGCCGGTCGAGTTCCTCCTCGCGGGCGTCACTCTTCTCTTCGCGCCGGTCGAGCTCTGCGCTCCGCTGATCGAGGCCCATCTCCCGTTCATTGAGCCGGCGCTGCATCTGCGCGAACTCCCGTTCGCGCTCGGTTGGGCGGTCGTCGACGGTGCTGTCGTCGGCGCTGTCGTCGGCGCTGTCATCGACGGTGCTGTCGTCGTCGGCTTCGTAGTCCGCCGCCGGCTGTGCCTCCTCGTGGTCCGGGTCTGTGTTATCAGCCATACTGGGCTCCTATACCGAGACGCTACGGCTATCGAACGGTTAGTTTGACACCACATAACACAGTAATCGGAGCCAAACCGGGGACAGCAAAAAGTCGTCTGGAGTGCCGTTACAGCCGAGATCGCTACGTCGACGCGTCAGCGACGGGTGTCTCGATTCGATGCAATCGGTACGCGCCACGTTCGTGGCCCTCGTCGTGGTAAACGACCGGTTCCTCGACAGCAACAGCGGTCCCATCGGAGACTGCGGCTGCCGTCACGACGCCGTCGGTGTCCAACGTGTCGAGGGGGCCGTCGACAACATCGAACAGTCGAAGCGCGTGGTCGTCGGCGTCGCGGTCCCGGAAGTTCTGCGCGCCGGGAACGGCCAGCAGCGAGCCATCAGTTCCCAGTCCGCTAGCGAAGCCGCCCACGGGCGCGTCCCAGCGGCGGTCACCATCGAGCGAGACACCAGCGGCGGTGTGCTCGTTCGGGTGGCGGGCGTCCGTTTCACGGCCGTCCTCTGGATATGTGTTGCCGGTGACGAACACCGCGCCCTCGTCCGTCGCGTGGACGTGGTTCGGGTACGCGTAGACGGTGTCACCGGCCACGTCGGTCGGCGTCGCCAGTGGGACGCGCCAGCGCTCCCGGCCGCCGCTGTCGAGCCGGTAGCCGCGGTAATCGCCGTGGCTGGAGACAACAGCGCCGTCAGCCAGCAGCGCAACGTCGCCGACACGGCGCTGGCCGTCGGTCCCGGGGTCCCACATCCAGCGCGGGTCACCGTCGTCGGCGTCGAGGACGACGAGGCCGTGCTGGTGGTCGCCAGGACACCGGTTGTACGCGACGGCGACGCGGTTCTTGTCAGCATCGAGTGAGATGGGTGAGCCGTCGGTCCGGTATGTCCAGTCAATGGAGCCATCAGCTCCGAAGGCGTAGACGACGCTCTCGAAGTGGCGAAGGTCGTTCCCGTCGTCGTCGGTCCGGCGTTCGTATCGCCGGGCTGCGGCGTAGCAGCGGTCACCGTCGGTGGCGAGGCTGGCGACGAAAGGTAATAAGAAGCGCGTCTCCTGCTGGGCCTCGCCGAGGTCCCCGCGGGTTTCGTACCGCCATCGCAGGTCGCCGCCGGCATCGTGACAGCGGATCTCGCCGCGGACGCTGCGTTCGCCAGTGACGACACCGCCGTCGAAAGGCACCGCCGCGACGACACTCGGTTCGCCATCCGTGCCGTACTGCCAGCGCCGGTGTAGCGGACCGGCGTCCGCCGACACGTCGAACGCCTGCAGGTCCCCATCAGCGGTGCCGACGACCGCGAGACTACTGGTCAGCGTGACCGCCGAGCGGCGGCCCTGATGGCGCGAGCGGGCCGGCGCTACGTCCCCGAGGCCGACGGTCGGGGCGCGCTGGCTACTCATCGACCGGGAAGGCCTCGTGAAGCACGTCGTGGGCCTCACCGAGCCCGGCGAGGACATCCTCGCCCTGCATGGTGATGCGCGACACCGCCCGCTCGGCGTCACGGACAGCGACGAGTCGACCCCGGAGGTAGTCGTACTCGGGGTCGTCTTCGGGGGTTGCGGCGATCTCTTCTTCGAGGTCCACGAGCGCGGCGTCGAGGTGGCGCTCGATGGCGGCGAGCGTCTTCGCGCCGGCGAGGGCCTCTATCGGGCCGGTCATGTGGCCCTCCAGCTCCTGTTCCGCGTGCTGGCGCGCGTGGTCGTCTTCGGTACCGAGAACGTTCATGAGACCCAGTCGGAGGGCCTCGATTTCGTAGCAGCTCATGTGTGTAATGAATTGGGTGTGTGCTCAAAGGGTCTGGTCGACGAGTTCGCTTACGATGCGGTCGCGGTCCAGATGTGAGGAGACAATCTCGGCGGCGTCCTCGTCCTCAACGCCGCCGTACCAGACGCCGTCCGGGTAGACGGCGACCATGGGCCCCTCGCCACAGCGGCCGAGACACGACGACCGCGTGATGCGGGCGTCGCACTGGTCGCTGTCGCGGGCGGCCTGCCGCAGGCGTTCGAGGACCGCTGGCGCGCCGTCCTGGGCGCAGGTCTGGTTCGTACAGACGGCGACGTGTTTTTCCGGGGCGTCGTGGACGTGCGGGTCGTCGTCGACGTTCTCGCGGTCGGCGTGTTCGGCCTGATGGGTCAGCGCCCGGAGCATCGCGCGAGCGCCGCCCTGGTCCTCCTCGTAGCCGTCGAGTTCGACCTTGTACTTGCAGGTGTCACAGGACATCTCGACGCTGCCGGTTCGGGCCTCCTGCCAGCGGTCGCCCAGCACGTCCAGCAGGCGCGTGTCGGTCCCGAGCGGTTCGCCCGGCGCGGCGTCGACGTAGGGGTATTCCTCGTCGAACTCGCGTGCGCCGTCTTTGATGCGGCCGGTCAGCACGCCGTCCCCGAGCATGTACGGGATGACGACAACGGCGTCGGGTCGCGTCTTGGCGATGTCGTGTAGCGTGTCATCGAGCAACGGCTCGGTGACGCCGATGAACGACGCCTCGACCCGCGAGAACTCGCGGCCCTCGTACAGCAGGCGAGCGAGCTTGTGCACGTCGGCGTTGGCGTCCGGGTCGCTGGAGCCACGGGCGCAGACGACGGCGGCCACATCGTCTTCCTCCCGGTCGACGCCCAGTTCGGCCTCGACGGCCGCCGCGCGGTCGTCCAGCAAGTCCAGCAGGGCCGGGTGGACACCGAGATGCGCGCCGTTGTTGATGGTCAGTTCAGGGTGGGCCTCACGGGCCTGCTCGACGGCCAGCGGCACGTCGTTTTTGACGTGACTGGCGGCAAACAGGGAGAGGTGGACCACCGATACCTGCGAGACGGCTCTGGCCAGCCCCGCGATGGCCTCGTCGATAGCCGGCTCGGCCAGTTCGAGAAAAGCCGCGTCGACCGGGATGCCGAGTCGGCCCTCCAGTTCGACCGCAAGGTCGCGGACCTGTTCGTTCGACTTCTCGCGCCGGGAGCCGTGGCCGACCAGCAGCACCGCTTCGTCGTCCAGCGTCTCCGGCGCGGTGATAGCTTCACTCATCGGACTCGTTCAATGCTTTTCTGGAGCTTGCGCCGGCGGCTCGGCGCGAACAGCCCCGTCTCTTCGCTGCCCTCGTACAGCCAGTCACCGAGGACAGGTGCCGCGTCGTCGGCCACACCGAACCAGTAGCCCGACGAGGTCTCCGAGAGCTCGTCGTAGGGCGCGTCGACCGGACAGCGGTCGAGCAGCGTCTGTATCGTCCGGAGGAGTCGCTCGTCTTCGTGGACGAAGGAGATACCGACCGCCTCGTCGTCGGACTTGAAACACACCGTGCCACAGCCTTCGAGCAGGCCGCGGAGGAGCTGGCGGTCGTAGTCGGCCAGCGCGTCGAAGCGGTAGCCGCCCGACTCGCCGTCGAACGGGAGGCCAAGCGCGGCGCTCGCGCGGTCAGCGAGGCTGCCGACGACCTGCACCGTGAACTCCTCCTCCTGACGGGTAATCGAGGTGTCGTGGGCATACGCCCGCTCGACGATGCGGCGGTCGGCCCGCTCCGCACCGGCGATGGAGGCGAGCCGCCGAGCGGCCGTTTCGTCGTTCGTCCGGACAGTGATACAGCCGTCCTCGCACTCGCCGTCGCCGGTGACCCGACCCCAGAAGTACGCCGTCTCGGGGTGGGCTGCGAGCATATCGTTTGGCGCACCGGTTTCAACGCTCATGGCTGGACCTCCTCGTGGTCGGTGGCGGCAGGTGTATCGGCGGCCCCGGCGTCCTCCTCGACGGACTCCACGTGAATCGCATCGAGCGGGCAGGCCGCAGCGGCCTGCTCGGCATCGTCCCGCCGGTCGTCGTCGAAGGTGGCTTCGATTGCCGTCCGGTCGTCCGTCTCGATGGCCGCCAGTCCCTCGCTATCCTCGACGAAGCGGTCGTCGCGGACGAGACAGGCAAACACGCCGTCGCAGGCGTCGCGGTCGATAGTGATTCGGTACATTAGTAGTCGTACTTGGTTTCGTAGCCCCGCGGGGTCACCATCCGGTCGTCCCAGACGTAGGTGTCCTCGTTGCCCACGAGGAGGGTGGTGGTCATGTCCACGAGGTCAGTTTCGCCGAGTTCGGGCAGTTCGCCGAGTTCGACGATTTCGACCTGCTCGTCCTCGCGGCCGGCGGCGTGGACGACGCCGACAGGGGTCTCGGGGTCGCGGTGTTCCAGCAGGATTTCACAGCACTTCTCGTAGTTGTCCCGGCGCTTGCGGCTCCAGGGGTTGTAGATGGTGATGGTAAAGCCCTCCTTGGCGGCGGCGTGGAGCCGGGACTCGATTGTCGGCATGTCGGTGAGGTGGTCCGACAGCGAGATGGAAACGGTGTCGTTGACCAGCGGCGCGCCGACGCGGGCCGCACAGGACTGGGCCGCCGGGACGCCCGGAACCACGTCGAAATCGAGCATCGTCGCCGTCGCGCCCTTAGATTCGATTATCTCCAGTGCGAGGCCGGCCAGCGCGTACACGTTCGGGTCGCCGCTGCCGATGATGGCCACGTCGTTGCCCGCCAGCGCACGGTCGATTGCCTCTTCGGTTCGAGACACTTCACCGCACATCGGCGTGTTGTAGATGTCGTCGGCTCCCTCAGTAATCTCGTCGGGCAGCAATTCGACGTAGGTCGTGTAGCCGACGATGTGTTCGGCGTCCAGCAGCGCGGAGCGGGCGCGGGCAGTCATCCCCTCCGGCTGGCCGGGGCCGAGGCCGACGGCGATGAGCTGGCCCGGCTCGGCGTCGAAGTCGTCAACGGTCGCACCGACTTCCTCCTCTTCGTCCGACTCACTGGACGAGGACGCGCCGCAGGAACTACTGCTGGACGAGGATGACGATTCGGACGACGACGAGGCCCCACACTTCGAGGCGCTGTCGTCGCTCGTGTCCGGTGTCGTTTCTGTGGACGAACTCGCCGAACTCGCGCCGCACTTGGAGGCGGTATCGGTCTCTGCTTCCGCTTCGCTCGCGGCCGTGCCGTCTTCTCGCGGGCCTTGCCCGCTCGAACGGTCCGCGGAACTCCGTTCCGCGCTACTCGCGTTCTTCGAGGCGCTGCGCGCCTCGCCAGCCTCGCTTGCGCCACACTTCGATTCTGTCTCGGTACTTGCGTCGGTGGTGTTGTCAGTGCTCATTGTCAGAAATCGTCGACGTCACGCCCGCCGCGCGGGGTGACGAGGAACTCCTGGTAGTCGTTGCGCCAGACTTCGGTCTCATGGGTGCCGACGACGATGGATGAACCCATGCCGCCGACCTTGTCGTCGTGCTCGGACAGTTCGCCGAGCGTGGTGATGGTCTCCGTCTCGTCGTCGAGGTTCCGGCCGGCCTCGCCGCGGCCAGAGTCGTTGACGATAGCAGCGGGCACATCGTCCGCTCGCTCCTCCCGCAGAACATCGACGGCTCGCTCGTAGTCGCGCCAGCAGTTGTAGAGGACGACGACGAACCCCGAGATAGCGGCCGCCCGGAGCTTCTCTTCGATTTCGTCCCAGCCGCGCCACTTGTCGGACAGCGAAATCGTACAGAAGTCGTTCGACAGCGGCGCTCCGAGGTTCGCCGCGCCGGACAGCGCCGCGGTCACGCCGGGGACGATTTCGATTGGCACGTCGTCGGCGTCGTCGGCATCGGCCATCGTAAACAGCAGGTCGGACTTCCCGTAGACGTTCGGGTCGCCGCCGGAGACGTGGGCGATGTCTTCACCGGCGCGGACCCGCTCGAATGCCTCGCGGGCGAGTTCGACCTGCTTGCCCATTGACGACCGGATGAGGGTCTGTCGGCTGCCGTCGGGCCGCTCCAGCACAGCCCCTTCTTCGCCAGCGATTTCGCCGTCGTCGGTTTCGCCGTCGAGTTCAGCCGACTGGGGCGGGAGCGTCCCGTCCTTCCGGAGGAACTCCTGATAGAGGTTCGAGGCGATGATGCAGTCAGCGGACTGGATGACGTCTTTCGCCCGCTGGGTCATGTCGTGGGGGAGGCCCGGCCCGATGCCGACCACGTACAGCGTCCCGTAGTCGGCCGGACGCGTCGCCTCGGCCGCGGCCGCTGTCGACTGGCGTCCGTCACTGCTCATCCTGAGTCTCCGAGGGCCGCCGGTCGAATCTCGATACTGTGGCGCATGGTGAGTACAACGCCGCTTTCGCATAAAACAATTGTGCTTGTATTAGTCCAAGCGCAGGTGTTGGGAAGGGGTAGTTTGGTTGTATACGAGCTCGGGGAAGAGTCGAGAGCGGTGGCTGTGCAACCGTACTCACGTCGACGAATCGCAGCGCAAACAGTTCGGTACCTCTCGGTCAGGTGTTCGTCAGTCCTCCGTCGACTACAACGCTCTCGCCGTTGACGTAGGAGGCCATATCGCTGGCGAGGAACGTCGCCACGTCAGCGATCTCCTCGGGTTCGCCGAAGCGGCCCGAAGGGATGAGTTCCTTCAGCATCATCTTCGTCGTGTCGTCGATGCGCTCGTCCTCGAACATCTGGGTCTTGCTGTAGCCCGGATGAATGGCGTTGACCCGGATGTCGTAGTTGCTCAGGCGGTCTGCGAGCGCATAGGTGAACAGCCGAACTGCGCCTTTCGAAGTGCAGTAGTTGACCAGCAGGCCGGTGCCGCGGATGCCGCCGGAGCTGGACATATTGATCACGGTGCCGCCGCCGTTCTCCCGCATCGCCTCGGTTGCGACCTGTGCGCCGAAGAATACACCCTTCGTGTTCACATCCATCAGCCGGTCGTAGTCCTCCTCCGTGGTCTCGTAGAAATCCGCTATCTCAGAGATGCCGGCATTGTTGACCATGATGTCGATACCGCCCAGTTCCTCTGCCGCGGCGACGGCCACCTCCAGGTCGTCGGGGTCGGTCACGTCACACTCGACGAAGTGGGCCGTTCGGTCGGTCTCAGCTTCGACCAGTTCGTGGGTCGGTTTGCCGCCCTCACGGGGGTCCTGCTGTCGGTCCGCAACGATAACGTCTGCGCCGTGCTCCGCGTACCGTCGGCAGATGGCCCGGCCGAACCCGCTTGCGCCGCCCGTAACGACCGCCACCTTGTCTTCGAGTAGTGTTGTCATGCGCCATTTGTCATCACAGGCGCACATAATAAATAAGTTTAGAGTTGTACGGTGACAGGAACTCGGGACAGCTGTGGACTCGCTGCTAAGGATAGTTCAGTAGCTGCTCGGTTGCGAAAAGCTGGAACCAAAACCCAATGGCTGACAAAAAGCGAGGTTAGCGCCCGATAGCGACGGTCACAGCCTCGTCGTAGCGGGTCTTCTCGGCCAGCAGGTCGTGTTCGCTGCCGGCGGCGATGGCCGACGCCTCAGCGATGCCCGGCCACCCGATGAGTTCCTTCGACCGCGAGGGGGTCGGCCCCTCGAACCCCTCCAAGGTCTCCTTCTCGAAGGCGATGACACCCAGTCCCCACTCCTCAGCAGCGGCGAGCATGCCTTCCTCGTCGGCTTTCCGGGTGCCCGTTGCGACGAACTCCACATCGTCGCGGTCGAGGTCGGCCTCGTCCAGCGCCTGCTTCCAGGCCGCGTGGAACTGCTCGACATCCGCGCCGGCAACGCTGCCACAACCGAGCACGACGCCGTCGTCCTTGTTCCGCTTCAGGACGGTCACGTCGTCGTCGACCAGCACGGCCTTCGGCCCGTCAAGGCGCTCGATAGGGCCGAGTTCATCGTCCAGCACGGCGAGGTTCGTCGCCACGGTCGAGTCGCCGTTGACCACGTGAGCGTCCAGCGCCTTGGCCTGCTTCTCCACGCCCTGCTTGTCGGCAGCCTCGCTTGCGGTCGTCATCGCCGGCACCGCGCCCATGCTTGCGAGGTCGTCAGCGACCTGATTTGCGCCGTGGTGGCCGCCAGTTATTGGGATGGCCCACGTAAGTTCCTCGTCGACGACACAGATTGCGGGGTCGTCCCACTTGTCGTCGAGCAAGTGGGCCGTCTTGCGCATCGCGATGCCACTCGCCATCAGGCCGATGAAGCAGTCGTATTCGCCCCAGTACTCCTCGAACACGTCGCCGTGGTATTCGAGGATATCGATGGACTTGTAGCGGTCGCCGATACCGTCGACGATGTCCTCGGCCGTGTCCATCTTCCGCTCGAAGGCCACGATGGCAATATTCTCTGCTACTTCGCCGTCTGAGTCAGGTGCTTTGCAACCATGCGAACCGGAGTCGTCGTCTGTGTCGGTGCTCATCAGTCATCAGCCTCCTGTGAATCCGCGTCGCTCCCGCGATTCGCCCAGTCGCCGTAGAGGAACGACCGCTCGTAGTCCTCGCCGCCGACAGCATCACCGATGACGACCATTGCGGAAGCGCGATAGCCCGCGTCCGCCAGCTTCTCGCCGATGGTGGCTATCGTTCCCTCAATGACGTCCTCGTCGGGCCAGGACGCGTGGTAGATGGCCGCCACTGGGGTTTCGGGGTCGTGGCCGTCTTCGAGCAGCCGGTCCATCGTCTCGCTGACGGCGTGGGTCCCCAGATAGATGCAGGTCGTGACATCGCCCATACCGACGAACTCGGAGATGTGGTCCTCGTCCTCGTCCAGCGTCTTGCCCTGCGGGCGCGTAAAGGCGACGTGGTTGGCGACCTCGTTCAGTGTCAACTGGGTTCGCATCGTCGCGCTGGCGGCGAAGGCAGAGGTGACGCCGGGGACGATGTAGGTCGGGACGCCCTCGTGTTCGAGCGCGTCCATCTGCTCCAGAGCCGCGCCGTAGATGGCAGGGTCGCCGCTGTGAAGGCGGACAACGGTGTCGCCGGCCTCGTAGGCGTCCCGCATCAGCGGAATCAGCTCTTCGAGGTCCTTGCCGATAGAGGACACCGTTTCGGCGTCCTCGCAGTACTCCTCCAGCAGTTCGCTGTTGACGAGCGAGCCGGCGTGGACCACGAGGTCGGCGTCAGCCAGCAATTCCCGGCCAGCGACGGTCAGCAGCCGGGGGTTGCCCGGCCCGGCTCCGACGAAGGGAATGCCCTCCTGCTCGTCGCCGGCACTGTACTCGTAGACGCGGTCGTCTCGGTTCCCAGCGACAGAGTCGATTGCCGTCTGTGGGTCCGTCTCGTCAGTCTCGTCAGTCATGCTGCACCTCGTCGCCGCAAAGGGCGGCTGCAGAGCGCTCCTGTCGCACTACTTCCCCGGACCCGTTCTCGCCGCCGTCGGTCACGACACCGCTCTCGTCGGCCGCTTCGAGGAAGGCGTCGGTCGCCTGCTCGACGCGCGTCTCGGGCTTCTCGGCGTAGGCTAGCGTGTAGTAGTCTCGCTCATCGATATCGGTCGGGTCTTCGGTCACGACCGTCTCGCCCTGTTCCATGAACAGCCGGCGGCCGTACACCACGTCATAGCCGGCCTCAACCAGCCCTTCGTGAGTGGCCGGCGCGTCGGTCACCTTGAACAGAATCATCCGGTCGGGGCCGGTCGGCGACGCGCCGCGGTCGGCCTCACGCAGCGCCAAGCTCGACCCGGCGGTGATTTCGACGCCAAGCGCGGTCGCAAACGCCGACATAGCGCTGACGCCGGGCACCACTTCGAGGTCGACTTCGGGGTGAAACGCCGCGAGCGTCCGCCGGAGATGGCCAAAGGTCGAGTAGACGTTCGGGTCTCCAAGCGTGACGAAGGCGGCGTCGCCGTCGCGGGCGGTCGGCGCGATTTCGGCGGCGGCTTCCTTCCAGGCCGCCCGGAGTTTCTCCTCGTCGCGTGTCATGGGGAAGTCGAGGTCGCCGATGCGCTCCTCGGGGACGTGCTTGGTCGCGACCGACCGCGAGAGCCGCCCCGGCGAGTACACCACGTCGGCGGATTCCAGCGCGCGCTTCCCACGGACGGTTACCAGGTCGGGCTGCCCGGGGCCGAGGCCGATGCCGTAGAGTGTCATCGCTGGCCTCCGTCGGTCGCCTCAGTCTCAGTCGGTGACCCGCCGTCGGCGGCAACGTCCTCGCTGGCGCTGCCGACAAGCATATACACCGGGTTCTCCGAGTTGAAGCTCGTCGCGCCGGCGAGTTCGTAGCCGTGGCTCACCTGAAACTGGACAACCTCTTCCAGAATGTCGCGCTCGCGGAAGGCCTCTGTCGCCGCGCCGGCGACTTCGAGCCGCGAGACGTTCATCACGATTCGGTCGACGCCGGTTTCGACCGCGTGGTCGAGAATGGCTTCATAGTTGCGTGACCCGCCGAGGAAGAGGACGTCGGCGTCGTCCGGCAAGCCCTCCGGGGCCTCGGCCTCGCGCAATTCGACATCAGCGTCAACGTCGTTGGCGGCGAGGTTCTTGCGAGTCACGTCGAGTCGATTCCCCTTGCGTTCGAGCGCAGTGACACGCCCGGCCCGGCGCGCCGCCGTGATGGTGACGGCACCGGTACAGGAACCGACCTCCGCAAAGTGGTCGGACCCGGTGAGAGCGAGTTTGCTGGCGAGGACGGCCCGGACCTCCGGCTTGGTGGGACCGGCCTTCGCATCGTGTGGGAGCGAGACGCGGGACATCACGCTATACAACTACAGTAGCGCGTAAAACAATTTTGGTTGTATTAGTCCAAGTGCGGATGATAGCAGGGTTCGGCGACCGACGTTGGTCACATACGCGGGTCAGGGAGGCCAGACACGGCAGCCGTAGTGGTAGAGCGCGGCGAGAGAGCCACCCCAGAGGAGATGGGACAGCAGCGCCGCTGCGCTGAGGTTCGGGAGGCTCGCCTCGATACCAACAAGCGAGAGCCACACCGGCATGACGAGCCCGGCTGCCACAAACCAGAGTGCGAGCGACCAGCCGAGGGCGATTCCGTAGTATCGGAGCCGGTCGGGGAGATGGGCTGGCGCGGTTCGGACCAAGGCGGCGTACACCAGTCCGAAGACGACGCTGTGGAACCCGTGTGTGAGCCAGCCAACCAGCGCGTTCTCGACGCCGTACAGCGCCCCGACGACCGGGACGCCCCCGGAGAGGACCTGCATCGGGACGCCCATGACGACGGCGGCGACGAGCGACGCCCCGACAGCCACGCTCAGGCGGCGTGGCGAGAGTCCCAGCACATCGTCGGGCGTAGCCCTCACGACGCCGTCTTCGGCAGAGACACGCGGCAATGTCAGCGTGACTGTCGTTCCGTCATCCGTGACGGTGGCCGCCGTCCGCCCACCGTAGCTCCGGATGAGCAAGCGAACGAGGTCCAGCCCGAAGCCGGTTGAGCGGTCCTCGTAGGAACCGATTTCACCGCGGGCAAGCAAGTCGAGTTGTCGCTCGGGCAGTCCCGGGCCGTTGTCGCTGACGCTGATGGCGACAGTGTCCTCGGTGGCGGTGACCCCAACCTCGACGCGAGGGCTGTCGCTGTCATTGTAGACGACCGCGTTCTCGACCAGATGCGCGACGAGGTTGTCAAGCATCGTGTTGGCCCGCACCTGCAGGTCCGGGGGCACGTCGGCCCGCAGGTCGTAGTCGGCCGACGGGTGTGTCTCGCGGACGGCGTCGACTCCCGACTCCACGCATGGGACCACAGGCACGGCGTCCAGCGACAGGTCGGCGCCGCCGTGGGTGATGTGTTTCATGTTCTCGACGACCTGCTGGACGCCGGCCGAGCGGTCGTCGATGACTGACAGGATGTCGGCCGTGCTGACACCGTCCCGTGATTCCGCAATCTCTACCCGGCCCTGGATGACCGTCAGTGCGTTCAGGACTCTGTCTCGAAGGATGCGGTTGACAAGGTCCAGCCTGGCAGCCTGCTGTTCGAGTTCGTGTTGCTGTCGGTTCGACCGCCCGGCGTAGACGCCAGTGAGTGCGCCGCCGACACCGCCCCCAATGAGGAAGTTCGACAGGTACGACCGGCTCCCCGCGGTTGACAGCGGCCCCATGCTGCCGTTACCAATCAGTGTCACCAGAACGAGGACGAACATCGCGCCAGTGCCTGCGAGACACCACAGCGTGACCGTCCGAACGAAGGCGTGTTCGAACTCACCAACGGCAAGAGCGACACCGAACGCGGACAGCCCCAGACCGAGCACCAGTGGCAACACGCCACTGAAGACGAACGCCATCGTGCCGTCGCTAACCGCCAGCGTGACCGTGAACCGGGTCAGGAAGAAGCCGAGGCCGGCGACAACGAGTCCAGTCGACGAGAAGCCACGACCCACGGAACGGATGTACTCGAACATAGTCCAACCCCGACAGCGCTACCATCGAGATACGTACCATTTCGCATCTGGGTACAAATCGGTTACCCAGTATCGGGGGCGCCGTGAACCGAGAAATCAGAACTCGGGACCGGGTGCCGGCACGCCGTCGCTGTCGTCGCCGCCGTCGAGGTCGAACTCCTCGCGCAGTTCCCGGATACGGTCTCTGATGTCCGCCGCCAGTTCGAACTCCAGATTGTCCGCGGCCTCCTGCATCCGTTCTTCCAGCTGTTCGATCTGGCGGGTGGCCTCATCGGCGTCACTCGCGCCGTCACTCGAAATGCCGCCGGTCTCGGTCTTGCTCCCGGGCAGGTTCGTCTCGCCGACTTCCTTCTCGATGGTGGTCGGCTCGAAGCCGTGGTCCTCGTTGTACTGCTGCTGGATGCGCCGGCGGCGCTGGGTCTCTTGAATGGCCGACTGCATGGCGTTGCTGCGCTCGTCTGCGTACAGCACCACCTCGCCGTTGACGTTCCGGGCGGCCCGGCCCATCGTCTGGACGAGCGTCGTCTCCGAACGCAGGAACCCCTCTTGATCGGCATCGAGAATCGCCACGAGTGAGACCTCCGGAATGTCCAGTCCTTCCCGGAGCAGGTTGATGCCGACCAGCACGTCGATGTCGCCCAGCCTGAGCGAGCGGATGAGTTCGTGCCGTTCCAGCGTGTCCGTCTCGTCGTGCATGTAGGCGACATTCACGCCGGACTCCTCCAAGTACTCTGTGAGGTCCTCGGCCATCCGCTTTGTCAGGGTCGTTACCAGCACCCGTTCGTCGCGGTCGACGCGGTTATCGATGCGTTCTAACAGGTCCTCGACTTGCCCCGTCGCCGAGGCGATTTCGACAGCCGGGTCGACGAGGTGTGTCGGGCGGACAATCTGCTCGACGACCTGGTCGCTGTGGTCGCGCTCGTAGTCGCCCGGCGTGGCGCTCACGTACAGCGTCTGGTCAGTCTTCTCCTCGAACTCCTCGAAGGTGAGCGGGCGGTTGTCGAAGGCCGTCGGCAGGCGGAAGCCGTTCTCGACGAGGCTCTCCTTGCGGCTCTTGTCACCCTCGAACTGGCCGCGGATCTGGGGGAGCGTCTGGTGGGACTCGTCGACAACGGTGAGAAAGTCGTCGGGGAAGTAATCCAGCAGGGTGTAGGGGGCCTCGCCTGTCTCGCGGTCCGAGAGGTGGACCGAGTAGTTCTCGATGCCCGAGCAGTAGCCCGTCTCTTGCATCATCTCGATGTCGAACGTGGTCCGCTCCTCAATGCGCTGTGCGGCGACGTGGTTGCCCTGGCGCTCGAAGTAACTGATACGCTGGTCCAGCAGTTTCTCAATTTCGTCGATGGCCCGCTGGAGCCGCTGTTCCGGAATCGAGTAGTGCTCCGCCGGGTGCAACAGCGCGGCTGGCTCCTCGCTTTTGACCTCGCCCTCCAGCGGGTCGACTTTCAGCATCCGGTCGATCTCGTCGCCCCAGAACTCCACGCGAAGGGCGTAGCGGGCGTACATCGGGTAGATTTCGAGCGTGTCCCCGCGCACGCGGAAGGTCCCCTGCGTGAAGTCCACGTCGTTGCGCTCGTAGTTCAGGTCGACCAGCTGACCGAGCAGTTCGTCGCGTTCGATCTCCTGTCCCACTTCGAGCGAGAGGGACATGTCGATGTAGTTTCGCGGGTCACCGAGCCCGTAGATGGCCGACACCGACGCGACGACGATGACGTCGTCTCGGGTGAGCAGCGAGCGCGTCGCGGAGTGGCGCAGACGGTCGATTTCGTCGTTGATGGAGGCGTCCTTGTCGATGAAGGTGTCCGTCTGCTCGACGTAGGCCTCGGGCTGGTAGTAGTCGTAGTACGAGACGAAGTACTCGACGGCGTTGTCCGGGAACAGCTCGCGGAACTCCTCGTACAGTTGTGCTGCAAGGGTCTTGTTGTGAGCGATAACGAGGGTCGGCTGCTGGATCTCCTCGACGACCCACGAGACGGTGTTGGTCTTCCCAGAGCCGGTCACACCGAGCAGTGTCTGCCGGTCCATCCCCTGACGATAGCCCGACGCCAGCTGTTCGATGGCCTCGGGCTGGTCGCCCGCGGGGTCGAACGGGGCGTCGACACGGAACTCGCGGTCGACATCTGGTCGGTCGATAGAGAGGGGGCCGCCGGTGTCGCTCATTACCTACACATCGGGCTGGATGGACTTGAGCCGCGTGGTTCACGTGAATGTGGGGCTGGTATGCTTGTATTGTAAAGTTGAGATATTTATCACGCCCTCGTGTTTTGATTCGGTAGTACCGGAAGTAAGCAGCCGATACGGCACTATCCAGGTTCTGAACAGTCAGTTCATTTTATACTCTTTTACTGTTAAGTATTTGATATGGGAGAGGCAGATACGGAGCCATCGAGCGAAAGCGAGGACGTACTCGCCACAAGCCGCTGGTCAATCGGAAACTGGGCAGTTATCGGCGTGTTTTTCGTCTTTACCGTGGTCGGCGTCGCGATGGCAGCGGGTCTGTTCGGCCGTGGCGTCCTCACTGAGACAGTCGGCGGTGACGGCTCCGGTGTCACTGTTCCGCTGGCCGTGTTCCTGTACGCGACGCTTGGTGCACTGGGGTATGTGTTCACCAAACTGATGACATCGCTTGACGAGTACGACGAGTGGGCCGATTTCGAAAAGCTCGCCGAGATAGGGCTGCGGATTCCCGCAGCGTGGCTCCTTGCCGCTGGCGTGTATCAGTTCGGCAGCCTCGCCATCGGCTCGTCTGGCCTGGGGGCGACACAGCTCGTCACCGGTGTCCCGTTTCTCGTTGGCCTCTACGTCAACGTCGCGTACAAGTGGCTCGGCGGGCTGGCCGACCGCCTCCTCGGTCGGGAACCAGAGCGAGCGGAATGGGCGACATCACAGCCTGGTCAGGGCGAAGCCGACAACCGACGACCCGACAGCGGCGACAGCGTCGGTGGCCACGACTGAGACTGTCAGCTGTACACGAGTAAAAAATGTCGCAGTGACGAATGTCGTCACGACGGTACGGCCAACAGTATGAGGCGTCGTCCCAACGGCCAGCAGCCAGAGCGAAACGCGCCCTCAGCAGACCGGTTTCGGGTTCACGCCGAGGTCTTCGAGCGTCTCGAAGTACTCGTCGTAGGCCGTCGAGATTACGTCGATAGCAGCCGCCTCCGCGGCGTCCCAGTCATCGTCATCCTCGCAGACAGCATCAAGTAGTTCAGCGGCCTCGTCGCGGAGGGCCACCACGTCGCTGCCGGCGCTGCGGAACGTACTCGCGGTCTGTGGGTCCGCCTGGCCGGTGAAGAAGCCGGTGTACTGCTCCTTTACCTTCTTGTCGACGAGCGTCCAGCCGACGAAGCCGCCAAGGCGCTCGACGGTCCCGTCGAAGTCGTCGAGTACGTCGTGCATCCCCGGCGTTCGGTCGGCCGGCTCGGCGTCGAGGCTGTCACGGCGCTCGGCCGTCTCGGCCGCCGCATCGGCAAACAGCGCGGCCGCGTCGTCGTTCGCGTCGTCGCTCCAGGCATCGAACGTCTCGTGGGCCGCCTGCTCGCGGGCGGCCGCCG
The DNA here is from genome assembly GCF_011627385.1 of Haloarcula sp. R1-2. Classification (NCBI taxonomy): domain Archaea; kingdom Methanobacteriati; phylum Methanobacteriota; class Halobacteria; order Halobacteriales; family Haloarculaceae; genus Haloarcula; species Haloarcula sp. R1-2. Next base: position 1,558,911 of record NZ_JAANTG010000001.1, read on the forward strand.
CCGCCAGTACCACGTCCGGTTCCATCTCGCCGCGGGTGTCGGCGTACAGCGTCTTCGAGGAGCCCAGTCGGGAGAGTTCCGTCTGCTGGTCGTCACGAACTGCGTCGATAAGGTCGGCTGCGGTCATACTCTGGCCTGTGGCCGGCGCGGGCTTGTAACCATCGGACCCGCCGCTCGAAGGCTCGTATGGCTGCGGGGAGTAAGCCCCCTTCTGTTCGGGCCAGCATTCGGCTGAGCGGCCACGTCCAGCGCTTGCGCGCGGCATCGGACTACCTGTCGACGCGGCCTTGCACCGGTGAGGTTTCGCCGTTCCATCGGTCCGTCGCCGGAAGCGTGGGGCATCGAAGATGGCCCACGGAATGCGTGGGGCGTCTCAGACGGCCCACGTGTGGAGCACAACTGTGGTCCACGAACGCGCGCCCCGGAGTCACCGGGTCGCGACTGCCCTCGGTGGGTTAGCTCTCCCTCGCTTTGGCCGCGTGCCGCACCGTCTGGTGGGGCACGACCAGCCTCGCTCGGGATTCGCACACCTCATCGGTCCGGCGACGACGTGTCGTTGCTGTTCCAGAGCCGACGGTCTCCCGCCCCGGGCTTGCGCCCGGTCACCTGTCCGACAGGTGGGGGGACTTTCCTCATGGCTTGCGCCACGGGAGCCGGCCTCCCGCTGCCACCAACAGGTACGCCAGTGCCGTGAATAAGGCTTACCAACGACCTTTTTCGGCGTCGGGTTCGCGCTTCGCGCGAACCACTCCTTGAAAAACGTCGATGAAAAAAGCGCGAATCGCGTTGCGATTCGCGTGAAACCGCTCGCTTCGCTCGCGGTATGCGCAACAGCAGCAGCAGCTACTGGTTTTGTGTATTCGAGCGAACCTGCCCTTCCCCGGGTCGCGCGACGGAGCGCGCTCCCGGCCAACACTATGTTTGAAAGGTAGTAGAGAAAGCGAGCAACCGCACGATTCGCAAAAACCGAACCGGGAGTGCTCAGCAGTGCGCCTTAGTCGTCGGAGGGCAGGGGCTCACCAGAGCCGTCAGTCGGCGCGGGCGAGGCCTGCATGTCGTCGTCTTCTGCGTAGGGGTACCACGTCATCTTCGTGTTGTGCATATACGGGTCGTGGTAGTCCGTCTCCTCGGGTTCGACCATCTCGGCCAGCGTCTCCTCGTCGCGGTCCGCAACGAAGTCACGGAAGGTCTCGCCGCCCTCGCGGGCGTCCTCGAAGTTGTTGACGAGGTTCTTGATCGCGCCGGGGACTTCGTCGGCCGGGACGCGCATCTCCACCCAGTCAGCGAAGCGCGGGTCGTCGCCGAGGCCGCCGCCGAGACCGATATCGAGCGCCTCGACCGGTTCGCCGTCCTTGCGGGTCTTCATCCCGCGCAGGGACACGTCGGCGATCTGGGGCTGGGCGCAGGAGGCCGTACAGCCCGAGAGGTGGATGTGGAAGTCCTTGTGGTCCTCGGGCAGTTCGACGTTGTCCTTGAGCCAGCGGGCGTACCGCACTTGGCGGTTCTTCGTCTCGACGATAGAGAGCGAGCAGTACTCCGTGCCCGTGCAGGCGATGGAACCGCGCATGAACGGTGACGGGTCCGGGGAGTAGTTCTCCAGCAGGGGTTCGCTGGTGAACTCGTCAAGGTTCTCCTCGGGCACGTCGGTGACGATGATGTTCTGGCGCTGGGTCAGTCGAACCTCGCCGGAGCCGTACTCGTCGGCGAGTTCGGCGAGTTCGAGCACGTCGTCGGCACCCATGCGGCCGACCAGCACGTTCAGGCCGATGTAGTAGTTGCCGTCGTTCTGCTCGTGAATCCCGACGTGGTCGTTGTGTCCGTCCTGGGACCCGGTGTTGTAGCTGTACTGGTCGCGCATATCCTCGCCCGCAGTCGGGAGTTCGAAGTCGACGTACTCCTCCTGCAGGACCGAACGCATCTTCTCGGGCCCCCACTCGTCCATGAGGAACTTGATGCGAGCGTTGAAGCGGTCCTCGCGGTCACCGTAGTCACGGAAGAGCGAAGACATGCCGTGGGCCACGTCAGCGGCCTGCTCCGGCGGGACCCACACGTCGATGTCGCGGGCGAGACGCGGTTCCTTGCGGGAGAGGCCGCCGCCGATACGGACGTTGAAGCCGAGTTCGCCGTCCTTCTCAGCGGGCTCGAAAGCGAGGTCGTTGATGTCGCCCTGGCCACAGCCCTCGTCACAGCCGGCGATGGCGACCTTCCACTTGCGCGGGAGGTTCGAGTAGTCGTCGTTGCCCTTGAACGTCTCGTGGAGGTCCTCGGCAACGGGCCAGGCGTCGACGTGCTCGTGCTTGTCCTTGCCGGCAACCGGGCAGCCGACGATGTTCCGCCAGGAGTCACCACAGGCCTGCTGGGTGCCCAGGCCGACGGCTTCGAGCTTCTCGAAGATTTCCGGGATGTCCTCCAGTTTGATCCAGTGGAGCTGGATGCTCTGACGGGTCGTCCAGTCACAGTAGGCCTCGCCGAACTCCGGATTATCGACGGGACCAGTTGCGTACTCCTTTGCGACTTCGCCGATAACTTCAAGCTGGCCGGGCTTGATGACGCCGTTTGGTGTCCCGATACGCATCATGAAATACGACTCCTGGCCGGAGCGCTGGTGGTACAGGCCCCACCACTTGAAGCGCTCGAACCAGGCGTCGTGTTCGTCTTCCGGGATGGCATCCCAGCCCTGCTCTGCGAACTCCATCAGATGCTCTCGGATCTCGTTACCGTAAACCTCGTCCTTCCAATTCTCGACTTTCGTGGGCATAGCTAATGTGTTTTTCCACAAGTCTCACTGACTTATACAACACACTTTGCCGTCAACCGTCTCCCCCACTCCCCGAAACAAGCAACTGTTGCCTATTCTTTGGGACTGGCGAGCCGGGTTCGCTTCGCCGGGAAATGGACGCCCTCGTGGACGACACCGTGGAACTCGCCAGAGTCTGGGTCCACGACGCGCCCGACCGTCAGCCAGTCGGTCACGCCGCTTTCACCACAGGAGATACACTGGCCGGCTATTCGCGCCTGGATATCGAGATAATCAACGCCCACTTCCACGAACCCCTCAGCGAGCAAATCGGTCGTCTCACACCCACAGAAGTCGCTTCGAGCCAACAACCACAGGTCCGAGACGTTCACTTCCCGCGAGTCGTTGACGGAAATCCAGGCTCCGTCGTCGAGCTGGTGAACGTCAGTCGTCATTACATCTCATTAGATTCTCGAAACACCTGAGGGCATCGGCGGGTGCAAGTATCACCGGGTCGAGTCGAATCCGCCGCAGTCATGCGGTGAGTGTCTCACGAGACTGACCCGCTATTTGTTGGGCTCTGTCCGAGATACACACATATGTTGCCTGTAAGTCGCAGTGCGGGCCAAGCTTACAGCAGAGTCCGTCCTTAAGATAGTGGGGGTATTACAGAGGAGTACGACATCCCGTGGCGGCCACGCTGGTCGTCGCTGTGAGAGAAACGATGACGAACGCACAACAGACCCACGACGACGATGCCGAGCGCGAAGAGCCAACGACAGACCACCTCGACAATGTCGAGGACGGCTGTGGCTGCACAGAAATCTGGGAGCACATGAGCGAAGAACGCGAAAGCGAGAGCGCATCCGACGACTGACACCCCTGTACGGGGTACTTTTGTGCGGTGCTTCCTAAACACAAATCGATGCCAGAGGGGCCCGATAACTACGTTCCATCGACCGACCGCGAATCACCGGTCGGGAAGCCGGTCATCCGCGGAGACCCAGCACTCACGGGACAGCGACCCGAGGAGGCCATCGAGTTCGATCCCGACGACCCCGAGAGCCTCGAACTCGCCGCCAAGACAGTCAAGAAATTCTCCGAGAACACCGCCGGCGGCGACGACAACGTCTTTATTCTGCGCGGCGCGGCCGCGTGTGCAGCTCTAGTTCGCGGCGAAGGGTCCTACAAGGCCGCTGCCGAACGGGCCGGTGGCGAAGCCTCGGTCTCGTTCATCCGGAAGTGGTCCCGCGTCCACGACCTCCCTCGATCCGTCCGTATTCACGTCGCTATGGGGCATATCGCGCCAACGGCGGCCAAACACATCGCCAGAGTCTCAGGCGAGTCTCGCCTCCTGCTTGCGTGGGCCGCCCTCGACCACGACCTCACCGTCCGCCAGATCCGATCCGTTGCCAGCAGTGTCAACGACGGCGCGTCCGTAGACGCGGCGCTCGCCAGAAACGGGTACGCACTGGGTGAGATACGAACGCAACTCGACCGCGACGCCTACTGTCGGCTCCGCCGGCAGGCCGCACTCGATGGGGCGTCCCCCGGGGAAGTCATCAGTGAGGCTATCGAGTCGTACTTCGACGACGGACCGTAAGGCCTTAATCGCCGCTCCCCCGAGCGAATAGCGAGGGCCGGTAGCTCAGTTAGGCAGAGCGTCTGGCTTTTAACCAGATGGTCGGGGGTTCAACTCCCTCCCGGCCCGTGCAACGAACCGACGAGCACTGCGAGTCGGTGAGTGAACCGGCAGGAAGGAGTTGAACCCTGGAAGGCACGCACAGCGAACGAATGTGAGCGAGCATGTCTTTCTCTGGTTCAACTCCCTCCCGGCTCGTTGCCCTGCGAACGACAGTGAGCAGTGGCAACAACAGGAGGGCGTTGAACTACGCCACGAGCGAACGCAGTGAGCGAAGTGGAGGTGGTTCAATGCCCTCCCAGCCTGCTGTGTTATGAATAAAGGCAGCGCGACAGTGCATAGTCCGAGACCAGTTCATTTACCACCGAGACAGTAAATGTTATTAATATGAATGGAAGTGCCAGTACACTTCAGCGCGTCCTCACACAGCCGTTGCGCCCGCTGGGTGTCACTGTCGGTGTATTGCTCGTCGTCGCTACGCTCGCGGCGGTTGCCGGCACACCGTGGCAGACGCACGCGTCAATGACAGCGGCGATTGTACAGATGCTTGCGGCGGTTCTGATGGGTGTGGTCGGTGTCGGACTGGCGTACATCAGCTGGGCAGCCGACGCGTAAGCCGGTCGTCGAAAAAGCCGAAAATAGATGTCGTTGTTATCCGCGGACGGGCATATACGCCATCCCTAGCATCAGCACAGCAGCGATGCCGGAGAGAATCGAGACGCCCCAGAAGCCGTTCTTGCGCTCGTGGAAGTAGTCCTGCTGGTCGAGCGTCGCCTGGTACTGGCCGTACTGCTGAATCGGGACGATCTGGACGGTGCTATGATCGGGGAAGTGCGTGAAGAACTGCTGCTCGTTCAGCGTGACGTTCCCACCCTCCGAGAGTTCGACCGTGTTCTCGCGCGGGGCGAACCATTCGAGCGTCGCGCCGTCGGCGGTCACTTCGGAGATTGTGGTCTCCTGTGTGCCGCTGTCGGTCGCGTACGGGTAGGTATCACCGGTCGTGAACGTCACTGTCTCAGGCTCAGGGAGCCACTCACTCAGCGGGACTTGCGTGTTGTTCGACTGGTAGACCACGTACTCGGTCCCGTTCTGGGTCGCAAGCGTGTTCTTGACCGAGGAGTCCTCGGCGAGGAGCGCACTGACGTTGAGTTCTTCTTCGAGGGTCACCGTACTCTCGTTGCTGTCAGTGTGTACGCGGTAGGTGTCGTTCTGGTAGGTCGTCGTGGAGTTGTGCTCTACTGTTGCAGTATACTGTGACGATTCATTCGTCCACGAGAGGTCAGCTGCCATACTGCCGCCACCACCGCCGTGGCCGCCACCGCCACCGCCGGACATGTGGATGTTTGTGGCTGTGTATTCCGTTCCGTCGACAGTGAACGTACTCTCGTTGGTCAGTTCGGCGTCAGCGTCGAGCGACACCGCCGGCCGCTGACTCTCCGCGACGCCGATGTAGGCGTACGCAGCAACACTGATAACGAGGAAGAACGCGAAGTACGCCGCCGCGGCTCGTCGTTGCATATCAGGAGGGTCAGTCGCCGCGCCGTTTAATGATTACTTTTCGAGCGTATCGGTACGCGGGTGGCACGGGCCGTTTCGCCCCAGCAACGACGGTGTCGATGAACCGCACTGGTCAGGCTGTCTCAGACTCGCCAGCGAGAACATCGTAGCTGTCGAGCGTCCCTGCCATCGACGGGGCGTCCGAATCGTCTTTCCGCTGGGTGCCGTAATCCATCCACACGCCGCTCGTGTAACTGTACATCTCGAAGGCGGCGTCGGTTTCAACGACGATGTCGATGACCGCGTCCTCGGGAGCGTCATCGAGAACGACAGCCGACCGAACGTCGTTGTCGTGGTGCATCACCCAGACCGCGACAGCGCCGTCAATGTCATCCAGTAGGGCACTGGCTTCCGCTGGCGAAAACGGGCGGTGAGGCCAGTCGTCGACGGGTTCTGGCTCGTCCATACTGGGAGCACGGGCCCGAAGGGTATCGGTGTTCCCCCGTTACGCGGAGTCGCCCGACCGTCAGTCGGCGAAGTAGCTGGTGAAAAATCCGGAGAGGAACGACGAAATGGCAACGGCCAGAGCCATATCAGTCAGGCTCCACGGCGCATCTTCGTCGTCGGCCAGCCAGACAGTGATAGCGACACTGATTCCCAGTGAGACAATCCCGTTGAGGAGGTGCTTGTTCTTGAGCAGACTCATACACCTGTTCGTTGGTGCGGGGCTCGTATAGAGATTACCCACGGGCGGTGTGTCCGTTGATTGAAACGGAGCCACTGGATTCGCTTGACGGGTGGCTCCGGCGCTGAGACAGTTAGCCGTCACAGCAAACCGTGTACCGGACGTCTGAGTGGACGAGCGATTCAACTGTCTCAACGACATCATCGATTGTCTCGAACTGCCCGAACTTGCTCACGACCGACCCGTCCGCGCGTAACACGACCGTCCACCGGTGTCCGTTCGGGCTATCGGCCCGTTCAAACGCGAACTCGCGGTCAGGTAGTCGAGCGATGACTGGGCCGTCAGTGGTGACCGTCCACGAGACGCTATCGGCAAGCGCGCCCTCCAGTGCCGTTTCGAGTCGTCGGCCGAGTCTGGCTGTCGGTTCGTCCCGTGCGTCCATACAGAAGCATCGAGGTGTAGAAGCATAAGCCGTTGTGACACTACACAACGTTCAAACGGCCCAAACCCATACTGAGAATGTGACTCAGTCGCTTCTCGTCTACGACGGCAGTACCGACCTGTTCCGGCGCGCTGCCGAGACGGTAACCCGCTGTGCCACGGATATCACGCCTGTTCCCTGGGAATCCGATGCGATTCAGGCGTTCCTCCAGGCACAGTTTGACGACCTCCCGTTCGCGTTCATCCTGATCGAAGGGGAATCCGTCCACGTCGGCGAAGCGGCTGTGAAGGAAGCGCTGGAAGGCCTCGATGTCGCGGCCCCCGTCGCTCGGTTGGCCGAACAGGTGTATCCCACCGCCGCCGCGCCGTTCGGGCGTGTCGTCCACGGCCAAGTTCCAGCCGACATCCACGGGACTTTTCCACTGGACGAGACAGCGAAAAGCCACATCGAACCGCTCCGGCAGGTCCACACAATCCCTGTCGAAACAGAGTAACCGAGACGGGCAGTGGTATGGCCGACCGGAACGGGCCTGCCGTGCGGTCGATTTCCCCGGAGGAACCACGGCTACCACGGCTACCGTTTGCGACGTGTTTGAACGATGCGCCGCCAAGTACGCTGCGTTGCGTTGAACAATCAAATTGTCCAGTCACAACAATCTACGCTTTATTCGCAGATACAGCGGGATGTCTCGGTCGGTGTCGCGGACACGTCGTTTGCTTGTCCCGAGCAACCCAATGACGAATGCCAGTACAGCCACGGTGAGCGCCGCATTAATTACACCTAATGCCACCAGTGGATGTATGTCATGCATCGCGATAATAACGGTGGGGGGAAGCAAAACGATGTAGCGATGCTCAGAGACGGTTACAACCTTCTGTTCGCCTCGTGGCGGTGCGGGTGCATACAACGCTGTTGAGTCCGTTTCGCCGCCTGGGACATCGAGCCACCGGCTCTCGATTGTCGTCTGACCGGACGCGTTAAACACGACGAGCATTGTCACCAGTGCGTCTTCGTTGTTGGCTACAAGCGTAGCTTCAACCGGCTCACCAGGGGCGATGTTATTTCCAGTTGCGATCTCACCCGCCGGAATCTGATGGGTCGAGCTCGGAGCCACCATTGCGATGTTGGCTGGCACAATGATGATTGCGGTCAGAAAGAGCGCGGCGTACCGTGGGTCGAAGGTATCCTGCCCACACGAACGGGCTCGTTCGCGCGAAGACCCGTTCACGATCCCACTACCGATGCTTATTGCAAACAGTATCACGCCGGAGACCAACATCACCGAGCCTGCCTGCCAAGACTCGGCTGCCTGCTCAACTCCAAGGACCGTCGTAGCCGCAGTCAGAACGTTTGTGACGACGACGCGGCCGGCGAGGATGGCCGTGCCGAAATTCGGGATTGTCACCACCTGTCCACTGGGTTGCCATGCGACCGCGACGATCTGGCTTTCAGTCACTGGGGGTTCGGCCCCATCCTGATCCGTGAACGGGTTCGCATCCCCCCTGGTAATGTATCCTTGCTCAGTTTCACCGACAACTCGGTGTGTCGTCAACTCCCCACCACGAATCTCCTGTGACTGGAACACGATGACATCGCCCTGTTCAATGTCGCCCGCAACCTGCTCCGGAATCGCAACGAAGCCGTCGCCTTCCTGAATCGTTGGCGACATACTTCCGGACACGACAAAGCTCAAAAGTACCGGCTGCCCAACCAGTGCACCTACGATGAGTGCCAGAACCAACACAAACCCGGCGATTGTCAGCCCTCTCGCCACATACGTTCGGAGCATACCAGTCTGTTGCTACGCGATGTAGACTAGCAGAATATAAATCGGTGTTGCTGAGTCGATGGGAGTGACGCAACCACCCTGTCGTCACGGGATACTGCGTTCCGAACCATCGTTTGTGGCAGCCAGGAGCAGTGTCTCCCGCTATCAGGATCTATCCCCTCCGTGGCCACAGAGTGACATAAGCAGCACAAGCTATACCGGAGCAATCAACAATTGCAGAAAGTGACCGATCAACGGCGTCATCCGTCGCTTGAATCGGACGGCTCGTTTTCATCAGGATGTGTCACATCAGCATTATCAGTCGAGTCGGTGAAAAGCAGGCTTGAAAGCGACGCCGTCGCTCCTTCTCTGTCTTCCACAGTGGGCTCAGTATCGCGTGTCGATGGTGACGCGAGCGGGTCGACAGTCGGTGGCGCCGTGTACGTGTAGATTTCACTATCAACGAGGACTGCATACTGATCGCCGTCTTCGAGGACGCGCCTGTCACTATCGATAGCAATGTCAACAAGATCTACCAGCGAGTCCGTCGGGACAGGTGTCCGGTCGTCGGCATCCGGGATTCGTGCCGTCGAGATCCACTCGTCGAAATCGTTACGTGCACGCTCGAACTCGTTGCGCACTCGCTCGCGGTCGGTGACTGCAAGCCAGCCACGCCAGCGTGCTGTCCCGAGGAAGGCCATACAAAACAGTCCGAACACACAGAGTACAGGCCCGCCGTACAGTTCCAGCCGTGTCGGTTCGATGGTCCGAGTCACTTGCTCGGTCGCGTCGTAGGGGGTCTCTCCGGCTGTGGTAGTGCTAACGCGGTAGACACTCCGTCCGGGCACGATCTCGATGCGGTCAGTGCGAGTGTCGGTGAATGTTTCTCCGTCAATTGACGACTCGACAGTTGTGTCGGCAACGAGGAGGACCTCTGTCTGTCCGGGGGCAGCCCCCAGATCGTTCTGTATTGCTTCGGTACGGTTGAGGATTGTCGGGATATCCACGCTAACTGTGGTTGTTGCCGCCTCGCCGTCTGCTATCTCGACGGCATCGAGTGTGTCGAGCGAGTCGCGTGTCTGCCAGTGGACCACCTGATTCCCGTTTCGCTCCTCAACAGCGCGGATGACCAGTGACAGGTTCGTCGAGGTCACTGCCGCGTTCCCCTCAGTGTTGTCGTGTGAAACCGTGTACGTGCCATCGAGTTCGGGCGATGCCGTCGTGAAATACAGCGACCGGTTGCTAAGTCGCTCACCCGCACTGAAAACCTCGGTATCACGCGAGACTGTGGCGCCGTGTTCGAACTCGCTTTCCACCGTCCACGTGCCGACGGTCTGTTGTTCAGTAACCGTTTCTGCTCCGTCAACATGGCTGTCGTACGTGACGTAGCCGCCAGCAAGCGTTAGCGTAAGTGTAACGAGTAGTACTAGCACAAACCAGCGATTGAGAGCGGAGCGAACGGACGTCGAAAAAAAGGTCGTTGTCATCTCATCTAGCGTCAAGCTATACGGGTTTCAACTATTAAAGACGGCTGATGTACTGCTATACTCAGTGACGTCTTTGTTGTACCAGAGTGTAATATGCACGTCTGCGTCCCTCATATCAATTATATTAGTTTTTTTTTGGCGTTGGTACTACCGTTGTTTGTTTTCTCTCTGAACTCGAATAGTCCCAGCTTTGCTTCCACATTTCCGGATAGTTGATTCCCTATCGAGACTGGTGGCGCCTTTTTACCGATATCATCAAACCACTTATTTCTGAGTTCGTCCCTGTGGTCAGCGTTCTCTGATGTCCCACCAATAAATAATATATTCTCACCGACCGAGATTTCAATCTCGTATGTACCGTTACCCTGCCAAACAGGTCCAGTTCTTTGTATATCCCGCCGTCGGCGGTCCGGGCAAAATCAACCCGGATAGTAGTTAGATGTACGATACGGTTCTGGCCGCGACCGATAGTAGTGCCGACGCGAACCGCGCAGCAACACACGCGCTCTAATAGGCCGGACACCATGACGTTGAGCTTCATGTGGTCTTTGTGGTCGATATCACTCGATACGCCGAACCGGTCCGAGTAGCGCGGAACTGTAAACGCTTGAGATCGCCGATCGAGGCTCAGAACTCCATATTATCATCACCACTCAGGGTTGTCACGGGAAGCCATATCTGGAGAATATTAATTACGTCGACGAGATTGATGCCGACTTGATCGTGCTTTGTTACCACGGGTATTCATGCAGGATTGGAGCAGAAGGGGAGCAGAGCCGGCAACTCCGGCTGAGTACCGACGACACACCACCGGACAGGGACTCGTGAGGCAGAACCCGACGCGACGACGGAGATTGTGCCCAGTCGCGAGGCGGACCCAGGCGTTCTGAGCGGGACCCCTCTCCGGTCCCGTTGCTTGGAACCGAGTCGCTCGCTGGCACGACTGTCTCCGAGTAAACCGTTCGATTCCGATTCAAAGCGAACGTCAGCCCGCTACGCAGCTTTTCTCCGCTACGCTGGACGGGCACGCCAAGAGAATTGACGAGACTGAACGCGCGGGGACCGTTCAACCGCCACCGCTCACTGCTCGTCCCCGATGTTTGGCAGCAGCGAGAGCCAGCCCGGAAGCGTCGCTCTCGGGTGTCGTCGTCGAGGTGCCAGCGCCCTATGTGAGACTACCACCGTCTCCGCCCTCGCTCGTGTCGTAGAGGTTCTGGACCTGCGAATCGGTGAGAGCAATATCGTACACCTTTGGCTCATCCATGTATCCGTCGTAGCTCCAGGGGCCATCGGGACCGTTACCGAGCAGGAGCGATGAGTCCGACGGTGCCGGGTCGTCGAGCGCGGGCTGGTCGTACACCTTAGACCCGTTGACGTACACCGTGTCGTTCGACGAGCCGTGGCTCCAGACGAGGTGCGTCCACGTCTTCGTAGCCAGCGTCATGCCCGTGAGCACGAAGTCGTCCTGTGTTTCGATAGCGAGTTCGTCGGACTGGGCCTCGTTGAGTATCTCTCCACTAGCGATGAAGAACTGATACCCAGCACTGCCGCCGTTCCACTTACTGAACAGTCGAGAGAGCCCTGTCTGAGACGAAGAGAGGTACGCCCACACCGAAAGTGAGAACTCGCCGGTGGGGTCCAGCGACGGGTCGTCGGGGATCTCGACGGGGTCAGAGGTCTGGCTAAAGTCGAGATGGCTTCCGCGCGTCTGATCCTGTCTCACACTCGGCCTGTAAAAAGTGGACTCAGAAAAAGAGAACGAGAACGAGGACCGCTGACCATTGTTGACCGGCAGCGTCCCGCTGTCCCACACGTCTGGCACGGTTGTACGGTTGATTTGCTCGAAGTCCCAGTACGAGACCCGTGGTTCCACGCAGTCGATGGTGAACTGTCGCTGTAACTCGACGCTTTGATTGGGTCCGGTGGCGGTGATCGTAATGTCGACGTTCTCCTGCCCAGTGGAACCGCCGCAGTCGAGTTCTGCAGTGATATCGCCGGTGCCTCCGTTCGCCGGGAGTTTGGAAGGCGTTTGAACGATGGTAAGTGGCGGATCGAGGGTGTCGAGAGTGACGGTGACGTTCGTTATATCTTCATCGAATCGGTTCGTGAGTGTCGTCAGGGAGACCCTCTTCCCGTCGACACCGCTGACCGACGTGCCATCGAGGCCCAGTAGTGCGTCCGAGTCGTTGTCGGCGTCGAGGAACACGTCTCGGCTTCCCTGTACCTCCGTGAACCCGCCAGTTCCCCACGTAAGGAGTCCGGCACCGCTACCGATCAGCCCGAGTGCACTCCGGCGAGTCCATTTCTTGCTCATGTTTCGACATCCGGAGGCTTTTCGCCCGTTCCAAGGCGGAGTTGCTGGCTCTGCCAGACGTGGTACAGGCCGGAACAGAGAAACAGCGCGACGACGAGCCCAGCCCACGCGAGGTCAGGAATACTGGCTGGGAACACACCCAGCCCGGCAGCGCCCACGACAGCCCCCGACAGCACTGCCAAGCCGAGGTAGTACTGTCCCCACGGGATAGAGTCTTCGGGCACGACATCCATGTACACGTCGAGGTCCGCTGCCTGCTCGGTCAGCGTGACCGTCCCGTTGTCGTAGTCGATCACGCCCGCGCGGTCCATCGCGGGCAAGTGCGTCTGTTGCATTGACGTGTACACGCGATGGCGCTCGCTGGACGTGATCTCACTCTGTGCTTTCCCGTTTTCCCACGCCGCCACCTGTTCTGCAATATCTGATAGCTCTGAATCACCGTCCGTCTGCTTCGCTACATGTAACGCATATCGGCGGCGGTGATTACTGAGTAAGTCGAATACTTCATCCCGTGTAATCGCGTCACCAGCCCCTGTCTGGTTGCTCTGTTTCCCACCCACTGCCATGATACGTGGTTTTGTCCTCAATATAAAAAGCCTTCTGGAGTGTCAATGGTAACAAAATTGCATGTAGATCATTCGCAGACAATATTGAGTGTCAGTGGATTTGGAAATAGCGTTGTTGCAGCCTCTAGCATCAGTTCAGCAGTATTACTGTCGTCAGTCGTGTCGTTACGCCGGCACTGTGGCATCACTCCGACAAGATAGTAACGAGGTGGATTTAGCTCCTACAGTACAGTCGGTACTTACGCGTGCTGAGGTGGAGCCACCACCCGTCGGTCAGACATAGTATGAGCGGTCGGCAGCCGGGTAGGTTGAGCGAGGTGTGCCGCGTACGCTATCAATCGAGAGCACTTTGAAGTACGCTGTGGGTAGGGCCCCGATGGGTCACTGCGTTGGGTTCAGTAACGGTCAGTGGGTGATATGAGGCCGTATGCTGAGCAACAGCGACTTTACCGTGCGTTGCCCAGCACTTTGTTCAGTTCGGGTTCCGCCGGGAGGGCCTAGTTGTTAGTCGGAGGGCTTTCGCCGATACCGATGTCGAGGCGTTCTGTCGCACCGTCTGTTGTTCCAGTATCGACCGTAGCTTTTGCTTTAGCACCGTTACTCGAACTCTTGTTAGATAACTTAACAGTTGCCTCATCGCCGGGTCCGCCAGTCAGGTCGGTGCCGTCGGAGCCCACTGCAGTAAGGAGTGGATCAGCGGACTCGGCAGAAGTCTTGAAGTTAACATCCGGCGCATTACCATACGGGTCTGCGAACGCGAAAAGCTCGCCGAACGTAACATCTGAGTCCTGCGGAAGACCCTGGTTAGCGTTGTCCGAACCGAAGACAATGGTCACATCATTTGCGACAAGACTCACGTACTGACTTTCAGTGGTTGCGTTGGTAAACGGAGCGTTGTTCCCGCTCGAGTCAGTGTATACCGTGTTAATATTGTCAGGAGAAGGATAAAGGGCAGAGCCATCGTTTGTTACAGTGCCGGTAGAATCTTTAACACCGATAGAGTCCGATGAGAGATCCACAAGCACGTCGACCGCACCCTCGGTTATCGAATCTGCGATGGCTTTTTGATCGTCATCGCTTGTAGTACCATCAACAGTCCCATTACTGCCACCGAGGACGTTCACCTCAACACCTCGTGTTGCGCTAACACTCGTAAATGCGCCCGTCCCGAAGAGCGCCCCACCACTGATTGCCAGTCCACCGAGTCCCGTAAGTACGTTTCTGCGATTCATAGTTGATTAGTCAGCACGTTATGGCCGTGCCGTACCAGCTACAACAGGTTCCGGGGACTTACTATTGTGCTGCTTGAGCGGGGTTATAGCCGTGCTTGAGCCGTTAATGGATGGCATTAACGCCGCTCAGGCACGTCAATAGTAACTGGTGCGCTAGCGTTGTGTAGCATAACAGATGAGACTCAATCGACGAAGTGTCCTGCTCGGGCTCGGGACACTCAGTGCGACCGTTGGCGGCGCGTTTGGCTCCGGCGCGTTCTCCTCAGTCGAAGCGACGCGGACGGTTAATATAAACACCTCCGGCGATTCAAGTGCGCTGCTGAGTTTCGAGGCGAACAACCCAAGTACAACTGATAGTGGAACCCCTGAGGATAATAATAACATTATTTCTACTGAAACCCCGGATGGGTCAGATACGTCCGTTATTAAGCTTGAGCAGACCGATCTCAGCGAAAAGGCGACGACCACGTTCAAGGATGCTCTCAAAGTCAGTAACAACGGCGAAAAGAACGTCGGCGTTTCGGTGAATGCCAGTGAGACCACGTACTCAAACAGCACAAGCGGTCTCGTCGGAGACGCACTGGACATTCAAGATACAGACCGTGGAAACGGTTCAATTGTTGACAATAGTTCTGATGGCGACAACGCTGTCGACTTGAACGCCGGTAATAGCATCACACTCACGATTGTCGTTGACCTCCAGAATAATACTGGTGCGGCTATTGATGATATAGATTCGATTGTCTTCGCAGCACGCCAGACGGACCACAGTGGCGCGTAGCCAGTCCATTTTATCATTGAAATACGAAGACTAGCATTGCCCGCGTAAATCGCCACCCCCAGCCAGAATATGAAATGGTACTTCGCCCTTGGGCTCGTGTTCATCGTCTGCGGGACAGTCATGTCCACAGGCGCAGCCCCGCTTTCCGAGCCGGTCGACGAACTCGCCCCAGCGGAGGACACCGGGGTTGCGCTGGCCCCGGCTGACACGCCCAACGGCGACCGCTACGCATCGTTTGACAGCAACGGCGAGCTTGTTATCTCCGTTGACGTTATTTCGCCTACCAGGACCGTATTCGACGACGTGTTTGTTGTCGGTTTTGCGGGAGTCACCGGTAGCGACGAAGCAGCGACGATCCAGATCGAGCACGATAGCGAGTGGTTGGACATCTACAGGAACGCAGACACAGGCGCACGCAAGTCGGTCGATGAAGCGGGTAACACGCTTACGCTTGACCCGGGCGAGCAGGCAACGCTCGGATTCACCGTGACGACAAGCGCCGACAGCCCGTCATACCTCTCTGAGAAAGTGACGTACACCATGGAAATTCCAGATGCCGAGTCAGGCACTGGTGGAGGTAATGGTGGCAATGGTGACAGCGGAAGTGGTGGTAGCGGGGGTGATGCAGGCGGTAATACTGGTGCAGGGGGCAGCGGTGATGGTGACACCGGGTCAAGTGACGGCGGTGGCGCCGGCGATGGGGACGGCACAGATGCAGGCAGTGTTGGTGGCGGTGGTACCAACGTAAGCGATGGCGGCGACACTGGCGAGGAGAGTACCGACAGCCCAGAGGTTGCGACAACAACTGACGAACCGGCTGAAACGCCCGCTGGCGGAGAAAGCGGTGGCGGCGGTGGCGTCGGGACATCGACCGAGGAGCCGACTGAGACGCCCACCGACAGCGAAGAAGAACCCGAAACCGTGGCCGGCGGCGGGGCCGAACCTGTACCGCCGACACCCGAAAGCCAGCAGTCAGCCGAGCCGAGTGGATTCACCCTCGGTTTCGATCCGGCATTCGGAGTTAGCTGGGGCCCATGGGCGTTCATCGCTGGCCTGCTCGCGGTAGTGACAAACTACCTCGTCCAGACGCGATATCATGACGTCCTCCCGGTACTCCAGACACAACCGAGTGACCGCCGTCACCGATTCCGCCGCGTCGCTATCCGCGAAGCAGCGATCGGTCTTGCCGGGATTGTGCTCACAATTCTTGTCATGCCAGCGGTTTCGAGCGCTGGCTTCGGCCCAGTCACACAGTTGGGTGTTGCACTCGCGTTCTCCGCTGCAGTCGGCACGGTGACCGGGTACCGACTAGTCCCTGAACTCGATGCGATGCTTGAACCGCAAGCCGACGACGACGGCACCAAAGAACAATAAAATAACTCGGTCAGTCCGAGGTCTCAGCGTCACTGTTGCCCATAGTGGAATCAGTTCTGGGTTCTGGCGGAGGCTCGTACCGAAACAATCGGTCACCAGTATACACGAGGAAATCAGAATCGGTATCTGACTCGATGATACGTTCATCGGTGTCTATTGCGATATCTACGAGCCCGACGAGCGAATCGACGGAAGTCGTCCAGACGTCGTCGACTGGATCATCTCGGCCAACGGTTATCCATTCATCAAACTCCTCGCGAGTGGACTTGTATACGAGCCATCGGCGCTCGGCGTCAGTAAGTGTGAGATAGTCGGTCGTGCGCCCGTAGACGAGGGCAGTAGCGCCGCCAAGGCAACCAAGCGGGAGCACTGGCCACCGAGGGTCCAGAGCGGTACGTGCGAGCCGTGTCGACTGACTGCCCGTTACGTGTCCCCGAGAGAGTTACCTGAGAGACCACCGCTATCTCAAGTCGACCGGATGTCTGGCCGTGTTCGGAATCGATACGTCGAACGGCTTCAGCTGCGCGACTGACATTCAGCGAGAGCGGAACCGCCATATGTTCGCCCGCGGCCAGCGATTGCACAGTGCCCTGTGTCAGCGGTCGTTCGACTTCCCAGTAGACGAGATCTCCGTTTTGCGTCGATTCAACGGACCGATACTGAACGAACACGTCAGCCGAAGCGGTGAGGTCACTTTCGTTGCTGGCACTGTACATGTAGGTGAACGCTCCGTCCAGTACGGGAGCGACCCGCTGGAGGTACACGGATCTGTCCTCAAGCACTTCACCCTCTGGAAACGCTGAGGTCCCGTTGCGAACTGTCGCGTTGTGGGAGAACGAGCCAGACGATTGCCACGACGACACCTGCCGCGTGGTTGTGTCCGTTCCTGGAGCAACGTGCCCCGTATACGTGAGATATCCCCCAACTGCAGCGATAGCAACCAGACAAATCAGTAGCAGTTCGTGGTTGTCGACGACTGTCCGCCGCGTTTTCTGACCCAACAACCACATTGCAACTGTAATACTGGTGCCGAGAAATAAGGGTTAATACCAGGTCAGCAGCGACATATCTCTTTCTTCACCGCCCTCATCGCCGCTAGCTCCAGTGTTCGAATGTCCCGGGAAACAGTTTGTAGCTACATCGTTACTTCGTGCGATCCCGCTACGTCGGTTGTTGCCCGTCGAAAACAGACTTGATAGACAGCCTGCCAACACTGTATCTTTCGCCAGAATCGTGTTCCTGTTTTTAACCGTTTTCGAGCAACAGTTCATAACGCCGACCCACATAAAAAGGCAGAAACCGGGTAGCTCACCGGGATTTATTGGGGGCGTAAGCAACTGAGAAGCCAAGGGCCGGATTTGAACCGGCGATGGGCGGCTCTGCAGGCCGCTGCGTTAGGCCAGACTCTGCCACCTTGGCGCAGATAGTGGTAGTCAACTCGGTCGTTTAAGCGTAGCGAATTCGATCAGCCCTCGCCCTCTGACTGGCCCGGCTCGCCAACCCCTTCAACCGGGATAATATTGTAGATTGACGATTGCACCTCGTCGGGAGACTCGAACTGCTCGTCATCGATCCGATCCAGCACCGCAGCTAACGGTTCAGTACCGTCTGCGTACACAAGCCGTACATCGTCGAACTCCTCCCGAGCAGTCGCGACCGACAGCGGGTACTTGCCGTTTCAATAAGCGCCGTGAGTTCGTTCAGTTTGACTTCGCGAGTCATGCCATTGTTTCTCGACTCAGTTACGTAGTTACGCACTGCTTATAAATACGGAAAGCCCACTCGGGAGAGATGCCTCTCCTGAGTGGGCTATGAAAGGTATGAATGGTGGCGGCGAACCGCGTTTCCCAGAGGCTCGCGCACTCCAGTACTCCCCGGAACGCTGGTGGGCTTATCTTCCGTGTTCGGGATGGGTACGGGAGGCAACCCCACCGCTGTGGCCGCCTAACGTCGAGTCACGGAATCGAACCGTGAAAGTACCAGTCTCGATCAACTTTTCCACCGTGTGATTACGTGCGACCCAGTTTGCGCCTGGACTCGTTCAGCGACGAGTAAATCGTCGGTGAATGAGTCACAGTGCGTATGAATGATGGCTTTGGTCTGTTAGTGCTCGTGGGCTTAACGTCTCGTTACCTCGACGCGCACACCCCGAGTCTATCGACCGCGTCTTGTACGCGGGACCTCAGCGGTGTCTCTTTTCCAAGTGGGTTTCGAGCTTAGATGCGTTCAGCTCTTACCCCGTGTGGCGTGGCTACCCGGCACGTGCTCTCTCGAACAACCGGTACACCAGTGGCCACCAACCGTAGTTCCTCTCGTACTATACGGTCGTTCTTGTCAGACACCATAACACACCCAGTAGATAGCAGCCGACCTGTCTCACGACGGTCTAAACCCAGCTCACGACCTCCTTTAATAGGCGAACAACCTCACCCTTGCCCGCTTCTGCACGGGCAGGATGGAGGGAACCGACATCGAGGTAGCAAGCCACTCGGTCGATATGTGCTCTTGCGAGTGACGACTCTGTTATCCCTAGGGTAGCTTTTCTGTCATCAATTGCCCGCATCAAGCAGGCTAATTGGTTCGCTAGACCACGCTTTCGCGTCAGCGTTCCTCGTTGGGAAGAACACTGTCAAGCTATCTTTTGCTCTTGCACTCTTCGCCGGGTCTCTGTCCCGGCTGAGATAGCCATAGGGCGCGCTCGATATCTTTTCGAGCGCGTACCGCCCCAGTCAAACTGCCCGGCTATCGGTGTCCTCCTCCCGGAGTGAGAGTCGCAGTCACCGACGGGTAGTATTTCACTGTTGTCTGGGTGGCCCGCTAGTGCGGGTACCTCTGTAACGACTCCTACCTATGCTGCACATCGGCGACCACGTCTCAGCGACAGCCTGCAGTAAAGCTCCATAGGGTCTTCGCTTCCCCCTGGGTGTCTCCAGACTCCGCACTGGAATGTACAGTTCACCGGGCCCAACGTTGGGACAGTGAAGCTCTGGTTAATCCATTCATGCAAGCCGCTACTGATGCGGCAAGGTACTACGCTACCTTAAGAGGGTCATAGTTACCCCCGCCGTTGACAGGTCCTTCGTCCTCTTGTACGAGGTGTTCAGATACCTGCACTGGGCAGGATTCAGTGACCGTACGAGTCCTTGCGGATTTGCGGTCACCTATGTTGTTACTAGACAGTCCGAGCTTCCGAGTCACTGCGACCTGCTCCGTTCCGGAGCAGGCATCCCTTCTTCCGAAGGTACGGGACTAACTTGCCGAATTCCCTAACGTTGGTTGCTCCCGACAGGCCTTGGCTTTCGCCGCCATGGACACCTGTGTCGGTTCTCGGTACGGACACTATGCTCGTCTTTTCATGGGCCCCAGGTTGAATCACGTTTCCCTATACCGCCGTTCGTCCGCTTCCTGCCATTACGGCTTCCACGAAGTTGGACGGTTCGACTGGGCGAGTGCCCAGCGTGATTGACCCCAGGGCGTCAACTTTCACTGCATAGTGGCACGGGAATATTAACCCGTTTCCCATTTCGTCTCAGTCGAGTTGCGGTGAGACTTAGGACCGGCTAACCCTCAGCTGATCAGCAGTGCTGAGGAACCCTTATCCATTAGGCCGTCGGGGTTCTCACCCGACTATCGCTGCTACTATGGCCAGGATTTTCGTCACTAATCGGTCCACAGGAGCTCTCGCCCCTGCTTCCATCCAATTAGAGCGCCAATCTACTCGATTACCAGTATGAGTGGTACGGACAGGTCTCGGTGGTGGATTTGAGTCCCGATCATTTTGGGCGCCTCAAACCTCGGCCGGTAAGCTGTTACGCTTTTCTTAGAGGGTAGCTGCTTCTAAGCTCACCTCCCGGCTGTCTAGGGCTCGAGACCACCTTCAGAGGATTACACTTAATCCACACTTGGGGACCTTAACCTATCTCTGGGTTGTTCCCCTCCTGGTACACAGGCTTACCCCGCGCACCGGAATCCCCGCGTCAAACAGCGTCTGTAAGTTTGGAGTTTGACAGGTGTGCCGACTCCTCTCGGAGGCGGACACACCAATCGGTCGCTCTACCTCACAGACTACCTCGGCGGAGGTCATGCTTCGACATGTTTCGATTGGAACCAGCTGTTGCCGGACTCGATGGGCCTTTCACCCCTACACATAGATCACGAGAGGGTATTGTAGGACACCAACTCTAACAGACTTCCACGTGCCTTTCGGCACGCTTCATCTTGTCCATGCGTAGATCGTCCGGATTCGGGTCGTGTCCACATGGCTCCCCGCCCTTGAAGACGGCGGCCCTCGGGCAAAGCCCTGCGGCCATGTCGGTTTCCCTGTGCCTCCCCGGATACTCCGGTTAGACTTGCCATACAGACACACTCCCTGGCTCGTTTTTCAAAACGTACGACAGAACATCGGCTTCCCGTGAGTCTTACTGGACGCTCGCGCGTCGGTCATTCGTCAAGGGACCTTGTATGCCCTGTCGCTCGATCGCCAACTGATTTCATGCTCTATTTCGCCTCCCTTCTGAGGGTACTTTGCAGCGTTCGTTCACACTACTTGTTCACTATCGGTCTCAGGTTGTGTTTAGCCTTCGCAGTCGATGCCTGCGTTATTCGCGAGGGATATCCAACCCCCGCTACTCTGGCACTACCGCACAGCGTACTGGTCTCGAGTACGGGGTTGTCACCCTGTATCACGCTCTGTTCCAAGAGACTTCGTCGAGACGGTCGGCTGATGAGAGGTAGCCCTGACACCACATTGCCCGTGAGGGCTTCGGTTTGGGCTGTATCGCGTTCACTCGCGGTTACTAACGACATCACATTGCGTTTTCTGTTCCTCCCGATACTGAGATGTTTCAGTTCTCGGGGTTCCTCATTGCGCGAAGCAATTGTTAGAGAGATTCTCATTCGGAAATCTGTGGTTCTTCGCCTCCGTGCGGCTCCCCACAGCTTATCGCAGCTTGGCACGTCCTTCATCAGCGCCTGAGCCGAGCAATCCACCAGCTGGCATAGTAGCCAACGTCGTTGTGACTCGTTCAACTGAACGAGTCCAGTGGACGCCTGGATCGCACGTACACACGGTTTCATACTCGCCCCCAAGGTGGAGATGGTGGGCGAATCGACCCTTCCCAGGCTCGGTTTTACCCGGC